>NZ_JAMBOP010000016.1 GCF_023715645.1 Bacillus cytotoxicus | reverse complement strand
ATCGCCTCTGCTTTCGTGTTTTTGTTGGTGTGGTTACTTACAATTATACAGGACAAGGCGATTTTTTTATGCAAAAAAACAAAAGGGCTGCCCATAAATCGGTTTCACCGACTTATGGGACAGCTCCTTACCCTTGAATTGTTTTATTCATTTGTTTAATTGCTGATTTTTCAAGACGCGATACTTGTGCTTGAGAAATTCCAATTTCCTCAGCCACTTCCATTTGTGTTTTCCCTTGAAAGAAACGCTTGCGAATAATCATTTTTTCTCGTTCGTTTAATCGCTTCATTCCTTCTTTTAATGCTAGCTCTTCGACCCATTGCTCGTCCCTTTGTTTATCATCACTTAACTGATCCATAACAAAAATTGGATCCCCGCCATCGTTGTATATTGGCTCAAATAATGAAACTGGATCTTGAATCGCATCAAGCGCAAACACAACTTCTTCGTGCGTCACATCAAGCACTTTTGCTATATCCATTGCTGTTGGCTCCTTTGAATTTTCAGCAATGAGTTTTTCGCGTACTTGTAATGCTTTATACGCAATATCTCGCAAAGAACGTGATACTCGTATGGGATTATTATCACGTAAATATCTTCGAATCTCTCCGATAATCATTGGTACAGCATATGTTGAAAATTTAACATTTTGGCCTAAATCAAAATTATCAATGGATTTCATAAGTCCAATACAGCCTACTTGAAATAAATCATCAACAAACTCCCCCCTGTTGTTAAATCTTTGGATGACGCTTAGTACAAGACGTAAGTTTCCGTTTACTAGTTTCTCTCTTGCGCTTATATCGCCGCTTTGCATTTCTCGAAATAGCTGTCGCATTTCTTCATTTTTTAGTACTGAAAGTTTAGATGTATCAACACCGCAAATTTCTACTTTGTTTCTCGTCAAAGTGTTCCCTCCTAACGGGAGTTGCTGTACAGTGTAAAGTATCTCCTTTGGAGGGAATTTTATGCATAACTTCATTTATCTCACTTTATCAAATGACACCTACATTCTTTATAACGAGACAATCTTCCGCTTAGCTTCATCTCATACCATTTTATTAAATTCTTTACGAAGCCTTTTAATAATTCGTTTTTCTAAACGTGAAATATAAGACTGGGAAATGCCGAGCATATCAGCAACATCCTTTTGTGTTTTTTCTTCTCCACCATCTAATCCAAAACGAAGTTCCATAATTTGTTTCTCTCGATCATTTAATTGATACAATGCCTTCATAAGTAAATGGCGGTCAACAGTTGCTTCCAAATCCTTTGTAATAATGTTTTCATCGGTTCCTAAAACATCTGATAGCAATAATTCATTTCCATCCCAATCAATATTAAGAGGCTCGTCAAAAGACACTTCTGAACGATTTTTATTATTTCTCCGTAAATGCATCAATATTTCATTCTCAATACACCTTGAGGCGTACGTTGCAAGTTTAATTTTTTTTTCTGGATTAAATGTATTAACTGCTTTTATTAAACCGATGGTGCCAATACTAATAAGATCCTCAATATTAATCCCTGTATTTTCAAACTTTCTGGCAATGTATACAACAAGACGCAAATTACGCTCTATTAAAAGTGACCTTGCTGTTTCATCTCCTTTTGGTAGTTTTTTTAACAAAATTTCTTCTTCTTCTTTTGTTAATGGGGGTGGCAACGCTTCACTTCCACCGATATAGTATATTTCATCGGTCTTAATTCCAAGTTTTAACAATAATTTATACCAAAGATAAGTTAACCGAAATTTCAGCTTCAATTCAGTCCCTCCATTTCTCTATTAAGCAATTGTTATTTTTTGTGACAATAACATTTTCGGATGTAAAATACATTGATACTCACCATTCGCTGATAACTGCTGTGCATTCAAACCAATTAATACTTTATTTACATCCACCTTCGTACCCCCATGATCAATTTGTACAAAGTCAGGTTTAAACGCCCATAAAAATTGTTGATCAACCCCTACAGCTCGATAAGGAATTAAGCGCAAACGTGTTGCCCACCGCGATTCTTCGTCTGGTATATAAGGAATTGCTGTTTTCATTTGAACTTGTTCTATTAACCAACTCGGTAGCACATGGTTCAAAGAAGAAGCATGGATAATCATAACTGGTGTTTTAGTAAGCGGATCATACAATTGATTCCCACTATCAATCAATCCATTTAGCTGAATATCATTTATATCAATTTTGATATCTACTTTCACAATTTGCTCATAATGAATTTTTGTAACTTCTACATCTGCAATTCTCTTTTTTGAAAAATAGTAGATAATAGGGAACCCAATTATTACAAACACCCAACTTACAGGATCACCATACGAAATGGATTTTGTCGAAATTAGCCCGTTCATCATGTCACTTGTTTGAAGAAAAAAGTGAGTACCAACAAGGCCGCCTCCTACCATAAATGTCACAAAATAAAATGTTAAAACGCTCTGTAGAAATGTCCGAAAACGAATAAAACCAAATGCAGTATAAACAATAAGAAATGAATATATTAATTTCATTACAGGATGTGTCATCAACGATGCTAACGGCGTGAATGCAAAAATAACAATTGTTGAACCGATACATGCACCAATTATAAGTCTCCATTTTTTCACTTTCCGCTTTAAAACAACTGCTGTTAATAAAAGTAAAAGAAAATCAATGCAGACATTTAATAACCATATAATGTCGGCGTATACGACCAAACGGTTCACCTCTTTTTTATAAAGTTGAGACTAGTATAATGCATATCCAATGGAAAAGTGTGTCAATTCACGGAAGGGATTTTTTGTTATTTTGAAACTTTGAGGGATAATTTGTCATGTGGAAATAGAAGACTCCTAAAAAACTACCGAGAAGGCGTATTCTTTGAGTAAGTAACAGGATTTGTATCAATATATAAAGCCAACTTGACTTTTGTTTGACAAGTCGCCACCATGTCAAACAAAAAGTAACCTGCTACTTTCTTTCTCTCTTTGTTTGAACATCGCACGTGGCAGAAAAAGTCCCTGATCGCGTCTATCTAAAAAGAAAAGGGGTTTCTATTAAATTTTTAATTTGGATTTATATATAAAGATTCTCATTTTTTGTCCGTAAATAACAAGATACAGGGAATAAAAAAAGAAAACCCTCTTTACATTAAAAGAGGGTTTTCTTTTTTATTTTTTCATAAAATACGAAAATACATCTCGCTACCTATGAACAATAAGAGTTTAATTGGTTCAACTAATAAGCAGTGGGAATACCCTACAACTTAAAATTTCACTATATAAACGCTCATTTAGCGTCTGCGACGATTACGTAAAAATGCTGGAATATCTATATCATCTACATCTGTATGACGATCGCTTCCAACTGGCTCTTCACGCTTTACTTCGCGCTTTACTTCGCGTTGTTTAACTGGTTGTGCTGATTGCTGCACATTTTTAGTAGCAGTTGTAGAACGAATAATTGGTTTAGGTGGTTGCATTGAGATACTATCATCAAAACCTGTTGCAATTACTGTAACAACAATTTCGTCTTTTAGACCTTCATTAATTACTGAACCGAAAATCATATTTACTTCTGGATCCGAAGCTGAAGCTACAATATCTGCCGCTTCTTGAACTTCATATAAACTTAAATTCGTGCCACCTGTAATATTCATAATAACACCTTGTGCACCATCGATAGATGTTTCTAGCAACGGACTAGAAATCGCACGCTTTGCTGCTTCTGTCGCACGGTTTTCACCAGTTCCAATACCAATCCCCATTAAAGCAGAACCTTTGTTAGACATAATTGTTTTTACGTCTGCAAAGTCTAAGTTAATAAGACCAGGCGTTGCAATTAAGTCAGAAATACCTTGAACACCTTGGCGTAATACGTTATCTGCTTCACGGAATGCTTCAAGCATCGGTGTATTTTTATCCACGATTTCTAAAATACGATCATTTGGAATAACAATGATTGTATCTACATTTTCTTTAAACGCAGCAATCCCAGATGTAGCTTGCGTTGAACGTTTACGACCTTCAAATGTAAATGGACGAGTTACAACACCAACTGTTAATGCCCCTAGCTCTTTTGCAATTTGTGCAATAACAGGAGCTGCTCCAGTCCCAGTTCCACCGCCCATACCAGCTGTGACAAAGACCATATCCGCACCGCGAAGTGCTTCTTGAATTTGTTCTTTACTTTCTTCAGCAGCTTTTTTTCCTACTTCTGGATTTGCGCCCGCACCAAGTCCGCGCGTTAATTTACCACCGATTTGCATTCTTGTTTCAGCTTTTGATAAGTTTAGTGCTTGGGCATCTGTGTTTACAGCGATAAAATCTACGCCCTGTACGCCATTTTCAATCATACGATTGACAGCATTGTTTCCGCCGCCGCCAACACCAATAACTTTTATATTTGCTAATTGATCTTGTGTAGTATCAAACTCTAACATGTCGAAATCCCCCTAGAACCTCATTTTTCGCGTTCAAATCTAATCCCATAAATATCGGAATACACGCTTCATTTTTGACATCATTCGTTCATTGTTATCATTGTTATCATTGTTTTTACGAGGCTTTTGTTTTACCGGTTGTTGTACTGCAGCAGGTACTGGTGCATGTGTATGCTGTATTTCATAATTTTCCTGTTTTTCCTGCATGCTCTTTCCTCGCAATTTAGCTTTTTGGTATGCATTTTTTATAAGTCCAACACCAATTGTATATTGGGGTTCACGTACACCAATATAATCTGGTGTTGCAATACGAACATTTTGTTGTAGAATATCATTTGCAAGATCAAGAATACCAGACATAGAAACAACACCACCAGTAAGTACATAGCCAGCTGGTAACTGTTTCACACCAAGTTTTTGCACCTCATCTTGTACTAGCATAAGAATTTCCTCTACACGAGCTTCAATGATATCAGCTAACTCTAATTGAGAATATTGCTCTGTTTGATCACTACCCATCATTGAAACAGTAAACACTTCTTCCTCATTTGCTGTATCATAAAAAGCATGTCCATATTTTAGTTTAATTTGGTCGGCATTTTCAGTTGATGTTTTAAATCCGATGGCGATATCTTTTGTAATATGATCTCCGCCAATCGGTAATATACTTGTTGTTTGTAATTCTTCATCTTGGAAAATCGATAATGTTGTCGAACCTCCACCGATGTCAACAAGAGCAACACCACGATTTTTTTCATCGTTCGACAAAGCAACTGTTGATGCTGATAATGGCTGAAGGCAAATATCAATTATTTCAAGACCCGCTTTTTCTACACAGCGAAGTAAATTATGTAACAATGTTCTCGAGCCTGTAATTAATGTACCTTCCATTTCTAATCGTACACCAATCATTCCACGCGGATCATTAATTCCATCAAGACCATCTACGATAAACTGTCGAGGCACCACATCAATAAACTCACGCTCTGGTGCAATTGACACAACTTGTGCTGCATCAAGCACCCGAAGCACATCTTCGTTTCCAATTTCACGGTCTTCATTTGAAACAGCGACTACTCCATGACAAGGAAGAAGCTGTACTTGATTTGCATTTACACCTACAACAACGCGTTCAATATGAATTCCTACCATGCGTTCAGCTTGTTCAATCGCCTTTTTAATCGATTGCACAGTCTCATCTATGTCAACAATGGAGCCTTTTTTCAAACCATTCGACTTTACATTTCCAACACCAATAATGTTTAAAGCGTCATTGACCATCTCGCCAATTATGACTTTAACATTGGATGTACCGATGTCAAGACTAACATATATTTCATTGCTGTTCATTCTTTGGCACCTCCTTCTTTATTTATACCATAAAATTCAATATATGGAACAACAATCGTTGCTTTACTATGTTATAAGAAAAATATTCAACGTATTTATGTGTTTCCCTTTTTTAACACTATATTTTTCTTATTTCCGTTTGATATTTATTCATTTTTATAACAGCAAGAAATAAACAACTGTCATATTTTGTAACACCCTTATCTCTCTACAAAGATTACCGCCAAATATAAGTCTACACTAAGATGTACTTCTAGAAAAGTGAAACTTGCACCTAAGATTATATAAAAAAAGAAAATAGGGGAAATTTCAACTTAATTACATAATTTCTAAGAATACATTCCCGTTTTTCTTAACAAAACATCTTTTACAATCAAGGTATTCAATTTTATTTATTAATTCAAATATTCGGTATAAGCACCTACTTCTAGATGGATAATTGCTTTTTTATCTCGTGACAAATTCTTAACAATAAGAGGATAAGTTTCCATTCGTTTTGCAAAATCTTGAATCACTGTACTTACTTCGTACCCCTCATTCATATACAGCGTGAGATGATCTGCGTACAAATCTGTTGGTTTGTACTGAATTTCTGATATGGATCGAAGAACAGCTGGTGTTAATTTTTCTAGCTCAGCAATTAATTCTTTCATTTTCTTTTCTTCAAAAGGAACAAAAATTGGTGCAGCAACTGGCAATTTCCCATTTGGAAGAGAATCTAATGACTTTCCATTTTGTAAAAGAGGATATAATTTGTCGTCTTTATTTATGTAACCAATTGTCACATATTCCTCAACATCGATAACAATTTTATTTGGAAATTGTTTTTTCACATGGACATCTTTAATTTCTTTTTTCTTCTTTAAATTCACTTCCGCTTGATGTCCATTTACACTAAAATAGCTTATATTATTTGTAATCCCTGACTGCTCCATTATTTGTTCATCCGTCATATAATGATTACCATGAACGGTAATCTCTTTTATATTGCTAAGCGGAGATTGAAAATAAATTAAAAAAAGTACCAATAAAAATAAAATCGATACATATAAAATTAATCGTTTATTTACTTGCTTTTTCTTCTTTTGATTTTTTAATTTTGGTACACGATCTTGTAGCTTAATAACTTTACTATTCTTCATGTACGCTCCCCCTATGTAACATAAAGAACGGCATGATATGCATGCCGTTCTACTTCTTATTATATCATAAATGATACAAGGCAGGACAGACAACTGTTATCTTCCAATGATTTCTACTTCAGTGTGCATATCTAAGCCAAACTGTTCTTTTATTGTCTTCTTTACAAAAGAGATTAAATCAAGAACATCTTGAGCTGATGCAGTCCCCGTGTTTACAATAAAATTCCCATGCATTTCTGAAATTTTTGCACCACCAATTTGATAACCGCGTAGCCCAGATTTCTCCACTAGATCTCCAGCATAGTTGGGAAGCGGGTTTCTAAAAATGCTCCCTGCACACGGATGGTTCCAAGGTTGTGTATCACGACGATAATCTTTATTTTTTTGCATACTTCCAATAATTTCGTCACGATTTCCTTCTTTTAATTGCAATTCTACTTCTAGTACAATACCAGGACGCTTCTTTTGTAACACAGATGTACGATAAGAAAATTCTAGCTCTTCTTTCATTAACCATTCAATCTTCCCGTCTTCAAACATCACACGTGCGCCCTTCAGAATTTCAGACATATCCGATTTATGAGCGCCTGCATTCATATAAACAGCTCCGCCTACACTTCCTGGAATTCCACTTGCAAACTCCAATCCTGCGAGTCCTTGACGGCTTAGTAGAGTTGAAAGCTTAATAAGAGGATATCCTCCGCCTACCCGGACATTCGTTCCATTCACTTCTAAATGATCCAAACCCTCTCCTAGTCGAATGACAACACCTTCAATTCCTTCATCTGATACAAGCAGATTAGAACCGCGACCAATTGCAGTCCACTTT
The DNA here is from genome assembly GCF_023715645.1 of Bacillus cytotoxicus. Classification (GTDB taxonomy): domain Bacteria; phylum Bacillota; class Bacilli; order Bacillales; family Bacillaceae_G; genus Bacillus_A; species Bacillus_A cytotoxicus_A. The sequence continues at coordinate 84,992 of NZ_JAMBOP010000016.1, read as the reverse complement.
GTTCCATATTTCCTCACACATTCTAACGCTTTTTCTACACCCTTCACGCTACTTGGAATTACTAGAATATCTGCTGGGCCACCTATTTTCATTGTTGTATAACGAGCTAATGGTTCATTTTCTAATACTTGCCCTACATGTGCTTCCATAAGTTCTTTTGCTAATTGTTTCATGATGATCTCCCCCGTATTAAATCTCCGTACTACATTAGTATGCAGGGTATTCACCTAACGTTATTTTCTACAAGTTTTTTCATCACTTCAAATAACTTGTTTGCTGCATCTGGAATTCCTAACTGCTTTGCAGCAAGTTTCATATCTTGTAATTTTTGTGTATCCAATAAAATTTCATCGATATCACCAAGAAGCCTTTCGCCTGTTAAATCTTTTTCAAGGAGCATTTTTGCTGCCCCTTTTTCAACAACAGAAAGAGCATTTTTCTCTTGATGATTGTTTGTAACATATGGACTTGGAATTAAAATACTTGGCTTTCCTAAAGCTGTCAACTCAGCTAACGTTGTGGCACCTGCACGTGAAACAACAAGATCTACCCCAGTAAGTACTTCCGGCATATTATCAATGAACGGCTTAATTATAACATTATGTGGATTCCCTTTTTGTTTCACCAATTCTATTACCTTATCATAATGCACTTCACCTGTAACGTACAATACTTCGTAAGCTTTATTACCAAATTGTTCAATTGCTTCTAAAAATGCATCATTAATTGGTCTAGCTCCTCGGCTTCCTCCAAAAATTAACACTGATTTTTTTGAAAGAGATAAACTGACAGAACGCTTGCCTTTCATACCATTTTGATTCATTACTTCTGAAGCACGAGGGTTCCCTGTCATCACAACTTTATTTTGCGGGAAATGTTCTACTGCCGCTTCAAAACAAACCGCTACTTTATTCACATAACGGCTCAAAAATTTATTTGTTACACCAGGTACACTATTTTGTTCGTGGACAATTGTTGGAATACCAATTTTAGCTGCTGCGTATACAACCGGACCACATACATAACCACCTGTTCCAATAACAACATCTGGATTAAAACGACGTATGTACCGTTTACTATCCTGTACACCTTTCACAAAACGCATTACCGTTTTCACATTATCAATTGATAATTTACGCTTGAACCCACTAATCACAATGGATTGAAAAGGTATCCCAGCTTTGCGAACAATTTTACTCTCCAAACCATTTTCTGTACCAATATATAAAAATCTTGCTTCGGGATGAATTTTTTTGATTTCTCGAATTAATGCAAGGGCTGGATAAATGTGCCCACCTGTTCCGCCACCACTGACTAATACTCGCACTGTCTATTCCTCCACTTCTTTTTTCTATTATCCCACTACTGCCAGGCAATTAAAGTTCGATTTGTTTAACTAACCTTACTGGTTGTAAATTTCACTGTATGCTATTCATGTGTCAATCGCTTAGTTTCCATTTTTACATACGAAAAACCCTGTCATAAAAACAGGGTTTAGTAGCGAGAATGCCGACTTATATTTAGTAACACTCCAACCGCCATTAACATAAGGGTCAAACTAGACCCACCATAGCTTAAAAACGGTAAGGTAATTCCTGTAACTGGCATTAGGCCAGTTACAACGCCGATGTTAATCATCACTTGAATCGCAATCATCGCCACAATCCCGACTGCCAAAAAAGTTCCGTATAAGTCTGGCGCTCCTAACGCTACTCGAATCCCACGCCATAACAACAGGCTAAATAATAATAACACAAACGAACCGCCAATAAAACCTAATTCTTCAGAGAGGATCGCAAAAATAAAGTCTGTTTGCGGCTCTGGTAAGTAAAGAAATTTTTGTCTGCTTTGCCCAAGACCAAGACCAAATAACCCGCCTGGTCCGATCGCAAGTAACGATTGAATAATTTGGAATCCACTTCCAAGCGGATCCGACCATGGATCTAAATAAGATGTAATCCTTTTCATTCGATATGGTGCTGATGCAATAAGCCCAACAAATCCTGCAACTCCTATTAACCCTAACATAGCAAAATGAAAAATTCGTGCTCCCGAAGCAAAAATCATAACAATACAAGTTCCCACCATTACGGTTCCCGTTCCCAAGTCTGGTTGCAGCATAATCATGCCAAATGCAACAAATACAAAACTAAGCGAAGGAAGCAATCCTCGTTTAAAAGACGTAATCATTTTTTGTTTTTCCGATAAAAATTTCGCTAAAAAAATAATCATTGCAAACTTCATAAACTCCGAAGGCTGAATTGAGAATGCTCCTATCCCAATCCAACTTCGGGCCCCGCCGCGCAACAGTCCAATACCCGGAATTAAAACTAATATAAGGAGAACAAAACAAATGAGTAAAATCACTTTAGAATATGTACGCCACACCCAATAATCAATCTTCATAATAAAAAACATAGCAACGACACCAAGCCCCGCAAATAACAATTGACGTTTTGCAAAAAAGAACGAATCTCCCATTTTATACGAAGCCCATACAGCGCTAGCACTGTATACCATCACCATTCCTATCGTCAAAAGTAACAAAGTTACAATTATAAGAATAAAATCAGGCGTCTTTTTTGTTGGCAATAAGTATCACCTCTTTGGAATATAGCTTTTCGTTAACCTTGCTACCTTTCTTTGTTTTAAAACTTTGCGCGTGGCAGGAAAAGGCCCTGACCACTCCTTGTGCATTGACAGTCCCTCTCGACCATTTTAAAAAATGCTTTTCTGTCTATTTTTCATAGAATGACCGAGTAGTTACAGAAACTTCACATTATTCTACCTACAAAAGAATCATCAGTAGGGATAATCCACTGATGATTCTTTCACTTTATACTAGCTTATGCACAGCTTGTATAAACATGTCTCCTCTTTCTTCAAATGTTTTAAATTGATCCCAGCTTGCACATGCTGGAGATAAGAGAATTACATCTCCTTCTTCAGACAGAGCAAACGCCTCTTGTACCGCTTGTTCCACATGATCGACACATTTAATAACTTTCATTCCAGCTTTTTCTGCCACCTTAACAAGCTTCGGTGCAGTTTGTCCAAATGTAAATAACGCCTTCACATTCTCAAAGTATGGAATTAATTCATCAAATTCATTCCCGCGATCTAGTCCACCAGCTAATAAAATGACTGGTTTCGCAAATGCGGACAATGCTTTTTCTGTCGCCAACATATTTGTTGCTTTCGAATCATTATAAAACTTACGGTTTTGAATTGTCGTTACATATTCTAAACGATGCTTTACACCTGTAAACCGTTTTAAGACCGCTATAATCGCTTCATTTGCAGTCCCCATAAGCTTTGCAATGCTCATAGCAGCTAGTATATTCTCTAAACTATGTTTCCCCGGCAATACGATATCTTGAACATCAATCACTCTTTCACCTTTGAAGTAAAGAGCGCCGTCTTTTATGCACGCACCATCTTCAATGATTTTCGTCGTAGAAAAGTACACTTTTTGTCCTTTACTTTGCTCAGACAACATCATTACCTCTTCATCGTCAGCGTTAATGATGCTATAGTCATTTTCATTTTGGTTTTTAAAGATATTCGCTTTTGCTAAGCCGTATTCTTTCTTCGTACCATGATAATCTAAATGTGCTTCGAATAAGTTTAACAACACCGCAATCTTCGGTTGAAATGTTTCAATCCCCATTAATTGAAAGGAAGAAAGTTCTGTTACGACCACTTCATGTTCCGTTACACATTGTGCAACTTCACATGCTACCGTGCCGATATTTCCAGCAATAACAGGATGTTTTTCTCCTTCTTTTAACATTTCAAATGTTAATGTTGTTGTCGTTGTTTTCCCATTCGATCCTGTAATCCCGATAAACGGAGCATCCGAAATACGATACGCTAATTCTACTTCTGTTATAATCGGAATATTTTTTTCTTTTGCCGCTACAAGTAATGGATTAGAATACGGAATTCCTGGATTTTTTACAACGACAGAAATATTTTTTTCTAATATTTCTAAAGGATGTCCGCCACATACAACCTCCATACCTTGACTTTGTAACTCTTTCGCTAATGGATTTTCAGCTAGCGGCTTGCTATCATTTACAATCACATTCGCTCCAAGTTTTTTTAATAAAACAGCTGCCGCATAACCGCTTTTTGCCATACCTAATACAAGAATATTTTTATTTCGATAGTCAGTTATCGTTTTCAATTACATCCACACTCCGATATAAATTCCTAACACTGCAAATAAAAGTCCGACTGACCAAAATGTTACAACTACTCGCCATTCTGACCAACCACATAATTCATAGTGGTGATGAAGCGGACTCATTTTGAATACACGCTTTCCTCTCGTTTTAAACGACACAACCTGAATAATAACAGAGAGTGTCTCAATAACAAACATTCCACCAATGATAACTAATAATAATTCTGTTTTCGTTAAAATGGAAACAGCAGCTAAAGCACCGCCGAGAGCTAAAGATCCCGTGTCTCCCATAAATACTTTTGCGGGATGAGCATTAAATACTAAAAATCCTAATACAGCTCCCACAACTGCCATACAAAAAATAGCAATTGTGTACTGTTCCTGAGCAAATGCAATAATACTATACGCCCCAAATGCAATAGCAGCCGTTCCTGCTAATAATCCATCTAAACCATCTGTTAAGTTAACTGCATTTGAAGCTCCTATCAGCATAAAGAGCACGAGAATAAAGTACGCCCAGTGTAGGTCAAACTTAATTTCCGTACCTGGAATCATTAAATGTGTATCAAATCCTTGTCCTTTTGCAATGATAAAGAAAGCTACTGCAATAATAAATTGTCCTACCAATTTTTGCTTTGATGTTAAACCGAGATTTCGTTTTTTAACAACTTTAATGTAATCATCTAAAAATCCAATTAAACCATAGCCAAATGTAACAAGAAGCAATAAATACGTCTCAGCACCTTTTTGAAATTTAAACATCATAATAATAGACGTAATCATAATTGAAATAAAAATAACAATTCCGCCCATGGTCGGTGTTCCCGATTTCTTTTGATGTGATTTTGGTCCTTCATCTCGAATGCTCTGCCCAAATTTTAAACGACGTAAAAATGGAATAAAAATTGGTGACAACGCAACCGAAATTAAAAACGCCACCCCTACTGTAATTAATAATCCTTGTTCAAGCATATTCAGTCCCCCCTCTCTTGTTGTTATTCCTTCATGCTTAAACGTTGTGCAATCGCCTCCCCAGCAACCTCACGATCGTCAAAATGGTGCACTTCTGTACCAATAATTTGATATGTCTCATGACCTTTACCTGCAATTACAATAATATCTCCCGCTTTTGCCTCGGCAATAGCATGAGAGATTGCTTCTTTTCGATCAACAATTACTTCATAGTTATTCCCTTTTACACCTTCTGTCATATCATCAAGAATTGCTTTGGGCTGTTCGCTGCGTGGGTTATCTGATGTATAAATCGCATGCGTTGCGTAATTCGTTGCAACACTAGCCATAATTGGTCGCTTCGTACGATCTCGATCTCCGCCGCATCCAACAATACAATACACATTACCTTTTGCAAATTGTTTCGTTGTCAACAATACATTTTCTAAACTATCTGGTGTATGCGCATAATCAACAATGACAGTAAAATCTTGTCCTCTATCAACAACTTCAAAGCGGCCAGGAACACCTTTTAATTCTTTCACAACATCGATAATTGTTTGTAATGCTACACCAGAAATAAGACATGCAGCTGTTGCAGCTAATACATTATATACATTAAACTTCCCAATTAGTTTCATCGTGATAGCAATACTTTCATTTGGAGTTACGAGTGTAAACGCCGTGCCAGCACTTGTCATCTCAATGTTTTTCGCCATTATATCACTTTTTGTATTAATCCCATACGTAATTACTGTTGCTGCTGTACTTTTTGTAAAATCTATTGTTGCAGCGTCGTCATTATTTAATACAGCGTACTTTACACGATTATGATGATAGCTATTACCAAGCTGTGCAAACAGCAAGGCTTTTGCATATTTATACTCTTCCATCGTTTTATGATAATCTAAATGATCTTGCGTTAAGTTTGTAAACACCGCTACATCATAGTCACATCCATGCACTCTTCCAAGACGCAATGCATGTGAAGATACTTCCATAACAGCGCTATTTACATTTTGTTCAACCATTTTAGCGAACGTTTTTTGTAATGTTAATGCATCAGGTGTTGTGTTTTTCACCTCATACGTTTCATCACCTATTTTCATATTAATTGTCCCAATCAGCCCCGTTTTATGTCCATGGGCGCGCATAATTTCGTTCATTATATGCGATGTTGTTGTCTTTCCATTTGTACCTGTAATTCCAATTAAGTGTAACTTTTGCGTCGGCTGTCCATAAAAAGAATCAGCTAACATTGCTAAAGAACGTACTGTATCTTTAACAAGTACAACTGGAACGTCAACATCAATAGGCCTTTCCGCAACAATAGCAGCCGCACCTTGCGCGGCTGCTTGCATAGCAAATTCATGACTATCAACCGTATAACCTTTTATACACACAAATAAACTTCCAGTTGTCACCTTACGTGAATCTGCTTCAATTGATGTAATTTCTGGATTTTCAATTGGAATGACTGGAAAATCATGCAAACTTGATACAAGTGTATGCAACTTCATTTCTTTAAATCCTCTCCGCTCTTTATTTACCTCTTATTAATGGAGGCTTTCAAAGCACTCCATTAATAAGAATGTCATATATTTACCCAACATGCAATGGAAATCAAACATCTCACTACTGTAAATAAAATCATTTTAATTTTTCATCCTATAAGTAATTACTGTGCAGAATAAAATATGCTTGCTCCCTTTATTTTAAACCTCGCATGTGGCAGAAAAAGGCCCTGACCGCTTCTCTGCACGGCCAGATGCCCTCGTCCCCCAAAAAAAGGAAAAGGGTTTTTATATCGTTTTTTCAATTTATATATAATTCGTTGAGTGTTATTATATCGTACACATATGCCCTCATACTTACTTATTAAAATATATTCGAACTTTGGATCCTGCTTTTACTTTCGTACCTGGTTTTGGAGACTGTTCAACCACTTTGTTTCCATCACCGCTAGCATCAATTTGTAGGTCAACAAGTTGACTTTGTAATTCCTTTCGTTCCATCCCTACTATATTAGGGACTTCTACTAATGGCGTCTCATCCCAAGTTAATTTCTTTTCGATTTGCTCTTTTCTAGGCTCTACCCCCATAACCGGTAAGACATCACGAAGAATATTCCCAACGATTGGTGCAGCAACCACTCCGCCAAATTGTGTAATTCCCTTTGGATTATCTACAGCAACATATACAACAATTTGTGGATCATCCGCTGGAGCAAACCCAATAAATGATACGACATAATTGTTATCCAAATATTTCCCATCTTTTACTTTTTGTGCTGTACCTGTTTTCCCTCCAACACGATACCCATCAATAAATGCTTTGTTACCTGAACCTTTCGCAACAACATTCTCAAGTGCATAACGGACCTTTTCAGATGTTTCCTTGGAAATCACTTGTTTCTTTGTAACAGGCGTTTTTTTTCTAATTATTTTATTTGTAGTTGGGTCTAAAAATTCTTTCGCAATATAAGGCTGATATAACGTGCCTCCATTTACAGCAGCCGCTACTGCTGCTACTTGTTGTATCGGGGTAACAGAGACTCCTTGACCAAACGCTGTAGTCGCTTGTTCAACAGGTCCTACTTTTTTTAAATCAAATAAAATCCCTTTACCTTCTCCTTGTAAATCAATACCTGTTTTTTGTCCAAATCCAAAATCACGGATATATTGAAACAACTTTTCTTTTCCTAAACGGTCACCAAGTTCTATAAAACCTGGGTTACAAGAATTTTGAACAACCTCTAAAAACGTTTGGCTGCCATGCCCTCCCGCTTTCCAACACCGCAGTGTTGCGCCGCCAACTTCTGCCGCTCCATCATCATAAAACGTATCTTTCTCCAAGTCTACTAATTTTTCATTTAAAGCAGCTGCAAGGGTAATAATTTTAAACGTGGATCCTGGTTCATAAGTACTCCAGACCGGAAGATTTCGGTTAAACACTTCTGGTGAAACACTTTTGAAATCAGCTGGATCAAAACTCGGACGACTAGACATACCTAATATTTCACCGTTATTTGGATTCATTGCAATTGCGATGATTCCATCTGGATGATACGTAGACTCTGCAATATTTAATTCTCTCTCCATAATTGTCTGAATACGCGAATCAATTGTCAACTTTAAATTTAAGCCGTCACCAGGTTCTTTATAATCATCCCCTATGTTCGGCATGCGTTGTCCTTTCGCATCAGCAAAAAAACGGACATATCCTTTGTCACCATTTAACTCTTTGTCATAATATGACTCCAGCCCCATAAGCCCTTGATTATCACTCCCAGCAAACCCAAGCACGTGTGATAAATACTTGCCAAACGGATAGTATCGAATTGAATCTTCAGCAATATATACACCTTTCAAACTTAAAGCTCTAACTTCTTTGGCCTTATCATGGGAAATTTTCCGTCCACCTTTATCTAATCTGACTATAGACTCTTTTTTCGTAAGGCGTTGATAGATCTCTTCTTTCGACACACCTAAAACTGCAGCTAATTTCTCTGCAGTCTCTGCTGGTTTTTCAATTTGCCTTGGTACCACAAAGACAGTTGGTGCACTTTTATTTGTTGCAAGTTCCACACCATTACGATCTACAATTTTCCCCCGTTCAGGTTCAAATGTAATATTACGACTCCATGAATCTTTCGCACGATCTGTTAACATATTTCCAAGAAAAAACTGTACATATCCAAGACGAATATCAATAATTGTAAAAATAAGTATACCAAAAATCAGCACAAAAATAAGTCTTTTTCTTACCGTTACATTTGATACACGCATATTGGAACAAGCCTCCTTTACGCCTAGCTTGTTCCAATATATGCTTGTACTTGTTTCATTAGAACACGTTCACTTCTCCTATGTTACGTGCCCTCTTTCTTTTCCTTCTTATTTGGTGCCTGCTCTGCTTCTTGCTGCGGTTCAAGAGGCGGTTCAAGTTTTACTTCTACCTGCATTCTTTCTTGTAAAGGAGTGCCTTCAGCGACACTTTGTTCTGTTACATATCCTGTGCCTGAAAGCTTCAAATCTAGGTTTAATATTGTCGCTAAATTCATCACATCACGAATTGACCAACCATTAATATTTGGCATGTTCGGTTGATTTCCTACTAAGAATACGCGGTCGCCTGATAGCGTTTTTTCATTCGCCTTTGGCACTTGTTGTCCGATTTTCCCATCTCCTAAAATAACAGGTCTGAACTTCGACTTTTCCAATATTCCTTTTGCTTCTTCCATTGTTTTACCTGTTACATTTGGAACAGTATCTTGCTGCTGGTTTACTTGTTTTTTCACATCTTTTATTTCATTCGGCTTAATTTTTAAATACTCCAAACTATTTTTCGTAACAGATTTAAACATTTCGGACAACGGCTGTGCACCATTTTCAGTGTCTTTCAATTTAGGCTGCTTAATTGCTAAATAGACGACAAGCTGCGGGTCATCCATTGGCGCCATGCCAAGGAAGGAGAAAATATAATTATTTTTCCCTGTCATATAACCGCCTTTTCCATCTGGAATTTGTGCTGTTCCTGTTTTACCACCAACGGAATATCCATCAAGTTTATACATCGTCCCAGTCCCTTTCGGCGATGTTACAACTCGTTCTAACAGTTGCCTTACTTGCGATGCAGTCTCTTTTGTGACCGGTTTCCCTACTTCCTCTGGACTGTGTTTCAAGACAACTTTATTATCCAATGGATCTACAATTTGATCCACCATATAAGGCTTCATCATTTTCCCATCGTTAGCAATTGCAGTAGCCGCTTGTACAAGTTGAATTGGAGTTACAGTTGAACCTTGTCCAAATGCTGTTGTTACTTGCTGAATTTTCTTATCAAATAAAATTGTATTTCCGCCTTCTCCAGGTAAATCAATACCTGTCTTTTCATCCAAACCAAACTTATGAATATATTGACGAAAACGATCAGGTCCTAGCTTTTCATTTCCTAAAATAGCAAAAGCAACGTTCGAAGAGCGCTCAACTCCCTCGTCAAACGTTATAGAACCCCAACCTGATCCACCATTGTGATCTTTAATTTCCGCATTCCCCACTTTATATCTACCAGATTGATAATAATCTTGTCCTTTATATACTCCCTCATTAATGGCAGCTGCTAATGTAAAGATTTTCATCGTTGAACCTGGTTCATACGCGTTTGCAATCGGATCATTTAAAAAGTATTGAATATCTCGATTATTTGGATCGAAACTTGGTCTGCTAGACATCGCTAAAATCTTTCCTGTTTTCGGATCTGCTACGACTCCAATTAACATGGACGGATCATAATGTTTTTCAGCTTCTTCCATCGTATCTTCTAGAAAACCTTGAATTCGTTGGTCGAGTGTTAAATATACATTATCTCCTTTTTTAGGCGGATTCACAGACTGTTTCCCACTATCTAACGCAATACCTTTCGTATCTCCTGTATACTTCATGCTTCCGTTAGAAGCTCGTAAATATTTATCTAAGCTCTGTTCCAGTCCAAATTTCCCTTCTGCTATACCTTTATCATTCGGTTTCGCAAATCCAAGTATGTAAGAGGCAAAATCTCCATTCGGATATATTCTTGCTTTTTCAGTAACAAAAGATATTCCATCGATCTTCAGATCCTCAATTTGAACTTTCTTTTCTTTCGTTAAGTTTTTTCCAATCTTTCCGAACTCTACTTGTGCAGCATTTTTATTTAAATACTGTAAAATTTCATTTTTATCAACCTCAAGTACTTTCGATATTTTCTCTGCCGCATCTTCTTTGTCTTTCACAGGCTCTTGCCCTTTTAGTGCAGCAACCATTTTATACGAATTTGCATCCTGGGCAAGTACGTAACCATTCTGGTCGTAAATCGTTCCTCGATTTGCTTCAAGTACATCCTTTTTATTATGTTTTTGCTGTGCAATTTGCTTTAAATCCACTCCATGCACTGTTTTCGTTGCTTGAATATAAAGAAAGCGTGCTAACAACAGAAAAAAGAGCAGGAGAAACACCTTAATGAAGAATCCTGCTCCTTTGTTGGTATGAAATTTACGTATATTCATCTTTTCTTCACACCTATTATTAATTTAAGCCTTTTACATGACTCGCATTTATTTCAAGTCCATGTTTTTTGGCAATTCCTGCAATGCGATCATAACGTGTTAGCTTTTCCTTTTCGGCTTGTAATTCTTGATTTTCTTTTTGTTGTTGTATAAGAGTGCTTTCCATATCTGTTACTTTAGCATCAGCTTCATATAACGCTGCTTTATTCCCAATAAAGGCTACGCATGTACATAATAAAAAGCCAATAAATGTAACATACAATAATTTTTCAAGTTTTGTAATTTTTGTTTTGCTAGTTGACTGTACTACTTGCTGCGGAGCTTGAGATTGAGATTGTACTTCTACTTCGACTTGTTGCTTTTTGTACTTAACAGCTAAATTTGACATACCTCTCTCTCCTTTTTATTGTTTTTCAGCAATTCGTAACTTCGAAGAACGTGCACGATTATTTTCCTCTAATTCTACATCAGAAGGTAAAATCGGCTTTCTTGTAATTAGTTTCAGCTTTGGCTTGTATTCATCAGGAATAATTGGCAATCCCGGTGGAAGCTGTGGTGTTGTACTGTATCTTTTAAATGTCGCTTTACATATCCGATCTTCTAACGAGTGGAATGTAATAACACTAACTCGGCCACCTGTTTTTGTCATGTCAATCGCAGCTTCTAACGCGTACTCAAATACTTTCAATTCATCATTAACTGCAATACGAATTGCCTGGAATACTCGCTTCGCAGGATGTCCACCCGTTCGCCTTGCCGGGGCAGGAATCCCTTCTTTAATTAACTCTACTAGTTCTCCAGTTGTTTCAATTGGTTTTGTTTCACGGTACGCTTCAATTTTTCTTGCAATTTGCTTTGAAAACTTTTCTTCACCATATTGAAAAAAGATTCTTACAAGTTGTTCATATGACCAACTATTTACAACGTCATATGCTGTTAGCGGGGCATCTTGATCCATGCGCATATCAAGCGGAGCATCATGGTGGTAACTAAATCCACGTTCTGGTGTATCTAATTGCGGGGAAGAAACACCTAAATCGAATAAAATACCGTCTACTTCTGTTATCCCTAATTCATATAATCTTTCTTTTAAATAACGAAAGTTACTTTTTACAGTTATAAATTGACCGTTGTAAGAAGAGAATTTTTCTTTTGCATTTTGAATTGCAACCTCATCTTGATCAAATGCAATTAATCTTCCTTCCTCAGAAAGTTGAGATAGTAAATAAGCACTATGTCCTCCACCTCCCAGTGTACAATCTACATATGTACCATTGGGTTTAATTTCTAAACCATCTACTGTTTCTTTTAAAAGTACTGTTACATGTTTAAACATTGTTGCACCTACTTTTTTACAAAATAATCTTTTAGAGTTATCTTTTTATCCCAACTTCAAAAATGAAGAGGAATCAAAATGATCGCCTATAAAATTCCAATTGACAAGGTTATTAATTAGTAAGAATTCCACTTCCTACTAATTAATAATTTTATCTTATTATATACTAAATCTCATCATCTTTTCGGGAAAATTCACAAAAACATGTCGAAAAAGATGATATTTCACTTTCTTTTTGTTCCATTTTGTCAAAAAAGAACCGTTCTTCAAAAGTTAAGTATTTTCAGCCAATATACTTTACGATACATATAATCAATAAATCCTTTTATTTTACAGGTAATTCCACAAAATAAAATAAAATCCTGCTCTTAAGAGCAAGATTTTATAATTTTAAAATATGCTGTTTTCCATTCCAACGAAAAGTTTGCTTCATAACTCGTTCTACAAAGTCAAGCCCATAGCTATTTAAATAATAACAAATGTTCCATATTCGTTCTTGCGGCGTACCTAACGGTTGTAACGCGTGCTCAATTCTTCGGAATTTATTAAGCTGCACTTCATGCTTTCTCTCTAATTCAGCTTGAAGAGTCCGCTCTAATAATTCAAGTTGTTGCATAATTTTCAACTCATTTTTCTTCGCAAAATCTCGAAGTCCTGGACTCACTTTCTGAACAAATTGTTGTACGGATGTATGAATGGCTCCAATCTGCTCCGCTGCATTTGTAAATTGATTATCTATTGGCTCTTCAACTTGCATAGATAGCCACTTTTCTCGCAATGCAGGAATACCATTATTGAACGCTTCACTCTCTTGAATCTGCAAATCCTGTAAATCAGTTTCAATATCACGCGCTAAATAACTAATTGTCAAGCGAGGCACGACCGGAGGCATTTGGAAGTCCATCGCATGAAACACTTGTTGTAGCTCACTCCAATACGCAATTTCTCCTGGTCCACCAATAAATGCAAGTGTAGGAAAAATATATTCTTGCATAAGAGGTCTCGTTACAACATTGTTACTAAATTGTTCAGGATGATTCTCCATACGTTCTAAAATCTCCTCGTAGGAAAACGAATACATCCCCTCTTTACAAATAAAGCGCCCCTCTTTTTCCTCTAACAAAAGACGTTCCCCATTAATCTCCATAAAAATATGAATTACATTCGGTTTTGTTTCAATAATCGTTTTATACCCCAACTCACGCAATACAAGTTGCTGCTCGTTAAGTGCTACTTGCACATTTTTGTAGTGCGCTAGTAGTTCTTTCAAAAAAGGCACCTCTATATTCCGAAGATTCGGATGATGAGAATCTACAAGAATTAAACCTGAATGAACAAATAGCTTTGAAATAAAGTGCGCAAAAAAATCAACATATGTCCGTGACTGCTGTAAACATTCTTCTACAAAACAAAGTACATCCTTTGTATATTTTGTTTCTGGATATGTTTTAAATATTTCCTCAATCCATTGTTTACAATCCTCAATGGAAATTTCTGTTTCAGAAGCACTTGCTTTATTGAGGTGACGTTCATAAAAAATTGTCTTTTTCAATTTTCCATTTTTCGTAACGAACACATGGTTAATTTCATCAATGTCATGATCTTCACCAGCAATCCAAAAAACAGGAACAACTCGTACCCCAAGTGAAGCTTCTTTTTCCTTCGCAAGTTGTAAAATAGATATAATTTTATGAATCGTATAAAGAGGACCAGTTAGCAATCCAGCTTGTTGCCCTCCTACAACAACGTATGTATCTTCTTCTAGCAAAGCATGGATATTTTGAAACGTTTTTTCTCCTGCATGTAATTCTTGATTATATTGTAATAAATGTGATACTAACTCTCTTCTTGGATACTGTCTATTTCGTAAATCTTGTATACGTCTTACAAAGCTCTCTTCCTTTATTGGATAATCAAAGCATTCTTGAATATCTTTTTCTTGGTTTAAATAGTCCGCAACAACTCCTTGAAGCGGGACAGAGATTTCTTTTATCTCCATATACTTCTTCCTTTCATTTCCTGATCTCTCACCAACCAAATTGTAGTCAATGTTCGTTGTAAAAGCAAAGAATAACTCTTATCTTTCTAATCCTTTTATAGAATGATACAAAAAAGATAGCGTCGGAACTGATTTTTGTTGCTTCTTTGCTTCTCGAATTAAATAACCAACAATTGCATCAATTTCTGTTTTTCTATTATTACGTACATCCGTTAACATAGAGGAAGTGTTGTGAGCCGTATTTTCGCACACTGTGCATACACGATCCCAACACTCTTTACATTGTAAGTCACCGACAATTCCCATTACTTCCGAAAACACTTGTTTCATCACTTGGTGAAACGAAGGATTAGTCAACAGCTCTCCATTTTGTACACCGAACAACGCAGTTAATGGGTTAATACACGCATTAACAACAAGCTTATTTATCATTATTTTCTCCCAATCACTTTCAACCACTACTGGGAATAGACTAGAAGAAAAAGCAGTAAGCAGAGGTTCAAATTGTTTCTCTTCTCCATGTACAACCCCAAATTTCGTACTGCCTATCCCAGTATGCTGAACGATACTCACATTTTCCTTTTTCGCTCCGTGCTCTACAATTCCTACCGCAACACTAGCACCTTGAATTTGATGCAATAAATGAAGATGCCCCATTCCATTTTGTAAGAAAACAAGTCGTTTTTCCGCTTGCAAATACGGTAATATCTCTTCTAAATGATATTGCTTTACAGCGACAAGTATATAATCATGTGCTTCATTTTTCATATTCTCTAAAGGGCTAACACGAGGAAATACAGTTTCCTTAATACTGTTTTGTATACATGTAACCCCGCACTTATTCAAGCGCTCAGCTTGCTCTACTGTTCGTGTATACAATATGACATCCTGCTCATTTTTTTGTAAATAAAACGCAAAAAGAAGTCCAATTGCTCCTGGCCCAACAATTCCAATCCTCACCTCTAAAAAGCCCCCCATTTTCATCACACTATACATCAAATTTAAAAGATACATTGCGAATAACTTTCTACAAAAAACAATTGTTAAAAACTTCCCACTAATAAAAAAAGAATTTCTACTAACGAAAGCTTTACTTTATAGTTTATAAAATTAGTTTAACAAACTTCTAAAAAAAAATATCGAAAGAATGATCTCTTTTCTTCATAAAAATAAAAAAATGCGTTATAATATTATTGTAAATATTTATACTTTTCTTTATTTTACAACAAGAAAAGGATGTGATTCTATGCATTTTCCGAAAGTTGAGCGCTTGCTCATCAATTATAAAACGTTAGAAGAGTTTAAAAAATTTAAGGGATGCGGTGCTGAAGAGTTATCTATGCTGGAGGATTTACAAGCAAACATCATCGAAAACGATAGCGAATCTCCTTTTTACGGAATTTATTACGGTGGTTCTCTAGTCGCACGCATGAGCTTGTATACGAAACAACCGTCCAGTAACAATTTGTTTTCTGACCCTTATGTTGAACTGTTTAAACTCGAAGTGTTACCAACATTTCAAAAACAAGGGTTCGGTAAGATGCTTGTCAATTACGCAAAGCAATTGCATCTTCCTATCAAAACCATTGCCCGTGTTCAATCCGCTGATTTTTGGGAAAAATCACACTTTGAAAAAGTAACCATTGATGATGGTGATTTCTATGTTTGGTATCCAAACGCAAATCTGAATACGGTTACAAAAAGTGAATCTGCTTAAAAATAAAAACAGCTGCGTGACAGCTGTTTTTATTTTGATGTTTTTTCAAGGATTCCTTTTTCTCGTTTCCTCTCTTTTTCAGGAGGCTCTAATACCATCGAGTTTCTTTTTCTGTCAATATAATCGAATAAAGTGCGATATTCTTCTTCATACAAAGACAATTGCTGCAAAAGTCCTTCCTTTTCCTTTTGCAACACCTCAATTTTTTTATATAACTCCGTTTTTTCTTCTTCTTTTTTATAACTTTGTAAAAAGACAATTACATCTTCTAACGTTATTGAAAGAGAGTTCACTTTTTCTTTCTTTTGTTCTTGCACCTCATAATTTTCAGCTTTCCGTATTTGCTTCGCTTCTTCAATGCGTTCTTTATATTGTTTACGTACATAAGAATTCCAACGAAAGCCACAAGCAGCAGGTGTCCGCGATAAATGTCTTCCAACTTCTTTGAAGGCAGAAAGCTGCGTTCCTCCTTCACGAATATGCCGGAGCACTACTTCTGCCAGAAGTAAATCTTCGTCATCAGTCCATGCATCTTGTCTTGTTGTTGCCATCTCTCTAGTCCTCCTTATGCATTTTTTATTAAACATATGCAGTTACTAGAAAAGATAGAAGAATAACATGTAAAGAAAAGCGAAAAAATAAACGCAGGAGGTTTCCCTCCTGCGTTTATTTTTTCAATTACTTGCTGATTACTTCTTTACCTTTGTAAGTACCGCATGCTTTACATACACGGTGAGCTAATTTTGCTTCACCACAGCTTGGGCACTCTACCATACCAGGTACTGATAATTTGAAATGCGTGCGACGCTTTCTTTTTACTGTTTTAGAAGTTCTTCTAAAAGGTACTGCCATTCTTCCCACCTCCTTAAAAGAGAGAGTTATTTTCATACGAAAGTCTCAACTGGTCTTCTGATTATTTATCAAAAAACTTCGCAAGTCCTGCTAATCTTGGATCAACAGGCTTTTCTTCGCTCTTTTCCGAAATCACTTGCCAGTCTCGACCTTGCATCGGTGTTCCTTCTGAAACATCCTCACTGAAAATTTGCATTGGAATCTCCAATAGTATATTTTCCTTAATTACAGGGAGTAAGTCAAGTACTTCTCCTTCTAAGTAATGAAAATCTGCTTCAGTTTCATAATCTTCTTTCGAAACTAAGAACACCTCAGTTGTTTCAATGTCAAATGGTAATGTTACATCTACTAAAGTTCTAGAACATGGCAATACCATGCTTCCTGTTATATGTAGATGGAACGTAAATTTGTTAGAGCCAAAATCAACTCTTCCTGTCACATGAACAGGAGTAACATCTCGAACATCATTCTCGACATTTTTCAGCTCACTTACATCTACCATCTCATCTAACGTTAGTCCTTTATGTCGATATTTGTTCAATTGATGGATGGACCATTTCATATCATATCACCTCAAGGCAACAAACAAAATTATAGCTAGCCATTGTATATTTGTCAATATTTTTTCTTTACACTATAATGAAGTCATTATAGGAAATAATATATAGATTATCATGTTTTAGAAAAAGATGCTATACCGAAAGGGGAGATTCTTATAAAAGCTAGCGGCATTGTTGTTGAATATAATCCATTTCACAATGGTCATGCTTATCATATGCAACAAACCAAAAAGTTAACAAAGGCAGATATTATTATTGCTGTTATGAGCGGACCCTTTTTACAGCGCGGCGAACCGGCTCTCGTTTCAAAATGGGCGCGAACACAAATGGCCTTAGCAAATGGTGCGGACATTATCATCGAACTTCCATATGCCTTTGCAACGCAAAAAGCTGAAACATTTGCAAACGGTGCTATTTCAATATTAGATGCTCTTCGTGTCTCTGAGGTTTGCTTCGGGAGTGAAAGTGGTAATATTGATCATTTCTACAATACAATTACTTTACGGCAAGCTGAGCAAGACGCACTCCATTCCTTCATACAACAATACTTAAAAACAGGAATGAGCTATGCGAAAGCAACTTCTGAGGCATTTGCATCCTTACAAAAAAACATAGCTACTATCGACATTTCAGAGCCTAATAATATTTTAGGCATGCATTACATAGAAGCAATAATCCAACAAAAAAGTTTAATGAAAGCAAGTACAATTACGCGCTTTGCTTCGCATTATCATGACGAAACATTTCAAGATGAGCGAATTGCCAGCGCAACGAGCATTCGCAAGCAATTATTTAATGATCCAGAAACTTTTTCAGCAATTATTCCCTTTATTCCAAAAGCGACAAAACTACTTTTAGAGCAATATACACATTCCTATCGCCTATTACATAATTGGGAGCGTTATTTTCACTTACTTAAATATAAACTCTTAACAATGTCACCATCACAATTACAAAATATATATGAAGTAGAGGAAGGGTTGGAACATCGGATTTTATCTTCTATTCAAGAAGCTACTTCATTCACAAAATTTATGGAAATATTAAAAACAAAACGTTACACATGGACACGATTACAGCGCATTTGCACACATATTTTAACCAACACAACAAAAGAAGATATGCACAAAGCCCATGTAGAACAACACGCTCAATATATTCGGTTGCTCGGCATGTCCCAAAAAGGACAAGCGTATATATCAGCAAAGAAAAAGCAAATAACCCTTCCATTGCTTTCTCATACAAAAACGTTTCAGCATCCTCTTCTAGATATAGACCGAAAGGCTAGCGCTACTTATTTCTCTATTTTACAAGGAACACTTTGCGGTGAAATGATAAAGCGAGATATAACGCAGCACCCTATCCGATATAACGAAGCGCAACATGTATTTTTGTAAAGTGAATCTCTCAGCTTTCCGTGTTTAATCTTTCACTGTCCGAAATTAGCATAAAAAAATCCTCTCTTAAACGGAGGGCACTGAAAAAGTCCCTAAAAAGAGAAAAAGAAGATAACCACCTACTATATATAGGGGGTTATCTTCTTTTTGATGGCTGTATATTGATAAAAATTCTGTTTCTTACTCAAAGTAGATAGTTTTTCAGTACCCTCCTTAAACGAGAGGATTACTTTTTTTCTGACATTTTACCCAAATACATTAAGGCATCATCTAACGTATTTACAGGAATAATTTTCATTTTGGTATTTATATCTTTAGCTGTTTTCACTGCCTCTTTATAATTTGAATTCTCTTTTCCATTCTCATTCGGAGCAAAGAATACTTCAGCACCTGCATTATGAGCGGCAACTACTTTTTGAGAAATACCTCCAATTGGACCTACTTCTCCTTTTTCATTGATCGTTCCAGTTCCAGCTATTTCGTGACCTTTCGTTATATCCTCTTTCACGAGCTGATTATAAATTTCTAACGTAAACATAAGACCAGCAGAAGGTCCTCCAATCTTATGTGCATCAATTTTCACATTAGGACTTACCGTAAGCTTCTTATCTGTAATAATAGAAACCCCAATACCAGCGCGGCTTTTATCTCCAGGAATTGGCTTCAGTACAAATTTGTCTTCTTTTTCTTTATTTTCGCGAACATATTTAATGCTTACTTCCTCATTATGTTTTTTTGTTTTCATATACTCAATAAACTGCTCTGACGTTTGCAATGATTGACCATCAACAGCAAGAATACGATCGCCGAGCTTTAATTTCTCAGCAGCTGGCATATTATCAGCAAAACCAACTACAAGCACACCTTGATTTTCAAACGTAACATGGGCGTTTGCTCGTTTATATGCATTATAAATAGCTGCATCTTGTGACTCTTTCATTGCATATACTTGGCGAAATTGATATTCTTCATCACTTTCACCTTTTCTTAAAATTTCTTCCTTCTTGAATATTTCGTCATATTTGTTAAATTTAGCAGAAAGATAATTTACAACATTCGCTCGCCCCATCGAAACTGTAACGAGCATGAAATCCCCCTTCTCTTTATTCCCCCCCTCAACTTTTACATACGGCTCTAATTTCTCTGCCAATCCTGGCTTTGTAATATAGTATGGTAAAGGGACAAATACAATTAACATTGCAATGATTACTCCAATGAGTACTGCATATAAATACCGAAATTTTTTAAACATTCTTTTTCTCCTTCCACTGCTCAATCAACGTGTAAATTGTTTGAATGTGCTGCTTAGCTTCTTCTTCACCGACACGAATAATATCTTCTATATTCGTAAAGGATCGCGAACTAAATTGTTCTACAGCTGGATGCATCATAAGATCTGATGCAATTTGTCTGTTTACTACAAGTTCATGTTGCATAATTTCGATACTTTGCATAATGACATCATAAATAGATGTAACTTCTCCATTGACTTTAACAGGGGATACATCAACAGCAATTACAATATCAGCGCCTAATGTTCTGACAACAGATACTGGAATACGATCAATTACTCCTCCATCAACAAGCAGTCTTCCATTTATTTTCTCCGGAACAAATATGCCGGGCACAGAAATACTTGCCCTAACAGCATCTGCAATAGAACCTTTTGTAAAGACAACCTTTTCACCATTTAGAATATCAGTTGCTACAACCGCTGTAGGAATATCTAGTTCTTCTAATTTTTTATTATATGTAAACATTTTAATCATATCTTTTACACGTTTTCCAGTAATAAATCCCATTTTAGGTACAGTAAAGTCCAAATAGTACTTCCGCTTAAATACTGTTGCTAAACGATACAAACGGTCCACATTACATCCTGCTGCATAAAACGTACCTATTAAGGCCCCCATACTGCTTCCTGCAATCATATGAATAGGTATACTTGCTTCTTGTAGTACTTTAATAACACCAACATGCGCAAATCCTTTCGCACCACCTGACCCAAGCGCTAACCCAATTTTCGGTTCATTCATCTTCTTCACCCTCAAAAATTTTTCACTCTCTTTTTATACTTATGGTCTAATTTCACTATGTATCCTCGTATACTGAAATGAACATTTAGGACAAAGGGGGGGATATAAAATGTACGAAAAATGGAAAACAGGCTTTCTCACCATAGCAATTTCTTTTCTTACAATTTCTCTCGTACTCCATCCCCAAGCAGCACTCCAATCATCTATTCGAGGCTTAAATATATGGTGGGAAGTTGTATTTCCTTCATTGCTACCTTTTTTTATTATCGCCGAACTTCTAATCGGGCTAGGAATTGTAAAGTTTATCGGGGTGCTATTAGAACCTTTGATGCGTCCACTCTTTCGTGTACCTGGCATCGGAGGCTTTGTATGGGCAATGGGTATGGCCTCAGGTTTCCCTGCAGGCGCAAAATTAAGCGCTCGGTTACGCCAAGAAAACCAACTTACACAAATCGAAGCAGAACGGCTCGTATCTTTCACAAATTCTTCTAATCCATTATTTATTTTTGGAGCTGTAGCAATTGGGTTTTTTGACAACCCAAAACTAGGAATTATTTTAGCAACCTCCCATTATGTTAGTAATTTCACAGTTGGACTACTTATGCGCTTTTACCAAGATAATCGCAAGCAAAAAAAAGTAAAAAGACATACACCACCAATTCCATTGCGACATGCTTTTTCAGTTCTCCATAAAACTCGATTACAAGAAAAACGTCCCATTGGCAAATTAATCGGTGATGCAATTACTTCATCTGTTCAAACGTTACTGATGATTGGTGGGTTTATTATTTTATTCTCTGTTTTAAATAAAATGTTAACCGTTTTTCATATTACAACCGTCCTTGCTTATATTATGAAACAAATATTAGTTACATTTCAACTTTCGCCTTATTTTAGTTTCCCTATTTTATCTGGCCTTTTAGAAATGACTCTTGGGAGTCAAATGATTAGTCAAACAGAACACACTTCTATTTTACAACAAGCCATGATGACAAGTTTTATCTTAGCTTTTAGCGGTCTTTCTATTCAAGCTCAAGTTGCCAGTATTCTAGCAGAAACGGATATCCGTTTTAAACCATATTTCATTGCACGTATTATTCAAAGCTTCCTTGCTCCAATCTATACATACATATGTTGGGGACCACTTTACGAAAGGTTACATTCTTTTTCGCCTACTCAATACGACATTCCAGTCTATTTATCGGAACAATCTACTATGTTTGCAAAAACTTGGAATTCTCTTATTATGTTTGGCCCAGCCTTTACACTATTTTGTTTATATTTATACGTTTTATTACTCGTTGTCCGTCTCATTCATAACAAAAAACCCCGTTCATCATAACGGGGTTTGAAACTTCTCTTTTAAAGCACGTTCTACAATTGGCGGAACAAGTCCAGAAACATTTCCACCATAACGAGCTACCTCTTTTACAATACTTGAACTTAAAAAGGAATATTGATTATTCGTCATAATAAAAAATGTTTCTACATTCTCTTCCAATTTACGATTCATGGATGTAATTTGCATTTCATATTCAAAATCAGATACCGCACGTAAACCACGTAAAATCGCATTCGCATTCCGCATTCTCGCATACTCTACTAATAATCCACTATGCGAATCAACCTTTACATTCGGAATGTCTCTTGTCGCCTCGCGAATTAACTCTAAACGCTCTTCTACCGTAAACAACGGTTCTTTTGATGAATTATTTAAAACAACAACATATACTTCAGCAAAAACTTTTGCACCTCTTTTAATAATATCTAAATGTCCAAGCGTAATTGGATCAAAGCTTCCCGAAGAAATCGCTATGCTTGCCATTCGGTCCCCTCACCTTCATACTTATAAATCGAAATCGCTGTAATACCGTAGTTTTCAGCTCTTACCTTCACAAGTCTACCAATCGTTTCAGGTAGGTCTATATCTACTCCATGTTCAGCCATAACGATTCCATCTTCTTTCAATAGATCATGCTGATCCATTATACTTATTAAAGAAATAATCTTTTGATCTTTATAAGGCGGATCTAGCAGTATAAGATTGAACGATAACGCACGTTTCACGAGCGCCTTTACAGCACGTTCTGCATCATTTCTATATACTTCAGCTTGCGCTTCTAACTTACAACTTTCTAAATTTTGATGGATCACCTTTATCGCTTTTCCATCACGATCAACAAAAATAGCTTTATCTATCCCTCTACTAAGAGCTTCAATACCAAGCCCACCGCTTCCTCCAAACAAATCAAGAGCTACACCACCATCAAAATAAGGCCCGATAATATTAAAAATAGCCTCTTTCACCTTATCTGTTGTCGGCCGCGTTGTATTACCTGGTACAGCTTTTAAAGGATGACCTTTACATTTTCCCGAAACTACTCTCATAATTTTTCACTACCTTTATCTCTTTCTATATCAATCCAAGTTAAAAAACGACATAAAACCATTCTTTTCAGGCGGACGAAAGCATCTGGCTAGCATAGAAGCGGTCAGGTCCTTTTTCTGCCACATGCGAAGTTCCAGCAGAGGAAGAAAGCAAGTGCAGGCTCCTGTTTTCTACATAGCAGCAATCTATATGTCGAAAAGTCAAAATGAATTCATATAACAAATGTTCATATAAATCATTTTTGTGTAAGTACAACTACCCCTCGCTATTTGTGGGTAGTAATACCTCCATTGATGAAAGTTTCACTTTATGTATATTCACCTTTTTTATCCTATCATAAAACATACGAAAGAAAAATAAAAAGGAAAAGAGAAAATTTAATTTTACTATGTATATCTTCATACAGTTTGGGGATAAATAAATATAACAACATCACCTTTGATGTTGTTGCCAACCGCGGAGAAGACTTACGTTTCCCCATAAGTTCTTCCTCCGGTTTCTCCTCTCCCTTTGCCTTCTTGCTAGCCATGCTAGTATAAGAAGGGCCCTGCCTCGGCAGGGTTTTTTTTCTTTGTCTTCTTTTCATCTTGGAAATGAAATGATACAGTAAAAGAAAGAGGAGGAAAAGACATGATTCAACGTTTTATTGAACTAGGAGAAGGATACTCCGATTTATACGAATTACTCGAAATTGCAAAAGCAAACAAACATCGAGTATCGCATATGCTACAATTTAATACTTCGAAAAACGACAAAGCGGTATGCTCTCTCGTCGTTGTTCTTCAGCCCACGACAGTAGGCGATTTCCAACCTTTATACATATGTCGAGAAGGGATCCCTGTATTAACAGATAAAAAAAGCAAGCGAATTACTTTATTTGAAGAAACGGCTGAACAAATTGGAAAAAAAGTTGTTTCTTTTACTGTAAAACCATCTACTACATTTCCAGAAAATGAACTATACTTTAATCATCTCATCGGTATTTTACGAATGAACAATTTTATTCCACCGATGCGATAAGATGAATATTACAAAAAATCCCACCAAATTTGGTGGGATTTTAATCCATCTTATTGTAATCATATTCTTTTGCACGATCTGGTCTGGAATTTTCGAACTCCGTTTTTAAAAAGGGTCGATAAGACGGCTCGATTTTTTTTACAAACGGAAGTTTATTTAATTTTTGCATCATATGTTCTAATTGCTCCATATCACAATATACAACAGCATATTTAAACCGTTTCGATATGTAATGAATGTTTCCATATTTCCTTAAAATTTTAGCATGCTTTAAGGAATTTAGATAGACAATCATACTTTGTCGTTGCCCAAACATAATGTTCTCCTTTTATTTAATATCATTCATTTATTTCACAATAAACCACAGAAATTCATCCCATATTTACGGACCGACGAAGATTTTCTTATCGATTTTCAAATATTTAAAAAACGGAAGCCATTTCTTGTAGTCTTTTTTCTTCTATACTCTAAAAAACGGGGCAGATTACCCCGTTTTTTTACATCCACAACTACCACCAGAGCCACAACCGCCTCCACAACCACCTGCATCAAAAAATGGATTACCTGTCGGAACCTTAATAGCAGGAGAGATTTCAGCTCCTATAATTACACTAATCTCATCCAATAACTTTTGCAAATCATTTTCTGCTTTTTTAAAAGCAGCTATTTTTTCATGCAAATCTACCGCTCGTTTTAACTCCCGCATTTGTTTCGATACAGATGTATAGTCAGGATGATATTTCTCAAACCGCTGCACTTCTTCATAACGCTCTTTCAATGCTGTAAATTGCTGAATTAACATTTGTACTTCTGGATCTTGTTGCAATACATGGTAGCACTTACGGTACTGCTCTGCTATATCTGAAAGAACAACTGCCTTTGCAAGTTGTTCAGACTTGTCTAAAATCATTACGCTCTCTAGCGTCGCTACAATCATGAGAGACACCTCCGAATATTAATCATATCACATTTATAGCAGAACTACTAATTTTACCACCTTATTCGGATATATATAAATCCAAATTAAAAACCGATATAAAACCATACTTTTTCGGTGGGCGAGAGCATCTGACCATGCATAGAAGCGGTCAAGGCCTTTTTCTTCCACATGCGAAGTTCAAACAAAAAAAAGAAAGCAAGTACAGCTCCTTTTTTCTGCATAGCATCAATTTATATGTCGAAAAAGCAAGATGGATTCATATAGATTATAGACAAATATGTTCAGCAATATTGTACTTCATAACTTCCCATGTTCCTTCTATTTCTCTTACATAACTAATACATGCATTTTGTAATGATGTTTGAAATGTAATTTCTTCTGGAGAAATAGCGTGTAACATCGCTTTAATTGCGTGGGAATGTGCAACAATAATTATACGTTTCCCCATATATTTTTCGGCGACATCTTTTAATGCTGCAAAACACCGCTCCACAATTTCTTGATCCGTTTCCATTCCTTCTACGTTACCATCTGTAATAAACTGTCTAACTTCAGCAACCGGCTTTCCTGATGCTACTCCAAAATTCCGTTCTATAAAACGTTCATCAAGGTGAATTGTATCTATTTTCGCCGCATTAGCAATAGCTTGTGCTGTTTCGTGTGCTCTTACTAGCGGACTACTAACGATGATATCCCATGATTCAGCTTTTAAAGCTGTTGCACTTTGACTTGCTTGTTTTTTCCCAATTTCATTTAAAGGAATATCTTCTCTTCCTTGAATAATTTCTTGAAAATTCCAATCAGTTTGTCCATGTCGTACTAAACAAATTTCCGTCATGCTGTAACTCCTTTTTCTATAGTCCATTTTTATTGTAACAAAAGTTTCGCATGACGGACATAGTTTTTACTCCTAATTAATTAACATTTTGCTGTTTCATATATTGAAACATGTCTATCATAAGAGAAGCAACGGATAATTGATTTTGAAACTTAGCTACCTTATCCGGGATCGTCTTTTTAAAATGTTGCATAGCTGCTAATTCAAATGCTTCTTTTTCACTTGGATTTCTAGAAAGTCTCCGATACCAATACGGCTGTTCACGAATATATTTCTGTAAATCTTCATTCGACCTTACAAATTCGATGAGTTCTGCTCTCATCACTCTTCCTCCTAATCTTTTTGAAAGAAAAACGGATTATTTTCGGAATTTCGCTGTTGCTTTGTTGTCTGATTCCCTCGAAACTGTTGAATAACCTGTTGTACACTTCCAATAGCTGTAGTCATATTCGCTAAATGTTGCTGCACCTGTTCCACATCTATTTTTTTAAAAAACGATACCATTTGTCCCATAAGATCCCCTGAATTTTCTCCGCTCTCTTCTTGTACAGAAGGAGGAACAATCTCTCCGTTTACTTTGTAGTGATTCCATACACCATCTTCTTCTCCAAGTAAATACCATTCTTCGTAAAACTGTTGCCATGATTTCTTTCCATTTCGAACGTCATGAACCATCTTTGGATGCTGACGTACAAACTCTTTGAACTTTTGAATAGAAGGATGTAAATCTCCTTTCACTGTTGTCATTACAATCACCCACCCCATCAGATGTATCTTTTTACTATATTGTAAGAAAAAAAAGGCGCATGGTTCGCCTATTTTTAGGCAATCCATACACCCTACTTCTGAATAAAATTTTGCGTATAAAATTTATCATATACGCCAATTCCTAAACTAGTGAATTGTTCGTTTAGTAAATTCTTTCGATGCCCTTCACTATTTAACCATCCTTGGACCGCTGTGATTGCATCACTATGCTGCGCCGCAATGTTTTCCCCAGCTAGCTGAAATGATACATTGCCTTTTTGTAAACGATCTCCTAATGTGCCAAACGAAGGTGAATCATGAGAAAAATAGTTGTTATCTTTCATGTCTTTACTATGTTCAAATGCTACTACTGCTGTTTGTTGGTCCCATACTAATAATGGAAGATGGTAACGGCTTCGAATGACATTTGTTAAATCTAAAATTTGCTGTGCATTCCCTTGTTCAACTTGTTTCATTTGTTCTGGTGATAATGGCTGTGGATTCGTTAATTCTCCAGAAGAAACGAGTTGATACGGCTTTTGTTTGATTAGCGTTTCATCATCCATATAACGAACACCAACAAGTTTATGTGTGAAATGATCAAAATATAATTGCGCCCATCCCTCTTCTGTAGAAACGAGTGGTTGCTCTGTAAGTTCAACATCCGATAATTCGAATTGGTAGCTATTTTTCCCCATTTTTAGTGAAATTTCATATGAAAACGGATTTTTTTTATAAATATCTTCATACTTTTCACCAATATGAAATGGTGAAACACTCACTTTCTCTCCACCAACATAAATCGTAACAATTTTATGTTCTTTAATTCCAAATTGCACATATTTCGATAAGTCTTGATTATATACCCACCACTCATAACCATATGCTGATGCCTCGATTCGTGCTGGTTCCCCTAAGTTTGCTAATAAAACCTCAGAATCACTACCAAGTAACTCAGGAATTGTTTCTGGTACTCCCTTAATCTCTTTATCTTTTTTTGTTTTCACAATTTTATGTTCTTTTTTTATCTGAGGAGATTGAAATATATATTGAGAAACGAGTAATTTCCCGTATAAGTCAATTGCTAAAATAAGAATTGTAATCATGATAATACGAAACAACTTTTTCAAATTATATACCTCCTGAATAGCCATGAAATTGAGGTATACACAAACAAAACTGTTTTCCCATTTTGTGTGTACCACACTATGTTCACTATATCATACTTCTTTTATAAAATCAGACATTCTCCCTTTTCTCTCTATAATGAATTGCGTTTTCTCACTATTCGTACTATTATAAATTCAAGCGATTCTATGTTTATAATAAGGAGGCTATTTCATGCAATTTACAAATACGAAACTTGAAGGCGTAATTGTTGACTTCACTCTTCTTACTGAGGTAATGGACAATCATCACTTTGTACTAGCTGGGCAATGGGATTACGAGCGAGTTACATACGACTATAAATTTGAAATACTGAATGATGTATACTATTTACGTGTACAAGGTTTTGCGATAGAAGGAGATATTGGCGGGCGACATGCCCGTATTAAGTTATTAAAGCCTCTTCTTGGTAAACATTATTATCCACATGGCGTGGAATATGGAGAGAACGAAAGTTTCCCGAAAAATGTTCTTCAAAAAAGCGAACAGTTACTTCAAAACATCGAAAAAGAGTTGCAAGATTTAGCAATTATTGAATAAAGAAAAGCTTTCTACGAGTTCCGCTATATACACGTAAAAAAACGACATAAAACTCCTTTCCTTTTAGGGGGACGAGAGCATCTGACCATGCATAGAAGCGGTCAGGTCCTTTTCCTACCACATGCGTGGTTTAAAACAAAGGGAGCAAGCAAGTAACAGTCATGTTGTATTCTGCATAGCAGCTGCTTATATGTCGACAAATGAAAAGAAGGTGTACACGACGGTACACCTTCTTTTCATTTAGTAAATTTACCTCGCTATTCTTGGACAGTAAGCTTTCCTGCTGAGAGAAATTTCACTTTATCTTGGTGAGACCTTGCTATCAGTGACAGATGCTTGAGATTGCAAATACGGGGGTAATGCATGGATTTGTTCAGCGTCCTTTTTCCGTTCTTTACGCGCCCACGAAAAGAAAACATACCCAATGACTGTGCCGTATACAATTTCTTGAATAATCTTCATTACAATTCCTCCTGTTTTCTGATCCTCTAAAACAGGAATCCAATGTAAGAAATCAGGACCCGTAATATTTAAATTAGATAATGTTCCAACCGGTACGCAAAGCTCCATCGCCTTCATCCATGTGCTTGGATCTGTATATGTCACAAATAACGGCTCATTAGCAAAAATAATAAGCGCACAAGCCGGTGTTAATAGCATCCCATTAGCAAACATATAACCAATTTTTTTGATATCACTTAATGTTTGATATTGTGGTAACGGATTAAATATCGGCCACCATAACATAATTGCCATAAAAAACAATACAGCCAGAATAATTGGATGTCCAATTTCGCTTTGTTTTACCGTATCAAAGACAATTGGTAAATGATACATCGAAAAGAACCCATTAAAAACAATTAATGCAATAAGAGGATTCGCCCATATGCGTAACATAATACGCATCAATCGAAATGATGTTATATACTCAAACAACCATATTGGTAACCCCAGTAATAATAATGGCGGTACAACAATGTACATGATTGCCATTTCTAACATATGCGCACTAAACACAATATGTCCAAGTAAGTCGATAGGTCCCCCTTTAACTAAATATAAAAGGAACATTCCACTTGTAAAATAAAAAATTTTCCGTTTACTTACTTTTTCCCCATTTGGAAAACGATGTCTATACTTTCCAATAATCACAAAATAACCAATTACAATAGCTAATATAAAAAGAAAAAAGATTGGGCTCCACAGTGCTTCAAAACCAAATATCCATAAGTTGTTCACTTTCCCTTCACCCTCCCTTTCATGAGGAAAAGGGGATTGATAAAACATTCAATCCCCCTTTCTATTTTAAATCCAAACGATTGTCATAAAGGTTAAAATCGTTACTAATCCGACTAACAAACCAGCATACAAGAAAAACGATGGAGTTTCATGCCCTTTATGGCTCATATGCATAAAATAATACAATTGAAAAATAACTTGTATGGTAGCTAATAATAAAATAAGTGGTACCGAAAAAAGCGGACTAAATATTTTCGGATATGCGACTGCTACAAATGCAATAACTGTTAAAAAAATCATTAACCCGAACGTAATGACTTGATGTTTCATTTCTTCCGCACTTTTTTTTCTGCGATAAGCAAGATCCACTTTAGGATTGCTTATCGTTGTTTGTTTTATCGCCATTGTTTATCCCACCATTCCCATTAAATATACTACAGTGAAAATAAACACCCAAACTACGTCAATAAAATGCCAGTAAATTGATGCGACGTAAAACTTTGGAGCATTATATAAATTTAAACCACGCTTCGCATTACGGAGCACTAAAGTTAAAATCCAAAGTAATCCAAATAAAACGTGTAATCCATGCGTACCAACTAACGCATAAAATGCAGAACCAAATGCACTACTTTTCATAGTATGCTTAAATTCATGAGTATAATGATTGAACTCATATATCTCAAAACCTAAAAAGCCAACCCCAAGTAAGATCGTAATCATAAGCCAAAGCTGCATTTGTTTAAAATTAAAATTCTTCATATGATACATTGCATATACACTCGTTAAGCTACTCGTTAAAAGAAGCATTGTCATTATAAACACAAGCGGCATTTGAAACATTTCTTGTGACGTTGGCCCACCATTTGTTGAATTTTTCAGTGCTAAATATGTTCCAAACAAGGAAGCAAACAGCACCGTTTCGCCCCCCAGAAATAACCAAAATCCAATGAATTTATTTTTACCTTCGAGGGTCGCTTTTTCAGGCTCTGCTGGGAATGTTTCATTTGTTAAATTTTCCTCTGCATGCATTACGCCTTGCCCCCTTTATCATCTAAATCTTCTTTATGAATGTGGTATCCATGATCATCAATGACAGATCGGAAGAACATTGATCCAAATGTAATAATAAGACCAACAATTGCTACTACTAACCACATTTTCTCTTTTCCACCCTGCATATACATCGCTCCAAATGCTGCGATAAATAAGCCTAATGAGATAACAAACGGTAAGAAAGATGAATTTGGCATATGAATATCACCAACCGGCTCTGCCGGTGTCATCTCATTTTTACCTTCCCGTTTTTCTATCCATAATGGATCGAGACCACGCACAAATGGTAATTGTTTAAAATTATATTCAGGTGTCGGCGCAGGAATTGCCCATTCTAGCGTGCGGCCATCCCAAGGATCGCGGCCGGCTTGTTTTTTTGAAAAGGATGTTTTTACAACATTAACCAAAAGAACAATTGTTCCAAGAGCCATAAATGCTGCGCCTATTGAACTAATTAAATTTCCAGTTTCTAATCCTTGTCCTGGCAAATACGTAAAATATCGGCGCGGCATACCGATTAAACCAAGAAAGTGCTGAATAAAGAACGTTAAATGGAAACCAATAAAGAACAGCCAAAACGTAATTTTACCAAGTGTCTCATCTAAGATTTTATTAAACATAAGCGGCCAATAATAATGAGCCCCTGCAAATAATCCAAACACAACTCCACCAACAATTACGTAATGGAAGTGGGCAACAACGAAGTAATTATCATGAAATTGATAATCAGCAGGAGCAGATGCAAGCATAACCCCTGTTACCCCTCCCATAACGAATGATGGGATGAAAGCAACAGCCCACATCATTGGCGTTGTAAACCGAATACTCCCTCCCCACATTGTAAAGAGCCAGTTAAAAATTTTAATCCCTGTCGGAACTGCTATTGCCATTGTAGCTACAGAAAAAATGGCATTTGCTACTGGTCCAAGACCCACCGTGAACATGTGATGTGCCCACACCATGAATCCTAAAAATCCAATTAATACCGTCGCAAATACCATAGATGAATATCCGAATAATCGTTTTTTAGAAAATGTCGCAAATATTTCTGAGAATATTCCGAAAACTGGGAGTATAAGAATATATACCTCTGGATGACCGAAGATCCAAAATAAATGCTCCCATATAATCGTATTTCCTCCTAAGGCTGGATTAAAAAAGCTTGTTCCAAATAATCGATCTAACATTAATAAAGCTAAACCGACTGTAAGTGGGGGAAATGCGAATAAAATAAGGGCAGATGTTACAAATGTCGTCCATGTAAACATCGGCATACGCATATATGTCATTCCAGGTGCACGCATATTAATAATGGTAACTAGGAAGTTAATCCCCCCTATTAGTGTTCCAATACCCGAAATTTGCAGGCCGAGGACATAGAAATCGATGCCGTGTCCTTTTGATACAAGAGATAACGATGCATATGATGTCCACCCTGCATCAGGTGCCCCACCTAAAAACCAACTTAAATTTAAAAATACACCACCAAAGAAAAATAGCCAAAATCCAAGTGAATTAAGAAACGGAAACGCAACATCGCGCGCGCCGATTTGGAGTGGTACAGCTGCGTTCATCATTGCAAACACAAGCGGCATTGCCGCTAAGAAAATCATTGTTGTTCCGTGCATTGTTAAAACTTGATTATATGCATCTCCAACAAGAAAATCATTGTTTGGAAACGCTAACTGATACCGAATAAATATTGCTTCTATTCCACCGATGATAAAAAATAATCCACCTGCAATTAAATAGAGAATGGCAATCTTTTTATGGTCTACTGTTGTTAAATAATCCCAAATTATAGAGCCAGCTCCCTGTTTTTTTGCTACAGAACTCACGTTTTCAACCTCCCCTTCGCAAATAGTTTCTCATTACTTTTCAACTTTTAATGTTTTCAAGTAAGCATTTAATGACTCTACTTGATCGTCAGTAAGATTACCGTATTTTCCAGTCATTTTATTTCCTGGTTTCATGCTTTCAGGGTCTTTTAACCATTTTTTTACGTTTTCGTCATTATTTTCAGCAATTCCCGCAACCATATCACGGTCTGCAAAATTTGCTAAATTAGGTGCGATACGTGCAGAAGGTGGTCTGCTATCATTTGATCCAACAGCATGGCAACCGATACAACTCTTTTCAAAAATTTGTTTTCCTTCTTGCTCTTTCGAAGTAGCAACAGTCTTTTTACCATCTAATTTTTTCATACTAGCAACCCATTTTTTGTACTCGCTTTCATTAACAGCTTTCACTTTAAACTGCATTAAAGAATGAGAAGGTCCGCAAAATTCTGTACAAAATCCATTATATGTGCCCGCTTTATCTGCTTTAATCCACATCTTGTTCACATTATCTGTATTTGTATCCATTTTTCCAGCTAAAGATGGCACCCAAAATGAGTGTTTGATATCAGCACCTTTTAAATTTAAATACACTTTTTTACCTGTAGGGATGACTAAATCTTGCGAAGATACTAACTTTTCATTATTGTAAGAAAATTCCCACCAATAAAGATTCGCTGTTACATCAACAACGATTATATCTTTATCAATATTCTTTTTCTCCATTCCACTTACGTCAGCAAGTTTAAACGTATATGTAACAGTAGGGACAGCCAATACCAATAAAAGTAAAATCGGAATGACTGTCCATATAATTTCTAGCTTGTGATTTCCTTCTACTTGCTTCGGAATATAATTTTCCTGGCCCTTCCTTTGACGGAAACGCACAATTACATACAAGAAAATAATCGTAACTACAAGAACGACACCAATCATGATTGCACTAGCTAATAACAATAAATCATATTGCATTTTTGCTACTTCACCTTGTGGTATCAAAGTAGATTGAAAGGCTTTACCGCATCCCCCTAACAGTAAAGTCACTAGTGAAACGAGCGAAAGCAATCGCCACTGTTTCTTCATGCAAACAACCCCCACTTTCTTTGTGATTTAGATTGTACTTTATAGTAAGTAAAGTAAATCTCAACGTAAAGAAATCCCCTCATGCCGTTGTCTTAGAAGAAAGTTACAACAATCATTGAAATAAATAAGATTGTTAAGTAATTTAAGGAGTATACAAACATTTGCACGGACCATTTGATGTCATCTTTCTTTCGGAAGCCATAAAACCCTAACACGATCCAACCGATGTTAAGCAATGTTGCAATTACCATAAATGTTACCCCAAGTGCACTCATATAAAATGGTAGTGGTAATAAACATACTGTCCAAATCATAATTTGACGTTTTGTAATATCAAATCCATGCGCAACAGGAAGCATTGGAATACCTGCTTTGCGATATTCTTCAACACGTTTCATCGCAAGTGCGAGGAAATGTGGAATTTGCCAAACAAACATTATTAAGAATAGCATCCAAGGAATAGGATTACTCAAACTTGGATCAACAGCTGCCCAACCGATTAAAGGCGGAACTGCACCTGATACACTTCCTACTACTGTATTTAACGTATATTTTCGCTTTGTCCATAATGAATACAGCACAACATATGTGAAGGCACCGATAAAACCAATAAGTGCTGCCATCGGTGTTGTAAGAAGTAAAAATACAAATCCAAGAAGCGTAATTGTAATACCTAATGTTAATACAAATCCTGGTTTATATTTCCCCGTTACCGTTGGACGATTTTTTGTTCGTTCCATTAAATGATCAATATCTCGGTCAATATAGTTATTTAAACTACATGATCCCGCCATAATTAATGCTGAACCGACGATTGTAAAAAACATTTTATCTAGATGGTCCATAACACTCAATCCATTGAAATGTAAAGCTAACCAAATTCCTGTAAATACAGTAAGTGTATTTGAATTCACAATCCCCATCTTAACGAGCGCTGATAAATCTTGTACACGTGTTGTTTCCTGTACATTTGTTACAGCTGACTCATCATGCAGTTCACTTGTTGCATGGTTCATCACTTTAACCCCCTCTTAAAACTTCAATCTTTCTTTTGTCCATTTACTTAAAATTAAACATTGCGCTTCTATATAGCAATGTTTTCACGGTATAAATGTTGTTTTGTGGTTCTACTATTAATATACACTTCTTGCTCGAGTATATTAAAACATATTTCATGAAGAATTTGTGAAGAAAACATGAACTTTTTGTGTCTGCGACTTAAAAAGTTTTCCTATTAACTCATCAAATATAAAACGTAATTATCTTTTATAATAAACCATTTTGTCAAATTCCGCATGTATTTCTGTATATTTCTTTATAAAATTTACTATTTTTTGTTGAAATCAGCTATTTATTTCCCTTCCCCCCTCTTCTTCTTTTCTCTCCCCTTTGCTATTTTATCAGATTTTATATATCATAGGACTGTAGTGCATTTCTGTTTCTTTACCATTTATCTAGCTATTTACAGCTAGTAAAACTCCATCTCAAGATTCTTCATATCTTCAAAATCTTAAGATGGGAACTGCTTGTATGTACCAAATTAGTTTAACGATCCCTAAGTGAAAGAGTAAAACAACACCGCGGGAAGTTTCACTTTATTTTATTAAAATATTGCACAATAACTTAGAAATTGAAAGCTGGTGAAAAGGATTGCAACGCTTTATAAAATGGTTAGCAGTCATTACAAGTCTAGATTTATTATTTGTTCTTCTTGGCGGGGCATTAGTTACTAAAACTGGCTCTGGACAAGGATGCGGTAAATCTTGGCCGCTATGTAATGGAGAACTTTTTCCATCGAATTTATCAATGGAGACAATCATTGAACTAAGTCATCGTCTTACTTCAGGTTCTGCTGGAATTCTCGTTACACTGCTATGTATCTTATCTTGGAAATACTATGGACACGTTCGTGAAACAAAAGCACTTGCTATTTTATCTTTCGTGTTTTTAATAGCGCAAGCGCTAATGGGCGCTGCTGCGGTTGTATGGGGGCAAGTTCCGGCTGTATTAGCAATTCATTTCGGTATTTCCCTTATTTCGTTTGCTGCTGTTATTTTATTAACACTTCTCATCTTTGAAATCGATAAAAAATTTGATGCCTATTCACTTGTTATTGATAAGAAGATGAAATTTCACATTTACGGTGTAACAATTTACAGTTACCTTGTTGTCTATACAGGAGCATTAGTACGGCATGAGCACGCAAGCTTGGCCTGTCCGATTTTCCCATTATGCAGTAAAAACAGCCCTCTACCCACGCAATATCACGAATGGGTACAAATGGGACATCGGATTGCTGCTACGTTAATTTTCGCTTGGATTTTATATGCCATGATGATAGCTATTAGGCATTATAAACAACAAAAGGTTATATGTTATGGGTGGATTACAGCTTTTATTCTTGTCACATGTCAAGCAATCGTTGGTATTTTAGTTGTATACACAGACGCGAGCTTAACAATGTCCCTTCTGCATTCACTCTTTATTTCATGCTTATTTGCTGTATTATGCTATTTAGCTATGCTAGGAACACGCAGTAAAACAAACAGAAATAAAACAGAAATAAATCGTAATATTAAACAAACAAAACTATCATAATAACTTGTCTCTTCCGACAAGTTATTATTTTCAAAAAAGCAAAAGAGCTACACGAAAGCAGCTCTTTTTTATTTTCAAAATTCGAGTAATCGCCTTATTTTATCCCGCTATTCGTGGGCAGTAAGACCCCCACTGATTAAAGTTTCACTTTATTGTTCTAATTCAATCAACAAATCACCTGTTTGAATTGCCTCTCCGTCTTTCACATACACTTTTTTCACCGTTCCAGTAAACGGAGCTTGTACAGTTGTTTCCATTTTCATCGCTTCTGTAATTGCCATGGTATCACCTTTTTTTACTTGTTCGCCTTCCTTTACAACCACTTTAATTACAGTTCCCGGCATCGTTGCATTAATATGACTTGGATTTTCACGATTCCCTTTTACTCGTTGTGAAACTGTCGCTTTAACACTTTCATCTTTTATAACAATTTCACGAGGCTGTCCATTAAATTCAAAGTAGATAACACGTGTACCATCTAGTTGTGGTTCTCCAATTGAAATTAATTTTACGATTAACGTTTTACCGCGTTCGATTTCCACACCAATCTCCTCACCAAGTCTCATTCCATATAAGAATGTCGGTGTGTCAAGAACAGAAATATCACCATATTGCTCTGCAACTTTTTGATAATCCATAAATACTTTTGGATATAGTGCATACGCAACAATATCAAACATCGTTACTTCACGACCAAGCTTATGGAATAATTCTTCTTTTAATGCTTCAAAATCGATTGGTTCTAGTAATTCACCTGGTCTTACTGTTAAAGGCTCTTTTCCTTTTAAAATAATCTCTTGTAACTCTTTAGGGAAACCACCATACGGTTGTCCTAAGTCACCAGAGAACATTTCGACAACTGATCCTGGGAAATCTAATGCATGGCCACGTTCATAAATATCTTTCTCGGTTAAATGATTTTGTACCATAAATAGAGCCATATCACCGACTACTTTTGATGACGGAGTTACTTTAACGATGTCGCCGAACATATCGTTAACACGGCGATACATCCCTTTCACTTCATCAAAACGATCTCCTAGTCCAACAGCTTTTGCTTGTTGCTGTAGATTACTGTATTGGCCGCCCGGCATTTCATGCATATACACTTCTGTATGCGGTGCATTCATTCCACTTTCAAAGGAAGAATAGTATTTACGAACATCTTCCCAATAATGAGAGAGTTTCTCTAACGAATTCACATCCACATTCGGTTGTCTTTCATTTCCTTCCAATGCATAGAACAATGTATTAGCACTCGGCTGAGATGTTAAACCAGCCATAGAGCTTACCGCAACATCTACAATATCAACACCGGCTTCAATTGCTTTCGCATATGTTAATACACCATTCCCACTTGTGTCATGCGTATGAAGATGCACTGGGATCGATACCGTCTCTTTTAATGCGGATACTAAATCATATGCTGCATTTGGTTTTAATAATCCTGCCATATCTTTAATCCCTAAAATATGGGCACCTGATGCTTCTAATTCTTTTGCTAAATTTTTATAGTAATTTAAATCATATTTACTGCGCATTGGATCATGAATATCACCTGTGTAGCACATTGTTGCCTCAGCAATTTTACCGTTTTGGCGCACAGCATCAATTGCAACGCGCATTCCTTCTACCCAGTTTAAGCTATCAAAAATACGGAATACATCAATACCTGCCTGCGCAGAACATTCTACAAACTTCTGAATTAAGTTATCCGGATAGTTTTTATATCCTACTGCATTTGATGCACGAAGAAGCATTTGGAATAATACGTTTGGCATACTCTCACGTAATTGTAATAAACGTTCCCACGGATCTTCTTTTAAGAAACGATACGCGACATCAAATGTTGCGCCGCCCCACATTTCTGACGAAAATAAATTCGGCAACATTCTTGCTGTTGGTTCAGCAATTTCTCCCAACTCTTTTGTACGAATACGTGTTGCTAATAATGATTGATGTGCATCACGGAATGTAGTATCAGTTAATAATACTTGTTTTTGTTCTTGAACCCATTTCACTAATCCATCGGCCCCGCGCTCATCTAAAATTTGCTTCGTACCAGCTGGAATTGATTCAGAATATTTCATTTTCGGAATGCGTGCTTCTGCAAAAATCGGTTTTTCTTGTTTTCCCACTCCAGGGAATCCATTTACCGTTACCGTGCTAATATACGAGAGCATTTTTGTACCAC
This sequence comes from Bacillus cytotoxicus, assembly GCF_023715645.1. Classification (GTDB taxonomy): domain Bacteria; phylum Bacillota; class Bacilli; order Bacillales; family Bacillaceae_G; genus Bacillus_A; species Bacillus_A cytotoxicus_A. Next base: position 46,263 of record NZ_JAMBOP010000016.1, on the reverse strand, counting down.
GGTCTTTTCGTTTTGGAAATACGAATAGTTCCGGTGAGGAATCGATAAATGCTGTATCATATTCTCCTGATAAAAAGTTTCGGTGTTTTACAACATTCCCCAAAAACGGAATGTTTGTTTTAATACCACGAATACGAAATTCTTTTAAATTACGTTCCATTTTAGAGGCAGCTTGTTCAAATGTTAATGCCCACGTTGTTACTTTTACAAGTAATGAGTCATAATATGGTGTAATAACTGCACCTTGAAAGCTATTTCCTGTATCTAAACGCACCCCAAAACCACCACCAGAACGATACGCCATAATTTTTCCTGTATCTGGCATAAAGTTATTAAGCGGATCTTCTGTTGTCACACGGGATTGAATTGCAAATCCATGCGTAATAATATCTTCTTGTTTTGGAATACTTACTTTTTCACTATGCAAAGCATATCCGTCCGCAATTAATATTTGCGATTGAACGATATCAATACCTGTAATCATTTCTGTAATTGTATGTTCTACTTGGACACGCGGATTCACTTCAATGAAATAGAATTCGTTTCCTTTTACTAGAAACTCAACTGTCCCTGCATTCACATAGTCAACATTTTTCGTTAATTGAACTGCCGCCTCGCAAATACGATCGCGCAGTTCAACTGGAAGAGACACACTTGGTGCTACTTCTACAACTTTTTGATGCCTACGCTGTACAGAACAATCACGCTCATATAGATGAACAATATTTCCCTGTTCATCTGCTAATATTTGTACTTCAATATGTTTTGGATTTTCAACAAATTTTTCTACATATACTTCATCGTTCCCAAATGCTGCTTTCGCCTCGGATTTCGCACGATCATACGCTTCCTTTAATTCTTCTGCACTGCGTACAATCCGCATCCCGCGGCCGCCGCCACCAAGAGCTGCTTTAATGATAATTGGGTAATCATACTTTTTAGCAAAATCCGCTACTTCTTCAAGAGCATTTACAGGGCCATCACTACCAGGAATAACAGGGATATTTGCCAATTGAGCTTGCTTTCTTGCTTTTACTTTATCTCCAAACATGTCTAAATGTTTACTCTTTGGACCGATAAAAATAATACCTTCTTCTTCGCAACGTTTTGCAAATTGGATATTTTCTGACAAAAATCCGTATCCAGGGTGAATTGCATCAACATGATTACTTTTTGCAATCTCAATAATACTTTCAATATCAAGATATGCATCAATTGGTTTTTTCCCTTCTCCAACTAGATACGCCTCATCCGCTTTATAGCGATGATATGAACCGCTATCTTCTTTCGAGTAAATCGCAACTGTGCGTAGTCCTAATTCTGCACAAGCGCGAAACACACGAATCGCAATTTCTCCGCGGTTAGCTACTAATACTTTTTGAATACGTTGCAGCTTTTTCATGATTTTCCCCCTCTAATTTCCTACCATTCATAACACTATAAACTTGTCCCGCTTTAGTAGCAGTAAGTATTTCACTTCCAGCAATGCTCTTTCACTGCTTGCAAGCTTCACCTTATTTTTATTCATCATACCTTATTTTTCGACAAATGATAAGCACTCTGTCTGATTTGTTTCACAAAATTAGTATAGCATAAAACGAAGGAAGCAACCAATCTTTTTGTAGAACACATTTATCCATATGTGACATACCCTTTATTGTAAAATAATAAAATAGGCATCTTTTTTCCCCAATTCATGCAAATAAAAGGTAACTACTCAGTCATACATTTCATTTGAAAATTTCCCACATGTTTCAGCATCTAGATTGCTACCATGAAGATAAAAACGGACCTACATTTTGCTACCTTTCTCTGTTTTAAAGCTTTGCGCGTGGCAGGAAAAGGGGCTAACCGCTTCTATGTATGGCCAGTCCCTCTCGCCCATTTAAAAAGATGCTTTTCTTCCTTTTTTCATAGAGGGGCTGAGTGGTTACAATAAAAGAAGCTTTGTACAAGTGTACAAAGCTTCTTTTATTTCACAACAACAAGATGCCTCTCTTGTTTTGGGTGTTGTTCTCCCTCTTGTTGTTCTCGCTCTTGTTGTTCTTTTTTTTCTTGCTGTTTCACAAAACTAGCTACATTTAATAAAATCCCCATAGCTGCTAAAGTTGACACTAAAGAAGTACCTCCATAACTAACAAATGGCAGAGGCACGCCAGTAAGTGGCATAATCCCTGTAATACCACCTAAGTTTACTATAGATTGCACCCCTATCATACTCCCAATTCCAATTGCAAGTAAACTCCCAAAAGGATCTTTACATTTTTGTGCAACTCGAAAAGCACGAACAACAATGACTAGTAAACCTATTAAAATAATTGCCACCCCAAGAAACCCAAGTTCCTCAGATACAATTGCCATAATGAAGTCTGTATGTGGTTCTGGTAAATACCCATACTTTTGAATACTATTTCCTAATCCGTTACCCCTTACGCCACCAGAAGCAATTCCAACAAATGAATTGACTAATTGAAATCCATCGCCTTGCGCATCACTAAAGGGATCCCAAAATGTAGTGAACCGTGCGATTTGAACAGGTGTTAAAACATTTTTCCCTACGAAATACAGTAATGGCGCCCATATAATCGACGTTAAAACAATTCGTTTTATCCACATTCCAACTGGCACCCCTGAACAGAACGTCATTATCCCAATCGTTGACATAATTAATAACGTTGTTCCTAAGTCAGGCTGTTTTAAAATTAAACAAATTGAAATGATTAAAAAAATAAGCACTCGACCAGCTCCATGCCAAATCGGTCCATCAGTTGCTTGTTTTTTTGCATAAAAACGGGCTAATACAATGATAATCCCTAATTTAACAAATTCCGAGGGCTGTACACCAAATATCCAAGATCGTGCATTATTGACCTTAACTCCCCATTTCAAAACAATTGCTAGCATCCCAATGCTAAACACAACAATTAAAACAGAAATAATGCGCTTTCGCCACACATGAAAGGGAATAGACATAACAACAATCAATCCAACTGCTCCTATTAACATCGCTTTTAACTGCGACCGAAAAAAGTGATCACTCGTCCATCCATATTTCGGATAATATTTTGTAATCGCAACGATAGAACTAGCACTATACACCATAATGACGCCGAGCACGCATACAATAACAAGAGGAAGCACTAAAGAAAAATCTATGGACTTCCAGACTCTTTTCATTCAAAATCCTCTTTCTCTCTTCTTTTTTACAGTTTTATTCCATATCTATTTGTATTCTTCCTGCTTTTTCAGGAAAAAACGTTTTTTTCACAAAAAAAGCTCAAACTGATTCAGTTTGAACTCCTTATTTGAACCAGCTATTATTGTTTGTTTGTAAAAGCATCATGTAACGCCGATAACTCGCGTTCTAATTCTCCTAAAATTCCCTTACCTTGCTCTTCCACAATAAGACCAAGACGAACCGCAAAATCAACTTCACGGGATAAGCCAAACATTTGTGTATCAAGTACCTCTTCGTATAATGGACACTGTGGCATCGTAAGGTGGTCCATTTGCACCTTAATAAGTTTCAATATTTTCTCTGCATCAGCTTGTAGAAGGGCAAGTGCCTTTTCCTGATGATTTGCTACTGTCTCAGACGCCAATTTGGTTCCCTCCGTTTCCGTCCTACTCTCCTATCCTATCTATTAATATTAGCGATAGTTTGCATAAATTGCAATAGAAACATTTTCTGTGACAATTGTTCCTAGTCCTATTATACTGAAAAGAGGGAGTATAAGACAAATGGGGGAACAACAATGACTGAAATCTTATTTATTAACGGAAACGTCCGCTTTCCAATTACACTTGATCCAAGCGTCTGGATTTTTGATGATCGAAAAGTTGACTTAACAACATACTTTACAACTTCAAAAGAAAAAATAAGTGAGTTAGCAGAATATGTGGAAAAAGCGTCCAAGCATTGGGATCGTGAAATTAAAGAAGGAGCTATTTTCCCACCTGTTAATAAAAGCGTTACAAGATTTGAAAAGGAGAAAATTATTACGGGAACATTCGGTATACCTTTTTTACCTTTTTTAAAAAACGCAGAAATGTCTAATGACGCAACACGTGTAGAAATTCATACTGAATCTGGTATTACAACGATTTCAATAAACGAGGCAAAGGGTGCTATTCTCGGTTTTTCTAGTAAAGGGAAGCCGCTAAAAGAAGATGGCCCTGTTCATCTTTATTTCGGTGATGGCTCTAATGTCAACAATCCTGTTCGATATATTCGACAATTTACTATTGTATAAAATGAATCTTATATTGATGGAAGAGTTTATTGTTTGTTTATAGAAAACAATTAAGAGTGGCTTAACGCCACTCTTTCCTACAATAAATCCGCTGCTAGTTGTGCTAAATTAGAGCGCTCACCTTTTACAAACTTCACATGTCCACTGATTTTTTGTTCTTTAAACTTCTCTACCACATATGTTAAACCATTATTATATTCATCTAAATACGGATGATCAATTTGCTGTGGATCTCCCATTAAAACAATTTTACTTCTCTCGCCAACACGTGTTAAAATTGTCTTCACTTCATGTTTTGTTAAATTTTGCGCTTCATCAATAATAATAAACTGCTCTGGAATACTCCGTCCGCGAATATATGTTAAAGCTTCCACTTCAATTGAACCCATTCCCGCTAAAATCGCATCTAATTCTCCAGGCTTTTTCGTATTAAACAAATACTCCAAATTATCATAAATAGGCTGCATCCAAGGTCTCAACTTTTCTTCTTTCTCTCCTGGTAAATATCCAATATCTTTTCCAACTGGAACAATAGGCCTTGCTACAAGTAACTTTTTATACATTCCCAAATCTTCTGTTTGCATAAGTCCCGCAGCCAATGCTAATAACGTTTTCCCCGTCCCAGCTTTTCCGGTCAAGGTTACAAGAGGAATGTCATCACGTAACAACAATTCCATCCCCATAACTTGTTGCACATTTCGAGGACGAATTCCCCAAATTTGATCATTTGGAAAAATAAGCTTTTTAATCTTTTTCCCAAAATGATCCACAATCCCAAGAGCCGAACTTGATCCACCTAAAGCATCTTTCATTACAATAAATTGATTAGGATAAAACGGATGATTCGCAATTTCAGAAAGAGGAAGCTCCCCTTTTTCATAAAAAAGATTTAATATCTCTTTTTGTATGTAATACTCTAAGAAACCTGTATATATATTTTCAACTTCCGTAACACGATCACTCAAATAATCTTCAGCTTGTAATCCTAAAGCATCAGCTTTTACTCGTACAAGTACATCCTTACTCACAAGGATCACAGATTTCCCATTTTCTTTTTCTTGCTCTTCTAATGATAAATTTTTAGCCACAGCTAATATACGATTATCATTTGTTTTCTCTACAAAAATATCTTGTAATTGAACGAATGAACGATGATTTAATTCAATTCGAAACGTTCCTCCATTCTCGAGAGGAATGCTATCATGCAGTTTCCCGAGTTCACGAAATCGATCTATTAGCTTTGATACATAGCGTGCATTCCTTCCAACTTCATCCATATAGCGTTTCTTTGAATCTACTTCTTCTAACACAACAGCTGGAATGACTACATCATTTTGTTCAAAAGAAAAAATAGATAATGGATCCTGCAATAGTACATTCGTATCTAGCACATAAATTTTACTCAACCTGTTACCCCCTGACTCCACCATGAAATTTGTAGAACAAGGGTTTCATCCATGGATATGGACGAACCATTGTTATAATTATATGTACTGTACAAACAAGATAGAATAACAATTATTTGAACTATAAAGAAAAAGAATGAACAACTTTCCTTGCTGCCCATCATTTTTCACGCATGCTTCATCGCTGATAAAACTTGGTTATCTAATTTTTCCGCAGCACGAAGATCATATGTTTTTTCATATTTCGGTTCAACAGCAAGTTTCGCACCATAAAACATTACGTCACGTACTTCTTGCACAGAAACTTCAATTAAAGTTAATTTGAACGGAACACTTTCTATCCGCTCTGCTTTTATAATCGCTTCACCATTTATAGAATATATGGATTCATTTGCCATAACAGTAAGAACAATCCCTGCATGATGACGCAAATTTTCTACAATGCGAGAGCGTTGATCAACTGCAAATCGAATAACTTTTTCATTCATTGCATATACCCATGAAATCGCACTTACATTTGGAACACCTTTCTCAAAATCGGTCGTTGCAATTGTTACAATACGTTCTTCACGTAACGCTTTCACTAAAGCATTTGTTAATGTTAGCTCTACTATATTTGCCATGTTTCCACCTCCATAATCATCTATATTATTTCGCACTGCTAGGTACTTCCCCACCGTAAGACTATAGATACTTAAGAAAAAAAACCTGCCCATATCGTTCAACTAACAATCCGCAAGAATTTTAGTTTCATGTTGATAGTAGTTCCACTTATATAATAACTTATTTTTCGAATTGCGAAAATATTAATTTTTTCTTCTATAGTTCAAAAACTTCTAAGGTACATGATATACTAAAGTAAGATATGTAAATCCAAATTGGCATACTGACATAAAACCTCCTTTTTTAGGGAAGGTCGAGAGTGTCTGGACGCGCATAGGAGCGGGCATGTTATATTCTGTATAGCAGCAATCTATGTGTTAAAAAATCAAAGTGGATTTATATAGAACTTGTGCTGAGGTGACAAAATGAGAGTCAAATGTATTCTTTGCGATAAAATAGAAGATTTAAATGACGAAAATCCAGTTGCGAAGCGGCTTCGCAATCGTCCTATTCATACATTTATGTGTAATCAATGTGCAAATCGAATTGCAGAACGTACTTTAGAACGACAAGCAACAGGCAATTTTCGGTTATATCGTGATAAAACAGTTGACGATGAATGGTAATCTGTTAGTGGAGGTACCATCCATTTAAACATTGATAGCAATACAACAAACATCACTATAGAAATCCAATTTAAAGACCTGATATAAACCCCTTTTCTTTTTAGATGATCGAGAGCGTCTGGCCATGACTAGAAGCGGGCAGTTCCTTTTTCTGCCGCATGCGATGTTCAAATAAAGAGAGAAGGAAAGTAGAAGGTTACTTTTTGCTTGGTATAGCGGCGACTTGTGCGCCCAAAAGTCAAGTTGGATTTATATATAAAGAGTTTTTTAGCTATCTATTATATTATAAAATACTGTACATAATTGTAACGTATAAATAAGCCCTCAACAGGAAAAGGGCTTATTTATATTTCTCGGGCTCACGGTTTATCTGTTCTAAAAAACAATCAATGAGCTCCAGCGGAAACCGAAGCGATTTCGTTTCCCCTTCTTGTTCATATGTAACAAAATACATATCTTCCTTTTTTTCTACTGTGACATGTTTTAATTGATGATCTTCATGTAACATATTATGAAAAAGCATATATGTTTCTTGAGCAGCTCCATCATACGGACGAGCCTCCGCAACTACTTTAATCGTTAACCAATTATATAATGCATCTTGCACAGAACGCATATTCCATCGCCCCCCTTTAACCTGCTTTTGAATGTTTCACTTGACGTAAACGTAATTTATAGATACTAAGTATAATAATCGCCACAACCAATCCCTCTCCTACAGGCAGAAAAACAGCAAAAAAGGTTAAAACAGTGCACCCAAGTATTAGTACAGTATAAATTACTACATTCTTTAATAAAGATAATTTTCTAGCAAATCCTAAATTATAAACAATGATACTAAATATTATAATTGTACCGTAAAGAAGCCACATTCCTACTTCTGGATTGACATCTACATTGTACAACTTCGCAAAAAATGACATTTTTTCAAGCACTACATTTCTCCCCCTTACTCACGCAGATGAATAACAACTCCTTCTATTTCATTTCCAATTTACTTACTATAAGAGTACCCTGCAAAAAAAGTACTGTCTACAAAAAAGAACAAATTTTCAAAAAATAGTTACGATAAAAAAGCTGCCTTTTATTAAAAGGCAGCCCTACATTACTTAAGCTTCTACAGATTTCTTTTTCTTAGCAGCTCTTTCGCGCTCACTCTTATCAAGAATCTTTTTACGAAGACGAATTGATTCTGGAGTTACTTCACAGAACTCATCATCGTTTAAGTACTCTAATGACTCTTCTAAAGTCATTAAGCGTGGTTTTTTCATTGTTGAAGTTTGATCTTTCGTCGCAGAACGAATGTTAGTTTGTTGTTTCATTTTTACAATGTTAACTGTTAAATCATTCTCACGTGTATGTTCTCCAACAATCATACCAGCATATACTTCTGTACCTGGTTCAACGAAGATTACACCGCGATCTTCAACTTGCATAATACCGTATTGTGATGCTTTTCCTGCTTCAAGTGAAACAAGAACACCTTGGCGACGTCCACCAACTTGTCCAGCATGTACTGGTTGGTAGCAATCGAATGTATGGTTTAAAATACCATAACCACGAGTTAATGTTAGGAATTCTGTCGTGTAACCAATTAAACCACGTGCTGGAACCATGAAAGTAAGGCGAACTTGACCGTTTCCGTTATTCACCATGTCTAACATTTCACCTTTACGTGCACCCATTGATTCCATAATAGAACCAGTGTATTCTTCAGGCACATCGATTTGTACGCGCTCTACAGGCTCACATCTTACGCCATCAACGTCCTTAATAATTACTTCTGGTTTTGACACTTGTAATTCGTATCCTTCACGGCGCATGTTTTCGATTAAGATTGATAAATGTAATTCTCCGCGTCCAGATACAATCCATGCATCAGGAGATTCTGTATTATCTACACGTAAGCTCACATCTGTTTCTAACTGTGAACGAAGACGTTCTTCAATTTTACGAGATGTAATATACTTACCTTCACGACCTGCAAATGGACTGTTATTTACAAGGAATGTCATTTGTAGTGTCGGCTCATCAATACGTAATAACGGCAATGCCTCTTGATGTTCAACTGGGCATACCGTTTCACCAACGTTAATGTCTTCCATACCTGAAACAGCTACTAGGTCTCCAGCTTTTGCTTCTTCAATTTCTTGACGTTTTAATCCCATGTAACCAAATAATTTTGTTACACGGAATTGTTTTACACTTCCATCAACCTTCATTAATGCAACTTGTTGTCCTACTTTCATTGTACCGCGGAATATACGACCAACTCCGATACGACCTACATAATCATTATAATCAAGAAGTGCTACTTGGAATTGAAGTGGCTCTTCACTGTTATCGATTGGTGCTGGAATATGCTCAATAATTGTATCAAATAATGATTTCATATTCTCTTCTTGGTTTGCTGGATTTGAATCTAAGCTCGCTGTTCCGTTCATTGCTGAAGCAAATACAACAGGGAACTCTAATTGATTTTCGTTTGCACCAAGTTCAATGAATAAGTCGATTACTTCATCAACTACTTCGTCTGGACGAGCGAAGTCACGGTCAATTTTGTTTACAACAACGATTGGAGTTAAATTTTGCTCAAGTGCTTTCTTTAACACAAATCGTGTTTGTGGCATACAACCTTCATATGCATCAACAACAAGTAAAACACCATCAACCATTTTCATGATACGTTCTACTTCACCACCGAAGTCAGCATGTCCAGGTGTATCTAAAATGTTAATTCTTTTATCTTCATAATGAATCGCTGTATTTTTTGCTAAAATAGTAATACCGCGTTCTCTTTCTAAATCATTTGAGTCCATTGCACGTTCTTCAACATGCTCATTTGCACGGAACGTCCCCGCTTGACGTAACAATTGGTCAACAAGTGTTGTTTTACCATGGTCAACGTGGGCGATAATTGCTATATTTCGTAAATCTTCTCGTTTTTTCAACATGTCCAACTCCTAATGTCTTTTTAATCCTTCTCTATTATAAGAGCGAAAGGGATGCAATAGCAATCAAAATAAAATCAAGAATGAAAATATAGTTGTATTCTCACTTTTGTGAAAGTACAATGAAATTGGAGGGTGAAATAAATGGAACAAATTCAATATCGTTTTTTATTAACAGCTATCATTGGTGTTATTTTTATGATAGGTATTGGAATTATGATTGCTGAGAATAGCCCAATCGGTGTAATTATTTGTATTGTCGGTACGATCTTTACAATCGGATACGGCTTTATAACAAAAAGTAAAATGCGTAAACTTCAATAACAACAAAAAGTAAGAAGCAATTTTCTCTGCCTCTTACTTTTTTGTTTATTCTATGGATTTTATACACCTACTGTACATATTGTAGCATCTCTTCATACACACCTGGTCTTGCAACGAGAACGCTACTCTTCTCAATAATTCGAAGTGACTCTCCAGTAAATGTCGTTACTTTTCCTCCAACCTCTTCTACAATAATTTTCCCACCGCCAAAATCCCATGGAGACAAACGTGGCGTCACATATGCATCTAATCGTCCTGTTGCTACATATACCATTTCAAGTGCTGCACAACCGTACGAACGTGTTCCTCTTGCTTTTTTTACAAGCTGTGCCATTTTCCTCATATCCAGACGAGGATTATCGGTAAGCCACGTTGCATTTACAGCAATAACACCTGAAGATATTTCACTTGGCTGTAATGATGGAATTTTCATTTCATTACAAAATGCTCCAACACCCTTTTTCGCATGATATAACTCATCATGAACTGGGTCATATACGAGACCAATTTTCCCGATACCATTCTCATATATGCCAATTGAAATTGCAAAATTTCTCTTTTGATGAACAAAATTCATCGTACCATCAATTGGATCAATTAACCACAAAATTCCATCCGTTGAAGCTAATTCATCGCCATATCCTTCTTCTCCGAGAATATAGTGTTCTGGAAACATCTCTTTAATTTTCAGAATAAAAAACTGTTCAATTTCCCGATCCATATTTGTTACTAAATCAGAGGCATTTGACTTCGTTTCAATAATAAGAGACTGCTTCATTGATGAAATAAGGTGCTGCCCCGCTTCTTTTATCCATTGTTTTGCGTATGCATCAATTTCTTCCCATACCTCTTGCATTTTTAAACACTCCGATCTGTACGATTCACAGAAAAAACGAACCCTTTATAAGGTTCGCACCAACTAATTTTTTATACATACACTATTATTACGCCTCTAGCCGAATCATTTCAAGTCTTAACACTTCTAATTTTTTCATACACTCCTCTTTTTTCATGTTATCATTTTCCATCATTGCATCATATAGCGTCGCTAATTCATAATCTAATTCTAATCGTAACACCGGAATTCTCTTCTCCGCATCTGTTCTTTTTAATGCATTTATTACCTGTCTCATATTTGTTTGCCTCCTCCCAATATTCGTTTGCCCTCGCCTTTGAATTTACCTAATTTTCTGACTTTTTGTTTTATACTATATTATGTGGGATAAATCATCTATGCAACTAATTTGAGTTTTTATCTCAAATTTTTTTATAAGCCGACTTTTTTTATGAATTGTACAAGCTATGTTAGAATAAAAACAAACTAGGAGTTGGAGGAACTACCATGACATCAAAAACTTTCAAAGAAAAAGACTTCACTGTGTTCTCTGTAGATGGTCTAGAAGAAAGAATGGCTGCAATTAAAACGAACGTTCATCCGAAGTTAGAAGCTCTCGGTGAACTAATTTCTCGTTTCTTAACAAATGAAACTGGTGAATCTTTTTTCTATCATGTCGCGAAACATGCACGTCGCAAAGTCAATCCACCAAACGATACTTGGGTTGCATTTTCAACAAATAAACGCGGATATAAGATGCTACCACATTTCCAAATTGGACTATGGGGAACACATGCTTTTATATACTTTGGTTTAATTTATGAGTGCCCACAAAAAATGGAAGCGGCTCATGCCTTTTTAAAGCATTTAAATGATTTAAAAACAAATATACCAAATGATTTCGTTTGGTCCATTGACCATACTAAACCTGATGTAAAATTACATAGTACTCTTCAATTAGAAGAGCTACAAACAATGATTGAGCGGTTAGGTACTGTTAAAAAAGCAGAATTATTAGTAGGCATTCACATTTCTCCAGAAGAATTTTCAAATCTTACTGATGAACAATTCATCCAAAAAATTGAAACAACGATGTACTCACTCCTTCCTTTATATAAAATTTGTAATCGATAAAGCAAAACGGACAATATCTGCATTGTCCGTTTTTAGTTGTTTTCCCATTATAACACTTCATTTTTGATTTTTCAAAAAATTTTTACATTTTAACGATATCTTCTTCGTGTAAATTTTTCGCCTTTTGAATTGCACGATAAATGGAATAACCACTCACTTCTTGGAATTCTTTGTCAATTTTCTTTTCTTCTGCTTTTCCTGGCACAATTTCTTTGAAATGACGATACAAACCCATCAGATTTTCTCTTTTCAATCCTTTTTCATAAGCTTGTTCAATCGCTTCATAAAATTTAATTACTGCAACCATTTCTTCTGTTGACCAATCATAATTAATTGGATATTGATATTCCATAATAACACCTCATCTATTCCAGCTCACTCTAATTTGTTCTTCCTTATTATCATACGCGAGATAAAATGAAACTGCCACCTGAATGCTCCTTCACTAATCGTTTTCTTTACCAATCCATAATCTCACCAATGATATTTTTCTTGAATCCAGTAAAAAATATAATCTGTTAATGTGGATATCTTTTACTCTTTCCGTCACTTATTTTGCTCCAGCTCCGTTCAATGATACTCTATCCTTGAATTTTTCAGTCCAACGATTCATTTTTTACGTATGATTCCTTCTGCATAGAAAAACGATCATTACCATTATTATTTTTCTATACATCTTCTTCTATAGGTGATATAATGCTTTTGTTTTATAGAACATAAAGTGATACTTCAAATGGTAGTAAGAATTTCTCTTCTGCTATTAAATAGTATAACAGAATAAATATAAAACATAATTAATAAATATTAATAATAATGAAGGGGTGTATAAATTGTCCCAATACGAAACACCATTGTTCACTGCTTTAAAAGAGCACAGCAAGCGAAATCCAGTGCAATTTCATATTCCAGGTCATAAAAAAGGACAAGGAATGGATCCTGAATTCCGCGAATTTATTGGGCATAATGCATTATCAATTGATCTAATTAATATTGCACCGCTCGATGATTTACATCATCCAAAAGGTATGATTAAACAAGCTCAAGATTTAGCAGCAGAAGCTTTCGGCGCTGATCATACATTTTTTTCTGTCCAAGGAACAAGTGGAGCAATTATGACAATGGTGATGAGCGTTTGTGGTCCTGGAGATAAAATTCTTGTACCACGTAATGTTCATAAATCGATTATGTCAGCGATTATTTTCTCAGGCGCGAAACCAATTTTCATTCATCCGGAAATCGATCCAATATTAGGAATTTCACATGGAATTACAATTCCTTCTGTAAAAAAAGCGCTAGAAGAACATCCAGATGCAAAAGGACTCCTTGTCATTAATCCAACATATTTTGGTTTTGCAGCTGACTTAGAGCAAATTGTAAAGTTAGTACATTCATACAATATGCCAGTACTAGTGGATGAAGCCCATGGTGTTCATATTCATTTTCATGACAAAATGCCAATGTCAGCAATGCAAGCTGGTGCCGATATGGCTGCAACAAGTGTTCACAAACTAGGCGGCTCATTAACACAAAGTTCTGTTTTGAATGTAAAAGAAGGGCTTGTAAACGTAAAGCATGTTCAATCGATTATTAGTATGCTTACAACAACTTCAACATCTTATATTTTATTAGCTTCACTTGATGTTGCAAGAAAGCGTCTGGCAACAGAAGGCCGCGAACTTATTACAAAAACTATTCAATTAGCAGAAGATGTTCGAAAACGGGTAAATGAGATTGAACACCTGTATTGTCCTGGTAAAGAACTGCTAGGAACAGATGCAACTTTTGATTATGACCCAACAAAGCTTATTATTTCTGTAAAAGAATTAGGAATTACAGGTCACGATGTGGAGTTATGGTTAAGAGAGCATTATAATATAGAGGTCGAGCTTTCCGATTTATATAACATTCTGTGTCTTGTTACACTTGGAGATACAGAAGATGAAACAAATCTACTCGTGCAAGCTCTGCAAGATTTATCAACTACCTATAAACAGAGAGCAGAAAAAGGTGTACAAGTACAAGTGGGCATTCCAGAAATCCCTGTTCTTGCACTATCTCCACGTGATGCCTTTTATTCTGAAACAGAAGTTGTTCCTTTTGTAGAAGCTGCCGGCCGCATTATAGCGGATTTCGTTATGGTCTATCCACCAGGTATTCCAATTTTCACTCCTGGTGAAATTATCACACAAGAAAATTTAGACTATATTCAAATGAATTTAGAAGCAGGATTACCAGTACAAGGTCCTGAAGACATGACATTACAAACTTTACGTGTCATTAAAGAGTATAAAGCAATTAGCGAATAACTTCCTTCCCACTTCATATCTTTGGAGTGGGATTTTTCATTCATATACACTCCATTTTATTTTTCCTATGCACCCTTTATTCGCCTATTCATACGATATAATGTAAAACTTCCATAAGAAGAAAGCCTCCCAAATCAAAATCTTACGTGACAATCACAAAAAGCTAATGTCTAGTGGCTTAGTAGGTTAGAATCAATTAGACATCCTTTTCTTAACTCCCTCTAAGCAGAGAGTCTCATCGCCCTTTAATTCAAAATCAAAAGAATGTAAACATATAGGTGGGATTTTATGATTGTAATTGGCCGTTCCATTGTACATCCATATATAAAAAATGAACACGAACCTTTCTTTTCGGAAAAGCAACAAATTTTAGAAATTATGACTGGAAATCAAGAAGTATACACCTTTCAATCATTGCATGAGTTAACTTTTGATATAAATGTCCGTGTTCATATCATTACTTCTGCTTTAGAGTTATTTAACAGTGGGTTACAATTTCGCACATTTAAACAATCTTTCTGTAATCCTGAATTTTGGGAAAGAACGCATTTAGGTGGCTTTCAGCTTCTCCCTAATGTGTTACCCTCTTTTGCTATTCGCGATATTTTTCTAAACGGCAACAAATATGGAACAGAATGTGCAACCGCAATGATTATTCTCTTCTATAAATCACTGTTATCATTGTATGACGAAGAAACATTTAATCGTTTATTTGCAAATCTTTACTTATATACATGGGACTATGATAAGGATTTGAAACTCATTACAAAAACTGGAGGAGAAGTTGTCCCTGGTGATCTTGTTTATTTTAAAAACCCACAAGTGAACCCAGCAACAATTGAATGGCAAGGAGAGAATGCAATTTATTTAGGAAATTTCTTTTTTTATGGGCATGGTGTCGGTGTAAAAACAGAAAGTCAAATCATTGATGCACTCAATCAACGACGTATTCCTTTCGCTTTTTTAACAGCATATTTAACAGATTTTCTAACACGGATAGACAGTCGAATGATGAGCCAATTTGCCTCTACAAAGAAAATGCAAACAGAAATCGGACTCATTCCCATTCGAGACGATGCAATTATTGCAACAATCGGTCACACGACTTCAATTCACTAAAAAACGCCTGCATATGCAGGCGTTCCTTTATTTATTGGGCTTTAGTATGTTCTTTATGCTCACACTCACATTTAGAACCGCATTTTCCGTATAATACTGTTACCTTTTCATCCTCAAAATGCGCAATTGTGTTATCACAAATTTGACATACGATAGTTCCCATTTTTAAATTCCTCCTAATATTGTTATCCCCAAAACTTTTTTGTAACCGCTTAACCTTCTGTCTTTATTTTAATATGTTATACTTTTTAAGTCAATAGTTTTAATTATGACATATTAATTATTTTTCGGTTTTATTAGTATGAAACATTCCAACTACTCAGCTATACCTTTTAGAAATTTAGAAAAGGGTATGTTTGTAGTGAAGATGTGTCTCTCTATTACTTATAAATTTATTTTTTGGCATATAGACTGCTGTCATGCAAACAGGGCAGGGGCCTGCACTTATTGTCTACTTTTGTTTTCAAACCTTGCACGTGGCAGAAAAAGGCCCTGACCGCTCCTATGCATCGCCAGTCCCTCAGGGCCATTTAAAAAAATACTTTTCTGTCGGTTTTCCATAAAGTAACTGAGTAGTTACGAAACATTTATAAATAATAAGCAGCCGTATATTTATTAATACGACTGCTTTGACACAATTATTCCTCATATTCGGCATGCACAGAAGTAGTTGGCAATAGAAACTTAAAAAACTGCGCAAGATCCGTTGCTTCTTCACTCGTTTTTAGTTTAAAGACATCTTGTAAATGGTGCACATTTTCAATATCATCCTGACCAAGGAGAGTTGCTCGACCCGTTTGCATACAAACAACAAGCGGTTTACCAAAAAACATAGTTGTGTACACCACACCAAAATCATACCGTGTCTCATTTGTCATAAAACCAAGAAAGCGTACTTTTGTATTTTCATGTTCATCATATAATTTTTCAAACATTGTCCCTCTCCTTTCTTCTTAATTTATCCCCAATGTATATATTAAACAAACAAAGCAAGATCCCTTTTAATTGTCAAAAAATTCATAACAATGTTAAAATAGTAAACATATTATGTCCTGAGGAGGTTTACTATGCAAGATGCACTCATTAAACTCGTCCCAAATTCAAAACAGCAATCAATTTCTCTAAATGATGTTAAGCAACTATTTCATTACTATAAAACAATTACAGCTCAAACAGGTCAACAACTCGGCTTTTCATACGCAAACACTGCCTTTCCATACGAAATGGTTGATACTTCAGATACAACACTCTGCTTGAAATCTAATCATGAACGATATCACTCTATTTATGTAGGAATAGGAATTGAAAACGAACAATCTTTTATACAAATTACATTACCATCTACTGCAACCTTTGGAGATAAAGGAAAAGCAAATGAATTTTGCAGATTTTTAGCAAAGAAATTAGAAGGAGAGTTACAGCTTTTTAACGGAAGAACAATGTACTTTTATAAACGTTAACTAAAAAAGAGCAGCTTACTCATAAAGAAGAAAAAACTATTAGTAATAGTGAAAAACATTGCCTCTTTTCTGGCGTGCAACATCATATGCGCAATAACATATGCCAAATAAAAAAACACAAAAAAGAGCAATACTTTGTAATGCAATTTATCACGACTTGATAATAATATCACAACGGAAAATATGCTCCATATAATAAAATGAAACAAAGCAACAAAAGTTATTTTCACGCCGTTGCCTCCTTTCACACGTCCTATTGTAATACAATATATGGGCGCTAAAAGAAATCATTACATATATATAACTTCTAATTAAAAACCTGGCATAAAACCCTTTTTTTAGACGGACGAGAGTGTCTGACCATGTATAGGAGCGGTTAGGACCTTTTCCTGCCACATACGATGTTCAAACAAAGAGAGAAAGAAAGTAGTAGGTTACTTTTTGCTTGGCATGGCGGCGACTTGTTTGCCCAAAAGTCTAGTTGGATTTATATATATGAAGAAACCGGCAGAAAAAGCAAAATAATTTATTTTTCATTAATATATATTTTCCAAATAAAAACAACCACCTCCTAATATCTAGGAGGTGGTTGTTTTTATTTATCTTATATTATTTTACAATGTGAATTGGCATTCCAAGAGCAACTTCAGCTGCTTCCATTGTGATTTCACCTAATGTTGGGTGAGCATGAATTGTTTGAGCGATATCTTCAGCTGTCATTCCAGCTTCGATAGCTAAACCAAGCTCAGAAATAATATCAGAAGCGCCTGCACCTGCAACTTGTGCACCTACAATAAGACCATCTTCTTTACGAGTTACAAGCTGTACGAAACCGTCTGTGCTGTTTAATGATAATGCACGTCCGTTAGCAGCAAATGGGAATTTAGAAACTGCTACTGACATCCCAGCTTCTTCTGCTTGTTTTTTCGTGTAACCAACAGATGCTAATTCTGGATCAGTGAAGCATACTGCTGGGATTCCGATGTAGTCAATTGCTGATGCATGACCGCTAATCGCTTCAACAGCTACTTTACCTTCGTAAGAAGCTTTATGAGCTAATGGTGGTCCAGGAACGATATCACCAATTGCATAGATGTTTGATACATTTGTACGGCATTGCTCGTCGATTTCGATTACGCCGCGGTCAGTCATTTTAATTCCAACTTGCTCAAGACCGATTTCTTGAGTATTTGGACGACGACCTACAGTTACTAATACATAATCAGCGTCAACAGTTTGTACTTCGCCTTTTACTTCGAAGCTAACTTTTACACCGTTTTCAGTTTCTTCAACGCCTTTAGCCATAGCTTTTGTGTGGATTGTTACGTTGCCTTTTTTCTGAAGTGCGCGTTTTACAACTTGGCTCATTGCTTTTTCGAAACCAGCTAAAATTTCATCGCCAGCTTCTAATACTGTAACTTCTGTACCGAAGTTTGCATATGCAGTACCTAATTCCATACCGATGTAACCGCCGCCGATTACAACAAGCTTTTTCGGAATTTCTGGTAAGCTTAAAGCACCAGTTGAGTTAAGTACGCGTTTAGAGTATTTGAATCCAGGAATTTCAATTGGTGTAGAACCTGTTGCAAGAACAGCATTTTTAAACGTATATGTTTGTGCTGCTTCTTCAGTCATTACACGTAATGTGTTTGCATCTACGAAGTAAGCTTCACCGCGAATGATTTCAACTTTATTACCTTTTAGAAGGCCTTCTACACCGCCAGTTAATTTCTTAACTACGCCGTTTTTCCATTCTTGAACTTTTGTGAAGTCAACTTTTACGTTTTCTGCAGTAATACCCATATCATCAGAATGTTTTGCATTCTCATAACGATGACCTGCATTAATTAATGCTTTAGAAGGAATACATCCAACGTTTAAGCAAACACCACCAAGGTTAGCTTTTTCAATAATAGCTACTTTTTGTCCTAATTGTGCTGCACGAATTGCTGCAACATATCCACCAGGACCTGCACCGACAACGACTGTATCTAATTCAATTGGGAAATCTCCTACTACCATTGTTTATTACGCCTCCATTACTAATAATTGTGGGTCGTTTAATAGACGTTTAATTTGGTTTAATGCTTTCTGAGCTGTTGCACCGTCGATTAAGCGATGATCAAAGCTTAAAGATAATGCTAATACTGGAGCTGCAACGATTTCACCGTTTTTCACAACTGGTTTCTCAGCAATACGGCCGATACCTAGAATTGCTACTTCTGGGTGGTTAATAACTGGAGTGAACCATTGTCCACCTGCAGAACCAATGTTTGTAATTGTGCAAGAAGCACCTTTCATTTCTGCTGGAGCTAGACGACCGTCACGTGCTTTACCAGCAAGCTCATTGATCTCATTAGAGATTGTGAAGATAGATTTACGATCTGTATCTTTAACAACTGGTACCAATAGACCTTTGTCTGTATCAGCTGCGATACCGATGTTGAAGTAATGTTTATGAACGATTTCTGAAGATGCATCATCTAAAGAAGTGTTCAACATTGGGTATTCGCGTAATGCAGATGTTAACGCTTTTACAACGTATGGAAGGTAAGTTAATTTAATACCTTTGTCAGCTGCAACAGCTTTGAACTTCTTACGGTGAGCAACAAGTTCTGTTACATCTACTTCGTCCATTAATGTTACGTGAGGAGCTGTATGTTTAGAGTTAACCATTGCTTTTGCAATCGCTTTACGGATACCGCTCATTTTCTCACGAGTTTCTGGGTATTCACCAGCTGGAATTGGTTGTGCTTTTGGAGCTTCTTCTTTCGCTGCTGGAGCTTCTGCCGCTACTAGAGCTTCTGTTTGTGCTACTGCTACTTGTCCACCGTTTGCAAATGCGTCGATGTCAGCTTTTACAACACGACCGTTTCTACCAGTACCAGCTACTAGACGAATGTCTACACCTTTTTCACGTGCGTATTTACGAACAGATGGCATAGCAATTACGCGCTCATTAACTACTTCTTCAGTTGCTGCTGGAGTAGCCTCTGCTGCTGGAGCTTCCTCTTTTACTTCTTCAGCTTTTGGAGCTTCGTCATGATCGTCACCTTTAAATTTAAGGTTTTCATAGCCAGGAGCGTCAAATTTAACAAGAACATCTCCTACTATTGCTACTGTACCTTCTTCTACAAGAATGTCAAGTGCTTTTCCTTTTACTGGAGAAGGAATTTCTACAACTGCTTTATCATTTTGTACTTCAAGAAGTACATCGTCTTCGTTTACTTCATCGCCTGGTTTAATAAACCATTTTACGATTTCACCTTCGTGGATACCTTCACCAATATCTGGTAGTTTAAATTCAAATGCCACGGATTTCAGCCCCCTGATTCATATCATTATTATTGGAAATCGCAAAAGAAATCAGCATGTGCTGACTTCTTTTGCACATAAAATTCAAATTAGAAGTTCATTACTTTGTTAACAGCTTCAACAATATCTTTGTGGTTTGGTAACCATACGCTCTCAGCTTGAGAGAATGGGAATATTGTATCAGCAGCTGTAACACGTACAACTGGAGCTTCTAAGTTTAAGATTGCACGGTCATTGATTTCCGCTACAACGTTAGCTGCAATACCAGCTTGTTTTTGAGCTTCTTGAACTACAACAACGCGGCCTGTTTTTTCTACAGAAGCGATAATTGTTTCGATATCTAATGGTTGAACTGTACGTAAGTCTACAACCTCTAAAGAGATACCTTCTTTTTCTAGTTCTTCAGCAGCTTTTAATGCAGCATGTACCATTGCACCATATGTGATAACAGATACATCTGTACCTTCACGTTTCACATCAGCTTTACCAATTTCAATTGTGTATTCACCTTCTGGTACTTCTTGACGGAAAGAACGGTATAATTTCATATGCTCTAAGTATACAACTGGATCGTTGTCACGAATTGCAGAAATTAAAAGACCTTTCGCATCATATGGAGTAGATGGAATTACAACTTTTAAACCTGGTTGTTGTGTCATTAATCCTTCTAAGCTGTCAGCATGTAATTCTGGTGTATGAACACCGCCGCCGAATGGAGAACGAATTGTAACTGGAGCATTCCAACGTCCGCCAGAACGGTAGCGCATACGAGCCATTTGACCAGAGATAGAATCAATTACTTCAAATACGAAACCGAAGAATTGGATTTCAGGAACTGGACGGAAGCCTTCTAATGCTAAACCGATTGCAAGTCCACCAATACCAGACTCTGCAAGTGGAGTATCCATTACACGGTCTTCACCAAATTCAGCTTGTAATCCTTCAGTAGCACGGAATACACCGCCGTTTACACCAACGTCTTCACCAAATACAAGTACGTTAGGATCGTTTTTCATTTCAACGCGTAATGCATCAGTGATTGCTTGAATCATTGTCAATTGAGCCATGGCTTACTTCGACTCCTTTTCTTTATAAATTTCATATTGTTCAGCTAAGTTATAAGGCATTGTTTCGTACATGATTTCCATTAAATCAGTTACTTTTTGTTTTGGAGCTTGGTCAGCTTTAGCAATCGCTTCTTTAATATCTTCTTTAGCTTGTTCGATTACTTTTTCTTCTTCTTCTTGAGACCAGATGCCTTTATTTTCTAAGAATGCACGGAAACGTACGATTGGATCTTTTTGTTCCCATTCATTTTCGATATCTTTTGTACGGTAACGAGTTGGATCATCACCAGCCATTGTATGTGGACCGTAACGGAATGTTAAAGTTTCAATTAATGTAGGACCTTCACCATTTACTGCACGCTCACGAGCAAAAGCAGTTGCTGCATATACAGCTAATGGATCCATTCCGTCTACTTGAATACCGTAAATACCAGCTGCAACTGCTTTTTGTGCTACAGTTTTTGCTGCAGATTGTTTTTCTACTGGAGTAGAAATTGCATAACGGTTGTTTTGAACAACGAAGATTGCTGGAGCTTTAAATGCACCTGCAAAGTTCATACCTTCGTAGAAGTCACCTTGAGACGCACCGCCGTCACCAGTGTAAGTAATTGCAACAGATTTTTTACCACGAAGTTTCATACCTAATGCAACACCAGCCGTTTGGATGATTTGTGCACCGATAATGATTTGCGGAGGAAGTGCATTTACATCAGCAGGCATTTGGTTACCCATGAAATGTCCACGAGAGAATAGGAATGCTTGATATAATGGTAAACCGTGCCAAACTAATTGTGGAACATCACGGTATCCTGGTAAGATGAAGTCTTCTTTCTCAAGAGCAAAATGACTTGCTAATTGAGAAGCTTCTTGTCCAGCTGTTGGCGCATAGAAACCTAAGCGACCTTGACGGTTTAAAGAAATCGAACGTTGATCTAATACGCGAGTATACACCATACGACGCATTAATTCTTTTAATTGCTCATCAGTTATTTTTGGCATAGCTGCTTCATTCACAACTTCGCCTTTTTCATTCAAAATTTGTAATGTTTCAAATTGAGCTGCAATAGCTTTCATTTGCTCATCAACATTAAATAGGGTCTTTTTTGTTTTAGTACCCATTCCGTTCACCTCTTCCTCTCTTGAACCATATTCTTAAACGCTTTCACTAGCATCTCGCTAAAATAAAAGCATAAGTTTGAAAACCGACAAATTATTCGTCAGTTATTGAATAATTTGTGCACCTAAAAATCTGTACTAATGTTTTTATTTAAACTAATTAATACAACATTGACCACGTTTTTAAGTTTACAACTATTCTAATCGTCATGTCAATCACTTTGATTTCGATTTTTTCCGAAGGTTAGAGAGGTTTGTTCAACAAATACAATTTTTCAAAAAACAATCTGTATTAGTGACCAAAAGCCTCCTGTTATATTATTCCCTTTTCGTACATATTTTTCTCATAGAATATTATGTAAACGCTTTATGTCACTTTTATCTTCTGTCCTCCCCTATTGAACTACCCCCACCTACCGTTTCACGCGTTGAGGCGGGGTCTTCTCACCAGATATAATAAAAATATACAGCATCTCCCTTCTTTTTAGGCGAATAACTATACATTTCTCTTCTCTCTTCCATACATTATACTAACCGCAGCATTCGCGGAAACAGTAAAGGAGGTCACACCATGTACGGATACACTTTTTGTTATCCCTCACCCTCAACTTGCTCATATCCTTCGTATGGCTATGGTGGTTGCGGCGGTGGCGGTGGCGGTTTTGGAAACGGATTTGCTTTAATCGTTGTATTGTTTATTCTTTTAATTATCGTCGGTGCTGCTTGCATCTGTTAATGCAAAATGAAACAATTATAAAGGAACAAGGCGTTTATTCGTCTTGTTCTTTGTCATGACTTTTTTCATAACCTTTGGTAGACTAAAGATAAAAGGAGAGATTATATATGCTTACAATGGACGATGTAATTCGTGAAGGAAATCCCATTTTACAGGAAGTGGCTGAAGAAGTAGCTCTACCTGCAAACGAAGAAGATGTTCATATATTACGAAAGATGATCGAATTTGTGATTAATAGTCAAAACCATGAAATGGCTGAAAAATACAATTTACGCCCTGGAATTGGTTTAGCCGCACCGCAAATCGGCGTTTCTAAAAGAATGATTGCTGTCCATGTCACAGATCGAGATGGTACATTATATAGCTACGCTTTATTTAACCCAAAAATTATTAGCCACTCTGTTGAACGTACATACTTGCAAGGGGGCGAAGGATGTTTGTCAGTGGACCGTGAAGTACCGGGCTATGTACCTCGTTACACTCGCATTACTGTCAAAGGAACGACAGTAGATGGCGAAGAAGTCAAACTACGCTTAAAAGGATTACCAGCAATTGTATTCCAGCATGAAATTGATCACTTAAATGGCGTTATGTTTTATGACCACATAAACAAAGATAATCCATTTATGACTCCAGAAAACGCAGCACCTTTCGAAAGATAAAACGAATTTTCTACGACTTACAAATAACATAATAAAAAGAGTCAGTTTTCACTAAAGTTGGCGAAAACTGATTCTTTTTATTGAAATGGTTCTCATATTTATACTTTATAACAACCCTGCCCACTGCAATCCATGAAGGATACCATCTTCTGCAACATCTTTCGTTACATAATTTGCAAGCTTTTTCAAATCTTCATGACCATTTCCCATAGCAATTCCTGTACCTACAGTTTCAATCATTTCTAAATCATTTAGCCCGTCTCCAAATGCATACACTTGTTCTGGCATGAATCCAAGCTTTTCAATAAATTTTTCAATCCCTTTCGCTTTCGATCCTCCCATTGGAATAATGTCCATTGAGTAATCATGCCAGCGAATAAAATGAAACTTTTCATAGTCGTTAATAAACTTTTCTTCTTCTCCTGCTCTGCAAAATACAAGCGTTTGGTAAATGTCACGTTCCTCAAAAAAACTAGGTTCAAACGCAGGATGAACCATACGAAGGCTAGCAAAGCTTTCTTTTACATAATGGTGCGATGTCACGGTTGCTTTCATTTCTTTATGATTCAAGTACACAAGCGGATAGCCTTCTTGCTCTGAAAATTTCGTAAAATCATGTAATGCATCAAGGTGTAGAGGATTTTTATATATAACCTCATCTTCAAACACCACATACTGTCCATTGAAACTTACATAGTTATGAATGTTTAGCTCTTTACGAATATCTTCAAACATAAACGGGGCACGTCCTGTTGCTATTGCCACATGTATACCTTTTTCTTGCAAACGGCGTACAGCTTCTTTTGTGGATTTTGGTATTTCTTTGTTGTGATCTAGCAATGTTCCATCAATATCAAAAAAAACAATTTTATTATTCATTACCATAACCCTTTCTACTTTAACAATTCAAATGTAGCTTAGATGTATCCAAGTTAATAAACTGACATAAAAAACCTTTTCTTTTTATGTGGGCGTGAGCGTCTGGCCATGCGTAGAAGCGGTCAGGGCCTTTTCTGCCACATGCGATGTTTAAAACAAAGGGAATAAGCAAGTGCAAATCATGTTGTATTGCTACATAGAAATGGTTTATACGTCAAAAAATCGAAATGGATTTCTGTATATATCCAAGTTGAAAAACTAACATAAAAAACCTTTCCGTTTGGCATGGCGATGACTTTTATGTTGAAAAGTCAAATTGGATTTATATACTATAATTTTTTTTCGTCAAATACTAAAAAAGTATAACATATTGATGAATAACGTGCTTATTATCTAAACTTTCTGCCTACCTATGCATATACTAAAATAAAAACGATACTACGGTTCATTATATGCATTTTCTTTTCTATTCTATCTCATACTACAAGTTGAACGAAATATTTTCTTAGTAAGTAGTTCATTTTTGAAACTTAATTCTTCTTGCGTATTTTAATAAGATTATATACATGTTTTGAGCAATGAAAGGAAGGGACAACTGTGCTAAAGAAACTGAAGAAAAAATTAAAAGTATATTGGAACGATTTACTTCGTAAAAAAACAATTGCTTAAATCATGCCCATTTCGGGCTTTTTTCTTCACTCTTATTCGAAAAAACATGAAAATCATAACCGTTTGCTTTATAATAGGTAAAAGATAGCCTAAAACATAGACAAGGAGAGATTGTTTTAATGATTTTTAAAGTATTTTATCAAGAAAAAACGCTAGAAGTACCTGTACGTGAAAATACTAAGGTGCTATATCTAGAAGCTGAGTCCGAAAGAGAAGTTCGCACAAAATTACACAAGTTCGCATATAATATTGAGTTTATCCAGTCTGTTACTGGTGCTCATCTTGAATATGAAAAGCAATATGCAGATTTC
Source organism: Bacillus cytotoxicus (assembly GCF_023715645.1). Classification (GTDB taxonomy): domain Bacteria; phylum Bacillota; class Bacilli; order Bacillales; family Bacillaceae_G; genus Bacillus_A; species Bacillus_A cytotoxicus_A. The sequence continues at coordinate 20,491 of NZ_JAMBOP010000016.1, read as the reverse complement.
AAATTAGCGGAGAACGTTTAATTTATGAAGTTCTTAAAAAATGACCAAACTGCTGTTTTCGCACTTGGCGGACTTGGAGAAATCGGCAAAAATACATATGCTGTTCAATTTCAAGATGAAATTATTATTATTGACGCTGGAATTAAATTTCCAGAAGACGAACTTCTTGGGATTGATTATGTCATCCCTGACTACACGTATCTCGTACGTAATGAAGAAAAAATTAAAGGACTCATTATTACACATGGTCACGAAGATCATATCGGCGGGATTCCTTATTTATTACGCCAAGTAAATATTCCAATTTACGGCGGAAAACTAGCGCTCGGACTGATTAAAAACAAGTTAGAAGAGCACGGATTACTGCGAAAAGCACAGTTGCACGAAATTAAAGAAGACGACGTAATTAAGTTCAAAAAAACATCCGTCTCCTTCTTCCGCACAACACATAGTATTCCTGATTCATACGGTATCGTTGTGAAGACACCGCAAGGACAAGTTGTGCATACAGGAGATTTCAAGTTTGATTTCACACCAGTTGGTGAGCCAGCAAACTTAACGAAGATGGCTGAAATCGGAAAAGAAGGGGTCCTTTGCTTACTATCTGATAGCACAAATAGTGAAGTCCCTCACTTTACAATGTCTGAGCGCCGCGTAGGTGACAGCATTCAAGATATTTTCCGTAAAGTAGAAGGCCGCATTATATTTGCAACATTTGCTTCTAATATTCACAGGCTGCAACAAGTTGTAGAAGCGGCAGTAGCAAACAATCGAAAAATTGCTGTTTTTGGTCGAAGTATGGAAGCTGCAATGGAAATCGGACAAAATCTTGGCTATATTCGCTGTCCGAAAGATACAATTATTGAACCTGCACAGCTAAATCGCATACCAGCAAATCAAATTGTGATTTTATGTACAGGAAGTCAAGGGGAACCGATGGCTGCATTATCTCGCATCGCTAACGGTACGCACCGTCAAATTCAAATTATCCCTGGCGACACGGTTGTATTCTCTTCTTCTCCAATCCCTGGAAACACGGTAAGTGTAAGCCGGACCATTAACATGTTATATCGTGCAGGTGCTGAAGTCATTCACGGACCATTGACTGATATTCATACGAGTGGACATGGTGGACAAGAAGAACAGAAGCTAATGTTACGTCTCATTAAACCAAAATATTTCATGCCAATTCATGGTGAATACCGTATGCAACGTATGCATGCAAAATTAGCAACTGATTGTGGCATTCCAGAAGAAAATTGCTTCATAATTGATAATGGTGATGTACTTGCACTTCGCGAAGATGAAGCAGCAATCGCAGGAAAAATTCCGTCTGGTTCTGTCTATATCGATGGAAATGGCATCGGCGATATTGGTAACATCGTACTTCGCGATCGTCGTATTCTTTCAGAAGAGGGCCTTGTAATCGTTGTTGTTAGCATCGATATGAAGGATTTCAAAGTAGCAGCTGGACCAGATATCATTTCTCGTGGATTCGTTTATATGCGTGAAAGCAGCGATTTAATTAACGACGCTCAAACATTAATTACAACTCATTTAGAAAAAGTAATGGAGCGCAAAACGACACAGTGGTCTGAAATCAAAAATGAAATTACAGATACATTGGCTCCATTCTTATATGAAAAAACGAAACGTCGACCAATGATTTTACCAATCATTATGGAGATTTAACTAAAAAGGACAATGTCAGTATACTGGCATTGTCCTTTTTGTTATTTCGTTAAAAACATTTCGAAGCGGTCTACATCATTATCGTGACCAATTACAATTAAAATGTCTCCCTTTTGAATATTTTCTGTCGCACGCGGTGAAATGAGAACTTCCTTCCCACGCTTAATTGCTACAATGTTCAATCCAAACTTTGCACGAATATCTAATTCAATCAATGAATGACCATCAATCTTTTCATTCGCAATAATCTCAACAATACTATGTTCATCTGAAAGCTCTAAATAGTCCAAAACGCTACTTGAAGCAATATTATTAGCGATTCTTTTTCCCATATCACGCTCAGGGTGAACAATTTGATCTGCTCCAACTTTCCGAAGAATTTTTTCATGATAATCATTTTGTGCTTTTACAGTAATATTTTTCACACCTAGTTCTTTCAATATAAGGGTTGTTAAAATACTTGATTGAATATTATCCCCAATTGCAATAACTACATGATCAAAGTTTCGAATTCCAAGACTTTTTAATACCATCTCATCTGTAGAATCCGCAATTACAGCATGAGACGCAATATTTGCAAACTCATTTACACGGTCTTCATCCATATCAATCGCCATAACTTCCATTCCTAATTGCGCTAATTCACGGCAAATACTACCACCAAATCGGCCAAGACCAATAACAGCAAATTCTTTTTCTTTCGTGCCCACACAAACTCCTCCAGTAATATCAATTCGTTTCAAGTGAAACCTTTATCAGTGAAACTTCTTTATCCTCTACCTATCTTCTTTAATTCTTCAAAAACTTGATGTGAAGGCTTTGCACCTTATACATCATAATCAACTATCATTGTAGCATATTTTATAAAGTGAAACTTCCATCATTGTCTTTTCATTACTAATTATGGAAGTTTAACCACAAATTTCCCATTCTAGATTTGCTACATTCTTAAAGTAGCAGTTTTTACGGAACAAATGCTGTAATGATTGGCTGTCCACTTTTATTTTTGTTTTTGAATATAAAAAAATTGCTGTAAATAAAAAGCAAGCATGCATACTAACATACCAAAAATAAATATATTTCCAAACGAACTGAATGTTTGAAATACAAACATTAATGTTTCTTGTCCGAAAAATGCAAATAGTAAATTTATGAAAGCGAATAATATTGCAAACTGATAGTGGTGCTGATGAAATAAATAATGAGTTGCTCCTAAAAAACCAGCAAATGAAACAATAAACACCCACCACATTTCAAGCATCTTTTTCCACTCTACAATCTCAAACCCGTTCATAACAATCGCAATTGCTCCTATAACAATCATCGTTGGAACGCTCCAAAATAAAGCCCATTTTCGAAAGAGTAATATCGCATCCCTGTCTTTTCGTTTATATGCGCAATATGTTAAAAAAGTCGCACTTATATATAAGACCGATACAATCGTTAAAATAATAATTAACCAAAAATGAAGCTGGTAATACTCATGCTCTATATTCGTAACGATTGCAGCTAGCAGCCCTGGAATACATATGCCAGTATAGCCTTCCACCAACTTCTTATTCCAAAAGACCATATTACCAATTCGAATTCCTAACAACATAAAAATAATGGCCCCAAGGATAAATAAAGTCATTTTATTTCCAACTAAACTCGTTGAAAAAGCGATTAAACCAACAAATAAAAATAGAGCAAATGCATTCATAATTTCTGCAACAGGTGATAAATACTCTCTTACCCACTCATATGTGTTCGTATGGTTTTCTTTTTTTGCTAAACAATATGTATAAAAACTAACACCAAAATAAATTGCTGCTACAATTACATATGTATATAAAAAGAAACATAATATAGTACTTCCGATTTGCACACTATCCCCTACCTTTTTTTCTATGTACCATATTGATTTTACACAATTTTCATATAAAATGTAAACTAAAAACCTCCCCATTACAAGGGAGGTTTTCCTTTATTCAGCTGTTTTTTCAGCTTCATCAAGAACGCGATTTACTCGTTTTGTTAACATTTGCATACCACTGCCGCCTGCTTGAAAATGACGTAATACACCGTTTTTATCAAATACGTAATATGCTGGTACATATTGATTCTCAAAAGAGTCTGTAATCGCATGCTTATTGTCTACCAAAATAGGCTGTACAATTCCGTTCTCCGCTGCCACTTCTTTCACTTTTTCAAGATCTAAATCTTCTTCTGAACGCGGCATATGTACAGCAATTACATTTAATTTATCTTTATAGTTATCGCGAAATTCATTAATGCTCGGCATCGCTTCTTTACATAAATGACAACTAACAGACCAAAAATGAATTAATGTTGGTTTATCGCCAATTAGCGCTTCCTTAACTACTTCTCCATTTAGCACAGTCGTTGCTCCTTCTAAGGAAGGCATTGGTTCACGTAACTTCATAGCATTTCCTCCTCATATATGTAGAGAAAGGTCTAACAACAATTTGCTAGACCTTGTTCACTCATTCAAAAATTAAACATTTAAAGTCTCTTGACCTGGTTTCCAGTTTGCAGGGCAAAGTCCACCAGTTTGAAGCGCTTGTAGAACACGGAGTACTTCATCAACTTCCCGTCCAATATTGTTATGATGGACAACTTGATACATTAATTCACCTTCTGGGCTCATAATGAATAGACCACGAAGTGCAATTCCTTCTTCTTCAAGTAATACACCATACTCACGAGATACTGCATGATTTGTATCAGCAGCTAATGGATATTTTAACTCCCCTAAACCGTTTTTCGTACGGTCAGTGTTAATCCACGCTAAATGCGTATGGATTGTGTCAGTTGATACCCCAATAACTTCTGCATCTAAATCTTCGAACTCATCATAACGATCAGAAAGTGCGATAATTTCTGTTGGACATACGAAAGTGAAATCCATTGGATAAAAGAAAAGAACTGTCCATTTGTCTTGTTTCATAATCTCTTCAAGGCTTACTTTACCAAACTCTTTGTTAGGCATAACAGCATCCATCTCAAAGCGTGGTGCTTGTTTTGCTACCATACGTTCTGCCATATGTACCAACCTCCGTTAATTTTTAGTCATATATTGTCTACTTTTATATTATATGGGAGAAAATAGTTTTTAGTCAATATCATTTAATAACTATTATAAAATGACTAACTATTAACTCTCTTTCCCATCTACCATTATATAACATTGTGCTAGAATTTCAAAAATAAAGCACTGTATATAAATTCAAATTGAAAAACCAACATAAAAACCATCTTTTTTAGCTGGGCGAGAGCGGCTAGCCACACAAAACGGTCAGAGCCCTTTTCTACCACAGGCCATGTTAAAACAAAGGGAGCAAACAAGTAGCATATCACTTTTTGTTTTACATAACAGCAATTTATGAAGAAAAGCGGAGCCGCCTGTTTAAGCCTGTTGGCTAAGGTTCTTTCACACAGAAAGGTGTTTTTTACCTTCTCGTGTGGAAGGTTCTTAGACATGAGGGCTTAGGAGGCAGAGCTAGACAAAAATGTCGGAAATTTAAAATGGATATATAGAAAGATTATACAAAAAAGGAACAAGCATTACGCCCTGTTCCCTTTCCATTTTACGTATGTTGTTAAAAATAATATCGCTTTTTCAATTGCTGATTCATCCGGCTGTAATTTCGCATGATGTAGACCATATTCAGATTCAACACCGAGCCAAAACATTAAACCCGGGATTTCGCGCAACATATATCCAAAATCTTCTCCTGTCATCGCCTCTGTGCAAGTGATAACATTCATGTCTGTATGTTTATCCGTAAACGTCATGAATTCCTTCGTTAACGTTTCATCGTTATATACTTGATGATACATTGCTCCGTAATCAATCTGCGCTGTACACGCAAAAGACATTTCGATTCCAGCAACAATTGCTTCAATCCGTTCCTTTACTCGTTTCATAGATTCAACAGATAATGTACGAATCGTTCCTTCTAAACGGGCCTTTTCCGCAATAATATTTTGTACTGTTCCACCAGTGATTTTCCCGATTGTAATAACTGCACTATCTAGCGGATTCACATTGCGACTAATAACAGATTGCAGTTGCGTAACAAGATGGCTTGCGGCAACAATCATATCGTTCGCTGTATGCGGATATGCCGCATGTCCACCTTTCCCTTTCAAATCAACGTATAGCTCGGATGTATTCGCAAAAAGCAACCCCTCTTTTGCCGCAATTGATCCTACTGGATATTCTGGTGCAATATGAAGTGCAAGAATCATATCTGGTTTCCATACTTGGAATTCTTCACTTTGTAATATCGGAAGAGCACCACCCGGTCCTTCCTCAGCTGGTTGAAAAATAAAAACGAGATCATCGTCAATTCGCTCTGTAACAAAAGTTGTTAATAACCCAAGGCCAATTGTCGTATGAATATCATGTCCGCATGCATGCATCAGCCCTTCATGTAATGAGGAAAATTCATATCCTGTCTCTTCTGCAATTGGAAGTCCGTCAATATCAGCGCGATAGCCAATTGTTTTTTCTGGATTACGGCCATGTATTTTTACAATGACACCTGTTTTCCAAGTCTTTACTTCCATATACTCACTTGGAAGCGTATTTATATAATTTAAAATATATTGCTGTGTTTTCCATTCTTGAAAACCAAGCTCTGGAATTTGATGTAAATCTCTGCGTATTTGAATAAATTTATTTATCATCATCGTTTCACCACCATTGATAAAAAGCGTAAGAGCTTACAAGCCCTTACGCTTTCTTTTTTATTCTTCTGGATTCAGTTGACGAAGCTCTTGTTTAATTTCTGTTTTTGCTTTCGTTTTTTCGTCAATTTTTTTAATAACACGCGCTGGTGTTCCTGCAACAACTGTGTATGGTTGTACGTCTTCTGTTACAACTGCACCCGCTGCAACAACTGCACCTTTACCTACTGTAACACCTTCTAGAACTACTACGTTTGCACCAATTACAACATCATCTTCAACGATAACTGGTTTTGCAGAAGGTGGCTCGATAACGCCTGCAAGCACTGCTCCAGCTCCAACGTGACAGTTCTTACCTACTGTTGCACGTCCACCAAGCACTACATTCATATCAATCATTGAACCTTCACCAATTACAGCGCCAATGTTAATCGTTGCGTTCATCATAATAACTGCATTATCACCAATTTCAACCTGGTCACGAATAATAGCACCTGGTTCAATACGTGCTTTAATGCCTTTTAAGTCAAGCATTGGGATTGCAGAGTTACGACGATCATTTTCTATAACGTAATCTACAACATGTTTTTTATTTTCTTCAAGGATTGTCTTAATTTCAGACCATTCCCCAAATAATACGCCAGATTTTTTATTTACAAATGCTTGTACTGTTTCAGGAAATGTAATTTCTTTTAAATCCCCTTTTATGTATACCTTTACAGGAGTTTTCTTCTCACTTTTTTGAATAAACGAGATAATCTCGTTTGCATCCATCATTTTCATGCTTGTTGCCTCCTAAATCCATTTATACTGTTACTCTACCAAACGAAAAGGCTCCTCGCAAGAAAATAATCTTATTTTCCTGCCTGAACTTCTTCAATAATATCTAAAAACGCCTGCACTTGTTTCAATTGTCTAGCCGATTCACTTGTTAATAACCACGTTTCTCTCGTCAGTTGTACTGGGGTTTTATATGTCTTTTCTCTTACTTCCTTTAAAACAGTGGACGGCAAAAGAGCATAACCGATACCATTTAAAACAAGTTGCTTACACGTTTCAATTTGATCGACAACAATCGTACGTTTAGGGGGATTAGAAAATAAACCATACCACCAATTTTGAATTTGTCCATAATATGTTGAATCACTTTTAAATTGAATGAACGGCCTATTCGTGTCTTTTAACATGGAAATATCTTTAATTTCTGTATCGACTAAATACAACTCATCTTCAAATAATTGTTGCTTATATCCTTTATATTCTTGTGTTCCTCGTAAAATCGCTACATGAACATCACCTTCATAAAAGTGATTTTGCACTTCACTACTCCAGCCTGTAAAGAGAGAAATTTTTACGAATGGATACTTTTGTACAAACATCTTTAAAACTGGTGGCAACCAATATTGCCCAATGACAGAGGCAACAGCAATCTTTAAAGTTCCATATGTTTCCGTTTGGAAAGTTGCTAGTTCACTCTTAATAGCTTCCTCTCTTTGCAACATATCTTTAGCATAATTCGCTACTTTTTCACCTTCTGGTGTAATCGTTAATCCTTTTTGGGAGCGAATAAAAAATTTCATCCCCCATTGTTTTTCCATCGATTGAAGCCTTTGACTAAGCGCCGGTTGTGATACAAATAAGCGCTCAGAAGCCTTTCGCATATTTAACTCTTGCGCTAAAATAACCATCATCTGAAAATCGTCAATTTGCAATATTTTCCCCTTCTTTCGTTACAACTGAACGATAAAAGCGACTTCTTTTTTCAGTTGAAGTCGCCTTTTCCAACATTATCGATTAAATCGTCTCACTGTCTTATTTAGTAATTTTAAAATTGCACGACGCGTCAAAATCCCTTCAAAATATCCGTCCTCATTTTCAACACATACAAATGGATGATCAATCGTCATCTCTAGTGCCCTTGAAAATGAATTTTGTAACTCAAGGCGTGGAATATCTCCCTTCATCACACTTTCTACTTTCATATCCTCTAATTTTTCAAATTCAATTCGCTCTAGGCCTAAGATACCGTCCAAAATCATCGCTATACTTACTAATCCATGCAATTTGTACATTGGATCTAATACTGGAATTGCTGAATAACCAGATTTAACCAAAACAAGCAAAGCATGCTCCAGACTATTTCCAATTTGAACATGTGCTACTTTTTCCGATGAAATCATTAAGTCCTTTACAAAAACTTGCTGAAATTCTTCTTTTGGAATGCTAACCATATTGATATCCCCCACTTTAACTCATTCTAACAAGTAGCAATTGTAAACCAATCGTAAAAAAACAATTCTTCCAAGTAATGCTTTACTTTCTCATTTCTATTTTCAGTTTATGACAACGTTTACATATTATTATCTGTCCTTATTTTCTTATTTTAAGCACAGTTCATTTTACCATAGAAACAAAAGAAAAGACCACCTTTCTGGTAGCCTTAATATCCTTCATTCTTCAAACGAGCAAATAAGTTTGTAACTTGTTTATAATGAGATATGTCTATTTTCTTTCGCCCGTTTTCGATATCAGAAAGTTCAACGGAAAGTATTTCACTCGCATAATTTTGCAGAAACAACACATCTAACAATAAGCTTTGTTCCTCTTTCGTTAAATCAATTTCTCTACTCATTTTCTCCTCCCCTTATTCAACCGTCCTTATTGTTTATTATATATAATATTCCTTTTATCCAATAGATCGAAAATTCAGATTAAAAATCATTTCGTGTACCGATTTGCATAACTAAATGCCGCATATGCATCAGGCTTAATTTTAGGTGTTAATCCCATTGCTGTAATCTTATTTGTCATATCCGTAATAAACTCTCTCGTTAAACCATATTTTCCAATATCCAAATGAATCTCCATAACAAATTCAGCACCTTCTCCGCGGTATGGATAAAGAATATCCCAAAGTTGTTGTATTCGCTCAGGTGTAAATAAACAAGCAATCTCTTGACTAAATTGTGTTTCTGAATAAATTTTCTCCCGTAAACTTGCGGGCTTTTGCTTTATCGTTTGGTGGCATAAACACCCCCAAGCTCCTTTTCCAACTCGATGCAAATGAATAGCTGTAATAAAACGTGTATTTTTTTGATGTACTTGTGAATCTGTCCCAATTGACAATCGATACATGTTGCGCGGTTCATTTTGAATAAAATGACAAATTCTTAAAAACACATTTTCGAAACTCATATGTTGCTCTGATAAATTGTAAAATTGATATTCTCCGCCCATACAGTCACGTCCCTTCTCATAGACAGACTTTCGTATTATCATTGTATGGGACAAAGTAATAAAATATGACTTACTTATCCTTTTCTCGTTTCGATATTCCGTATTAAATATGTGCAAAACGGACATTTAAATATAACATTTTGATTAGATTGCGCTGTTAACACATGTATAATCTCTGACTGTCTATGACATTTTGGACACACAACAATAGGCATTTTTTCCACTTTTCTCACCTCTTTATGCCACTCTTATGAGCAAGCTACCTGTCCATAAGAGTTCGATTAGTGAATACTACACTCTGTAGAATGTGTTATCAGTTTAGGGTCAGAGAGTGAATCTTATTCATAAAAAAAGAAGGTGCCTTCATTTTTTTGAGGCACCTTCTTTTTATGTATCAAGAAAGAATATCGTAAATTTCGATTGCAACCATATCAATATTATCGAATTGATATACTTGTGGTTTTTCTCCTTGTTGATACACTTCTAGCTCGTACATATCGCTTTTATCAAAATATTTTACGCTACATTTGCGTTCACCGTTCACTTCAAAATAGCGTTGTGCTACTTCGCCGCTTTCGGCTTGTTCTTTTAAACTAACAAGACGAGTTAAAATTCCTTGGAGCAGAGACATGAAATCTCCCCTTTCTCTAAAGTTCCTACGAATAGGTTTTACAGCAATACTCATTCTATCCGTCATAACTGAAAAAATGTCACACACCCTAGGATAATGCTTATGAGCAAGAAACTCAACTAAAATTTGTCGAAAAAACATATAAAAAACCGAAATACAAACATTCTACTGCTTTTCTTACACATTTAACAGAAAAAATTATATATATCCAAATTAAAAAACGACATAAAATATTTTTTTAGATGGACAAGAGGATCTGGCCTTGCATAGAAGCGGTCAAGGTCTTTTTCTGCCACATGCGAAGTAAAAACAAAGAGAGAAAGCGAATAGAGGCCACTGAAAAAGTCCCTAAAAAGAGAAAAAGAAGATAACCACCTACTGTATACAGGGAATTATCTTCTTTTTGATGGCTGTATATTGATAAAAATTCTGTTTCTTACTCAAAGTAGATAGTTTTTCAGTACCCTCAGCGAGTACGGGTTCCCTTTTTTCTACATAGCTGTAATCTTTATGTTGAAATATCAAAACGAATTGATATTTCAACATTTTGAATAAAGATGAATAATGGGTATTTAATTCATATTCAAAAAAATCTCCATGTTGTTAATGGAGATTTTTTTGATACGAGAATATAATGAAAATGAGTTGAAGAGGAGGAATAAAGTGAAGAAAGTAGATGTATACACACAACCTAATTGCCCACCATGTCAAATTATAAAAGAATTTTTAAAACATAATCATGTTGCTTTTACAGAATATGATGTCAAAAAAGATACTGCAGCTCTCAATCGTCTTATCAATAATTATGATTCTTATTCTACACCAACTGTTGTTGTAGACGAGGAAGTTGTAGCAGGATTTCAAATTGAAAAATTACAACAACTTTTAGGATTAGAAGAATAAAAAAAGTGACAGTACATCACTTTTTCATCCGCAAATGGTGAATTTAACCTTATCTCTTTAAAGACAGCAAAATGGAGACGGTATGATGAAACTCTTGTCATTTCGGGATGATCCCACAATGACAAGAGTTCCTCTTTACTCTTTTTCATATTTTTTAATCTCAGATAATAGCTGCTTATTTTCATGATACCCCGCCAATTTCCATTTATCACCGTTTTTTTGCAGTGTTATAATTTGATACTCATCCGTCTTCATATTACGTTCATACACGTACAACAAATTATGCTCTTCATTGTATACAATTTTTGTATTTGACGAAAAAGTAAATGGCGCTTCTTTAGTCGGTAATAAATATTGAGCACTCCGTTTCACATCCTGACTATTTTCATCCGTAAAAACTTGAAGAAAGTTATCCGTGAAATAAGGAGATAATGCATCATACATTTTATCCACTGGTAGTCGCTTACCACGAATAGCAAACTGTGCTTCATATCCCTTTTGAATCGTTACAAATATTTCATTTTGATCAATTTTTGTTTTTTCTTTTCCAAGAACCGTTGTGACACTTTGTCCAATTACAAATGCACCGAAAAGAAATAGCACAATCCAAATACCGTATTTCCTCATTTTCGCACCCTCCCTATAAAAAGAGCTTATCCTTCTACTATTCATTGTAACAATGAATATGCATAAAAAAAGTAGCTTTCGTTCGTAAAATGTTTACAACGATAGACACCATTCTTATCATAGTTGTCACTATTACCAATTTATGATAAAAACAAACAAAAAAATGCACGAAATATTTCGTGCATCACAATAAAACATCTTCTTCATATAAAAATTCATAAGATAAATCAATAAATAAATAATGCTCATCATCAATAGGAAACGAAAATGTCCGAACCAATTCACCAGTTTCAAGATCTCCATATAAATCAGACAATCTTCCCTTTTGCTCAAAGCGTAGTTTCATAATGTTTTCTAAAAAATACGGACGCCAGCTCCAATTTTTCATATAATACTCTGGCATTAACACCCATTCTCCGTCTTTCTTCATAACATTTCCTGATTTTTGAAATCCGTCTTCATTACAAATGAAAATACGAAAGCTACAATATGTCACTTGTTGACTAAAATTCATTAACCATTTATTAAAATTTTCTATTTTTCTCTGTTTTGCCAATACACTCCCAACATATTCTCGCAGCGTTTCTGTCAATTCATAAACCTTCTGCAATTTTCGTTTTTCACGCTGAATAAATTGGTGGCACTCATTGCCAAGGCGCTCTTTCAAAATGTCTTTATCAATAAAATTAGGCAAAGATTCTTTCAAATAATTTCCTTGGTAGTATCTCCCTCCATTTTTCCACGCATATTGCAACTGATAGAATGCATCGATATCTTCATACAATAATGTTGCTCCAATACGCCTCGCCAAAAGTGATAATGAATATAAAATATCCTGGTACGATTGTAACAACGCCGTTTGACGTAAGTTTGTTAAATCTACTTTTAGAATATCAGGAGTTAACGTACTAATTCGTTCGAGATTACTTGTCCCTGTTCCTACTTTATTAATCGACAATTGAATACCATATGTACGATAATACATAAGCAAATGGTTAAACTGTTCAATATCTTCTTTAAAATCATGCTCTGTTATTTCTAATACAATATGATTTAAACGTAGTCCTTTTTTCTCATACGTTAATAATAACTCCAGTAAACTTTCACTTTCATCACTCATCAATATATGGGCATTACGATGCGCAAATAATAAAAATGATTGATCTGTTTCCAAATACCGATCCAATGCTTTTCCTAAAATGACATTATCAACTTCAAGTTGAAATTCATGTGGAATCGAATCATCGTGAAAAAATGAAGCAAGGCTGTAAATCCCTTCTTCTGTTTGTATACGCCCTACTACTTCATATCCAATTACAGTATGTTCATCTGCACTAAAAATAGCTTGATAATAAGGAAGGACTTTATCCAAATTACTCATCACATCTAATGCATCTACCATAGCGCTCCCCCCCTTTACTTTTCAAAGATTATAACACGTTATATAGAAAAAATAATAAAAAAATCCCTTCAGTTTTCCTGAAGGGATTAGAGGGGTAAAATGCTAAGGGGAATTAGCAATTCTACTATGAAGAAAAAAGAGATTTTAAATATACCTCATAACATTTCCCCTGTAAAGGTACTCTTTCTGTTTGTCACAAATCCGTCACAAATAACCCCTCACTTAAAACGGAAATTGATGCAAATGTTGCCCACCATCCATTGTAATACAAGCTCCATTTATGTACGCTGCTTCTTCAGAGCATAAATAAAAAGCAAGACCAGCAATTTCTTCTGGCGTACCAAGTCTGCCAAGCGGAACGCTGTGTATTGTTCGCTTCGCCGCTTCTTCTGATAAGCATAGCTTATCAGCTCCTCCAGTACGTTCAATTGGCCCTGGAGCAATTGCATTCACACGAATTCCATATTTACGTCCCCACTCAACAGCAAGCGTTCTCGTCATCGCTAATACACCCGCTTTTGCTGCTGCAGAATGAATTACACCAGGACCTGCATCCCACGCATAAGTTGCAACCATATTAATAATTGTTCCTTTTATCCCTTTTTCAATCCAGTATTTACCGATAGATTGACTGCAATAAAATGTACCATTTAACACGATGTTAATAACAGAATTCCAGCCATTTGGTGATAAATCTTCAGCAGGACAAAGAAAATTTCCCGCAGCATTATTTACAAATACATCAATTCGTCCAAATTCTTTATCGATTTTTTCAATCATTCCTTTTATATCTTCAATATTACGCACATCCATTTGTACAAGTAATACTTGTCCATCAAATTGTTCAATTTCTTTCTTTGTCTCTTCTAATTTTTCTAGTGTACGTCCTGTAATTACAACTCGCGCTCCTTCTTTTGCAAAACGAGTTGCCATTCCTTTTCCCATTCCACTTGAACCACCTGTAATTACAACTACTTTTTCTTTCATAATTTTCCCTCCCTAAAATGAATACATATTCATTTTATCATTTTATACAACAGAATTCTTTATAAATTTAAATTTTTCTGATATCTTTTAATAAAATACACTATTAAATTACGAAAGGAGAGAAGATAAGCAGCGACTCATTCTAACAAATCACATCTTTCTACTATCATTACTTCCTATCATCTCGCTCATATGGATATGAACCAAATGACAAGAAGAAAGTTTATAAAAAAAGGCATGCGCACACTATTATATACATGTATAACGACTGGTACAGGTTACTATTATGCAAAGTATATAGAACCATCCCTTCTCTCTTTTACGAATCATACACTTCACTCTTCACTTATTCCACATGGGTTTAATGGCATTAAAATTGTTCAATTTAGCGATTTACATTTAGGATATTATTACTCACTGCAGCAGCTTTCTAAAGTAGTTGCAAAAATAAATGAACAAAAACCCGACATCGTATTCTTTACTGGGGATTTAATCGACAATTATCAAACATATGAAGGCACCCCATTTGTCTCGTCAATTTTACAAATGATTCATGCTCCGCTTGGTAAATTTGCTATTTTTGGTAATCACGATCACGGTGGGTACGGTACAGAATACTACGGTCACATCATGAGGCAATCCGGATTTGAAATATTACAAAATGCTGAAAAACGCATTCGTCTACTAGATGGAAGTGAAATTTCTATTTTCGGTATTGACGATATCATGCTCGGAAACCCTGATATACATGGTATCTTAAAGCAAGCGCAAGATCATCTTTATACGATTGTTCTCGTACATGAACCCGATGTTGCACCGCATATTGCAAATTTCCCTATTAATTTACAACTTTCTGGACATAGTCACGGCGGACAAGTACAATTCCCTTTCATTGGTGCCATTATTACGCCTACGTTAGCAAAGCACTATATTGAAGGTTTTTATCATATTAAAAAAAGGTATGAATTGTTATTGTATGTAAATCGAGGCATCGGAACAACACGGGTACCATTTCGATTTTTAGCAAAGCCGGAAATTACACTCTTCACCTTACAATCGACATAATATAGGAATATTTTTCGCCTATTTCTGCGTCATCCTCTCTTGTACTCGCTCATCCACGCTTTTTTCCCATATGATAACAATGAGTTCATCGAAGGAGGTTTTAACATGTATCCACAATATCAGCCATTTCCATTCCGTTCCGCTCCAGTTGGTCCAATCGGAGATTCACGATTCCTACCATTTTTTGGATTCCCCTTTTTAGCCGGTCTTGCTGGAGGTTTACTCGGCGGGGCACTGGTATTTGGGCCTAGACCATACTATCCACCTCCATTTTACCCTTGCTACGGCCCTCCTTGTCCTACACCATACTTTTATTAAACAACTATGCAAAAAAGGCCTCAAATCAAGGCCTTTTTCTCTATGTATCTCTTATTCCATTTTTCGGCATATAAGTCGCTGCTAGTCAGAATCCCCCCTGACTTTCCTATACACAAATCATCACCATGCCAAGCAAAAAGTAACCTGCTACTTTCTTCCTCTCTTTGTTTGAACATCGCACGTGGCAGAAATAGGCACTGACCGCTTCTACGCATGGCCAGACGCTCTCGACTATCTAAAAAGAAAAGGGTTTATGTCCGGCTTTTAATTTGGAGTTATCTATATAAATCTTTTTTGCCTATTCACCATATACGCTACCGGTTATGCTAAACAAAAGATGACCGCTACTTTCTTCCTCTCTTTGTTTGAACATCGCATGTGGTAGAAATAGGCACTGACCGCTTCTACGCATAGCCAGACGCTCTCGACTATCTAAAAAGAAAAGGGATTTATGTCCGGCTTTTAATTTAGAGTTATCTATATAAATCCTTTTTGCTTTATTCCTCTTCAGTATGTATATATGCCATTTGAAAGAGCTGCACTTGACTTTCAATATTCTCTTTAAGGTTCCTTACAACATAATGATATTCACCGCGTTCATTTTGTTCACGAGCCTTTACATTATCATCTAAAATAAGTTGTAAAACATCTTTAATTCGCGTTTTCATATCAAGTCCTAAAATAGGAAATGAAATTTCCACACGTTTTTCCATATTACGCGTCATCCAATCGGCTGAAGATAAAAATATTTTTTCCTCACCATTATGGTGAAAATAATATATACGACTATGCTCTAAATAGCGACCTACCACACTAATAACGCGAATATTATCACTTACACCTGAAATTTGAGGAAGTAAACAACAAATTCCTCTTACAATGAGATCGATTTTTACACCAGCTTGCGATGCTTCGTATAATTTTTGAATGAGCGGCTTATCTGTTAATGAATTCATTTTCGCTATAATATAGCCATTTCCATATTGTTTATGATAACGAATCTCTTCATCAATGAGTTCACTGAATTGCTGACGAATATCAAACGGGGCAACGGATAATTGATGAAAGTGTGGTTTCATTGTATATCCGCTTAAATAGTTAAAAAAGTTTGTTGCATCAATTCCGAAATCTTTGCGTGATGTAATATATCCAAAGTCAGTATATAATTTCGCTGTTGCATCATTATAGTTCCCTGTGCCCAAATGAACAAATCGCTCAATTTTCCCATGCTTCCGCCTTACAACAAGCGTAATTTTACTATGTGTTTTTAAATGGCTAACACCATAAATCACATGACAACCTGCTTTTTCTAATTCTTTTGCCCATTGGACGTTATTTTCTTCATCAAAACGAGCCTTTAATTCCACAAGTACTGTCACTTGCTTCCCATTTTCCGCGGCTGTTTTTAAGGCTTGAATAACAGGTGAATCCCCACTTACACGATATAATGTTTGTTTAATTGCTAATACATCTGGATCTTCAGCTGCCTCTGCTACAAAATCAATGACAGGATGAAATGACTCAAATGGATGATGCAATAGAATATCTTGTTCTAACACTTTTTCAAATATATCTTCTTCATCAGCTAAATCTTGAGGTGGCTGCGGAATAAAGGCAGGATAGATGAGATGTTCATATGTAGATGCTAACTTTTTATAGAGCGCAAATAAACATGTTAAATCAAGTGGGCCCTCAATCATATATACATCTTCATCTTTCACTTCTAACGCTTCGTATAATAGAGACAATACTCTTTCATCTAAATTATCCGTTCCAACTTCTAACCGAACCGCCGCCCCCCATTTTCGTTTTTTTAATTCTTTCTCAATGACTTTCAATAAATCACGTGCGCCTTCCTCATGAATTGTTAAATCTGCATTACGCGTAATCCGAAAACGAGTAACAGAAGATACTGTGTATCCAGTAAATAATTTATGAGTAAAGTTACTGATCACGTCTTCTAAAAAAATAAATTTTTTCTTTTTATCTTCATTTGGTAAAAAAATAAAACGTTCTAATAATGATGGTACTTGAACAATGCCAAGCTTTGTCCGGTTTTCTTCTACTGCTTGTCCTTCGTCATATAATATAGCAGCTAAATTTAAGCTTTTATTTAATAACATAGGAAACGGTCGATACGCATCAATTGCTACAGGTGTTAACACAGGGAAAATTTGCTCATCAAAATATTCTTCAATAAATTCTCGTTGTTCTTTCGTTAAATCATGAAAAGACAACTGTTCGATCCCTTCTTCCTTCAGTGCAGGAAGGAGGACATTTTGATAAGTTTCATACTGCACTTGCATTAATTCATGTGCCTTATCCGAAATTTTTTCTAATTGTTTTTTTGGTGTTAGTCCCGCCTTATTTTCCGGTTGATTAAATCCAGCTTTCACCTGATCTTTTAGCCCTGCAACACGCACCATGAAAAATTCATCTAAATTTGAGCTGAAGATACTAATAAACTTTAATCTCTCTAATAATGGATTACTGTCATCTTGTGCTTCTTGTAATACTCGTTCATTAAAGGCAAGCCAGCTTAATTCACGATTGTTATAATAGGCTGTATCATTCAAGTTTATAAGACTATTTTTCACTGCTTCCATATCCCCTTCACACTTCCCCCTAAAACTTTCTCAATATAATTTAGTTATATTTATTTTATCAAATTTCCACTGGGAGAAATGTAAATTTTTTGTAAAGAAGTCCGCACAACTTAACATTCTTCCTCAAAATATAGATCAATGTTCACCTTTAATGTTTTTTCTATCTGCTTTTTCTGCTTTTCTGCTTGTACTTTTTCGGATAATGCTGATTGCTTACAGTAAATATAAAAATCAAGTCCACCTTCTCTTTTTACAATACGAACAGATTTAATAAGATTGCGATTGGTCACATTTAATGCTGCTGAAAATTGCAAAACCGACCCTAATAATCGTATTTTTCTTTGTTCGTCTTTTTCAAACCAACCTGCAAATGGTTCAATACATTGTTTAAAGAGCAATTTCGATTTATAAGAAGCAATTAATGCTAATTTAATCCGTTCTTTATGCATCATACCATCTATCGTTTTATTTGCTAATAAATAAAACGTATGCTGTCTGCTTGATTCTTCATCGATATATTTTCCAACATTAAACACTTTTGCTGCTCTATGCAACGCAGTCCAATCTTCATTCTCGTAAGAAACAATCTCATTTTTTTCTAACTCTTCACAAATTATCGTTGCATTTTTTATAAGCTGTATCACAAAGGTCGTATCCATCTCGTATTCCTGAGAAAGTAAGTGTAAGCTTTCCTCCACTACATTTGGATAATAAGTAATTCCAAGTGAACGAACTAATTCTTCATAAAAAACGCCTTCGCGTAGTCCTTTTCTACTCAATACAAAGGACGAGGCTTCTATAATAGTCGTTAACATCTTAAATACTTCTACTGCCGGAATAATAGTATCTGCGCGGTCTTTAGCAAGGCCCTCTAACTTTTGCAATTCTACAAAAGAAAGCCTTAATAAATGTTCGTGCACATATTCAATATCAGTTACCTTCATCTTATATAAATGTAATCCAGAAATTGGATAAGAAATGAGATTTTGATGAATATTCACCATATTACGTGCACTCCCTCCAATAGCAATTAGCGGTAATTTCTTACCTTTAAGCCATGGAAGGGATTGAAATTGATACCATAGATATCTTCTTAACTCTTCAAGTTCTTCTGAAGTTGGCGTATCATTACGAAAAAATTGTTGTTTTAATGAAAGCGCCCCAAACGGAAAACTATGATAGTTTACAATTTCTCGATTTTGAAAATACGTAACTTCTGTACTTCCTCCTCCAATATCAACAGTAATTCCTTCTGTGAAAGATGTAGAATTTGTAACAGCTATATATCCATACTGCGCTTCTTCATATTCCGACAATATTCGAAGTTTAAAATCAGTGCTCTCTTCAACAAGAGATTTAATTTTCATTTGGTTTTTAGCCTGTCGAATGGTTGCTGTTGCAACGCACAATACTTTATGTAACTGGTGAAACCGCGTGCTTTCTTGAAATTGTAACAAAGTATGTAACAATTTACGAATCCCTTCTTCGCTTAAAGAACCATCTATTAAATAATTCCGTAAGCGAGCACCTACCTTTGTATTTTCAATTTCTTTGTAAAAGCCACCACCTTGTTTTTCATAAATAACTAATCTCATTGTGTTCGATCCGATATCAATAATTCCATATTGGTTTTTCAACGCTCTCGTCATCCTTTTCTTCGTTTCATTATCTTATTTTTTAAAATTACAAAACTTATCCACAATTGCATAAGAGCACCTAAATGAATTAGTAAAAGACTCATCTCAGCTTTGTCTCTCAATGATACAAGTATTGACTTACTTTTAAAAAAGATATAACTATATACGTTCATTTTGATTTACTAACACACAAATCTCTACTACGGAGGATACAACATGACCGCTTCTATTCATGGCCAGATGCTCTCGTCCATCTAAAAAGAAAGAGGAGTTTTTATGTTTTTTTCAATTTGTATTTATATATTATACAAAATAGTTGTTTTTTGTCACAACATTGCTTTAATAGTGAACTACCCACCACTTCACGACAGACGGTCTGTTTGAAGTGGGGGCTTCAAAAGTCAAAAGACTTTCTCTTTTATTGCTAATTCATCCACAAGCCTAGCGGCTTATGTCCAAAGCCTTGAATTCGCGGCGTCCCTACCGCTAATAAAATCGATACAAACTACGCAATTATACTTTGTTCGTGCAGAATACGAATGCCATAATATTTTAGATTACGACCCGATAGCGATAGGTAAGCTTTCTCAACAGCATTACCTGTTACGATACTCGCCTTTCCCCCGCTCTGCACCGTGCATGCGACTTTCACCGCACACGGCGCGCCATCAATTATTGTTTAGTGTAATTT
>NZ_JAMBOP010000159.1 GCF_023715645.1 Bacillus cytotoxicus | reverse complement strand
AGCAAGCTCAAACTAACAAGCAACAGACAAGTCAACAGCAAGCTCAAACTAACAAGCAACAGACAAGTCAACAGCAAGCTCAAACTAACAAGCAACAGACAAGTCAACAGCAAGCTCAAACTAACAAACAACAGACAAGTCAACAGCAAGCTCAAACTAACAAGCAACAGACAAGTCAACAGCAAGCTCAAACTAACAAGCAACA
>NZ_JAMBOP010000158.1 GCF_023715645.1 Bacillus cytotoxicus | reverse complement strand
AACCATTTTTGGAACAGTAAACGCTCAAACAGGAGAAGTAGTACACCAGACGGCGTCTTCCTGTAAACAGGAAGACTTTTTGGCATTCCTCTCCTATGTGCTGAAGCAATATGAAGATAAGTTTGTGGTCATGGTAACAGACAACGCCCGCATTCACAAAAGCAAACTCGTACAAGACTTCTTACATGAACAGAAAGAGCGACTGATGTT
>NZ_JAMBOP010000157.1 GCF_023715645.1 Bacillus cytotoxicus | reverse complement strand
GGAGAATTGATGAGCGCTGCTTATCAATATAAGTTTCCGTGTTTCGTTTTGTTCAGTTTTGAGAGAACTATCTCTCGAAAGTATATGTTCTTTGAAAACTAGATAACAGTGTAGCTCATATTTTTTTTGAATTTTGGTTAAGTTAGAAAGGGCGCACGGTGGATGCCTTGACACTAGGAGTCGATGAAGGACGGGACTAACACCGATATGC
>NZ_JAMBOP010000156.1 GCF_023715645.1 Bacillus cytotoxicus | reverse complement strand
GCATATCGGTGTTAGTCCCGTCCTTCATCGACTCCTAGTGTCAAGGCATCCACCGTGCGCCCTTTCTAACTTAACCAAAATTAAAAAAATATGAGCTACACTGTTATCTAGTTTTCAAAGAACATGCCTACTGCGCTGAGTTTGCATCTTAGCTGGCATGCGGTGAGGAATCCATCATCGTGGAGTTCACTTTCAGACGCAACCGCAAG
>NZ_JAMBOP010000155.1 GCF_023715645.1 Bacillus cytotoxicus | reverse complement strand
ACTTAACCAAAATTTCAAAAAAAATATGAGCTACACTGTTATCTAGTTTTCAAAGAACATATACTTTCGAGAGATAGTTCTCTCAAAACTGAACAAAACGAAACACGGAAACTTATATTGATGAACAGTGTTCATCAATTCTCCATAGAAAGGAGGTGATCCAGCCGCACCTTCCGATACGGCTACCTTGTTACGACTTCACCCCAATCATCTGTCCCACCTTAGGC
>NZ_JAMBOP010000154.1 GCF_023715645.1 Bacillus cytotoxicus | reverse complement strand
GAAAGATGATCAGGTTGATAGGTTCGAGGTTGAAGCGTGGTGACACGTGGAGCTGACGAATACTAATAGATCGAGGACTTAATCAAATAAATATGAAGCAAATGTTATCTAGTTTTGAAGGAATATACCTTCATAAGTCTGGTAATGATGGCAGAGAGGTCACACCCGTTCCCATACCGAACACGGAAGTTAAAATAAATATGAAGCAAATGTTATCTAGTTTTGAAG
>NZ_JAMBOP010000153.1 GCF_023715645.1 Bacillus cytotoxicus | reverse complement strand
CCATTCGGAAATCTCCGGATCAAAGCTTACTTACAGCTCCCCGAAGCATATCGGTGTTAGTCCCGTCCTTCATCGACTCCTAGTGTCAAGGCATCCACCGTGCGCCCTTTCTAACTTAACCAAAATTTCAAAAAAAATATGAGCTACACTGTTATCTAGTTTTCAAAGAACATATACTTTCGAGAGATAGTTCTCTCAAAACTGAACAAAACGAAACACGGAAACTTATATTGATGAACA
>NZ_JAMBOP010000152.1 GCF_023715645.1 Bacillus cytotoxicus | reverse complement strand
AAAAAAATATGAGCTACACTGTTATCTAGTTTTCAAAGAACATGCCTACTGCGCTGAGTTTGCATCTTAGCTGGCATGCGGTGAGGAATCCATCATCGTGGAGTTCACTTTCAGACGCAACCGCAAGAAAAAACAAACTACTTGCACTGTATTTAGATGAGAGATAGTTCTCTCAAAACTGAACAAAACGAAACACGGAAACTTATATTGATAAGCAGCGCTCATCAATTCTCCATAGAAAG
>NZ_JAMBOP010000151.1 GCF_023715645.1 Bacillus cytotoxicus | reverse complement strand
GTCCCAACTACCATCGGCGCTAGAGAGCTTAACTTCCGTGTTCGGTATGGGAACGGGTGTGACCTCTCTGCCATCATTACCAGACTTATGAAGGTATATTCCTTCAAAACTAGATAACATCTGCTTCATATTATTTGATTAAGTCCTCGATCTATTAGTATTCGTCAGCTCCACGTGTCACCACGCTTCCACCTCGAACCTATCAACCTGATCATCTTTCAGGGATCTTACTAGCTTAACGCTATGGGA
>NZ_JAMBOP010000150.1 GCF_023715645.1 Bacillus cytotoxicus | reverse complement strand
TTACGAATCAAGGTGATGGTGGATGGATTAACTGGGCATTTAGAGGTTGGTTCGATCGTAATGGTAACCATGTTAAATTTCATCGTCCATAAAAATAAACCACAAAATCAGCCAATTTTGCGGTTTATTAAATAAAACGTATTATTAAACTTAGGAGAGTATACTCTAAACTTAACTCCTAGTAAAAACAGTATAGATGATATTTATTAAAAAGAAAAGTACTCCGAGGAGTGCTTTTCTTTTTTGGATAAGGTG
>NZ_JAMBOP010000015.1 GCF_023715645.1 Bacillus cytotoxicus | reverse complement strand
AAACGGGATAGAGGGGTTAGGCGTGAAACAGCTCGCTAGTGTGTTAACTCCACTGACGTTAATCGTCCATTAGGTCGAAACGTTAGAAACCCCCACTTCAAACTTTGTTAAGTGGGGGAGTATTCATTGCAAAATATGTTATCTACTCTTCATTAGAAAGTATTTCCCTTTCAGTCAATCTATAGTTTTTTATGGTATAGTGAGAAAGTATGTTTGCAGTAGAGGAAGGAGACTTAAACATGATTACATCTGCGCAGACTCCTTCATTAACAGAAACGATGAAAGAGTGGCATGAAGCGTTAACATATGAAATTAAACATTGGAAGACAGTTGGCGGGAGTAAACTGTCTATTATAAATGGACGGTTTTTATATACAGACTATGAAAGTAGTGTCTATGTATTTCAGCTTATTTCTGAAGTAAGTTTACCAGACGGAACACCGATTCGAATTGAATTTGATGGTGAAGAAGCAACGGGGGAAGTACTATCTGTCCAAGGATTAGACATTGAAATTAAACTCAATTGTTACATGCAACAACATATACAGGAAGCGGTGTTATATAGTGAGCCGTGGCAACTGCTAGAACAATTGCAAGAACGTTTAAAAGAAGTAAGAAAAGATAAACAAAAACGTCAGCGCGTGAACCGGTTATTACAAGGAACGAGTGAACAAAAGCACATTGCGAAAATGAAAAAAGAGAAAAATGAACTTGCATATCGTTCATTTTATAACGCAACAACGTACGTTTGGGGACCACCAGGAACTGGGAAATCATACAATTTGTCGCGCATTATTGCGGCGCATTATCAAAGTGGAAAATCTGTTCTTGTCTTAGCCCATAGTAATGCAGCGGTTGATGTATTAATGGGCGAAGTAACAAAGCAAATTGAGAAAAAAGAGAAGTGGGTACCGGGAGAGGTGATTCGGTATGGTTTTAGTCAAAATGACCAAATTCGTAATCATGAAACGTTATTAACTACGCGATTAGTAGAATCAACAAATGAAGAATGGCAAGAAGAAAGGCTTTATTTAGAAGAATTAAGACAAGAATTAAGACAAAAAATTCTTTCTTATAAAGCGACTTCTGCTGAAAAAAGAAAAATGCAGGAAATAGAAGGGGATCTTCGAAAGCAAAAAGCAAAAGTGAAAGAAGTTGAGAAAGAGTATATTGAAAATGCGAAAGTCATTGGGGCGACATTATCCAAATGTGCAATCGATTCACTTGTTTATGAAAGAACGTTCGATCTTGTAGTTGTCGATGAAGTAAGTATGGCATATGTTCCGCAACTTGCACTAGCAGCCTCTTTAGGAAAGCGTATTGTTGTGTGCGGAGATTTTCTACAATTACCACCAATTGCTTTATCGAATCATGAGCTTGTGAATAAGTGGTTAAAAGAAGATATGTTTTACCATGCTGGGATAGTAGATGCGGTAAATGAACGTAAAAAACATCCAAATTTATACATGCTGCAAGAGCAGCGTCGTATGCATCCGCATATTTCAAGCTTTACGAACGAATTTATTTATAAAAACGAAGTGTTCGACCATCCTTCTGTTATAGAGCGAAATAATATTGCAGCTTTACAGCCTTTCATGAAAGAAGCGGCAGTTTTACTAGATACAAGTAATATGGGGGCTTATTCATTAAAAGACGTTGCATCAAGTTCACGTTATAATATTTTTTCTGGATTATTAGCGATGCAACTTACTTTAATTGGTTTAGTCGATGGAGTATCGTCAATTGGTATTGTAACGCCGTATCGTGCGCAGTCACGTTTTTTATCAACGTGCATCAGGGAATTGCTTCAGAAAACAAAGTTCAAAAATGCGCCTGTACTAGCAGCAACCGTTCATAAATTTCAAGGATCTGAGCGTGATATGATTTTGTTTGATACAGTTGATAGCTATCCGCAAGAACGACCGGGTGTGCTCTTCTTTGATCAAAAAAACCACCGTCTCGTTAACGTTGCAGTTACGAGAGCGAGAGGGAAATTTATTCAACTATCAGATTGTCAATATATGAGGAAAAATCTTTCGCGAAAACAGGCTTTATCCCATTTAACGTCTCATATACAAAGGCAAGGAGATGTGTATGATCGTACAACATCAAGAGCAGTTTTAGAACGGAAGATTACGAAAAGATTGCGTTGGTTTGTACAAACAAATAGAGAAGAAACGAAAGTATTATTAAAAGATATGATCTCAGCGAAAAAGAAGATCATTGTATCTATTCCCAATTCAAGTCGCATGGATAAAAGAGTGTGGCAAGCTTTAGCGCGTGCAAAAGTACCCGTTATCATCTATACAGAATCTCAAGTTCCGCTAAAAAACGTACAAGTGCATCGTCAAAACAAAGTGATGCCATTTGTTATTATAGATGACGATATCATGTGGGTAGGTGCCCCGTTAACATCTCAGATGATCTTTGATGGTAGTCCGGAATTTCCGTATATAACAGCGAGACTACAAGCACCGCAAACAGTTGGAGTTTTAAAAGGTTTTTTAGATATGAAAATATAGAGTTTCTTCAAAACGGATTTATATAGTATGGGAAATAATACAAAGATAACCTCAGACAAAAAAGTATCTGGGGTTATTTTTGTTTGAAAATAGCTTGTGTGATGATAAACCAACTGCAATTTTACATTCATTTCTTGATTAAGATATGGAGAATGGAAATTATTTTTGGATAAGCTTCTTTTGTATTTAGGAGGATATTAAGACTTAAATAACAATTTTTTCGGTCTTTCTTTTCAAATATTGAGGTGAAAAAAACGAACTGGAATATTCTGCTGGCTTTTGTATTTACTTGCTTTATGTAAGGTAAGATTGTGCTCGTAAAGCAAAAACGTTATTCTTTTTGTAGAAATATACAGAAAGGATAACGTTTTTTAATATGAATTTATATAACTATTCAAGTGAAATGTCTGTTTGTCTAAAAAGATAGAGACCAGTTTTTCCTTATTTCCCATTCTGTAATATGTACATCTGTTTTCCTGATGTTGATAAAATAGCGTTTCAAATTATATTGCCTCCTAAGTATTTTTAGTCTGATGTTTTTGAAAATTTATACGATTGGTATTATTATATAAATGAAATGAAAAATAAAGGGGACCGTCCTGTGGAAATTGTATGTAATCGAGCAAAATTACAGTTATTATCAATAAATGATGTAAGACCATTGTATGCCATTATTGAAAAACACCCAGATGTTTGGACATATTTAATAGCGAAAATGGATTGCTTAGAAGATATGGAAAGATTAGTTGAAGAATCAATAGAAAAGTATAAAAGGGGAGTGGACCTTCCGTTTACTGTAATTGATCAAAAGACAAATGAAATTGTAGGAACGACGCGACTATATAACATATCAAATGATTGTAAAACAACCGAGCTTGGACATACTTGGTACAGTCCAAGCGTTCAACGTACAAGTGTAAATACAGAGTGCAAATATATGATGCTTTGCTATGCATTTGAAGAGTTAGGGATGTTGCGTGTCCAAATTAAAACAGATGCTCGTAATGAAAAGGCACAGCGGGCAATTGAAAGACTAGGGGCCATTAAAGAAGGAATAATGCGAAATGAACGTCAGCTTCCAAATGGATTTGTGAGGGATGCCGTTGTGTATAGTATTATTTCAGCAGAGTGGCCAAAAGTAAAAGAACGATTAGAAAATAAGTTACTGTGTTATAAGTAGAGGGGATAAAGTTACCGTATAGGGAAACAGAACTTTTAAAATAGTAGATTAAGTGAAATGCCTTCTAATTGAATTAGGAGGCATTTTTTCTTACAAAATGATTACGTATTTTATATACTTTTGTTTCAGCATTCCATTCTGCAGAAAAATTCGCTACAATATAGAGGTTAAGAATTTGTGAGAAATATAAGTTGTTATTGTAAATAGACTACTCATGTCAGTGTGAAATATAAAAGGCTCTTTTAATTGCAACCTCTTTTGTTGAACTACTACTAAAGAAGTTACCTTCTTTCAAATGAATTCAAATAACAAATTGACCGATTATTCGATTAAGCGAATTTTAGTATAAAGTATGTATGAAATACGGGGGCTATAAGTTTATGAAGAAAAAAAGAAGTATAAAAATAAGGGTGGTGCAGGCACTCTTATTCATACTTGGTTCCATTATTGTATTTGTCGGTTATGCGGCGTATGATATTTGGCATTATCGTTCTAATACAGATCAAGTTAATACAGAAGCGGCAATTGTGCTAGGAGCTGCTTCTTGGAATGGAAAACCGTCACCGGTACTTCGTGAAAGGATTAATCATGCCATTTCTCTTTATCAAAATGGAAATGTTAAAAAAATTATTTTTACAGGTGGTACGAAATTTGAAGCTGAATTAGAGGAAGCACGTACGTCAAAAATATATGCATTAAAGCATGGTGTGAAAGATGAAGATATTTTAATTGAAACGGAGTCGCGTTTTACCGAAGAGAATTTAAAAAATGCTCTGCAGATTGGAAAAGAAAATGGCATACAAACGTATACAATTGTAAGCGATCCACTTCATATGAAACGAGCGATGCAAATTGCTAAGCACCTCGGCATGGATGCATATTCTTCACCAACACCAACGTCTGCGTACCGCAGCCTAGACACAGAGTTACCATTCTTTTTTAAAGAATTGTGTTCATATATTGGTTATGTTGCATCTTTACCTGTTCGGTTTTTGAAGGGTGATGGATAAAGATGTTTCGACGATTTTCAACATTCTAAATGCGTGAAAAGGAGCTGACATTAGTCTTTTTTAGAGTCAACTCCTTTTTGTTTAAAATATTATTTTGCGTCAGAATAATCAGTAAATTATAATGTAGATTAATATGTTTAAGGAAGATAATGTGTAAAGTGAAAGATGTGTACGTGCGGAAACAACTAATGATAACTGTATGCATATAATTTTAGGATGACGTGGAAAGGATTGATGAAATGGATTTTGTAAGAACGAAAGAGCAACGAGAACAACTTAGTATATTACAACCATATATCACTCTATTTTCGAACAGAGAGCAACAGTTAGATAAATTGTATTCATTTCCTTTTGAAAATGTAAAAGATTTAAAAGATATTGGGTATACATCATGGACAGTTCCAAAGGACGAAGGTGGTTTAGGGATTTCTTTGTATGATTTTTTACTATTACAAGAGTTTATTGCAGAGGGCGATGGTGCAACGGCATTATGTATTGGCTGGCATCTTGGGATTATACATGAACTTTCTGAAAATCGTTTGTGGGATAAAGAAATATTTTCTTGGCTTTGTAAGGAGGTAAAAAACGGAGCACTTATAAACCGAGCAGCAACGGAACGAAACACGGGAAGTCCGACAAGAGGAGGAAAGTTAGAGACGACAGCGGTGCAAAACGGAGAAATGTGGATGATTTCAGGAAGAAAAACATTTACAACAATGGCACCGGCATTAGATTATTTCATTGTTTCGGCATCAATAGAAGGTACGGAAGTAGTAGGGGAATTTCTTGTTCCACGTAGTACAGAAGGTGTCTCAATTGAAGAAACATGGGATAGTGTATCTATGCGCGGTACAGCAAGTCATGATTTAATTTTAGAACAAGTGGCAGTTCCATATAAATATTTAGTTGAGAAAATTTCTCCTTCTAGTATTGAAAAGAGAAGGGGCTGGCTTTTGCATATTCCGGCTTGTTATCTCGGAATTGCAGAGGCGGCGCGGCGGTATGCTTTGCAATTTGCTGCAACGTATCAACCAAATAGTTTGAAAGCGCCAATTGCGACGGTACCAAATGTACAAAGATTAATTGGAGAAATAGAATTAGAGTTGCTGCAAGCTCGTTCTTTTTTATATAGTGTAGCAAAGCGCTATGAAGAAGAAAATAAACAGTGTATGCAAGCCGAGATGGCAGCGGTGAAATATACGGTGACAAATGCAGCGATTTCCATTGTAGATAAGGCGATGCGTATCGTCGGAGCAAGGAGTTTATCTGAAAAAAATCCATTACACCGTTATTATTTACATGTACGAGCTGGCCTTCATAATCCTCCAATGGATGATATGACAATTTCGCTATTAGCACGGCATGCTTTGCAAGATTTTGATTTTAAAAAATAAGTGCTATGCTTCTTTTTCGTATATAATTATAATAGACAATGTACGAGAAGGAAAAACGTGCTTTGGTGAAGTTGTTGTTCAAAATGTACAAGAACTCGCAAAAATTACTAGTTGTTAAAGGAGATTGTAGATAGATGAAAAATAGTGAAATTATGTCATGGGTTAAAAGTATTGCTCTCGCGTTAATTATTGCATTTGTTTGTCGAGCGTTTTTATTTACACCATCGCTTGTGCAAGGAGAATCGATGATGCCAACGCTTGAAAACAATGAGAGAATGGTTGTAAATAAAATTGGCTATAGTGTACAAGGGTTAGATCGTTTTGAAATTATCGTCTTTCATGGGAACGAAGGTCATGATTTAGTAAAACGAGTAATTGGGTTACCGGGAGACACAATTGAATATAAACACGACATTTTATACGTAAATGGTAAACCAGTCGTTGAACCATATTTAGATGAATATAAAAAGCAAATGTCAGGTGATGTGTTAACTCCTGATTTCACATTAGAAGGAATAACAGGGCAAAAAACTGTTCCAAAAGATTCTGTATTTGTACTAGGAGATAATCGTCAAGTTTCTAAAGATAGCCGTAGATTCGGATTTGTTTCTGAAAAAGAAATTGTCGGAAAAGGGTCAGCAGTATTTTGGCCATTACAGCATGTTAGAGCGTTATAATCATTTTTGGAAAGAAGGAATTAAAACTCATTTGGAGTTTTGATTCCTTCTTTTATTTGTAAAGAGAATGTGCAATCAATATTTTTGCAGTAGACGAGATAACTTATTAAGGAAATATTTCCAAGTTATTGAGGATGCCTGTTATAATGAAAAAAGAATGATACATAGAGGTGAATGTTGTGCAGCAATATGGAGAAGTGCGTTCTATTATTAATAGTGCTAAGAAAATTACAGTGGTAACTGGAGCGGGTGCAAGTACAGAGAGTGGAATTCAAGACTTCCGCTCAGTAAATGGTTTGTACGCAGATACAAATGTGGAAATGTATTTATCAAGAGGATATTATAATCGAAATCCGAAAGAATTTTGGAAACATTATAAAGCAATTTTTCAAATTGAGACATTCCATCAATATAAACCGAATGAAGGACACACGTTTCTAGCGCAATTAGAGCAGATGGGAAAAGATATTGTAGTGTTAACACAAAATATTGATGGACTTCATCAATTGAGCGGGAGCACACATGTTATCGATTTGCATGGAACGCTTCAATCTGCTCATTGCCCGAAGTGCCGTGCAAAATACGACTTACAATATATGATTGAACATGAAGTACCGCGCTGTGAAAAGTGTAATTTTATTTTAAATCCTGATGTTGTGTTATACGGGGACACATTGCCGCAATTTCAAAAGGCCGTTGAAAGGTTATATGAAACGGATGTATTACTTGTGATGGGAACATCATTGAAAGTACAGCCTGTAGCATCTTTTCCGCAAATCGCAAAACGAGAAATAGGTGCAACAACAATACTTGTTAATAATGAAAAAACAGGACAAGAACAATATTTTGATTACGTGTTTCATGAAAAAATTGGGGAATTTGTAAAGGGAATTTTAGCAGATAAAGATAAGACGAAGTAATTAGATGTTTAGGGGAATATCATTTATGTTTGAATCTCGTTAAAGTTCTATCGAAGTTACAAAAAGTTTAGTATTAAAGGGGGGCGTATTTTGGGAGAGAACGAAAGATTATTGTTAGAAAAAATTGAGAGCAACAACAAAGGGAGTCGGTTTATTTTAGGGATAGATGGCTTAAGTCGTTCTGGTAAAACAACACTCGTAAATAAACTTAGTCAACATATGAAAGAAAAGAAAATTCTGTTTCACATTTTTCATATTGACGATTATATTGCCCAGCGTGAAAAACGTTACAATACGGGGAATGAGGAATGGTATGAGTATTATAACTTACAATGGGATCCGGATTGGTTAAGCCGCAATTTCTTCAGTAAGCTAAAATTCGCTCACCACCTGATTCTTCCTGTTTATGATGATGAATCTGATACACATAACCAGCAGGAAGTTCAACTTTCTAACGATTCAGTTATCATCGTAGAAGGCGTTTTTCTACAGCGTAAAGAATGGAGAAGCTTCTTTGATTATGTCGTATATCTAGATTGTCCGAAAAGTAAGAGGTTTCTTCGTGAAAGTGAAGATACCCAAAAGAACATTGCCAAATTTGAGAACAGATATTGGAAAGCTGAAGAGTTTTACGTGAAAACGGAAGCTCCTGACAAACATGCTGATTTAGTTCTAAAAGGATAAAACAAAACAAACAACGCATTGCATTTTTCGGTGCGTTGTTTGTTTTGTATGAAAAAAGCATTATTTTTTAAGCGATAAACCATAAACAATCGTTTCATTCGGTGTTGTAATTTTGAAGCCAGTTTTGTAGTCTAGCATCATTTCATTTCCAATGTAATCTTTTGTAAACTCGTCCATTTGAATGGCGATCTGTTCATCTTCAAATACAACATCATTTGCACTGTATTCATCAACGATTAAATCTATGTTTACATAAACAGTACAAGTATTTCCGATACCTCCTTTAATTCTAACAATGATATTCTCTTTGTTTTGTAACAATTGTTCTTTTGCTTTATTTGTAACACGGATATTCATATAACCACATCCTTCTCTTAAACTCCTATTCTATTATGGCAAAAATATAATAAAGCGGCTACTTATATAAATCCATTTTGATTTTTCAACATAATAGTCAATGGCATGCAGAACAAAAAGGGGCCGTTCTTTGCTTTCTATCTTTGTTTGAAACCTTGCAAGTGGCAGAAAAAGGCCCTAACCGCTTCTATGCATGGCCAGACGCTCTCGTCCATCTAAAAAGAAAAAGGTTTTTGAATTGTTGTTTCAATTTATATATATAGTAACGAAAGAAAACCTATCAACTCTCGTTAAACATACTATAATAATCAGAGGATATTATGTCTATTATAAAGGCATATATCCTCTTTTTTCTTACATTATATACCACATAACTAGGGGTTGAAAAAAGAGTATAGGATGTATATGATGTCCAAGGAACTTACGTTTGATAAAAGAGTTAGAAAACGTAGCCCACAGCGGGAGGCGTAGCAAGGGTGAGAGACCGAGCTTGCAAAGGGGTTAAGAGGTGAAGAACTATGCGTGTACAAGAGGTGGTCCTAGAGAATGGAAAGAGATACATATTAGTAGATAATGATGGGATTCCTGTGGCGAAGTACCTCAAGTATTTGGATGTTACAGGGAAAAGCAGTAACACATTGAAAACGTACTGTTATGCACTAAAACAGTATTTCTTATACTTACAGGAAATAGAGAAAGATTACAAAAGTATAAGATTAGAAGACTTAGTGGAGTTTGTGGGATGGCTTCGAAATCCGTATGAAAGTACGAAGGTAATGTCCCTTCGACCTGTGAAGGCAAAGAAAACAGAAAGGACAGTGAACCTAACGGTCACCGCTGTCACAAACTTCTATGACTATTTGTACCGAAATGAAGAACTGCCCCGTGATATGGAAGAGAAATTGATACGTCAGGTCTTTACAGGTGGGAGAACACGGTATAAGAGTTTCCTTCATCATGTCAACAAGGAGAAACCATCTACGCGAAATGTATTGAAGGTAAAAGAACCTCGCAAGAGGATGCAGACGCTCACAAAAGAACAGGTGGAGCAGGTCTTAACTGCAACAACGAATATACGGGACGCATTTCTCATCCAGCTCCTGTTTGAGACGGGGTTAAGAATTGGAGAGACTCTTTCTTTATTTTTAGAGGATTTCAAGTTTAGTCATCAAAAAGGGCATCGCATTCATCTGACGGATCGTGGAGAATTGGAGAACGGTGCGAAACTGAAAACAGGTGAACGGGAAATCTTTATTTCACAGAATCTCATAGACTTATATGATGACTACCTGTATGAAGTCATTGACGAATTGGACGTCGAAACCAACTTTGTGTTCGTCAAATTGCGTGGTAAGAACAGGGGTAAACCGATGATCTATGGGGATGTAGAAGCCCTATTCAAGCGGTTGCGGCAGAAAACAGGGCTTAACATTCATCCTCACCTGTTCCGTCATACACACGCGACGATGTACTATCAGGAGACGCAGGATATTAAACAGGTGCAAGAGCGCCTAGGTCATTCGCAAATCCAAACGACCATGAACATGTACCTTCATCCTTCGGACGAAGATAAACGTAAGGATTGGGAAAAGGCACAGGGCGCATTTCAAATCAAACAACAGAATGGCGTGAGAGAATGAAACAAATTTATCAGATTGATACAGAACAACTTGGATTTCATGAACAATTGCAGCGCGAGCTGTCGAGTTATCCTGTGAAGAACATAGAGAAAGATGGCTCCGTTGCCATCCATCATGTACAGGACCCCTACTTCTTGGTTAACAACAGTTGGAATGTAGGCTTTTTGGAAAACATTCCGCAATTTCAGGAGATGGTCGAGATGTATAAAGGCAATCGAAATGTGCATTTTCGAATCAGCAGTCCGACTGTCAACTTGGAAGCGAAATATATTTGGTATCAGAAATTATTTAAAGACGAATGTGCGTTTGGTAGCATTTTTAATGCCCAAGCAACGCGCTTAAATAAGTTAACAACATTTCTCAACGAAAAATACCCTAACCTTTCCTCCCTTCTTGATCTGGACATCGACCAAGCAGAACGCGAGTGGTTGTTTTGGTTAGCGCAGAAAGGGATTCCAACACAATGTAAAAGAAAAGACGTGATAAGAGGCGTTTATACAAGTACATCAACCGTCGCAAGCTTTTTACGATTTATCCATTCCCATTTTTTTGTCCTGACTGATACGCGTGAAGAGTGGGAAAAAGACCGATGGGATGTGCGAGTGTTACATAACAAATATGGAATTAACTATAACAAGACCCTTCCTGCCTATCACGTTGATTTCACCCAAATTGAACAAATGGAAATACGTCAGCATATTAAAAAGTATATCAAGCAACGCTTACTTAGTAAGAATCATTTCTCATGGGGTACAGCTCGAAGTTATCTAGCTTATTTACCAAGTTTCTTGTCACTTATATTTTCCTTAGAACCTTCATGGATGAATTTAAAAGGATTGAAACGATCGCATATGGAACGGTACATCCAATGGTTACATGAATACGCCAAAAATAATTTGACGCGAAAAAATGCGCACCCTGAACGCTATATACTAAATGGGCTGAACTTCATAGGAAAGTTCTTGGAAGACATCCAGCGATATGAATACGATATCGCTCCTGACACCAATATACGATTGTTACTCTTTCCAGAGGACAAGCCGAAGTTAAAAAAGAAATCGATTGATCAAATTGATTACATTCCTGACTATGTGTTAGAACAGCTCTTTATGCACATCGATAATTTACACAAAGAGGTCGTTCCTGTGGTATGGGTTGCTTATAAAACAGGGCTTCGCATTTCGGATGTATTAGGTTTAAACTCGAATTGTTTGGAGCGGATTAACGGTAAATACTCCATTGTCACGGATATTGAGAAGACCTATGTACAAGGACACAGAATTCCAATTGACGAAGAATTGGCAAACATCCTTGCTGTTCTCATTCACAAATCCAAAAAGAACAGCAACCAAGAGAATAACCCCGAAGGGTTTATTTTCGTTCGCTATCGTGGTTCTCGAAAAGGCAAACCTTATGACCAAAAATGGGTTCAAAACCAATTAAACACATTAGCAAAACAAAAGAACATTGTAGATGAGAATGGAAAACTGTTTTACTTTAAACTTCATCAATTCCGCCACACCTATGCCGTCAAACTGTTAAATGGCGGTGCAGATATACTAACTGTACAGGAACTATTGGCGCATGCCTCGCCCGAGATGACCATGCGATACGCCAAACTGTTGGATAAGACGAAGCGAAAAGCATTTGAAGCGGCTATTAACAACGGTGTATTCCATTTTGATTCAAATGGTAAGGTGCAAGAAATTAAAGCGGGCGAAGATATCCCAGAGGGCATCCTACAAGCTCTTTGGCAAGATCATAAATTAAATGCGATGGAAAACAACTATGGAACGTGTCACGCCCGTTTAAGTGGTAGTTGTCCTTATATGGAGGAAGCACCTTGTTTAACATGTAATGGAGGTAGTCCTTGTAAAGACCTAGCAATTGGCTTTTCCGATTTCGATATCGGAAAATATGAG
The DNA here is from genome assembly GCF_023715645.1 of Bacillus cytotoxicus. Classification (GTDB taxonomy): domain Bacteria; phylum Bacillota; class Bacilli; order Bacillales; family Bacillaceae_G; genus Bacillus_A; species Bacillus_A cytotoxicus_A. The sequence goes on along the minus strand of NZ_JAMBOP010000015.1, from coordinate 94,883 downwards.
GATCATATCAAAAGAACCTCCAGAAATATGGAATTGGCAAAGCAGTATGGACGTGAAGACATTGTGGAGAAAGGTTCTAGAAATTTGAAGCGGTATGAAGAGATTTTAAGAAAACTTCAGGAAGGGAACGTTATCTTCGGTAGAATGGAACGAATGAAGCGAAAGCAAGGTGTAGAAAATGGCTAACTATGACCGTAAAGAACATTTAAAAGAAATTCATGCATCAAGAAAAGCGAATACTTCGCAAAAGGTGGATAAAGCCATCCAAAGGCTCGTGCGAGCCAATGAGCCTATCAATTTTAATAGTGTGGCAAGCGAAGCTGGTGTAGCCAAAGCGACGCTGTATAACAACCGTGAGTTGCGTGATCGAATTGAATCCCTACGCCAACAGCAAGCACAAGCGCCAACTCCAAAACAACTTAAACGGGAGATGAATGACAGCAGCAAAGATGCTATCATTGAGTCGTTGAAGCGAAGAATCAAGAAAATCGAAGAAGAAAACAAGCAATTACGGAATCAACTAAAAGTGGCATACGCAGACGTATACAAACGGATATAAGTAAATAAAAAGATATAATTTTATCGCACACACTTAAAATTTTTAGAAAAAATAAAGAAAGACCGTCAATGTACTAGAGCTAATGCTCAAAATATTAACGGTCTCTCATTAATATTATTCTCCTGTTTCAGAAAATCTTTTAATACGTGTGCCAATCTCATCACGTACTCTTTGGAATACAGACCACTCTTGATCCGCCGGGTCATCAAACCCCCAATGAACACGATTTACATATGGAGGTGTTGTTGGACATACATCATTCGCATGACCACAAAGTGTTACAATAAGATCAGCATTATTTAAAATTTCTGGATCAATGATATCAGAAGTTTGATTAGTAATATCAATATCTACTTCTTTCATTGCTTTAACAGCATTTGGATTTACACCGTGTGCTTCAATACCAGCTGACAGCACATTCCATTTGTCCCCTAAATATTTTTTGCCCCAAGCTTCAGCCATTTGACTACGGCAAGAGTTCCCTGTACATAAGAAGTAAATTGTTTTTTTGTTATTCAATTTAATTCCACCTTTACTATGAATGTTTATCTTGGTTGTGTCTGAAAGTACTTACGTTGGAACCAAAGTGCTACATTTACAAGGGCAATCATAACAGGAACTTCTACTAAAGGCCCGATAACTGCTGCAAATGCTGCACCTGACTGAATTCCAAATACACCTACAGCAACAGCGATTGCTAATTCAAAATTGTTACTTCCTGCTGTAAATGCTAATGTTGTAGTTACTCCGTAACTTGCGCCAATTTTTTTACCCATAAAGAAAGAAACAAAGAACATGATTACAAAATAAATAAGTAATGGAATCGCAATACGTATAACATCAAACGGTACACTTACAATAACTTCTCCTTTTAAAGAGAACATCACAATTATAGTGAATAGTAATGCGATTAAAGTAATTGGACTAATCTTGGGAATAAAGACTTTTTCATACCATAGACGGCCTTTTGTTTTTACTAAGATTAAACGAGTTAACATCCCAGCAATAAAAGGAATTCCTAAATATATAAATACTGATTTTGCAACCTCTGCCATTGTAATATCAACAATAGCTCCTTCAATTCCCAACCATTCTGGAATTACTGTTACAAACACATAAGCATACACTGAGAAAAATAACATTTGGAATACAGAGTTAAAAGCGACTAAACCCGCTGCATACTCAGTATCCCCCTTTGCCAGGTCATTCCAAACAATAACCATTGCAATACAGCGAGCTAAGCCAATCATAATTAAACCGACCATATATTCTGGTTTATCTGGTAAAAATATTACTGCTAAAGCAAACATTAGAACGGGACCAATTATCCAGTTTTGAACAAGTGATAATACTAACACTTTTACATCTTTGAAGACTCTCCCCATCTCTTCATAACGAACCTTGGCTAATGGAGGATACATCATCAAAATTAAGCCTATTGCAAGTGGAATAGATGTTGTACCCACTTGTAGACTATTTATGCTACTTGTAATTTGAGGAAATAGTACCCCTATCCCGATTCCTAGAGCCATGGCAAGAAAAATCCAAATGGTTAAGTATCGATCTAGAAATGATAATCTCTTCATATGATATTCCTCCTAGATTAACAGCAAGAATTTTCTTTAACTCCGTTAGGAGTCGTGCAAAATTGTGTATTTTCGATTTTATGGACATCACTATCTGCTTTTGTATAAAAGAACTCCCACTCGTTACCATCAGGATCAGTTATCCAAAACTTATCCTGTACAGCATAGCAACATGTTGTATTCATCTCTTCTCTTGCAAAAAAGCCTTCTTTTTCTAATCGGTCCTTATGGACCTTTATTTCTTCTTCATTTTCTACTTGGAATCCAAAATGATTCACTTGGTTTCCAGACACTTCATCTTTTAAATTTAAAGTAAAGTTAAGTCCTGGAGTATCTAATAGGAATTTTGCATAATCATTTTTCACCTTAACTGGCTTTACTCCAAATGCTTTTTCATAGAATTCAATAGAATTTTCTAGGTTTGTAACATTAATCCCAACATGTACATATTTCATTACAAATTCCTCCTTTGATTTTAAGAAATATTAATCAAAAAAAATTGATGTATAGTTTAAAAAAATTAGCAACAAGTTCCTTTTCCTGTTTTTCTAAATATGCAACAAAGTTCTTCCGATAGTAGGTTATTCACTTCAGTATCATTTAAATCATAATAGCTCCAAGTACCTTGTGTATCTTTGATTATTAAATTTGCCTCAAGTAAAATTTTTAAGTGGTAAGATAATTTAGATTGTGTCATTTCGAATATTTCCGTTAAATCACATACGCAAGTTCTACCTCTTTGGCAAAGTTCATACATAATCTCTAATCTTTTTTGATCTGCAAGAGCTTTAAATTTCTTCTCGTATTGTTCAAATTGTTTAGTCATATTGTGCAACCTCCTACTCATCAAATTTTTTTGATGTATTTATTATATGTGAGATTTCTTGTTTAATGCAACAATTAAATCAACTTTTTTTGATTAATTAAATTAAAAACTCCCCTAACATATTAGACATATATAATATGTTAGGGAAGTGATTTAATAACGTTTTTTATAAATTAGGTCTTGATAACGAGAGTTGATAGGTTTTGATTGTTAAAGCTCACATTTATCTATTGGAATAACTTTTGTTTTCTTTGTAAATTTATAGCCTAGCCAAAGTATTAAGAAAAGAGGTAAGCCAATATATGAAACAAGTACACCGTTCCAATCAATAGTTTTGCCCATAAATGCACCGTAGTTTTGACCAAGAATAACGATTAAGCATAATGCAAATGCAAAGATAGGACCGAATGGGAACCATTTTGCTTTATATGGTAAGTCATTTAAGTCTTTTCCCTGTGCAATATATGCTTTTCGGAAACGATAGTGACTAATTGCGATTCCGATCCAAGCGATGAAACCTGACATACCGGAAGCGTTTAATAGCCACACATATACAACGCCATCTCCGAATAAAGAAGCTAAGAAAGCAGCGCATCCGACTAATGATGTTGCAATCAATGCATTTACTGGTACGCCGCGACTATTTAATTTTCCTAAAAATTTAGGTGCTTTGCCTTGGTTTGCTAAATCCCAAAGCATACGTGCTGATGCATACATACCAGAGTTACCAGCAGATAAAACAGCTGTTAAAATAACGGCGTTCATTACTGATGCCGCAAAAGCAATTCCTGCTTTTTCAAATACAAGTGTAAATGGACTTACTGTTACATCACTTGCTGCTAGGTTTTCGTTTGTATAAGGGATTAATAAACCGATTACGAGAATTGCTAAAATATAGAATAATAAAATTCGCCAAAAGATGCTGCGAATTGCTTTAGGGATGTTGCGCTGCGGATCTTCAGTTTCGCCAGCTGCAACTCCGAGTAGTTCTGTTCCTTGGAACGAGAATCCAGCTGCCATAAATACGCCGATAATTGCCATGAAGCCGCCGTTAAACGGTGCACCTGCAACTGTGAAGTTTTTAAAACCAACAGGTTCCCCGCCCATAATACCGAAAATCATAAGAAATCCGACAATTAAAAAGGCAATAACAGTTACAACTTTAATAAGTGCAAACCAATACTCCGCTTCTCCAAATCCTTTAACAGATAAAAAATTTAAAAGGAACATAATAGCTAAACAAATTCCACTCCAAAGTAAAGAAGGGGTATTTGGAAACCAAAATTTCATAATTAGTGTAACTGCAGAGAGTTCAGCAGCAATTGTAATAGCCCAGTTATACCAGTAATTCCAACCTAATGCGAATCCAAGCGATGGATCAACAAATCTTGTTGCATAAGTGCTAAATGATCCTGCTACAGGCATGTAGGATGCTAACTCTGCTAAGCTTGTCATTAAAAAATATACCATAATACCAATTGCAGCATAGGCGACGAGAGCTCCACCAGGACCAGCTGTATGGACAACACCACCGCTTGCTAAGAATAAACCTGTTCCGATTGTACCACCAAGTGAGATCATTGTAAGATGGCGAGATTTCAATCCGCGTCGTAGTTCTTTAGTTGGTTGTGCAGATTGATTTGTAGCTGTAGAGGTAACGTTAGTAGTTGCGCCGTTCATGTTCAACACTCCTTTTCTTGTAAGATAGGAAGGAGCGGGGGGAATAAAAAAACCGCTAAAGGACTTTAGCGGAGCATTTCAAAAATAGCCACCCCATCATACCTTCCGTTAAGATAGCGCCCCACGTTTACACGGTAATTTTGTAAACGTGACAGTTCTGTTCCTATTCGAAAACAGCCCCAGCATATACTTCCAGAGAAGAAGTATAAACTTCGGCAACTTTTCCTTTTAACTAGAGTTATTGACGTCCTCTGCGTCTCGTCTAGATTACTAATAAAAGTCGCGACCTCTACCTCATCGGATTGATGAGGATTTTTCTATTACTATGATTTTTAATATATGGCAATTGTAATGATTTTCTGAAAATATTACAAGGATTATTTTATAGAAAATAATGGCTATTGTAGAAAAGCGCTTTCAAAATTCTTCCCGTCCTAAAAAAGTATGTATGAAATAACCGCTGATAAAAAAGGTTATACAATATTTTCGCAATATATTTCGAAAAACCCTTCAAAATTAATAGAAAATTCAGATAAATATTTTTCGACAAAGCTAATAGAAGTGAGGTTCTTATTTTTAGAAAATTTAAATTGAAGGAAATGATTGAAAAGTAATACACTAAAAGGATAAAGGTAAGGGTGGTGAGGAGATGTTACAGTTTGATCATCTTGTTCATGTAGTGAGATGCTCTCCAGCTGATGTAATCAATCAAATGAAAATACACGGATTTCATGTTGTGCAAGGAGGAGAACATACGAACTGGGGGACGCATAATAGTTTATGTTATTTTGATTTAGCATATATTGAGTTTTTGGCGGTGCAAAATCAAGAAATTGCAAATCAATCGGAAAATCCACTTATTCAACAAGTCGTTCAAAAGTTGCAAGGAGGAGAAGGAATGCTTCAAATTGCGCTGCGCACAGAACATATGGAAGAGCTTGCTGAGAGATTGATTGAACAGGGATTTCATATAAGCGGTCCATTGGAAGGGAAACGGATGAGGGATGACGGAACACTTTTAATATGGAAAATGCTATTTATTGAACAAGAAGAAGAAGGTCCTAGATTTCCATTTTTCATTGAGTGGAGTGAACCGGATGAAAAAAGAAGGGATGATTTACAGAGAAAAGGAGTAATATCGCCTCATAACAATCAAATAATAGAAATGAAAACAGTGTTCTATGCTGTTGCAAATGTAAATGAAACAAGCAAGCGTTGGAAAGATTTACTGCAACTAGAAATGAGTCCACCGAAAATAAATAAGGAATGGAATGTAATAACTCAAAGTTTTTCTCTAGGCGAAATAGCAATTCAATTTTGTGAACCACTAGGGAATGGGATCGGTCAGAATCAATTAACGAATAACGGAGAGGGACCATTCGCGGTAGAATTTGAAGGGGAAAATGAAAAAATGAGTGTATGTCATATATGGAATGGCATGTACATATTTTAGTTGGAAATAAGAAAATGAAAATTACCTAGAGGCACAGAAACCTACTGTATTTCTAGGTAATTGGTTTATTTTCTGTTTATATATGGTAAATTCGGTTGATCTAGGAAGGTGAATAGGTACACATAGTCTCCCTTTTTAATTTTATATTTTCGCCAATATAGATTTAACGAAGTCGGTTTTATCATCTGCATATTTATGTTTATTATTGGGATTAACTTGTGAAAGTTGAATTTTTAACTGTTCATACTCAATCCGAGCCGTTGTATTATTTTTTAAGTAATCTCTAAAACGCAATTGTTCAATTAAATATTTATTGCTCTTTTCATACATATGAATTTGATGCGTTCTCGGCTCGCCCTTGTTAAAATAATATCTTTCAGGTAATACATCTTTTCTATACCTATAATGTAATTGTTCTAACTTAGCAATACATTTCACACCATTTTCAAAATTCTTTAATTCAATCGCAATATCAATAATAGGTTTTGCACTCAAGTGTGGAATAGAAGTACTTCCAATATGATGTATTGCCAAAATGTATTCTCCAATTTGTTTTTCAATAAATTGTTTCTCTTTTAAAAATTGGACTTCCCATTCCTCAGTCCAAGGAACTAAAAAAACTTCACCATGTGGTAACCCTAACATTTGATTAACTCCTCCTGCATACAGCTCTTTTTTATGAATGCGATATCAGAATATTCTTTCTTTGATTATATAGCATGCAAATAAAAAGATGGTGTGAAATTACAATTCATATCATCCTTTTGAATAACTATTTTAAAAAGGAAAAAGGAGATAGATTAACCTTTTATATACGAGATAAATGAATCGCCTGTTGCAGACGAGAGACTCCTTCGGTAATGCGGCTTACATCGACTTTTCCATACGATAGACGAATATAACCATCTTTTGCACCGAAAATACTGCCGGGCATAAAAGCAACTTGTTGTTTTAGACTTTGCATAATCAACTGCTTTTCATTGATAGGTTGATGTAATTTTCCCCATATATAAATTCCACCTGTTGGTATGGAGAATGAGAGTTCTTGTTGAAGTGAGTGCTGCAGTGCATTAACTAAAACATCTCTATTTTGTAATAATTTTGAGCGTAGTTGCTGTAAATGTGTTTCAAACGGAACGGTTTCAAAAAATTGCTGCATAAGCCATTGCGGAAATACACTTAAGCCTAATTCCATTTGATGCCGCGCATCTGATAAGCGCTCAACAACGGACTGTGGTGCGACGAGCCAGCCAATTCGTAATCCTGGTGCGATCATTTTGGATAGGGAATGAACATAAATAACCGTTCCATTTGTATCAATTGATTTTAAAGTTGAACATGTCTGTTTTTTGTTTTCTAATGTTAGTAAACTTGATGGATCATCTTCAACAATCGCAATCCGTAGATCTGCGCATAAAGATAAAAGAGTTTCTCTTCTTTTCGGATGTAGGAGCGTTCCGGTTGGATTTTGGTAATTTGGATTTAAGAAAATCATTTTAATCCGATGCTTACGATAAAGCTCTTCTACATCTTCTGGGTTAATCCCGTGCTCATCAACAGGTAAGGGGAAAATTCGAATGCCTGCCGATTGAAAAAGAGGCAACGAATAACAATGCGATGGACTTTCAAATGCTACCGCATCACCTGGATTTAATAAACATTGGACAATAAGATGCAGTGCTTGCTGGGCGCCGGAAGTAATCATAATCGATTGTTCAGTCGCATCGATTTGTAAGTGTTCCTTCATATATGCAGCTACAGCTTGCCGTAAAGGAAGATGGCCTTGTGGATGATCGTAACTTAACGATTGTGTTAATGGTTGTTCACGTAATATCGTTTGTAATTGCTGGTGCGGGAACAAATCACATCCAAGTTCCCCGTTTGCAAAATCAATGATATTGTCATTTTGCTGCATTTGCTCACGAATGTAGCGAAGAAGTGGTAAGTTAGGTAAAAATGTCCCGCCCTCTACAAACCCTTTCCAATTTGGTGTGGATTTTGGCGATACGCCCCACATATGTGTGCTTACACGTGTTCCTTTTCCTGTTGTACTTTCTACAATCCCCATTGCGCGCAATTCATTATAGGCTGTTGTAATTGTGCTTCGATTCACATTCAATTGCTCTGCTAGCTTGCGTTCTGACGGAAGGAAACTTCCAGGTGGAAGTTCTCCGTACACAATGCGTCTTTCAATATAATCAACAACTTGTTGATAAATTGGAATTTTACTGTTTGTATCTAATGTCCATTTCATTTTTTTCCGTCTCCTTGTACTTACATTATCACCATTATAGCAAATTGGCTGGGTGAAATAACAGCCAATTGGAGGGTGTTTTATCAAGCCAATTTCACTATGCTATATGAGGGAAGGAGAGGTTTTAATGAAACAAAGGAAAATGGAAGTGCTTCTGATGTTAGTTGCTTTAGTATGGGGAGCGAACTATACGATAGGGAAATATGGAGTGGCATATATGTCATCCTTTCAATTTAATAGTATGCGTTTTTTAGTGGCATCTCCGGTTTTATTGCTAATTACTTTTATAATGGAACGCTCATTACGCATTGAGAAAAAAGACTGGCTTAGACTTTTGGTGGTAGGTATTGTGGGGACAACTTTATATCAAACACTATTTATGCTTTCCGTAAAATATACATCTGCGACGAATGCTTCATTATTGATCGCAATGTCACCAATCTTTACGGGGATTTTAGCGGTCTTACATAAACAAGAACGCTTTTCTCTAAAAATTCAAGTTGGATCTCTGCTATCATTTAGCGGAGCAGCACTTGTATTATTAACAGGCCATACGAATCAGTCTGCATATGAATATGTATGGATTGGAAATCTTATTGGATTAGTCGCGTCGATTGCGTGGGGTTGGTATCCGATTCTGGCACAGCCGCTTATTACGAAATATTCAGCAATGCGCGTAACGGCTTGGTCCACTTTCGTAGGAATTGTACCGCTTGTAGTTTACTGTTTTATAAATGTCGGCTCTTTAACATGGCCAACTGACATGTTAAGTTGGGGATCATTAGGATACTCTATTGTGTTCGCGACAATTTTTGGACTTGCAATGTGGTACGTTGGAATCAGCAAAATTGGTTCAACGAAAGTAATGGTTTATATGTATCTCGTTCCGTTATTTGCTGTTATATTTGCGGCTGTAACGATAGGCGAAGAGATAAATATGATGCAATTGTTTGGTGGATTTGTTATTTTTGCTGGGTTATATGTTGTGAAAAAAGGAACAGTGAAAAAGCCAGCATTAAAATTAAAGAAGGCAAGTTAGTTTAAAAATGACTACATCTTGAGAGGTGGGGTCATTTTTTGTATGTTCAGAATGTGTAAATTACGTATGAAAAGTTTTAATTTTTTAAATTGAAGGAAATGGGCGAAAAGTAATACAATGGAAGGGGGGTAAGATGGAACAACATTCACTTGTGCTATGCGGGAAAAAGAAACTTGAATGGAAAAAAGAAGAGATTGGTAGATTGCAAGAAGACGAATTGTTAATTAAAACAATCGCAGGCGCTATAAGTATTGGAGCAGAATTGCCACAATACAATGAGAATGATAAATCAGAAACGAGACATATTTATCCTAAAGAAACGGGTTATGAGAGTTATGGTGAAGTTATAAGCATTGGTAATCGTGTTAAGTGATTTGAAATTGGTGATCGGGTAGTGGCTTTTTACGGACATAAAACTTATGGTGTTGTGAAAGAAAGTAAAGTGATACCAATTCCAAGAGATATTCCATATTCTTTTGCTTTGCTGACAATATTATCATGTGATGCTGCCAAAGGAGTACTGAAATTAAATCCAAAAGTGAGTAGTAAGGTACTTATAACAGGGGGAGGAACAATGGGATTACTTTCTGTTTATTACCTTAAACATGCTCTAAATCTTTCACATATAGATATAATTGAACCAAATGAAGCTAGAAGAGAAATAGCGAAAACATTTGGAACTACTAATTTGTATAGTCCTAATGAAATAAGAGAGAATTATTATGATTATGGGATTGAATGCTCCGCTACAAATTCTGCATTTGCATGTCTTCAGAAAGGGATTAAGGATAATGGAGAAATATGTATTTTGTCAGATGGAAATAAAGAAGAATTTAATTTAAAACCAGAGTTTTATAAAAAAGAATTACGTATAGTGGGTTCTAGTGATGGATTGGATTATAAAAGGCATGCAAGCTGGTTCTTAAAACGTGTGAAGAATACGTCGTTTGTAAGTCAGTTATTTGAACATGAAATAAATCATCGAGAATTAATCCGGTGTTTTCAAGAGTTAAGTGAAGAAAAAATAAAACCAATAAAAGTATTGGTTAAATATTACAATTGAAGATTTTTAATTTTTTATAACAAAAGTATAGAACGTAGATGCGTTATGCATTGTATTTTTTATTAAAACAAAGAGGGGAATTATTTATATAAGATTTTTTGAAAAAAACAAAAAATGAAAGGATGGTGTGAATTGAATAGGTTGCCAACATTGGTTCAGCGATTTATCCAAAATAATTATGGAGAGCCGAAAATAATAGATGAGCTAAATGGTGTGAATCAAGCAAGAGGCACTTCATGCTTGCGTCTTTTGTTTGAAAAGAAATCAGTTATAGTTAAAAATACGATAAATAAGAGAGAATATGATGTTTATAATCAGTTAGCACCGTTTTTTCATAGTAAAGAGATTTATATTCCAAATACATATTACACATACGAAGAAGAACAAAGTTACTGGTTTGTAATTGAAGATATACCACTATCATTTCCTCAAACTAGATGGAAAGGAGATATAGAGCAAATAAAGTATTTATTTGCTTTACATTTTAACACCTGGAATCAAAATCTAAATATACATGATCCATTTCTTTTTCAAGGGCATGAGAATTTAAATAAAAAAGTATTAAAATTTCTACCATTGAATTTAAAAACAGAAATTGAAGGTTTACGTATTGCATCTAAAGATATATTCGCCAAGTTATGTTGTATATCAGGTGATCCTAATCCTACAAATTGGGGAATAAGAAATAATAACCAATTAGTTCTATTCGATTGGGAGCGTATAGGCTATGGTTCTCCTGCTATTGATCTTGCTATTATAATCCCTGGATTAGGAACAGTAGATAAATCATTAGAAACTAGTATTGCTAACACATATATTAATTTTTGGAAAGCTACTTCAGTATCTTTTCCATATTCAGTTTCAGAATTAACACACCAAATTACAATAGCAAAAATATGGAGTGTAATAGATTTTGTTGTTAACAATGCAGATACATTAGAAAAACAAACACTTGAGCTTATAGTCAAACAATTAAGTGATAAATTAGAATACGAATATGCGACTTTGTAGAAGAGGTAACAAAGTCAAATAACGGATTTTCAATATCTAATAATATAAACATTAATAGAAAAAGAGAGGGTATGACATATGTACGTTAGGAAAATTAGACCTGAGGACTATACTACAATTCATTCTGTTATTAATGATTGGTGGGGCGGGAGACCGATGGCAGATATGCTGCCAAAACTCTTTTTTGTTCATTTTCAAGAAACTAGTTTTATTGTTGAAATAGACAATGAAATTGCTGGGTTTTTATGTGGCTTTTTCTCACAAACTTTTGAGGATGAAGCGTATGTTCATTTTATCGGTGTAAATCCGAAATTTAGAAGACAAGGGATTGCATCAGCATTGTATTCTTCTTTTTTTGATGCAGTACGTTCCAATGGTCGGCACGTTGTAAAAGCAATAACGTCTCCAGTTAACAAAAAGTCTATTCAATTTCATTGTGAGATCGGTTTTGAAATCGAAAGAGGAGATGATGAAGTGGATGGAGTGTCTGTACATACAAACTATGATGGAAAAGGTGGGAGTCGAGTATTATTTGTAAAGTATATATAGTGGTCGAGAGTTTGAATTTCAGTGGATTCCGCTAGAGGAATTACATCTTTTTAATACACAACCTGCTTTTTTAACAACAAAGCTTAAACATTTACCGGAATGTTTTGAACATATTGTAACGACATAAAAAAAGAGGATAATACTCTATGTTAACGGAATTATCCTCTTTCTTAAAGGGGGCCTGCTGCATGTCCATCAAGCTAAAAAAACGATTTATCCCCAAACGAGAAAAATGTAAAAAATTTCGTTCTGGAGTGGTTTCTATTGTTAGGTTGATAGCCATGTGGCGATACCCTTGTAAGTGAAAATGAAAGTCTGTGTTTATGCTTGATGTTTGAATGTAAACAATTCATTATCAGGTACGTGCAAAACACTCTTATTAGTATTTTCAACAGAGATATTGCCAGTTCTGTTTTTTTCTAAAGAATCTTGAATACTATCGGTTATTTTATTCGCAGCTAGAACAGTTAAGCTAAAGAAAATTATCGGAACCATTGGAATCCAAGGATCAGCAGATAGAGAAGGATAGTACATCCCAATTAAACCTGTCCACTCATGTGTTACAGAATCAGCATCAGCACCATAAAATATTGTTCCACCAAAAAACAACTTTAGTAGACCTAAATGAAGCAACAATGTTAGTGTTTGTACAAATTGTTGCAAAAGCATTATTACAAATGTTGGAATCAAGTGAGGGAGAATGTGCTTAACAACGATGTGTAATTTTCCACCACCAAGGATCTGTGCCGCTTCAATAAACTCTTCAGTTTGCAATTTTCTCACTTCATTTGCAACATATAATGATAGTGTAGGAACACTTAAAAGAACAATCACGGCTAATTGGAATAGAAGTCTTTGATAAAATGGAGCAGGTATCATCCCATTTTCATAAATAAGTACCCCTGATAATATAAAATAGCAAATCATAACCATTGGAACGATTGTAAAACTATCAAAAAATGCTTCTATTTTTTTAAACCCTCTTTTAACATATGTACCAAGTAAAAAACCAATTATGATACCTAGCATCATACGTAAAATGGCTACTATGATTGCAAACCCAATAGTCCATTTAGCCCCCTCAATGATCAGATTGAATAAGTCGTATCCCATTCTGTCGGTACCAAATAAAAATTGCATTGAAGGCGGAAATGGAGGTACTTCAGGATAACCAGTTTTATCATATTGAAGGGATACTTTGTGTATATTCCCATCATTGAAAATAGTATTTCCTATACTTAGGACCATTAATATTGTTAAAAATAGACCACCTAACCAGAACCTTTTATCGTGCTTTAAATAACGCCACATATTAAATTTTCTCCTTCATCGCAGTAGGTACAACCCAATGAAAACATTTGAAAATTAAGAATATGGGTAAGTAGATCAACAGTAGTCCAACCGTAAAAACCTCTATACTTTTGTAAGTTTTAATAAATACAAAGAATCCAAGAGTATTGAATATCGATTCTATTATGTATAAGTTAGAGAGCATAAACCATATATTAGCTTTTACAAAGAACAAAGTGCTTAATAGTACGTTTCTTAGTACATGGCGGTTTAAAATATGAAGACGATCCATCCCCTTTGCAGCAGCAAACAATACATAATCCTTTCTCAACTCATCCTCAAATCTTAGAAGTAAGAACTTAACAAACATTATAACGGTAGGTATACAAAAACATATAATTGGTAAGAGTCGCACCTTCTGGTCTCCAAGTCCTGCTACTTGCGCTGCCATAATACCAGTTTTCTGGAATATCCATACCACCAACAATTGGGAACCAACAATAAACAATATGTCAGGTAAAGATTGAAGAAATAACATGAATTCTTTAATCCTATTCTGCCATTTTTCGTTAACCCTTAAGATTACGTGTACTAGTATAAATGACGTTATTAATGAAACAATCAGTGAAATTGAGAGTATAACCATCGTCTCTTTATAGTGAAAAAATATTTGTGGGAACAAATCCTTTTTAGGCTTCATACCATACTGAATAGATGAAGCGTGTAGTATTATCTTCTCGCAAATGTTATACATACTACTAAAATACCCTGGAATATCTATTGAAAGTCCTTTGAATAGAATGGGTAGAGAGCCAACCGCTAGTATACCGACAAACGACAACGATAGATGAATAATTAGCTCCCAGCCTGATAGAATGATTTTCTTCGACATAGAACCACATCCTTCTTACTTAATTTCCCACTTTTAATAATAGATTTAATTTTCAGAAATGTAAACCCTTAATATCAGTATAGGAAAACTTTCAACGGGGGATTATGTTAACTTTCACATGAATATAATATATACTTAAATCTGAACATTCGGAAGAAAAAGAAGTGCAAAATTGCTAACTTGAAATGATGGAGAGATAGGGGGAGGATTTATGGAAAGACAATATACAATCTCAAATTATGCACCAACATTAGAAGAATATAAATATTTATGTTCAGTTGTGGGGTGGGAAGATTTTATGAACTTTGATGTTGCCGAAATATCATTAAAAAATTCTGTTTTTTCCGTTACAGTTAAGGCTGAGAGTGAGGTCATAGGAATGGGAAGAATTGTTGGGGATGGAGCTATTTACTTTTATATTCAAGATGTGGTAGTTCATCCAGATTATCAAGGAATGGGTATTGGCAAAAAAATTATGAATGCGTTAGTAGAGTATCTAAAAGAAAACGCACCAAATAAAGCGTTCGTAGGATTATTTGCATCAGAGGGAAAAGAAAAATTTTATGAAAGATATGATTTTAAGGATTACTCACCTAGTATGACAGGAATGTTTACTGTAATAACGAAAGGTGATTAAAAAATTTATATCGGTTCCCGGCCCATCGCTATCAAGCTAACGAAACAAAATTCCCACTAAAATGAAAAAATACGCTATTCTTTCTATAGAATCATAGGAAAGGATGGCGTTTTTGATATGAACTTATCGATTTTTGATGAACTAGAATTGTATTTTATAGGGTTGCATTATGTTTCTACTTGTATAACGTCCCTTCAACCGAATAAGAGGAGCTGTCCCATAAGTCGAATTTTTGACTATGTGACACTCCTTTTGATTTTTAATTTTAAGATTTGGAGCTATTTCTTCTTGTTAGCTAACTTTTTATAGTTATATAACGTATTTATTTCATTTTTGAACTGCTGAAGAAGAGTGTAGTCTTCTTGGTCTGCATATCTAGCAGTACTATATGCTTTTATAATGATGTCTGATTGAATGTGAATATCTTCTTCATTGCGTAGTCTATCCATCCATTTTTCCACTGTCTCACCACGTTGCCGATTTAAGGGTGGTGTTAATTTTTTTTCAAGGTTAAAAATTTCTTTGCGAATTGCATTGTTAGGTGGTCGTAACTTTCGGTTTCGCTTTTGTATATTTCTTTGTTCAAGGCCAATAACGATAGGTTCATAGGAAGACATACGCCCAAATTTGATTTCATGACGCCTTTTATATAGTTTCCAAATCACGTATGTGGCAACAACTATAATAATCAAGGTCATAAAACATTGGATAATGAATGGATCATATTCTTTAGTTGGCCCCGGTGGAGGCTTCAATTTTCCTTGCGTCAAATTACTATTTAAAGTATGGTCTGTTTGCTTCTGTTCAGCTGTTAAAAATAATGGGTTTAAAATATATCCTAATCCTAAAGCAATCCATTGAAGAGCATAAGCGATACCAGCTCGGACATAAGGGAATAAAGGAATGATTAAAAAACTAATAATCCCAATAGCTGTAACTGATAATAATCTCATTATTTGTTGGTTTCGATTAAAACTTGTCATCCATAATGTTAGGAGTGCATGCAAAATGAGTAATCCTATTTCCCATATGGATGGAAACTGCATATGGAGGATAATGGAAAAGAAAAACCATGATAATGCTCCCAACAATTTATGAAAGGGTGAAATATCATCTTTTGCGTATACAAGAAAAAAGAAAAATGGTAATAATACGCAATTTATTGAAGAAAATAACGCCAATGAGTAGCAAGCAATGATTTGTAGAATGAATAGTGCCACAATCCATGCTTTTTTCTTTTGCTTCATTCTCATAATAAGTAATATGCATATTTGACTGACTAGAAGAAACAAAACAATGTGTCCAACTTTTCCTTTTTCAGTTAATAAAGAAAGAAGGAGAAGAAGGATAAAATCATTAACGTATCGTAGCCATGTATTCAAGCTGTTCCACCACTCCTTCATCGTGAACAATATATGTTGGCTGCATTGTATGAGGGATATTATGTTTAAGGACGCCAAGGAAAAACATCGTAGACGACCTCTCTCTTTTTCGCATCATATAATGCAGAAAACTCTCTCTCGGCAGTAATGTACTATCTTCTGAAATACGTGCAAGTTCTTCTAGTGCTTTTGCGTAATGCATGGGACCTTCATTTAGCGTCAAGTGCAGCGGGCCATCTTCTGCTAAAATGCTAATAAATAATTCAAAAGGAATTTTTCTTTCTGTTGCAATTTGACAAATGTATGTCGCATAGGAAATTAAGTCTTCTATATTTTCTTTCCATCCAATTCCGCGATCTGAGGCAAGACAAATACAAATTGTCCAGCTATAATTTTTTACTGCTTCATATTGTTTAGCTTGTAAACTTTGCATTTTCGCTGATGCTTTCCAATGAATGGAACGAAATGATTCCCTTTCATACTGTTTTACTCCAATGATTGACGTTTCATCATGAAAAAAAGAAAAATTTGTTCTGTAAGTACCTAGTAATAGTTGCTGAATTTCTTGTAATCCCGCTACTTGCTTTGGGGTAGGGTAAACAATAATTTCTGTTTTTAATTTATGCATAATTGGTAAATGAACTTGAATGATGTTAAAGGGATCGCCAATGATGCTTTCGAATTGTTCAATTTGGAAAACGCCTCTTTTTGTCGCTTGAAAAGTTATATCCCATTTTTGTTGTGAGCGAGCGTGTTGTGAAAAAGGGAAAGAAAAAAGTGTTTTTGATATTTGATCTAGACCATCGCGGGGCTGCATAACGAGCGATGGATTTATATGAAAAAAACATTTTCCATTCACTAATGGTAATTTTGCTGCATTTTGTAATGAAACGGATAGTTGTCCATTTTCTTCAGGAAACAATCTTGTTGTTTGTTTCTTATTGATTATTTGAAAGTGCTTTTCTATGTAATTGACGTACTCATAAATAAAAAAAGAAAATAAATAATAAAACAGCATCACATATACGATATATGACTTTGGTAAATAAAATGTGAACAACAGTGTAATCGGGATCGTTAATTTAATGATATGGCTTTGAAATAGTAATGGGACGGAGATGAGACGTTGACCATTCATGTTTGCTCAATCTCCACCGGTACATCAACTTCTTTCAAAATTGCTTCGGTAATTTCTTGTTTTGTTGTACGAAGAGCGCCTTCCATAGATAATATAATGCGGTGTTTCCAAATGTAAGGAAGTAGGAATTGTACGTCTTCTGGTGTACAAAAATCGCGGTTACGTAAAAAAGCAAGAGCTTGAATTGCTCTAACTAAAGCGAGTGTTCCGCGCGGACTAATTCCATTTGCAATAAAATCATGATTACGTGTCGCATTAGCAAGTTCGATGATATAACTTTCCAAAGGTTCCGATACGTGAACATCTTTTACTTTATTTTGTACTTGGATAATATCATCAAGTGAGATGACGGGGTGAAGTTCATCTAACGGTTTGTTCTTTCGAAAACGTCTCATCATTTGAAGTTCCTCTTCTGGGGTAGGATAGCCAATCGAAACGGTCATTAAAAAGCGATCAAGCTGAGCATCTGGAAGTGGAAATGTTCCTTGTGATTCAATTGGGTTTTGCGTCGCAATTACGAAAAACGGTTTCGGAAGAAGTGTGGATTGTTTTTCAAGCGTTACTTGTCTTTCTTCCATAGATTCTAATAAACTCGATTGCGTACGCGGCATGGCGCGGTTAATTTCATCTGCTAATAATAAATTTGTCATAACAGGACCAAGGCGCAGCTCAAATTCACTAGTTTTCGGATTAAAATATTCAATACCTGTTACATCACTCGGTAACACATCAGGTGTGAATTGTACACGCGAAAATTGGCCACCAATACTTTTGGCGATTGTTTTTGCCAGCAATGTTTTACCTGTTCCAGGTACATCCTCTAATAAGACGTGTCCATCTGCTAATAAAGAAACGAGAAGGAGATCAATTACATTTTCTTTTCCGACAAAAACAGAAGAGATATTTTCTTTTAATTTATGTATCATTTGTTTCTTCCTTTCTTGGATAACCTTTTAGAATATTCTAACAAAATTTTCTAAAATTTTAAATTGTTTTTGTTGTAAAACAATGTGGAACACGTTTCAATGAAGAGATTCATAAGTAAGTATCCCTAGGATATAGAGTTACTTGAAATTTGCTTTTGAATAATGAAACAAAGTTGATTTCTTATATTTTTGTCATATATATTTCAAAATTGTACACATTGATCGTTGTAGTATATAGAGATGTGAGAACTGTGAAAATAAGGATGTTTTTTTACTTCATTGATACGTTTGTATAAGTATTCTTTATACCAGGAAGGAGTAGACTCTGTTTTTTCTTTATATGGGGTCCTGCCGCATGCCCATTAGGCTAACATTTTGAAATGCTCCAAAACGAAAATTTCATCTTTTCATAGGTGTCCATGGGAATTTAGTTCATTTTTTTCGTTTTTGGGAACAATCAATTTCTTAAGTTGATAGCGATGTGGCGATACCCCATCGCTATCAAGCTAAGAAAACAAAATCCCCCCTAAAATGAAAAAATACGCTATTCTTTCTGTAGAATCATAAGAAAGGATGGCGTTTTTTATGTCTATTTCTGTATCCGATGAATTACAGCTATTCGCTCAAGAGATTCAAAGCTTTTTATCTCCAAATACTTTACGAGACCTTGCTAAAGACGTTGGTTTTGTGCAAAGAACCAGTAAGTACCAAGCAAAAGATTTAGTTGCTTTATGTGTATGGATGAGCCAAAATGTCGCTACGACTTCTTTAATTCAATTATCTAGCTGTTTAGAAGCATCAACAGAAGTGCTCATCAGCCCTGAGGGATTGAATCAACGGTTTAATAAAGCGGCCGTCCAATTTTTGCAACACATATTAGCGGAACTTCTAAACCAAAAATTGGCCTCATCTATACCGATTTCTTCTCCATATACTTCTGTTTTTAAGCGTATTCGTATTTTAGATTCAACTGCATTTCAGCTCCCAGATTCCTTTTCATCCGTTTATCCAGGTGCAGGAGGCTGCAGCCATACAGCGGGGGTGAAAATTCAGCTTGAATATGATTTATTAAGTGGACGTTTCCTGCATATTCATACTGGTCCAGGTAAACAACATGATCGAACCTACGGTTCGCTGTGTGTCCCAACTGTGACAGCGAATGATTTATGTATCCGAGATTTAGGATATTTTCATCTGAAAGATCTTCAACATATACAGGATAAAAAGGCTTACTATATCTCTCGTATCAAGTCGAATACACGTATTTATCAAAAAAATCCCAATCCTGATTATTTTAAAGATGGAAGAATCAAGAAAGGTACAGAGTATATACAAATAGATATGGAGGATTTAATGAACTCCCTTCAGCCAGGACAAACATGTGAAATATCTAACGCTTATGTAGGAATGAAGGATAAGGTACAAACTCGTGTGATTGTTCATCGACTAACAAAAGAACAACAAGAAAAACGATTACAAGATCAAACCGTAAGAGAAAAAAAGAAAGGAATGAAGTATTCTCCTCGTAGTAAACGACTCAGTGGTATCAATGTATATATGACAAACATTTCTACAGATGTTGTCCCAATGGGACAAGTACATGATTGGTATTCTTTACGTTGGCAAATTGAAATTTTATTTAAAACGTGGAAATCATTCTTTTGCATTCATCATTGTAAAAAGATAAAACAAGAACGATTGGAATGCCATTTGTATGGGCAACTGATTGCCATTCTACTCTGTTCCTCTATTATGTTTCAAATGCGGAAGTTACTTCTTATGAAGAAGAAACAAGAATTGAGTGAATATAAAGCTATTTATATGATTAAAGACTATTTTTTTCTTCTATTCCAAACTATACAAAAAAACACCCAAGAATTATCGAAGGTGTTAATTCGCTTGTTCAATCTCCTACAGCAAAACGGGCGGAAATCTCATCGATATGAGAAAAAAACGGTCTTTGATATATTAGGTGTCGTTTATGATTGTACCATGTCTGATAATCAAGCGGCTTAATTTAAAAAAGGAAAAGCCCGTTAGGGTTTATTTCGTATGCAAATCTTTAAAGCATCTACATATAGACTTTCGAAAAAAGAAACAATCTTGCTTATCATTGACGTTACATGAGCTTAGCTTGATAGCGATGTGGCGATACCCCATACAGGGAGCTTTTTTATTACCAATATAATAATTTCACATGCCGTAATGATTAATAAGGAGTCCTGCCAACAATAAAGAGGGTAGCTACAATAGATTTTACTTGAATCCTGTGATATCATTTAACTTTATAATGTAGAAAAAGTGTTCTTTAAATAAGTAAAAGCTCATAAAAAGGACTAGTAAAATGAGACAACTTTGCCTCGGCTTATTAGTCCTTTTTTACCGCTTGCAACGTTACGTTGCACAATGATACGGATATCATTTGAGAGAAAGAACAATTTGATACGATAAAGGATGGGAATAGATTGGATAATCATGGCAAAACATCAGCGTATATATATACGTATGCATTTCGCGAAGAGGAACGTTCTTTATGTTATATGGAGATGCGCTCACTTTTTGGAACGGAATCGCACTCTAATATATTGAAAAGCACAATCAAAATTGATCCGAGCCGAAGCCCGTTTATTAAAGAACGGATTGACGTAATGTATGAAGGAGATGAACTGTCAGATATTTTGAAGCAGGTCGAACAGATCGATTTGTCTGGATCCACGTTCAAAGTCATCTTCGTTAAAATTAATGATCTTGATAAATCGAAAAAAATAGAATACGGAGAACGCCGCCTTATTGAGCGAGATATCGGCATGCATATTGAAGGTGAAGCCGATGTGCATCATCCAGAGCGTGTATTTGGCATTGTAATCATTGGCGGACGTTGGTACTTTGGAACATATATGGAAAGCGAGGCTGTTTGGTTCCATCACGTGAAAAAACCACGCAGCTATTCTACGTCACTAAGCACACGTGTAGCGAGAGCTGTTGCGAATATCGCTGTGCCAAATCCTGATGGAGTCAAAGCGATCGATCCATGCTGTGGTATTGGAACGGTAGTGGTAGAAGCACTCTCTATGGGCATTGACATCGTTGGCCGTGATATTAATCCGCTTGTCGTAATCGGATCAAGAGAAAACATCGCGCATTTTGGTTTTGAAGGAGACGTAACGGTAGGACCAATCGAAGACATTCAGACAAACTACGATGTAGCAATTATCGATATGCCGTACAATCTATTTACGTGCGCAACACCAGAAGATCAATTCTCGATTTTAAAACATGCGCGCCGTATTGCAAAAAAAGTAGTAGTTGTAACAAGCGAAACAATGGATCACATGATCGAAGAAAATGGATTTGAAATTACAGACCGCTGCGTCACAAGAAAAGGAAACTTTTCTCGGCAAATTCTTGTTTGTGAATAGGGAAGTCAGGGAAGACCAATGGGTGCATTGGTCTTTTTTGTTTGGGAGACTAAAAAGTTTGATTTTGCGCGGGCTTAATAAATTGCTCTGGATTTTCAATTAATCCACACGCAGCGCATTGTACACGATATGTAGGACCATGGTAGGCCATATGAAATGCACTTATATTATCATTTGTATATTCTTCTTCAACCTGGCCAGTTTGTGGATTTAATTTTACCGGTTTTGCTGTTTGTTCAATAATGTTGAATCGTGTGCGGTTTGTTTTGCAACTTGGACAAAGCATTGGTTCCATTTAACACACCTCCATTGTTAGCATTTGTAACTTTGTAGGTGTTTATTCATGAAAAAATTAAAGGTTTTTTGTCCTTTTTGTCAAATGTAGTAAGGATGTGAAGGAGGGGAGGAAGAAACGTGAAACTTCAAATGAAATACATTATTTTATATGCGAAGCAATATGAGGAATGCATCCGTTTTTATCGTGATATTTTACAGTTACCGATAAAGGGAGAGCACGATACATATGTTGAGTTCGACACGGGTTCTACCATTTTGGCGATCAATAGTAGAGATGATGTTCGAGAGTTAACTGGATTACCAATCCCGAAGACACTATCACAATCGTCTATATTTGAGATTGGCTTTGTAGTTGATGATGTTGATGAAATAATACATACGCTAAAAAAACATGGTGTAACAGTATTAGTAGAACCTGTTACGAAACCATGGGGGCAAACAGTTTCTTACGTTTCTGATCCAGATGGAAATTATATTGAAATTTGTAGTTCATTAGACTAAAGGTGGGAACAAAATGAGTAAATTTCCTAGTTTAGAAACAAACCGTCTGCATTTAAGAGAATTAACGTTAGTCGATGCAGATTCAATGTTTCGTTATTTTGCAAAAGAACCTGTTATTCGTTACTTTGGAATGGATTCGTTCCAAAATATTGAAGAAGTAAAAAACGTCATCAAAAATTTTAGAAGCAGATTTGAAGAAGGAGCTGCATTCCGCTGGGGAATTGTCCTAAAAGGGACTGATCAACTAATTGGGACATGCGGTTTTCATCTCATAAATAACAAGCATAGACGAGCTGAAATCGGCTATGAACTTGATGAAACATATTGGGGAAAAGGATATGCGACAGAGGCACTGCAAGCTATTCTTACATATGGATTTGAAACACTGTATTTTGAGAGAATTTCAGCAGTTGTGTACCCGGAAAATGAAGCATCCCGCAAATTATTACAAAAATCAGGTTTTGCAGAAGAAGGTTTGCTTCGAAAGTATATGATTCAAAATGATGTACAGCACGATGCGATTATGTTTTCGTTGTTGAAGGAAGAATGGGCGACAATACTTCAAAGTACGATGAACACGTAAAAATAAAAAAGACAATCTGAAACCTGAAACATACGGTTTAGATTGTCTCTTCATTATGAAACGATGTATTTATAAAATTTTTTATCTACTTGCATAATAGGAAAATTTATAGGTAATGTATCCATTTCTACATTTTCAAAATGATGCTTCTCGTAAAACCTATGTGCCGCTACAAATTGCAACGTTGTTCCTAAATATATTTCTTTTACTTCTTTTGTCTTTGCCCACGCAATTGCGTTATGTAATAAAAGACTAGCTGTTTGAAATGTTTTGCCTCTAAATTCTTTTTTCACAAACATTTTTCTCAATGCTACTTGACGATTGCCAATATCTAAAAGAGCGATAGTACCTACAACTTCACCTTGATAAAGTGCGATCCAAAAGTTACCGTTTCCAGGTTGGTAAACACTTTCTATGGTAAGTAAGTCAGGTTGATCTTCTTTTGAAATAGGTATATTGTATTCGTCTTGCTGGATGGAGAGAATTAAATCTAAAACTTGAGATTGATAGTTAGAAGAGTATTCTTGTATGGTTAGACTTTCCTTCATATATATCACCGTCCAATTATAGTAGATTTTCATTACTGCTTTCATTATACAAGAGTTTGCATTGATTATTCTAATAATTCGGAAATGAAAACATTCGTAATTCAATCTGAAAGTATTGGATAGGGATGTTTAAGTTTGTATCAGTAATTAAATAGCAAATAAAAAGGAGAAAAATTATTGTATGAAAAAAATATTGTTTCTTGCTTATCCACAATACGCTGATTTTGAAATTGCCCATGTATTATTTTTGCTTAGAAAAATAGGTAAAGCAAAAATTACTACCGTCTCCGTAGATGGTAAACCGGTAGAAAGTATCGGTGGGTTATGGACTCAAGTCGAAGCTTCTTTATCTGAAATTCATGTAAGTGATTTTGATTTAATCCTTATTTCTGGCGGAGATGGTGTTCATGAAATAGTTGATGAGGCAATTGTTAGTAAGTTGTTAATGAACGCCTTTAAGTTACATATTCCGATTGCTTCTATATGTGCTTCCGCTATTTTGTTAGGGAAGGCAGGAGTACTTAACGGTAGAAAATTTACGTGTCTTCAACATACATATGAGAATAACAAAGATCTGTTTGCAACATCAGTATACACAGGGGCAGATATTGAAGTGGGAGAGACAATAATAACTGCAAAAGGTACTGCATTTGCAGAGTTTGCAGTAGCTGTTTGCCAAGTAATGGACTTGTTGAAAGGGAAAGAAAAATTAGATTCGACGTTAAAGTTTTGTAAGGGGATAACTTCATAATTTAATAATTTCGTTTAATGAAAATTCGAAATTAAAAAACCGTAACTACTCAGTCACTCTATGAAAAACCGACGGAAAAGCATTTTTTTAAATGGTCGAGAGAGACTAGCAATGCACAAGGAGCGGTCAGGGCCTTTTCCTGCCACGCGCAAAGTTTTTAAAACAAAGAAAGGTAGCGAGGTGTAGGGCTATTTTTATCTTCATGACAACAATCTATATGCTGAAAAATGAAAATAACATTCTATAGGTAATAAGGGGCGTATTTTCGCTAGAATAATGCTCCTTACCAAACATCTAAATGAAATGTATGACTGAGTAGTTACCAAAAACTGCATTTAGTAATAAAGAACTAATAGAAAGGATTGAGAGAAAAATGGATATCTTTTCAATCGTAAACATTGTTTCTATTATTCTTCTCTTCGCTTTAATATTGTTATTTTTCATTTCACTTGGTGCGTTCATACGATCACGACTCGTCAATCAATCTAGTCAAAGATCTTCTTTAGGTGAAATTGAGAAGAAGTTAGATAGGATTATTGAGATGATGGAGGAAAAAGAGAAAAACTGACAACATACTTAATAAAACAAGTAAAAAGAATATGAAGTTGGAGAAGAACAAGTAAAGTGGATTTATATATTACATGTTCTTATATCAGTAATATATAAATCCACTATGACTTTCCAACACACAAGCACCGCCATGCCAAACAAATAGTAATCTGTACTCGCTTGTTCTTTTTGTTTTAACCTCGCATGTGGCAGGAAAAGGCCCTGACCGCTTCTATGCATGGCCGGTTGCTCTAGCCCACCTAAAAAGAAAAGGGGTTTATGTCAGATTTTTAAAGTGGATTTACATATAAATCCACTTTGGTTTTTTCACACACAAATCACAATTACGCAGAATACAACATACCCGCTACTTGCCCGATCCATTTGTTAAAAACATGGCACGTGGCAGAAAAAGGTCCTGACCGTTCCTATGCACGGCCGGTTGCTCTCATCCCACCTAAAAAGAAAAAGGTTTTTATGTCAGTTCTTTTAACTTGGATATATAAATGCTCTCTGAACTTTTAATTTAAAATAGCATCATATAATTCTAGCGCTTCTTTTACATTCAATCCATTTTTGACGATACCATGAATAGATTGAATCATCGCGGCCGGATGTTCCGATTGCCAAATATTCCGTCCCATATCGACACCGACTGCACCTTCTTGCAGTGCATTGTATGTAATTGTTAGCACTGCTTCAATTGTGTCTAACTTAGGCCCACCAGCAATAACAACCGGAGCAGGACATGTACTTGTAATTTTTTCAAAACCTTCACAGTAATACGTTTTAATGATATCAGCACCCATTTCAACGCATACGCGTGAGGCTAAGGCAAGAAAACGAGCTTCTCGTTTTTGCAGTTCTTTTGCTACTGCGGTAATTCCAAGGACAGGTAGACCGTAATCGTGTGCTTCAGATACAACATTGGCAAGGTTTGTTACAGTTTGTGTTTCATAATCTGATCCAACAAAGACAGATACGCCAACTCCAGCTACGTTATGACGCAAAGCTTCTTTTATTGGAGTAACGATTGTTTCATTCGCAAGATCTTTTCCCACTACAGTGGCCCCGCCTGAGACGCGAAGAACCATAGGGGTTTTACAATTTTCTGGTATACAACAATTAAGAACGCCTCTTGTTAAAAATAGAGAGTCAGTGTATGGGAGTAAGTTTTTGACTGTTTCATGAGGCTGCTCCAATCCATGAATGGGTCCTAAAAAGTAACCGTGATCAATTGCTAACATAACTGCTTTTCCATCAGGCAAAATAGTACGTAAGCGATTTTGAAATCCCCAAGTCATCATGTATCACTCCTTAATTACAGTTTGGATTTTCGGTTTGTATAGTATCTTTTTCTAGCAAATGAGGCGATTTAATAAAGAGTGCTTTAAAATCTTGCGAAGAACGATTGATGAGATAGTGAGATTCATGAGGATGAACTTGTAAGACGTCGCCTTGTTTAATAGGAACTTTTACGTGATTAATATAGAAATCTATTTCACCTTCTAATGCATAGAAAATTTCTTCGCACGTTGTATGATAATGGTTTTGAAAATCTTGTCCTGGTTTAATGACAACAACACCTATATCAATATTCGGGCCTTTTACTAAATATTTTGGTCCATTATCACCGAAGCGATAGGAGAAATCACCTTCATTTACTTTGAGCATACTTTCACTCCTTTTTGTATCAATTCATAGAGCGCCAGGTGCAATCCACATATGAGAAGTAAAGCCTTGATCAGCTAATTGGAGTTGCTGCTTATATACAGTGTTCCAGTTCGTGTATAATTTTTGGTATTGTTTATGATTTTCCTTGTTCGGTATATAAGTCGTTTCCCAGTTTACAAATTGCTCAGAAATAGACTCCATTGAATGATAAATCCCGGCACCAATCCCGGCCGCAATTGCTGTTCCTAAAGCAGCTGCTTCTTTGACAACTGGTACTTTTACAGGAACGCCTAATACATCAGCGACAATTTGACACCATAACTTTCCTTTTGAGGCCCCTCCAGCAAAAACTACTTCTTTTGGGAACTGTCCTGTTATTTCTTCAATTAATTTTAAATTTCCATATGTCACGAAAGCAGCATTTTCTTCAATTGCTCGAAACATTTCTTTCTTCCCGCACTTGTTAGAATCTAAGCTTAAATTTATAAAAGAGGGGGATGCATGACGCCAAGAAATATAGTTCATCACATTAGAAAAGATCGGAATGATACCGTACGATCCAACTGGGACATCCTTTGCTTGTTCCTCTAATAATTCGTAAGCATCGATACCTAGTTCTTTTGCTCGTTGTTTTTCTTCCTGACAGAAAGCGTCCCGAAACCAGCGCATCACAAGACCGGGAAAAAAGGCAATTGTTTCATATTGCCAAAGAGTAGGAACGACGTGACAATTTACACGAATGAGAGCATTTGGATCTGGTGCAGGATAATTTACATTTACTTCTTGTTGCCAAAAACTTCCGCCGCAAATGAACGTTTGCCCGTTTCTGACAACTCCAGAACCAAGAGCAGCCATTTGCGCATCTCCGCCTCCAGTCACAACAGGTGTTCCTTCGAATAATCCAGTTTCTGCTGCACATTGTTTTGTAACGTTTCCAATAACAGTTCCAGCTTCATTTATTTGTGGTGAGAGCACAGAAAAGAGTCTGCATTGGGTCATTAATTCTGGAGCCCAGTTTCTATTTTGTAAATTGAAAATTCCCGTTGTACATCCATTAGAAGGGTCAATTTGTAAGACGTTGCACAGTTTATATAAAATCCAATCATTTAACATGGTAATAGAATGTACTTTCTCATAAATCTCTGGGTGGTGTTTTGCAATCCATTGCAACCTTGGTAATGCCCCTAGAGCGAATGTTTGCCCGGATACTGCATATATATCATGTTCAATGAGAGGGCGAATTTGCTTAAGTTGTGTAACCTCATCTGCAGCACGGTTATCAACATTTGCACATGCCCAAACTTCCGTACCATCTTTGTCATATAAAACAAATCCTTCGCGCATACTTGTTGCACTAATTCCTTGAATAGAAGAAGGGAGAATACCACTTGTTTGTAGTACTTCTTTTGTACAGTCTATAATAAGATTCCAGTTATTCTTTACATCAAAATCCATAGAGCCTGGGTATCTTGAATTTTCTATGTGAACCCATTCTCGTTGACTAACAGCAAGTTGATTCCCTTGTAAATCAAATAAGACAGCTCGGATACTACCGGTTCCGGCATCGTAAGCTAATAGAGCAGTCATTATATTCCACGCTCCTTCAGTCCGTATCTTCTCTAGTAAACGGACAACCGTATTTCTAGATATATGTAGTAAGGAGGCAATTTTTTGCTGGGTAAGTTGTTCTTTGTAATAGTAGTAAGCAGTTTTCGTTAACAAGTTTTCTTCAATGTTCAGTTGTGTCATGGTTTCCATCTCTTCAACATATGTACATATATTTTTATTTATACCGTTAGCAGTTGAAAATCACTTGAGAAAAATAAACTTTAGATATGAAGAAAAAAATATATAATGCTATAAAACAGGTAGAGGAAAAAATAGAGTTTGAAAATGTATCTAGGACATTAATGTCTTTATTTTTTGGCGTGCCCAGCGAAGCTGGGCACTGCTTACCGGTGAAAGTCCGGTCTAGGTAAGAACCAAGTCGCCTAGTAGCTGACAGGCAGTTGGTGGAGAAATCCTAAGGTTGAAGCCCTGTGACAAAGTAACTTCTATTAGAAGTGCGAGCGAATCAACAGACCGTAACATAAAGTGAACCTTGCCGCCTCGTCAGAAGAAACCTAGCGATAGGACAAAGGGAAGTCGAGCCTGGCGTAAATAGGCGAAGACCATGGAAGATGTGAAGAACTTGGAAACGCAGCATCGAAGAATCCCTCGGGGTAAGGAGGACGGTATGTTGAGAAAGTAGTGCCTGGAACTGGGGAGACCCTCCTTTGCCCTTTCTTTGAAGAAAGGAAAGAGGAAACCTATAAGTGAATGCGAAATGGTGGACTGCAAAGAGGGAGTCGGAGGAGGTCATAGTACTGAACATCATAACGACAACACAACGTTATGTAGGGAAGGACCTCTACTTTGTTCATAAGTTGGAAGGAGGTAAGAGTGAGTGAATGCTGGAAAACTAGCTAACTACACCGATGTAAAAGCTCGAGAACTTTGGAAAACTTTATATCTTTGTGCCAAAGAAAGTCCAAGCCGAAGATTTCATGCGTTGTATGATAAAATCTATCGTCCTGATATACTCGCTGAAGCATGGAGGAGAGTAAAACGGAATAAAGGGAGCGGTGGAGTAGATGGACAAACGATTGAGGAAATCGTTTATCAATACGGAGAACGAAACTTTCTCAACGAATTGTACATGGATCTCAAAAGTAAGTCCTATCATCCACAAGCTGTAAGAAGAACCTATATTCCAAAAGGTGATGGAAAACAAAGACCACTTGGAATTCCTACCATCAAAGATAGGGTTGTACAAATGGCAACAAAGTTAGTGATAGAACCTATCTTTGAAGCTGACTTTCAAGACTGTTCTTATGGATTTCGTCCGAAACGAAATGCGCATCAAGCGATAGCAAAGATACGAAAAGCGAGTAAATCATCTCATTGGATAGTAGACGTGGATATACAAGGATATTTTGATAATATCAATCACGACAAACTTATGATGCTTGTAGAAAGAAGAATTAGTGACCGAAGAGTGTTGAAACTGATTCGAAAATGGTTAGAAGCGGGAATCATGGAACATGCGCAATTTCATGAAACGACATTAGGTACACCACAAGGTGGAGTAATATCACCGCTTCTCTCTAATATTTACTTGAATTATATGGACACCATTTGGGAAACGAAGTGTAAACATTTAGGAGAGCTAATTCGATACGCCGATGATTTTGTCATCGTATGCCAAACAAAACAACAAGCACTAGAAAGTATTCGAGTTTTACAATCCATTATGAGTAGGTTAGAACTTACAATCCATAAAGAGAAGTCGAAATTGGTGAATACGTGGGACGGAATAGAAGGATTTGATTTTCTTGGTTTTCATCATCAGAAATTTCCTAAATGTGTGAAAGGCGGGAAGGAAATGTATATCATGGCACATGTACCAAGTGAAAAAGCCATGAAGAAAATGAGAGAACGTATCAAGGAGTATACAAAGCCGAGAAATAAACTGTATTTACAATTGGAGGATATGGTGAAAGGTTTAAATCGAATCTTACAAGGATTCAAGAACTATTACAACTTATCACCAATTGGACGGAAGTGGCTTGGTAAAATAGATTGGTACGTTTTGGAACGACTGAATCTCTTCTGGAATAAGAAAAGAAATATTCGAAAGAAACATAGTCGTATTAGGGACTTGATAGAGAGAACAACATACATACTCGTGAAAGTGGGAAGCTAGAACAAGAACTGAAAGCCAAAGAAAGAAGAGCATCGGAAAGCCGTATGAGGGAAAACCTCACGTACGGTTTGATGAGGGGAAGCTGGAACAGAAAAGAGATGGCGAAGCCATCTCCAAAGAAATCTGTTTCAGTTTTCTACTCTACTAGGGATGGGCATAATGAACTTTTTGTTTGTTTTTGCTTTTTACTTAGTAGAAGTAGAAAAAATGAGTGAACTTCAGGCCGGAACAATTATTAGTACATTAGCAATAGTTTCGATGGCAGTGACTGCTATTATGACACCAATTGCCACTAAACGTGGAAGTACTGCTATTGGTTGCATTGGGATTTTTGCCTTTTTAATTGCTTCTTATTTATTTGGCCATATGTCATTAAACTTTACGAATTGGGACTATGTCTGGAGGCTTATGATTGTAGGGATTGGTACAGGCTGTACACTTGCGCCTTTAACAACAACTGCAGTATTAAGTGTACCAATTGAAAAATCGGGTATTGCATCGAGTGTCTCAAACATTTCTAGAACAGTAGGTAGTATTGTTGGTGTAGCTGTTTTAGTTGTTATTTTAAATCATCAATTATCTATTGAAAAAGAAAAAGTAAAGATAGAAGCGGAAAAAATCATTTGTGAAAGTAATCAAACAAGTTTACAAAAGGAAAAAATGATCCGAGAGTTGAAATTATTAACTATGCAGCAAAATGTAATGAAGGACGCGGGTGAAAATAATAAATTTTATAAACAAATTCAAGTGAAATATAAACATGCGGTTTTGGAAAGTTTTAATCAAACTTTTCAAATGGGTGGGATTATTTTTCTTTTCGCGTTTCTTAGTTTAGGGATTGAAATCTATATGAAAAGAAGGGAGAAAGATATAAAAATAGTTATGCAATCTTAAAAGGTAAGAGCGTTTTGTTTTCTGGATTCTTGTAACATTTTAATTTTTGGTTGGAGGAGAATTATGTTATTTCAGAAGAAAGAATTATCCATTCGATATGTAACAGAAAATGATGTTCAAACATTATCAAATTGGCTATTAAATCCTGAAGTTTTACGTTTTTACGAAGGAAGAGACAAGCCACAATCACCGCAGCAAGTTCAAGAGCGTTATATAAGTAGTTCAGAAGATTCGAATAAAAAGTGTATTGTAGAATACAAAAACGAACCTATTGGCTATATACAAATGTATCCTTTAGATCTGGAGTGGAAATCGTTATATGGATATGATGAGAGAGAAAATGTGTGGGAAATGGACCAATTTATCGGAGAAACAGCGTACTGGAACCGAGGAATTGGTACAGGACTTGTACAGGCTATAATTACATATATAGTGAATGAATTAGGAGCTGCTGCAATTGCGATGGATCCACGAGTAAGGAATGAAAGGGCAATTCGTTGTTATGAGAAGTGTGGATTTCGGAAAGTAAAAGTGTTAAAAGAACATGAACTGCATGAAGGAGTATTGGAAGATTGCTGGATGATGGAATATAAAGCATGAGTTAAAGGGAGTGATTGTAATGAAACAAGCACTTGTAGTAATTGATGTGCAAGAAGGAATGTATACAGCGGGTATACCTGTACATAATGGCACGGAGTTATTGGAAAATTTACAGGAAGTCATTCGAAAATTTCGTGAGCTTGATATTCCTGTTATTTATGTCCAACATAATGGATCTAAAGGGCATCCGTTAGAAAAAGGAACAGCCGGTTGGCGCATTCATTCTAAAATTTCTCCAATGCCAAATGAGATTATTGTGGAAAAAGAAACGCCGGATTCTTTTTATGAAACGAATCTTCGTGAAGTTTTGCAAGAAAAAGGAATTGAACATCTTTTCATTTGTGGGTTGCAAACAGAATATTGCGTCGATACAACTGTTCGCCGGGCGTTTAGTGAAGGGTATAAAGTGACGTTGATTCAAGGAACGCATAGTACGTTTGATTCTGAGCAATTACGAGCTGAGGAGATCATTGACCACCATAACAAAGTATTAGGATGGTTTTCGGATATAGTGGATGTAAAAGAAATAAAACTGATTTAGAGAAAGTGGATTATATTTTTGGTTAGGCTATGTTTTAAATAGATGTTGAAAATTAATATATTAATAGAAGATATACTATAATTAAGCCATATATACATACAGGTTTGGAGGTATTATTATGGCAAGTGTTAATTCTTTGATTTCAGATATTCAAAAACTATCATTAGGAATGACGAATTATTTGTATTTCATGGAGGATAAATTGTAATGATGAAAAATAATATTAAAATAGAAAATATTCCAGCGGTTTTGTGGGGTGACAAATCAGATAAGTTATTTGTGGTGGTGCATGGTAACATGTCAAACAAGGAAGATGACTCAATTATTGTATTTGCAGAAGAAGCAACAGCAGTAGGTTATCAAGTGCTTAGTTTCGATTTACCTCAACATGGTGACCGTAAGGATGATACTTATCTTTGCAAAGTTCAAAACTGTGTCCAAGACCTTAATACAATTATGACCTATGCAAAATCGTTATCAAATAATATAAGCATTTTTGCTTGTAGCATGGGAGCGTATTTTAGTCTATTAGAATATAGCCATGAGCCGTTGAAGCAGTGCTTGTTTCTCTCTCCTGTGGTAAATATGGAACGTATCATAAATAATATGATGACATGGTTTAACGTAAGTGAGAGTAGACTAAAAATAGAGAAAGAAATTTCTACACCTATTGGACAAACTCTCTATTGGGATTACTACTGTTATGTGAAAGAACATCCTATTGTTGCTTGGAATAATCCAACTTCAATTCTCTATGGTTCAGAAGATAACTTATGTGAGTTTGACGTTGTATCTGAATTTAATAAACGTTTTAACTGTAATTTGCAAGTAATGGAGAATGGAGAACACTATTTCCATACTGAGGAACAGTTGCAGTATTTCAGACAATGGCTGAAAAAACATATATACGTTAAATGATAATAAAATAAAAAATGATTGATGTATAATCTTCTTTAAAAGCGAATTAAGGGAAGTCAAAATGTCTTCCCTTAAAAGTTATATAATTTCAACATTGTTTTAAAATATCGCTTTTGGTTAATATATAAGTCCAAATTGAAACATATATAAAAGTTAAGCCAGTATTTTTAGGGGGAATTCCTAGAAATGCTGGCTCATTTACTTGTCTTAAAAAGTAGGAGGAGTAATTGCAAAAATGACGACTGCTTTCTTTTTATATGGGTTTTCCCATTTATGCTTCATGTAAGATGGAATTTTTACACTATCGCCTTTTTGTAAGGTTAATGTTTCTTGATTTAAATATAGAGTAACAGTTCCTTCTAAAACAAATGCAACTTCCTCACCTTTATGTTCCAGTGGTTTTTCTGAAGAAGAGGATTGTGGTAATAATGTCATAAGAGCAAGCTCGAGTGCTCCGCTTAAATCGGGAGATAATAACTCGTAGGATAGGCTTTCACTTTCAGGGAAAGTAATTTTTTTTCGCTGGTCAGCTCTAACAACTAAACTTTGAGCATTCGTATTTTCCAAAAAGAAATTAAACATAGGAATATTTAATGCATTAGATATTAGCTTAAGAGTTTGTAGAGAAGGATTTGCGGATCCTTTTTCAATTTGACTTAACATAGAAGGAGTGATATTAACGAGTGTTGCCAGTTCCCGGCTACTTAATCCTTGTGCTTTTCGGTATTCTGCTATTTTTTCTCCAACATTTATATCATTCATGGTAATGCTCCTTTTATTTATCTTTGTTAAATTTAATTAAAATTTATTAATTTATATTTAATTAATTGGGTTTATGTGTTAAATTTATTTTAATTATAATAAATAAGTTTAAATTTTGAAATGATAATATAGTGGGAATTATGAAGGGAGAATGCTCGAATGAAGAAGTATGACAACGAAGCTATACAAATGTTAAAAGAAAAGCATCCTTTATTAAATCAAATCGTTTTGACGGAGGAAGTATTTTGGGTGAATCCGAATAAAGAAGAATTCGAAACAGGAATTCAAAAAGCACCCCTTACTAAAGATGATGTAACGGATGCGGAGGAAAGATTAAAACGTTTTGCACCGTATATTGTGAAAGCTTTTCCTGAAACAAAAGATGCAGGTGGAATCATTGAATCTCCTTTAGTTGCAACTCCATCTATGAAACAACATTTACAACAAGAATATAATCAGCATATTGAAGGGAATGTATTCCTGAAATGTGATAGCCAACTTCCGATATCAGGATCTATTAAAGCAAGAGGCGGGATTTATGAAGTTCTGAAACATGCCGAAGATTTAGCTTTGGAACATGGATTATTAAATAAACAAGATGATTATTCTGTTTTAGATAGTGATACATTCCGCACGTTCTTTTCGCAATATTCAATTGCAGTAGGCTCAACAGGGAATTTAGGGCTGAGTATTGGGATTATGAGTGCTAAACTTGGATTTAATGTAACGGTTCATATGTCCGCTGATGCAAAACAGTGGAAAAAAGATTTACTACGCAGCAAAAATGTAACAGTTATTGAATATGCAGCGGATTATAGTAAGGCGGTAGAGGAAGGAAGAAAGCAAGCAGAAGCGGATCCGATGTGTTATTTCGTTGATGACGAGAATTCCAAAAATCTCTTCCTTGGATACGCTGTAGCGGCTTCTCGCTTACAAAAGCAATTACAAGATCAAAATATTATTGTTGATGCGGATCATCCGTTATTTGTTTATTTACCATGTGGTGTCGGCGGCGGGCCTGGCGGCGTAGCGTTCGGTTTAAAATTATTGTTTGGTGACCATGTACATTGCTTCTTTGCAGAACCGACTCATTCTCCTTGTATGTTAATTGGTTTATTGACAGGTCTTCATGATCAAATCTCTGTCCAAGATTTTGGTATTGATAATGTGACGGATGCGGACGGGCTTGCGGTAGGAAGAGCATCAGGATTTGTAGGGAAAGTGATGGAACCGTTATTAAGCGGGTGTTACACAGTAAGTGACCAAGAGTTATATAAATTACTTAAGGCTATGGCTGATACAGAAGGAATAAAATTAGAGCCATCAGCATTGGCAGGTGTATACGGGCCGGTACAACTCTTTAAGCAACAGCAGTATCAAATGCAAGAGAACATGAAACAAGCAACACATATTATGTGGGCAACAGGTGGAGGAATGGTTCCACCTCAAATTATGGAAGACTATTATCAAAAAGGTTAATCATCTTCTTCCTATGTATTTTTTAGGGTGCATCACTTTTCAAAAGTGATGTGCTTTTTTGTTTTTAAAAGTCCTTACATGGTTTCGTATATTAATATAACAAGAAATATTTACCATAATATTAATTTCAGTTATAATAAGATTGTCTCGATAATTTTAGAAAATTCTTACTTATAGGAGGGGTACTTGTGAATACAACACAACTATCTGAACGATTCAAAAATTTCGCCAAACTGGAATGTAGAGGTTCAAGTGAATTATATGAGTATTTATCCGTTAAAATTTCTGAAGATGAAGAATTATTGGAACTATGTATGAATTCTCGAGAAGGGCAACCAGTTCCTAATTTACTTCTAGGTGCTGTTCATTATCTTTTGTTAAAAGGAGAAGAACATGTTTTAAAAGAGTATTATCCGAGTATTACTAACAATCCAAGAGAAATAGAAGATTCTTTTGTTTATTTTAAGGATTTTTGCCAAGTGTATAAAGCTGAAATTATTTCTCTATTAAAGAGTAAGTTAGTACAGACTAATGAAGTGAGGCGCTGCGCGTATTTGTATCCGATATTTTGTTATATTTATAGCGTTGCCAAGAAACCGCTATCATTCATAGAAATTGGGACAAGTGCTGGTCTTCAATTGTTGTGGGACAAGTATAGTTACTCTTATGGAACAAATGAGGTTTTCGGAGATAGAAACTCGGATGTCCATATAACGTCTGAAATAAAAGGAGATGGTGCACCGCCATTTCTTTTAACAAGTCCTCCAGTAGCTTCAAAAGTAGGATTAGACTTACATATAAGTGACTTAAACAATTTTGAAGATTATTTGTGGTTAAAAGCGCTTATTTGGCCTGAACACGAAGAAAGGCTAGCACTTTTTGACAAGGCATCTACATGTTTCATTGAAAATCCAGTAAAACTTGTAGAAGGTGATGGCGTCGCATTACTTACAGAAGTTGCAGAAAATCTTCCAGAGGATACTGCAATTTGTATTTTTCATACTCACGTTGCAAATCAAATACCAGAAGAATCTAAGTATGAACTAATAGAAAAAATAAAAACGATTGGGAGTAAACGAGACGTTTTCCATCTATATAACAATATGTGGGATCGAAAACTGCACCTTGATTATTTTCTAAATGGTATTGAATATAATCAAACAGTTGGAGAAACAGATGGACATGGTAGATGGTTTGAGTGGAACTTGAAGTAGAGTACATGGAGGAGAGGTTTGTATGGATGAAATTGGTATATTAGGAACGGTACATACAGATGATCTACGCCTAAAATTAAAATATCCTCTACAGTTAATGGAGGTAAACGATGGAGAATATTCCTCAAATTCTTCAAGAAAAAATTGGCTTCTTACAGTGTGCTAACAGAATTGAAAAAATATCTAAAGGATATTCTCCAGATGAAAAGTATGTAGTCTATTCTGATGATGAAAAATTTTTACTCAGAATAGGTGATTTAGAAGGATATGAAAGGAAAAAGAATGAGTTTCAAATATTGCAAAGAATGCAAGGATATGATGTTAAATCCCCTGAGCCAATTGAAATCGGAATTATAGACGAATTGAATTCTTGCTACACTATTTATTCCTTTATTGAGGGTGTTGATGCAAAAGAGGCGCTAACCGTTCTTACTGATCAAGAGCAATACAAGATTGGTATAGAGGCAGGAGAACAGTTATCTAGAATGTATTTGCTTGAGGCGCCTGTTCATATCAAATCTTGGTATGAACAAGCAATGCAAAAGCATTATCGATACCTTGATGCTTATAAAGAAAGTGGAATAAAGATTGAAAACGATCAAAAGGTTATTAACTTTATTGAAAAAAATAAGTATTTATTAAAGGAACGTCCAAATCGATTTCAGCACGATGATTTTCATTTGCAAAATATTATTGTAAACAATAATAGGTATGCTGGGGTCATTGATTTTAATAATTTTGATTGGGGAGATCCCATTCATGATTTTGTAAAAATAGCGCTATTTCAAAGAAATGAGAGCATTCCATTTTCAATAGGGCAAATTCAAGGCTATTTTAACTATAATGTCCCTGAAGATTTTTGGATGCTTTATTCTATTTATGCTGGGATGGTTATCTTTTCTTCAGTAATGTGGTCATTACGTTTTGCGCCGCATCAATTAGATGAAATGATAGGAAGGCTACATAATATACTGGAGGATCATAAAGGTTTTGAAGTTGTAAAACCTTTATGGTATGAACCACATATGTTTTTGGATGAAAAGTGATAGGTGCAGTGTATTGAAAGGGGAATTCGGAATTTAAAACAACATCACTTATAGTAATTTATTACTCGATTATTTTATAACACAACAAACAGTTAAGATTAAAACTTGGCTATTTGTTGTGTATGCACTTTATATGTGGAAAATGATTAAAGAGGGAAAAGAAAAAAGGATAAATTGTGAGTATAACGAACAGTTGATTCATTAACTTTTTTCTTTTTCCACATGAAAGATCTTGAAATATTAAAACACATAAAAGCGGTACGAATTCATGTGTGAATTCTACCGCTTTTATGTGTTAATTTTTCTTGTGTTTTTATATTTTGTGACTCAATAGAGAACGTCTTATGTTTTCGCTATTCTTCCTTTTTATTATTTTGATAAAATATCTTTTTATAACTAATTTTACGTTAAATCAATAATCTATTATTAAGATAAAACTTATAATTGTGAACGAAATGAAACAATTACAACATGTTCAATAATTGTGTTGATTGTAGGTGAAAAACTTGGTATGGTATTATATCATATTAGGAAAAAGTATAAGGAAGTAACATCAAGATATGTATCGCGAATATCTTGTGAAATATTTCGCAAATTTTTTATGTTTATGAAAAGGATAACATATGTAACAAAAGGTACAAGGAGATAATAATATGAAAGACAAACTAAGTACAATCCCCTCATTATCTTCAAACTCTATTTATTTAGGTGTTTTGTTAGCGGTAGTTGGAGGCTTTTTAGATGCTTATACTTTCATCAGTAGGGATGGAGTGTTTGCTAATGCACAGACAGGGAATGTAGTATTACTCGCTATAAGAGCAGCTAACGGAGAATGGTATAATGCTTCGCTTTATATTCCGCCTATTTTAGCTTTTGTGTTAGGGGTTTTAATATCAGAAATCGTGAAGACTCCTCATATAAGGCATGTGTTGCATAGTTATAGACGCTCAATTCTTATTCTAGAATGTATCGTTTTGATTGTTGTAGGCTTTTTGCCAAATAGTATTCCTAACATAGTGGTGACAGTATGTATTGCGTTTGTATCGTCTTTACAAATTTCTACTTTTAATAAACTTGACAAGTGGGCCTATAATTCAACGATGACAACAGGCAATCTTCGTACTGCAACACAGGCGGCATATTTAGCATTTATAAAACATGATCAGGAAGAGAAAACACGATTTAAAGAATTTCTTGTTATCATCCTTTCTTTTATAGTTGGTGCATTGTTAGGAACATTTTCCACGACTCATATAGGAATTAAATCGATTTGGATTGCATCAGGCATTTTAGTGGTTGCTTTAATTTTGTATCATAAAGATAGGGGATATTGGAGAAAAGTTCAAATGTTGAAATGAATAGTTTTTTTATCCCGCATTAACGGGCAGTAATACTCCCACCTCAAAATTCGGTGAAAGCATTGTCTAGCTCTAGCGGCTAGAATCTCCGGTCGTTTCGCCCCCTCCGACGAGGCAAAAAGCGCCTCTTTGTCAGGGACTCCAACGTCCTGCGATTCTGGGCGAGCCGCTTCCGCTTTTCTTAAGAAGTTAGGTGGGAGATAAACTGCCCGTAAAAGCCCGATTGGTGAGGGCTAATAATCAGTGGGGGATGAAGAAAACCCCCACTGATTAAAGTTTCACTTTATAAAATCTCACTTTTGTATGTCGTTCTTTATCGGCTTCTTTATAAACGACATGCGGGGTGAATTGTAGTTGATAAACAAATGACCTCAATTAGACAAAAAATCCTGAAAATAGTAATTCTCAGGATTTTTCTTTTTGTTCAAGAACGTATTATTATACAAATTAAATCTTTAAAGTCGTTGCATCATTTCCGTTTTTTCGTATCTATAGTATCTTGCTCCGCTGCAAATTCTGTTCCATAAGCTAATGAATTGTTGAAAGTTAAAGGCTTTCTTTCAATTGTTTGATAAGTAGCAATGCGCTCCATTAAATAGCGGTGCACAAAAATTTCTGCTCCTGTAATGATGATGGCTGATAAAATACTGCCCCAGGCAATTTGCATATAGTTATCTAAAAGTACGCTTCCGAAAATCCATACACTCATATAAGTAAAAAGGAAATCAACCATGAGTGCAGCCCTATTTCCCGCTCGCGGTAAGATAATTTGATCTCCTAGCATATACGAAGCGATTGTAACAAATAAACTAAAAGAAAAGATGTCAACTATTGTTGCATCAAAGAATAAATCCAAAGCAATCGCAAAGGCGATCATACAGGATATAAATTTGATAAGCATAATCGTAATATGATTCATTATCTGAACCTCTCTTTTTCTATTTAGTTTGAATGAAAAAAGGGACTTTATACATGGAAATTTAAAATTGCAACATGCAAGGTGTTTACTAAAAAAGACGGAAGATCAATACGTGATTATAAGTTAATCCAATGCTTTTTGTATTTATTCTATTTCTTTTTTTGTCATTTTAAGTGTAATTTTTAATATGAGTTTGAAATTTTTATTTGGTTTCACTTGTCTGAATCTTTAAAAAATAATTAGAAAATGTTATATTTAAAAAGAGAAAATTAACATTTTTAGGTAAGGGGGGATCGGGGTGTGGATTACTTCACAAGTAGAAATTCCAGATGAACTCTTTGATAAACTCGAACAAGGAAAACTGGTTTTATTTGTTGGAGCTGGAGTATCTATGAAAGGAAATTCAAACTTACCAAATTTTGATGATTTAGTGGATGATATTGCGAACACTCTATATATGGAGAAACGTGAGGAAAATGAACCGCACGATTATTATCTCGGGAAAATTGCGAAAACAAAAAATGTTCATCAGATTGCGAAGAATCTTGTCCATGTAGCATATTCAAAACCCAATCCATTGCATTATGCTATTTTGCAACTATTTGCAGCTAATGAAAATGTTCGGATTGTAACGACAAATTTTGATCAGCATTTTACGACGGTACTTGAGGAATCAAACCGTAAAATAAATATATATTATGCTCCGGCACTTCCAACGGGAAGAGCATTTAAAGGATTGGCATATATTCATGGGAATGTGGAACAAGAAGAAGAAAATTTAATTTTGACAGACGGTGATTTTGGAAGGGCTTATTTAACAGAAGGATGGGCAAGGCGATTTTTAGTTGATTTATTTTCTAATTATACGGTTTTGTTTATTGGATATAGCCATAATGACCCTGTTATGAAATATTTAGCAACCGGATTACCACCAAGTACGAGGCGGTATGCCTTTGTTGCGGAGGGAGATAATACATATCACTGGGAGCATTTAGGGATTAAGCCTATTGTCTATCCAAATAAGGCGCAAAATCATCAATCATTAGCAAAAGCAGTGCAGCGATGGGCAGAGTTAATGGGTGATAATTATATTACAAAAAGAACACGAATTCGTGATATTGTAACTGTTCCTCCATCTTTGGAGCAGGAACAACTGTCTTATATTAAACAATCTGTAAAAAAAATTGAGACACTTCGTTATTTTGTAGAATTTGCAAGAGACTACGAATGGGTGGAATGGTTAGAAAAAGAAGGACAACTGCGGAATTTATTTTCAGAGGAAGCAGAGACTTCTGAGAAAGATCAGTTGCTTGCACAGTGGATTGTTGATCATTTTTTAGTAAGCCACCAAAATGAATTATTTCAGTTAATGTATAAAAATAATACGGAAATATCTACTTTGTTTTGGAATACGATATGTACCTTTTTAGTAGATACGGAACAACCTATAGATATAGTTTCATTTGCGAAGTGGCTGTTATTATTGTTAGAAAAGGCGAAAAGAAATGAATTTTTCAGCGAAAGTCTGCCTTCTTTGCTTAACAAATGTACGTACCCGGAACATAAAGAAGTTATGGTTCTTTTACTTACTTGTATATTAGATGGAAAACTTAAATTAAAGCGACTTCGGCAATGGGAACATGAAATGCAAGATGTTATAGAGTTAGCGGAAACAAACCATCTATCAACTGCAAATTTTTCAAGACTGCAGCACATATGGGAAGTGAAATTGAAGCCGCACCTTTCTTATTTTTCGATCCCAATATTACAGATTGGATTAGAAAAACTGCAGAGATTAACGCTAAAACAACAAGCGCTTGAGATCTATGACTCAGTTAGTGGTTTACGAAGTGCAATCGAACCACATGAGCAAGATAGCCAACCACGTGAATTTTCGTTTTTAATTAATATAGTTAGAGATTGTCTGGACTATGCCTGTGTCCATTATGAAGATAAAGCAAACTTTTATATTTCTTTTATGATGGAATTTGGGAATACATTGCAGAAGCGAATTGCAGTGCATAGTATGAACCATACTGTTTTTCGAACGGAAAATGAAAAAATAGAATGGTTGTTGCAACATCAACTGCTTACTGAAGACACTTGTAAGCATGAAGTCTTTCAACTGTTAAAGAATCATTATGAACATGCAGCTGAACATACGAAACAAAAAGTACTAGCAACCATAGTGAAACAGTTTGAAGAAAAGACGTGTTATTTGGCTTGTAACTTAATCGATTGGCTTTATTTGTGCGTTCCAAATCATGAATCTACGAAGCAAACATATGAATCTATGAAACTGAAATTCCCTCATTTTTTATCAAGGAAATTTCCGGATTTACAAGAGGAGCGGACATTACAACCAATCACATGCAATTTAACAATAGATGGCTTATTGCATATGAAAGAAGAAGAAATGGTAAGGCAGGTCATTCAATATTCACAAGAAGGATTGGTTGAGAAACATCATTTTTTAGAAATGCTTTCAAAGGCTTGTAAAACAAATGTACAATGGAGTATTTCGCTTGCGTATCAATTAATTGGATATAAAGAAGTGAGTAAAGAAGTATGGTTTGTATTAATTAGAGAGTGGCGCAATAATCGCCAATTAACAGATAAAAATATACAAGAGATTTTACCATTGCTGCATCAATTTGTAAGGTATGTGACGTATCATTGGCTAATTAGTAGTTTTCTATATGAAAAGAGCAATCTGTTAGCAGAATTTCAAGAAGATACAATTCGAGCAGTAAAACAACTTGCTTTTTCGTTATTTCCTCATGTTATGAAAGGAGAGCAAGGTAAAGGTAAAGAGCAAACAGATTACTATAATGAGGCAGTTCAGCATCCGGTAGGGAAAATAACAGCAGCTTTATTAAAACTTCTTGCATATGAACATTTATATGATCGAAATATACATGCGTATTTGTATGTATTTGAAGAGCAAATGAGGGAAAAATCTTACTACGTAAATATTATGATTGCGAGGCTTACAGCTGATTTAACATTTCTCTTTCATATCGAGAAGCATTGGTGCAGAAAACATCTAATTCCTTACTTAGATTTGCAAAAAAACAAAGAGGAAACAAAGTATGCATGGGCAGGGTTTGTAAATACGCAAATTAACTTACCTTTATTTATACAAACAAAGAAATATATTGCTTTTGCTGTTCGACATTTTCATTTGTTGAATGCACAAACACAAGATGTCTTTAGGAAATGGTTAAGTCTCGTCTTTTTAAAGTGTATTTTATATTGGGATGAACAAATAGATTGGTTGTATGCTCTTTTTATACAGGGAGAAGAGATGGAGAAAGTAAAGTTTATAGAAAATTTATCGTATTATGTAAAAACTTTAAGCTTAAAAGAACAACAAAAATTTTGGAAAGATTGGCTTGCAGGTTTTTTAGTTGAACGTCCTATGATGAGCATCATATCTAAGAAAGAATATATCATCTTTTTGCGTTTTGTGTTATATATGGACAGTATTGCTGAAAAAGGAATTGAAACTGTTTTATCGTATTTTTCTATATGTTCATTGCAAGATGAAAAACAAGCATTGGAGAATTTATTAAGGCAGCTACTTGGAAAAAGTGAGTTGATCCACCAATGTCCTAAAGTATATGCAACATTATTTTTTGTTTTATTAACAAAAATAAATGATGCGGAGTATATTGAAAATGAAGTGATTCATCTTTGGCAATTGTTTAATGAGATGAGTCTTGAAAATACGTTACTTGAGGGTATTCGAAATGAGATGATGCGCATTGGGATGATGAATCAAAATACAAATGAGTCACATTTGTTATGATGAATCATACGATGCGATGAAAAAATACTAAAAAATATTGACATGTTTTGAAAAGACATTTTATAATACAATTCATAATTAATAAAAAATAATGCATTGAAGGGAACAGAGTAGTGTTTATCCCCCTGTAATAGAGAGCTGATGGTTGGTGGAAATCAGTGCAGTGATAAACATGAATTACAGTCCTGGAGTATCTTTTTCGAAGTAAAGGCAGAAGTCTTTATGGAGGGAAAGACGGTCAAAATGATCGTTAACAATGAAAAGAGGTAGACAAAAGTGTCTACAACTAGGGTGGTACCGCGATAATAATCGTCCCTACTGATTGGCTCAGTAGGGATTTTTTGCATATATGCGGTCCAAAATGATAATAAAATAATATGTGCGATGATAGGAAAAAGAGTAGTAGTTGTTTCCCTGTATCAGAGAGCTGGTGGTTGGTGTGAACCAGTACAAAAACAAGCATGAATTACAGTCCTGGAGCATCTTTTTCGAAGTAAAGGCAGAAGTCTTTATGGAGGGAAAGACGGTCAAAATGATCGTTAACAATATAGAGAGGTAGACAAATATGTCTGCAACTAGGGTGGTACCGCGATAATGATCGTCCCTACTGATTGGCTCAGTAGGGATTTTTTTGCATATATTTCATATAAGAAATCGATATCACCTTTGGTTTGTTCTAAAAATAAAGTTCTGAAAACAGGGAATTTTCAATCCTTTGTTATATAAATTTAAAGAATACAAGGAGGAATTTTTAATGGGAAATCATGAATTAGATCAATTACGTAAACAGGTGGATGAGATTAATTTACAACTTCTGCAGTTATTAAATAAGCGTGCAAAGGTTGTCCAAGAAATCGGACAGCAAAAGAAATTGCAAGGTACGAAACGCTTTGATCCTGTTCGCGAGCGTGAAGTACTCGATATAATTGCTGAGAACAATGAAGGGCCATTTGAAACATCTACAGTGCAACATATTTTCAAAACAATTTTTAAAGCAAGCTTAGAACTACAAGAAGATGATAATCG
This sequence comes from Bacillus cytotoxicus, assembly GCF_023715645.1. Taxonomy (GTDB): domain Bacteria; phylum Bacillota; class Bacilli; order Bacillales; family Bacillaceae_G; genus Bacillus_A; species Bacillus_A cytotoxicus_A. Next base: position 49,963 of record NZ_JAMBOP010000015.1, on the reverse strand, counting down.
TAAAGCATTATTAGTTTCTCGTAAAAAGAAGCAAGAAAATACGATTGTCGATGTAAAAGGTGAATTGTTAGGGAACGGCGTACAAACGTTCATTATGGGACCATGTGCGGTTGAAAGTTTAGATCAAGTACGTCAAGTTGCAGAGGCGATGAAAAAACAAGGAATCAAATTAATGCGCGGCGGTGCGTTCAAACCGAGAACATCTCCGTATGATTTCCAAGGCCTGGGAGTGGAAGGGTTGAAAATTTTACGCCAAGTTGCAGACGAATTTGATTTAGCGATTATTAGTGAAATATTAAATCCAAATGATGTTGAAGTGGCACTTGATTACGTTGATGTCATTCAAGTAGGCGCTCGAAATATGCAAAACTTTGATTTATTAAGAGCGGTTGGAAAAGTGGATAAACCAGTATTACTAAAACGTGGTTTAGCAGCGACAATTGATGAATTTGTAAATGCAGCAGAATACATTATTGCACAAGGGAATGATCAAATTATTTTATGTGAACGCGGCATTCGCACATATGAAAGAGCAACGCGTAATACACTTGATATTTCCGCAGTGCCAATTTTAAAGAAAGAAACGCATTTGCCAGTTGTAGTAGATGTAACGCATTCAACAGGGCGAAAAGATCTACTTTTACCAACTGCGAAAGCAGCGCTCGCAATCGGCGCAGATGCCGTTATGGCAGAAGTGCATCCAGACCCAGCGGTTGCTTTATCAGATTCCGCGCAGCAAATGGATATTCCGCAGTTCCATGCCTTTATGAAAGAGTTAAAAGGATTTAAAAATAAATTATCATAGGAAATTGTAAGCGGCGTAAGACATGGCTATACCCTTGGTTCACCGATTACATTGGTTGTGAAAAATGATGATTTCAAACATTGGACAAATTAAGCAAAATATTGCTCAGCATAAAAAATACGCGAAAGAATTTTAAAAATGAAGGGGTGATTAAAGTGTTAACACAACACTTTAAAAATAGTAAGTCTCGAGATGAGGGACATGTGTAAAAAAGTTGTATTAATAGGAACAGGGTTAATTGGTGGTTCACTTGCTTTAGCAATTAAACGAGAACACAATGTAATCATTACTGGTTATGATATTCAAAGTGAGCAAGTGAAACGAGCAAAACGATTGAACATAATCGATGAGGCAGGAGTGAATTTACAGACAATATGTGAAGAGGCGCATTTGATCATTTTTGCATCTCCTGTCGAAGAAACAACTAAGCTATTAAAACAACTTGCTTCGTATCAATTACGTGAAGATGTCATTGTGACGGATGTTGGAAGTACAAAAGGAACCATTATGAAAGAAGCGGAAACGTTGCTGCCGGGCGGTGTTACGTTTATTGGTGGGCACCCGATGGCAGGATCTCATAAAACGGGAGTAGAAAGTGCAAAAGCGCATTTATTTGAAAATGCATATTATATTTTAACACCTATGCGTAATGCTCAGATAGAGAAGATTGAACAATTAAAAGATTGGTTAAAAGGAACGCGTTCGCATTTTCTTGTGTTAAATACAGAGGAACATGATTATGTAACAGGGGTTGTCAGTCATTTTCCTCATTTAATCGCGGCGGGGTTAGTGAAGCAAGTAGAAAAACATGCCGGTGATAATCCGTTCATTCATATGCTAGCAGCTGGTGGTTTTAAAGATATTACCCGTATTGCTTCTAGTAGCCCCAAAATGTGGAGCGATATTGTAAGACAAAACCGTTCTCGCTTATTACAACTATTAGAGGAATGGATAACAGACATGAAGCATTTGCAGCATACAGTTGCAGAAGGAGATGACGAAGTAATACACAATTACTTCGCAAAGGCAAAAGAATATCGTGATTCAATACCTGTTCGCAAAAGCGGGGCCATTCCAGCTTATCATGATTTATACGTAGATGTTTTAGATAAAGTCGGTGCATTAGCGCATATTACAAGCATACTTGCAAGGCACGAGATTAGTATTACAAACTTGCAAATACTAGAAGCACGTGAAGGGTTACTCGGGGTGTTACGTATTAGTTTTCAAACAGAGGCAGATCGTATGAAAGCAACAAAATTTTTACAGCATGAACAGTATCAAACATATGAAAATATATAATAGCCATGGCGATCATCGAATTGGAATGATGCTGGCAGTTGCTGGGTGCATCGCTGAAGGAGAAACACTGATTCAGGATGCGGAAGCTGCCTTCGTATCATATCCAGGATTTTTTGAAGAGATTGAGAAATTGAAGTTGGAAACCCGATAGCTATAAAATCTAGAGGGTTTTGTTTTTTAAATTACATATTTTCTGACTATTGCGTTATATTTAAGTGTGCAGTTATGAATACAATGGAGGTGGAACGGGAGCATGGAAATAATTCAATTAATAGAAGAACAATACCGAGAGGCAATTCGACTATCTGAATATGCTTTTCAATATAAAGTAGCAGAAGATCAAATTGAAAAACGTCTTCAGCTTATGAAAAAGTATCATCAAATATTTGGGATATTAGAAGAAAAAGAGCTTGCCGCAAAATTACACTTTATCCCGTTTGAAATATTTTTAGGTGAAGAAAAGTATAAAATGGGCGGGATTGCAGGAGTAGCTACATACCCAGAATTTAGACGAAACGGTTATGTGAAAAAATTATTAAAACATGTTTTAGGGACGATGAGACAAGATGGTTATAGCGTTTCCATGTTACACCCATTTTCTGTTTCTTTTTACAGGAAGTATGGATGGGAGCTGTTTGCGAATCGCCTTGTATGTTCATTAACAAAAGCAGATTTAATTATGAAAGAACATGTGTCAGGAAGCATTAAACGATGTAAGAAGGACTCTCATTTGCATGAGATTGAAATCGTATATGAGCAATTTGCGAAGAAATATTCAGGTATGTTAGTGCGAGATAGAGATATTTGGTTAAATTTTGTCTATGGTGATCTTAATGCAGCCGTTTATTATAATCAGGCGAATGAGCCGATGGGCTACATTTTGTATAAAATAGAGAGCTCTAAGATGAAAGTAGAAGAATTCGTACCATTAAACAGCGAAGCTAGAACCGGTTTATGGAATTTCATTTGTCAGCATGATTCAATGATTCAAGAACTTGAAATAATCGCTCATGAAAAAGAACCATTGCTATTTTCACTTCAAGAACCACGCATTAAAGCGGAAGTAAAACCATACTTTATGGTTAGAATCGTTGATGTTGAACGTTTTATTAAGCAATATCCATTTGCTTGGGAACATAATGAAGAAGATGTTATTTTACATATTTCTGATTCATTTGCACATTGGAATAATCAAACAGTAGTTTTACGAGATAAAGAAGCAGTTATGGTAAGCGAAGAAGAAGCTGCCACATTAAAAGATAAGGGACTAGACTTAAACATTAATGCACTGTCTACAGCGCTTTTCGGTTACAAAAGTCCATGGGAATTATCTCAAATAGGTGTCATTTCTGGGATGGAAAAAGACATAAAACAATTTGAAAATTTGATTCCTTCCGAGCAGCCGTTTTTTTATGATTTCTTTTAATCATTTCGAATGGATATAGAACATAAAAAGCGCTATATTTTATTATATTTAGGTTAGATAAGTGAAACAGTTGAAATTAAAAGGACCACACATATTAGATATGTCTAATATGTGTGGTCTATTGAATATTATCACCCGATTGCACCACTCTAACCATCTTTTGCACCATTCAATATCGTGAAATGCACCACTGAATATCATAAGTTGCACCACCGTATATAAAAAAGCCACCAATCATCATTCAAACACGGTGATTGGTGGCTTCTTAAAATGGTAAATCATCAATCTCAGGCTTAAGCGGTTGATTATCATCAGGCAGTCTGATACTGGCAATGTAGCAGCCAATTTCATGTTTCTCCATATTTACTATCCATTCCTTGAAATCCTCAGAGGAATAATTACACTGTTTTAACATGGAGTATATCGAGTCTTGAAGCTTCAAAGGACAGGCTTTAAGGTAAAAATACTAGCCAACTCAACGAACAAAGCATTATTCACCTGATCCAGCTCCTCTCAATCCGTGGCTGAGCCCCGCTCCTTGACCTTTCCTTATGAAAAACCCTTTTTATATTGGATAGCCATGTAAATTCCACCAGCTAAAATTGCTAGCGCATATTACATGTTCATTAATTGATGAGTTTCTTAACAAAGACTCAACATAAATTATGTGGATTCCGTTTTCATCCACAACGTAAGGACAGGTGTGTGAAACCCTTTCTATTACATTTTTGATAAATAAAGTATACAATACTAAACGTTTAGTTTACTATATAATTATCAGTAAAAATCCCTAAAAAATGGAGGTATGCACATTGGAAAAGGAAAACATTGTATATAATAGGGTCTGGTTCATTACTGGGGCTTCAAAAGGATTTGGGCGTGCATTAGTTGAGGCAGCACTTGAACAAGGTGATATGGTAGTAGCTACAGCACGTAAACCAGAAATTTTAGCACAATCTTTTCAAGATAATAATCATTTATTAATCCTGCCTTTAGACGTAACGAATTCTTATCAAATCCAAGAATCAGTCGAAAAAGCCATTGGAAAATTTGGGCATATTGATATTTTGGTCAATAATGCCGGGTATGGGCTGTTAGGCGCAGTGGAAGAAGCGAACCTGGAGGAAGTAAAACAAGTATTTTCTACTAATGTTTTTGGTTTGCATGCTGTAACACAAGCTGTCTTACCCCACCTTCGATCCCAAAGGTCCGGTCATATTATCAATATCTCTTCAGTTGGTGGATTTTCAGGTTCTATAGGATGGGGAATCTATAACTCCACTAAATTTGCAGTGGAAGGATTATCGGAAGCTTTATCGTTAGAAGTGAAACCTTTAGGTATTCATGTTACCATTGTCGAACCAGGAATGTTTCGTACCGATTTTCTTGCAAGTTCTATGCGTTCTGTTAATACAGTTATTAAAGATTATACAAATACTTCAGGACAAACACGAGAAACGGCTAATGAAAGTAACGGTAATCAGCCTGGTGATCCTAAAAAGGCAGCTTCAGCTATCTTGAAGGTTGTTGCAGCTGATGATCCACCACTAAGACTTGTTTTGGGGCCTGATTCCCTAAAGCGAATAAAAACAAAACTTGAACAAGTCAAAACAGATTTAAATAATTGGCAAACTGTCACATTAAGCACAAATATAGAGGATGAACAAATTGGTTAATTACGAGGTAAAACAATCAAATTCTGAGCATAAGCGAGGGAGACCCCGCAGCAATAAAGTAAGTGAGCGTATTCTGAAAGCTACTATCGAACTTTTGTTTGAAGAAGGACTTCGGAAAACAACTGTTGATGAGATTTCTGTCCGTGCTGAGGTTAGCAAAGCAACTATTTATAAGTGGTGGCCAAATAAGAATGTAGTTTCAATAGATGCTTTTCTATTTAAAATGGAAGCAGAGGTTAAAATACCTGATACTGGATCTGTACGTGAAGATTTTTTACAACAGTTACTTTCAGTTATGCGGTTTTATAAAAGTCCTATTGGTAAGGTGTTTACCCAACTCATTGCTGAAAGTCAATACGATCCTCATATAGCTACCATATTTCGCGAACGGTTTCTAGTCAGTCGACAAAATGCTGTGCAAGTTATGTTGCAGCGGGGATTTGATCGCAACGAGATTCGAAACGATATAGACTCTAAAATTATCATTGATTTAATTTATGGGCCTATGATATATCGACTTCTTACAGGACATGCACCTTTGGACGACAACCTTGCAAAATCGATTGTTGATGTGGTGATAAAAGGGATAAGAGTATAATCTTTATATCTGGATAGAACACACCGTTCAATGCTTCGAGTGGTGTTTATTTTATTTTGTTAACATTCATTAACAATTAATTAACGTAAACGCACTAGTGTTGCATTAAAATATCCCGAGTTTCAAAATACTCAAAATTTTTAGTTATTTTATTTTGCGCATAGAAAAAGTCATTTATAATAGATGGAGTTAGGTGGTAACCTGTCCAAATCCATTAAAAAGGACCAAACACGTAGATGACAAAGAATGTATGTACGTTTTTGATCGTGGTTATTTAGATTATGAACGATTCGATCGTATGACAGATGATGGATACTTTTTCCTTTCTAGGATGCGTAAAAATGCGGTCATACGAGAAATTTACGATTTTAAAATACCCGAGGGTTCCTCTGTTTTATCGGATCAAATGGTACTCATTGGTACGACGCAAAATCGCGCAGAAAACTTTTTTCGTTTACTAAAAGTCGTCGATTCAAAATGGAATATGCTTCATTTACTTACCAACCGCTTTGATTTAGGGCCTGAAGAAATTTCGGATATGTACAAATCAAGATGGGCGATTGAACTGTTTTTCAAATGGATCAAACAACATTTATACATCAAAAAATTCTATGGTCAAAGCGAATGGGCGGTGCATAATCAGATATTCATCGCACTCATTGTCTACTGTCTGCATGTGCTCGCACAGCTCAAAACGGAAAGTAAACGTAAAATTTTGCAAATTAGCCGTTATTTAAGGGCTGCTTTGTGGAAACCAGCACATATCTGGATTCGAAAAATTGAAGGAAAGGTCGTGCCTTAACAAGCAAAATGCCGATGTCACCACAGTCTAATTGTAAATAAAAACCAAATGGATAGGTCCACCTTTATTGGGATGTTTCCTTTTTTGGTTTTGAATTGAAGAGATTAAAAATCGGAATTTTCAATCTCTTTTTATGCAACACTAGTGCGTCTATATAATTAAATAAACGATTGGACTTTGGGATAATTCAACCTAAAATTCTATTCTATATTTTTTTAGCTGCGTAATCACCATAATAGTAAGTTCTATCTAAATCATCATATTTAGGAGTAGCAATTATCGTGTATTCACCATTTTCATCTACTTCAAATAAAGCTACATTATTATATTCCCATCCCACAAAGTGATCAGGATTTGTATCCTCTACAAACATATCGATACTGTATATTCCTTTTGTTAATACTCCACTTTTTTGAAAGTCCTCAATTAGATCTTTGGCCTTTGGAATAGGATGTTTATTTTTATTCATGTCAAATCTAAATAGAAAATTCACCACACCTAAATACCTGCCATTACGATTTTCATTTCGGCAGTCACTTGGTATTAATTTAGTTAAAAGTTCAGTAGTATCTATCTTTTGGGTCTTTTTAAAATCATCAAGTAGCTCTTGATGATTATTTACATTTACCCCAATGTTGTCGTAAGGAAATATACGAATAGGACCATTTTCTTCTGGGACAGCTTTATTAGGATATTTTACTAACCCATATTTTTTTATGATCTGTTTCATTACTTGAACTACTTCTGGATGTTGCTCAATATATGCGCCCTTGAATTGTTCGAAATAGATATCGTCACTATGATCTTCTAAAATTTTCAAAGTATCTTTTTCAATCATTAGGAATGGATAAGTTCGATATGGCTTTTTCATTTCTACATAAGTTTGATGGCCAATCCCATTAAAAGTATTATCTGTCCGAATAACAGAAAACTCACCTTGTATTCCATAGTTTGTTTTTAAATATTCTTGTATTGGTTGATTCAGTTGATCTTTAGGGAAATAACATCCACTAAGAATTAGGAATGATGTACTTACTAAGATGAATTGAATTAATCTTTTAATACTCTTCATTTTTCTCCCTACATTTCTAAAAATTATTAATATTATGACACTTTCCATTAAACTAAACTGCTACGTTGACTTAAATACACTTCTTCACAATCTTAACGAAACAATTAATAAAATCACTCTATAATCTGGCCCAATTGCTGAATAACATGACCGGAATTTTTACAACAACTTTATTATTTTTTAACTATACTATAATAATGAGAGGACAATATGTTCAATATATGAGCATATATCCTCTTTTTTGTACATAGTTGATTTGTTATATGGATATTAAAAAGTATGTATAGTATGTCTATTATAATTATCAAAAATAAAATATCGTTATTGTTGGAGGACGTAGCCCACAGCGGGAGGCGTAGTGAGGTCGTTAGACCGAGCGTCAAAAAGAATTGATCTTGGAGATGAAGGTAATGAAGGTGCAAGAAGTAATTTTAGAGGATAACAGTAGAAGATACATGTTATTGGATGGTGAAGGTTTTCCTGTTCTTCCTGTGATGAAATATCTAAAGTATTTGGGTACAACAGGAAAAAGTAGCAATACACAGAAGACATACTGTTATGCCTTAAAGCAATACTTTGTCTATTTACACGAGAAGAAAAAAGATTTTAAAAATATTAGTTTAGAAGATTTGGTGGATTTTGTAGCATGGTTGAGAAATCCTTATGAAAACGTAAAAGTTACTCCCCTACAGCCTATGAAAGCAAAGAAAACCGAAAAGACAGTGAATCTTACAATTACAGCTGTAACTAATTTCTATGAATATTTATTTCGAAATGAAGAATTTCAAAACGATATTATTCAAAAATTGATGAAACAAGTTTTTACAGGGGGTAGAACAAGATATAAGGACTTTCTATATCATGTAAATAAAGGAAGACCCTCTAACAGAAATATTTTAAAAGTAAAAGAACCTAGAAAAAGGATACAAGTGTTAACTAAAGATGACGTGCAGAAAATAATTGAATCGACCACTAACATACGAGATAGATTGTTAATTCAAGTGTTGTTTGAAACCGGATTGAGAATTGGAGAAGTACTTTCGCTATTCATGGAGGATTTCATTTTTGACCATAAGAACGGACATCGAATTAATTTAGTAGACCGAGGAGAATTGGAAAACGGAGCAAAGTTAAAAACGGGAGAGCGAGAAATCTATGTATCTCAGTCGTTGATGGACTTGTATGATGATTATTTGTATGAAGTTTTAGATGAATTTGATCTAAAGACTAATTTTGTCTTTGTCAAGATTCGTGGGGACAAGACCGGACAAGCCATGGAATATACAGGATGTATCGGCTTTATTTAAACGGCTAAGAACGAAAACTGGTATAAGTGTTTACCCTCACCTTTTTCGGCATACACATGCCACAATGTACTATAACCAAACAAAAGATATTAAACAAGTACAAGAACGGTTAGGGCATTCCCAAATTCAAACCACGATGAACATGTACCTCCATCCTTCGGATGAAGAAATTCGTAAGAATTGGGAAAAGGCTCAGCATGCGTTTGAAGTAATAAGAAATCATGAAAGGTTTTGAAATTAATGAATGTTAAGCAACTAATTATAGAAAAATTAAGTTTTCATGAACAGCTAAAACTAGAAATATCTACCTACACAGAAAAGTCCTTCAAAGAGGACGGATCAATAGCAGCAAACAAGGTGCAAAATCCCTATTTTTTAGTGAATAATCAATGGGATATATGTTTTATTGGAACGATTGAAAACTTTAAAGAACAATATAAAAACGGTCTAAAAAAAATTCCAAAATCCATAAATTTTAATATTAAGAACGAACGAGTGAGACTAGAATTGAAATTTGTTTTCTATAAAAAACTTTTTCAAGATGAATGGGCATTATCAACATTATTTATAACTCAAGCTCAGTTTCAAAAAACATTTGCTAATTTCATTAATGAGAAATATCCCTTCCTTTCTTCTTTATTAGATATTGACTTTGAAAGTATTAACTCTTCTTGGAATCGTTGGCTAGCTAGTCGGAACGTTCCAACTAAAAAACATATAAGTTCAGGTTCGAAGAGTAAAGCCTATTTATGCAATACTGGATTAGTTAATTTTCTAAAGATAATTTACCAATATCTGTACAATTTTTATGATTACAGAACCGAATGGGATAAAGATATTTGGGATGTAAAAGTTTTAAATCAACAATTCTCTATTCAATACAATGAGTCTGGTGGACAAAGTAAGATAAACTTCACCTTAATTAGCAATTTTCATATGAGAAAGGAATTAAAAAAGTATTTTAAACAAAGGTTATTGGGTGGGCATTTCTCATGGGCAACAGCTTCAAGCTATATGAGTTTTCTTCATAAATTTCTTAATTTTATATTTTCAGTGGAACCAAGATGGAATGACTTATGTGAATTAGAACGAAAACATATTGAATTATATTTAGAATGGCTAAATCAATATCGTAGTGAAAAAGTTTCAAAAAAATCTAATCCTGCTAAGTATATAAATCAATCATTAAGAACCATTCATAGATTTTTAAGTGATCTTCAGCTGTTCGCTTACAATATCGCACCTTCTAAATCTATTAACTCACTTATATTCCCTTCTGATAAACATAGTGAAGAGAAGCAACCATTTGACCAAGTTAACTACATACCAGATGTTGTTTTGGAGCAATTATTTAAATATAAACAAACTTCAACCAGAAATTCAGCCAGTTGTTTGGATTGCTTTTAAAACTGGTCTACGTATTTCGGATATATTAGGTCTTAAACAAGACTGCTTAGTAAAAGTAAATGGCAAATACCAATTGGTGACTGATATTGAAAAAACATATATAAAAGGGCACTCCATACCCATTGACAATGACTTAGCTAATATAATTGTAGCCTTGATTGATAAATCCATCCTAAACAGTAATAAAGAGAATAACCCAAATAATTATATTTTTGTACGTTACCGTGGTTCAAGGAAAGGAAGACCCTATAGTCAAAAATGGGTTAAAGAAAAATTAAATGCCTACACAATTGACCAAAATATTACGAATGAGAATGGAAACTTATTTTACTTTAGTCCTCATCAATTTCGTCATACATATGCAGTTAAAATGTTAAATGGTGGCGCCGATATTTTTACAGTGCAGGAACTATTAGCACATGCTTCTCCTGAGATGACTTTACGCTATGCCCGATTATTAGACAATACAAAAAGAAAGGCATTTGAAGAAGCCGTTAAACAAGGTGTATTTAGTTTCGACGTAAATGGGGAAGTTTACGATGTCACAGATAGTGGTAATATCCCACAAGGTATCTTAGAAACATTATGGAGAGATCATAAATTAACAGCTATTGATAACCCTTACGGGTCATGTCGTGCTAGAATAAACGGAAATTGCCCATATGCCGAAGAACCACCTTGTTTGACGTGTAATGGAGGAAATCCTTGTAAGGACTTAGCCATTGGATTGTCAGAAATGGATATTGCAAAATACGAAATTCATATTCAATCTACATCAAAAATGATTGAAGTAGCGAAACAATATGGTCGAGAAGAAATCGCTGAAAAAAATGAGAAGAACTTTAATAGATTACAAGACATTTATCAAACTTTAAAACAAGGTAATATTATTTTCGGAAGATTAGATCGGATAAAAAGAAAGCAAGGTGTTTCGAATAGTTAATTATAACCGTAAAGAGCATTTAAAACAGCTTCACCAAGAAAGAAAACAGAAGACCTATATAAAGGTCGATGAGGCTATTCAAAGGCTCGTAAGAGCTAATGAGAACATTAATTTTAATAGCGTTGCAAGTGAAGCTGGTGTAGCTAAGGCAACATTATACAACCATTCCGACCTTAGGGAACGAATCGAGACATTACGTCAGCAACAATCGCAATCCTTAACTCAACAACAAATAAAACGTAAAATGAACGATAACAATAAGGAAGCTCTTATTGAATCGCTTAAACGTAAGAATAAGAAGTTAGAAGAAGAAAATAAAAAATTACGTGAGCAATTAAAAGTTGCTTATGCAGAGGTTTATAAAAAGTTCTAGTTTATAAGGAATTTATTATTAAACAATCGGGCCAGATTGTTAAGGAAAAGAGGAAATTAGAAGGTTCATCTTGAATTTGTAAGTTATGCTGGAAAAGAGTGGTTTAATAGAACTAGATTACTCAAATAGTTGAAGTAAAAAAATTACAAGGGGAAAAGTTATGAAACATAAAACATCAGAAAAATTATTTAGGATAGATTGTGGAGATATTTATCTTCAAGAGTTCTCAATTGAAGATGCAGATAGTATTTACAGAATATCAAATCAACCTGAAATATTTAATTTTTTGCCAGACTGGAAATCAACAAAAGAACAAAGGGTTGATTGGGTTACCAATTACGAAATACCAGCAAATAAATCGTTTCTTGATGCCGTTGTAAATACATCAAACATAGATGGTCATTTTTTAAAACTAGGGGTATTTATTAAGGAAACGGATGAATTTATTGGTTGGTGCTGTACAGGCATAAAAGATGAGCTTCCTTTACCGAATAGAGAAATTATGTATGCCATTTCAAGTGAATATCAAAAGAAAGGCTATGCTACTAAAGCGTCTAAAGGATTGATTGACTATTTGTTTACAAATACAAATTTAGAAGTCATTAACGCAGTAGCTTTAATTAACAACGTTTCATCAAATAAAGTAATTGAAAAATGTGGATTTACTTATCTGAGTCAACAGACGATAGAAAATGAACTATATAATCACTATATATTGAATAAGTCAGAATGGATGAAAAATCATTAAAAGAAAATGTTATTGTTCCAGAAAAGGGCGCGATTGTTGAACAAGAAGTAAAGGAGTGATACATATTAGTCATTGACTAATATGTATCACTCCTTATTTTTTATGACTTTTTTTGATTTAGGTCTTGATAATATAAATTAAACAACTTTATTATCTCTATACATGCAAATCGTTTGATAACGAATCAATAATAATTACAGGTAGAATAGTACCTCTAAGAAAATAAACTTTAGAGGTGAATTTATTGCGATTTATAATGCTTTTATTTTTACTAATGTTTTTTAATAATAATCCTGCAATAGCAGCCACAAAACAACTCAATCCTTTAGAAATCCAGTTAATGTCTTTTATGACTGGTTTGCACGTAGGCGAACCGAAACAAGTCGTTGAATTGTGGATATTAGGCGTGAATAATCGAAGCGGTGCTGTTCAATATGCGATGTTGTCCCCTTCGCTTCAGAAAGAATCAAGGATAAAATTTGAGCAAACTCACTGGGTGACAGGTCAGTCAAGCCCTTGGGTTAGTAATTTTCGTTTTACCAAAGTAGAAAAGCCTAGCGAATCCAGAATGCGGTATACCGTTAAATATGATTTAGAGACCTCATATGCAGATTTTGGTAGTCGGCAGAAGATTATAACCGTGGAAAAGAATATAGAACCATTTAGAGAGTATTGGTTTATTTCATCAATAACAACGAAATATAATCAATGGGAAGCATTTACCCCAGCCGAGACAGTTTTAAAATAGAGCATTGCAGTTTCTCCTTTTTGATAAAAAATCAAATAAAGGGTAAAGTTTGTGAATAAATTTACTTAAACAAACGGGTGCGTTAATAAAAATAGAAAACAAATCGGACCACAACATTTTAGATATGTCTAAAATGTTGTGGTCCTTTTAATATCAAACGTTACACTTACCTAACCTAAAGATAATTGCACGTAGCGCTTTTTATGTTCTTTAAAGATGGCTCTATTCGTGAAGAGTGTTACATATAAAATGAACGAGGGATGATTTACCTTTTATGGTATTATATATACAACAATTTATTCGGTTAAAGAGTAGTTTGCTTGAAGAAGATGTTATCAGTTTTATTTTTTGAATTTTTTGTATCAAACATTTAAATTCTATTTATTTGTAATAGTATTTATTTTATGATAATTTTAATTAAATTATACTTCTTATCTGGAGTTGGAAATGGAAAATTATAGATTTTATTCATTCTGGATAGCTCAAACAACCATCTCGTTAGCTGATGTCGTATATATCATGGTTATTACGACCTTTATTTATCAGAAAACGGAATCTGTATTATTCGCTTCTTTATTTCCTTTTTTAAAAGCTTTTACAAGTTTAATAGCCGGATTATCAGCGCCGCTAATTATACAAAATATCTCCATGTCAAAAGCACTTGTAAACTTGCAAATTACTAAGGCTATTTTTATTACTTTATTACTTTTAGGATTCCCATTCTTAACTTCCCATATTTATATTTTATTCTTTTACATATTGATAATTTCTTGCGTAGAAGGATGGGGTAGCCCTTTATTGAATTCTATCGTTCCTCAAATTGTTTCAAAAGAAGAACTTGTAAAAGCCAATAGCTTGTTATCTATTTCTAATCAAGCGGTACAAATCGGTGGCTATACGCTAACAGGATTTATTGTCGTAAAAATAGGATATACTCCTACTTTACTAATAACGGCTGTCCTGTTATGGATTTCTCTTATTTGTTTATACATAGCTGTTCGCTCTCTGTACAATCAGATAAGAGAAAATCAAGGGGCATCTAAATGGACACTTATGAAGGAAGGGTGGCTTCACCTTTGGAGTAATTCAACTCTGCGATTGGTTACATTAATGGATGTAATTGAAGGGATTGCAGGTCAAATATGGGTTGGTGCTATTACATTGGTTTATGTAAAAGAAATACTCCACAAAGGAGAACAATGGTGGGGGTACATTAACGCTAGTTATTATATCGGTACAATTGTAGGAGGAGTTATAACGATATATCTAGCGAAAAAAATTCAAAAAAATCTTGTAATTAGTATGGCAGCAGGGTCTTTTTTATTTAGCGTTCTTACCTTGTTATATGGGCTTAGTAGTATTCCCGTCTTATCACTTATACTTTGTATTGCCATGGGACCGGCATATCAAATACGGGATGTAGCACAGCAAACTGCATTTCAAACAAACATAGATGTGTCATTACTTCCGAAAGTATATGCATCTCGTAATGTTTTATTGTCAACGGTTTCGAGTGCTTCTATTTTTATAGTTGGAATTATAGCTGAATATTTTGGTGTTAGAATGGTGTATATATTTGGTGCAGTACTTATCTGTATCTCGGCAGGATTGTCTTTTGTTTTATTACATGCAAAAAATAAGCATTTACAATGTTAAAAATCCTAATTTACGCACTCACTTCCTCATACTTAATTCTATGAAAAGGATATATTTTCCTAGATATAAAAATATATTATAGAAAAATGCGGAGAGGGGTGTATGTCATGGGTTTCCCGCCTCAACAACAAAGTAGACCTGGCATTGAATCATTAATGATCCCCAGACCTATATTTGATAACCCCAATTACAAACCAGCCGGTAAGCTTATAAATAAGGTAGCGCTTATAACTGGTGGAGATAGTGGAATTGGAAGAGCTGTCGCTGTAGCCTTCGCGAAAGAGGGGGCAGACATTGTGATCTCATACCTAAATGAACATAGTGATGCAAAAGAAACAGAGTTATATGTCAAAAAATACGGCCGTAGTTGTATTAGCATTCCAGGTGATATTAGGGATGAGCAGCATTGTCAACAAGTTGTAACGCGAACGATTCAGCAATTTGGTCGTATTGATATTTTGGTGAATAATGCGGGTGTACTATACATAAGGAATAGTCTACTTGATGTAGATTCAAATCAACGGGCAAGCACCTTTCACACAAATGTTTTTTCACAGTTTATTTTAACGAAAGCTGCTTTACCGTACATGAATTCAGGGAGCTCCATAATAAATACAACATCCCTTAGTGCTTATGCTGGAGATCAAGATGCAATTGACTACGCAGCATCTAAAGGAGCCATTGTTTCATTTACACGTTCGCTGTCATCATCACTGGCACCGCAAGGAATTCGAGTTAATGGTGTCGCCCCTGGAGCAATTTGGACGCCATTAATTCCATCTTCCTTACCTCCAGAATGGCTTACTACTTTTGGTGACCATGTTCCAATGAAGCGAGCCGGCCAACCGTTTGAAGTGGCACCTGCTTATGTATTTTTGGCCTCCGATGATGCATCTTACATATCAGGGCAAATTCTGCATGTAAATGGCGGGGAAATTGTAAACGGCTAAATATTTACAAAGCTAATAGAGTCATTTTCTATTTAAGAAAGGGCTCTTTAGTGATGTAATGATCGGTTAATTGTTTGTAATAGCTCTTTTAATACGATAACTTTAGCTATTTAATTTTTTGTGGAAAAGATACGAAAAAAAACTTTGAAAATCTTTTTATATGAAAATAGAGGAGAGTATCTATAAATAGATTCATATTTCCAAGCATCAAAATGGGAAGTTTTACGTTGTATTTTTAATACATTGGAACCACTTCGATTGTTATGATAGCTCATACATTAACATCTCCTTTGTTAGAAGTGAATCGAATTTAGACGATATGTAGTTTATGTATAAGATAGAGAAATAAAATTTATGATAAAAAGACATGGAAATTGCTTTTGAAAATGATCTGCTTTCCTTGTAGAAAATGAATCTATCGTTGCTATTTATAGAATAGCAAGAGTCTAAAATAAGTGAGTTGTACACTGTTACTCTTAAGGTAATTGATGAGAAAACGCTGAAAACAGCAGTGTAGTCAAGGAGAAAGATGCAGACATGAGCGTATGTAGCAATGGGAGAATTGATGCATAGTGTAAACAGGGTGTTAAAAAAAGGAATAATGAGAGTTGATTCATAAAAAAAGACCTAATAATATTAGGTCAGAAGAATAGGGTAACCATATATTAACATTTTTGTCGGTAGAGGTCTATATGTATCATATTGAGAAAAATAAAAACGACTTGTGCCGAAAATAGGAGAATGAACAAACGAATGTGACTGCGTGAAGGGCTACAAGATTTATTATTGAAAAAATTCACATAGAAAATTTATACTTCATTCATATTTATTTGTTGAAATTTTCCATAATAAGAATAGATACGTAGTTCTTGTCGTAAATAATCCGCTAATAATTCAGTAAACTTAAGCGATTAACATATCTATTGTCTTTCCTATATTTACTACGGTATAATGTGGATACAGTTTAAAATACGCGAATCGTAATCTGTCTTTTTTTATTTAACGCGTGAGAAAACGCTGAAAACAGCGGTATTACTAGGAGGAACTAAATGATTACAGTAAGTAACGTAAGTTTACGTTTTGCAGAATGCATGTGTTTCTCACGCCATACAAACGGTTATAAACGTTAATATATCAATATATATCTTGCGTTCACTTTTTCGGGTAGTCGTATGATACCAAAGGAGTGAATGTGTGTGAAGAAAAAACGTAGTCGTTATTTAAACGATGAGGAACTTGGGTTAATCGGAGAAAAGACGCACAATTACGTTGAGACATGGAAAGAGGCTATGGAGGCGTTTCTGAAGGACGGTGAGTTGCGTGGGCTTAGAGAAGCATCACTGTTCTATTACGAAAAAGAAACGCGTATGATATTTCGATACATGAATGAGCAAGACTTAGGTAACGTACCGCCGTATGAATTTACGAAAGATATGCTCGAAGACAACGTAATACTTTATATGAAAAACGAAAAAAAGTTATCGCCAGCAACGATAAATATTAGGTTGCGAGCCTTTAGAACGGTTTTAAAGTGGCTGTACGAAAAGAAAATGATTCCTACCTATCCTATGAAAAACGTGAAATTACTGAAGGATAGACAAAAGGAAATTGCTACGTTTACTAAAGATCAATTGAATCGATTCTTTAAAGAAATAGATAAGACGACTTGGACTGGTGTGCGAAATTATGCAATATGCTTAGTGCTGTTAGAATGTGGACTCCGGCAAAATGAGATACTAAACATAGAATTGACCGATGTAATTTGGGAGGAAAACTCAATACTTGTTAAGCACGCCAAAACGTACCGCATGAGAAAAGTACCGATTACAGACGGTACGAAAAACGCCATAAAACGATGGATTTCCGTTAGGGGAGAAGCAAGTACGAAGCAATTATTCTGTAATATATCTGGTGAGTTGTTTAAACAACGTGGGCTACATCAGATGATTGCCCGTTATGGAAGAGCAGCAAAGATAGAGAACGTTAGAGTCAGTCCACATACCTTCCGTCATACATGCGCCAAGTTTTATTTAAAGAACGGCGGAGACTTATTCTCGTTACAAAATATTCTCGGACATACTGATATCGCTATGACGAGACGGTACGTACAATTTATGTACGAGGATGTCGCAGCGCTCCATAAACAGTATTCGCCAATAAAATCGTTAAAATTATAAATAGATTTAGGATAAAACGTCACTTTAATTAGTGGCGTTATTTTTTTTCGGGAAAGGTGGAATAAAGGACGTATTCTTTTTTAAAAGGAAAACGATAAAATAATACGAAATTAATATAGGGGAGGGATAAATATGAGCGGTACAGTAAGTAAGAATAAACAAACAGGTAAATGGGATTTCGTATTTAATATTACGAGGGACCCAATGACAGGGAAACGGCGACAAGTACGTAGAAGGGGATTCAAAACAAAACGTGAAGCCCACGACGCTATGGTGAAGTTAAAATCAAAAATGTTAGACGGTGAGCATTCGGATTTATCGAAGTTATCATATGCTACATATGTAGACGAGTGGATGAAAGAACGTACCTTCCACTTACAGGAGAGCACTTATGAAATACATAAAACTTACTTAGAAAACGTAATTAAACCGAGGTTAGGACACTTTCAATTAAAGCAAATCGAACCGATATATATGCAAAAGTTTGTTAATGATCTAGTTATTGATGTAGGTTATTCACCTGCTACGGTTCATCTTATTTATAGGATAGTTAGCGCTTCATTGAAAAAAGCTAAAGTTTTAAAGCTAATTGACGAGAATCCAACGATAGGAATTACGTTACCTAAGTTAAGAAAAACATCAGAAATCAACGTGTGGACGTTAGAGGAAGTCAATCGTTTTATAAGTGAGGGGAAGAATGTTTATCGACCTACTCGTTTTTATATGGCTTGTGTAATCGCGCTACTAACAGGAATGCGTCAAGGAGAGATTATGGGGCTACGTTGGAAAGATATCGACTTTGAAAATCAGATAATTTACATACGGCAAACATTAACTCAGGCGGGAAAGATTAAAGTAGGTGCTAAAAATAACGCAAGTATACGTAATGTACATATTCCGTTAAAACTAATTGAAGAGTTAAAGTTACATCGTGAAACGATCAAGAAAGAACGCAAGTATTACGGTAGAGACTACGACAATAATGATCTAGTCATATGCGCTCGTAAAGGAAACCCGTTAATACCAAGGAATTGTCGGGTAGAATTCCATAATCTTACGGAGAAACTCGATCTACCTAAGATACGCTTTCACGATCTACGTCACACACACGCTACTATGCTCATACAACAGAACGTCAATGTAAAGTTGATATCAGAACGTTTGGGACATACGGATATACAAACGACGTTGAATACTTATAGCCATGTATTGCCGACGATGCAACGAGAGGTGGCGGATAAGTTGGACGAGATATTCGGTTAGAGGAGTACGGAGTGATTGAACGCAAGGAAACATCCCGTACGGAAGGGGAAAAGTTAATAATCTAGATGAAAAAAGCATCCAAAACGGATGCTTTTACAAAATAGAATTTTTTATTAATTCCTATAATGCTAGACAGTTTTCTTGCTCTCTTCTAAAGTTACTAATTTAAGAAACTTCAATCCAATTTTGCTAGTTTGAATTCGTTGATATTTAACACCTGCCACTTTTACTTTTTCAACTAAACTAAATTTCATAAGTATAGGGGCAACTGTATGGTATACAAATGATTCCATATTACTACAGCCATATTGATTAGTAACCCCCGATGCGAACATGCTACTGCACATTAAGAATAACTCATACATGTCAAATTCTTCTTCTCCAAATGAATCATGATCAACTTCATATTTAGCCGGTTGGCATCTTTCTTGCTTTAAGCAGGCTTTTACTTCTTCAAAAGAAATTCCATCTATTTCTGTATTTTTATTTAACTGTGATTGCATTTTTCCTAATTGCCTTTTTAGCTCGGCATTTTCTCTCATTAAATCATAATTATCTTTCATAAGATTATTTGCGTCTTTAAGTTCTGCCCCTGAAACCCAACCAGCTAATTTTTTATCTTTTTCGTATTCTTTAAGAGATTCTAACACAGCGATTTTTATATCCTTTAAATCGGAGTAAAACTTTGAAATCTTACTGAGTACCTCTTTTTTAAAATCTTGGTACTTACCGTAATTTTCTCTTTCTAAAACATCTGCACCATATTTACTTACTTTTTCATTTAACGCAGCATCATTTATTACAATTGCAAAACGTGGTTTACCTAGTTCTCCCGCATACTCATACTCCCAATGCGTGTAGCTTAAGTCAGTTTCCTCGTCGATTGATCCGTACCTACCACCCAAAACCAGCATATAAACATCAGATTCTTCTATCCACTTTTTGATTGTTTCTTTTTGGGAAGTATCTGCCGCCTTGAATAGTTCCATCCCTGCTGGAATATGTCCAGCGTTTAAAACTGCTTGTACTGCCGTTTGTCGTTCTTCTTGTAAATCGGTAAAAGTTGACGATATAAAAACTTGTAACTTTTTCTGCATTCGCTTCCGTTCCTCTCTCCAAATATACGTATTATTTATATAAGCCTACGTTTCCAATTTTACCATAATCAGAGAGGATTAATCATATGTTTAACTTCACTGTTAGCTAGGACTTGTAGTACGCATTTGTGACTTTTGTATTTATAATACAACTCGTTAGTTTTATCAGAAAGTCTTTATCATTTGTAAAAGGTTTATATCAAACGTTGGCGAATCGTAATAATATAAGAAAAATTAGGAGGGAATCTTATGTTTAGAAATGATACTGATTGTATCAACGATAATTACTTCAAATGGCATACAAGTGATTCTGAAGTCCTTCAAAGAGTTTACGACCGGGAAGAAGTACTGAATGATGGTGTGATTGTACATATCAAAATGAAAGGAAATGATACTCAAATTAATGAATACATTATCGAAAAAGTAGGACCTGAACAAATTAGATTTAAAGAACCTATCCATATTAGAGGAAGAAAGAAAATACAAATACCTATTTCCTCTATTGGGTATTCAAACAAACCTGAACTTATTAATTACGAAATTCATCTTGAAGGTTTATGCCTCTCTAGTGATAAAGACCGATTAATTCGTAGTATGGCAAAAATAGCTGAAAAACAAGCTGACGAAATCGCTAAACTTATCGGAAAGCAAGTTACGAATTTAAAATTGGCGTACAAACATCACGTTGAACACAAAGCTAAATTAGAAGCCGAACAAGGAGACGTTGAATTACAAGATCTACTAACAAATGAAACGTTGTAAAGAAGCCGGCATAACGTCGGCTTTTCCTCGTTTTCTATCCTTTTTATAATACGTCCAATCCGCCTGACCTTCCCGTTACTCTTCGGAAATTAAGACGACCTAAATTACGTGACGTAACGTGTTTCACAAAGGAAACGTTTGCGACAATGTCGTCGTACAGTTAACAAACCTGAACAAAATCGACTATTCTCACCGTTGTACACTACGTTAAACTACCGATTTCACCAGCCGCACGCTCCCGACGCACGTCCACCTCCAAAACTCCACCCTTGGATTATCTCGCCCACGAACGGGAACCGTGCATCGTAATTCACGTAATATCTAACGATGGGAAGTGTCGATTTCACTACGTATATATAGAAGTAGCTAAAATAGTGACTTCCCAACGCCTCCCATTTCGCCAGCTTTTCGGTCAATATAGACGTCCTCTAACGAAATTTCAACAAGGGACTATAATACCGATAATCCGCGCCATATGAGGAAGAAACGGTATATATCGAATATAGTACGGTATAGTAATTTGTGAATTTTACTAGGCGAAGGGATCAGGCGGACACACCTCCGAAACTTTTCGAGGCAATAAATCACAAAGTAACTATCATAGGAATAACGGTTAGTTACAAGGGATTTAAGAGGTTTAACGTTGTGATTCATTGTGATTTTCGTCAGCTTTCCTCTCATTACACGCAGCCTTACCGAAACTTTTAACGTACATGTAAAACGTCTTATTTATCCGTTATATATAGAAGCAATTGAATACGGTAGTTTACAACGGTTTACATTTCGTCAGTCTCCACCGTCTTACAGATAGCCAATCGGAACTTTCTGAAGTGGGGATTGAAACGCCATTGCAGCGAGAGAGATTACATACTGTTCCTGATCGGCATTAACACGGGATTACGCGTCGGTGATCTATTGAAGCTAAAAGTATCGGACGTGAAGGGTAAGCGTAAAGCTATCGTTAAGGAAGGGAAGACGAGTAAGAAGCGCACAGTCTACCTGGACTCTATATACGATGAGGTACAGGCGTATGTATCTACGTTAGATAGCGAGTGGATGTTTCCATCACGCAAAGGAGACAAAGCAATCTCACCGACACAGGCATATCGTCAGCTAAATAAAGCCGCAGACTTTGCAGGAGTAGAGAGCGTTGGTAATCATAGTCTAAGGAAATCGTTCGGATATTGGTACTATAAACAACATAAGGATGTAGCCGAGTTACAAAAGATATTAAATCACAGTCACCCTTCGATAACATTACGATACATCGGAATTACAGAAGAACAAATAGAGGACAAATTAAAAACGTTTAAATTGTAGTCGGTGAAAATGCCGGCTCTTTTTATTAGGGGCGGGGGAGGTATTTCGTAAGACCGTCCGCCAGGCGATAGAGAAATCGACGTATCAAAAAATTACTTTGGGTCTAGAAGCGGGTATATTCTTTACGCCTTTATTATCTCCCTCCATTTGTATTCCCCCCTAAAGATATTTAAAATTCAATAGGATTGTACCCTAATTTATATTTACTTGTCAAAATATTCGGTTAATAAATAAAATAATTATTTATACGTGAAATTCTACAGCGTAGTATTTAATAATTTTATAAAAAGTGACCTTTGATTATATTTAACCGAAATAATGTCGGTACAAAAATAAAATTATAAGAATTATTGTTTTAACTAGAAACTTATTAAATAATTCTACAGGGATAGATAGCTCGCCGATTGTAATATTCTTTAGTTTGTTGAAATCTTGTTTTCCCAGTAATTCTTTTAGTGTTTGTAATTTCAATTTATTAACAAATGACCATCTTGAAGCTGTTTTATTATCTGAAGCTATCTTGAAAGTTACATGAATGCTATAAGACTTCAAATTACTTATGCTCACCAAAAATATATACCCTAAAATAATTAACAAAGTCATTTTCAGCACCTCGCATTAATATTTAATATTAGCGTATTAATGGTGTTGAGAAAGTGTGCAATTGTCCATGAAAAACGTTGAGAAAATGTTGAAGGAATTTACTAAAGTGTTGAGAAAAATGCAACACATAAGCAACACTAATAATGAGTGAAGATCATTGAACCATTGGTGGTCGTTTTATTGTCTTTATTGACCCAACTACATTTTCAATTTTACATTCTCCAAATAAAAAAGACGCCTTATTCAGCGCCTTCCTCATCGTCTACAATCAACAGTAGCTCATTCATATCGGTAATATTTAATTTATCTGCGATCTTCTCTAGCGCCTCTTTCGGATATCTTTTCATTTTTCCGCTTGCTAGTTCACTTATAGTACGAGTAGATAATCCGTTTTTATCATCGATTAAATCTTTCTGATCCATTCCGCGAGATTTTAATATGTCACGCAGCTTAATTTCGATTCTTTTTGCCACTATGTATCACCCCTTGTCTATATTATATAGTCTAAAAAGAATTACGTAAAATGTAATTTTAGGGTTGACAGTTACGGTAAACGTAATTAATAAAGGGGGATTCAAAATGAATTTACAAGAAGTTTCAGTGAAAATCGTATTGGAAAACAATGATGGTACATCCGTGGTTTGCAACGAGAAAGCCGTAAAAATCAACGAAAAGTACGTTTTATCGGTATATGAAGACGGCATTCAGATTCAGGAATTCATCTACGGTAGTAACGGCGAAATTATTCTAGGCGAAGAAGCCCTGGATTTACAAGGCGTTGTTAATGATTCAGCTATTAGTTTAGAAGAAATTGGAAACATGTCGGCCGTTGATTTCTTACTTGCTATCGCTAACATTAAACGCGATTTACACTAAACGGCTAAACGGAAAGGGGATAAATAAAATGCGCGAATTCAGAACGTTACTCAACGCTTCACAACTTACAACTTTCGAAGAATTACCGCAAGAATTACGTACAGAGATCGAAAAGCAGACGGGCATCAATGCCGTACTATTATTCGAAATTAAGTCATTCGAAATACTCGGAAAGTTACACCTTTCCGTCTACATTGAAACGGAAGACTACTATTACGTTTTTGCTTTCGCGGAGTATCGTACTAAGAACGTAGTGTCTCTACAGTCGATTCATAAGCCGGTCATGGAAATGTTTGCGCTATTGAAAGAAGGCGGCGTATGTTAACGAAACTAAATCGTTTAAATGGCTACTTTGGTCTTGAATCACGATCTGATTGCTGTTTATATTTGGGAACTTTTATCGTAGGCGGGGTGTTATACGCCGTCGATATGTTTATAGCGTACATTTTATAAAAATTGAAAAGGTGAACGTGAAGTCGGTGCGTCGAGGGCAAGGGCGCATCGGCAAGCGTTTTTAATTGGAGGCACGAGGCAATATAGAGGCATGGTTATACGGCAAATATTCATGATTGTATATCGTCGCGGAACAAGATCGCCGGCCTATCAAATTAAGGGGGAAACGTAATATGAAGTTAAAAGCGGGAGATGCATTTCGAATGGAAAGAAGGTTTCCAATCGACGATCACTACGAAACTTGTATGTTGGAAGGTATGATGCTGAATGAATCGTTATTTTTAACGGCAGATGAGTACCATATGGGCGTATACGACTTCCAAACGTTTTTGGATACGAAAGACCTTAGTGATAATTTTCTCGAAATACATGTATATAGCAAGCGACCGTTATCTATTACGGACGTGAGTCAGTTCAAAGATAAAAGTATTATAGATTTTTTACTACATTATGTAACGACGAAGTAAATAAACGGAGGGACATCGTTTTGACGGACGATGTCCTTTTTTTATTTTTTTTCGAAAAAGATGCGCGAGATTAGGAGTGTACGCGTCAAACTTGTTATAGGCGTAAAAATATGAAGGGTGGTACAGACGGCTAACGATATTCTTTTTATTAAAAAGAAAGAAAATGCATCTATGTCATGTGTCTACTTTAGTGCTTGTGATACAATACGTAGTAGGTCAATCAATATATTGTGTCTTATTTGTTTTGTTTATTCTATATATAGTGTTCGAGATCGTTTGTATACGGTCTTTTTATTTTCCGTACTATTCAAGAAAACTTGAGGGAGGAATTATGCGATGGTGCAAATTGACGCTGATAAATTAAGGAAAATACGAGTAGTAAACAAGCTAACACAAGCAGAAATGGGCGTTATATGTGGCGTAACGGAGTCGATGATAAATAAAGTAGAACGAAATGCCTATCCGATTACAGATAAAATTAACGAGGCAATCAACCGAGAGTTTCAATTGGATGAGCGTGCTTTATCGGCGGTTTTAACAGAATACGGCCGAATAGTAGAAAGGAAGGCAAGGTTAAGCCTGGTTGGATCATGACGTTTACATAGTTTCACAAGTAACTCCAATGAGTAATTTTTACCCATTAAAAGATTGAAACCTTGCGACTTCGCTTCGCTCGCCGCCACTATCATTATTACATTATCGATAATATACATTAATACATTATCGACGAAGTAGTGAAGGGTAGCAGACGTCTTTGGAGCGATAGCGGAAAAGTCGGGTGCAAGGGTTTATTATTTAGCACCTTTTATACATACCTCTTTAAGGACGAGGCCCTACAAACCGCGTCATATCAACGTTTTGGAGGTCGGTCTAGCACTTTTTTTCTTCGAAAAGTGTTAACGGTATGTAGTAGCAACTAAATGAAGGGATGATCACATGGAGAAAATTACGGTTATTGATTCGATTATGGGAAGCGGTAAAACAAGTTGGGCGATTCAACATATTAACGAAAGTCCAGCGTATAAGAAATTCATATACATTACGCCATATTTAGATGAAGTTGAACGAGTTAAAGGGGCGGTAACAAACCGTAGTTTTGTAGAGCCTAATAACGCTAATGAGGAAGGGCGTAAGCTACGTAGCTTAAAAGAATTAATTGTGAGCGGTAAGGATATTGTAGCGACTCATTCGCTTTTTCAGATGGCAGACAATGAGCTTATCGAACTGTTAACGGATGCTGGGTATACGTTAATTTTGGACGAGGTAATGGACGTAATCGAAAAAGCCAGCATTAACAACCACGACATAAAAGCGTTACTTGATCTCGAATACGTAAAAGTTATTGATAATAGAGTGCATTGGGTTTATGACGAATATTTTAGCGGTCGATTCTACGATATCAAACTCTTAGCAAACGCGGGTAATCTATTCTATCATCGCGGAAAGTTTTTAATATGGTCGTTCCCTCCGCAAGTTTTTAAAACATTCGACGAAGTATTTGTAATGACGTACCTATTTAAAGGTCAAATACAGCGATACTACTACGATTTACATAGTATGGAATGCGAATATAAGGCGGCTAAATATAACGGTACTGATTACGAATTAATTGAGTACAATCGCGAAGGTGAAGGGCGCCAGGAAATCTTCGAATTAATCGATTTATATGAAGGTAAACTCAATGATTTTGCTAATAGAAAGAACGCTTTAAGTTCTACGTGGTTGAGAAGTGCAAACGATGAATTACTCGAAAGTATTCAGAAGAATATCTATAACTATTTTCGTAATGTCACGAAGGCAAAGGCTGGGGAAATCCTATGGACAACTATTAAGGATAGCAAAGTAGATTTAAGCGGAAAAGGTTATACAAAAGGGTTTATTCCATGCAATATGCGGGCTACAAATGAGTATGCTAGTCGAAGCGTGTTAGCTTATGTATTCAACCGTTACCTTAATCCAATAGAGCGATCGTTTTTCGAGGACCACGGAGTCAGAGTTGACGAAGAAATGCTTGCAGTCTCTGATTTATTACAGTGGATTTGGCGGTCAAGAATCCGAAATAATGAGCCGATAAAACTGTATCTACCTTCTAGTCGAATGCGCCGTTTATTGAAAGAGTGGGCTACATACGAAGTGTAAAACGAAAAATAAATAAGGCACGTAAGAAATTGCGTGCTTTTTCTTTTGATAAAAAACGAAAATAGCACAACATATAGTCTTTATAATTGTTCCGTTAACTATATATGTACATATTTTGAGTCGAAAAGTCGATACCTAGGGTGATTCGACATGCCCGATTATTTTAATCGGAAAGGAAAATGTGTATGTACGCAATGGTTACTACGGAAGAAAACGGTATTGTTGTGCGAAATAAAGAAAGAGGTACCAAGTTTTTAGAGCAGCAGGAAGCGAATGAAGTGTTTTTAACGTTTTTTGGTGATCAAATTATAAACGTTTTACAGGCTTATTTTGACGACGATTTCCAATATCGAGCCATCGAGTTACAAGAGGGTGTAAAAAATCTACGTCGTTTCCATCGTAAGGAATGGTTACACCTAATTGAGTTAGTATCTTCAACTATTCCCAATTCTGTATTAAAGGAAGTATACGGGACGGTAGCTACACGTCATATTGCAAGGAAGGTTACAGCGAACAAAATTAAAGAATGTAGCGTTTGCGGAAAGGTCTTCTACGACGCTATACCTGGCGGGAAGAAAACGTATTGCTCTAGAATGTCTGTCGCTAGGAACGGAAAAGTAACAAGTTGTGAAAGAGAAGTAAATAATAGACGAGCGAGAGCGTGTTACAATCGTGAACGATACGGAGTTTCTACCTATGCGTATCATAAAATAATGAGTATTTATAAACGTGAGAGGTCGTTCGGATTGACTTTAGCTACCGTAGAAGCGTTGGCGCATAATAAATCGTATTATAGCAACGATCCGCAAGATATTGTTTGCGGGACAAGGAAAACTTGCGTGATTTATCGCAAAAGAAGTAAAGGCCATTGTCCGATTAAACATATAGACGGTAAAAAAGAAAGGGTACCTCGTCGACCATTACATGAAGTAGAGTGGGAAATAAGTAATGGAGAAATGAAGGATTCCGGAGGTGCAATCTTATTTTCTGTAAATATTGCCGATGGAAAAAGAAATGATAAATCAGACTTTACATTCGACGGTAAGTTACTACCGCTTAAAACGAAAGAAGATTTACCACCGGTACGATATTTTTTATAAAAAAAACTAAAAAGTTTTGCGTAATCCCCTCTGTATTCGTTAGAAATTAGATTAATAGTATATATAGTAGCGGCGAGGTGGAGGCATTAGCCGGAACCGAAGTCGCAAGGTTTTAGTTATTTATTTCCTCCTATTTTAGTTTATTAAACATATCGAATTACTTGAGTCTATCGTTTGGATAGGCTCTATTTTTTATCCTTTAAGTGAAGTTATCGCATCTATTAATAAGTTTTTATATAAGGAGTGAAAAAAATGAGAATAGACGGAAGAATAATTCGCTTATTACGGTTGTCAGAAGATTTGACACAGGAGCAGTTAGCAGAACGTTTAGGAATCAGCGCTGTAACAACTATTTCGAACGCTGAAACGGGTTATCGAAAAGTGAGCGATTCGTTGAAAGTTAAAATTATTAAAACGTTTAATCTAACTGAAGAAAAAATCGAGGAATTAAAGAGATACGAAAAGGTGGTATACGCATGATTCGTAAAATTTCAGATACCGTAATAGTAGATTTAACAGCATTACGCATTTCAAACGAAGCATACATCGTAGGTGCAGCGTTGGACTTCTTTCATATCGACAAAGAAGAGAATCGTAGCTATACACCGTATAAAGTGGCAAGCCTTTATGTCGATGATAGCGAGATAGATTCGATGGGCAAGTGTATTAAATACGTGCTAGAGCGCTTAGTAAAGGAAGTGCCGGCAGACGTCAAACGGATAGTAATCCGAAGTGATCTAAAGCAGTTTATACACAATAGGCGTTATCGAGAAGACCTTAACGGTTTAATTGACGCTGAGATACGTCTTAAGTACGTGGATAGATTAGGTAAGAAACGGAATCAACTCCAGCTTTTAGCGAACGATGCGATATCCCGCAAATCTAGTGTAGTAGGGGTGATAAATTGAGCGAGGCAATTGCAATCATAAATATACGTAGCCACCCCGTAACAGGACTTTCCGTATCTTGGCATGTGATTGAAAAAGAAACCGGTGAGGTCGTAAGAGACTACGCTTTCTCACGTTATAGTTTCGAAATAGTTCAATCTATAAATGAGGTTATGGGGGAAATAATCAACGTTTGTAATGAATTCGACTTGCGTCTGACAGATATAAAAATGGATCGGAGGTAAACATATGAAAATGGAAGTTTATCGCGAGGAATCAAATATTATAGTCGGAAACCAAGTACAAGAGGAACGAGAAACAATTGTATATTTCAATGACGATAGTTTCGAAGTGCTCCGACCAGAAGAGACTACTTGGACTGAAGAAGAGGAAGAAATCTATTAAAAATACGCCATATAAGGCGTTAAATATAAAAACATTTTAGGAGGAATTGAAATGAATTTTAAGGACATTTACGTTTTAGAAAGTGGAATGGTAGAAGGGCAGTATAAGCAAGTTGGCCACATCTATACAGTGAGCGAGGAAACGGCTGACGAACTAATTAGACAAAAAAAGGAAACGGCTCCGTATGATTACGGGTTATCACATTGGAGAGGTAAAGCAGAGAAACTAAAAGAAGACTTCCAAAAAGAGTTAAACACAATTAAAACAAACGAGAGGTTGACTGATGTTGCCAAAAAAGAGGATATTCAGGCGCTCATTAAAAAATACGACTCAGAATTCACAATCACACAACGCCTTTATAAAGAAGATATCGAATCACGATTAGCGGATGCTAAAGCAGAAGAAGGGGTTGCGGCACTTAAAACTGCGAACCGTTTTGACTCCAGTAAAGTCCGACAAGAAGCAGGCGTTATCGTTTCCGAATTAGTCATGTCGAACAATTTAACCGAAGCTGTTTCCTATATGGAAGGGAAGTTGCAATCTCTTGAACGTGAGGTGGCTCGTGAGGTACTGGCTCAATTCGCTAATATCAAAGGAACATTAGATGATTTAAAAGGG
Organism: Bacillus cytotoxicus; assembly: GCF_023715645.1. Lineage (GTDB taxonomy): Bacteria > Bacillota > Bacilli > Bacillales > Bacillaceae_G > Bacillus_A > Bacillus_A cytotoxicus_A. Next base: position 19,983 of record NZ_JAMBOP010000015.1, on the reverse strand, counting down.
AATACAGCGATGGAACGAGTACAGGGAACGATGAAAATTCGCCGTATTTACGAGGACTTAAGGAAAGCAGCCGCAGACGAGATGCAAGTAAAAGCAAACTCTAAAGTTGCTATGTACTCGGCTATCAAAGATCACCGAAGTGATATTACATGGCAGTGGCTTCAAACGAAAACCGCAGTCGAATCAGCTCAAAAGAGAGTTCTATAAAAGTTGAATAGATTTAGTTTCATTAGGGCGCTTTCTCTAAATGAAGGCGTCTTTTTTATACAAAAAATTAACAAGAATACAGGAGGAATTAAACTATGGGAATCGCACATTTAGAACCATTTCAACCACAAGCATTAAAGTTATCAGTCGAGGAGGTATTACAAAATATACCGCCAACATTCGCGGATAAAGTACTACCGGATGTTGAATCATTTGAAATGAAATTCGCATTTGATGTCGTTAAGCACACAAAACACATCGCTGGATTAATCGGTTATGGATCGGAACCGCCAGTAATGGATAAGGACGCGGTCGGTTCTAAAATTGGTGAAGTTGTAAAGATGGGATTGAAGAATATCTACACGGAAGAAGAACTATTAGCGCTCATGACACCGCGTAGTGAAGACGAAAGAGCGAGCGCTATTAAAAAGATGTTAATGAAGAACGTTGATATTATTAGCGCACTACAATTACGTATCGCTCTATTGAAACTAGAAGCCGTAATGAAAGGTGAAATTCGATACAACCAAAACGGATTCAAGTTGAATATTGAATTTGGCGTTCCTCAAGAAAATCGTATTACATTACCGAAAGGTAGCGATTGGAGTGACCCGTCACATGACGTTATCGGCGATATTGAGGAATGGCTATGGAAATACGATGACGTAAATGGCGAGCGTCCGGACTTAATTGTTATTCCGCCAGAGGTCGGTAAATTATTACGTTCCAATCAAGGTATTCGTGCAGAAGTTGCACATTTGGAAGGTGTACGTTCAGATACTCCGGTACATGTGACTAACGAGAAAATACAAGAGGTATTCGATTCGTTTGAATTGCCGAAGTTAGAATTTCTTACTCGAACAAGTATTACGGCACGCAACGTTTACACAAGTAAGGACGAACAAATCGAGTATGCTTTGCCGAGTCGTATTGTATTCGTGAAAGAACGTGCCGGAGAAACTATCTTCGGGCCTACTGTTGAAAACGAATTTAAACCAGGTTATCGTTTGGACATTTATGATAAAAAAGAGCCTGTTGAGAGTGTACAAAGAGGCGTAGTCGCAGCGCTACCCGTTGTTACTAAACCATCCCTTTTAATGTTCGCTGATGTAGCACCCGCGCAATAATGCGTAGGGTGTTTTTTCTATATTAATAATAAACAAGGAGCAGTGATACATTGCAACCGATAAAACTATACGATAAACAACTACGCCTTAAAGCGTACTTAGAAAACGCATATAAAATCTCTTACGAGCAGCGACTCAACGAAACTTGGGACGCTGCTTTTTCTTTGCCCTTCGACGATGAAAAGCGCTTATCTATCGACGAACTAGACTTCGTTGAGATATTCGATCAAGATAAATGCATCGGAATGTTCCGTATTATGCCAAACGCAACGGAACGTAACGAAGAAGCGAAAACGATAACGTATAATTGTGAGCACGTCTTGTCCACGCTATTGGATGACGTGCTTTTTTCGTATCATCAGTTAACGAATCATACGACCGTAGAAGTCCTCGAATATATCTTATCGCAGCAAGAGGTGAAGCGATGGAAACTCGGTAAATGCGACTTCAAACGGTATTTCCATTACGGATGGGAGAACGAAAACACGCTATTAGGGCCACTATTAAGCGTACCAAAACCGTTCGACCAACCGTACCAATGGACGTGGGACGACTCTACGTATCCGTGGACGTTAAATCTCGTTAAAGTAAGCGAGGAAATCACAGGAGAAATCCGTTACCGTAAGAATCTCCGCGGTATTAAAAAGCACGTCGACCCTACGAATATCATGACGCGTATCTATCCATTAGGCTACGGAGAAGGCGTCAATCAATTAACGGTGAAAGACGTCAACCCAACGGGCAAGTATTACATCGAAGCGCCCGCAAACATCATCGAACAATACGGATTACACAAGTACATTTGGGTCGATAGGCGATTTAAAGACGCGCAATCGTTATTTGACTCAGCTAAAGCGTTATTGGACGAACGGTCTACTCCGAAAGTGACTTACGAGGTTCAAGCGGTAGACTACGAGTTAATTGATCCTTACGAACTAGAAAAATATGAAGTAGGTAAACTCGTAAAAGTATTCGACGAAGAGTTAAATATCGATGTAGTCGTACGAGTCATGCGGAAAGGGAAAAGCGACGTTACCGGCAACCCGTTAGATGTAACGTTCGATATCGCTAATAAACTGGACGACCTCGGCACGACACAAGCGGACATAGAGAAACGGCAACAAGTCAACGAAGTGTACGCGCAAGGTAGTACGAATATGGACTCGTCATCATTCTCAGATAACTGTGACCAAGATCACCCAGCGAAAATTAAGTTCTATCTACCGGATGATTTAGTGAACCTAAATTCTATGTCTCTCTCGTTTGAAACGAGTAAATTTCGTGCTTTCGAGCGTGCGACAAAAGGCGGAGGAGCAACGACGGTTACATCTAGTTCTGGTGGCGGTACGGTAAGTTCAACTTCGGCAGGTGGTGGTGCATCTAAATCGACAGCCGCAGGTGGAGGGACAGTCACAACTACCGCAAGTGGTGGCGGTGGTACTGTTACAAGTGAATCAGCTACACCGACGTTTTTTATATATTCGTCAACGAAATTGCCTATGGATAACGCAACTTTCGATAATCACTACCATGCTATTGAAGTAAAAGGGGAAGAGTTAAAACACTCGCATAAAGTTCAAATGCAACCACATTATCATCAGATGACGTTGATTCATCATACGCATGATTTTCAATTAGAGCCACATACGCATCAAGTTACTTTAGAAAGTCACCACCACGAACTGACTCTGCCGGATCATGTCCACGAAATAGAATTTGGAATCTATGAAATCGATATGGTACCTTCTAGTATACGAATTACTGTTGACGGTAATGAACTACCAATAACAGCTACGAGCGGTGAAAATATCGATATTATCCCTTACTTATCGAAAGATGACAACGGCAAAGTCAATCGGGGGCGTTGGGTTGAGATTACGTTAACGCCGAATGATTTAGCGAGAATTGACGCAACGGTTAATTCTCGTTTATTTATTTCGTCTCATATTGGCGGCACTTTTTAAACAAACGATACAAAGGAGCGAATGACATGAAGGAAACATCAATTATCGACTATGACAATTTAGATAAAGAAATCGAAAAATTCCAAGAAAGGATTGAAGCTCACCGACAGGAACGGATTGCGAGAGAATTACCGCCCGAACGCCCTGAACGTTTTGTTGGTAAAGAGTTGTCTACGTTATTAACTGATAAAGTAGAACATCTTTTTAAATATTTTAAAGGTTATAGCGCCTTGTTAGTAAAAACTAAGAAATTACAACCTACGCAATATGGTAAGGTTCATGAGAAATACGGCGACTATATTCTGCTATTAAGTGAAGCGACGGCCCTTGAGCATAGTATGACTGGTGGATGCCTTCAGAAGTTACTCAAGACGTTGAAGCTTATCGATGCAAACGAAATCAGTTATGAAAAGGCTAGTCGCGATATATATTACGCATTTAAGGATTTAGAATTACGTGACGCATTTAAAGGGTTCGAATTACGGGGTTGTGATTTTTCCAGAGCTAACGAAAAACCTTTACCAGAAATGACAAGGAAACAACAACGGCGCTCTTATCGTCTACAAAACGATGAGGCGTTTTTTAATTCCGAAATTCAACGATATTTAGCTTATTACGAACGAATCAAACATCTAATTTAAGGAGGAAACAGGAATGGATATTAGGGATTTACACAGGGAGATTACGGAGGAACAAGCGCATGCAGCGGTTAAGTTAGTAGAGAATAGTTTCGCAGGAAGAAGCCGGAAAACCCTCGAAGAGATTGCGGAAGAGTTAAGCATTAGCCGTACTACATTATGGACGTGGAGTAACGATGTTAACTTTATCAGATATAAAGAAGCTCTTTCAGACCAACTACTACGCGGTCAAATCGATTTGGCGAATGGTCAATTAATCGCATTGATTCGCGGTGACTTTACGAACAATTCGACACCGTCGGTGAAGGCCTTGGAGTTGTTTTACAAGCTGAGCGGCAAGTTAGTCGAGAAGAAAGAGATTACTACTAGTGGCATTGACAAGCCAAAAGTATCGCAAAGTGAAATCGAACAGACACTATCGGAATTAGGCGAAGGGATTTAATTATGACGGCGGAATGACTGCTTATGAAGCTCGAAACGGCTACGAAGAAGATAGCGTACTTTTTGGCGAAGCGTAATAGCTTCGCTTTTTTACTCATTTATTTATGAAGAGAGAGGGAGAACTAAAATGCCGAAGTAAAGCAATGTAAATCCTGCGCTGAAAAGTTTCCGCTAGATAGCTATTATCGAAATGGGCGTGGGGGATTTAAGCCGATTTGCAAGCGATGCTATGAAGATAAATACGATAGAGCTAGAGCCGTAAAACAAGCGTTAGATAAATCACATACAAACAAAATGCAGCGGCAAGGAATCGCATCGTTTAGCGTAACTGCCGTCGGCTCATTCACATTCGAAGAAAATAACGTTTCTAGTGCGATTAAGCAGCTATTATCGGAACTTATCCCCGACAGTGTGTTATAATTAATAGAAGCGGAAAACGAGAATCTCCAATTGACTGGACGTGTGATTGGTTGGACAGTTTAAGAAGGTTGTATAAAAAAGGGAGATGGCGCAAAGATGGCGAGATCAAATGAGAATGATTTAACGGAGAAATTGGCAGAAGGTCACCGAAAATATGGTGACGGCAACTTTACAGTACAGAATATCGGCGCTGAAACTAACCCGAATTGGACTGTTGTAAAAAATGTGAGGAAGGGATCGGCAGGTATTCGCGAAGAGGAAGATATATTTAGCCTGCGATCAAAATATATAAAATAGTGCGGAAAGGTACGCCGAAATTCGCATTTTAAGACGATTATTTTTTATTCCGTAGATAACGGTAGAAATACGTTTTAAGCACGTATTTTACTGATGTGAGTCTAACAATTTAGAACGCAATATAATGACTAGTGTATTTGTATTACGATGATATAAATCGTAATGTAATATGTAAATTAGACGAAGAAAAGACCGCCTATTACGGGCGGTCGATTTTTTTTGTTTTAACCAATTGATTAATGTTAACTTCTTGCACATTCCGCATGTGAATTATTTATAATACAGAACGTCTTATTCAGCGACATTCTTAATCATTTACAATCGTAATTAATTCATTTATATCGGTAATATTTAATGCAGTTATTATTTTATCGATATGCTCTCTATTTAAAGATTTGCGTTGGTTATTATATAACTCGCTAATAGCGGCCGGTCTAATTCCAGTTATTTCAGCAAGTTCCTTTTGGGTTTTGCCAGTCTTCTTTAAAACGCTATCTAAAGTAACATGCACCTTCGGCATATTTATCCTCCTCGCTAAAGTTAAAACCAAGGTAATAACAAATGTTTTTATTTCAAGTATAAATTTTAATAAGTAATTACGCAATAACGAAATTATACTATTGATATAAATTACGAAATAACGAAATTTTTGGTATCGGTAAATAGCGGGCAATTTATACATTTATCACTTATGTAGTATGAATTTACAACACTTCGAAACTATTGCGTATTAACAATTGAATAACGGAAATTATCCGCCTAGCCTCATGTAATTATTCGTTTTTAAAAGCGAAGTACACGAGGCTTAGTTTCCTATTGTCTTTTTTAGGACGAGCGGGAGTAATTTCCGAACGTGGGAATGACCTAACACCACACTAAACACTTGAACAGGTGAGCCTAGCCGATGTCGGAAAGTAAGGCGCTGTACGCTAAACGCATAACCCTTCCGTGCGTGTACAGGCCTAGGCGGTTACGGCCATTAACGGTAAGGAGTGGACGTACGTTGTCATTACGGTGGCAGGGTGTAGTGTCAGAATTAACGCATTGTGGGACGTACTGCGATGTAGAAAGACGCTGGGCGAGGAATCGCCGAAGTCGGAAGGGGCGTACGCGGAAACCTCAGCCAACGACTGACGCTAGCTAAAACGCACTTCACCTCTTCGCGCCACGTTTATTTTTTTTAAACGTGGCGCCTAGGGGTGAAGCCTGCCCCGTCGTTTCCTAGACCGCCAGCCTCCCGCTAGCAAAAATCGTCAAAACCGTCAAGAAATAAAACAAAGAAAAACGAAAAATAACGCCACTGGCTACGAGAGGGGTAAACGACAAGGGCGGACGGTGGTGACTACCGCTAACTAAGCGTAGTGAACAGATAGAAGAAACGGAGGATAAAACGATAATCGTATGCTATACAATATATCGTTGTCTTCCATGATAATACTGCGTTATAATGAGGATATCCTAAAATACGTGAGTCGCAAGATATAAGTTTCGTATGAAAAGGTGAGAAAACGCTGAAAACAGCGGTATTACTAGGAGGAACTAAATGATTACAGTAAGTAACGTAAGTTTACGTTTTGCAGATCGTAAGCTTTTTGAAGATGTTAACATAAAATTTACACCAGGTAACTGTTACGGTTTAATCGGAGCAAACGGTGCTGGTAAATCTACATTCTTAAAAATTTTATCTGGTGAAATTGATCCATCAACTGGAGATATTCATATTACACCAGGTGAGCGTTTAGCTGTTTTAAAACAGAACCACTTTGAATATGAAGAGTTCCCAGTACTTGAAACAGTTATTATGGGACACACACGTCTTTATGCAGTAATGCAAGAGAAGAATGCGATTTACATGAAAGAAGATTTCAGTGATGAAGACGGTATGCGCGCAGCAGAGCTAGAAGGTGAATTTGCTGAGTTAAACGGTTGGGAAGCAGAATCAGAGGCTGCAATTCTGTTAAAAGGACTAGGCATCGGTGAAGACCTTCATGCGAAAAAAATGTCTGAGTTAACAGGGGCAGAGAAAGTAAAAGTATTACTTGCTCAAGCACTATTTGGTCAACCGGATATTTTATTACTGGATGAGCCTACCAACCATTTAGACTTAAAAGCAATTCAATGGTTAGAAAATTTCTTAATGAACTTTGAAAATACAGTTATCGTTGTATCCCATGACCGTCACTTCTTAAATAAAGTATGTACGCATATGGCGGATCTTGATTTTGGTAAAATTCAACTTTATGTTGGTAACTACGATTTCTGGTATGAATCTAGTCAATTAGCATTAAAATTAACACAAGATGCGAATAAGAAAAAAGAAGAGAAAGTAAAAGAGTTACAAAACTTTATTGCTCGTTTCAGCTCGAACGCTTCAAAAGCGAAACAAGCGACTTCTCGTAAAAAATTATTAGATAAAATTACATTGGATGATATTAGACCATCTTCTCGTCGTTATCCGTTCGTTGGTTTCACACCAGAGCGTGAAGTAGGAAATGATTTGTTAACAGTAGAAGGCCTTTCTAAAACAATTGATGGTGAAAAAGTATTAGATAACGTGTACTTCACTGTTAATAAAGGCGATAAAATTGCATTCGTTGGTCGCAATGAAATTGCAATTACAACTTTATTTAAAATTTTAGCAGGTGAGATGGAGCCAGATAGCGGGTCATTTAAATGGGGCGTTACAACATCTCAGGCGTACTTCCCAAGAGATAACTCTGAGTTCTTCAAAAATAGTGAATATAACTTAGTGGAGTGGTTACGTCAATTCTCGCCACAAGATGAGTCTGAAAGCTTCTTACGCGGATTCTTAGGTCGTATGTTGTTCTCTGGTGAAGAAGTAAAGAAAAACGTTTCTGTTCTTTCTGGAGGAGAGAAAGTACGTTGTATGCTTTCTAAAATGATGTTAAGCGGTGCAAACGTTATAACATTTGATGATCCAACAAACCATTTAGATCTTGAATCTATTACAGCATTAAACAACGGTTTAATGGCGTTTAAAGGAACAATTTTATTCACATCACATGACCATCAGTTTATTGAAACAATCGCAAACCGTATTATTGAAGTAACACCGAACGGTTTAGTTGATAAACAATCGACATATGATGAGTATTTAGAGAGCGAAGAGGTTCAAAAACAAGTAGAAGCGATGTATAAAGCAGCAAAGTAAATAAACGGGTTTACTTTTGAGGTGCTAATAATTAATTAATAAAGGAAAACGCACGGGAATTCGCATGACGATTCACCGTGCGTTTTTTATTGTTATAACAGCATGCTTCAAAAAATGTTCGAAAGGGGCGACTGAGTTTGCTTGAAGAGTTATTTACTAAAGATGAGTTTGTCCGTATTTTAGTTCACTTTGATATTCCAGATAATATTCTTCATGAACGTGTTTTGCAAAGTCAACGAAGTACTGCTATATTTAGAGGCGCCTATTCTAATTTTGAACAAGTGCTTGTTAGGCAGCAGGCTGAATCCCTAAAAGAGGATGTAACAGATCCAGTGGAAGGTGAAGCAGATTATTTATTTGTAATTAAGGACAATAAGGAAGTTGATTTTGTTATTAAAGAAGTTGTTCATATTGCTGAAAGTTTATAATAATTCTTTGTTCGGTGATACATACCAATAGATGTTTGAATTTTATGAAAGGTGTAATTGTTTGAAAGAGGAGTTAGTAAGAGAAAAATGCAGGTAAATATATAAAGAGCTTGGTGAAAACTCCTAGCTCTTTTTTGTGTGAAATAAGTTTAATGTTGTTTGTTTTTTCTCAAAATGTCACAAGTGAGGAGGAGAAATCGTTTTAAGGGTAAAGGGGGAATTAAAATGAAACACATTGTTATTTTAGGCGGAGGATTTGCGGGTATTCATCTGTTAAATGGATTAAAGAAAGAATTGGCTCATTTATTAGGTAAAGAAGTGAAAGTTACGTTAGTAGACAAAAATTCGTTTCATTTTCGGAAGGTTTTATTGTTTAAATCAGTTGTAGAAGATGGAGATTTAAAAGTGCCGCTAAAAAGGTATTGTAAAGAGGGAACGGAATATATAAAGGGAGAAGTCGTAGCTTGTAATCATTCTGAAAAAGAAATAGATATAAAAATAGGGGATGAAAGAATTAGAACATTGCAATATGATTTTCTTGTATTTGCTTTAGGGAGTGTTATTCAAGAAGTTCCAAGTGTGCTGGGCGGGACAACATTAAGAAATGTGAAGACAACCTTAGATGTAAGAAAAAAGTTGATTTCTTTAATTCAATTAGCCAAAACAGAAGAAAAGAAAGAGTTAAGACAAGAGCTATTGCGAATCGCTATTGTTGGCGGAGGGATTACTGGTATTGAGACTTCTGCAGAAATATGTGTTTGGTTTAAAGAAGAAGTACAAAAAGTAGGGCTTAATCCAGATGAGGTAGAAGTCGTTTTGTTTGATTCAAAAGAACATTTATTACGCGGGATTCCGGTTAAAGTAAGTAAACGATTAACTTATGAACTCAAACAGATCGGCATAAAATGCATCTCTAAAACGAGAGTGATGAAATTTGAAAATGGTCAGTTACTTTGTACAAATGGAACAACATATGCAGTAGGGGAGTGTGTTTGGACGCCGGGTGTTAAGGCGAATCCGATTATTCAAACATTTAATCTTCCATTGTCTAATGAAAACCAAATAGTAGTTACTGATGTGTATTCGATAAAAGGGCATTCACATATATACGCAATCGGAGACTGTGCAAGAGTTGTTGATAAAAAGACGAATCAAGTAGATGGAATGACGTGTAAAGAAGCAATTCCTCAAGCGGTGAGATTAAGTAAGATTTTAAAGAATGAGATACTTGGAATATCTCATTCTATTACTCATAAAGCGTATCCAATCAAATTATATTGTATTAGTCTCGGACCAAACAATGGATTTGTTTGGGTTCAAAAATGGGGACTCAATTTTATTTTATCAGGTAAGATTGGTGCACGTATTCGGGAAAAAACATGGGATCAAGCTAGTCTAATTGTCTAGCCGAAATAGAAAGGGAGGATCTTTTTCTATGGAAAACGCTGAACTAAGCCATTTATATATTGAACATAAACCGATCCTTTTCTCACTTGCTTATAAAATGACGGGTAGTATTGCTGATGCAGAAGATGTTATACAAGATGTATTTGTGAAATTAAATGAATATGAAATGAAACACAATAAAAATGTAAAAGCTTTCTTATGTAAATTAGTTACTAATCGTTGTTTAGACTTGTTAAAAGCATCTAAGAAGAAAAGAGAGTTATATGTGGGGACATGGCTACCAGAACCAATTGCAGTAATTGAAACAGATCCATTACATGTAATGATGATGAAAAATGATATGTCATATGTATTGCTTGTACTATTTGAACAATTGAATCCGATTGAAAGGGCTATATTTATACTTCGTGAAATTTTGGAATATGACTATGAAACGATTGCTGAAATTGTGCAAAAAAAAGCGGCGAATTGCCGTAAAATCTTAAGCAGGATAAAAAAAGAACTTCCAGACCTTGAAAAGCAAAGTATAGTTGAAAATGTGAAGGGAGATCGTGAACAAGTCATCACATGTTTTATAAACGCTATCCAGCAAGGGAATACAACTCAAGTGATGGAAGTCCTAGGAGAAGCCATCGCTTATTATGCAGATGGCGGCGGCAGAGTAACCGCTGCAACTAAGCCAATTTATGGTGCGGTGCGTGTCCAACAACTTCTTATTGCTTTAGCAACAAAATATTTTACAAATCAAGACGAATGCTCAATGATGCAAACAGACGTAAATGGCTCTCCTGGAATTGTAATTAGAAATCGTACAGGAATACAAGCAGTCATGAGTTTTGAATTTGAAGGGAATAAAATTAAATCTATTTATACTATTTTAAATCCTGATAAGATCAAACATTTTCATATTAATATAGATTATACAGCTTAAAAAGAAGATTTTTCATACCTGTAATTATATAATTACACTTTGATTTTTTAACACGTAGATTGCTGCTATGCAAAATACTACTTGCTTGCTTCTTTTGTTTAAAACTTTGTATGTGGCTAGAAAAAGTCCCTGACCGCTCCAATGCGCGGCCAGACGCTCTCGTCCTCCCCTAAAAGGGCTGATTCCTATAGTATAGGAATCAGCCCTTTTAATCATGTTAAATTCGTTTATCATGCCAGAAGTTTAAGTCGAAATGTTCGTTTTCATTATAACTTTCAAACTCATAGCCTCTTTCTTTTAACCCTTTAATAATAGCAGCCACAGCAGAAACAGATTGTGGGTGAATATCATGAAGTAAGATTACTTCTCTATTTGTCTTTGCACCTGCAAGGACATTTTCTACAATTTTATTAGATGCAGCATCTACCGGCATTTTATTATATTTCCAATCTAGAGAATCAATTGTCCAGTCCCATACGCGCAGACCATTTTCAGCGACTTGATTTCGTAATGCTTCATTGAGTCCTGGCATAGAACCGTATGGTGGGCGTGTTAATTTTGGATCTTTTCCAATGACATTAGAAATTAATTTTTGATCTTCTTTCATTTCGTTCACATATCCGCCTTGCTTATATAGCTTCGCGTAATCATGTGACATACTATGCATGCCAACGTAGTGACCTTCAGCTAATTCGCGTTTAACTAAATCTGGATATGCTTTAACGTTAGAGCCAATAAGGAAAAATGTAGCTTTCGCATTGTTTTGTTTTAATATATCCAATAGTTGAGCTGTGAATTTTCCTGGTCCATCGTCAAAAGTAAGATAAGCTACTTTTCTAACTTGACCATTGTATTGTTGAGGTGCTTCTTTTGGAGCTAGTGAAGTTTGCATTTCACTTACAAGCTGAACAGATTGTGAAGAATCTTCTGTACTAGCTTTTACAGTGTGATTTGATCCGACAGATACTCCGTATATGCATGAAATTCCTACACACATAATAAGAGTTCTTTTGAATAAAGTTTTGAGAGATGATTTGTTACGCATAAATGTCCTTCTTTCTATTTCTAATAATCCCATTCTATTTTATTCTATTATATTAGCAATTTTATGTATAGTACTGTAAAAAAATATATTTACAAGTAATGAAGGGATTTATAAAGTCGATGCAAGATTTTTTTGATTTTGTTTATGAATCGTGTAATAAAATCATACATTTAAAAAACGTATAAATTGGGGGCGAGTCGAATTATGAAATTTTTTCATCGATTTATACAGAGGGAAAAATTAAACACACATCCAATTATAATGGGAGCAATTCTACAAAAACAAAAATATAGCGAAGGAAACGAGCAAAGTGACGAAAGAATTGAAGGAGAAAAGAATATAGAAAAATATTTTCGTCCGTCATGCTTCCCGGTTTTGAATAATCGCTTTAACTATCATTTTTTTGATCCCTTCATTGATAAACAATACAATCAAATCGTTCTGCCACCGTCTCTTATGAACTCACCAGAAAACACAATTATTTATTATTTTAGTATTTTACGAGAAGCAGAAAATCTTACAAAAAATAAAAAGGGTGGATGCGGATCTGTTGGAATGGCAAAAGTACCGTACCCAATCGCTTATAACTTTTTTACAAATCAATATCAAGAAAGAGTTTCCTATAAGAGCTATTTCCATTCGTTCGAAGGAATTGGACATATCAATCTAATAAAATTGGCACCTTTATATAAAGATAAAAAATATCCAAAGGCAAATCGTTATTTCTTTGAAATTGAAACAATTGAAGGTTCAACTAAAGGGGTAACATATTTCGCATATTATTACGGCTATATTTATATTGAAAAAGAAAACAATTCTTATAAAATTGCTGATATTGAACTATCCAGTGAAGATTTCTTATGTGCAGCCTATCACTTTTGGCAACATAATGCAGAGATGGTCGTTGATACAAAATTCGGAAATTGGTGTAAACTTGTGAAGGAACGACTTCCAACAAAACAAGAAGGCTATACGAAACAAATTGATGTAATTGGAACTGATGGTAACAAATATCGCTTTGTATTTTTTCAACTAACAAATGATATAGATGTTTTGGCCGCGCAATATAAAAAGAGTATTAAGGGACAATGGGAGTTTATTGAAATTGATCTGGAAAAATGTTTGTGAAGTAATTTATATTAATAGTTAAAAATTTAGTAACTACTCAGCCAGTAGCTACAAACGCAAGACAAATAGAGGTAATCGCTACGAAGCACTACCTCTCAGCTTTAGTTGGGTGAAAGATCTAATTCTCCCGTTTCAATCCATTCTTTGGTACATCGAAAAATAGATTTTCCTTGTTTTTTTATCGTGCTCATATAACTTCTAATTCGTAAATAATTGCGAGCACCATATTCACTTCTGAACGAACCACTTATTTTTTGTCGCAATTTTACTGGGCGTATATCTCGCTCCGCTTGATTATTATCAAATGGAATAGCGGGATAGAGAAGGAATGCCAAAATCGAGTTTTGATATGTGGTCAATCGATTTAAGAGATTACGCGCCAGACTTTGCTTCTGTCTTCCGCGGACGTTCTTTTCTTTTGGGCGAATGGGGTTCGATTCTTCTCCCTTTGCGAGAATCGTTTCATATTCTCGATGCAAGCTGACGAGTTTTTGTGCATCTAATTTACCTGTTTCTTTTTGATTTTTCGCTTTCAAAAGGAAATCAGCCATTTCTTGTGCCCATTCTTGCTTCGTTTGTTCCAATATACCGCGTAATTCACGAAGAAGATGCACATTGCACAAAACATGTTGGCACTTGTCGTACTGAAAATACGATTTCCAACAATCATGCACCGCAATTCCTGTAAATGCAGGCATTACACCAATTTCATCCATTGCTACAGACCCGCGATTTTGATGAATATATTGAATGGTAAGATCCGGTGTACTATACGTATGCACCCATTCCGTTTTTCCCTGATTGCGAAGTCCTGTTTCATCGCAATGAACGATTGGAGAAGCCAAAATTTCCGAACGGATTTCTTCTTCTTTTTCTTGTAAGCTTTCACTAAAAGAGTGAATGAGACGATTGATTGTGCCTTGGCTAATCGAATGTTGATACACATCCCGAAAGAATTCAGCCGTCCGTTGAAGAGAGAGATACTGATATTGCGTTAAATAGTTCACCATCAATTGAACATTTGGCCCATATTGAGTCGCATGGAAATGGAGCTTCTTCGATATGAAAACAACGTGGACAAATTTTCCGTTCTACTTCATGTTGAAGTACCTCAAAAGAAACAGGCGGGATATCGAACACTTGTCGCACTTTTTTCGAGCTAACAGGTTCATTTTCTAATGATGATTGGCAACACGAACACATTGTCACAGGATGAACAACTACATAATCTGGATGTTCCACTTGGCTAAGTGTATGACCTTTATGACCAGGTTGACCGCCCGTTTTACGATCTGTTTTTTCACGCAGACTTTTCGTGGTTGGTTTTTGTAATCCATCCATTGATGGTGGTTTATGACTATTTTTTGCGTTTTTTTTTGCGTTGAATTCTAGTTCTTGAATACGAGTACATAATGTTTCAACTAAATTCACAACAGAATTTGGCCCTTGTTTATAAACAAGAAGAATATCTTTTCGGTTCATACACTTCACCTCCTGTTTTTCTTACTATCAGTGTTAACAAGAATTTGTAGAGGCAAACTTGAAAATCAAAATATTAAACCATTAAAACCTTAGGGTAGCTGAGTAGTTACAAAATTTATTAGAAATTTATTTTTATCTCGTATCCTTTCAATATAGCTTGAAAGGAGAATTATATGAGAAAATTGTTTAAAGTATTAAAAAAAATATTTGTTGCGTTCATTTTGGTTATTGTACTTTTATCAGCATCAGTATGTATATCCCATAACTACCAATTAAGCAAAGAATCAGCGTTAATTAGAGGTAAGGGAACGTTAGTTGATATTAATAACAAAAAATTGAATGTATATAATGAAGGTAACGGTGAAGATACATATGTATTTATGTCTGGTGCGGGGATAGCTGCTCCGGTCTATGAATTAAAAGGTTTGTATAGTAAATTTTCCAAAGAGAACAAAATAGCTGTCGTAGAAAGAGCAGGTTATGGTTACAGCGATACTTTTGAAGATAACAGAGATATTGATACAATATTAGAACAGACTAGAAAAGCGCTTATTCAAAGTGGGAACAAGCCTCCATATATATTAATGCCACACTCTTTATCAGGCCAAGAAGCTATCTACTGGTCTCAAAAGTATCCGAATGAGATAAAGGGAATAATAGCTTTAGATATTGGGTTACCGCAGCAGTACGTAACCCATAAACAAGGTCTAGTAGATACACTAAAAATAAAAGGAATGAATATTTTTACAAAGATAGGACTGCATCGATTAATACCATCTTTAGCTTATAATCCTGAAGTAATTCGACAGTCTTTTTTAACTGAACACGAAAAAGAAGTATATAAAGCGATAGCCAATAAACAATTCTTTAATGATGATATGGAGCAAGAGATTATACAGGCATATGAAAACGGGAAGAAATCAATTCATCTACCATTCCCAAAAGAAACACCGATATTGTTTATAGATGCAGTTGCTGAACAATATAAAGACTCGAAATATACAAAACAAAAGCATGAAGATTATAAGAACTTTGCCAAACAGCTGTCAAAGTCAGACGTTATTAAAATTAGTGGTACACACAGTATTTATTTATACAAACCAGATGAAATCTACAACCTCACAATGGAGTTTATGAATAAGAAAGATTAATAATGAAAGGTTTTACGTGATGAAAGAATATAACATTTTAATTGTTGAAGATGATTTGGTGATTGGTGATTTATTGCAAAAAATTTTGCAACGTGAAGGATACAATGTATGTTGGCGGAAAGAAGGAAAAAATATTATTGAAAACATCCATGAGACAGACTTAGTCATAATGGATATTATGTTGCCAGGGGAAGATGGTTATCGAGTGACAAAAAATATAAGAAATTTAGGATTAAACATTCCCGTTATTTTTCTATCTGCTCGAAGTGATATAGATAGCAAGCTCCAAGGTTTGACGATCGGGGAAGATTATATGATAAAACCATTTGATCCTAGAGAACTGTTACTAAGAATGCAAAAAATGCTAGAAACTCGATACGGTATTTTTACGCAAATTAAGCATTTATATATTGATGCAGAACATAAAAAGGTTTTTAATAAAAGTTTGCATAGTGAGATTGCTTTTACTGCGATTGAACGCAAAATATTTTTCTATTTATACGAAAACAGAGACAGAATTATAACGAAAGAACATTTTTTTGACTATTTATGGCAACTTGAAGATCGAAATCCTAATATCGTGAATGTACACATCAAAAAAATAAGAACAAAAATTCATGATCAAACCGGAGAAATAATTCAAAATATATATGGAGAAGGGTATCGACTAAATACCTATATGAAGAAATGAAATTAAAGAAGAAATACCAGTTGTTATTATTTACCGCAATTATTAGCGTACCAGTGTTATTACTGCTGATTAGTGTCATTATGTCAGTAATGTATGATAGTGTCTTTAAAGTGCAGAACAAGGGCATTCCTTTTCATGAATCATTTGCATATCCTACAATGCTAGTTATCTTTTTTGTATCGCTATTATTGTTAGCATTTTTATTCTCGAAATCAATTAATTCGCTATTAAATAAAATAAATATTTTAAATAAGACCATTCGACATTTAGCTAGTGCTAAAAGGATTCCAAATACATTAGATGTTAAAAGCGATGATGAAGTAGGTGAATTAATTAAATCAGTAAATTTATTAATCGAAAGAACTACATATCGAGAATTAGAACTAAAGCAACAAGAGGAAATGAAAAAGGAACTATTAAATAAATTAAGACATGATATTAATACACCATTAACAGCCATGAGACTACAACTATTTTATTTAGAAGACCAATATAATGGGCAAAAACAAGTGCTAGAATCGTTATATCAACAAATACAGTATATTGCTGAATTAACAAATGAGCTAAAATTACAATCCACAGATACGTTAGAGGATTCTTATATTGTAAATGATGACGTGAATATTCATGATGTATTAGAAACGATGGTTAAAAAGTGGAGTTATCTGTATAGTATGCATGATATCGAATTAATATATAATCCAATACAGAGAGATTTGATTTTGACTAGTAATAATTTATGGCTTCAAAGATTATTTGATAACGTGTTTCAGAACACGTTACAACATTCAAAGGCGAAAAAACTGGTGGTAACTATTGAGAATAATGTTGTTTCTATTTGGGATAATGGAATTGGTTTTGATAATAATTGTACACGTACAGGGCTTGGATTAAATATTATTGAGGATATATCAAGATTACTTAATATCAAATATACTTTAAATTCAAATGAAAATGGGACTACATTTAGTTTTACCACAATTGAAAAACATATATAAAGCAAACTTTTAATTAAACAAAATAAAATTTATAGGAGAAGAATCCATTTTGATCAAAGTCTTGTCAAAATGGATTCATTTTAATGTGTATGAGAGTTATATAAAGAATTAGCATTAAAATTTCACATACCGTATTTTTTTTAAAAAAACTAGGAAAAACAAAAATAATGTCGAATATATTAAAAGTGGAAATAGATAGTAAAAAATATCAATAATGAATGACTAGGAGAGATATATTTGGAGCCAGTAGAAGCAGCTAAACAAATTCTTGACCTTCAATTTCCAAATTGTGATGCAGCTCTGTTAGGAGGAAGCGTTGCAAGAGGAGAAGGAACGAAAACGTCTGATCTAGATATTATTATTTTTGATAATACACTTTCTTCGGCGTATCGTGAGTCATTCGTAGCTAACGGATGGCCTGTTGAAGTGTTTGTACATAACTTTACGTCCTATAAAGACTTTTTTGTGAGTGATTGTAAACGTGGTCGTCCTTCTTTGCCACAACTTGTTGTAGAGGGCATTGTGTTAAAAGATATTAAAGGTGTTATACCAGATATAAAGAAGGAAGCACGACAGCTATTAGAAAAAGGACCGGAACCGTGGACAAATGAAATGATACAACAGAAACGTTATTTCATTACAGATGTGTTAGACGACTTTATTGGTGCAACAAAACGAGAAGATGAATTGTTTATCACAAATCATCTTGCGGATCTTGTTCATGAATTTATTTTGCGGATGAATAACTGTTGGACAGGGCATTCAAAATGGTTCATGAAAACCTTAAAGAAATATGATGAACAGATTGCTGCAGAGTTTGTATCTGTATTTGAACAGTTTTATAAAACAGGAGAGAAGGAGCAAGTTATTGTGTTTGTGAATCGTATTTTAGATAAGTATGGCGGTCGACTTTTTGAGGGTTTTTGTATTGGGAAGGTTGAGAAGTAATGGGTCTTAATAGACTTTTAATAAAGGATATACAACAACTCATTCCTTCTTCTGTAGAATTAGGTCTATATTTATATGACACGAAAACAAAGGAAACGCTATGCATAAATGAAAATAAAAAGTTCCCTTTAGCAAGTTTGGCAAAATGGATTGTAGGGAGTATTGCTTTTCAGAAAAATGAGTCTATAGCTCCTATAACAATCAAAGAAGTTATTAGTAAACATTCGAGAAAAGCATACGACTTTATTTTAGAAAGAATTGATATAAGAGAGATTAATATTGAATTACAGCATATGAAACTCGATATACTCGTTAATAGAGATAATATGAGTATAACTGAAAATTGTGGAACACCAGCTAGTGTATTTCAATTCATGGAATTTTTATATCAGTACGAGAAAGAAAATCTAATTGTTTTCGAATCTTTAAAAGAACAAGAAGACCTTGATGGTTTCAGGTTCTCAAATCGATATGAATGGCTACATATGACTGGTGGGCTTAAAACAGTTTGTAATGATGCTGGTTATTTATATTTAGAAGATCGAGTGTTATTTTGTATTGGATTTGTTCAAGCAACCGATGAAAGTACAGAGTGGTATCAACTAGAACAAGTGCTGAAAAATATAGGAGTGCTAATTGGAAAAACATATAAAAATGAGGAATGATTACATGTTTAATTTACCGAATATTCAATTAAGGGAAATATTATTAGATGATATAGAAGACCGCTATCAATGGTCATTAGATAAGGAAGTAACGAAGCATTTAGTTGTTCCAGATCAGTATCCACCATTCACACGTGAAGAGACAAGAAGATGGATTGAAATGTGTATCAATCGAACAAATGGGTATGAACAAAGAGCAATTTGTTCTGAAGATGGTGCGCATATCGGTTGGGTAGATTTGAAAAAATTTGATAGAACAAATAAAAATGCAGAGCTCGGAATTGCCATTGGTGATAAACGTTATTGGAGAAAAGGATACGGAATGGCTGCTTTATACGAAATGCTGCAAATTGGCTTTGAACAATTCGATTTAGAAAAAATTTGGCTACGAGTAGATGCAGATAATACGAAAGCGATGAAAAGTTATGAAAGAGCTGGATTTGTATGTGAGGGATTAATGAGAAGAGATAGGCTAAGACACGGAGAGCTTATTGATCGTTATCGTTTTAGCATGTTAAGAGAAGAGTTCTTTGAAATTTTGCGGAGTGATAAAAATGCATATTGTCAAAAATAATAAAATATCTGATGAAGTAATAAATAGCTGGCGATTGTACTAGAAGGAGAAAATCTATCAGTGAATATGCCTATACTACAAAAGTAGCATAAATTATCCCTCTTTAAATGGATTCTTTCACGAAGTATATTTTATAAACTAGTCACTAGTGTTGCATTAAAATATCCCGAGTTTCAAAAATACTCAAAATCTTTCGTTATTTTATTTTACGCATAGAAAAAGTCCTTTATAATAGATGGAGTTAGGTGGTAACCTGTCCAAATCCATTA
>NZ_JAMBOP010000149.1 GCF_023715645.1 Bacillus cytotoxicus | reverse complement strand
CACTTCTTTTTGTGCTTCTGTTGGAAAGATTTCATATTTTTGATTCAACAACATTGTCATCACCTCCCAATGGTTTTATCATTGTATTTTGATGTATTGTTTTAGCACTTCTAATGGTGCATCGCCCACAACCAGCAAACAATAACCTTGAGACCAAAAGCATTCTTTACATATATTCTATCTGATTTGAGGGAATTCCTTTGGCTTACGCCAACCAAAATTCATCCCCTCCCTACTCATTGGGCTTCAACCCTT
>NZ_JAMBOP010000148.1 GCF_023715645.1 Bacillus cytotoxicus | reverse complement strand
CTTTCTATGGAGAATTGATGAGCGCTGCTTATCAATATAAGTTTCCGTGTTTCGTTTTGTTCAGTTTTGAGAGAACTATCTCTCATCTAAATACAGTGCAAGTAGTTTGTTTTTTCTTGCGGTTGCGCCTGAAAGTGAATTCCACGATGATGGATTCCTCACCGCATGCCAGCTAAGATGCAAACTCAGCGCAGTAGGCATGTTCTTTGAAAACTAGATAACAGTGTAGCTCATATTTTTTTAATTTTGGTTAAG
>NZ_JAMBOP010000147.1 GCF_023715645.1 Bacillus cytotoxicus | reverse complement strand
ATCGGCGCTAGAGAGCTTAACTTCCGTGTTCGGTATGGGAACGGGTGTGACCTCTCTGCCATCATTACCAGACTATATTCATTTGAGACAATCATTATTATACTTGATTCACTAAAAAAGTCAACAAATTTTTTATGTTCTCTCAAAACTAGATAACATTCGCTTCATATTATTTGATTAAGTCCTCGATCTATTAGTATTCGTCAGCTCCACGTGTCACCACGCTTCCACCTCGAACCTATCAACCTGATCATC
>NZ_JAMBOP010000146.1 GCF_023715645.1 Bacillus cytotoxicus | reverse complement strand
ACTTAACCAAAATTTCAAAAAAAATATGAGCTACACTGTTATCTAGTTTTCAAAGAACATATACTTTCGAGAGATAGTTCTCTCAAAACTGAACAAAACGAAACACGGAAACTTATATTGATGAACAACGTTCATCAATTCTCCATAGAAAGGAGGTGATCCAGCCGCACCTTCCGATACGGCTACCTTGTTACGACTTCACCCCAATCATCTGTCCCACCTTAGGCGGCTGGCTCCAAAAGGTTACCCCACCGA
>NZ_JAMBOP010000145.1 GCF_023715645.1 Bacillus cytotoxicus | reverse complement strand
CTGATAACGATCATATTTATCGTAAATCAGCATCGTCGTAACAATTTCTCTTATATCTAGAGGTGTATCCAAATTATTTGTAATTTCCATTGTTACTGTACACGGAACAGTTGTCCTTGGAATGTCGTCCTTCTTTTCTGCTTCTCCGTATGTCACTGATTTAATTTTTAAGGTTGCGTCTCCCAATGCTACATTGTCTCCTACACGGTATGTTTGAATTTCATACGCTTTCGCAACTCCTTTATTCACATCATA
>NZ_JAMBOP010000144.1 GCF_023715645.1 Bacillus cytotoxicus | reverse complement strand
CATTCCTCTCCTATGTGCTGAAGCAATATGAAGATAAGTTTGTGGTCATGGTAACAGACAACGCCCGCATTCACAAAAGCAAACTCGTACAAGACTTCTTACATGAACAGAAAGAGCGACTGATGTTCGTATACCTTCCGCCGTACTCACCGAATCTGAATCCAATTGAGAGACTGTGGAAATGGTTGAAACAACAGGTCATTGCCAACCGGTTTCATCCTACACAAGCGTCCATTAAAGAATCAGTACAAGACT
>NZ_JAMBOP010000143.1 GCF_023715645.1 Bacillus cytotoxicus | reverse complement strand
AAGAAAACAGTACGTACTATAGTGAAAAAGCACAAAAGGAATATGTACAGCGTAGAAAGTCTTGTAAACCGGCTGGAAAATGGTCTATAGAACTTGCGGAAGAAATCCAAGAGAAGTTGGAACTTACGTGGTCCCCTGAACAAATTCAACATGGTAATTTGAAAGAGGAGATTTCCTTCAAGACAATTTATAACTGGTTATATCAAGGGAAACTGTTTAAAAAAGATCTATCTCTATTAAGACATAAGGGAAAGC
>NZ_JAMBOP010000142.1 GCF_023715645.1 Bacillus cytotoxicus | reverse complement strand
AGGAATATTTGCGTCGTACGTATGATGTAGAGATGTCGACTACGGGTATTTTACGCATGCTTTGGCGGTTGAAGTTAAGTTATACCCGTCCGACCTACACGCTCAAGAAGGCAGATCCCAAGAAACAGCGTACGTTTCGACATCAAATTACCTTGATTAAAAAAAACTGCTGACTGACGAGATGGTTCTTCTCTATCAAGACGAGACGCATGTGCGAGCGTACCAAAGTCTACACGCTACTTGGTCACAGCGGGG
>NZ_JAMBOP010000141.1 GCF_023715645.1 Bacillus cytotoxicus | reverse complement strand
ATTAAGTGCGACACCTAAAGAAAAACAAAAAAGCCCACCTCGCTTCGTGTAAAATAGAAGTTACCACACAACCTTTTACACGGAGGACGAGTATGAGCTATTCACATTTTACCACGTTTGAACGTGGGCAACTAGAAGCACTTTATAAATTAGGATATTCCACAAGAAAAATGGGTGCGATTTTGAAGCGTCATCATTCTTCTATCGCACGAGAATTAAAAAGAAATGTCAAAGAAAACAGTACGTACTATAGTG
>NZ_JAMBOP010000140.1 GCF_023715645.1 Bacillus cytotoxicus | reverse complement strand
GGTTGATATTCCTGTACCACCTCTTTATCGTTTGAGCAATGGAGGGACGCAGAAGGATAGAAGAAGCGTGCGATTGGTTGAGCACGTCCAAGCAGTTAGGCTGGTAAGTAGGCAAATCCGCTTACCGTGAAGGCTGAGCTGTGATGGGGAAGCTCCTTATGGAGCGAAGTCTTTGATTCCCCGCTGCCAAGAAAAGCTTCTAGCGAGATAAAAGGTGCCTGTACCGCAAACCGACACAGGTAGGCGAGGAGAGAA
>NZ_JAMBOP010000014.1 GCF_023715645.1 Bacillus cytotoxicus | reverse complement strand
TTTGACTTTCTTTACCATTTAAATAACGTTTTACAGCTTGTAATTTCTCTTCAATTGTAAATTTAGCCATAAGAAAAGCACCTCCAATTGTTAGACTGTGTCTAACAATTGGGGTGCACTTCAAATAGGGGATGGATTTTTACTTTGTCCGAAAGCATTATAGGGAATTGACAAAAAGGCATGTAAACATATTTCTTTGGCGAAGGAAAAGGCAGGAGATTGTCTAATATATAATAGATTAATTAAGGAAATAAAAGGGGTGAAACAAGTGTAGGTTATGTTTTGTTCTAAATACAGCCGTTTTGATGTTTTGACATGTAAGTCGCTGCTGTGCAGAATAAAACATGATCTATACTTGCCCGCTTCCTTTGTTTTAAACCTTGCATGTGGCCACAAAGGGCCCTGACCGCTCCTAAACACGGCCAGATGCTCTCATCCTCCCCAAAAAAAGGGGTTTTTACGCCGGTTCTTTAACTTGGATATATAGTTGAAAAATCAAAATAAATTTATAAATTAACAGCAAGGAGAGGGATTGAAATGGCTACTTTTGAAGATTTCATGAAATTAGATATCCGTATTGGAACAATTCGTCAAGCAGAAATATTTCCAGAAGTCAGGGTGCCTGCAATTAAGTTAGAGATTGATTTTGGTGAATTTGGAATGAGGCAGTCAAGCGCACAAATTACGAAACGATATACACCGGAAGAGCAATTGGAAAGCAAATTGTTGCGGTTGTTAATTTTCCGCCAAAAAGAGTAGCTGGATTCAAATCTGAAGTTCTTGTACTTGGTGGTGTCCCTGAAAAAGGAGATGTTATTTTACTAGAACCGGATATGGAAGTGCCAAATGGGACAACAATTAGCTAAAAAAAGGAGGACAAAAAATGGACATTACAAAAGCTTATTTACAGTGTGCAGAAGAAAATTTTCAAGCTATAAAAAGACAAGGGGATCGGACGTTAGCGCAGCTTACTTATGAAGAAATGTGCTGGATTCCTCATGAAGGAGCAAATAGTATTGCAATCATTGTAAAACATTTATCTGGGAATATGCGTTCAAGGTGGACAAATTTTTTAACGACAGATGGCGAAAAGAAAGATCGGAATCGTGATGATGAATTTGAAGGTGGATACACTTCGAAAGAAGAATTATTACATGCTTGGGAAGAAGGCTGGTTATTTGTATATAAAGCGCTGGAATCTATTACAGGTAACGATGTTCTAAAAACAGTATATATACGCCGAGAACCGCATACGGTGATGCAAGCGATTGAAAGACAAATTGCGCATTATGCTTCACATATTGGACAAATGATTTATATAGGAAAACTGTTGAAGGAAAAAGAATGGTCGTGCTTAAGTATTCCAAGAGGGAAATCTAATCAGTTTCTATAAAGTAAAACTACCATCAATGGGGGTCTTACTGCCCACGAATAGCGGGATAAAAATAACGTGAATGTACCGCAAGTAAAACAAAGAAACACGACAAAAAAAGAGGAAACACTCCAATCATTAGCTTCAATTCTTTCCACCTCAGTGCTCATATTGCCAAATTTCATTTGGTCTATTCTCTACGATTGTACATATATTTAGAGAGAGAGGGTGATGTAATGAATCGAAGCTATTTTTATGTAAAAAGGACAAGTCTTCCGAAATTTATTTTTCTACTTTTAGTAGGCATTATGGCAGCTTTTTTATTTGTTAGTATGATCGTAACATCATTAAAAGAAACTAAGTCAACGTATTTATATAAATGGTTAAATGAGCTTTCGATGAATGGTTATATGTATGTACTTGGTTCGGAAAATCGATATTTTACACAAGAATATCGTAATTTAAATACAGATTTTTCGATTTCTTCTTTTGTTTTATCTGCTGCGACAAATATTCGTCTTGATGACGTTCGTAGTTTAATTGGAATAGAGCTTCCAGGGTTTTCGAAATACGATACGGAAATTGTAATTGCTGGTGAAGGAACAAATTATACAAATTTACCTATTGAGTCGAGTGTACCTTTAGAAGAACTTGTAAAAGAGCGAACAGGAGAACAAGAAAAATCTAAAAATAACGAACCGCATGAAGATAAAAAGAAGCCAGCACAAACGACAGAAAGTCGAAAAGTAGCGTTTATTTATCATACGCATAGTTGGGAGTCATATTTACCATTGTTAAATTTAACGAATAATCCAGATTCAAATAAAGCAACGAGCTCAGTAAAGAACATTGCTTTATTTGGAGATGTATTCCGCGAGAAACTAGAAAATCATGGGATAGGCGCAACGAATGATAAAACAGATGTTGGAAAAATGTTGGTGAGCCGGGGATTAAATGATCGTAGTTCTTATAAAATGTCTCGAGAGATTGTGCAGGAAGCAATGGCCAGCAATAAACAGCTTCAATATTTTTTTGATTTGCATAGAGATAGTGCTCGGAAAGAGGTAACGACAAAAACAATTGGTGATAAACCATATGCGAAGTTGGCATTTGTAATTGGCAAGGGAAATAAAAATTATGCAAAAAACCTGCAATTGGTAACAGCGCTGCATGAGTCATTAAAGGAAAAATATCCTGGAATAAGCCGAGGGGTTATTCAAAAAGATTTTAGCACTGGAAATGGTGTATACAATCAAGATTTATCTGGGCAAGCTATCCTTATTGAAGTAGGCGGTGTTGATAATACAGAAGAGGAAGTCAATCGTAGTATCGATGCGCTCGCAGAAGCATTTAGTGAGTATTATTGGCAAGCTGAGAAGGTGAATGGTTAAGCGTAAGCAAGTGTTGCTTACGCTATTTATTTACTTTATATCCCAGTTGAAAAATTGTAACTACTCAGTCACTCTGTGAAAAAAGGAAGAAAACCCCTTTCTTTTTAGGTTGGCGAGAGCAACTGGCCGCGTGTTTAGAGCGGTCAGGGCCTTTTCCTGCCACGCGCAATGTTTTAAAACAAATAAATGTTGCGAGGTGTATATCCATTTTTATCTTCATGACAGCAATCTAGATGCTGAAACATGAAAAAAACTTTCCAATGAAATGTATAACTGAGTAGTTACGAAAAATTTACATAAAAACCCTTTTCTTTTAAGGTGGGCGAGAGCGTCTGGCCATGCGTAGAAGCGGTCAGGGCTCTTTTTTGCCATATGCGATGTTCAAATAAAGAGAGAAAGAGAGTAGCGAGGGCGCTGAAAAACTGTCTACTTTGAGTCAGTAACAGAATTTTTATCAATATACATCCATCAAAAAGAAGATAATCCCCTATATACAGTAGGTGGTTATCTTCTTTTTCTCTTTTAAGGGACTTTTTCAGTGGCCTCAGAGTAGCAGGGTACTTTTTGTTTGGTATGGCGGTGACTTGTATGTTTGAAAGTCAAATTGGATTTATATAAAAAAGGATTTTGAAGAATGATAACGAATTTTCATTGACAAAGAATTTTACTAATAATTATATTATGTAAACAGAAATCAGAGTATGAGTATTCTTAAAAATAAATAGCTGAAATGAATTTGTGTCAACTACCCATCACTTAAACGCTAACACGTCACGCGCTTGAAGATGGGGACTTCTTTCGGAAATACGTTAAAAAAGTGAAAAATGGGCAAAAATACATGGTATGTGATGGGAATAATGAATTGCTATGAACTGTAGTGGAAGTTGCTAAGAGTGTTTTGAAAAAATATTTTAATAAAGGGATGTTATATGAAAAAAAGATGGATGCTGTTAAGTGTAGTCATTGTTGTTGGCGTGATTATGATTGCAATGCCTCAATATGTAAAGCATAAAGAAAAGAAAGCGATTGAAGCACAAGGAAACGTTATTTTTCCAAAGGTACAAGAAACAACCGCAAAAATAGAAGGAAGACTTGCAGTTGTTAATAATCCAGATTCAACGCTTGTTCTTATAAATAAGAAAAGGCGCTTGCCTGACTTATATGAGCCGCAAGATTTAGTTATACCTCAAGTTCGTTTTTTGTATGAAGGTGATAATGAAAAAAAGAAAATGCGTAAAGAAGCAGCTTTATCATTAGAGCGTATGTTTCAACAAGCGAAGCGTGAAAATATTTTTTTATTTGCTGTTTCGGCATTTCGTTCTTTTGAACGGCAAAAAGCATTGAATACGATGTATAAAAAACAAGATGGGGAAGCAAAAACAGCGATGTCTAGTGCTGTTCCTGGGACAAGTGAACATCAAACGGGATTAGCGGTTGATATTACGTCAAAATCTGCAAGTTTTCAATTAGAACCTTCATTTGGAAATACGAAGGAAGGAAAGTGGCTTGCTGAAAATGCTTATAAGTTTGGTTTTATTATCCGCTATGAAAAAGAAAAAGAAAAAGTGACAGGGTATATGTATGAACCGTGGCATGTTCGTTATGTTGGCAATCCATACGCTACCTATTTATATGAAAATCAGCTTACTTTAGAAGAAGCTATTAAATGATTATCCAATAGTGTTTTTCTTTATCCTTTACAAATAGATTTTTTATATCAATGATGATGTTATGTAAGAAAGAAGGTAACTACTCAGTCATACATTTCATTTAGAAGTTTGATAAGGAATATGATTCCAGCAAAAATGCGCTCCATTACCTATAGAAAGTTTTTTTCATTTTCCAGCATATAAATTGCTGTCATAAAGATAAAAATGAGCCTCCACCTCGTTACCTCGCTTTGTTTTAAAACTTTGTGCGTGGCAGGAAAAGGTCCTGACCGCTTCTATGCATGGCCAGTCCCTCAGGACCATTTAAAAAGATGCTTTTCTGCCTTTTTTCATAGAGTGACTGAGTAGTTACGAAAGAAGTATATGTTTAAACAAAAAAGCAATGTTTCTTAGAGGGAACATTGCTTTTTTACGGTTATGATTTAAAGTATGTATTGTATAATGAGAAATTTCCTTTTTTAGAGAAGATTTTGATCTTTTGTCACTTTTTTGAAAGGGTTTATCATGTATAATGAAGAATATATTAATATATATAATTTTAATGTATTTTTCACCTATTAATGAATGTTGCGGATGCAACGTGATAAAGTTTTCTTTCTCTCATATACATAAAAAAAGAATGGAAGCGAGGGTTGCACATGACAGGGTGGGTGATTTGGTTTGTTATTGCCGGTCTTTTATTTATTGCGGAAATGCTGACTGTGACGTTCTACTTATTATGGCTTGGGATAGGTGCTGTGGTCGGAGGTCTAATTGGACTATTTATACCCAACTCTTTGCTACTTCAAGTTGTGATAGCATCTGTTGTTAGTCTTAGTTTGACATTTTTCACAAAACGAATTTCTAAAAATTTTCGAGAAGCGAAAGGTTATACAGATGCAGTAGACCAGCTTGTTGGGAAAAAAGGCATAATTGTGCAAGCGATTACCAATGAAGCAAATGGAATTGTAAAAGTAGAGGGAGATATGTGGACAGCTGTATCAGATAAACCGATTTTAGATGGGGAAAACGTTATTGTTGTAAAGAGGAGCAGCACTGTAGTGCACGTGAAAAGGGAGTGTGAATTATAATGGTTGGTTTAACATTATCAATTATTTTAGTATTAATTGTTATTGTATTTATCGCATTATCAATTAAAATTATTCCACAGCAAAGAGTTGGTGTTGTAGAGCGGTTAGGTAAATTTCAGCACGTTATGCACCCGGGTTTAAACATGATTATCCCGGTTATCGATCGTGTACGTCTTTATCACGATTTGCGGATTCAACAAACGACTGTACCACCGCAAAAAGTAATTACGAAAGATAACGTACAAGTTGAGATTGATACGATTATTTTCTATCAAGTTGTTGATCCAGAGCTTGCAACGTATGGTATTTCAAATTATGAACTTGGGGTTCGTAATATTACATCTGCAACAATGCGACAAATCATTGGGAAAATGGAGCTGGATGAAACATTATCTGGACGTGAAAAAATTTCAACAGAAATCCGTTTAGCACTTGATGAGGCAACGGAAAAATGGGGTGTTCGTATTGAACGCGTTGAAGTTGTAGATATTAACCCACCAAAAGATATACAAGCAGCAATGGAAAAACAAATGAAAGCAGAGCGTAATAAGCGTGCCATTATTCTTGAAGCTGAAGCAGCAAAACAAGATAAAGTTCTACGGGCTGAAGGGGAGAAACAAAGTAAAATTTTAATGGCTGAAGGGGATAAAGAAGCGCGCATTCGTGAGGCCGAAGGTTTACGACAAGCGAAAGAATTAGAAGCACAAGGGGAAGCGAAAGCGATTGAAGAAATTGCAAAAGCAGAACAACTCCGGATTCAACTGTTGCGTCAGTCAGGACTTGATGAGCGAGTACTTGCATATCAGTCATTTGAATCTCTAACTGAAATTGCGAAAGGACCTGCAAATAAAGTATTCCTTCCGTCAAACGCCGTTGAAACATTAGGAAGCTTAGGGGCAATTGGAGAGCTATTTAAAGAGAAAAAGCATCCTCCTTTAGATACGAAAAATGAACAATAGAAACGAGGAAGAGAAATGGACGCCATTTCTCTTCTTTTTTTTTGTAATGAAATGAAGAATGGTTTTGTTAATCTTAGTGATTCCAATTGGGAAATATGCTGAGTGTAAAGTGAGCGGATTGGTGTAAAAGGTATATGACATAAAGCTTGTACATACCCATGTATAGAAAGGGTGGTACGATGAAAAAGTATTTTATACATTCTCAAGTACATAGTAAGAAGATTATCATTTTATTGTGTTCTTATGCATTTGTTATTTTAGTGGCTGCATCTTTAGTTACTACAATGTTGCATACAATGAAATCATTTTATGTGAATCAATGGTTTGGAAAAGTTTCTTCACAAGGATTTATGCAAATGATTGAAATGGAAAATCATTATTTTTCTTTTGAATATTTTCAAACAAAGAAACGAGAATCGGTAGGATCGTTATTGTTTTCATTAACAACAGATATGCGTTTGCAAGATATTCGAACATTTATGGGGAAAGAAATTCCTGGAATGGCAAACTATTATTCTGACATTCTTGTAGCTGGAGAAGGAACAGATTATACAAATGTACCAAATGAATCAAGTGTCCCGCTAGAAGAAATTACGAAAGAGCGTGAAGTGGCTAAAGAAAAAGTTCAGGAAGCAGAAAAGAATAATCCTGTTCAAAAGAAAGGGAACACTATAGAGGGGAAAAATGCTGTATTTATTTATCATACACATAGTTGGGAGTCATTTTTACCGTTATTACCTGAAGCAAAAATTCCAGATGAAGCATCAAGTCCAGATGTAAATGTGTCGCTCCTTGGCGCTAGATTAAAACAGCAATTAGAAGGACAAGGAATTCCAGCCTTGCATGACAAAACCAATATGGGAGATTTATTGGCACAGAAAAAGATGAAATGGTATCAAGCTTATAAAGCTTCACATGGATATGTAAAAGAAGCACTCGCTCAAAATAAAGAAATCGCGTTTCCGGTTGATATTCACCGGGATGATCAACGTAAAAATGTTACAACAAAAGTGATTAACGGGAAGTCATATGCAAGGCTTTATTTTATTATTGGCATGGAAAATGAGGGACGAGAAGAAAATATGAAGATTGCAGGTGCAATTAATTCATATTTAGATAAACATTATTATGGACTTAGCCGCGGGATTTTCAAAAAGGACAAAAATAAGGGAGATGGAACGTATAATCAAGATTTATCTTCGAATGCTTTAGTGGTAGAAGTTGGTGGCGTTGATAATACTTTAGAAGAGTTGTATAACTCAATTGATGTATTAGCAGAAGCTTTTAGCAAGTATTATTGGGATGCGGAGAAAGTGAATAACTAGTGGATCCGCAAATTTCTTATTCGAACAAGGGGATTTGCGGATCCTTTACATGTTCTGCTAATAGAGTATGTAACTGACTACGATGATGATAAAAATGAGCAACAATTTCAAGTAACCATTCAAACCTAGAGTAGGAAGCACCCCAGTAGGAATGAGTGACTTCTTCAAGTTCTGTTAAGGAATAGGTTTGGAATGCTTTGGAAAGTAACTGGAAACCTTCTTTCATTGTTTGGTGTATTTCTTCAAGCGTGTGCAGCGTATGTTGTGTATAAAATGTATCTAACTCTTCCTTAGATGCCTCGTTTAAAATAAGGAAATCCGCATGGCAAATCAGAGATAGATGTGTACAAATTTCAAAGAGAGATCGTTTATTTTTGAGTGGGCGTTGCTGTAATTCAGTGTAAGTAATCTGTTCTAACATCAGTATTGTAGAATGAATCGCAATTTCTAATTGATGCAGTGCAGCTTTGACAAACATTGTATTTCTCCTCACATTTGTTTATAATAGATATTTAATGATATTATATCATACTTAAGATTCTGAAGATTCTAGTAGTTTGACTAGGAAAATGAAAAGTATTTTAGTGCTAAAGGTCCTATTGAACGATAAATAGAATGGAATTATTCAGTTAGGAGTTAAAATAATGGTTTCAAGATACGGAAGAAATACAATAGCTGAAATTAATTTAGATGCTGTAAAACATAATGTAAGAGAATTTAAAAAACGTGTAAACGATGAAAATATTGCAATGATGGCAGCTGTAAAAGCAAATGGTTATGGACATGGAGCAATAGAAGTTGCGAAGGCTGCAATTGGAGCTGGAGTAAGTCATCTAGCGGTTGCTTTTGTGGATGAAGGAATTGAGTTGCGTGAAGCAGGTGTAACAGTACCGATTTTAATATTAGGGTATACACCGGAGGATGCTGTAGAAGACGCAATTGAATACGATATTATGATGACTGTATACAGAATTGAAGATTTAAAAAATATTGATCGTATAGCAGAGCGTCTGCAAAAGAAGGCACGTATTCAAATTAAAATTGATACAGGTATGAGCCGGATTGGTTTGCAAGAAGAAGAAGTGGTGACGTTTTTGCAAGAATTGCAAAAGATGCAACATGTAGAAGTAGAAGGAATATTTACTCATTATTCTACAGCTGATGAAGTAGATAAAACATATACGTTGATGCAAAAAGGTTTATTTGACAAAGCTGTAAATACTGCAAAAGATATGGGGATTTATTTTCCGCTTATTCATAGCTCGAATAGTGCAGGCACAATGGAACTAAATAATGAATTTCAAAATATGGTTCGCGTTGGGATCGGGATATATGGAATGTATCCATCGAAAGAAGTGGATCATAAAACAGTAACACTTCAGCCGATTTTAACATTAAAATCCAAAGTGGCTCATGTGAAACATGTTAAACAAGGAAGAGGAGTAAGTTACGGTAATACGTATGTTACGACAGGGGATGAGTGGATCGCTACCATTCCAATCGGATATGCGGATGGATTTAGTCGTCAACTGTCTAGTAAAGGGCATGCGCTCATCAATGGTGTGAGAGTACCTATTATTGGCCGTGTTTGTATGGATCAGCTTATGCTCGATGTAACGCAAGCGATGCCTGTAAATGTTGGAGATGAGGTAGTCTTTTACGGTAAACAAGGTAATGAAGAGATTGCGGTAGAAAAAATTGCTGATCAGTTAGGAACAATTAACTATGAAGTAACGTGTATGTTAAATCGAAGAATTCCACGTGTATATATAGAAAATGATAAAATTGTTGGTGTTGTAAACCCATTAAGAAGAAAATAATGCTTAAAAAATTAATATCTTACTTTTCCCTTATATATAAATGCAACTTGGAACAAAGACATAAAACCCCTTTTCTTTTTAGATTGACGAGAGCATCTGGCCATGCATAGAAGCGGTCAGATCCTTTTTTCTGTTAAAACAAAGAGAGAAAGCTAGTAGGCTCTATAGCAGAGATTTGTATATAATGTTACGCCCTATATAAGGGGAAAAAGAAAAGGATAGTTAATACAGAGTAGTCTCTGTGTTATCTATCCTTTTTGTATAGCTTAAGATTTTCTAGTTTATATTCTTTTTTGTAAGTAATAGTGAGTATGTCCTTTTGGAAAATCTTCTATCACACCATATACTTTATAGCCGTACTTTTTATAAAATTCAGGCGCTTGGAAACTAAAAGTATCAAGTTTGATGAGTGTACATTCGGTTTCTTTTGCTATTCGTTCAGCTTCTAATAGAAGTTTACTGCCATAACCTTGGTGACGCAGGCTATCATTGACCCATAAAATATCGACATGTAGGCATTGCCAAAAAATAATACCGATTAAACCAGCTACGATTTCTTCATTCTCATTTTTTACTGTTAAACAGACGTTTTTCAAAGGTGATGGCTGAGTTTCTGAAACTTGCGAGTTATTAAAGGAAATAAGTTGTTTTCTAATATAATCGCTGTCTTTTTTGCTCCATTTGTTTTGAATTTGCATCTTGTATTCTCCTCTTTATATTGTGTTATTTGATAATTAAAAGAAAGATGGGTGTTCCATCCACTCGTCTAGGTCCACATTTCCTTGAACAGACAGTAACCGATATAAGTATCGATACGGTTCTCTGCATTGTGTCAAGATTGGAATAGGGGATATGGTTTCATAGCCTTTTCGAAATGCTGCAGCTTCTGTATTTGTAAATAAATATTCTAATCCAATGAAATCGAATTCTCGTGGTCCAATAGCGTACGCTTCTGTATCTACAAGCCCGGTAATTCTTTGACCATCTATTAAAAATTGCGTTGGATCTATATCGATAAGAACAAATGATGCTTCTTTTGGTACGGGAAGAGACGCAGTTTGAGAAATAAATTCTTTTAACCTATTACGAATTTTTGAATTATGTGAGTGAAATCGTTCTATAAGTTCTTTGCTAATCTGTATCATATGTTGATGAAATGTATGTAATGGGATTTGATGTGTTCTAGATGGATTGCCAACATAGTTTGTTTTGTATTGATGAATTTCAGCTAAACCTTTTCCAAAGTTATATAATAAAGAGTCAGGCTGATTGATGAAGGATTGCAGCGTTTGTCCTTTTAGTTTTTCAACGACAATGTACTCTCGGTTTAGTACATACTTACGTAACAATTTAGGAATAGGAAGAGTTGTATATTGTCCGAGTGTATGATTGACAATTTCTAGATCATGAACAGATCGTGGGTCAATTCCGAATAATTGTTTGCATCCCCACCAAAAATCATTATTTGGTTCTTCGTCTAATTTAGAAGAACGAACGATGACTTCTTCATCTGTTGTTTTTACAAGCCATACATCGCTTGCATGGTCTTCGTAGCCAGGATGTAATTCTTCTATATGTAAGATAGGGGAAGAAAACATTGTTTGAAGCATCATATCGTATATAGACTCCTTTTTCGAGAAATTCATTCAAAATCATTATATAATATTTATAGGTAAAATAGGGATATTTTGGATGGTAGGGTGCTTGGACAGAATAAAAAAAGGTGTTGTAAACAAATAAAATACATCGTTTACAGCACTTTTTTGTTGCTTATGTCACCTAAAACCAAGCTTTCTTTAATAATTGTATAGCACAGAGAATGTCATCTGCTGATAGCCCTCCAAACCCCATCAATACGTAAGCTTCCTTTCGTAAATCATTTACTGCATCATATAGAGAAATAGGATATACTTTGACGCCTTTTTCAGCTGCCTTAATAATAAGCTGTTGCTCATTCATCCCGTTATGAACATGTAATACAATATGAAGTCCTGACTGAGAACCTATGATATCGACGAGAGGGCCCATTTCTTGTTGAATTGTATGTACTAGTAAGTGATGTTTCTTTTTATATACAGTGCGAATTCGATTCAAGTGTCGATTCCAATAACCATCTCTCATAAATGTTGCAAATGTCAGTTGTTGTATTTTGGAGACGGTTTGCTTAAAAATGGTTCCATCATGTTGATAGTTTACTAGTAAAGTTTGCGGAAGAACCATATAACTCATTCGGATTGAAGGTAAAAATGATTTTGAGAATGTGCCCATATAAATAACACGCCCGTTCGTATCTAATCCCTGTAAGGAAGGAATTGGTTTTCCGATGTAACGAAATTCACCGTCATAATCATCTTCTATAATGTACCCGTTATTTTTGTTAGCCCACTTTAGTAG
The DNA here is from genome assembly GCF_023715645.1 of Bacillus cytotoxicus. GTDB lineage: Bacteria > Bacillota > Bacilli > Bacillales > Bacillaceae_G > Bacillus_A > Bacillus_A cytotoxicus_A. The sequence continues at coordinate 95,314 of NZ_JAMBOP010000014.1, read as the reverse complement.
TTCCATTCGGCGGGATAGCGGCATAATCATTCCATATGGAAATTGATGAAACGGCGTTACATAGACGACATTTGCTCCGCTTTCATATAAAGAAGGTATATGAATTCCTTTTTCATCGAGAGAAATTGGCTGTATATGTAAGCCGCAACTTTTCATGATAGCTCTTACGCGGTGAAAACCCGGATTTTCCATTGCATACTTGTATTCATTACCAAGTAATTGCAAAAGTAACCAAAGAAGCGGCTGTGTACCCGCTCCAATGATAATTTGTTCTGGAGTAGATTCAACACCACGTGCGTGATAGAGATAACGAGAAATTTCAGAACGTAGCTGCCATTCACCTTGAGGATCTTCTTTTGTAAACAAATCATTCTCATATTCTAACAGACTGTTATTTGTGATCTTTTTCCAAGTAGATAATGGAAAGGATGAGGTATCTATGCTTCCATGACTGAAATCGAAACGTAAATTCTCTTGAACAGGTTTTTCTTTAAATACAATATGTTTATTGTGCGTTGTTTGGATCATATCATACTCTGCATCAGCAACAAATAAACCCCTCTTTTGTTTACTTTCTACATATCCTTCAGCTATTAATTGTTGATATGCATATTCCACTGTATTGCGGCTTACGCCAAGCTGTAAAGATAAATTCCGGTGAGATGGAAGACGACTACCAACCTCAATATTCCCTTGCAAGATTTCTTTTTTTATATAGTTGTAAATCTGTATATAAAGAGGTGTTTTATTTTTTGAGTCTAATGGGATGGTAAGCTCCATTGTTATCACCTTTCATTCTGCCCCTGTAAAAAAGAAGAAAACTGCCACTTACAAAAGGGGCATGTGCTTTTTATAATAACAATTATAAAACATTTTGAATTTTTGATGAATAGTTGGAGGGATAAAATATGAATACATGTGTACAAGAAATCAAAACAGAGCAAGAATTTCGTAAGGCGTTTCCGGTATTACAACAACTGCGGCCAAAACTTTCTTTAGAGGAAGCACTGTCACTTTTAGGAAAGATGAAAGAAGAAAATTACCGCTTATTTGCTTTATATAATAGTGAATGGGAAGTAATGAGCTTAGCAGGAGTGGCAATTTGTACAAATTTTTATAATAAGAAACATGTTTTTATTTATGACCTTGTTACAGCGGAAGCACATCGTTCAAATGGATATGGGGAGAAACTGCTATCGTATATTGAGGAATGGGGCAAAGAGAATGATTGTTCTTGTGTTGTATTAACTTCATCGTTTCCGAGAATAGATGCCCATCGTTTTTATGAAAGAGAAGGGTATAAAAAGGTGAGTTATTCGTTTTGGAAAGAAATCAAATAAAGCAGGGGAAATCTCCTGCTTTATTTGACATGAAGGGTTCAATTTATAGTAATCCCTTCTTTCTACATATTTGCAGGAGAACGATAAGGATGTTCTGATTTGTTAGCGAATGTGAAGGAATGCTTATCTTTTTTGTATTGCGATGTTTCTTTTCTTCTTTCAATTTTTATAATCGAATATTCTTGTTTTGCTAAAGCATCTTGAATTCCTGTTGTCATTAGTTTCAGTATGAGTATAGTCAGAAATAGAGCTGCAAGTGTGCTAAAAACAATCCAGATAGATACATTTAGTTCGAAGTAGTTGAGACCAATAAGCCCTGCCCAGTCGTTAGATAGTGAAATGATTTTATCTTCTCCGAAATCTGCGCTTTTCTTTTGCACCCCTCCGATAAATTGACGCACCAGTGCAAGATGGATAACTAAAAGAAGGGTCTGGATAATATGCTGCATAAACAATACGAAGAGCCGATCTTTAAGTAAAACGCGTAAATGTGTACGAACAATGTGTATGCGGCTTGCTCCCATCAGTTGTGAGCTTAAAATATATTCTTGTTTCATAAATTCATCAATTTCAGAGGACACGTATGTTGTTATAGTAGGTAAAACAACAATGACGAGAATGATAGCTTGATACGTTAGAAGAGAAAAATTCACTTCTAGCTTATTATCTAAGTTTGAAAAAATCATTTTGTTCATAGGCTGCAGTAATAAATATGCTATGAAAACGGTTGGTAAATAATAAAATACTTCTGTACAAGTTTTTACAAAAGATTTTAATCCCGTTGTATATAAACTTAATAACACACCGAGTATTGAACCGAGTAAAACACGAAATAAACTAATTCCAATTGCGAATAAAATTGTAAACTTTGCACCATCTAATATTTGGAAGAAAATAGATTCGCCGAAACGATCTGAACCAAGCGGCGGCATTTGTGTTGGTGAAAATGGTGAAGCGGCAATTAAGTCTCCATTCTCATTGTATAACAGTCTCATTGGCTTTAACGTATCTTCTTTGAAGTAAAAGCCGTAAATAAAACTAGCGATGACAAGAACAACTATATATGTTAATCCGAAAACAAAACGTTTTGATTTCCAAATAACTTTCATATAATCTCTCCATTCATTTGAGTTTGCCATCTTTTCATAAAATAAGAACAAATCTGGAACAAAAGGTAAAAAGGCATAACAACCATTAAAAGTACAATAAATGTAATAGATGGTGAAAAATGATTTGTGAGAATAAGGAATTGAATAATACCTGACATGTGAAATGCGCATTCTAGTACAAATAAATTGGAAAGTAAAAAGACAAAAATCATTTTTGAATGATGGAATAGGTGAATGAAAATATTCTTAAATAAATGTTTACGAATGATATAACTCGATGAGAGGCCTTTCCCATAGGCAACTTCAACATACGGTTTTATACGCTCTTCCTCTATGTACAATATCATCATTCGAAACATTTGAATTGTAGGAAGTATCGACAAACAAAGAATAGGGAGAATGAAAGCTTTGTTTTCGTTGAATGTCATAATATGTACTGGTAATTTACCTGTTTGACGAAAATACCACATAAAAAACATTTGTATACAGATCATAATCATTACGTCAGGGATGGCCTCCAATACGAAAACAGTACGCTCGATTATATTTTTAATCCGCTTTGATGATAAAAAATAAAAATAGGCAATACTTACTGCAATAATTATAGAAAGTAATAGGGCAGCGATTAAAATAGTAAATGAATAAATGTATGGTTCTAATACAGTGGGAAACAAGTGAACGGTCTTGAAGTTACCCGTAGATGTAGGAACTTGTAAATTAATTGAGTGTAAAGAGAAAATTTGTTTTCCCATATTAATAACGGCATGTATGAATTGACTTGGTTGAAATGAAATGTTTCCGCTTTCGCTTATAAATAGAGTTGGGATGTTTAATAGAATAAGTAACGTACCGAAAACGATTAGTAGGTGTATAAAAGATTCCCATAGCTTCCTTAGCATAAAACTCCTCCTAAAAATATGTTTTTACAATATTATACAAAATAATTAGCTATTTGTTTTGATTTTTCTGAAAAAATATTATAATAAATAAAACTAGTAAAAAATATAAGGATTATCTAGTTCATCTAAAAGATGAAAAAGCGCTTATAGGAGGATTTTATGACGCAAACGTATTTAAAAGGTGAAAAAGTAGTTGTTCGAACAATAGAAGACGAAGATATGTATCTTCTATAACAGAGATTTGTATGTTAGTAAATCAAAATGAATGTGTATATAAGTAGGAGGGCTATCTATGAATTTTGTGATTCGTGAAATGAAAGAAGAGGATATTCCATCTGTTCAATATGTAGCCAAGACTTCTTGGAACGATACATATAAAGACATTATTCCAGAAGTAGTACAAGAGAAATTTTTAGAGCATGCTTACTCTGATGATATGATGAAGCAGCGATTACAACAATCACATTTATTTGTAGGAGAAGTAGATGGGGAAGTTGCAGGGTTTGCCAATTTTTCGCCAATCAAGTATCAAAATGAAGCCGAGTTAGGAGCGATATACTTATTGCCCGCATTTCAAGGGAATGGTATAGGAACAGCGTTATTACGTAAAGGAATTACAACGTTGGAATGTGTTAAGAAGATTTATATAAACGTAGAATCAGAGAATAAAACCGGAAAAGCATTTTACAATGCAAAGGGATTTGCGGTAGTAGATGCGTTTGAGGATGACTTTGATGGCTATATGCTGAAAACATTAAGAATGGTATTACATGTTTAGTAGAGGGAGGAAGAAGCTACTATGATTCAAAGAGCAACTGAAAGTGATACGGAAAATATTTTAGCTCATGCGGCTGAGTCGTTATATGAAGGGACAATGAAAACGAGTAAGTTTAGTCAAGAAAAAGTACTGGAAATTACGATACCACTTTTAGAAAAAGGAGCATATTATCTTGTTGTGAAACAAGATAATATTTTAAAGGGATGGGTATTAATTGGAAGTAATAAGGACTATTTTTCAGGAGAAGAATTAGGTTTTATTTATGAGTTGTATATATTCTCTCCTTATCGTGGACAAGGTTTTTCACGACAGCTTATGAGAGCTGCAGTTGATGAACTCGATAAGCTAGGTTACTCAGAAATTCGTTTGAACGTATTTGCAGGGAATTTTGCGAAAGAGTTGTATAAAGAGCTGGGATTTGTTGAGAGGAAAATTGTTATGAGTTTGAAACGTGAGGATAAATAAATTTGGAAGAAAAGTAGAATTTCGCAATATAAGGGTTAAGAAGGTGAAGAAATGGTAATAGAAAATGAGTACGTTCAATATTTAAAAAAGGTTTATCCGAATCTTGACGTGCATACCGCTTATGTGAATGAGATAGGTCAAAAGAACGATGTAATAAGTGTAAAGGAAAATATAGTATTTCGTTTTCCAAAATATAAAGAAGGAATTGAAAAACTCATCGCTGTATCCAAATTTTGATCAAGTGATGGATAGAATGAATCGCCTTCGGACAAGGGATGGCTATTTACCATCTCGATTGTCCGACTGTCCGAGTGCTACTTGTAATTCTAAAAGAATTTTAGGAAATCGTAATACTACTGTTTGTTTTTCCTTGTCTGCACCTCTAAAATAATATCCATAAGGAGGTGGAAGTCATGATTGTTAATAAAGCATACAAATTCCGTATATACCCAAACAAAAAACAAGAAATTTTAATCGCTAAGACGATTGGTTGTTCTCGCTTCGTATTCAATCGTTTTTTGGCACGTTGGAATGACACGTATAAGGAAACAGGAAAAGGATTGACATATAATTCTTGTTCAGCAGAATTAACACAGTTGAAAAAGGAATTCATATGGCTAAAAGAAGTGGACAGTATTTCCCTGCAATCCGTACTCAAAAACCTTGCTGATGCGTTCACTCGTTTTTTCAAAAAACAAACTGATGCACCTCGCTTTAAGTCTAAAAAGAACAAGATCCAATCCTATACAACAAAACAAACAAACGGAAATATTACGATTGCAGGAAATAAAATAAAATTACCGAAACTTGGCTTTGTTCATTTTGCAAAATCAAGAGAAGTAGAAGGGCGTATTTTAAACGCTACCGTGAGACGTAATCCAAGCGGGAAATACTTTGTTTCAATTCTTGTTGAAACAGAAGTGCAACTATTAGAAAAAACAGGTGCGTCTGTTGGTGTTGATGTTGGATTAAAAGACTTTGCTATTCTTTCGACTGGTGAAGTATTTGGAAATCCTAAATGGTTTCGTACATTGGAAAAGAAGTTGGCAGGTGCACAGCGGATACTTTCTAAGCGTGTAAAAGGCTCTTCAAATTGGAATAAACAGTGTGTCAAAGTTGCTCGCATTCACGAGCGCATCACCAACGCCAGAACAGACTACTTGCAAAAAATCTCTACCGAAATTGTCAAAAACCACGACATCATTGGTATTGAAGATTTGCAAGTGTCAAATATGCTAAAAAATCATAAATTAGCGAAGGCGATAAGTGAAGTATCTTGGTCACAATTTAGAACCATGCTCGAATACAAAGCCAAATGGTATGGCAAACAAGTCATTGCGGTGTCTAAAACATTCGCTTCCAGTCAGCTTTGTTCTTGTTGTGGCTATCAAAACAAGGACGTTAAGAATCTAAATATTCGTGAATGGATTTGTCCTTCTTGTGGCACGCATCATGCCAGGGATATTAACGCAGGACAAAATCTTAAAAACGAAGCCGTAAGACTTCTAACCGTAGGAGCTACGGGGTTAGCCTACTAAGATAACCAAAGGATACTTTGGTGTTCGTAGGAATCCCCCACTTCAAACAGTCCGCAAGGACGTTAAGTGGCGGGTAGTTCAAAGAAGTACGTTTGCTTTGCAAGAAGCATTATTTGGGTTAAGGAATAACGATAAAAAAGCATTTGAACAGGGGATAAAAGATTACATTTAAGAAGGATATACGTAATATAGAAAGTATTACAATATAGTGATAATGGGTTTATTACAAGAAGAATGGAATTTGCAAATTTCGACGTGTAATAAAAAGTTAGGAGATGATAGTGGTGATATTAGAAGCAGCAATGCTCCAAGTGAAGCTTGGAATAGAAAGTGAATTTGAAAATGCCTTTCAAGAGGCTTCTAGTATTATTTCCTCTATGAAAGGTTACTGCGGTCATACACTTCATAAATGTATAGAAACGCAAGGGAAATATCTTTTATTAGTCAATTGGGAAACGTTAGAAGATCATACGGAAGGATTTCGAAAATCGAATGAGTATGAAGAATGGAAGAAGAGGTTACATCACTATTATGAGCCGTTTCCAATTGTTGAGCATTTTCAGAATGTAGATTTAGATAGGATTTAACATGAATATAATGAAACTGCCATCAGTGGGGAACGCAGATATCCTATGCTGATGGCAGCTTCGTTTTAGCGATACATCGTCCAAATTCCAATATCCTCAAAACCTAAACGTTTATAAATTCGTCCAGCAGCAGGGTTGTTGTAAAATAAACAAAGCGTTCTTCCTTCGGCGAGAAAATCTTGAATCATTTTACTTACAATTTGCGAAGCATATCCTTTGCCGCGGTGATTTCGATGCGTACATACGCCAACAACCATAGCAGATAACGAGTTTTCAGCAGATGTGGATGCACATGCGGTGATTTCTCCGTTTTTCTCTATGTAATATGTCCGACCTGTGTTTGTTTCAATTGCTTGGCGAAGAAGTTTCCCGCTATTGTCTGCTAACGAGAATTCAGTAATTTGCTTTCGTAAATGCATAATACGATCTACGTCCAAGGTAGTTGCTACTTTGATGTCCTCTTTGATTGGCTCATTGCTTAATTGCTTCTTAGTCGTACATTCACAAAAGTATGTCTGCTGTTTTTTACCAAGCTTTAAGTTCGTGATATTTTCAAACTGTTTCACAACCTCTGATTTTCCTGAGAGTTTAATATGATCATAGTTAATAAATTGACGAATGAAAGCCTCAGGCTGGAATGAACCCCTAGCATAAGCGATAAAGGAATCATGGAAACGTAATAAGACAGCGTGTAATTGATTATCTATCGTAAATTGTCCCCATATTTCTTGAAAATCTTGATCATATCCAAATGCCTCAATATCACCGATTATGAATAAGTTATATGCAGCTTCTTTCTTCAAGAAAGAAATTACTTGTTCATGATCTAGTTCTGTTAGTTTGCGAATCATGTTTCGGCCCCCTTCTTTTTTGTATTTTCTAAATATTAGTACGTATTGTTTTGAAAATCAACAAAAAAATTATGTTTAGTTCACAATGTTTAGGAAAAACTAGGAAGGATATGAAAAAGGAGGTTATGAACGATGGATCATCCAATTCAAGGGCTGATGAAAGCAGCTATGGAAAATTTGAAAGAAATGGTCGATGTAAATACAATTGTCGGTGAGCCTGTTCAAACAGCTGATGGTGGCGTTGTATTAACTGTTTCAAAGGTAGCGTTTGGTTTTGGCGCAGGTGGGTCAGATTTTTCCACAAATCATGTACAAAAGGTCCAAGGTCCTCCTGCATTTGGTGGAGGAAGTGCTGGTGGGGTTTCCATCACGCCGGTGGCTTTTCTTGTAGTAAATAAGGATGGTGTAAATATTCTTCATTTGCAAAATGCAACGCATTTGGCGGAGAAAGTAATTGAACTTGCACCGCAAACCATTGATAAAATCCAGTCGATGTTTCAAGGTAATAAAAAACAAGATCATTCACATTATCCTCAAAATCCAGATGAAATCGTATGAAAAATGCCTGTTTATAAACAGGCATTTTTTCTTGTAATAGAGATGTAATAAAACACATGAAAATGTAAATAGTTTTTGTAGTTTTTTCTATATTTCTAAAAATTTTCGTGATAAAATATCCTATAGTATTGAAACATATAAAACGAAGGTGGCTAGGTGCTTTGTCTGGAGGATCTGACCAAATCAAGAATATGATTTATATTAATGGTAATCGTCGCAATCATTGTTTTATCACATCTGGAATTACGTTTGAGGAGTTTGCAAGTAATATTCCTTCACCGCTTCATCAAATGCTGCTTTTAAAGCATGGTTTCGAATGGACGGATTTTCATTATCATACTTTATTCGAATATGCAGAAGAAGAGAATATGCATAAATTAATTTCAGCTGATGTCGAGGAATTTGAGGAATTTTGCTGGGTTGATTTTGATGATGTAACTGACTTGGATGAATTGGGGCCAAAAGAAATTGCAGAATTGCTTTATTTGGCGCACAAAAAAGAGCCACTTGGGAAGGCGTTTTTCCCGCTTTTGAAAAATAGATTTGTTTATCTTTCTTACGATGATGGATGGTATAATAAAGTATACTATCGAAGAATGCAGGACTTTGTCGGCATGCTTAGTAAGGTAATTCCTTATAAACTTGGCTCATTTGGAAGAAAACGATTCGCATTTTTTCAAAAATCGAAAATTTATCCAGCAATTTCAAAAGAGGTTATTCTTGAACTTCTGCCATTTATGGAAGATGGCTTATACTTAGACTTAGCAGGAAAAGTAGAATCAAGACGCGGTTTAGAGATTCCTGTTTATGTCATCGGTTCGTATGAAAGCACAAATGAAGTTTTAGATGGTTTAGAAGACTTGAAAAGTGAAGCTTCTAAAACAGGGTGGCTTATCTTTGATAAGAAAGAACTGGAGTGGCAGTGGATAATGGATTAAGAGAACTTGACGATATGAGTCAAGTTTTCTTTTTTGAAAGGAGACAAAATGAAGAAGAATTTTATTTTAGTAGGTATTGGTAGTATCATATTTGTCGCAATCTTGCTATTAACATGTCCGAAAGAAGCGGATTTCCAAAAGCATTTAGAAGACAAATATTCAATCGTGTGTAATGAAGTGGATTTTAGTTGTACGCAGAAAAAAGATCAAAAAGAAGAGAAAATGGAGTTTGTTAGTAAGGATGTTCGAAACGGTGTGTTTTTTATTAAAATAGAGCAGACGTTTCAAACAGAAACAGAGAAAAAGAAGACGTATAGCGCCGTTGGAATATTGGGTATGTTTCTCTTTTCCTCTGAAAAGACTTTCTAATTGTAGAAGGTCCTTTTTTTGTACTCTCTTTCATATAGTTAGGATAAGACAAGCTTAGGGAGGGAGTAATATTGAATAAGGTTTGCATAGTTTGCGGGGGAGAAGATTTCTTTTCGTCTACCTTATATGCTCGTACAAAGCAAGACTGGGCATATGCGCCGAATATGTATCGCTTTGAAAAAGTATTTATTGAGCAGAGGGAGGAAGAGAACTACCCAGTGTTTCAAGAAATTACTGCCTATCATTGTAGTAGCTGCGGATATGTGATGTTATTTCGTTAATAAGCATCTTACAAAAGAGAAAGTATACGAATTCATTTTGAAATGAACAAACTTCCAGGTTTAGGGTGAATTAGAAAGAGTTTAGTTGTATGTGAAAAAAGGAGTGAGAGATGCACTCCTTTTTCTTAGGTGTGCCCGGCATGGATGCGCTCTCTAGGGTGAAAGTCCCGAATCTCGAAGGCAGTAGTAGGGGTTAGCTTAAGACAAGGGTGTCCGCGGTGACGTGGAATCTGAAGGGAGTCGGCGGCAAAACTCCGCCCCAAGGAACACAAACTTCATACAAGGCTAGGTATCATTGAATGAGTCTACCTAACAAGACAAAGTTCTTACTGCCAAAGGGGATGCAGAGTAAATGAAGTGGGGACATGGAGTGAAAGAGTATTCCGTTATCATTGTAGAAAATCTGAACATTCGTAACATGGTTAGAAATAGAAAATTATCGAAGTCTATTTCTGATGCTGGGTGGGGGATGTTTCGAAACATGCTTGCTTACAAATGTGAAAATCATGGCGGTATACTGATTAAAGTAGAACCAAAGTATACTTCACAAGACTGTTCTGTTTGTGGGAATCGTGTGAAGAAGTCTCTCTCTATTCGTACCCATATTTGTACAAAGTGCGGAACGATATTGGATAGAGACTATAATGCGAGCAGGAACATCTTACAAAAAGGATTAGAAGAATTGCTTGCCACAAAATAGAGTCTATAAACTGTAGGGCAAGGTTATGTCCGAACAGTATAATCTACGCCTGTAGAGACTGTGTAAGACGCAGTGTGCCCCCCCGCTATGCAACGGTCTATGAAACAGGAAGCCTCTTCTTCAATCAGACCATAAGGTCGATTGAAGAAGAGGTTATTCACAATCCTGATAAGAAGAACGGATAAAATAAACTAAAAAGTAAAGAAAATCCCCCAAATCCTATAGCTGTATATCCGAGTGTTTTTGCTTCGTAATGAACAGCAAGAAGTCCAATTAAAATGGAAAGGGATCCAAGTGTAATGGGATAGAAAGCAATTGAGAACAAAGAGAGAAATAATGCAACGTATCCAACAATTACACCGATGTCTGTCCGTTCTGCTTCTTTGTGAATTTCTTTACGACGACGTCTAATCGGAAGGTGTTGCGGGGTAATTTCGACTGCATATTCTTCCTGTTTTTCTCCATTTTTCAGATGATGTGTTCGTTTTTTTTGCAAGGAATGTCCCTCTCTTTCGAATTAGGGTATGCTTAGTATTTTTTATTAAATAAGAAAACATGCTTATTATTTATATACAAACGAAGAAAAAAATGGAGAAATAACAATCTGTTGCTATATTATCCATCACTTCATAAGGATAAACAGGAAAAATGTAAAATGATGTAGAATGACTTTTACGTAGATGTAAAATGGAAAGGCGGGAGATGAGTGACGAAGTTTAATTGGCACGAAGCAGCGCAGCAAAAGTGGGATGATAATGCGGATTTTTGGAATCAAAATAGTCAAGAAATGTGGGATAATGGAAGCCGTAGTACGATTATTCCGTTTTTCCAAAAATACATACGAAGCGGAGAAACCGTTCTTGATGTAGGGTGCGGGGATGGATATGGTACATACAAACTAAGTACAGCTGGTTACAATGCTTGTGGTGTTGACTTATCAGAGCAAATGATTGAAAAAGGGAAAAGGCGAGGCGAACATGCAAATTTATCGTTTATAGTGGGTGATCTCACTTCATTGCCGTTTCAAGATGAGGAGTTTGCATCTGTTATAGCGGTAAATTCATTAGAATGGACTGAAGCCCCTCTTCAAGCGTTGCAAGAAATAAAGCGAGTGTTAGGAAAAGAAGGTTATGCCTGCATTGCTATTTTAGGACCAACTGCAAAACCACGTGAGAATAGCTATTCACGTTTATACGGAAAAGATGTCATTTGTAACACAATGATGCCATGGGAGTTTCAAAAACTTGCAAAGGAGCAAGGGTTAAATTTGATAGATGGAATGGGAGTATATAAAAGAGGAGTAAATGAACAGATGATTGGACAACTTCCACTTGAATTGCAGCAAGCTTTAACATTTATGTGGGTATTTATGTTTCAAAAGAAGTAAGTTTTCTTACTGCTACGAGAGAGTGAATTCTCATTCACTGAAGTTTCATTTTTAAGTTGGATTATAAGTGCAGGAAATACAAAAAACTGATAAAATATTTTTAGATACAATTAAAGGGGGATTAGGGAATATGCCAGCAACAACTACAGTAAAATCTGACATTGAAATTGCGCAAAAAGCAAGAATGAAGAAAATTCAAGAGATTGCAACAGAATTAAACATTTTAGAAGAAGAATTAGAGCCGTACGGTCATTATAAGGGGAAGTTATCTCTTGATATCTTTAAACGTTTGCAAGGCAAAGAAGATGGAAAAGTTGTACTAGTCACAGCAATAAACCCTACTCCAGCTGGGGAAGGAAAATCTACAGTAACAGTTGGGCTAGGACAAGCGTTTAATAAAATCGGTAAAAAAGCAGTGATTGCGCTTCGTGAACCATCTCTTGGACCAACTATGGGATTAAAAGGCGGTGCAGCAGGCGGAGGTTACTCGCAAGTTGTACCAATGGAAGATATTAATCTTCACTTTACAGGTGACATACATGCAATTACAACTGCAAATAATGCACTTGCAGCATTTATTGACAATCACATCCAACAAGGAAATGATTTGCGCATCGATACACGTAAAATCGTTTGGAAACGTTGTGTAGATTTAAATGATCGTGCGCTTCGTAATGTTGTAATTGGACTTGGCGGACCAGTACAAGGTGTACCGCGTGAAGATGGATTTGATATTACAGTTGCATCTGAAATTATGGCTGTATTTTGTTTAGCGACAGATGTACAAGACTTAAAAGTACGTTTAGCACGCATTGTTGTAGCTTATAACATGGATAATAAACCTGTAACAGTAAAAGATTTAGGTGTAGAAGGTGCATTAACACTGTTATTGAAAGATGCGTTAAAGCCAAATTTAGTCCAAACGTTAGAAAATACACCAGCAATCATTCATGGTGGCCCATTTGCGAACATTGCACACGGCTGTAACAGTGTAATCGCAACGACAATGGCAGCAAAATTAGGTGATTATGTGATTACAGAATCTGGTTTTGGTGCAGATTTAGGTGCTGAGAAATTTTTAGACATTAAAGCACGTGCAGCAGGAATCAAACCAGAAGCAGTTGTTATTGTTGCAACAATTCGTGCCCTTAAAATGCATGGCGGTGTAGCGAAAGATGGATTAAAAGAAGAGAATGTTGATGCGTTAGCAAAAGGCATGGAAAACTTACAAAAACATGTTGAAACAATTCAAGCATTCGGTGTCCCATTTGTTATTGCAATTAACAAATTCATTACAGATACTGATAAAGAAGTTGCATACTTACAAGAGTGGTGCAATGAGCGTGGTTACGAAGTATCTTTAACTGAAGTATGGGAAAAAGGCGGTCAAGGTGGTGTCGACCTTGCAGAGAAAGTATTAAAAGTAATTGAAAAAGGTGAGAATAGATACGCGCCTTTATATGATTTAGAGCTTTCAATAGAAGAGAAAATTCGAACAATTGCTCAAAAAGTATACGGTGCAAAAGATATCGAATTTGCGCCAAAAGCTCGTAAACAATTAACACAATTTGCTGAAGAAGGTTGGGGTAACTTACCAATTTGTATGGCGAAAACACAGTATTCTCTTTCTGATGATCCAACAAAATTAGGACGTCCGTCAGGCTTTACAGTGACAATTCGAGAATTTAAACCATCTATTGGTGCAGGTTTTATCGTCGCATTAACAGGTACAATGTTAACAATGCCAGGCCTTCCAAAAAAACCAGCTGCTCTGCAGATGGACGTAAATGAAGATGGAAAAGCAGTAGGTTTATTCTAAAAGGTTGTATTTCTTCTCTTTTATCGGTAAACTATACGTACATCACACGGCGCCTTTCGATGGAAAGGCGCTTGTTTTTTGGAGGAATATATGTTTGATCCAACTGCTTTTGAAAATTTAAAAGTTGTCGTTGAAGGGGCTGTATATGATCTTGATTTACATGCTGACATCATTGTAACGAATCGAAAAGATATAATGGATTTAGCATTACTTAGTCGTACATATACCATTTCGTTTCGGCTTACGGAATATATAGAACCACTAGTGGAAGCGACGTTTTTATTATCAGTTGATGCAAAGAATTTATCAGGTGAGATATTAGCGGTACCAAATTTTGTTCCTGGTTGTGAAATGAAACTGTTCTTTGCATTTCCTATTGGGCATCCAGAAAAAGATTGCCAAGAAATCGAAGCGTTGCTACAATCCATATGGGGAAAAGAACGAATGATTACCCAAAAAATTTCATATGAATATAATAAGCGAGCGGTTTCATATCATAATAAAACAGGTATCTTATTTCAAAAAGCAATTACAGAAGATCATGTTGATGACTTAGTAACTGTTATTTCTCATATGATAGAAACGATGCGAATAATACAACAATTTCTTCAAAAATAGAGAAAAAGGAGAAAAAGAAATGATAAAAGAGATGCAACCATTTTTGCAACAAGCTTGGGAGAAGGCTGGTTTTAAAGAGTTTACTGAAATTCAAAAGCAAGCTATTCCAACAATTCTAGAAGGACGAGATGTTATTGCTGAATCTCCAACAGGAACAGGTAAAACATTAGCGTATTTATTACCACTTTTACATAAAATTAACCCTGAAGTAAAACAACCTCAAGTGGTCATTTTAGCACCAACGCGTGAACTTGTGATGCAAATTCATGAAGAAGTGCAAAAGTTTACTGCAGGTACTGAAATTTCAGGTGCATCTTTAATTGGCGGTGCAGATATTAAGCGTCAAGTAGAGAAGTTAAAGAAACATCCGCGAGTAATCGTTGGGTCGCCTGGACGTATTTTAGAACTAATCCGTATGAAAAAATTGAAAATGCATGAAGTGAAAACAATTGTATTTGATGAGTTTGATCAAATTGTAAAACAAAAGATGATTGATGCTGTGTCCGATGTCATTAAATCGACAATGCGTGATCGTCAAGTCGTATTTTTCTCGGCAACAATGACAAAAGATGCAGAAGAAGTAGCGCGTGATTTTGCAGTTGAACCAGAATTAGTTCGCATTAAACGTACGGAAACAAAGAGTTTAGTGGAACATGCGTATATCGTTTGTGAACGACGTGAAAAAAATGATTACGTGAGAAGAATTATGCATATTGGCAATGTAAAAGCAGTTGCTTTCTTAAATGATCCATTCCGTTTAGATGAGATTGCTGAGAAATTGAAATTCCGTAAAATGAAAGCAGCGGCTCTTCATGCGGAAGCGAGTAAACAAGAACGTGAAGCAACAATGCGAGCATTCCGTCAAGGCAAACTAGAAATCTTATTAGCAACAGACATCGCAGCGCGAGGATTAGATATTGATGACTTAACACATGTTATTCATTTAGAATTGCCAGATACGCTGGATCAATATATTCATCGTTCAGGACGTACAGGACGTATGGGGAAAGAGGGTACAGTTGTTTCACTTGTAACACCCCAAGAAGAGAAAAAGATACTTCAATTTGCGAAGAAGTTAGGTATTCAATTCAAGAAACAAGAAATGTTTAAAGGATCGTTTGTTGAATCGAAACCGAAAGCAGAAAAGAAAAAGAAACCGACATTCAATGGGAAGAAAAAGCCTAGATAAAGTGAAGCTTTAATCAGTGGGGGAGCTATTAGCCCAACCAATCGGTCTTTTACGGGCAGTTGATATCCCACCGAACATTCTAGCCACTGGAGCTGGACAATGTTTTTACTAAATTTTTAGGTGGGAGTCTTACTACCCACAAATAGCGGGAGAAAAGCCGTGACTACGAATATGATGTAGTCGCGGCTTTTCTATTTGATAATGCGTAGCTGTTCTAAATGAAACACACTTTTGTGAAGAGAAGTTTCTATATAGCCAATCATTTGATCTAGTGTAAATACTTGTAGTGGTTCATATAAATCTTGCTGTGGGTACAGCATATCTTCAAAAACTGATGATTTAAAAGAATAAATGTTTTCCACTGTTATTTCGTCGATACATACCAAATTCGCATTCATATTTAAAGTATGAAATAAGCTTTTATCACTATCATAATATTGAAGCAACTTTCCGTTTAAAAGCTTAAAGTCGTGATGGTATAATGGAAGGATTTTAGGATTATGATCTATTCGATTTTTGAGCCAAGGGAGATAGAATCCTTGCAGCCATATATCGTCAGCAATAAGGTGTGTATAGTATCCTAATATGAAAGGAAAATCTTTATATACTTTATATTTATTAAAAAATGCATCATAATCAATTTTCCTTGTATAGTTCTTTGTTGAACCAGTATAAAAGTGTGATATTTCTTTTTCCTTTCTTGAATGAACAGCATCAGCAGCAATTCCCCCAATCAGGAAAGAGGTTTTGTCTTGAATCTCTAATTTTTTTGCAACTAAATCCGCTATAATAACATGCATAATTCTAGATCCCATGAGTAGTACCTCCGCTTGAACACCGTTTTATGTTGGGTGAACACTTAATAGAACTTTTCCTGTACTTTGTCTACTTTCGACCCATTCATGTGCTTTCCCTGCATCTTGAAGTGAAAAGCGTTTTCCGATTTTAATTTGTAAACGACCATTGCTTAAAAGAGGAAATATTTGCTTTGCAGTATGCCCAAGTAAATGAGGCCGTTTCTTTCGAGTTGTTCCAAAACTAAATCCAAGAACAGATCGGCAGCTTGCATGTAAATCTTTTGTTTGAAAAGTTCCGATAGTACCGCTTGCATTTCCAAAATGGACAAGGCGCCCATAGAAAGCAAGACATTGTAAGCTTTGCTCTGATGTGGTCCCGGAAATAGAATCTAAAATAACGTCTGCACCTTCTCCATTCGTAATCTCATTTACTTTATTCACAAAATCTTCTTCCTTATGACAAATCACATGATCTGCCCCGGCTTCTAAAGCGATTTTCTTTTTTTCTTCAGTTCCAACTGTCCCAATGACTTTTCCAGCACCTAAAATTTTAGCGAGTTGAATAGCTGTTGTACCAATTCCTCCTGCAGTTGCATGGATGAGAACTGTTTCACCTTGTTGTAACCTTGCAACACTTGAAAGAAGCGTATAGCTTGTAAATGAAACAATGGGACAAGCTGCAGCGGTTTCAAAGTCAATTTCATCAGGTAACACAAAAGTGAGTTCTTCATTTGCTACAACATATTCGGCATACGATCCGTTAACTGGAAAAGCGATGACACGCTGCCCAGGTTTAATGTTCGTTACGTTAGCTCCGACCTGTTCTACGACCCCTGCAGCATCTATACCAGGTATAAAAGGAAGATTTCCTGTTCCTTTTTTTCCATATCGAGACTTTATATCAGCAAAGTTAACGCTTGTTGCGACAACGCGAATTAAAACTTGATTCGCATTAATAGACGGCATAGTTACCTCTGTATATTTCATCATTTCAGGGCCTCCAAAGGCAGTTACAACAATTGCTTTCATGATCTGTCCTCCTATAGTGCATTCTATAATGTATTTTAAAATACAATCAAAATTCGGAAAATTATATAATGGTTATGAAGAGTTATAAGAAAAGGTTATGAAAAAATAATCTCAAAAAAATCGAACGGAATTTTCTGTTCTTGCCAATATATAGTGTAGGACATAAGGAAGGGGGGAGTAAGGATGGAGAAAGAAAGCAAATATAGTTATCTTATTGAGCAGACGTTATTAGGAAATCAGGAAGCATACAGTGAACTATACGATAAAACAATTGAAGATGTGTATAAGACAGCTCACTTTTTAATAGAAGAAAAATCGGATGTGGATGATGTTGTTCAGGAAATATATATGCAATTGTATCAATCGTTAAGTCAATTTGATCGAGAGCGATCCTTTAGGCCATGGTTAATCGGTCTAGCTGTAAGACAAATTCATTCTTATAGGAGAAAGAGATGGATGCGTCTACGGATTGTGAAAAAAGCAGAAGAACAGCGAAAACCAATTGAATTTGATTTTTCTAATGATCTTGTTAACAAGATCTCTAATCAAGAACTTGTTACGTTGATACATAAGTTACCCTATAAATTAAAACAAGTCATCATTTTGCGGTATTTACATGATTACTCTCAAGAAGAAGTAGCAAAAATTTTAGATGTACCAGTTGGAACAGTTAAATCGAGAATACATGCAGCCTTAAAGACATTACGGCAAAAAGAGCGAGAAGGAAATATTATATTAAAAGAAGTGGGGGATGCATAATGAGTCTTGATCACGAGGTAAGACAATCTTTGCAAGAAGAAGCGAAGGGAATTGTACCATCACCGGAATTGAAAGAAAAAGTAATGAATCAAATGAAAGTAAAACGCGGAGGGAAATCAATGAAAAAACGTCTAATAACAGGTGTGTTAGCAGCAACGTTACTTATTCCAACGAGTGCTTTTGCGTATCAAGCTCTTTTGGCGGATGGTGTATATGGATCATTTGATAATGTAAAGAAACATTTTGCAAATGCAACACTTCAAGGCTATATGCATGTAAATGCGAAGTTATCTCAGGCGAAAGGTGAAATGGGAAAAGAAGAGTATAAAGAGTTTACAACACTATTAAAAGGCCTAGTAGATGCGAAAATGAAGTATGGGGATGCAAATGGTAATATTGATTACGATCAACTTTCTCAAGAGAAACAAGAGGAAATGATGAAGGCTTACACGGTTATTCAACCGTATTTCGATAAGTTAAACGGAGAGAAATCAAGTAAAGAAGTGTTAACTCCTGAAGAATTTAAGCAATATATACATGCTTCAATGACATATGAGAAAATACAAGTGAAAATGAAATCAAGAGAACCTATAACGGTAGATATGGTTCCTGAAGAATATAAACTAGAATTTCAAGAAGCGGATCAGTTTATGAACTATGTCAGTGAGAAAGTTCATAAATAAAACATTCAAAGACCTTCATAAAAAGAGTCCATCACTTGTATATAAGTAGGTGACGGGCTCTTTTTCTTATGAAGTGGAGTTTTTCAGTGCCCTCTGAAAAAATGGACTCTTTTTGTATTACAGCAACAAGTATGTTCTTCAAGATAGTAAGCTCTTTATTTGTAACTACTCAGTCATACATTTCACTAGAAAGTTATTTTCATGTAACAGCATCTAGATTGCTGTTACAACGATAAACGCTACCTTTTTTTGTTTTAAAACGTTGCGCGTGGCAGGAAAAGGCCCTGACCGCTCCAACACACGGCCAGTTGCTCTCTCCAGCCTAAAAAGAAAGTGGTTTTCTTCCTTTTTTCCATAGAGGGACTGAGTAGTTACCTTTATTTTGAGGTTGTTTCTGTTTGTTCTCGTTTGATCAAATAATCAATAATTCCCATAGCCGCAATTTCTAAATCGAGTTTTAACAAGTCATAAATAGAATGCGACGATGAGACACCTTCATTTGTCAGATGTGATGATACTTTGTCAAGTAATAAAAGGGATAGTTCTTGGCTTGCCTTTTCAAAATTTTGTTCATGTTCAAACACTTGCACTCCTGTTTCGACAAATATTGGGAGCCAGTGCTCTAATTGAGCGTAAATTTCAGAAACATGAGAAGAGGCACCATAATGACCGAAATAAATAAAATCAACATTCATATCACTGATTCGGTCTTTTGAAGCTAACATAGCTTCAGGTTGAAACTGAGACGGAGATGTTGTTGGCAAATACAGTTCAACACCTAGTTCAGCTAATTGACGGTAGTAAATACCGATTGTATCGCCTGTAAACATACCATTCGTTAAAGAATCATGAATGCTAATGTGATGTTTTGCATGACCTGGCGTATCGTAGAATGTCAGTGTCCGGTTATTTGCAATTTGCAATGTTTCACCATCTTGTACGATATGAACACGTTCTTCTGAGATAGGTAAAATGGGATGAAAGAGTTTATCAAATGAATCACGGTAAACAGCTTTTGCACCTTGAATGAGTTTTGCCGGATCAATCATGTGACGAGCGCCTCTGGAATGAACGAACAGCGTTGCATTTGGGCATTTTTCCATCATTAAGCCAGCCGCACCTGCGTGGTCTAAGTGAACATGTGTAACGATAATGTTTTTTATATCGGTTAGTTGGATATTCAATTGTTGTAATCCATCTAATAGATAAGGAAGAGAAGGTGCGGCACATGTTTCGATTATCGTAATTTCATCACCAAGTAAAACATATGTACCTGTACGTTGTTCATGTTGTAAGTCGTGATCATCGATCAGGTATAGCTGCGAAGATAGTTTTTCTACTTTTTTCAAACTTATCACTCCTTGTATGCTAGGTATTCTTTTATTATAAAAGAAAAGGCAGAAAACGAAAAATCGTTTTCTGCCTTTATGTAATACGTTTAGTTATTTTGTTGTTTGCTAAGTGTCATAATAAAGTAGCCGACAAGACCACCAATTGTTGGAACAGTAATTATTCCAGCGAGTGTGAAATATTTGCTTAAGAAAATACCGTTAACATCCATAAACCAACCTAAAACTAGTAACATCATCATGTATAGTACGAAATAAAATTCGCGATTAGAAAGCTTTTCACGTTGTGCAGTTTTCATTATCAACACCATCCCTTTTTTTAATAATGGAATTGAAATGTCACAATTTAGAAGATAAACCGTCACATTTTGTTCACACTTTCATTGTAAAACTTTCCAAGTAAAATGTCTAGTGAAATGTGACGATTTTTTGAACAAAAATAAAACATTCTCATTAGACAATGTACACCATACATTTTATGATAACTATATAGAGTGTATGAACTGAAGGAGTCGGTATAATATGACAATTTATAATTTTTCTGCAAAAACAATTAGAGGGGAAGAAAAGTCGTTACGTGAATATGAAGTAAAAGTAATACTAATTGTGAATGTTGCCAGTAAATGCGGTTTTACGCCGCAATATAAAGGATTGCAAGCTTTGTATGAAAAATATGAAGAACGAGGGTTTGAAATACTTGGACTTCCATGCAATCAATTTGGAGGTCAAGAGCCTGGAACAGAGGAGGAAATTACGGATTTTTGCGAATTAAATTATGGTGTAACGTTCCCCATGTTTATGAAAGTTGATGTAAAAGGTGAGAATATACATCCATTATTTCACTATTTAACAGAACAAGCACCAGGATTATTAGGAATGAAAGCGGTAAAGTGGAATTTCACAAAATTTTTAATTGGGCGTGATGGAAAAGTAATGAATCGCTTTGCACCGCAGACGAAACCAGAGCAGTTAGAAAAGGAAATTGAAAGGGTACTTTAGGAAGAAGAGGCTCATATAAAAGAGCTTCTTTTTATATGTATCCATATATATAAAACTAAACTGAAAACCTGGCATAAAACCTTTTTTTAGCTGGACGAGAGCGTCTGGCCATGAGTAGAAGCGGTCAGTGCCTATTTCTGCCACATGCGATGTTTAAACAAAGAGAGAGAGAAAGTAGTAGGTTACTTTTTGTTTAGCATGACGATGATTTGTATGATGGAAAGTCAAGTTGGATTTATAAAGAAGTACTAAGTGCTTTTTAATATCGAAAATTTTTTATTTGATAAAAGAAGTATTTGAAAATAATATAAGGTTGTAGGAGGGGAATAACTTGAAAAAACTTATTTTTACCATAGGGTGTTTATTTATTATGCTCGCTGGCTGCAGTATCAGTAATTATGATGCGCATGTTGAAGCAGGTATGCAGGCATTGAAAGATGAAAAGTATAGTGATGCAATGATGTGGTTTGAAAAAGCTGATCAAGAAAAATCTACTGATGAAACAAAATCATTTATGAAAGTTGCAAAACAGATGGAACATGGTGCGACTGCATTAAAAGATGGGGATTATAAACAAGCGATGGAAGACTCGAATCAAGTGATAAATATGAAAAAAGATGCGACACTTGAAAAAGCTGTAAAGTCCCATGCTGAAGATATGTTGCAAAAGGCAAAAGATGTAGAGAAAAAAGAAATAACGAGAGAAGAAAAGAGAAAGAAAATGGAAGAACAAGGTATTGATAAAGCAATTAAAGCGGTAGATAGCGTTGGTGAAATAAGAGAAAAACAAAAGGAGATTGGGGAATCTTTAGATAAAGCTGAAAAGGCAAAAGAAAAAATAGAAGCAAAGAAGAATTAATATATACATACAAAAAGAAGCTCATATAGAAAAGCTTCTTTTTTCTGTTCTCATTTTACAAAAAAAAATTGAAAAAGTTCACACGGAATACAAATGTATTCGATACAATGTGGCGGTGATAAAAAAGCCGTAAATATAATGAAAAGGTATGATACTACCACTGTTCAGTCAGAGAGGGAGAGGGAAATGAAAGAAACGTTAAAAAAACAATTTCAAAATATGCGTTTTCCGTTATTAGTCGCTGTTTTGATTTGGTTAAAAACATATATTGTAACGCGAACTAGTTTTGATTTAAAGCTAGAATCTACTATGCAGGAATGGATTCTTTTTATTAGTCCATTAGCGTCTTCTTTAGTGTTAGTTGGACTTGCACTATTTGCAAAGGGCCAAAAACGGAATTATATAGCTATCGTTATTAACCTTATTATGACTATTATCTTAATCGGTAATGTAATGTTTTATGGATTTTATAATGATTTTGTTACGCTTCCGGTATTAATGCAAACGTCGAATATGGATGGATTAGGATCTAGTGTCAAAGCATTGTTGAACGTTAAATTTATCTTGATGTTTATCGATATTATCGTTTTATTTTACATTGCTAAAAAGAAGCCGAGTTTCGCAAAAACTGACCGTGTTTCTGGCACTATGAAGTCACTATACTTTTTAATCTGTATCGCAATTTTTATGGTAAACCTTAGTTTTGCGGAAAAAGAACGTCCTGAATTATTAACTCGTTCATTTGACCGCGTGATGCTTGTGAAAAATCTTGGCTTATATGTTCATCAAGTATATGATCTTGGTTTACAAGCAAAGACGAGTTCACAAAAGGTATTTGCAGATGGAAGTAAAATTCAAGAAGCTGAAAATTATATGAAGACGGTGGATGTAAAACCTGATCCAAATATGTTTGGAATGGCAAAAGGAAAGAATGTTATCGTTGTTTCTTTAGAATCAACGCAGTCGTTTTTAATTGATTCTAAAGTAAATGGACAAGAAGTTACGCCGTTTTTAAACCAATTTAAAAAAGAAAGTTATTATTTCGAAAACTTTTATCATCAAACAGGGCAAGGAAAAACATCTGATGCAGAGTTCATGATTGATAATTCTTTATATCCGTTAGACCGCGGTTCTGTGTTCTTCACGAATGCTGGGAATGAGTATGTAGCAACGCCAGAAATTCTACATCAGCAAGGCTATTATACAGCTGTATTCCATGCAAATAATGCAACGTTCTGGAATCGTAATATGATGTATCCGTCTTTAGGATATGACCGATTCTACAATGAATTAGATTATAAAGTTACTCCAGAGAATAAACTAGGATGGGGATTAAAGGATAAAGAATATTTCGATCAATCTGTGGATAAATTACAGAATATAAAACAGCCGTTCTATACTCGTTTTCTTACGTTAACGAATCATTTCCCGTTTACGTATGATGACAGCATTAAAATGATCGAACCATTTAATTCAGGTGATGAAACATTAGATAATTATTTTGTTACAGCACGTTACGAAGATGAAGCTTTAAAACATTTTATTGAACGCTTAAAAGAAACAGGAATATATGACAACTCAGTTATTGTATTTTACGGTGATCACTACGGTATTTCAGATAACCATAATCGTGCCATGGCACAATTCTTAGGGAAAAATGAAATTAATTCATATGATCACATGCAACTGCAACGTACACCATTATTTATTCACGTTCCAGGTCAAACAGAAGGGAAAACAATGACTGCTCCTGCAGGTGAAGTAGACGTGAAACCGACGATTCTTCACTTATTAGGAGTTGATACTTCTAATGACATTGAGTTTGGTCATGATTTATTTTCACCAGAACGTAAACCATTTGTTGTAGAACGTGATGGAAGCTTTATTACAGACAAATATATTTACTACAATAACACATTCTACGATCGTAAAAATGGCCAAGTCGTTCAAGTACCAGAGCAAGAGGCGAAATCACTTATTGACCGAGCACAAACAGAATTGAAAATGTCCGATAGTATTATTCAAGGTGACTTGCTACGCTTCTTTGATGGAAATAAAGTAAAATCAGGAACGATTAAAACAGCTATTAAAGAAAATGAATAATGGAACCCCCGTTGTCTGGGAAGGCATCGGGGGTTTTATTTACTTTAAAATATAGACTATATAAATTGAACTTATTTTTTACACTTTCAAATTCAGTAGCAAAATCATCATTCAAATTGCTTTCATAAGGAAATTTGAATGATGAAAATTGGCGATAAAAGAGGGGTATAAGAAAATGTTTAATTCAACTTATATAGCCATAAATGCTTGTTTAACGGGCGTTTATGGACTTTCATAGTTTGTATGTGCTACAAAACGAATTGATTTAAAAATGCTCATTCTTCTCCCAAGATTCAACGATGTAATGAGCAACTGTTGGATTGTAACCTTTTCCAATTAAGTACGTGATTGCAGCAACTTCTGTCATTGCGTGTGGTACGGATGTATATTTTGCTTCTTTTACACCGTATTCTACCCAAGGTTTGACGAGATTTAATACGGGTTGTTTTAAGTGGTGAAATTGTGAAGCGTATTGTTGGATTTGTTGCTCAGTTGGTTCTGTTGGCATTGTAGGGCCGTCTTGAGGGAAACGATGATTATAATAGTACGGGTAGTATAGCTGTTGTTCAGGATACGGTTCATAATATAGTTGCTGCGGATAAGGCTGTTGCGGATTATAAAACATTGTTTTTTCCTCCTTCATGATACTGAGTACAGCATATAGTATGGGCGGACAAGAAAATATGTGATGAAAAAATGAGGGCGTGTTACAATAGTGAATTGGGTGAAGATATTATGAATAAACAAGGACAAATTGAAAAAACGATTACATTTGTTAAAAACATATTGGAAAAAGATGCAAGTGGTCATGATTGGTATCATATTGAACGCGTACATAAATTAGCGATTGCATTGTTTGAAAAAGAAGGTGGGAACCGCTTCGTTATTGAAATGGCAGCGTTACTTCACGACGTTGCAGATGAGAAGTTAAATGAGAGTGAAGAAGCTGGTATGAAGAAAGTGACAG
Source organism: Bacillus cytotoxicus (assembly GCF_023715645.1). GTDB lineage: Bacteria > Bacillota > Bacilli > Bacillales > Bacillaceae_G > Bacillus_A > Bacillus_A cytotoxicus_A. The sequence continues at coordinate 70,343 of NZ_JAMBOP010000014.1, read as the reverse complement.
ATTGGCTTGATTTATTAGGAGTTAGCAAAGAAGATGCACGGCATATTGTTCACATTATTGCTAATATGTCTTATAAAGGTGGACATGGCGGAACTGTTGCGACCTTAGAGGGGAAAATTGTTCAAGATGCTGACCGCCTGGATGCACTTGGAGCAATTGGGATTGCTCGAACATTTGCTTATGGAGGAGCAAAGGGGCGTTTAATGTATGACCCAACTATTCCACCGCGTGATACGATGACGAAGGAAGAGTATCGAAAAAACGATGAGCCATCGCTTAATCATTTCTATGAAAAATTGCTGAAACTAAAGGATTTAATGAACACAGTTGCAGCAAAGGAAGAAGCTGAAGAGCGTCATCGCTATATGGAGCAATTTATTGATCAATTTATGAAAGAGTGGAATGCACAAATATGAGAATGTTAACAGTCGAAAATGTATCGAAATCATATGGGGATAAACCGTTATTTGATGGTCTATCTTTTAGTATTGCTGAAGGACAACGCGCTGGTATTATCGGTGTAAATGGAACTGGTAAATCAACGTTATTAAAAATTATCGCGGGCGCGGAAATTCCAGATACGGGGGAAATGACGCATACACGTGGGTATACGATTAGTTATTTATCACAGCAACCAGATTTTAAAGAAAATTTAACTGTATTAGAGCAAGTGTTTCATGGTGATACACCGTTAATTCGTCTACTTCGTGAGTATGAGCAAACATTATTGAACTTAGAAAAACATCCAACAAGTGAAAAAGCGCAGGAAGAATTATTTACGGTGCAGCAGCGTATGGATGCAATGAATGCTTGGGAAGCGAATGCAAATGCAAAATCATTGTTAACAAAGCTTGGTATTACTGATTTTTCTGCGGAAGTAGGAAATTTATCGGGCGGACAGAAAAAACGCATTGCGATGGCGCAATGTTTTATTCAAACACCAGATTTATTAATTTTGGACGAACCGACGAACCATCTTGACCATGAAACAGTAGAATGGATAGAAGAATATTTATCACGTTATACAGGTTCAGTTTTACTTGTAACGCATGATCGTTATTTTTTAGATCGTGTAACGAACCGTATTTTTGAATTAGATAATGGCAAGTTATATAGCTATGAAGGAAATTACGGTGCTTTTTTAGAAGCGAAAGCACTTCGAGAAGAACAAGAAATGGTACAGGAAGCAAAGCGTCAAAACTTATATCGCCGTGAACTTGCTTGGATTCGCCGCGGTGCGAAGGCGCGCTCTACGAAGCAGAAGGCACGTATTCAGCGCTTTGAAGACTTGCAAACGCAAGAAGGACCAAGTGCAAAACAAAACGTTGATATTGCACTTGGAGGTAGTCGACTTGGAAAGAAAGTATTGGAATTAAAAGATGTGACAAAAACATTTGGTGATAAAATGGTTCTTCAGAACTTCCGATATATTGTGAAACCGGGAGATCGCATTGGGATTATCGGCGCGAATGGCAGCGGGAAATCTTCTTTATTAAACATGCTTGCTGGTAAAATCACACCGGACAGCGGTGTGATTGAAGTTGGACAAACGGTAAAAATCGCATATTATACGCAAGAAAATGAAGATATGAATTTAAATCAGCGGATGATTGAGTACATTAAAGAAGCAGCTGAAGTGATTCATACGACAGATGGAAAAACCATTAGTGCTTCGCAAATGTTAGAACGGTTCTTATTCGAGCCACACACACATGGTACACCGCTTAGTAAATTATCAGGTGGTGAAAGAAGAAGATTATATTTATTGCGTATTTTAATGGGAGAACCGAATGTTTTACTTTTAGATGAGCCGACAAACGATTTAGATACGCAAACATTAACAGTGCTTGAAGATTATTTAGAAGAGTTTCCTGGTGTTGTCCTTACTGTATCGCATGATCGATACTTCCTTGATAAAATTGCAGAAGAACTGTTTGTATTTGAAGGGGACGGAAACGTTCGCATATTTTTTGGCAGCTACAGTGATTATTTAGATGAGAAAAAAGCACAAGAAACACTGTTAAAAGCAGAAGTGCAGAAAGAAAAGAAAGTAGAAGAAGCGCCAAAACAGCAAAGGAAACGTAAGCTCTCCTATAATGAACAGCGTGAATGGGAAACGATTGAAGATAAGATTGCAGAATTAGAAGCGAAAATTGAAAGTATTACAGAAGAATTAGAAAAAGTGGGCGCTGATTATACGAAAGCGCAACAGCTCTCTGAAGAGCAGCAGCGAACAGAAGAAGAATTAGAACAGACGATGGAGCGATGGAGTGAATTATCTGACATTGTAGAAGGCTTAAAGTAAAAACAAGCTGCATATGTTGAAATGTAAAGGAAAAATCTTTACACTATTAGTAGAAACTATTTTAGGAGGGAAATCATGCGCACATCTAATCCAATGTTAAAGAAAGATACGTTTCGTAAAGAGGGCGTAAGTACTTCAGCGATGACAGTCGGTGGTGCTGTTGCTAAAACATTTATTATGCTCATTTTGTTATTGGGAACGTCTGTGTACTCGTATATGCAGATGATGCAAAATAAAATGCAAATGCCAGTGTTAATTGGCGCTTTAATTATTGCGGCAATTATCGCATTTGTAGCGATATTAGTACCACGTATTTCACCAATTACAGCACCGATTTATGCAGCGGTCGAAGGAATTGTATTAGGAAGTATTTCTGCTGTATATACAATGAAATTCGGTGATTATATTATTTTACACGCAGTGTTATTAACAGTTTCTATTTTACTAGCAATGTTAGTGTTATATGCAACGCGTGTTGTGAAAGTAACAGATAAGTTCCGTACAGGTGTGATGGCAGCGACGTTTGGAATTGCGATTATGTATTTAATCGTTTTAGCGTTACAACTATTTGGCGTACCAGTGCCATTCTTACATCAAGGCGGAACAATTGGTATGATTGTCAGTGCAGTTGTAATTGTTGTTGCTGCATTAAACTTAATGTTAGACTTTGATTTCATTGAAAGCGGTGCACGCGGCGGCGCTCCCAAATATATGGAGTGGTACGGTGCGATGGGCTTAATGATGACATTAGTTTGGTTATACTTAGAAATTTTACGCTTCGTTTCTTATTTTGTAAAAAATGATTAACGTACTGAAATCCTGCATGATTGTATCATGCAGGATTTTTTTGTAGTTTTATCGAGATAAAGATGGCTTTTCTACAATAAAGAAAAAAGAAGAGGTGAAGCAAATTCCATGATAAATATTCTCAATACATAGTTGTATAGAATTTCAAAGGAGAAGAGATATTAAATGTAAAACTGTTTAATTCTCCTCGCATACGTTAGTTATAGTCTACTTGACTTTAATTTTTTGTCTAGTTCAGTGTAGCCTATTCAGTATTTTAATACCTAAACACGAAAAAAGATGGCCTCGATACTTTAACAGAGGCCATCTTTTTTCGTGTTCAAATTCGCCAAATCCTTATCTTACATAATTATCAAGTGATATGGCTATTTTAGAAAGGATGCATGCTATAGATTATTACATTATATATGGGAAAGAAGGAATTTTTTATGGCTAATACACATAAATTAACACTTTTTGGGTTGATTGGTATAACAATGGCTTTTTTTGGAACGGTACGAAGTGTGCCGACTCTTGCATTTACTGGTTGGACCCAAATCTTCTATATGGTGATCGCTGCATTTGCATTTGCTTTACCGATTGCGTTAATGTCAGCTGAGCTTTCAACGGCTTACCCTGAGGAAGGCGGTCCTCAAGTTTGGGTGAAAAATGGTTTAAGTGAGAAATGGGGATTTGTTACCTCATGGTTATTATGGGTTCAAATGTTTTTCGGGATGGTAATGGTTGCATCAACTGTTGGGATTCTATTTGGGTACGTTATAAATAAACCAACTTTATCTGCAAACAACTACTTTATTTTTGCTGTTATCTTAATTTCATACTGGGGTGTGACTTTATTAAACCTTAAGTTTGATATGGTAAAAGTTGCGGGTAACTGGGGCGCTGTTATTGGTGTGTACATTCCGTTTGTCATTCTTGTTATTTTAGGTGTCATTTATATGATTAAAAACGGGATTCAAGCTAATAGTTATTTAGGGGGATTTAAGCTAAGTGACCTTATTCCTAATTTTAAGGACTTAGGAAGTTTAACTTATTTATCAGGAATTATCTTTATTTTTGCAGGAGTAGAAATTTCATCTGTACATGCGAATAATATTGACAACCCAAAACGTAACTATCCAATTGCTGTTATCACTTCTGTTATTTTATTAGCAATTTTTAATATCATTGCTGGTTTAACAGTTGCAAATGCGGTACCAAAAGGTAAATTGGAGCTTGCCAATATTACACAGCCGTATATGATTTTCTGTAAAGATTTAGGTATTCCATCTATCGTTGTTAACATCATTTCTTTAATGATTTTAATTGGTGTATTAGTGCAGCTAAGTGCATGGGTACTTGGACCAAGTAAATCAATGATTAAAGTGGCAGAGGAAGGGAATTTACCGAAGTTCTTCCAAAAGAGAACAGAGAAAGATATTCCAATCACTTTTGTGATGATTCAAGCAATTGTTATTTCGTTAGTATCGATCTTATATATAGTAGTTCCAGATGTGAACAGTGCCTTCTTAATTATTACCATCACAACAACGATTCTATATTGTATCGTATATGTTTTAATCGCTATTTCAGCCGTTCGTTTGCGCTATAAGATGCCAGACCTTGAAAGACCGTTCAGATTGGGAAGTAAAGGGAATGGATTAATGTGGATGATCTCTATTCTTTCAATGATAAGTATTATTTTTACGATTATTGTAAGTATTATTCCGCCATCTATTTTAAAGCCAAGTCAATATACTGGATATGTTATTTATCAAATAGCCGCTACATTGGTAATGATTGGTATAGCGCTTATCATCAACAAATTTAAAAAACCAGAGTGGAAGAAAGATAACTCACCAGAGGACGTAAAAAAATCAAGCTAAAGAACACATAAAAATTAGTAGGTATTCCTTAAGTTTTGTTATGAAATAAGTTAGCTTATTTGATTAACAATGTTTTATATGACAAAAATAAATTTATGTGTGAATTTTTGAGCGGTAAGACCTAAAAATAATAACGTATTTTGAATCGAAGCTACTTAGGAAAATATTTGAAATAATTTGGAGGAAACGAAAAATGAACTATGAAATACCGGATATTAATTTAAAGGCACTATTCTTAGGTGATAAAGGTGAAAATGCTGATTTATTTAAAGAGCTGTTAATCAAAATGGTAGATGAACATGTAGGTTGGCGTCAAAATTACCAACCACAAGATTTACCAGTTATTACTCCACAAGATAAAAGTTCACAAAGTTTCGAAGAAACTGCAGATCATATCCGCAGTGTAATGGATTTATTATCTTCAAAACTTCGTACCAATTCATTACCATGGCATTCGGCAGGAAGGTTTTGGGGACATATGAATTCCGAAACATTAATGCCAGCTATTATTGGGTATACAGCTGCGATGTTATGGAATGGAAATAACGTGGCATATGAATCTTCCCCTGCCACTTCTCAAATGGAAGAAGAAGTAGGACATGAATTTGCTGCTCTTATGAGCTATAAAAAAGGTGAGAGTTGGGGGCATATTTGTGCAGATGGTTCGATTGCTAATCTAGAAGGCCTTTGGTATGCAAGAAACATGAAATCTCTTCCTTTAGCGGTTAAAGAAGTAGTTCCTCAATTAGTAGAAGATAAATCAGATTGGGAATTATTAAACATGACTACAGAAGAGATATTAGATATTATAGAAAAAATTCCTGGAAAAATTGATGATATAAAAGCACATTCTGCTCGTAGTGGTCAATATCTACAAGAGCTAGGTAAATGGTTGATTCCACAAACAAAACACTATTCTTGGCTAAAGTCAGCGGATATTATTGGTATTGGCCTTGATAATGTGGAAGCAATTGATGTTGATCATAACTATCGAATGGACATTGGCAAACTTGAAGAAAAGATCCGAGAATTGGTTGCAGAAAAAATACCTATTCTAGGTGTGGTAGGCGTTATTGGTACAACAGAAGAAGGACAAGTAGATCGTATTGATAAAATTGTTGAGCTGCGTGAGAAATTAGCAAAAGAGGGTATTTATTTTTACATTCATATAGATGCTGCTTATGGTGGGTATGCTCGATCTATTTTCCTAGATGAAAATAACGAATTTATTGATTATGAAAAAATTGATGAAGTGTATGAAAAATATGGTATTTTCAATGAGAAAAATGAATGGCTGACAGAAGACATTTATAATTCTTTTAAATCAATGAAAGACGCAGAAACTATTACGATTGATCCACATAAAATGGGGTATATCCCTTACTCATCTGGTGGGATTGTCGTAAAAGATATTAGAATGCGCGACGTCATTTCTTACTTCGCAACATATGTGTTTGAAAAGGGAGCCGATATTCCTGCATTACTTGGTGCATATATGCTTGAAGGTTCTAAAGCGGGGGCAACTGCAGCCTCAGTTTGGACAGCCCATAAAGTATTACCATTAAACGTGACTGGTTATGGTAAATTACTTGGTGCAAGTATTGAAGGAGCTTACCATTTTTATCATTTTCTACAGGATAAACAATTTAAAGTTGGAGATAAAACGATTAATGTTTATCCATTAACAAAACCTGACTTTAATATGGTTGACTATGTGTTTAATGAAGAAGGAAACACAGATTTAGCAAAAATGAACAAATTAAATCATGATTTCTTTGGTCAAGCATCTTACGTTAAAGGGAATATATATCACAATGAATTTATTACTTCTCATACAGATTTTGCTATCCCTGACTATGGAAACAGCCCACTTCCATATGTGAAAAATCTTGGATTTAGTGAGGGAGAATGGGATAAGGAAAGAAAAGTAACAATACTACGAGCTTGTGCATTATCTCCGTACGCACATGATAAAGAGGTATTCGCTGAATACGCTAGTAAGATTGAAAGCGCAATTCAAGAAAAACTTGAAATCATTTACAATGTGAAAAATAAAAGTAATGATGAGACATCTGTTTAAGATGCACAGTAGCTATCGTGAAATGTGGGTGAAAATACAATTAAGAATGGTCCTTATGTATTTTTTAGACATAGGGATTTTTGTTTCTAGACAAACTAAAAAAGAAAATTTTTGAAAATGAAAGGAGTTAGAAAAGCATGACCATCATTGATGAATTGGAATGGCGCAATGCTATCAACCAACAAACAGATGCAGAAGGGTTACGTGAATTAGTAGAAGAGAAAAAGATTTCTCTATACTGCGGGGTAGATCCAACGGGTGATAGTATGCATATTGGACACTTAATCCCGTTTATGATGATGAAACGTTTCCAATTAGAAGGACATCATCCAGTTATTTTAATTGGAGGAGCAACGGGAACAATCGGTGATCCAAGTGGACGTCAAACAGAACGTCAATTACAGACATTGGAACAAGTACAACAAAATGTTGAGGCATTGACGGCACAAATGAAAAAGTTATTTGACTTTGGTGGTAATAGTAAAGTAAAGATGGTAAATAACTATGACTGGACACATCAGGTAAGCATTATTGAATTTTTACGCGAGTACGGTAAGAATTTTAGTGTGAATACGATGTTAGCAAAGGACATTGTAGCAAGTCGTTTAGATACAGGGATTTCGTTTACAGAATTTGCATACCAAATTCTACAATCGATGGACTTTCATCATTTATACAAAGAAGAAGGTGTACAACTACAAATTGGTGGTAGTGACCAATGGGGAAATATTACAAGTGGTTTAGACTTAATTCGTAAAAAAGAAGGACCAGATGCAAAAGTCTTTGGATTAACAATTCCATTATTATTAAAATCAGATGGTACGAAGTTTGGTAAAACAGCAGGAGGCGCGATTTGGTTAGATCCAGAAAAAACAACACCATTTGAATTCTACCAGTTCTGGGTGAATACAGATGATCGCGATGTACTCAGATACTTGAAATTTTTCACATTCTTAACGAAAGATAGAATTGATGAATTGGCAGTTAAGGTGCAAACAGAACCTCATAAACGTGAAGCACAAAAAGTATTAGCAGAAGAAATGACTAAATTTGTTCATAGTGAGGATGCACTTTCACAAGCAATAAAAATTACAGCAGCATTATTTAGCGGGGATATTAAAGCGTTAACTGCGGATGAAATTGAACAAGGATTTAAAGATATGCCGACTTTCCATGCTGCAAAGGAAACAAAAAATATTGTTGAGTGGTTAGTAGATTTAGGAATTGAACCTTCTAGACGCCAAGCAAGGGAAGATATTCATAATGGAGCTATTTTGATGAACGGAGACAAAGTAACAGATGTAAATACAGATGTTACGGTAGAAAATTCATTCGATGGAAGATTTATCATTATCCGTAAAGGTAAAAAGAATTACAGCTTAGTAAAACTGGTATAATAGGGTGGTGCTATAGGTGACAGCGGGAATAAAAAAATAGGTAATTTTTACATAATTATAATGTGTAGAAGTTAGAAGCGTGCTTTTCTATCGATATTCATGAATTAAATGATTAAGTAAAGAAATCCTGCATGATTGTAACATGCAGGATTTCTTTTTGAAAATTTATAGAGATAAAGACGAATTTTTATATGAAAAAATATTTTTTTGCATTTTTTACTACACGTTTCGTTTTTTCTACAATAAAGAAAAAACGAAGAGGTGACATGAATCGTATGATGAATCGAGTTGCGTTAATTGGCAGATTAACAAAAGATCCAGAGTTATTCTATACAAAGCAAGGAATTGCTTATGCACGTATATGTGTTGCGGTAAATAGAGGGTTTCGTAACAGCTTAGGAGAGCAACAAGCAGATTTTATTCATTGCATGATTTGGCGGAAATCAGCGGAAAATGTAATGATGTATTGTAAAAAAGGAGAGCTTGTTGGTATAACAGGACATATTCATACGAGTCAATACAATAATGAGAGCGGCAAGCGAATATATAAGACAGAAGTTGTGATTGAAAGAATTACATTTTTAGAGAAGAAAAAAGAGCAAGCACCTCAGTAGGAGTCTTAATTGAGAACATGTTACAATACAGCTAAGAACAGCAATAAAGGAGAGAGAGAATACGTGAAGATTAAAGGCATTGAACCGACACCAAGTCCAAATACAATGAAGGTTATTTTAAATGAAGTTTTACCAGCAGGATCACGTAATAATTATACACGTGATAATATAAATGAGGCTCCTGAGAGAGTACAGCAAATTTTACAAATTGAAGGGATAAAAGGTGTATATCATGTAGCTGACTTTTTAGCGGTAGAGCGCAATGCGAAATATGATTGGAAACATATTTTACAGCAAGTTCGCGCAGTCTTTGGTGAAGAAGTCGTAACGGAGAGTGAACAAGAACAGAATGCCCATTTTGGCGAAGTGAAAGTATTCATTCAAATGTTCTTTACGATCCCGATGCAAGTGAAATTAACCGATGGTACAACTGAAGAACGCGCCGGACTACCAGATCGATTTAAGGAAGCAATTATGAAAGTGCAAATGACAGCACCGAATGTTGTGAAAGAGCGTAAATGGGTGGAGCAAAGTACGCGTTATGGTAGTTTTGAAGAGATTGGGAAAGAAGTTGTAGAAGAGATTGTTGCGACATATCCGGCCGATCGTGTAGAGGCGATTGTTCAAGAATTATTAGAGCAAGCAGGAGAGACAGAAGTAACGATAACAAAACGTGAGCCGTATAAAGTAACAGGGGAAATGATGAATGATTCTGATTGGACAAAACGCTATGCAGCGCTTGAACAAATGGACCCAGCAGAAGAAGATATTCCTGTATTAGAAAAAGCGTTAATGGATGAAAAAGTATCAATTCGCCGCTTAGCAACTGCTTATTTAGGAATGGTTAAAGGGGAACGCGTTTTACCTTTACTCTATAAGGCATTATTAGATAAGTCAGTAAGTGTACGCCGCACAGCAGGTGATTGCTTATCAGATATCGGTGACTCTGCTGCGGTGTTTGTCATGATTAAAGCATTAAAAGATTCAAGTAAACTTGTACGCTGGCGCGCGGCAATGTTTCTATTTGAAATTGGTGACGAAAGTGCAATCCCAGCACTTCGCGTAGCGCAAGAAGATCCAGAATTTGAAGTAGCGATGCAAGCACGTTTAGCACTAGAACGTATTGAAGGCGGTGAAGAGGCTAAAGGTTCTGTATGGAAGCAAATGACGGAGTACCGAAAAGGGGAATAATAACGATGATTGTCTTTTACGATAGTTGGTGCCCGATGTGTACAAAGATTGCAAATCGAACGAAGGAACTAGATAAAAAAGGAAAAATAACATTTGTTTCTTTTCGCGAAGAAGAAATTGTTCAGCAATATTGTTTAGCAGACGAAATGCTGCAAAATATGGAGAGACATTTGTACATTTATAAGGATGCGCGCTGGTATAAAGGGGTTCAAAGTATATATATCTTAGCGAAAGTAATTCCTGCATACTGGGCAATCGTACCTTTTATTAAACTAGCGATTCTGTTCGGATTTGGTCATGTCTTATATGATTATATCGCGACAAAAAGGGAAATTGTCCCTGTTGGTCATTGTAAAAGTGGTATTTGTGAAATCCAAAGGAAAAAATAACAAAGTCATCACGTTTCTTTTGCGTCTAGTATTAGAGCGTGATATGATAAATTTGGAATGAAAGTTGAAGGAGAGATTAGTAACATGACAAATGCATATGAAGAATACATGCGCCAAATGGTAATTCCAATGCGTCAAGAATTAGTGCGCGCTGGATTTAAAGAATTAACAACAGCAGAAGATGTACAAGAATACATGGAAAATGTAGAAGGAACAACGTTAGTCGTTGTGAACTCTGTTTGTGGTTGTGCGGCAGGCTTAGCGCGTCCATCAGCTGGGCAAGCAGTAGTACGTTCTGAGAAGCAACCTGACAATCTTGTTACTGTATTTGCAGGTCAAGATAAAGAAGCAACAGCGATGATGCGCTCTTACTTTGATGATATCCCGCCATCTTCACCATCTATGGCATTATTAAAAGGAAAAGAAGTTGTTCACTTTGTTCACCGTCATGAAATTGAAGGGGCAACAATGGACGCTATTATTCAAAACTTAGAACAAGCTTTTGAAAAGCATTGCTAAAAGGGAGAGATTTTCTCCCTTTTTTTTAATGAGGTGAAAGAATGATTGTAACGACAGCAGGACGAACAAATAAAGAAATGACCGCATATGCTAAAAAAATAGCAATGGATTTGCAAAGTTCTTTTCTTGTGAGAAATGACAGTCCAATTTATGAATTACATGAGCAATATAAACAAGATATACTTGTTGCCGGGAAAAATCGCTTAGCGATTTACCCGCAAGGAACGGAAGAATCGTTCTTTTTTCATCCGAACTCAGCTATGTTTCGCGTAAAGCGATTAATGCGCGGTGAACATGATCCATTTCTGCAAGCTGCGCAGCTAGAAGAAGGAATGACAATATTAGACTGTACACTTGGCATGGCATCGGATAGCATAGTGGCAAGTTATGCTGTAGGAGAAGCAGGACAAGTCACTGGATTAGAAGGTAATCTCTATATGGCATATTTGATTGAAAAAGGTCTTCAGCAGTGGGATGCAAGTGTAATAGAAATGACCGAAGCAATGCAGCGAATTACACTGAAGCATACGGAGCATTTATCTTTTTTGCAACAATGTGCAGATCATAGCTATGATGTCGTATATTTAGATCCGATGTTTGAAGAAACAGTATTAGAATCAGATGGTATTCGAGGTTTAAAACATTTTGCATTGTACAACGATATTACGGATGAGACAATGAAAGAGGCGAAGCGTGTGGCGCGAAAACGTGTTGTGTTAAAGGATCATTTTCGCAGTATACGTTTTGAAAAACATAATTTCTTAGTCTACAAACGAAAAAGCGCGAAATTTCATTTCGGTGTAATTGAAACTTGCTAATTATTTGACAAGATGTATAATAGATAATAATCAAATTTATAGAAAATCTTGGATGAAGAGAGTAATTATTTTCAGAAGCAAAAGCGAGCTAGGGACGGTGAAAGCCTAGTGCAGAGAAAATAATGAAGCGCACTTCGGAGATGCTAGAGTAAGCCGGGGCTCCCTAACCTCGTTATAAACGGGAAAGTGGTTCGTTATGAACAACAAGGGTGGTACCACGGGTGTAAACTCGTCTCTTTTTTAGAAAAGAGGCGAGTTTTTTTATTGATAAAAAGGAGGAAGATACGAATGGAATATAAAATGAAGTTTGCACAGCACGTATTCGATGTATTAGAACCAGATTTATCATTACAACAAATTAAAGCTTTAATTGAAACACCAAAGCAAGACGAGTTTGGAGATGCAGCATTTCCTTGTTTCACACTAGCAAAACAATATAAAAAATCTCCAGCAGTAATTGCGCAGGAACTAGCAGAGAAATTATCTCACCCATTTTTTACAAAAATAGAAGCGGTTGGACCATATGTAAATGTGTTCTTTGATCGTCAAACTGTAAGTAATGAAGTGTTAAATACAATATTAGACAAAAAAGAAGATTACGGAAAATGGGCTTTTGGGCAAGAAAAAACAGTTGTAATTGACTATTCATCTCCTAATATCGCGAAGCCGTTTTCGATGGGACATTTACGTTCTACAATGATTGGAAATGCATTAAAACATATATGTGAAAAATGTGGTTATGAAGTTGTAGGTATTAACTACGTTGGTGACTGGGGAACTCAGTTTGGAAAACTCATTACTGCCTATAAAAAATGGGGTAATGAAGAACTTGTTAAAGAAGATCCGATTCGCGAATTATTTAAGTTGTACGTACATTTTCATGAAGAAGTAAAAGAGTATCCAGAGCTCGAAGAAGAAGGACGTGCTTGGTTTAAGAAGCTGGAGGATGGCAACGAAGAAGCGGTATATTTGTGGAACTGGTTCCGTCATGAATCGTTAAAAGAATTCTCTCGCATTTATGAACTGCTTGGCGTAGAATTTTCGAATTTTCAAGGGGAAGCATTTTACAATGATAAGATGGATGATTTCGTTAAGCTTCTAGAAGAACATCATTTACTAGAAGAATCAGATGGAGCACAAGTTGTTAATTTAGAAGCGGAAGGAATGCCGCCATGTTTAATTAAAAAGTCAGATGGTGCTACTCTTTACGCAACGCGTGATTTAACTGCTGCATTCTATCGTCAAAATACGTATTCATTTGATAAAGCACTATATGTTGTTGGAGATGAACAAAGCTTACATTTTTCACAATTTTTCACTGTACTAAAGAAATTAGGATTCCAGTGGGTAGAAGGCATGTCTCACGTTCCATTCGGACTTATTTTAAAAGATGGTAAGAAAATGTCTACTCGTAAAGGGAAAGTTGTTTTATTAGAAGAGGTGTTAGAAGAAGCCATTACGCTAGCAAAGCAAAATATTGAAGAGAAGAATCCTAACTTAAAGAAGAAAGATGAAATAGCAAGACAGGTCGGGGTTGGTGCAGTTATTTTCCATGACTTGAAAAATGAACGTATGCATAACATCGAATTTTCGCTTGAAAATATGTTGAAATTTGAAGGAGAAACAGGTCCGTACGTACAATATACTCATGCACGTAGTTGCTCACTATTGAAAAAAAGTAATATTGAGATGGAAAGACAGGAGATACAGTTAACAGATGATCTAAGCTGGGCAGTGATAAAACTGCTGCACCGTTTTCCACAAGTCATTGAAACAGCATTCGTGAAAAACGAGCCATCTCATATTGCAAAATATTTATTAGGTGTAGCACAGGCATTTAACAAATATTACGGTAACATTCGTATTTTAGAAGAAAATGCAGAGAAAGAAAGTAGACTTGCGCTTGTATATACGGTGGCAGTTGTGTTAAAAGAAGGTTTGCGTTTACTTGGGATGGAAGCTCCTGAGGAGATGTAATAGATGTCCAGTTACACTTATTAACAATGGACGTATTTATATCGCGCCGTTGAATCAGAAGGGAATACCATTGATTTTTATATAAGTAAATCAAGAGATAAACAAGCAGCCAAGTGCTTTTTCAAGAAAGCCTTGGCTTTTTTGTACGTTTCTAAACCTCGCGTAATAACAGTAGATAAGAATCCTGTAGGAATCTACTAGTATCCGTGTTCTTCTTCATATATATAAATCCAAATTAAAAACCTGACATAAAACCTTTTTCTTTTTAGGTGGACGAGAGCGTCTGGCCATGAGTAGTGGTCAGGGCCTTTTCCTGCCACGTGCGATGTTCAAACAAAGAGAGAAAGCAAGTAGCAGGTTACTTTTTTCTTCGCACGGCGGCGACTTGTGTGTCAAAAAGTCAAGTTAGATTTATATATTTCCACCATAACTTTTTTATAAAGAGAAAATGAAACAACTGTATTATTCGTAAACAGAAAAAGGATTTTTTTATTTTGACATTAGGTTAACCCTATAGTTTATATTTGGAATAGAAAAGAGGTGTAGCATGAAAGGAACAATTACAATAAATCAATTGGCGAGAATTTTTGACATTAGTCATCATCAAATAAGATATTACGAAGAAAAAGGGTTGTTGTTTCCATCCTATGTTGATAAAAATAAGTACAGAAAATATGCTCTTAAAGAAATTTATCAACTTGCCCAAGTACTAATGTTACGAAATTTAAATCTTTCAGTAGCTCAAATTAAAGATATATTTACAACTTATCAAAAAAGAGAATACCTGAATCTATTAAAGGAAAGGTTGAATGAAAATATTGATGAAATCAAAAGGTTAACTGAAATTCAAAAATCTATAGAACATCATATGTATAACTTGAAAAAAGAAAAGGTAGATTCTACAAAGTATGTGGGAAACATTCATTTGAAAAAAATTATTACATTAAGAACAGATGAGAATTTAACTGCAAAAGATGTTTATGAGATGAAGTTACCAATTCAATTGTTTGGTAATGATATCTTTTATGTTTTTGAAGAAGATACGTATCACTTATGTATAAAGACAGGTGGTAATGCAGATTTTGTTATGAAAGAGGGGTTGTATAAATCATTATATATACATGGAGGAACGGATGAGGAATTTGAGGAACAGTTACTTGCTATTATTGCTAAAAAGAACTTCCCGGTATATGCCATAGAACATTCAAATGGAATTTTTATTAATGGTGACATCCTTGAACTAGAAATTTTAATGCCAGCAAAGGGGGATGAAGATGATAATTAAAGAAATCAATAAATATGATAAAAACGAAGAAGTTATGCTTTTGAGAGAGTCTTTCTTTTCCAAATGGACAAAAATTTTAGGAACAAATGATAATCAAAAAATTGATATGTATTTAGAATCATACGATCAAATCACAGAAAAACGTTTTTCAGTGATTGATGGTGATAGTGGAATTGTAGGTGTTTTTGGAGTAAATGCTTCGAATTTTCCCGAAAAGAATTTTAATAGTGGGAATAAGGATGGATATTTTCCTTTTTTAGAGAAACTTAGATGGAAATTAGGGATGAGGCTACTTTATACTAAGCCTCAAAAGGATGAACTATATGTAAGCTTTTTTGCAATAAATAAAAGATTTCGTGGTAAAGGATATGGGAGAAAAGTTTTAGACGAAGTAATGAAAATAGCAAAATTCGAAAATAAAAGTACAGTAAAGCTTTATGTGTCTCAAACGAATGAAACTGCCATACACCTGTATCAGCGTTATGGTTTTAAAATACACAACACAGAAAGGTATTTATTAACAAAGTGGTTCTTAGGAGAAGAAAATTGGTTAGTAATGAAAAAGAAAGTAGAGGAAATCGGTGAAAAAGAACAATTAAAAGCACCGCAATTGTGATCACTTCTCTAGCTAAATAGTCTATGTTCAATATTAAAAGAATATGAACATAGATGTATATGGTATAAATCTATGTTCATATTTAAAATAGAATTAGAAATTTTATCTTAGTAACGGTAATAAATGTAATTGTCAGAAAACTGACATTTAGAATGTTGAGATTACAGTAATGGTTGTAGTACAAATTGAAGGAGTATCAATTATTTTCTCTTCTTACATTTATCTATTTTTTTAGTATCTTTTTAAGCTCCATCAAATTAGAAATTTCATAAGTAGGTGTGAATTCTGCTGTATTGACAATTTGATTCGGATTAAGCCAACATGTATCTATACCAAAATTGATTCCGCCTTGTATATCAGAAGTTAAACTATCTCCTACCATCAATACTTTGCTCTTGTCAGTATGATTTATATTGTTTAAAGCGTGCTCAAATATTTTAGAGTCAGGCTTCAAGGCATTAACATCCTCAGAGACTACTATATCTTTAAAATATTTTGCTATTATAGATTTCCGTATTCTATTATCTTGAACCTCTTTAAGACCATTGGTAATGATAGAAAGTGTATAGTCTTTATGTAGACTTTCAATGAGGTCAGTACTCTCATCATATAGAAATGATGCATTAGATAAATGCTTCATATATAATTGCGCAAATTCAGCTTCATCAAATTTACCATGTAATTGATTTGATAACCGTTTGAATCTTTCCTCATTTAATTCCTGCTGAGTAATAAGTCCATCCTCCAGCTCTTTCCAAATAGCTGTATTTATATCCTTGTATACTTTCAAATGATAACTTTCATCATATTCTATATGAAATGCTAGCATAGTATTTTTAAAAGCATCTTTTTCGGATTTCTTAAAATCAAATAAAGTCTCATCGGCATCAAAAATTATAACTTCGTACTTCATAGTAATCCTCCAAATATAGTTAGTTTATAGTTAATTCAAACTCTCTTATACAAAATATTTTATCAACGTATTTAAATGAGGTACTGCTATACGCTAAAGCGTAAAAACTAGGTTTTACAATACTTAATAAATTACGGTATTTATTAAGTATTGTATATGACATATGTCATATGCGCCAGAGATTATAAGAAAACTTGAGCACGGGCAGATGAATTGTATGTAGTCTCCTTTATGTTTTGATTTATTTTGAATTTTTGGATAAAATATAAACTATTATTAGAATTAAAGTTTCGAAACTTTAATCAGTGGGGGTATTACTACCCACGAATAGCGGGATAAATTCAACTCAGAAAAAATTTCTAAATTAATTGACAATTGACGTTGCATTGGAATAAAATAACTGTTAATAAAAGTATACAAATCTGATGACGAGAACGAGTAAAATATATCACTGTTCCCCAGAGAGCCGGTGCTTTGCTGAAAGTCGGTGTTCGGTATATATTTGAAAATCATCTCCGAGGAGTCGAGCTGAACATAGTAAGTTCGAACGGTTGTCTACCGTTACAAGGAACGCGTATGATTGTACGTCGCTGAGTGCTATTGATGAACGATTAATCAATAGAAGTAGGGTGGTAGCGCGGGTAAACCCGTCCCTAATGATAGGGACGGGTTTTTTGTGTACTTTTAATTATTTCTTTAAGGAGTGATTGTAGATGAAAAAGGTAGATGTGAAAGAATTAGCTGTAAGGAGAGAAGCGCGAATTCGTAATCTGTGGAATGAACAGGATACCTTTATGCAATCGATTCGAAATCGTGAAGGTGCACAATCTTTCGTATTTTATGAAGGACCGCCAACTGCGAATGGTCTTCCGCATGTCGGTCATGCCCTAGGGCGGACCATTAAAGATTTAGTTGCAAGGTATAAAACGATGACAGGGTATAAAGTGCTGCGTAAGGCTGGATGGGATACACATGGATTACCGGTGGAGTTAGGCGTTGAAAAGCAGCTTGGTATTTCAGGTAAACATGACATTGAAAAGTACGGTGTAGAAGAATTTCTTGCAAAATGTAAAGAAAGTGTATTTACTTATGAAAAACAGTGGTGTGAGTTTACAGAGAGTATTGGTTACTGGGTTGATATGGAAACGCCGTATATTACGTTAGATAATTCCTATATTGAAAGTGTTTGGCATGTTCTTGGAACGATTCATGAAAAAGGATTGTTATATAAGGGTCATCGCGTTTCTCCTTATTGCCCAAGTTGCCAAACATCATTAAGTTCACATGAAGTGGCGCAAGGTTATAAAACGGTGAAGGATTTAAGTGCAACAGTTAAATTCCAACTTACAGATCGGGAAAACGAGTATATTCTCGGCTGGACAACGACCCCATGGACGCTTCCAGCTAATGTAGCGTTAGCAGTTCATCCAGGGATGGAATATGTTCGGGCTCAGCAAGGAGATGCTGTTTATATTGTTGCGAAAGAGTTAGCGGAAAAAGTCTTGCAGCAGGAGTACAAAGTGTTATCTGTTCACAGTGGAAACGAGTTAGTAGGCCTTTCTTATGTACCGCCATTTCAATTGGCAGACGTTACAAATGGCTACTGTGTAGTAAATGCTGATTTTGTCACAGCGAATAGCGGTACAGGAATTGTTCATATTGCACCTGCTTACGGTGAAGATGATTATAAAGTGGTCCAAGAGAACGGTCTTTCATTTGTGAATGTTGTAAACGAAAAGGGAGAATATACATCAGATGTTCCTTTTTTACAAGGGAAATTTGTAAAAGAGTGTGATGTTGATATCGTTCGCTATTTAGCTGAACATGGTTTTCTTTATCATAAGGAGAAGTATGAGCATAGTTATCCGCACTGTTGGCGCTGTGATTCACCGCTACTTTATTACGCAAATGAAAATTGGTTCATTCGAACAACAGCGTTAAAAGAGCAGTTTTTACAAAATAATAATGAAGTAACGTGGCATCCAGAGCATATTCAACATGGCCGGTTCGGTAACTTTTTAGAAAATATGGTTGATTGGAACATTAGCCGAAAACGATATTGGGGCACACCGCTAAATGTGTGGGAGTGTGAAGCTTGTCATTATCAATTTGCGCCGAAAAGTATTGAAGAATTACGAAAATATGCAATTGGCACAGTTGATGAAAATATTGAACTGCATAAACCATATGTAGATAAAGTGAAAATCAGTTGCTTAAAATGCGGTGAAACAATGAAGCGTACGCCAGAAGTAATTGACGTTTGGTTTGATAGCGGTTCGATGCCATTTGCGCAGTATCATTATCCATTTGAAAATAAAGAGGTATTTGAAGAACAGTTTCCAGCGGATGTGATTGCTGAAGGAATCGACCAGACGCGTGGATGGTTTTATAGCTTACTTGCAGTGTCTACGCTATATGCCGGAAAACTACCATATAAGCGTGTATTATCACTAGGGCATGTGTTAGATGAAAATGGGCAAAAAATGTCAAAGAGTAAAGGAAATGCATTAGACCCCGTTGATTTAGTAGAGCAGTTTGGAGCGGATGCCTTGCGATGGGCGCTTCTTGTAGATAGTGCGCCGTGGAATCCGAAGCGATTTTCAGAACGAACTGTACAAGAAGCAAAATCAAAACTTGTAGATACGTTGTTAAACGTATACAGTTTTTACGTATTGTACGCGGATTTAGATGGATACAATCCAAAACAAGAATATCGTACAAAGAAAACAAAACTGGATGAATGGGTATTATCGAGACTGCATAGTACGATTCAAAAGGTAAGCATAGCGTTAGAAGATTATCAATTCACAACAGCTGCGCGTGAAATTGCGTTATTAGTGGAAGAAGTAAGTAATTGGTATGTAAGACGTTCTCGCAATCGTTTTTGGGCATCAGGCATGGATGCTGAAAAAGCGGCAGCATATAATACACTGCACGAAGTACTTGTTACGATTAGTAAGTTGCTTGCACCGTTTACACCATTTTTAGCAGAAGATATTCATTTTAATTTAGATGGTAGCAGTGTTCATTTAGCAGATTATCCAGTATGTGAAGAAGTGCTAATTCAAGCGCAGCTTGAAAGAGAGATGGCAGCTGTTTTACAAGTAGTGGAGCTTGGACGTAGTGTTCGTAATCAACATACATTAAAAGTAAAACAACCGCTAGCAAAACTGGTAGTACTTGAGAATGCGAAGCAAGAAATGGATTGGACCTCTTATAAAGAAATTGTAATGGATGAGCTGAACGTGAAAGAAGTGACGATCGAACAAAATGAAGCGGCGTATATGTCATATCAGTTAAAACTAAACTTTAAACAAGCAGGACCGAAATTCGGAAAACAAATCAATGCGGTCAATCATTGGCTGCAAAATTTATCTAACGAAGAAGTAAAAGTGTTTCTAAAAGATGAAAACGGAGCATGTCAATTATCGTCTGGAGAAGTTGTCGCAGTAACATTAGAAGAAGTGTTCGTTGAAAAAGTGCCGAAAACAGGATTTGCTGATGCGACGAATGGAGTATATACCGTTATGATGGACACGAATGTAACGGATGAATTGCTGCAAGAAGGAATGGCGCGAGAATTTATTCGCGCTGTGCAGGAATATCGCAAACAATTGAATTTACCAGTGAATTTGCGAGTAGACATTGAAGTTGCATGTGATAAGGAATTACAGGATGTAATGATAAATTATAAAGAATTACTGCAAGATAACTTACTAATGAAACAATTATTTATGAAGCAATCGATGCAACAAGGAGAAGAAATACAAGTAGGGAATAAGCAGATATTGATTCATTTACGGGCGAGTGAACTATAAGAGAAGGAAAAACAGAGTGTACGCTCTGTTTTTTTTTCTTTTGAAGAAAATGTAAAAAAACATTGTATGTTCTAAAGCTAGTATATACAATTATGGAAAAAGAATGGAGTGAAAAGATGCGAGATTTCGAGAAATTAAGGGGATTTGTAAAAAAGAAAGAATTTTTAAATGGTATATCGGAAATTCAAAACGAAATTGAGGAAATAAGAGCAAAAAAATCCTTTTCGTTTATAAAAAAATATCTAGGAGAAATTTCTTCTGAAGAAGATTTTTATACACTCATTCAATTGTTGGATGAAGGCTTAATGCCATCTTATAGTAGATTTTTGGTGCGGTATGCACATCGTCGTTTTAACAGTTTTCGGACGCTTACTTGGTTTTGTGATGATTTAATTGATGAACGAAAATCATTAGATGCAGAGGATTTGTTAAAAGAGGCGTTGCAGAAAGAAAGTCACACTGTTAAAAAAGAGCATCTTGCAAAGGCGTATTTCGTATTAGCACGCTGCATACTGGAAATGCGCCGTTATGAGGAAGCTTATATATATATGAAGAAAGCAGAAGAATTAAGTGAGATTCCGATTTTGAATAAATGGGGTTACTTCTATTTATTTAAAGGCGATTGGTTAAAGGCAGAAGAAGTACTGTGTAAAGGAATGAATTGTGAGGAATGTGCAGATACGTCAACCTATTTATTGGCTGAGTTATATTCAATGAGAGGGAAACATGAGGAATCATTACAAATCATTACGGAAGCGATGAGGAAATTTCCACAAGTTCCGTTCTTATATTTAGAAAAGATAAAAAGATTATATGATAAAAAAGCATATGATGAATTGTGGCATGTTTTACATGAAGTGCAAAACTTGTTGCCATTCCATAGTTATCAACCATATTTCTCACAAATTCGAGCGGAATTCTATTATATGAAAGGTGATTGGAACAATTTACAAACATTGCTGGAAAAAGAGAATAGTTTAAAAGATTCACCTTACCATAACGCACTTCGTTTTGCTGAGAATAAAGAAGTAATGTTGCCAATTGTACCTGTTGTACAGAAAGATAACTATTGCGTACCTGCAAGTATCGAAATGATATTGAAGCTTTTTGGAAAGCAGGAAACGCAAGATGAAATTGCTGAGCATATTTTTGATGTAGGATCGAAGTTGTCAAAAACAGTAGAATACGTGGAAGCGAACGGTTATAAAAGCCGCTTCTTTGTAGGTACAGTAGACATGTATAAAAACTTTATCGATGCTGGTGTTCCAGTTTTGCTTAGTGTTGATGTAGATCATGTTTCGCATGTGCAATTGGTAGTTGGTTATAATGATCAGCTGCAAGTTTTATATATCCAAGATCCAAATTTTGCAGAGCGCATACTTGTTACGTATGAAGAATTTGTTAAGCAGCATGTTAATACAAACTATTTATCAATCGCAATTGTTCCTGAAGAGAAAAGTGAGCTTCTTTCTTTATTATGCGAAGAAGATGATGTTTATTTCCGGCGCATCTTTTCACTAACAGATCAAATGGAATTTGCTGAAGATGATGATGTGGAAAATTTATTAAGATTTTTACATGAGCATAAAGAAAATCCGTATACATGGTTATATGTGATTAAACATTTAGATTTACAAGATGGAAAGGAGTTTGTGTATAACTGTGCGAAGCGTGCTTTACATGCTTATCCGAAATCTGATTATGTAAAGCTTCATGCAGCGCAATGTTTTGTACGTATTGAAGAGTTGGAACAAGCGTATACAGCATTAGAACAAGTGAATCAAAAAAATACGAATCCATTCTATCATTTTACGCAAGGGCGCATTGCATTCGATGAATCTCGTTATGATGATATGATTGCTAATTTTCGCGCGTCGCTCCAGCTAGACCCTGATCAGCCAATAGCTTGGAGTTATATGGCCATTGGCTATATGTATTTAGATGATTTAGAACAGGCTCTAAAGTATTCGTCTATTGCAACGGGACGTCACGAAGAGCGTTTTGTTTTCGTTAATCATGCCCTTATTTTAATGGATGCAGACCGGGACGAAGAAGCACATGAAGTGTTTACTGCGTTGTTACAACAATATAAACGAGACGGATATGTATGGTGTGAGCGTGCGAGGTGTGCTCATAAATTAGGGAAATTAAGATCGGCAATTCGCGGACTTCAAGTCAGTAAGGAATTAGATCGTCAACTGCCGCTTCCATATATCATGTTAGCGGATATTTATGAAGCAGAATTAGACGATGAACGAAAGGCAGAAGCAGTTTTACGAGAAGGGCTGCAAAATGACGTTCAATCAGCTGCATTATATGCAAAATTAGGTGATTTTTATTTAGAACGAGAGCAATATGAAAAAGCGCTGAAAATGTATGAAGCC
Organism: Bacillus cytotoxicus; assembly: GCF_023715645.1. GTDB lineage: Bacteria > Bacillota > Bacilli > Bacillales > Bacillaceae_G > Bacillus_A > Bacillus_A cytotoxicus_A. The sequence goes on along the minus strand of NZ_JAMBOP010000014.1, from coordinate 47,365 downwards.
GGTCTTCGATATGACGAGGAAGATGTATCCTGTCATATAGGAATAAGTGAAGTTTATATGAAACAAAGAAGCTATGAAACAGGAAAACAATATATTTTTAGACTGAAGGAACAATATACTGAAGATAGTGACTTTCTTATTAATGCGGGGAAAATATTATGGAATGCTGCCATGGAGCAAAACATAGAGCGAAAAGAAGTAGAATCAGCTCTAACGATAATGGAAGAAGGAATCGTTTGTATACAAAATAATTTCCGAGATGCACTAGAAATATATGTAACGCAAATAGAAGATACACCATATTTACAAAGAGGGATTTCGTTTTTAAATACTTTGGTTGAAAAAGATAATCGTAATATAGATTATTTATGTTATTTAGGCATATTACAGGAGTCGGCTGGAAATTATATGAAAGCTATTCAACTGTATGAGCGAGCGGCACAAATAGCTGAAGATCCATTCCCGCATTTTAGGCTCGGGGAAGTGTATAAAACATTGGAAGAATACGAACAAGCAAAGAAAGCATATTTACAATGTGTGAAACGGGATGCTACTTCTGCAATGGCACATTTAAGATTGGCTGAAGTTTACTTTATTGAAGAAGAATTAGAAAACGAGCAGCATCATATGTTTGAAGGTTTTAAAAATGCACCTTTATTAGTTAATATGGAGCATTTAGCGAATATATCAATAAAATCCGGGCGTCATCAAGAACTGATTACGGCATTAAACAAAAAGAAAGAGATTGTTTCTGAGCCATGGCGTTTAAATAGCCTTGCCTATGTGTACGGGGCATCTGGTGATGAGCAGAAAGAACGTGTTTATGTAGAACAGGCCCTAGCATTGGAGAATAATCATGAAGAAATATTACATCATTATGCGAAAATATTACTTGCCTCGCATGAACAAACAGGAGCATTTTTCACAAAAATATATCGCCGTATTCGAAAAAGTGCTCAGGATGTACTTTCTATTACATCTATTATTGATTTGTATGAAACGGCAATCCACCTAAATAAAGAAAACGGAGGGGCCGTACAGCGATTTGCTCATTTTTATGTAAATGGCAATCTCATTGATGATGCAATTGAAACATTACGTAAGTCGCTCGAAAAACATTGGAATTATGAAGTTGCACATCAGTTTATTATGCTGCTCCTAGAACATGCAGATGAGAATGAGGAAAGGCTGAAAGAGGCATTGCGTGAAACGGAACACATTTTGCAAGAAAGACCGATGGATGTATCGAATCGAATGCTGCAAGGCACGATACTACTAGATTTACAAAGGGAACAAGAAGGAGAAGTTATTCTCCGTGCTTTAACAGAAGATGTTCCAATGATGAGTGGGAGCTTTATACATTTAGGTGCTCTTTACAATAATCAAGAGCGTTACCGAGAAGCAATTGCTATATTAGAAAAAGGATTAGAGTATCATCCAGAAGAAGATGAAATATACATCGGGCTTGGTGTTTCTCATCATTTAAATGGTGATACAGAAAGGGCGTTGCAGCTCATGAATGATGTGTTATCGATGGATGAATCACATTTAAATGCCAGATATAATAAAGCATGTTATTTAGCTGTATTAAATCGAAATGAAGAAGCGACTGTTGAATTAGAGCGTGTATTACGGGAAGATGAAGGTGGCTATTTTGCAGAATTAATGGAAGAGGACCCAGATCTAATGCGTATTAAAAAGTATGTAAAGCAGTATACTTGATGAATTAAAGAAATTAGAGAAATAACTTTTTAAATAATTTTAAAAAATAAAGAAAACAACTTGCATTTCGGTGTTCAAAAGGATAGAATATTCCGTAAATACAAAAAGCGATGAACAGGAAAAGTACATCATAACCTGATCTACAGAGAGCAATCGGTAGCTGAGAAGATTGCGATGCAGCGTGATGGAAAGACACCTGTGAGTGTTATTTTGAACGTGAACAACTAGTAAAAGTAAACGGAACCTACCGTTATCAGGCGAGAGTGGTCAAATTGACAATTTGGGTGGTACCGCGGTGAAATCCGTCCCTTTTATAGGGGCGGATTTTTGTATTCTTTGAAAGGGGTGAGCGGCTGTGGATGATGATGACAACGATAATAATAAAATTATAATCATACAATTAATAGTAGGAGGCGGAGTGTATGAGTCAACAGATGAAGCGGTCGCTTATTAGCGAATGTACACCGCATGAAACAGTTGTGTTACAAGGATGGGTGAAGCGAATTCGTCATTTAGGGAATATAAGCTTTTTATTACTTCGTGATCGAACAGGCGTTATGCAATGTGTACTTGAAAAAGAATGGGCTGGATATAAAGTGGAAGTGGAAAGTGTTGTACAAGTGACAGGAAAAGTAATTGAGACAGAGAAAACGAACCTTGGAGTAGAGCTATTAGTTGAGGATGTATTGCTTATAAATGGTGCAGAGCCAATTCCATTTGAAGTGAATAAAAAGAAGCTGCAAGTCGGTTTAGATCAAATGTTACATTCGCGAACGTTATCACTTCGGCATGAACAAGTGCAAGCGATTTTTACAATTAAATCAATGTTTGCACATGCTTTTAGTGAATATTTACTACAACATGATTTTACAAGAATTTTCACACCGAAAATCGTTTCACAAGGAGCGGAAGGCGGAGCAAACGTATTTCAGTTTCAATATTTTGAAAAAGAAGCATATTTAGCGCAATCACCGCAGTTTTATAAGCAAATGATGGTTGCGGGTGGATTAGAACGTGTTTTTGAGGTGGCACCTGTGTACCGCGCTGAGCATCACAATTCATCTCGTCACTTAAACGAATATATTTCCTTAGATGTCGAACTTGCATTTATTCAAGACTTTTATGAAGTAATGCATATTGAAACGGATGTACTTCGGTATATGTTTGAAAAAGTACAGCAATATTGTATAAAGGAGTTACAGTTGCTCCAACTTGAAATTCCGGTTATTACAGACATTCCAAAATTAACGGTGACAGAAGCGCAAAACATTTTACAAAAAGAGTATCGAAAAGAATCCCCAATTGGAGATTTAGATTCAGAGGGAGAAAAGTTGCTTGGAAAGTATGTAAAAGAAACATACAATAGCGATTTTGTCTTTATCACTCATTACCCGAAAGAAACACGTCCGATGTATACAATGCCAAATGAAGAGAACCCTTCTGTCACAGATTCTTTTGATTTGTTGTATAAGGGATTAGAAATTACATCGGGTGCACAGCGTATTCATAACTACGAGATGTTAGTTCGTTCTTTTGAAGAAAAGGGATTACATGTAGAAAACTTTCAATCGTATATCGACACATTCCGATATGGATGTCCGCCGCATGGTGGGTTTGCGATTGGATTAGAGCGGCTTGTATACAAATTTTTAAACTTATCGAACGTTCGTGAAGCAAGCGCATTTCCGAGAGACTGCACAAGGTTAGTACCTTAATATAATAAGAAATCATCCCCGGTTAGTTTACTGGGGATGATTTCTTATGAAGAAACTGCTGTAAATTTGAAATGACAGTATACAAAATTTTAGATGTATTACATCTTGGAAAAGTAAAGTAGATAGTCGGAGGATAAACGCGCGTAAGAGATCAATTGATTTAACTACCCATAAAGCACTTAATTTTCTTATCATTCGATAAATGGTTACATGTTTTTATAAGTAGAGAAAAATTATAAGAAGCGAATCGATTTTTTGAGGGATTTAAATGCTTAAACAAAAAACATTAGAAACAGTTTGAGTTATAAAAAGGTTCTTCTAAATTAAAGTTAAGAAGAACCTTTTTACATGCTATTTTCAACGTGTAATCGAAATAATCCACAATATCCAATGAGCTCCTGGTACAAAAAGAAGCTGAGCTAGTAATGTTCCTAACAATCTAGAAATCATAAGCCATCCATACATTTTCCCCATTGTTTCTGCACCGTTTTCTTTTTGGAGAGCCCGTTCCGTTAATAGGGCGATTCGTGGGTCTAATAGTACCGTTAATAAGATTGTTGCAAATCCGTTAACGAGACCGGAAGCTGTACTTGCATTTGTTGCATATGATGGATTTAAAAAAGAAGCGTATAAAGCAGAAAGAACGCCTGCTGTATAAATAGCAGTAGCAAACATATTAATGAGCATGATTCGCTTTGGAATGCCGCCAACTCGCATCCGGTGAATCATTTCCCATTTTGGAGAACGAATATATTTTTTTGTGTATTTTAGTTTTTGAATATTGCCTGTTTTCATCATGCTTATGAAAGAACCGTCTGTTTCAAAGTTTTTATAACATAGCCAAATAGTTTTGTAAGCGTTGGATACAAAAAGATGGCTAGTAATGTACCGATTGAGGCAGCGAATAAAATAAGATGAATCGTTCCTTTTAAATCGATAGAATCGTCTAGTTTTGCCTGATCGACAATACCGCCAACTAAAAAAGCTTGCAGTAAGTTAGATGTTCTTGAAACAAGTAATACAATTCCAACTACAGATAACGAAACAGCAATCTTTTTTAAACGAATGCCTGCAAGTCGGATACTATAAGAACTTGTTTCCACAGCATGAATGATAATCGTAAAAGCTACTATGAAAATTAATTTTGTCGTCATATGTATTCACCTATCTATTACAAATTGGAAAATAAATCTAATCATACATGATGAGAAGGGATTTGTACATCTTGATTTTTTGTTAGATAGTGACTTATAGTTGTCTGTTAATTGAATATTTACATTTAAATGATTATTTTGTAAAATGATGAAGGTTGTGGCTAGAAGAATAAGGGGGATGGGCATGAAATCATATTATAGTAACCGAGCGAAAGTTTATGAAGAAGTGTATTTTCGAGATGACCCAATTAGACAGGCAGAATTATTACAAATAAAAGATGCTTTGAAAGAAAAGTTTGCAGGGAAGAATGTGCTCGAAGTTGCTTGTGGTACAGGATACTGGACGCAATATGTTGCTGAAACGGCTAGGCACATTACTGCAATTGATTATTCAGAAGATGTACTTTCGATAGCAAAAGAAAAACAGCTTTTGGCATCTAATGTTTCCTTTGTACAAGGAAATGCCTATAAACTGAATCAATTCGCAAAAACATTTAATGGAGCATACGCAAATTTTTGGTTTTCTCATATTCCAAAAGAAAATATTTTTTCCTTTTTAAAACAGTTTCATGAGGTTTTAGAACCAGGTTCGGTTGTATGTATGGTCGATAATATGTATAACGAAAGAATTGGTGGGACACTTATTTCGAAACCAGGTGATGATAATACATATAAAATCCGTTCATTAGCTGATGGAGAGCAATATGAAATTATAAAAAATTACTATTCGAAAGAAGAACTTTCAACTATATTTGAACCATTTGCAGTAGACTTAGAGATTCATATGAATACGTGTTTTTGGTTATTGTCATATAAAGTGAAACTTTAATCAGTGGGGGGCTTCATCCCCACTGATTATCAGCCCTCACCAATCGGGCTTTTACGGGCAGTTTATGCGGGATAAAGTAAGCGGAGGAGAATATATGTATACAACTTTTTTATTCGATTTAGATGGCACATTAACAGACCCAAAAGAAGGTATTGTAAATTCAGTCAAATATGCTCTGCGAAAAATGGGAATAGATGAGCAGAACGATGAACAATTACTATCTTTTATCGGTCCGCCGATTCAACACTCGTTTGCCAGTATGTATGGAATGAATGAAAAACAAGTAATAGATGCAGTCACCTATTATCGTGAATATTTTAAAACAACGGGAATGTTTGAGAATCATGTATATGAGCATATTCCTAGTGTTTTACAAGAGTTAAAGAGTGCAGGGAAGCGTTTATTTGTGGCGACATCTAAGCCAACTATATTTGCAAAGCAAATTTTAGAACACTTTCAGATGGCGCATTATTTTGAAGCCATTGTCGGTAGTAATTTAGATGGAACGCGCATTGCAAAAGCGGACATCATTCAGCATATTTTACATACATATCACGATTTAGAGAAAGAACATGTAGTGATGGTCGGTGATCGCGAGCACGATATCATTGGAGCAACACAAGTTGGTATCGATTCAATCGGAGTCATGTATGGATACGGTAGTAAAGAAGAATTAATGGCAGCAGGAGCTACTCATATTGTTAAAGATGTAGAAAATATATACATCCAAATTAAAAATCTAACATAAAACCTTTTTCTTTTTAGATGGACGAGAGCGTCTGGCGATGAATAGAAGCGGTCAGTTCCTTTTTCTGCCACATGCGATGTTTAAACAAAGATAAGATGAAAGGAGCAGGTTACTTTTTTTCTGTCATGGCAGCAACTAGTGTATTGGAAAGTTAAGTTGGATTTATATATAGAAGTTTTATTTTGTGGTAGAAAAATAGTTGATTGAAAAGATAAGGTCGTTACCTTGTCTTTTTTTGTTTAGAGATGTTGTAAAAACGACGATATACATTCATTTTGATTTACTAACTATAATATGGTCGCTACTAGCTCACGCCCTTCTCTAAAAAGAAGAGCGGTTTTATGTTTGTTTTCAACTTGTATGTATATATCGAGTGTTTGAAAGAGGGATTTTAGTTATAAGGTGGAATTTTACTAAATAAACTGAAAATTCTATAAATATTTCCTTGGAAATGAAAAAGGAGGATCTCATGGAATTAGTCATTATTTTACTGGCACTTAGTATGTTAATGTTTGTAGCGTATCGCGGTTTTTCTGTTATTTTATTTGCACCTATTTGTGCTCTATTTGCTGTTTTGTTAACAGAGCCAACTTATGTATTACCTTTTTTCTCAAATATTTTTATGGAGAAAATGGTTGGTTTTATTAAATTATATTTCCCAGTGTTTTTATTAGGAGCAATTTTTGGGAAAGTAGTTGAGATGTCAGGAATCGCAGAATCTATTGCAAAAACGATCATCCAAATTGTTGGAGTGAAACGAACGATACTGGCGATTGTATTAATGGGAGCGATTTTAACCTATAGTGGTGTCAGTGTATTTGTAGTGGCATTTGCAATTTTTCCGTTTGCAGCTAATTTGTTTCGTGAGGCAAATATACCGAAACGACTCATTCCAGGTACAATTGCACTTGGAGTGCTTACTTTTACAATGGATGCGCTTCCGGGAACGCCGCAAATTCAAAATGTTATTCCGACAACATTTTTTAAGACAGATATTTATGCTGGTCCGTTATTAGGAATTACAGGAGCGATTTTTATTTTTATTGTCGGTATGGTGTATTTAGAAAGTCGACGTCGCAGAGCAGAAGCGCAAGGAGAAGGGTATTATGGATTTGGCGATGGAGATAAGGAAATGGCGGCATCCATCGAAGCAGAACAAGGTGCAAAACGTTCATTCCCAACGACTGAAATTACACCACTTCGTCAAGTGCTTGCTTTCATACCTCTTATTTTAGTAGGTGTCATGAACAAAATTTTTACAATTGCTATTCCAAAATGGTATCCAAATGGGTTTGATTTTGCGTCAGTTGGTTTGAAAAGTTTTGGCAAAGTTGAATTGTCTGGGGTAATTGGAGTATGGTCAGTAGAATTAGCACTCATTACGGGGATTATTGCAACGCTCCTATTAAATTGGAAACGTGTATTTGTAGACTTTCAAACAGGGTTAAATGTAAGTATTGGCGGAGCGTTACTAGCAGCAATGAATACCGGTGCAGAATATGGATTTGGTGGTGTAATTTCATCTCTCCCAGGATTTAGTGTGATTCGTGATGGTATTTCAACTACCTTTACAAATCCACTTATTAACGGAGCAATTACAACAAATGTGCTTGCGGGTATAACAGGATCGGCTTCTGGGGGGATGGGAATTGCCTTAAGCGCAATGTCTGATAAGTATATTGCAGCTGCAGAACAGTTCCATATTCCGTTAGAAGTGATGCACCGCATTATTGCAATGGCATCAGGCGGGATGGATACATTGCCGCATAACGGAGCTGTTATAACTTTACTTGCTGTAACTGGGTTAACGCATAAACAATCGTATCGAGATATTTTTGCAATTACAATTATTAAAACAGCAGCTGTATTTGTTGTGATTGGTATGTATAGTTTAATAGGTCTTGTATAATCTTTAGAATAGAAGAGAGTGCTCTACGTACTCTTTTTATTTACTTGTAATATTATTATGTAAACTAAAGTATTATTCATGGAAAGTATTCAGAAAATATATTATAATGTAAGTGGTTACAAAAAGGGGGGATACGATGTTTTCGTTACAACCGATCGCTTTTGTACATAATGAACGAATCAATGTAGAAGATGATTTTTGGGGAGAAATCGAATCTGTTATAGAAATGACAGATTTGTATACAGAAGAGAGCTTGCAAGGGATTGAACAATTTTCACATATTGAAGTGATTTTTTATTTTAATAGAGTGAAAGAAGATAATATTCAATACACAGCAAGACACCCTCGAAATAATGAAGAGTATCCGAAAGTAGGTATTTTTGCACAGCGGGGAAAAAATCGTCCGAATCGATTAGGTGCTACAATTGTAAAAGTAGTACGTAGAGAAGGAAAGCGCTTATTTGTGAAAGGATTAGATGCGATAGATGGTACCCCTATTTTAGATATGAAACCGGTTATGAAAGAGTTTTTGCCAAATGAAGACGTTAAGCAGCCAGACTGGGCAACGGAGTTAATGAAGAACTATTGGAAAGGAAGCGAAGAGAAGTGAAAATATATCAAGCAACGATGGAAGACTTACAAGGAGTAGCATCATTATTTAATGAGTACCGCATGTTTTATCGACAAGATTCAAATATTGAAGGTGCAGAACAATTTTTACGTGCACGTATAGAACGAAAAGAATCCGTTATCTTTGTAGCAGTAGAAGATGGAAAGTACGTTGGGTTTACGCAGCTATATCCTTCTTTTTCTTCTGTTTCAATGAAAGAGCTATGGATATTAAATGATTTATTTGTCCGAAGTGAAACAAGAGGAACTGGAGTTGGGAAAGAGCTCTTAGCAAAGGCAAAACAATTTGCAGTAGAGAAAGAGGCAAAAGGATTAAAGCTCCAAACAGAAGTCGATAATGCAACAGCGCAGTACTTATATGTAGGAAACGGTTATATTAGAGATGATCGTTATTTCCATTATGAATTAACTTTATAAAGACATATAACTGACATAAAGCCTCCTTTTTAGGGGAGGACGAGAGCAACTGGCCGCGCATAGTAGCGGTCAGGGCCCTTTCCCGCCACATGCCAGATTTTAAACAAAAAGAGCAGGCCAGTATCGAGTATGTTGTATTCTGCATAACAGCAATCTATGTGTTAAAAAATCAAAGTGGATATATATGTCCACTTTAAAAAAACTGACATACCCCCCTTTTTCTTTTTAGGGGGGCGAGAGCGTCTGGCCAGGCGTAGAAGCGGTCAGTGCCTTTTTCAGCCACATGCGATGTTCAAACAAAGAGGAAAGAAAGTAGCATGGTGGTGACTTGTATGTTGGAAAGTCAAATTGTATAAATGTCCAAGCATATTGCGATTTTGTTTCATAATATATGAATATAAAAGAACAAGATTTTCATAAAGAAATAGTTTTTGTGTTTTTGCAGATGAGGTATGCAAAGCGAGTGGGATGACTAAACAGCAATGCCGTTTATTTGGCATTGCTGTTTTATTTTTATCCGGCTATTCGTGGGCAGTAATACTCCCACCTCAAAATTCAGCGAAAGCATTGTCTAGCTTTAGCGGCTAGAATCTCCGGTCGTTTCGCCCCCTCGGACGAGGCAAAAAGCGCCTCTCCGCCCTGTGCTCCAACGTCCTGCGATTCTGAGCGAGCCGCTTCCACTTTTCTTAAGAAGTTAGGTGGGAGATAAACTGCCCGTAAAAGCCCAATTGGTGAGGGCTAATAATCAGTGGGGGATGAGGAAACCCCCCCACTGATTAAAGTTTCACTTTATATAGAATGTGAAAAAAGCCATGAAACGGCATCTTCTAAATTTGTGGCAATATAATCAGCATTCATGTTCTCCCATTTATGACGGTACGTATGCAGTGCATCGTACCCAGCACCTGTTTGCACTAAAATCGTTGTGGCACCGACCTTTATACCTGCAACAATATCGCTCCACCGATCGCCGATTACGACACATTTTGTTAAATCAAGATGATGTTTTTTCGCTGCTTGCAAAAGCATTCCTGTTTCAGGCTTACGACAACTGCAGCCGTCACTATGCCGGTGCGGACAAAGATAAATATCATCAAAACCGAAAGCTGCTAACTCTTGAATAAAGTCTTCTGTGATTGCTTTTCCATCCGCAATGCCTGGTTGGTTTGTAAAAGAAAATAGTTGTATGTTTTGTTCTTTTAACGTATTTAGGGCCGCCTTAGTAAATGAAAATAACTGAAATTCTCCAGGATAATGAATTGTCGTATCGCCGCCGATAGTTCCATCACGGTCAATGAAAATAGCTTCGATGTTTCGATTATTTGTCATAGTAAATATCCTTTCTCGTCGTTTGCTAGAAATATTTTAGAATGCAAAATAAAAGATTTTTGAGATTGTAATTTTAAATATTCTATTGTTGGTGTTATTTTCCTGCCTATGAATAACATCTTTACTCCGTTTTCATATTTCGACATATAAATTGTTGCTATGTAGAATACCTTGCATACTCCATTTGTTTTAAATCGCTGTATGTGGTAGGAAAAGACCCTGACCGCTCCTATACACGGCCAGATGCTCTCGTCCTCCCATTAAAAATAAAAGGGTTTTATGTGGATTTTTTAACGTATATACATATAGATTGAAAAGTATTTTTATAGAAAAATATGTTATTATTTTCATAGGAATTTATTGTCATTCAATGTAGGGAGAGGGATATAGTTGCTGCAAGTAAATATAAAATCAGCTGGATACGAATATGGCGAGAAAACGATACAAAATATCGCCTTTTCAATTGAACAAGGTGAATTAGTTGCTTTAATTGGCGCAAACGGAGCAGGAAAGAGTACAACGATAAAAGCGATTCTTGGATTATTAGCGCATATAGACGGGGAGGTCTCATTTGGAGAGAAAAAGAATCCGTATGCCTATGTACCTGAACATCCAACGTATTATGATTACTTAACATTATGGGAACATATTGAGCTTTTAATGGCTGCTAGGGATGTTGAATTAGGGAGCTGGGAAATAAAGGCGGAAGAGTTGTTGCGTACGTTTCGGATGGACAAGCATAAGCATGAGTATCTGTCGAAGTTTTCAAAAGGAATGAAACAAAAGTCAATGCTCATTTTAGCTTTTTTAACAGAGCCAGATTTTTATATTATTGATGAGCCGTTTATTGGATTAGATCCGACGGCCACTCGTGATTTTCTCAATTTTTTGTATAAAGAAAAGGAACGCGGTGCTGGTATTTTACTTTGTACACATGTACTAGATACAGCAGAAAGAATATGTGAGCGTTTCTTATTAATTTCAGAAGGAACGTTATTTGCAAATGGAGATTTACGTAGTATTCAAACGCTTGCTAACATGCCAGAAGGCACATTGTTAGATTGTTTTGATGTGATTGTAAGGCGGGAGCAACATGATTAAAAAGTTATTTTATAAGAGACTATTTCATGAAATAAAACGAAAATGGAAAGCAGTGCGTTCTGTTGTTGATTGGACAATCGCATTATATGCAGTTGTTCCAGTCCTTGTATTTAGCTGGATATACTATGCTTCACTTTGGAAAAATGGACCAAAAGATGAAGATGTATTATATTGGTTTATCGGACTTTTTATTCTTTACAGTACAACGTTTTCAAGAAGTGTACGTTCATTTCTGGAACAAGCAGACAGTTTGTTTTTCATTCAATTTCCAAATCATATAAAACAGATGATAAAAAATGGAATGTTTTATTCTTTTTGTCGCATTTGTGTTACAAGTGCACTTGTAACACTACTATTTCTACCAATCTTTTTAAAAAGTCTGCATGGAACGGGAATACAAGCTTTTTTCTGCTTTGTGTTTTTGACTTGCTTTCGTTTCACACTTTCCTTGCTACAACGGTATATTGATGTTCGATTTCACAAACAGTGGCAAGTGATTATTGTGAAAAATATTCTCTTTTTTGTAGGCGTTGTATATGTATGTATGACATGTAGATATATATTACAACAGTCTTTTTATACGATTGTGTTTTTTGTTCTTCTCTTTATCATAACTTTTTTCTTAGTAAAAGAAAAAATGAAGTACCAGCGCTTCTTCTTTAAAGAAATCGAAAAAGAAAAAGGAGAAGAAATGAGATGGACAACGCAAATTATGGCACTAGGAGGCCAAGTACAAAAACCTACAAATGCAGCGAAACCGTGGTTATTCCCGCGATCTAAACGTATATTGCTAGGAAATAGTAATGACGCTAGAATTATTGAAGCTTTTCTAAAGGAATATTTTCGTTCAGATGATGCAAGTGTTTTTTACGTTCAGGTTATTTTTGCAAGCACAATTGCCATTTGGCGTGCGCCGTGGTGGATTGCTGTAATTGTTATTTCGTTTGCGTTATTTGCAATATATCGTTATTCAAGTGACAAATGGAAAGCGTTTTCTGGAAAACTATTTTTACAGTTATATTGTTCAGAAGGGAAGAAGCTGTGGCTGGCGCAGAAAGCAAAGGGATATCTCTGTTTGCCAGCTTTATGTGTATACGGCATTGCAGCACTAGCTCATTTTTATATGATTCCTGCTGTAATTTGCGCAGTCATTGTCATTGGACTAACAATATGGATTTTATTTATTCCTAACAAAAAAAGAGCTGGATAGCTCTTTTTTTGTTAATCCGTAATCGACACATACATAAAATAGATGAGAACACAAATGCTTACAGCTGAAAAGAGAAGGTCAAGTGTCAATTGGAAACCCTCCTAGTTACATCAATGAATAATACTTAGTATATGAAATCTTACTATTCCATATTCAAATCATGTTAACGTTAATAAATTTGTAAAGTGCAAAGATTGGCATCATTTTGTATAATAGAAGAAATAGTTAAAAAATATAAAAAGAAAGGGAGGGATACAACATGCCAAAATGGATGAAAAAGACACTCGTCACGTTAATTACTGTATTTACATTTGGATTAGTAACACCTCCTTCTGTACTGCTTGATTCTGCCAAAGCGGACAAGCCTACAAAACAACAAAATCTAGAGCAACCGTCGTATACACTGGATGAAAATTTAAACGATATAAGTTCAGAAGCATTCCTTTCCTATGCAATGCAAGAAGCTGAGCGGCAATCGATGGAGAAATTCGGATCGAAAATTGGCCCAGTAATTGAAGATGAGTTTAAAGATATTATCTTGCCGAAAATAGAAGAAGCAATCGCAGACCTTGCGCACAATACACCAGAAGATTTACTGCAGTCTTTAGCAATTTCACAAAGGCCGGCCGGTGGGAAAAATGAAAAGATTTTTCATGTTTATAATACAAAGACTGGAGATGACATACTCCGTTTTCACGTAAGACGAGATCATCCGCCGCAAGATGGTTATTATTTTAATTTTCATTATCATCGTTATGATGATAACTTTACAGGGCACCATGAGCTTGGGAATATTTATTGGAATACGAATACACCGCCGCAATGGCTGTCATAGAAAAGGGGGACAGGGAGAGATACCTTGTTCTTTTTTTGTAAATAAAAGGTTATATCCATAGTGAAAGAGAATTCTTAAGGATTAAAAATATAAAAGGAATGATAGCAAGGAGCATTGGGAATGAGTAAATATGTTATTTTCGATTTTGATGGTACGTTAGTGGATTCTAAAGATCTCTTTATCCTTATTTTCAATGAAATAGCAGAGAAACACCGTTTTAAACAGGTAAAAGAAGATGATATTGAAGCATTGCGGAAGTTATCAATTCCGGAGAGATGTAAATTGCTTCATGTGCCTCTTTATAAAATCCCTATGATCGCATTAGAGTTTTATAAACTATATCAGCCAGCGATTCAAAAACTTACTTTGTTCGATGGAATTAGAGATGTTTTACAGACGTTGAAAGAAAGCGGATATGAAATTGTCATTGTATCCTCAAACGCTGAGGAGCATATTCGCGAATTTTTACATCATAATGAAATTGATTATATTCATGAAGTTATTTGTTCTAACAATATCTTCGGAAAAGACAAGATGATAAAGAAATTTTTAAAAGAAAAGAAACTGAAAAATTCAGATGTGATATATGTAGGAGATGAGCTTCGAGACATTGTTTCTTGCAAAAAAATTGGTGTAGAAGTGATTTGGGTAAGTTGGGGATACGATGTAATAGAAACAGTACAAGCTGAATCTCCGAATTACATTGTGAATGTACCAGAAGAGATTGTGAGTGTTGTACATTCAAAATAGAGGGCTAGTAAGAAAGGAAGCAGGGGAGTATGTCGGAGAAAACAGTTGAACCAGGAATTCATCACATTGAATTTTAAATACGAATACATAAATCAAATTAAAACGACCAAAAGACACAAGAGCTCCTATTCATAAATTAGCTGTTGTGTCTTTTGGCAATGAATACACTTCATCAAGAGATTACCAGAAGTAAGAATCATTTCGATAATAAAAAGGGTTAACGAAATATAAAAATTTAATTCTGAAATTTTTATAAATCAATTATATAGAACCACTACATAATTCAGATGTTTCCATAATTAATAATAAATTACTAGCTACGTTTTTTCATTACTGTCTTTACAATAAAATAGATAACAGCAAGACACACTGCAGCTATAGCAAAATATTTTACATAAGGACCCGCTACAGCGTTAATATTCTCCCATTTCTCCCCAAGCTTCCAACCTAAATAAACAAATAAAGTTGACCAAGGAATGACTGCAAGCGTAGTAAGCGTAATAAATCTAACATGTGACATTTTAGCGATACCTGCAGGAATTGAGATAGCATGACGAACAAAAGGAATAAAGCGTGCCGTGAAAATAACACCAGTTCCATAACGATTAAACCATGCCTCAGCATGATCAATATGTTTCTTTTGAATGAAAATGTACTTTCCATAACGCTCAAGTACTGGTCTACCTCCGTAACGACCAATCCAATATATAAATATTTGTGCGATAACTCCACCAATCGTACCGAATATAACAGCGCCTAAAAACGATATATGTCCTAATGATACTAAATATCCAGCATACGCTAGTACAATTTCGCTTGGGATTATTTCAATCATTAATCCAAGCATAACGCCCCAATACCCAAGACTTTCTAAAAACATTAAAATGGAATGAACTAAATTACCTAACATATTACACCTACCATATACAAAAATTTTAAACGTACTAATAAAATATTTCTTCATAAAAGTTATTTTGGAGATAGGTAGCGTTCCTATCTTCTTTGTGTGCGAGATTGCTACCCAATTATATTCAACTGTCTATACGGTTGTTTACATATATTGAATTATACACCAGATAAAGTATTTTGTTGAACTATAATTCAAACTATACTCTCTTAATATGAGAAAACAATGAGAATACAATGAAATTTACTTAAAACATCTAGAAAAATTATTTTTATTTCAGTAGCGTAGTTAGGGTAAAGATAAAAACAATTTACGAACATATATTCTTATGTTAAAATTTACATGGAATAATATGGAGGTGTATTCGGTATGGAATTAAGGGATGAAAATATTTCTGAGCGTATGGAGTACTATAATGTATCTGGTTTAAGCGTTGCTTTCATTGAAGATGGTGAGGTGCATTTGACAAAAGAGTTTGGTGTCATGAAAGCGGGAACAAATAGAAATGTGGACAGTCATTCTATTTTCAATGCTTGTTCGATTAGTAAGTTTTTAACAGCAATACTAGTTTTAAAGTTAACTGACCAAGGTATCCTTCATTTAGATGAGGATATAAATAATAGACTTATATCGTGGAAGGTTTCTAAAAATGAATATACGCAAAATAAAAAAGTTACGTTACGAACATTACTTAGCCATCAATCTGGAACTATCGATCCTGAAGGGAGTTTTTCCTTCTAATAATTCCACTCTAGGCGAACCTACAATGGTTGAATTATTAGAAGGAAAAACCCCATATTGTAAAGAACGCATTGAAGTGAAATATGAACCAGAAAGCGACTTTCAATATTCCGATGCAGGTTTTTGTATCATACAGCAAGTAATCGAAGATGTTTGTGGTAAACCTTTTGAGGTGTTAATAGATGAGCTTATCTTTGAACCGTTACATATGAAAAACAGTACATTTGGACTAACAGCATTAACAGGAAGTAGCGGGCCATTTTCTTGTGGTCATAATAAAAATGGAGAAGTCATTTCGAGCGAATATCCGATTTATCCATATCCAGCAGCTGCTGGACTTTGGACAACACCAATAGATTTAGCTATTTTGGTAATTGAAGTCATGAATTCGTTAAAAGGTAAAAGTAAAATAGGTCTTTCTGAAAATAAGGCAAAAGAACTCATTACTTCACAAGGGTGTAAAGAATGGGCGGGCTTAGGCGTTTTTCTTGATGGTACAGAACAAGAAATTGAATTTTCTTCACTTGGTTGGGGAGTTGGGTTTCAATGTATGCTCGTAGCTTATCCATATTTAGAAACAGGTGTGGTTATTATGACAAATACAGATTTAGGAGTTCATCAAATGAAGGGGATTATTGGAGAAATTTTGAAGTGGAGTGGAAATTCGCGATAAAGAGAAGGAGAAACGATTGAAAATTAGGCAAGGAAAATATGACTTAGAGCTTTTAGAAAAAATTCAAGAAAAACAAGAAACCATTATTGTACAGGGGCAAAAGTTTTAGTGAAAAACATACCAGATTGCGATGAAAATGTATGTTTCTGAAAAAACGATAAAGAATTTGAGAAACCAATTTAATGGTATTAAAAGTGTTCCAATTGTTACTAAAGACATTAATATTACGCATAAAACAGTTAAAGCAGAAGATGGATATGATATTCCGATAAGAGTTTATACCAGTATTTCTAAACGAGATAATGCACCAATTCTAAATTTTATCCTATCTGGCGAGAAGACCCCTGCCTCAAGCGTAAAACGGTAGGTGGGGGATGAATCGCTTTTTTGTTTTTTTTTAAGTATATGAGCAGGAACGTACGTTCTTATTTGGTGTGCTTTGTGTATACCAAATAAGGATGGATGATACTAGTACCAATTAGTTGTATTATAGTAGGAGATCATTTTGCTTCAAATGTTACAGTTGGAGCTGGTATTTCATTAATTGTTTTTATGTCTGTGAAAAAAGTTATATGGAAGGATAAGGGGATTTAATGTAATCATGCATGGGTCTTAACTATTAGCTATTTCACAGAACCTGCACGTAAACTAGCAGATGCCAATGATGTATCACTTATAGATTGAGACCTCTTGATTAAACTAAGTGCACAAGTAAATTGTCAACATGCTAAGCACCAATCATTATCAGAAAAGAGCAGCTAACAAAAGTTAACTGCTCTTTTCTGATAATGAAATTTTTGTTTAAATCCTCTCGCAATTACATAAATAAATTGCAGTCGAACCATTTCGAAGTATTAGTCATATAGTGATTTAAACAATCCCTAATAAAGTAGGTGAAAATATGCCGTCTCTTGTTGGAAACTTAGTCGTTCAAAATAGCAACGGTTCTTTTAACTTAGGAGACTTCTATAATGTATCTCCGAAAGAAAATACGAAAGCTTATAACGGATCCGGTTCATCTAACGTTGCTTTTGTTCTTAATACCTTTAACGGTGTAAGCGGTACGAATACATTTGATTCAGATGTAGCTGATCAAAATCAGGTTGGAACAGTTTAAAATTATTTATCCTCTTCCCTCCACTGCATAATATTTCAAATCCCATTTATACTACAGCTAGTTTCAGCTAATTTTAGCGAAGCGATCCTATATATCTTTTGTAGAGCAGTTAGCTATTGCTAGCTTCTTTTTTATTGAATTTGTACCACTTTCGTTTTACTTCATTATGATAATCCTCAAACGGATCAAATTTTACTCACATGAATAAGTTTCCGTTAAACAGCTATTATTTTTTATTATTATTTACTATAAATTGTATTCAGTTCCATACGGAATCGTTGAAATAGATATTCCATATTGTGTACTATGCATTGGGTAATAATATTGCAATGAATAGTAAGGTTGCATACTTTGTTGCATTTGTTGCGCCTGTTGCTGTGCTTGTAATGTTTGTTGAACAGCTTGAATTGTACTTTGCGCTCCGCTTTGAGTTACACTAGCACCATACCCAAAAGGAATTCTCATTTGGTTGTTAAGATAAGGATAATACATTATTATTCAACTCACTTTCGTATAAGTTTCTACAAAATATGTTATGAAGATTAATTTTGGAAAGTGTTAAAAAACGAATTTTCTAATTCGTTATCTCTTTAAAGAAACTTTATATCTTTTACATTCTAGAAAAATCGGTTAGAAATATTTGTTGTCATACGTGAGGTTATGTAGAAGTATTATGAAACAAAAAGGTACATCACTATTATAGAAGAGTGATGTACCATATTTCATATAAAGTGCAACATTATAGACAAGATATTGGTTTAAAAATGCTAGTTATCTATTTTCGTAAACAGAAGCGGTTTTGTACTTAACGTTGCTGGGAGGTGTACTTTCAGTTCGTGCAGTTCGCCTGCTGGATTCATTTCATAAGAAATTAATACGTCCATTTCCGTTTGAAAAACATTCCATTTCGTGTTGAACATATCGTAGTGGTGATGGTTCATTTCAATGTCGAATGAAGCGAATTTTAAATATAATGATTCATTTCGTTTGTTCACTTCAATTGTGCCGTAAGCAGGGTGTTCGAACGTTCCTGTATAATCTTTTAACGGATGAGAAAGAACAGTATCCTTTACTTGAGGTAATGGTTTGTTCATTTCTTTCATCATTTCGTTAAATTTTTCTGTATCTTCTATCGCACGGTTGTGCCAATCAATTGGTTCTAATCCAAGCAATTCATTATAAATTTGATGTGCAAGATATGGAGGGAGTAATGTGTTACCACGGTTCGTTAATACGACAAGACCGATATTATGTTCTGGCATAAAGGAGACAAATGCTGAGAATCCATCGATATTCCCTCCGTGATAGATTTCCTTATGGCCGCGATAGGCAGTAATAAACCAGCCAAGACCGTAACTGTTTACTGGAGTTTCTGGCATAGTGAACATTGGTGCATCTGGAATCGGGATATGCGGTGTATACATTTGCTCAAGCAGATTTTGTGCAAGTAGTTCATGTTCACCAACTTTTCCTTTATTTAAATGAAGTAATACCCATTTTGCCATATCTTCTATATTAGAGTTCATACATCCAGCAGCACCAATTGTATTCAGATTGCAAAAAGGCACTTCTGTTATGTTTCCATTTTTCTCGATGTAAGGAAGTGCATGGTCATTTGATTTTTGTGAAGTGGTAACTGAGAAGTTTGTATGTTCCATTTGAAGTGGGTTTAAAATATGTTCTGTTACATATTGTTCCCATGTTTCATTTGTAATGGTTTCTGCAATAGAGCTAATTGTAGCATACATTAAGTTGTTATATAGAAATGCAGAGCGGAACGGTACATCTAGCTCTAAGTGGCGAATGTTTTCAACGATATTTTTTCTACTTAAGGAGTCTGCGCGCCATAGTAAATCGTGGCGACTGACACCAGTGCGGTGAGATGCTAGATCGCGAGCTGTTGTTTGTGCGCTTGCTAGTGGATCGTGAAGTGAAAAAGTTGGAATATACGTTTGTACAGATGTATCCCAATTAAATTTTTGCTGCTGCGCAAGTAAACTTAAAGAAAAAGTACCAAATGCTTTTGTTGCTGAACCGATTGCAAATAATGTTTTTGGTGTAACTGTTTTTTTATTTTTTGTATCACGGTACCCATAACCTTCTGAGAATATTACTTCTCCATTTTTTACGATGGCCACTGCCGCTCCAGGAACGTTTAAATCTCTCATCATGTTTTGGATTGTCGTATGTAATTTACTTGTAAGAGGCATTTCAGTTTTTTGCATAGTAAAACCTCCACTCATCTATTTTTCCTACCGCACTATAATTTCTTGGGATAGGTAGAAAATCCCTTTTTGTTTTTAGAAGAAAGATTGACGAAATTATGTCAGATTTGAAAGGGAAAAATTATTTCATACTGAGTTTTTGCGTATGTATTGCATGTTGAAGAGATTTTTTTAGATGGTCGTGTGAAATTCAAAGGCATATATGATAAACTCCTTATAGGAAAAATAATGTTACATAAAGCAATTGTGAAAGAAGGTTACTTGATGAAACACGCAGAGTATGAATATTTAAATATGTGCCGTCATGTTATGGAAAACGGTACGAGAAAAGAAGACCGCACTGGTACAGGAACAGTATCTGTATTTGGGTATCAAATGCGCTTTGATTTAAGTCAAGGTTTTCCGTTACTTACGACAAAACGTGTGCCGTTTCGTTTAGTAGCGAGCGAACTTCTTTGGTTTATGAAAGGTGATACGAACATTCGTTATTTGTTGCAGCATAATAATAATATTTGGAACGAATGGGCGTTTAAGAACTGGGTAGAGAGCGACGTGTATACGGGTCCAGATATGACTGATTTTGGACTTCGTTCGCAGCAAGATGAAGAGTTTAATAAGCAATATGAAGAACAAATGGAATTGTTTAAAACAAAGGTGTTAGAAGATGATGAGTTTGCAAAGAGTTACGGTAACTTAGGTGATGTGTATGGGAAGCAGTGGCGTGCATGGAAAACGACTGCTGGAGAAACGCTTGATCAATTACACGATGTAATTGAGATGATTAAGAAAAATCCGGATTCCCGCCGTCTTATTGTGTCTGCATGGAATCCGGAAGATATACCAAGTATGGCGCTGCCGCCTTGTCATACGTTATTCCAGTTTTATGTGGCTGACGGAAAATTATCTTGTCAGTTATATCAACGCAGTGGTGATATTTTCCTTGGTATTCCGTTTAATATAGCGAGTTATTCTTTATTAACACATTTAATTGCCCATGAGTGTGGTTTAGAAGTAGGGGAGTTCGTTCATACAATTGGTGATGCTCATATTTACACGAACCATTTTGAACAAGTGGAAAAACAATTAGCACGTGAACCACGTCCATTCCCGGTGTTAAAGCTAAACCAAGATGTGAAGTCTATCTTTGATTTTGAAATGAATGATCTTGTGTTAGAAGGATACGATCCACATCCAGCAATTAAAGCACCAGTAGCAGTGTAAACAAAACTAGGGGGTATATATATGATTTCATTACTTGTAGCAATGGATAAAAATCGACTAATCGGTAAAGAAAATCAATTACCTTGGCATCTTCCAGCAGATTTGTCGTATTTTAAAAAAGTAACGATGGGGCATCCGATTATAATGGGGAGAAAAACATTTGAATCGATTGGCAGACCGTTACCTGGCAGAACGAATATCATTTTAACTCGTAATCCAAATTATGAAATGGAAGGCTGTAAAGTCATTCATTCTATCGATGATGTGAAGAAGATGGACGAGCAAATGAATGAAGAACTTTTTGTAATTGGCGGTGCAGAAATTTTTAAAGAAGTACTTCCTTTTGCCGATCGCTTGTATATTACCAAAATTGAAGAGGTATTTGAAGGGGACACATTTTTTCCAGAAATAAACGACAATGAGTGGGAAGAAATATCTGTAACACAAGGCGTGACAGATGAGAAAAATCCATATACATATGCTTATCATGTGTATGGTAGAAGGAAATAAGAAGAGAGAAGATTGGTTTATACAGAGATTCTTGTCTTTTTTTAATACATGCCACAATTTTGCATCGACTCCTTTTTGATTCTATATTAAGAAAAGAAAAAATAAAAACAAAGCCTTATATAAAAATTTTCTGAATGTTATAATGGTAATATAAAGAACGGCGCATATTGCGTCGTTTTTTATTGGATTAAATTTATAAAATTGGATTTTTGTAGTATGATAGTGTCGAGATATATAAATCCACCTTGACTTTCCGACACATAAGTCGCCGCCATGCCAAGAAAAAAGTAACCTGCTACTTTTTTGTTCGAATATCGCATGTGGCAGAAAAAGCACTGGCCACTTTTGCTCGTGGTCAGACGCTCAGGGCCATCTAAAAAGAAAAGGGTTTTATGTCAGGTTTTTAATGTGGATTTATATATAAAGGAGGAGAAACTGTGAAAAAGATATGGGGAATGCTTCTTATATTTTCATTGCTATTAGTAGTAGGCTGTGGGAAAGAAGAGAAGCCAGAGCAAGCGATGGATACATATGCAAAAGCATGGAATGAAAAAAAGTTTGATAAAATGTATGACCAGTTATCGAAAGAGGCAAAGCAGTCCATTTCAAAAGATGATTTTGTAAAGAAATATGAAAACGTTTATACAGGAATTGCAGTGAAAAATTTAAAAGTAGTTGCAGAACCGAAAAAAGAAGACAAAAAAGATGAGAAAAGCAATGCGAATGTGCCTTTTAAAGTAAACATGGATACAATCGGTGGTAAGATTTCATTTGAAAATGAGGCAAAGCTTGTGAAAGAAAAAGATGGAGATAAGGAAGTTTGGAAAGTTGATTGGAATCCATCGTTTATTTTTCCAACTATGAAACAAGATGATAAAGTATTGGTTCAATCGTTTTCGCCAAAGCGCGGTGAAATTTATGATAGAGATGGAAACAGATTGGCGACAAATGGGAAAGCTGCAGAAGTTGGGATTGTACCTGGGAAATTAGGCGATTCAGCGCAGCAAACGAAAGAAACGTTAGCGAAATTATTACAAATACCAGTTGAAGATATCGAAAAGAAATTAACAGCGAAGTGGGTACAACCAAGTTATTATGTGCCACTTTCTGTTTTACCAGAAGGTGCAAATGAAAATGATTACATCTCTATGCCTGGTGTCAAAACGAGCTCAGTAAATGTTCGGACATATCCTTTAGGAGAAGCTGCGGCTCATTTAACAGGCTATATGGGAAAAGTAAATGCAGAAGACTTGAAGAAATTAGAGGGAAAAGGCTATAAAGCTGATGATCCTATTGGAAGAACAGGTCTTGAAAATGTTTTTGAAGATAAACTTCGCGGTGAAAAAGGTGGCCGTGTTTATATCGTTGATGCAAAAGGAAAAGAATTAAAAGAGCTTGCTAAAAAGCAAGCAAAAGATGGAGAAAATATCACACTAACAATTGATGGGAACTTACAACAAAAAATATATGCAGAAATGAAGGGTGAAGCAGGTTCAAGTGCAGCAGTCCATCCGAAAACAGGGGAAACATTAGCGCTTGTAAGTAGTCCATCATACAACCCAAACGTTATGATGAGAGAGTCTGCGAAAGCAGAGCGAGAGGCTTTAAGCAATGATCAGAAAAAGCCGATGACAAATCGCTTTACGCAAGTATACGCACCAGGTTCAGTATTTAAACCAATTACAGGAGCAATTGGCTTAGAAACGAAAGCGCTTGATCCAAAAGAATCTCTTAAAATTGATGGAGTAAAATGGGCAAAAGATTCTTCTTGGGGTAACTATTATGTAACGCGTGTAAAAGACGCAAATCCAGTAGATTTTGAAAAAGCAATGATGTATTCTGATAACATTTATTTTGCACAGGAAGCGTTGAAAATTGGTAAAGATAAATTTGCAGAAGAAGCAAAGAAATTTGGACTTGGTGAAAAGTTACCAATTGAATATGGATTTGCAACGTCGCAAATCGCAAAAAATGGCATGAAAAATGATATTCAGCTTGCAGATACAGGATATGGGCAAGGGGAAGTTTTAATGTCATCTCTACACGTTGCACTATCATATGCGCCAATTGTAAATGAAGGAAATATTCCATCTCCGCACCTTGTAAAAGATGATAAGCAGGTAAAAGCGTGGAAAGAAAAAGTTGTATCGAAAGAGAACAATGATATTTTGAAAAATTCTTTAATAAAAGTTGTGAATGATCCAGAAGGAACAGGTAAGATTGCAAAATTAGATGGCATTACACTTGCTGGGAAAACAGGAACAGCTGAATTAAAAGAATCAAAAGAAGCTGATGGAAAAGAGTTAGGATGGTTTGTTGCATTTGATGCAAATTCTCCAAATATGATTGTCGCAATGATGATTGAAGATGTAAAAGGAAGAGGCGGAAGTAGTATTCCAGCTGAGAAAGTAAAGCATGTATTTCAAAAATAATTAAAAAGGAGTTGTCTCGTTTATAAGCGAGATAACTCTTTTTTGTAAAGTTATTTACTTACTAAAAAAAAGTAACTATTTTTTCTTGACAGGAGAACGTTTATTAGATATTATTACTTACGTAAGATAAGTGATTTACTTTTTTATTGAAAATCTCGAATTAAAGATATATTTAAAAAGGGAGAGAAATGAACATGACAAAAGTATTATTTATTACAGCAAATCCAAATCCAGCAGAAGTATCATTCGGAATGGCGGTAGGAGAAGCGTTTATTGAAGCTTATAAACAAGCGAATCCACAAGATGAAGTGTTAACAATTGATTTATTCCATACAAACGTACCTGCAATTGATGGAGAGGTGTTTGCCGCTTGGGGAAAACTTGGGGCAGGAGAAGGCTTTGAAACATTAAGTGAAAGTCAACAACAAAAAATTGCAGCAATGAACGGAAACTTAGAAACATTTATGCACGCAGATAAATATGTATTTGTAACGCCAATGTGGAATTTAAGCTATCCACCGGTTGTAAAAGCATACTTAGATAATATAGCAATTGCAGGTAAAACATTTAAATATACAGAAAATGGTCCAATTGGTTTATTAGAAGGTAAAAAAGCAATTCATATCCAAGCGACAGGTGGTATTTATTCTGAAGGAGCATACGCAGGAGCGGACTTTGGTCGTAATCACTTACAAGCAATGTTAGGTTTCATGGGTGTAACGGATGTAGAATATATGGCAGTAGAAGGTATGAGTGTAAACCCTGCACAAGCACCTGAAATTAAAGAACGAGCTATTGAAAAAGCGGAAGAGTTAGCAAAACAATTTTAATCTATCATATTATGAAAAATGTCCAAACGCTTGTTGTTTGGACATTTTTTCTTCTTTTTCCTTCCTTTGTCTAGTATAATGTAAAACGGATGACAATATGTGGGGGTACTATATGATTCAAACAGTTTTTAAGATTTTATACTTAATTTTAATTGTAATTGGTATTACGCCAAAAATGTGGCGCGTAAAACGAAAGTTACATACATTATCACCGCAAGAAAAAGATAAGCTGGTGCATAAAACGACGAATTGGTTTGGAAAGAAGATGATTCGTGTAGTTGGATCAACAATACAAGTGAATGGACTGGAAAATATACCACAAGATAAGCCAGTACTCGTTGTAAGCAATCATCAAAGTGACATGGATATTCCAGTTTTACTAGGTTATTTAAATAAACCAATTGGATTCGTTTCGAAAGCAGAAATTAAAAAATTTCCACTTGTATCAACGTGGATGGAAATGATGAATTGTGTATTTATGGATCGCAAAAATCGCCGTCAATCACTGCAAGCTATTAAAGATGGGATTGAACTGTTAAAACAAGGGCATTCTATCGTTATTTTCCCAGAAGGAACTCGAAGTAAGGGTAATAAAATGGGAGAATTTAAACCTGGTAGTTTCCATCTTGCTGTAAAAGCAGGTGTAGCGATTTTACCTGTAACATTGGACGGAACGTATAAAATGTTTGAAGCAAATGGAAATCGAATGAAGCCGGCGCATGCAACAGTCACAATTTCGAAACCAATTACAGCAGAACAATATGAAAATATGGATATGAAAGAATTAACGAAATATATCCAAGATATCATTGAAAGTCAGTTGGAAAAATAAGCAAAAAAAGTCTCAGCTATAATTTCAAAAAGCTGAGACTTTTTTTATCCCGTAAAAGCCAGATTGGTTCAACTAACCATCAGCAAGGGATAAAGCTCCCCGCTGATGGAAGTTTCACTTTATGCTACAGGTAATACATAAAATAAAACGCAGAAAAACAGCATCGTACTTCCACCTAATACAAAGAGGTGCCAAATTGCATGATTAAATGGGAGTTTCTCCCATAGGAAGAAGATGGCACCGACAGAGTATAAAATTCCGCCAATTAATAATAACGTGAAGCCACTTCCTGTTAAACTTTCATATAATGGCTTAATTGCAACGATAATGAGCCATCCCATCAGAATATAAAATAAAGTGGATAGTTTAATAAAGCGACGTACAAAAAATATTTTAAAAATAATTCCTGCAATTGCAAGTGTCCATATAATCGCAAGTAATGTCCAGCCTATTGGTCCGCGCAGAGTAACGAGTAAAAAAGGTGTATACGTGCCAGCGATGAATATATAGATGGCAGAATGATCTAAAATAGTGAATAACTTTTCTACTTTTGGATGATGGATACTATGTAATAGTGTTGAACATACATATAGTATAAGCATGCTAACACCATATACAGTAAATCCTACAATTGCTGATGCAGTTCCATGTTTTGATGCATGGATAATTAAAATAATTAACGCAGGAATGCTTAAAATGGCACCGATGCCATGTGTAATTGCATTTGCGATTTCTTCTTTAACAAACTGAGTCATTCGAGTCATCTTTTGAGACATAGTTCGACTCCTTTCTCATGTAGTAAAATGAGGTATTTAATCTCTTTCACCATATCATATACAAAGGGAATAGGAAATGAAATTCGTATAAAGATTATATTTTCAAATTTTTTCGATAAAAGGAAGCGAATACATTGACGTTTTCTGACTTTTTTGACAAAATAAAATTAATTGAAAATAAGGGGGAAGCAGCATGCCGAATATTGGATTTCCAGGATTAATTTTAATTTTAATTTTAGCATTAATTATTTTTGGACCAAAAAAATTACCGGAAATTGGACGAGCATTTGGAGAAACCTTAAAAGAATTTAAAAAATCCGCCAAAGGTTTGCATGATGATATAGATGAGAAAAAATAAATTTTATATCAGTAGGGAGGAGTTCCTGCTTATTATTAGTTGAATTAATCGGATGCCTACGTCCGTTGTGAGGGGAAAAGATGTAAGAGGAGCTTGCATCTTTTTTCCAGTGACGAAAGAAATGGGGGAGAATATGAACGATCACGAAATGAGCATAGTAGATCATCTTGGTGAGTTACGAAAACGACTTATTATTACAGCTTTGGCTTTTTTATTTTTCCTTATTATTGGTTTTTCCTATACGAAAGAGATTTATAGTTTTATTGTGAAAGATTTACATATGAAATTAACAGTTCTTGGGCCGAGCGATATTTTATGGATTTATTTTGTGATTGCGGCTGTGTTTTCAATCGTATGTACTATTCCAATCGCAGCCCTGCAACTTTGGTTATTTGTCAAGCCAGCATTACTTC
Source organism: Bacillus cytotoxicus (assembly GCF_023715645.1). GTDB lineage: Bacteria > Bacillota > Bacilli > Bacillales > Bacillaceae_G > Bacillus_A > Bacillus_A cytotoxicus_A. The sequence continues at coordinate 19,981 of NZ_JAMBOP010000014.1, read as the reverse complement.
CCCATGAGCGGAAAATGACGCTTTTATACGTACCGGGGTTATTTATATTATTCGTTGGTGGACTTTGTTTTGGATATTTTATTATTCTACCGTTTGTATTAAATTTTTTGGTTAGTCTTGGTGATGAAATGTTTCAAACAATGTTTACAACTGAGAAGTATTTTTCTTTTGTTATGAATATGACCGTACCATTTGCTGTGATTTTTGAATTACCTGTTGTAACTATGTTTTTAACGAGCATTGGAATATTAAATCCAGTAGCATTACAAAAGATTAGAAGGTATGCGTACTTTATATTAATTGTTATTGCAGTATGCATTACACCACCTGATTTTATTTCAGATTTTTCTGTAGCAATTCCATTATTAATTATTTATGAATTAAGTATTACAATGTCAAAGATTGTTTATAAAAGAAAAATCAAACGAGAATTGCAATCTTCATCGAAAAGTGCCTCTTTATGACGGGCACTTTTTTTATTTCTTTGTTATACTATTGGTGTAAGCGTATACAATATAAAAAAGAAAAAAATTAATGCTTCTCCAAAATTTAGACAAACTTTTTAGATTTGTCGGTTTATACTAACATTATAAATCCAAAAAAAGAGGATTGATATCGTGATTATGAAGAGTTTTTATTTCACTCATCCAACAGGAAAATGCGTAAAGGTGGTTGAAATCCCTGTACTACAAACACAGCACCCATTAGCGTTTCAAATCCAGTCGCGTCTTCAGCTCTTTATTTCTAAAATTCAAAAACAAAAACAACCAAGGTTTTCGTACTCATTTCGAGAATATTTGCAGAGTTGCTTACAATGGAATGATTATTCAAATGTATATGAAATAAATACGTTAGAAAAAAATGCATAGGAAAAAATTGCGGCAGAGCAAAGGTGTTCTGCTGTTTTCTTTTTTAGACACATAAAAAAGAAGAATTTCATGGGAAAATTACCTTAAACTGTTGAAAGCAGTAGGAATACTAGTATAATAACAGGGAGAGCGTAGTGGAAAGGGAAGAAATAAATCATGCAAAAAATTAAAATTGTCACAGACTCAACGGCGGATTTTTCACAAGATGTGATTGAGAAATATGATATTCATGTTATCCCATTATCAATTTCTGTGAACGGACAAACTTATTTAGATCGTATAGACTTACAACCAGATAAGTTTATTGAAGAAATGGAAAAGGCAGAAGAGCTACCGAAAACATCTCAACCAGCAGTTGGTTCATTTGTAGAATTGTATGATCGTTTAGGAGAGGACGGTAGCCAAGTTCTTTCGATTCATTTAACAAATGGACTAAGCGGATCAGTTGCAACAGCAGGTACTGCAGCAACAATGACAAATACAAAAGTAACTGTAGTAGATTCTTTATTCACTACTCATGCTTTAGGATATCAAGTAATTGAGGCAGCAAAAATGGCGCAAGAAGGACGATCTTTAGAAGATATTTTAAAACGTATTGAAGAAGTTAGAAAAAATACACGCCTATTTGTTGTCGTTGATACGTTAGAAAACTTAGTAAAAGGTGGCCGTATTGGTAAAGGAAAAGCGATGATTGGATCTTTATTAAATATTAAACCGATTGCTAGTGTTGAAGACGGGGTCCTCAATCCGATTACTAAGGTACGTAGTCAAGGACAAGTTGTAAAAGCGTTAGGGAAAATATTTGAAGAGGACATAGCTGGAAAAACAGTAAAGGCAGTTGCAATTCCACATGCAAAAGCATTACCGTTAGCGCAGAAGATGAAAGAGGCAGTTGAAAAAATTAGTGGATTTACACAATCAGAAATCTTCTTTACAACACCTGCTATTAGTACACATACAGGTGCTGGAGCAATTGGATTCGCTTATTTTGCAGAATAGGAAAAAGCTACTTGATTATATTCAAGTAGCTTTTTTCGTGCTGGAAATATCAATTGAAAAGGGTCCTCGATCTTTCGAGAACTAGTAAGAAGTGAATGGAATTGACTAATTATTAAAAAAGTGTAAAAATACAACGAGAAGAGGTGGTTATATGAATAAAGATGAAGTGGTATTAACAATTGCCAAAAAATTAAAGCTAATTCGTACAGAGCATAATTATACACAAGAAGAAATGGCAGAAATTTTAGGGCTCTCTAAAAAGACGTTAGTTCAAATTGAAAAAGAACGTATTTTGCCTTCGTGGACGACTGTTGTTGCAGTTTGTGCATTGTTTCAAAATAGTGAAGTATTGCAGTCGGCATTTGGAGGGTCTGCTCTAGAAGTTGTTCAAACACTTGCCCGCCATCAAATCGAATATAAAAAAGAAAAAACGATGGGTGGACATATTTGGTGGAAGGAAATTGAGAAAAGAGGAGAGTTCTGTTTACAACAAAATATGGTTAGTCAACATTACCGGATTTTAGATGGAGAAAATTATAGATGGTTCAGCACATTTCAAAAAGAAGAAGCAATTGAAAAATTAGTACGATTTAGTGAACAAGTAAGGTAAACAGTTTTCTCATAGTGTTTACCTTTGCTACAATAAAGACTAGTAAGAGGTTTATATTGCTCGCTAGTGTGAGATAGAAGAAATAGGAGAGAAGGGTGTTCTAGAGTGAAGCGATATCAAAAATGGATTGGTATTTTTACCGCTTTTTGTTTACTGGTTTTAGCTGGCTGCGGTTCAGGATCGAAACTTCGTAAGCCGTTAAATTGGGATCTTCAAAGTTTTGAATACATAAATCAAAATGGTGAAAAATTTGGTACGAAAGATTTAAAAGGAAAAGTATGGGTAGCAGATCTTGTATTTACAAATTGTCAAACAATTTGTCCGCCAATGACAGCAAATTTGGCGAAGTTACAAAAGTTAGCAAAAGAAGAAAAACTTGATGTTCAATTTGTATCATTTAGTGTTGATCCAGAGGTAGATACTCCAGAAAAGTTAAAAACATTTGTACAAAAATTTACTGATGATACGAAGAATTGGAATTTGTTAACTGGTTATTCACAAGACGATATTGAAAAATTTACGAAAGACAATTTTAAAACGTTGGTTGATAAACCAGAAAATCAAGATCAAGTTTATCATGGTACAAAATTTTACTTAGTGGATCAAAACGGGAAAGTGATGAAGGAATATAGTGGTATGAATAATACACCATATGATGATATATTGCGTGATATTAGACGCTTAACACAATAAGAAAAGGATGCGAATGAGCATCCTTTTTTTATTCAATCGATAAAATATCATGTTGCTGCGGAAGCTTTGGTGCACGGATTTCTAAAATGCCATTTTGATAAGAAGCTTTTGCTTGTTTTTTGTTAATGGGATACGGTAGTTTAATAACGCGAGAAGCTTCTGACATCGTACGCTCGCGGCGATAATAATTATGTGATTCGTTCATTTCTTCGCCTAAAACCTCTTCTTTTACGAGAATTTTTAAGTATTCACCTTGTATTTCAACATGAATCTGTTGCTTTTGAATACCAGGAAGTTCAGCTTTAATAACAAGGTCATCTTCCACTTCAAATAAATCAACTGGAAATGTTACTAAACGGTTTCCCTTTTGGAAAAAGTGGTTCATATCTGCAATAACATCACGAAGTGGAGTTTGTTCGAAAAAATCATCAATTTGTTTTAAGTAATTTCGAAATTGTGGACGTGAAGGTTTTTTTTCATCACTCATCATTTCTCCGTTGCCAAAACCTTATAAAACTCTATAAGAAATTGTTTGCTTCCTGCTTCTACGTGTCCGATTTTGCCGAAGCTACTTTCGTTTGGTATAACACTCCACAAGCGTAAATTCGGATACAACGAATCCTACATATTAGCAATAACGTTCCAGTGTTAATTTGCTAATTCATAACGTGACAAATTAATAGAAGCGTTTAAATCTCTATCTATTTCTAATCCACAATCACATCCGTATGTTCTATCCGACAGTTTCAAGTCTTTCTTAATCTGTCCACAACAAGAACACATTTTAGACGAAGGAAACCATTTATCAGCTTCTATAAACTCAATCCCATACATTTCACACTTATACTGTAATTTCATCTTAAAATTGTATAATTTTTGCTGTGTGATCGCTTTTGACAAATGTTTATTCTTCATCATTCCTCTGATGTTTAATGTCTCCGTAACAACTCTGCAAGGTTTGGTTTTCACGATTGCAGTTGTTGCTTGGTAAATGTGATTATCACGAATGTTTGTCAAACGTCTATGCAGTCGTTGTATTCTTTTTTCGAGTTTTATAATGTTGCTTGTTTTGACAAAACGGCTTCCCTCCTTATTTATTTCATATTTACGAGAAACTTGACGTTGCAACCTACGAAGGCGTTTCTCTGCCTGTTTTACTATTTTCGTTTTATTGATGTTTTTGAAAGTCATTCCATTGGAGCAAACTGCGAGTTCTTTTACACCAACGTCTATTCCTACACTTTTATTTATCAACTCTTGTTTCGGAATTTCTTGCTTAATCCCAACCTATATATACCAATACTTGCAATCAAAACTAATGCGAGGATTCGAATACTTGACATCTATTTGTATCTGTTCAGATGTTTTCACCCATCCAACTTTTTCAATTAGTAGGCTTTTATAAAGTTTTACAACTTTTTGTTAACAGTTGCTACACCTCCTAAAGATAAATCTGAAATATCATATGACAAAAAGGCCTAAATGTGCGTACGGTTTTTTAGGTAAGTAAAAATTAAAAAAGTGATGAAGGATAAGAATAGAATCATTTTATAAAACTATAAATTGAAAAGTGACAGAAAACTTTTTTTAGGAAAGGGGAAAAATTAAGAAAAGTATGATTTATTTTACATAGCAGTGATGAATATGTTGAAAAAACATAATGGATTTATGTACTTTTTGTCGCCATATTGCTATGATTATGCTAGTATAAATAGGGTTGATATTGTAGTATAGAAACAGAATGAAAACCGAAAGAGGGTAAGAAAGTATGTGTGGTTTTGTAGGATGTTTATGTGAAAACCCTAGAGGGTTTTCGGCAGAAGAAAAACATCAATTTGAAAATATGAATACGATTATCTTTCACCGTGGTCCAGACGATGAAGGGTACTTCCGTGATGAACATGTACAATTTGGCTTCCGCCGTTTAAGTATTATTGATTTAGAGGCAGGACATCAGCCGTTAACGTATGAAAATGATCGTTATGTAATTATTTTTAATGGTGAAATTTATAACTATGTAGAGCTTCGCGAAATGCTTCTTGAAAAAGGAGCAACATTTGCGACACAATCTGATACAGAAGTAATCATTGCATTATATGCTCATATGAAAGAAAAATGTGTAGATTACCTTCGTGGTATGTTTGCATTTATGATTTGGGATCGCGAAGAGAAAAAGCTATTCGGTGCGCGTGATCATTTCGGTATTAAGCCGCTTTATGTTGCGCAGCACGAGGATACAACATTCTTTGCATCTGAAAAGAAAAGTATCTTACATGTGATGGAAGATAAAGGGGTAAATCCAGCTTCCCTGCAACACTACTTTACGTATCAATATGCTCCTGAGCCTGAAACGTTAACTGTTGATATTAACAAAATTGAGCCAGGTCATTATTTCGTGAAAGAACTTGGAAAAGAGATGGAGATTCGTCGCTATTGGCAACCATATTTCAATGCATCTGATGCGACGAAAGAAGAGCATATTCAAGCAATTCGTGACGTATTATACGATTCTGTGAAAATGCATATGCGTAGTGATGTACCAGTAGGTTCATTCTTATCTGGTGGTATCGATTCAACGATTATCGCGTCTATCGCAAAAGAAATGAATCCAAATCTTTTAACGTTCTCTGTTGGTTTTGACCGTCGTGGCTTTAGTGAAGTTGACGTAGCGAAAGAAACAGCGGAAAAATTAGGTGTAAAAAATTATAGCGTATTCGTAACACCACAAGAATTTATGGATGAATTCCCAAAAATTATGTGGCACATGGATGATCCATTAGCGGATCCTGCAGCTGTACCATTGTACTTCGTTGCAAAAGAAGCACGTAAACATGTAACAGTTGTTCTTTCTGGCGAAGGTTCAGACGAGCTGTTTGGCGGATATAACATTTATCGTGAGCCAAATTCTTTAAAAATGTTCTCTTACATCCCTAGCCCAGGAAAACGCGTATTAAAAGCGTTAAGTGGTGCGTTAAAAGAAGGGTTTAAAGGGAAAAGTTTCTTAGAGCGCGGATGTACATCGATTGAAGAGCGCTACTATGGAAATGCGAAAATCTTCCGTGAAGAAGAAAAAGCAGCGCTTATGAAGCACTACAATGAGAGTGTGAATTACATGGATATTACGAAGCCGTTGTATGATGATATCAAGAATTATGACGATGTAAGTAAAATGCAATACATCGATATGTTCACATGGCTGCGCGGCGACATTTTATTAAAAGCTGATAAAATGACAATGGCACATTCATTAGAACTTCGTGTACCATTTTTAGATAAAGAAGTATTTGATGTTGCATCTAAAATTCCAACAGAATTAAAGATTGCAAATGGTACAACAAAAGCAATTTTACGTGAAGCAGTACGTGGTATTATACCGGATCACGTATTAGATCGTAAAAAGTTAGGCTTCCCAGTACCAATTCGTCACTGGTTAAAAGATGAAATGCATGATTGGGCTGTAAATATCATTAAAGAAAGCCAAACAGAGTATTTAATCGATAAGCAGTACGTATTAGACTTGTTAGAAGCACATTGCGCAGATAAAGGTGATTACAGCCGTAAAATTTGGACAGTCCTTGCATTTATGGTATGGCACCAAATTTTTGTTGAGCATAAATATGATACAAAGGCGTTTCACGAGGAAACAAAGCGCGCTTATAGCTTAGTATAGAGTGAAACTTTAATCAGTGGGGGCTTTATCCCTCACCAATCGAGCTTTTATGGGCAGTTTATCTCCCGCCTTACGTCTTTGCTTCCGCTAAATTTTGAGGTGGGAGTATTACTATTACTGCCCGTTAATAGCGGGATAAAGAGGGAACCTTAAGATAGCATTGCTATCTTAAGGTTTTTTTCATAAATACTTGTCCTGTTTGATACAATAATAAGGAGTGAAATAAATATGTTAACGTTTGAAAAAGTAATAGCCGAAACAAAATTAGTAGTAAAAGAAATGTTTTCTTCTCATGATTTACCAGTTCAAGATGTAGCGTATTGTATAAAAGCAGATGATACATATATAGGTATTGTTGATTACACTGTGAAACAAGAAAAAGCGATATTATCGTATCTTCTTATTCATCATGATTATGAGGGATACGGATATGGAACGAATGCTTATTATACGTTTGAGGAGATAGTAAAAAAAGAACATGTGAAAGAGATTCAAATCACATTAATAAATAAAAATGAAAGAATGGAATCATTTTTTGAACAACTCGGTTTTCAACAAAATAATCATGTTTACATAAAGAAAATGTAATTGTGTTGTTTTATCAGTACATTATAAACTAAGGTGGGAAGTGTATGGGGATGACACTAGCACATATTGTAATTCTTGGCTGCTTTTTGTTTGCAGAGCTCTTTCAATTATTAGTAAGGAATATATTAAGTAAGAGACGTACACCATATGAATTGCAGTATTTCCCATTATTTTTAATGTTATTTCTTATGCTATATAGTTTGCAAAAAGTCACTTTTTTTCCACCAACAATAGAAATTTTTTTGAAATTAGGTTTGCTCTATAGCTGTATCGGAATGGGAATCTTATGTTGTCTATTTTGTCTAAGATTTGTCCATTATCAAAGTTACATTTTAATTTTAAATTGGTTGAATCGAGATGATGGAAACCGTCTTTCATAAGATGGTTTTTGTTTATCCCGCTATTCGTGGGCAGTAATACTCCCACCTCAAAATTCAGCAAAAGCATTGTCTAGCTCTGGCGGCTAGAATCTTCGGCCGTTTCACCCCCTCGGACGAGGCAAAAAGCGCCTCTCCGCCCTGTGCTCCAACGTCCTGCGATTCTGAGCGAGCCGCTTCCGCTTTTCTTAAGAAGTTAGGTGGGAGATAAACAGCCCGTAAAAGCCCGATTGGTGAGGGCTGATAATCAGTGGGGGATGAGGAAAACCCCCACTGATTAAAGTTTCACTTTATCATTAACAAAAATCAGTTCAATGAATAAAGTGAAATGTATTAAAAAACACCTAGGGCTTCTTGGCATTTACAAGAGAACCTAGGTGTTTTTTAAGTATAGAGTTTTTGTTTTGAGACGTTTTATCATGGCAACTTCTTTATATAATACCGTTTTCTTTTATTTGCTCGCAGTATAAGGCGTTGCTTTTGGTGAACTCTTTGCTTCCATCGCTGGCTATAAAAATGAATGGAACGAACAATTAGAGGTGAAAATGCTCCGCTGAAATTGTTAAATCCTTCAAACAACCACAAGTTATTTCCTCCTTTTTAGGAGATGACAAACAATGAGAATAAATAGTTTGCGTCTTGTATTCTATGCTTTTATATCTAATATGAGCAAGTCCTTTTAAGAATTTAGTTTCTAATAACATAGGTTATTAATAGGTGGGAGCGGTTTTATTTATTGTAATTTATTTTGTACAAATGTATTAATGATTTGAAACTGTTCGTCTGGAATATGTGTAATACGTTCCTCTTTAACGGAAGAAGAACGAGGTTTTTCGAAACAAATTACGTTTGTTTTTACTCCTAAAATATGACCAGTATGAGCGCTGCAACTTGTATAATCACGGTAGTGTAAGGTATGACATTTTACAGTTAATCCTTGTTGTTCAGCCATGATAATTTGTCTATCTGTAAAAAATAAAAAGCCGATTGTTGTATGACGAAATGCACCTGTCGATAAGTAATTGAAGTATTCGTTAGGTGCCACTTCTCTCTTTAACGTTGCAACCGCATGTAAATAAAATTGCTGCATAATTGTTGGAAGTTTAGCTGATTCCGCTGCTAACTGTTCATAAGTTAAATAGTCATAGTTTGTTTTAATTGATATATTTGGGATATGCACGTGTGTTCTCCTTTTAAATATTTTAACATAACGATATTATTATAAAACAAAATTCACTGTAGATAAATTAGAAAATCTGGTAAATTCGAATTTGTAACAGCGTTTTTTTAATTAAATTAAAAAAACGCTTATTTTTTAAAGAAAATAAGAGTAATTTTTTTATTTTTTTTAAAATTACAATTTTGTTTATTTCCAAAATAAACAAAATTGTACAATGAATGTATATAAGAAGAGGAAATTAAAGCAACTATCGCTGAGGATATACGTTGGCGTTTTTGTCAGATTAAATCTCTAAATTTACTTCCGAATATCATGATAAAAAATAAAATTGCAAAAGAAGGTTATTACGAAGCGATATTAGTCCATAATGGCATTGTAACAGAAGGGTGTCATTATAATTTCTTTATTGCTACAAACGAGTCAGTATGAAAGGGCTGGAATATATCCGGATTTTTTCAAAAATATGATATAATCAGTCAGATAGGGATTTTGAAAATGTTATAAAAGGGGATTTTAAATTATATGGATTACCGAGCATTTAAAGATATTATTCATGGCCGTCGCAGCGTTCGAAAATTTACAGAGCAAGAGGTTTCTGTGAAAGATATTGAAGAAATTATCGATTGTGCGAGATATGCACCGAGTGATACAAATTCGCAGACATGGGAATTTGTTGTTATCATGAACCGTGACAAAATTAAAGATATAGAAGAAATGACATGGAATGCGTTACATAAGCGAGCAGAAGAAGCTAAGCGAAAAGGAGAAGAAAAGGCAGGGAAATTATTGACGCGCTCTTTTGGACCATATGCAACAGCATTTTCAGATGCACCAGTTTTAATTATTTGTTTAGCAACCCCATATCAATCTAAATTTCGGGAAAAGATTTTTGATCCGATTGAGTTTGTTCCAGAGTCTGTTTGGGAAGAAGAAGGCATCAAAAGTAGTTGCTTAGCCTCACAAAACCTAATGCTTGCAGCTCATGTCAGAGGTCTCGGTACATGCCCGATGACAGGACCGGTGTTATTAGCACAGGACGAGCTAAGAGACTACTTAGAAATTGGATCTGATAAACAAATCAATATGGTGATTGCATTAGGACATCCGAAAGACCAACCGAAAAAGTTAGCTCGAAAAGAAGTAGCGGAAATTACGAAGTTTATCCGATAAAGTGAAATTTCAATTGATAGTGAGAAACGAAAAATAATCTTAGCTGGAAGAGCTAAGATTATTTTTCGTGTAGATAATGAAAGAAATGCAGGATAACTAAATTGATAAGAATGCTAAAAAGGATTTACTAAAAATTTCTTGAATAAATCATGATGATAATAAGATGATAAATGTGGTACAGTTAGTTGTGTAAGTAAGATGTTATGTTCACGAAAGTGTTGCAAATGGATGTATATATTAAAAAGATATTTTTATATAATAAACTAGACATTAAGATGCAGGGGGAATGGATTTTGAAAAAATTCATAATCACTGGATTATCTGTTATGTTGTTAGTGGGTTGCGGAGTAACAAAAGAAAAGAATGTGAAGAAAGAAACACAAAAAGAACAAACTGTGTATGCGCAGCAAGAAAACAAGTATTCATTTCCAGAAGGAGTAACTCCAATTGGTGAAGGAAAGATGAAAGTTGTTACACCCGATGGTACATCAGAAAATGGAAATGTACCTGTCGTATTTATTAAAAAAGATACGATTATTCAACAAGTAGAAATCGAACTTGCAAATTTCCAAGCGGATAAAGAAATATTTGTTTACGTTGATAAACAATTTGAAGAAAAGCATCAAGCAAGTGAACTAACCCAAACGACAATCGCATTAAAAAAAGAAACACTACAACCAGGTGTTCATACCGTAACAGTAATCCAGTTTGAAAATAATGATCCGAACGGAAAAGTAATTAACTTTGCCGAGGCGAAGTTTAAAAATAAGCCAGCACAGTAAGAAGAAATCTGCTTTATAAGCAGGTTTCTTTTGTTTTATAGGGATTTTTACCATACATGTCGAATGTGTAATAAAGCGTCGTTATAACACGTTTTCTATTGTTTACTGTGAAACGAAAGGAATGGAAAAGATGAAACGGGCACTTATAAATATTGATTATACTGTGTGGAATTTGGATCTTTTTGATAATGGGAGATGAACAAATATGGGAAAAGAAGCTTTATTAATTGTAGATATGAGTAATGATTTTGTGGCAGATAAGGGATCTTTGACTGCTGGTAAACCAGCACAGAAAATTATACCGTATATTAAAGAATTAGCAACTCGATTTTTAGAGGAGGGAAATATTGTTGTAGTTACAATGGATGCACACCAAGCTGATGATCCGCACTTTAAGTTATGGACACCACATAATATTGTGAATACAGAAGGACAACAATTATACGGCGAGTTATACGAATGGCATCAAGAAAATAGTAGAAACCAAAATTTAATTTATGTCCCAAAAACAAATTATAATGCTTTCTTCAAAACAGACTTGGCTGCCACTTTAAAAAAATTAGAAGTTGAAAAAGTTCATACTGTCGGAGTTTGTACAGATATTTGTGATTTTTTGACAATAGCTGGAGCAGATGCAGAAGGTTTCAAAACGGCAATACACAAACGAGGCGTAGCGACATTTACTGATCTTGGAGAAATAATGATCAATCATATGCAGCTTTGTTTTCATACGGAAATCATTGAATAAAAAAGTGCATATCAGTCATATGCCAGTGTCAGGACGTGAGAAGTCTTGGGGATCTAAAAATGCAAAGGAACTCGTTTGGAAAAATAACGTGTCATTGTGTAATAATTTTTTAGCCGCTAAGTATGACGTTATAATTGATTGGATCGCATTTTGGGATGATGTTAAGAAGTACACTCTAGACTTTATAAATAATTTAAACATAAAAAATGAATCAAGTTTAAAATTACAAGCTCGATATGATTGGATTTTAATTAACAAAAATAATAAATTGAATATTTCATCCATAGACAACGTGGAAGTCTTTGGGGATTATCCAGTTACTAAAGAAGCGATATTACCGAGTGATCATTATGGGGTGCTGGTGGATATCACATAGATGTATGTTTAATATAAATAACTAAAGAAGAAAACTAAAAGCATATTTTATAAATATCTTAAAATCGATTTTTATATTAAAACACTGGTAGTATTTCAAAACTTCTTAACGTTTATTAGCAATACATTAAAACTCATTAATTATGTACTATTTTAATTATGCACACTTTTAAAAGTATTGATATATAAGGGTTTTTGTAGAGGATTATAAATATGCACATGGTAAATTCAAAGATAATGTACGGACATTTGCGTGTTACACACAGCAATTGATGCCTATAATAAAGGATTCCACATTGTAGTGTATGAAAAAGGGCATCAGTTTGCTCTGCAGCATGTAAAATCTTGTTTACAAGCTGAAGTGAAGTAGGAAGAAAAAACCGTCAGAAAAATAGAAATTCTGGCGGTTTCGTTATTTTCTCGCAACGACACAAATCGATCCCCTATATTCATGGAATATTACATTGTTATATCCCGTTTCTTTTAGTAATTTTTCTATATCTGTTTTCGTTTTGAATTTTGTCATATGATAATTTATTTTATAGAGCTCAGCGACAATGAGAAAGTAGCCATTTGGTTTTAATATTCGAAATACCTCTTTTACATCATTTTCTAAATCTGGCCAAAAATAATGGGTTTGAAAAGCAGTAATAATATTAAAAAAGTCATTTGAAAAAGGCATTGCCGATACGCTTGCTTGTTTTATGAACACTTTTCCTGAATCCACATCTTTTTTATTCAGTTTGATTGAGTTTTCTACTGCTTGTTTGGAATAGTCTATGCCGTATATCTTTCCGTTTGAATTCATTTTCGAGAGAGTATGTATTGCTTTTCCACCACCGCAACCAATATCAAGCATTCTTGCATGCTTACTAATATTAACTTTGCTGAAAGCCCATTTTGTCATATTAGTATGAGCCGCATTCATGATGCATAACATAGATGACCCCACAAAACCTCTTGGATTTTTAGCTTGTTCTATTAATTTAGTCAATACACTCAATACACTCAATTTACTATCACCTTTCTTTTTATTATTATGTAAAAATTTCTTATGGAACTTCTCAATGTATATGTTTCTTTATGCTTTTTCAGATTCCTTTTTTACAGAAGAGTGAGATGGCTTTTAAAGAATATTGTCTTAAAGCCGATTAATGAAAGAGAACAAAATGAATATAATCACATAATTGAAAATGTTATATAAAAATTTAATGCTATGAAAACAAAAAGTGATATGTTACTTGTTTACTCCCTTTGTTTTCACATTGCTTGTGGCAGAAAAGGGGCCTGACCGCTGCTATGCATGGCCAGGCGCTCTCGCTTAGCTAAGGAAAGTGGGATTTCTAATTTGTATTTATATATAGTGATAAGAGTTTTGCTTTAATTGTAGTATTTAGAAATTTCATAATGTTATAATAGGAAATGGTGATGAACATGAATGAAAATGAAAAACAAATGCATCGATTGCAAGCATTAAAAGAAATTGCGGAGTTATTAAATGAAGCAACTGATTTGCAGAACATGTTAGAAAAAGTCCTGCATACGCTTTTGCAAGTCATGAATTTACAAACAGGATGGATTTTTTTTATTGATGAAAAAGGGACGCATCGAATGCTCGTTGATACAAATTTACCACCAGCACTTACATGGGAAGAAAAGAAACCAATGTGTGAAGGTGATTGTTGGTGTATTGATCGATTTGTTGCGGGACGTTTGCAAAAAGCAACAAATATTATTGAATGTAAGCGTATAGAAGATGCGATTGAATATGAATGGGGAGAAACAGAAAGTATTACGCATCATGCGACGATTCCACTTCAGGCAGGAGGGGAGAGGTTTGGATTATTAAATGTTGCTTCTCCTCATAAAACGCACTTTACAGAAGAAGAATTAGCTTTATTAGAAGCGATTGCTTTTCAAATTGGGACAACGATTCAACGGATTAGGCTAGTTGAGAAGGAACGGAAATATGTTGTCGTTGCAGAAAGAAATCGACTAGCACGTGATTTACATGATTCTGTTAAGCAACTACTTTTTTCAATCATGTTAACAGCTAAAGGAACAATGGATATGACGAAAAATCCAGAATTAAAGGATATGTTAACGTATATAGGGGAGTTATCACAAGAGGCGCTGCAAGAGATGACCTTGCTAATTTGGCAGTTACGGCCTGAAGGTTTAGAGAAAGGGCTTGCTGAAGCAATTCAAAATTATGGGGAGCTCCTTGGTATTCATGTAATTATGCGAATTGATGGAGTTATTTCGATAGATGATGAAATAGAAGAAATGCTTTGGCGTGTTAGTCAAGAAGCGCTTCATAATTGCAAAAAACATGCTTCTTGCGAAAAATTATTTGTACATTTAAAAATAGAAAACGATATGTTGAAGTTTCAAATTGAGGATAACGGAAGAGGATTTATTAAAGAAAAAGTAAGAGATTCTGCGCTTGGTTTAAAAAGTATGAAGGAACGCATTGAGTTGTTGAAAGGAAAGTTTCAAATACAAACGAAACTAGGTGAGGGAACGAAAATTGAGATTCAGTTGCCGGTATAAAGTGAAACTTCCATCAGTGGAGAGTTTTTTCATCTCCTACTGATGGTTAGTTGAACCAATCGGGCTTTTACGGGCAGTTATCCCACATCTATCTTCCTCGCTTTTCTCTGAATCTTGAGGTGGTGGGTCTTACTGTCCGTTAATGCGGGATAAAGGAGAGACATATATTGAAAATTAAATTGCTGCTCGTAGAGGATCATCATATTGTCCGAAGAGGACTAGTTTTCTTTTTAAAAACAAAAGAAGAATTTGATATTATTGGCGAGGTGGGAGATGGCGAAGAAGCGCTGCAATTTATTAAAACAGAACGACCTGATGTTGTATTAATGGATGTTTCGATGCCAAAAATGGACGGAATAGAGGCAACGAAGTGTATAAAAGAATATGATGCATCTATTAAGGTACTTATGTTAAGCAGTCTTTCAGAACAAGATTATGTTCTTCCAGCTCTAGAAGCAGGTGCAGATGGATATCAATTAAAAGAAGTACAGCCAGATCAACTGGTAGCTTCTATTATTGCGGTTTATCAAGGAAATGCAAATTTTCATCCGAAAGTAACGCCTGCTTTACTAGGACGCCAAGCAACTGTTGAGATAAAGCAAGATCATTTATTTATGTTAACGAAGCGAGAAAAAGAAGTGTTGCGTGAAATCGCCAAAGGAAGAAGTAATAAAGAAATTGCAGTAGAGTTACATATTACAGAACAAACTGTGAAAACACATGTTTCAAATGTTCTAGCTAAATTACATGTAGAGGATCGAACGCAAGCAGCTTTGTATGCAGTGAAACATGGTGTTGTATAGGAAGTGTAATGACAGAAACTCATACGAAAGTATGAGTTTCTATTTTGTTTATTCATACCATTTTCTTAAGTGTTTTCCATCTTTCTTACGGTTTATAAGAGGGGGATTTCTGATAAGATAAATATAGAAATTCAAACAAGGGAGAGAAATAATGATGAAACTAGTTGTTATTAATGGTACACCGCGTAAATTCGGTAAAACTCGCGTCATTGCAAAGCATATTGCACAGACTTTTAACGGAGAATTATATGATTTGGCTGTTGAGGCACTCCCGTTATATAACGGAGAAAATTCTCAATATGAATTACAGGCAGTTGCAAAATTAAAGAAACTTGTGAAAGAGGCAGATGGTGTTGTACTATGTACGCCAGAATATCATAATGCAATGAGCGGTGCGCTAAAAAATGCATTTGATTTTCTTGGAAGCAGTGAGTTTATGCATAAGCCGGTTAGCCTTCTTGCGGTTGCAGGCGGCGGAAAAGGTGGCATAAACGCCTTAAATAGTATGCGCATTGTGGCAAGAGGAGTATATGCGAATGTGATTCCGAAACAAGTTGTTATTGACAGTCTTCATGTGCAGAACGAAGAATTAGGAGAAGAGGCGAAACCGCTAATTGCGGATTTGTTAAAAGAACTGAGAGGATACATGAGCATGTTTCCAGAACTGAAAAAACAGTTAGGAGCTGATTAATATGTCATCTCTTTACCGTGATTCTCGGTTCCAAATGAGATAATTGGACTTGTTGGTAAAGGTGTACGAGTTATTCTTCTCATTGCCTTTACAACGTTTGTGTCTCAAATCAGTGTCATGGTCCCGTTTTATGCAATGAGTATATTATTAATTGTTGCAACGTGTATTGGGTTTTTATATGTGAAAATGCAGCGACAAGAACGAATGCACATTACCAATAAAACGGTGGTATAGTAATGAATCTAAAACACATCCTATAAATGTAACATTAAAAAAAGGTGTGAATTGATATGGGAAAAACGAAAGCATTAGGTTCAGCGAAACATAAAGGGAATCAAACGCAAGATCATACGTCTTCAAAGAAAGCACGCAATGCTCAAAACGCAGGACAGCGTCAAGGATAGGGAAATAGTGAGGAGTGTATCCTCACTATTTTTTTGAAATGAAATATGTGTAGAGAAAGCACTTCTGCATAATTCCTTTTTTTCATATAATGAAAAGAAAGGGAGAGAACTGCAATGAAGAAATATTTTTTATTATTACTGATGTTATTGCCGCCATTGTATATTGTGTATATCACATACCGCATGAAAAAAATTGCCAATGAGAAAGTAAGTCACACAGCACCTTATGTTTTAGTTCTAGGAGCAAAATTATTTGGAGATAAACCTTCCTTGTCACTACAAAACCGATTAGATGTGGCAGTAAGTTATTTACGCTCACATCCAGAGGCAAAAGTAGTTGTATCCGGTGGACAAGGAGACGATGAAGATATTTCAGAGGCGCTTAGTATGAGTCGTTATTTAATGGGAAATGGTATTGAAAAAGAAAGAATTTGCCTTGAAGATCGTTCTACGAGTACATATGAAAATATAAAGTTTTCTAAGGATTTATATGAAATAAAGCATGCGGTTGTAGTCAGTAACACTTATCATTTATACCGAACAAAAATTATTGCAGACCGCTTAGGTATGAAGATGGAAGCACTTGCAGCACCGACGCCAAAGCGTTCGAGAAAAAAGGCATATATACGTGAGTATGCGGCAATTATGAAAACCGTTTTCATGGATTATTAGAGCTCAAAATAGAGCTCTTTTTCATTTTGAAAAGGCAAATCATTTGAAAATAGCTCAAATTTCCGTGAGAATAGAGGAAAGAATGAAAAAGGAGTTGTATTTGTGATTCGATTTGAACACGTTTCAAAAACGTTTGATGATCAAACGAAGGCTGTAGATTCCTTGCAGCTAGAGATCCATAAAGGAGAATTTTTTGTTTTAATTGGCCCAAGTGGATGTGGAAAAACTACGACAATGAAAATGATCAATCGATTGATTGAAACAACAGAAGGTTCAATTTTTATTGATGGGAAGAACATTCAAGATTATAACATTCATGAATTACGATGGGATATTGGATATGTATTGCAACAAATTGCGCTATTTCCACATATGACAATTGCAGAAAACATTGCGGTTGTGCCAGAAATGCGCAAATGGAGTAAAGATAAAATTCAAAAGCGTGTCGATGAGTTATTAGAAATGGTTGGATTAGATCCCCACATATATAGAAATCGTATGCCAGATGAATTATCTGGTGGTCAAAAGCAGCGCGTCGGTGTTGTCAGGGCACTTGCTGCCAATCCCAAAATTGTTTTAATGGATGAACCGTTTAGTGCACTAGACCCTTTAAGCCGTGAGCAGCTGCAGCGTGATTTAGTAGACTTGCAAAAAAAGATTCAAAAAACAATTATTTTCGTAACTCATGATATGCAAGAAGCGTTAGCGCTTGGCGATCGTATTTGTATAATGAAAGATGGAAAGGTTGTCCAACTTGATACCCCAGAAGTCATTTTACAAAATCCCGCAAATGGATTTGTCGAAGAATTTATTGGGAGAACGCGATCATCTTGGTATGATCATAGAAAAGTAGAAGATATAGTCCCCATATTAGCACAAGATGGAAAACAAGGTGATGGTTATCCACTTTCGACTGAATCGCCCCTATATGATGCTTTACTTCGTTTAGAACAGGAAAAAGAAATACCCGTCGAAGAAAATGGTACATATATTGGTACTTTAACAAGCCATCATATCGTTCAATACATAGTAGAGCAAATGAAAGTGAGGGCGTAGACATTGACAATCTTTTTACAAACGATGCAAGAGCGTAAACAAGAATTGTTAAGTGCTCTTTTGGAACATTTGCAAATTTCGTTGATTTCCTTATTTTTTGCAATTCTTATCGCTGTTCCGCTTGGAATTTTGTTAACAAGAAAAGAGCGGATTGCTGAATGGGTAATTGGTACTTCTGCTGTGATGCAAACAATTCCTTCTTTGGCTCTTCTTGGATTATTGATTCCATTAGTTGGTATCGGGAAATTCCCAGCTATCATTGCCCTTGTGATTTATGCACTGTTACCAATTTTAAGAAATACATACACAGGGATTCGTGAACTAGATCCATCGCTTATTGAGGCAGCAAAAGCAATGGGAATGAACGGTTGGAGACGATTATGGAAGGTGGAAATACCACTTGCTTGGCCTATTATTATGGCAGGGATTCGAACAGCAATGGTACTAATTGTTGGTACAGCGACATTAGCTGCTTTAATTGGAGCAGGAGGGTTAGGAAAGCTTATTCTACTTGGAATTGATCGGAATGACCATGCTCTAATTCTGTTAGGGGCTATTCCGGCTGCATTATTAGCATTATTTTTTGATGGTGTGCTGCGCATGATCCTGCATGTAAGACGTTCACCGAAACGAATAATTGTTACAATTGCCGTAGTAATTGGAATTATCATCGCACCATTTCTTTGGAGTACACAAAAGAAAGATATTATAATCGCTGGTAAACTTGGTTCAGAACCGGAAATTTTAATTCAGATGTATAAACAATTAATCGAACAGGATACTGATTTACATGTAGAAGTAAAACCAGGGTTTGGAAAAACATCATTTGTATTTGAAGCATTAAAGTCTAAAGAAATCGATATTTATCCAGAGTTTTCAGGAACGGCTTTATCAACGTTTGTAAAAGAAGAACCAAAAAGTAGAGATCGTCAAGAAGTATATGAGCAGGCGCGAAATGGGATGGAACAGAAATTTAATATGAGGCTATTAAAGCCAATGCAATATAACAACACGTACGCATTAGCAGTCCCGAAACAAATAGCGGCGCAGTATAATATCAAGACAATTTCTGATTTGAAAAATGTTTCTTCTCATATGAAAGCTGGATTTACACTTGAATTTGCAGATCGTGAAGATGGATATAAAGGAATACAAGCACTTTATAATATACAGTTCTCTAATTTAAAAACAATGGAGCCGAAGCTGAGGTATAGTGCCATTCAATCTGGCGATGTGAATCTCATTGATGCCTATTCAACAGATAGTGAACTGCAGCAATACGGTATGCAAGTACTAGAAGATGATAAAGGGCTGTTTCCACCATATCAAGGAGCACCATTATTACGCGTAGAAACGTTAAAGAAATATCCGGAAATTGAAACATCATTAAATAAACTCGCGGGAAAAATTACTGATGAAGAAATGCGTAAAATGAATTATGAAGTGAATGTAAAAGGGAAAGCAGCGGAGAATGTAGCAAGAGAGTTTTTACGAAAAGAAGGATTATTAAAATAGAATGAATGTAACTACTCAGTCACTCTGTGAAAAAAGGAAGAAAACCCCTTTCTTTTTAGATTGGCGAGAGCAACTGGCCGCGTGTTAGAGCGGTCAGGTCCTTTTCCTGCCACGCGCAATGTTTTAAAACAAATAAATGTTGCGAGGTGTATATCCATTTTTATCTTCATGACAGCAATCTAGATGCTGAAACATGAAAAAAACTTTCCAATGAAATGTATAACTG
>NZ_JAMBOP010000139.1 GCF_023715645.1 Bacillus cytotoxicus | reverse complement strand
ATTCTCTCCTCGCCTACCTGTGTCGGTTTGCGGTACAGGCACCTTTTATCTCGCTAGAAGCTTTTCTTGGCAGCGGGGAATCAAAGACTTCGCTCCATAAGGAGCTTCCCCATCACAGCTCAGCCTTTGCGGTAAGCGGATTTGCCTACTTACCAGCCTAACTGCTTGGACGTGCTCAACCAATCGCACGCTTCTTCTATCCTTCTGCGTCCCTCCATTGCTCAAACGATAAAGAGGTGGTACAGGAATATCAAC
>NZ_JAMBOP010000138.1 GCF_023715645.1 Bacillus cytotoxicus | reverse complement strand
GGTTGATATTCCTGTACCACCTCTTTATCGTTTGAGCAATGGAGGGACGCAGAAGGATAGAAGAAGCGTGCGATTGGTTGAGCACGTCCAAGCAGTTAGGCTGGTAAGTAGGCAAATCCGCTTACCGCGAAGGCTGAGCTGTGATGGGGAAGCTCCTTATGGAGCGAAGTCTTTGATTCCCCGCTGCCAAGAAAAGCTTCTAGCGAGATAAAAGGTGCCTGTACCGCAAACCGACACAGGTAGGCGAGGAGAGAAT
>NZ_JAMBOP010000137.1 GCF_023715645.1 Bacillus cytotoxicus | reverse complement strand
CTTAACCAAAATTAAAAAAATATGAGCTACACTGTTATCTAGTTTTCAAAGAACATGCCTACTGCGCTGAGTTTGCATCTTAGCTGGCATGCGGTGAGGAATCCATCATCGTGGAATTCACTTTCAGACGAAACCGCAAGAAAAAACAAACTACTTGCACTGTATTTAGATGAGAGATAGTTCTCTCAAAACTGAACAAAACGAAACACGGAAACTTATATTGATAAGCAGCGCTCATCAATTCTCCATAGAAAGGAG
>NZ_JAMBOP010000136.1 GCF_023715645.1 Bacillus cytotoxicus | reverse complement strand
TCGGTGGGGTAACCTTTTGGAGCCAGCCGCCTAAGGTGGGACAGATGATTGGGGTGAAGTCGTAACAAGGTAGCCGTATCGGAAGGTGCGGCTGGATCACCTCCTTTCTATGGAGAATTGATGAACACTGTTCATCAATATAAGTTTCCGTGTTTCGTTTTGTTCAGTTTTGAGAGAACTATCTCTCGAAAGTATATGTTCTTTGAAAACTAGATAACAGTGTAGCTCATATTTTTTTAATTTTGGTTAAGTTAGAAAGG
>NZ_JAMBOP010000135.1 GCF_023715645.1 Bacillus cytotoxicus | reverse complement strand
TCATGCCAGCGTAACCATTTTTGGAACAGTAAACGCTCAAACAGGAGAAGTCGTACACCAGACGGCGTCTTCCTGTAAACAGGAAGACTTTTTGTCATTCCTCTCCTATGTGCTGAAGCAATATGAAAATAATTTTGTGGTCATGGTAACAGACAACGCCCGCATTCACAAAAGCAAACTCGTACAAGACTTCTTACATGAACAGAAAGAGCGACTGATGTTAGTATACCTTCCGCCGTACTCACCGAATCTGAATCCAA
>NZ_JAMBOP010000134.1 GCF_023715645.1 Bacillus cytotoxicus | reverse complement strand
AACAGCGAGAACGGTTAGAGCGGCTAGAACAGCGAGAACGGTTAGAGCGGCTAGAACAGCGAGAACGGTTAGAGCGACGAGAACAGCGAGAACGGTTAGAACGACGAGAACAGCGAGAACGGTTAGAGCGGCTAGAACAGCGAGAACGACCAGAGCGACGAGAACAGCGAGAACGGTTAGAGCGGCTAGAACAGCGAGAACGGTTAGAGCGGCTAGAACAGCGAGAACGGTTAGAGCGACGAGAACAGCGAGAACGGTTAGAACGACGAG
>NZ_JAMBOP010000133.1 GCF_023715645.1 Bacillus cytotoxicus | reverse complement strand
GCTCCTACGCACGGACAGACGATATGGCTCCGCTAAAGCTTGTTAGGCTTTTTATTTTGTTTTTCCAACCCACAAATCACTGCTATGCAGAACACATCATGAACCGCTCTCGCTTTCTCCTTTTGTTCCAAACATCGCACGTGGCAAAAAAAAGCACTGACCGCTCCTACGCACGGACAGACGATATGGCTCCGCTAAAGCTTGTTAGGCTTTTTATTTTGTTTTTCCAACCCACAAATCACTGCTATGCAGAACACATCATGAACCGCTCTCGCTTTCT
>NZ_JAMBOP010000132.1 GCF_023715645.1 Bacillus cytotoxicus | reverse complement strand
CATCTTTAAAATAATCAGGATTGGGATTTTTTTGATAAATACGTGTATTCGACTTGATACGAGAGATATAGTAAGCCTTTTTATCCTGTATATGTTGAAGATCTTTCAGATGAAAATATCCTAAATCTCGGATACATAAATCATTCGCTGTCACAGTTGGGACACACAGCGAACCGTAGGTTCGATCATGTTGTTTACCTGGACCAGTATGAATATGCAGGAAACGTCCACTTAATAAATCATATTCAAGCTGAATTTTCACCCCCGCTGTATGGCTGCAGCCTCCTGCACCTGGAT
>NZ_JAMBOP010000131.1 GCF_023715645.1 Bacillus cytotoxicus | reverse complement strand
AGGGAAACGCTATGGGATTGTGATCAATTTTTAAGGTAATGGATGGATGAAGAAAATAATACATTGAATGGACCATCAAGAGGAGTATTGATTAATAAACTTCCTAGGATGGTCCATTTTTCTATCTGGACCGCATGGTACGCGACGGCAATTGCGTGAACCATTCCAGAACGATTTACATACTTTTGTGTAATATGATGTTGGAAAATTTGTTCAAGTGTAACACGGCACATAAAGTAACAAAAAATATATGTAATATATTGGAGTGATAACCAACATGCATTGAATACCCAAAATTACT
>NZ_JAMBOP010000130.1 GCF_023715645.1 Bacillus cytotoxicus | reverse complement strand
TTGAATCAAAAATATGAAATCTTTCCAACAGAAGCACAAAAAGAAGTGTTAGACCGTTGGCTACAATATTGTCGTCAAACCTACAACTCTGCCTTGCTAGATAAAGAACGGAAATATAAGCAAAACAAAGAAAATTACGATCGTTATGATATGCAAAGACAACTTACATTGGATAAGAAGATGTATCCTTTTCTAAAAGAAATGCCTTCTCAGCCTTTGCAAGAAGTTTTTGTGCGTCTGAAAAAAGCGTTTGATCATTTCTTTCGTAAAGATGCAAAGTATCCAAAACAGAAAAAGTATAAAGACTAC
>NZ_JAMBOP010000013.1 GCF_023715645.1 Bacillus cytotoxicus | reverse complement strand
TATAAATTACTACAACAACAAACGAATTAAAGCAAAACTAAAAGGCATGAGCCCGGTACAATACCGAGCTCATGCCCAAAAATCCGCTTAATGAAATAACATGTCTAATTTTATGGGGTCACTTCAAAGTGAAGGGATTTTTTCTTGTTCTATATAGATTAATATAAAAATGGTTCAACACCGTAACATGGAGTTGATTTTTTGAAAATGAATCATTTTGAATACACGTAACGGAGAGTGGGACTCCTGCGGGAATAGCGAGCGCAGGCTCGCCCGCGGAAAGCGTCACTTGTACATCTTATATGTCACCCCCATCTTTTGATGATGAACCACAAACATCTAGAATTGGAAAATAAATCTATACAAGTGGTTGGATGGATATTATGATGAAAAAAAGAGGGATAGGAGAATACATAGGAATGTTAAAAAGAAAGAGATTCAAAAAGTATTGTTTTATTTTCATAATAATTGCAGTAGTTTATAGGAGTACTTTACAATACATTATTTACAAACATGGTCACATGGAAGCGCCGAATAATGCAGATTATATGATTGTACTTGGTACTCGTGTGAAAGGAACAGAACCTTCATATTCTTTGCAATATCGTATTGATAAAGCTGCTGAATATTTAAAAACACATCCACAAACAACGGTAATTGTGTCTGGAGGTAAAGGAAAAGGAGAGGATATTTCCGAAGCTTTGGCTATGAAACGTGGATTGGCGAGGCAAGGAATTCAAGAAGAACGAATTACAATGGAAGATCGTTCGACGAATACAGATGAGAATATAAAGTTCTCAAAACTTCTTATTCCAACAAATAAGAAGAAAGGAATCATTGTAACGAACGATTTTCATATGTACCGCGCGAAAAAAATTGCTGAAAAACAAGGTTTACAGTTAGATGGATTGTCAGCAAGAACACCAAAGCCTATCATCATTCAGTCTAATCTTAGAGAGTATGTAGCAATTACGAAGTATTGGGTTATGAATCAAATATAATGAGAAATATTTTGTTTTAAGCATATCGTTTGTCCGTATACAAAAAATGTGATACTTATTAAGTATTCAGACTATAGGGGGTAGGATATTGTGAATGAAATAATACATACAATGGAACAACATGTATCAGTACGGAAATATAAGAAAGAGTCCATTCCAAAGAATATAATCGAAAGAATGATTGGAGCAGCGCAGCATGCGGCATCATCACATTTTGTACAAGCTTATTCAGTTGTATATGTAACAGACGAAGCATTAAAAGAGAAGTTAGCAGAGCTATCTGGAAATCGTCATGTGAAAAGTTGCGCGGCATTCTTTGTTTGCTGCGCAGATTTAAAGCGGTTAGAAGTGGCATGCGAGAAGCATGGAACAGAAATTAAATCTAATACTACAGAAAATTTTGTGGTGGCAACGGTAGATGTTTCTCTCTTCGCTCAAAATTTAGCACTTGCAGCGGAATCTCTCGGATATGGCATTTGTTATATCGGAGGAATTCGTAACAATCCAGAAGAAGTAAGTGAATTGTTGCATTTGCCGGATAACGTGTACCCAGTCTTTGGAATGACAGTTGGTGTACCAGATGAAAAGCATGAGGTGAAACCTCGCTTACCAGTTGGAGCTATTCTACATGAAAACACATATGATGAGAAAAAATATAACGACTTACTAGATGAGTATGATCACACGACCAATGAATACTATAAGGAAAGATTGACAAATCAAAAGGATGTGACATGGACAGGATCAATGAGCAAGTTTATGTCACAGGAAAAGCGATTGCATATGAAAGAGTTTTTGGTTAAAAAGGGATTTAATCAAAAATAATGAAAGAAAACACACCTTCAATTGCGATTGCAGAGAGTTTAGGGTTTGTAAATGTGTTTGATTACATAGTATATGACTACCAGTTTATAAATGAATGACGAGAATAGTAGGAAACAAGCAACCTGAAAAAGGAGTGATCCTATTTCAGGTTGCTTGTTTTTTTGAAATATGTATTGTACGAGTTTTTACTGCTTACAAGCCTCAACATCAATTCCAGCAGCAATTAATTTCTGTTCTCCATCTTTTTCAATAATCTTTTGCAGTTTTGATAAGAATGAGTCGAAATCTGTATGCTGGGCAACTTGGAATGTCATTTTATGTTCAATCGGAAGCCACGTATCGATATCTGCTTCATTATGCTGAATTTTCACTTCTAGTTTGTCGAGAGCATTTGCAACTTTTGCTTCATATGTTTCTTTTTCTTCAAACTCCATCCATAGTTCATATAATTCTTCCCCAAGTGGGCCTGGCAGTGTCTGTTTAATGTTTTGAATTGCTTGTTGTTCCTTTTCTTGTTTTTTTTGTTGTAATTCCTCACTATTCATCGTATCAAATGCAGGAATATCACCAGCTTCAGCTTCGACTAAATCGTGAATAATGACCATCTTAAGCAACTTTTCGATCTTCACTTTTTTATCTAAATAAGGATGAACGAGAAGCGCCATGAGTGACATTCGCCATGTATGTTCTGCCACACTCTCTTGACGACCGTTAGAAAGCCAACTGTGCCGCATTTCATATTTTAGTTTTTCTGCTAGTGCAATCACTTTTAAAATATTATGTTCCATATAAATTCCCCTCCATATGTTTTTATCTTAATACGAAAGTAGAATATGTCAATTTCACAAGAATATTGTTATATATGGATTTAGAAAGTATAATGAAGAAATAGGAAAGAGGCAATATCTAAATTAATGGAGTTACACCATCACGTTTAGCGGCAGCTGGGTATATGGATACGAAACCAGTTGTTGAAACGACTCTCCAGATAATTGGCAAAAAACCCGTCGTGTTGTAATTTACATTAAAGAGTTGTAATATTATGTAGTAAAATGTTTTGTTTTTATTCTTATTTTCGTTGGATTCTAAAAAAAAATATAAAAATATGAGCATTCTAAAAAAAAATATTTAAAATGTGTCATTATTTTTTGTATAATGAATTAGAAATGAGGACGTTAAATATTAAGATATCTTTATAAATAGAAGGAGAGAATTATTAACATGGCACATAAAATTTTAGTAGTAGATGATGCAGTATTTATGAGAACGATGATTAAAAACTTATTACAAAGTAATTCTGATTTTGAAATAATTGGTGAAGCGGAAAATGGAATTGAAGCAATTCAAAAATATAAAGAGTTGCAACCAGACATCGTAACACTTGATATTACAATGCCAGAAATGGATGGATTAGAAGCATTAAAGGAAATTATCAAGATTGACGCAAATGCAAAGATTGTTATTTGCTCTGCTATGGGACAACAAGGTATGGTATTAGATGCAATTAAAAGTGGAGCAAAAGATTTTATTGTGAAACCGTTCCAAGCTGATCGTGTTATTGAAGCATTAACAAAAGTAGTAACAAGTTAACATACATACCAATTAAGAGGTACCAATGAACACATAAGCGTGGGACTGTATATGTAAGGAAATGGGTACCTCCTTTTTGTATCCTTTCTATTAGTTTATGAACCATTAAATTGATATACATGAATAATAGAGTTACAGGACGGACAGGTAGGGGATTGATATGCAAACAGACTTATTAAGCATTTTTTTTGAAGAGTCAGAAGAACATTTACAGGCGTTAAATGAAAATGTGCTCACATTAGAACAAAATCCAGAAGATATGGAAGTTGTTAGTGAGATTTTCCGTTCTGCTCATACGTTTAAAGGGATGTCAGCTAGTATGGGTTTTACGGAGATGGCAGATTTAACGCATAAAATGGAAAACGTATTAGACGAAATTC
Source organism: Bacillus cytotoxicus (assembly GCF_023715645.1). Classification (GTDB taxonomy): domain Bacteria; phylum Bacillota; class Bacilli; order Bacillales; family Bacillaceae_G; genus Bacillus_A; species Bacillus_A cytotoxicus_A. Next base: position 114,806 of record NZ_JAMBOP010000013.1, on the reverse strand, counting down.
GTCATGGTAATATAGCGGTAAATGCAGATATTATTGATGTGATCTTTGAATGTATTGATAATTTAGAGAAAATGGTTGCAGATGTACAACAAGGTGGTATGGGGAATATTCATGTCGCTAGTACAAAGCAAAAATTAGAAGCATTGCTTCATGCTGAGCAAGCTGTAGAACAGATAGAAAATGAGGGAAACCTAGATGGTGTGATGTATGCTGTGCATATTTCTGTTCAGCAGCAGGCAATGTTAAAAGCAGTACGAGCAATTATGTGTATAGAAGCATTGCAAAAAATTGGGGAAATTACAAAAACAGTACCAAATGTATCTGAAATTGAATTAGACATCTTTGATTTTGAATTCACTGTGCATATAAAAACCCAATCTAGTGAAGCTGAAATTCAACAAGCTGTAAGCAGTGTATCCGAAATTGAGCACGTAAAAATCAATAAATTAGAGGTACGAAAAGAAGAAAGGCAATCTGTCTTAAAAAGTGAAAAAGAGATAGAGACTTCGCAACAATCACCAGTAAAGGAATCTACTAAGTCACAAGCAAAAAATAAAAATGTAAAAGTTGAAAATCGTTCGATACGTGTGCAATTAGAAAAAATTGAGCGTTTAATGAATATGTTTGAAGAAAGTGTTATTGAACGCGGAAGAATTGATGAATTGGCGGAAGCGATTCAAAACAAAAATTTAATTGAACATTTGAACCGATTAGGAGATATTTCAAAGGACATCCAAAATGTTTTATTAAATATGCGTATGGTTCCAATTGAAACAGTTTTTAATCGTTTTCCACGTATGGTTCGTATGGTTGCAAAAGATCTTGGTAAGAAAATAGATTTGCAAATTACTGGTGAAGAAACCGAAGTTGATAAGATTGTTATTGATGAAATTGGAGACCCGCTTGTACATATTATCCGTAATGCAATCGACCATGGTATTGAAACTGTTGATGTAAGACGCAGTGTGGGAAAGAGTGAAACAGGAACAATAAAACTTGAGGCATTTCATAGTGGTAATCATGTTGTCATTCAAATTTCTGATGATGGTAATGGTATTAATAAAGGAAGAGTACTGAAAAAGGCGATTCAAAACGGTGTTGTGACAGAAGCAGAAGCAAGTAAGTTAACAGATCGTGAAGTGTACGAGCTTATCCTTGCACCGGGATTTAGTACAGCGGAAGTGGTTTCTGATTTATCCGGCCGCGGTGTAGGGCTAGATGTTGTAAAACATACAATTAGTAGTTTGGGAGGGCATGTAATCATTGAAGCAGAAGAAGGAAAAGGAAGTAAGTTCCGTATTGAGCTTCCATTAACACTTTCTATTATTCAATCTATGCTCGTTCAGACAAATGAAACACGTTATGCCGTACCACTTGGAAATATCGTTGAAGCAATTCGTGTTAAAAAAGAAGATATTCAAACACTGCAAGGAAAAGATGTTTTGAATTATCGTGATCAAATTATTGAAGTAAAGCATTTAAGTGTTATTTTCGGCGAGAAAACAATAGAAGAAGCTTTAGACACATATGAGGGACAAATGGTTCCAGTGTTAATTGTTCGTAATTCACATCGTAGTTATGGATTGTTTGTAAATATGATTATTGGTCAAAGGGAAATTGTACTAAAATCGCTAGGGGACTTTTTTGCTGATAGCGTAACATATTTTTCAGGTGCAACGATTCTCGGTGACGGACGGGTAGTCCTTATTGTAAACCCAGAAGGTTTATAATATGAATCAACTCCTCAACAGACATAGTTGGGGAGTTTTAGGTTATAGTAAGTTAAGTTTAATAACCTAATTTTTAGAAGAAGTAAAGAAGAGAGACCATTGTTTAAAAGGTATGAATCAATGGAAGTTTTTTATTAGTAGAAATGGAGCCCCCTCCATTAATGGGAGTTTCAATTTGTATATTTGTTGTTTTTGTAATAATTTTTTAAAAATGTATGAAATATAGTTGTTTTCTTTTGAAATTTTGTATTTAATCTTATATGAGTATAAAAATATTGAAATGTAACAATTTTTATTGATAGAAAGAACGATATGAGGGGGTTTAACATATGTCTGAACAGCATAGACAAGGAGAAAGTGATACTCTTGTACTAGAGAAAGATCACTCCCATTTATTAACACAACAAGAGCGTGATATTCTTGGGGAAATTGCCAATATATCATTTGGATCAGCTTCTACAATATTGTCTACTTTATTAAATCGTCAAGTAAGTATAACTGCGCCTCACGTAGAAGTAGTAGAATTGTATGATGCAAGAGATGTTGAAGTTCCACACGTTGTATTAAATATTCACTTTATAAAAGGACTTGAGATGGAAAACTTGCTTGTAATTAAGCAAGATGTTGCCTTAGCGATTGCTGACCTAATGATGATGGGAACAGGTGAGGTTGACGGTAATAAAGAACTTTCTGAATTAGAGTTAAGTGCTGTTAAAGAAGCAATGAATCAAATGATGGGCTTTGCAGCAACTTCTATGTCGGAGTTCTTTAAAGATGCAGTGGACATGTCTCCTCCAACAATTCAAGTTGTAACACTTAATGATGAAATTAAGAAAATTTCTGATCGTGATAATAGTGAGGCAATCATTAAAATTGCATTTGATTTGAAAATTGATGATTTAGTCAATTCGAAGCTTGTACAGATTGTTTCGATGGAGAGTGCAAAGGGAATGATCAACAAGCTTCTACAAGTATCAGGGAATATAGAGGAGAAAGATAATCCTGCAGCAATAGAAGTATTGAACCAAGAAGAGAGAGATGCCCTTGGAGAGATTGCGAATATATCTATTGGATCAGCTTCTACTGTATTGTCGACATTACTAAATCAACCTGTATCAATTAGCATACCAAAGGTTGAAATTATTAATAGTCATCATTATGATAGAGAATCTATTCCTTTTGTTATTATAAATGTAGATTTTACTGAAGGCTTACAACATGAAAATATGTTTGTATTTTCAAAAGAGGTTGCCTTAACAATGCTAGATTTAATGATGATGGGCAATGGTGAGATTGATCCAGAACAAGGTTTAACTGATTTAGAATTAAGTGGTGTGAAAGAAATTATGAACCAAATGATGGGGCATGCAGCAACAGCAATGTCCGAGGTGTTTGGAGAGAAGATGGATATTTCAACGCCAAGAGTTAAATTTGTCACTCTTCCAGAAGAAATGGAAAGTATGAGTGCAGCTAGTATGACGGATGAACTCGCTCAAATTACGTTCCAAATTGAAATTGGAGAGTTACTAGATTTAAAGATATACCAAATTTTACCTATACCAGAAGCGAAAGAAATGGTAAAACGCCTAATTCCGCAAGAGGTAAATGAAGTAGAGGTTAAGAAGCAAGAAACAACTACAGTGGAATCTTTACAGCGACAAAACCATGCGTTCACTACAGATCTAGAAAGTGATATATTAAAAAATATAGAAGTTGATTTAAAGTTTGTATTTGGTAATACAATGAAAACAATCGAAGATATTTTGAGTTTACAGGAAAGTGAAACAGTAGTATTAGATGAAAGTATCGAAGAACCACTTCAAATTTATGTAAATAATGTGTTAATTGCTTATGGAGAACTTGTAAATGTAGACGGCTTTTTTGGTGTTAAAGTAATTAAATCACTATAAACTCATCATATAGGAGTTTGAAATTAAACATGAAAAATATGAGGAATTTTCTCAGCGGCTGGATAGTCTTACAACTGCTCATTCATTTCCCTGTATATGGAAAAGCTGAAGTGATTGAGCAAATTCCTGCTGTCAAACAGGATAATCATACACTGGTGAAAGAATACAGTGTAAACACAGAGATAGGAAATGTTACTGTAAATACGAAAAAAGCTATTGTTGGAGAAATAATTCAAATTGCGATTAAACCAAAAGAATTAGGCGGACAAGCATTAATAGGTTGGCTTCGATTGTTGAAAACAGAACAACAAGTAGAACAGGAACGCCAGTTAACTTTTACATATGACGCAGAGAAACAACTATGGAAGACGAATTATACAGTCACTCCGTATGATTTAGAAGGAGATTGGAAGCTTGATCTCCTTATGAATGGTGGTAGAGAACCTGTAGAACAGAACGTTGATCTTGTTCATATTGAAAATAAAGAGCATCTGCCTGATAAAGAAGGGCCAAAGATAGAAGAATTTTTAGTTCAGGATCATCTAGAGAATGCATTTGAAATGAAGAAAGGTGAATCGCTAAATATTCGTGTTAAGGCAAAGGATGCGGGATCATCTGTTAAACAAGGTGTAATTCGTCTAGAAGATAAAGAGACTAAATTTACTTTCCCACTCCAATATGAAAAAAAAGAAGGTACTTGGATAGGAAAATACGAAATTCCTGATGGAATCCCCGCTGGTACTTACAAAGCTATGATTGAATTGATCGATGGAGCGGGGAATAAAAGCTTCATGGAAAGTAAGTATGTCATTTCAATTGCAGCTGAAAGTAAGAAAGAAGAAATAACGAATCCACCAAAAGATAAAGCGGAAGAGCAAGGGAAGAAAGAAGAAGGGGCAGCAGTAACTCCTTCGCAAGAGGCAATTATTACAATAACAGAACCGGTAAAACCGGTAACACAAAATCAAGATGAGATAACTTCTGACCAAGGTGTGACAATGAAAGCGAAAGAAAAATTGAAAACACCACCTGATCAAGAAGTAGTTGAACAACAGAAGAAACATGTTGATGAAAAGAAGAAACAGCAGACTGGAGTACAGTCATCGGATTTATTCGCTATTATATCTGGAGGATTTTTACTATTCTTTATATTAAGAAGTAATAAAGAATGGGGTTTATAAAATAAAAACTACCATCGGTGAGGAAGCATTTCTCATTGATGGTAGTTTTACTAAAGAGACATAACGAGAAAAGGGGGCATGTATATGGAAATCAATCGAGTTACAATAGGACAGAAAACGCTTGAACCATTACAACAGCCTTCAAATTTTACTGAAAAGGAAGTAACCATAGGACAACAAAAACATATAGTATCGTTTGCAATTGACCATCATATTGTTACAAAAGGAGATCAAATTGGAATTCTATTATCAAGTGTACAAGATGGAGAAGTTGCTCTTGGCAACATTTCAAATGAATTAAAGTCAGTCTTACAATTGTTGCAGCAGTTATCGATGGTGTTAGAAGAGAAAGATGGACAAAGTGAGCAAATGTATCAAGAAATTTTAAACAAAGTGCAGGAGCTTGTGAAACATGTCCATGTTCGCCAAATACCTTTATTAGATGGCACATATGACTTTATTGAATTACCGCTCCTTTTTCTACAGCATGGAAAACAAGTGACGATTCCCTTGCTAGATGTAACAGCCCTTGTTCATATGTTAAGGCAAGACCCATCTAAGATAGAGATGGTTATGCAAGCGATAACAAATTATATTGCAAAAGTTCCTAATGAAAGTACAGCTGTTGATGCAGCTTCTATTTTTTCGAAAGAACGTGATGTTAGTATGTGGCGAGCATTAGCTGAAATGAGTATGTCACAGTTTCCGCAGCAGGTGAAGCAATTAGTAGGGCAACATAAATGGTCTATTACAGGCTTTTTCTTGGTTATTTGGTTGATATGCATATGTATAAAGTAACTCCTCAGCCCATCTATGAAAAAAAGGCAGAAAACCATTTTGTATAGCCGCAATCTATATGCCGGAAAATTAAAAAGGATTAAAAACAGGTTGCTATTCAATAATGAAAGCAACCTGTTTTTATTTTTATTATATTTTTTCATAGAAGAAAGTATCAAATCGTTGTAGGTTATAGCGCTCTGGATTTAAAATTTGTTCCGTACTACCGACAAATAACACCCCGCCTTTTTTGAGAGAGCGGCTAAATTTTTCATATATTTTTGTCCGTGCTTCCTCTGTAAAATAAATCATAACATTCCGGCAAATAATTAAATCAAAATTTATATCGAATGATTGTACTAACAAATCGTGTTGTTTAAATGTAACTTGCTGCTTTATATCAGGATGAACGCTATATTGATCATTTACTTGTGTGAAATATGTATGTTTTACAGTGCTTGGCACTTCTTTTAAAGAACGGTTAGAATACGTTCCTTGTTTTGCTTTTTCTAAAATATTCAAGTCAAGGTCAGTTGCATGAATTTCAAATCGATATTTTGGTAAAATGTTCGAAAGAATGATTGATAATGTATATGGTTCTTCACCTGCGGCGCAAGCAGCACTCCACATCTTTAATTTATTTTGATTTTGTTGAATAAGTTTCGGTAACACTTTTGTTTCAAGGGCATCCCATCTTTCACGATTTCGGTAAAATTCAGATACGTTTATTGTTATGTAATCAATAAACTCTGTGAATAGGGAAGAATCGCGTTGTAATTCATGTAGGAAGTTTGTATAACTTGAATATCCTTTTCGTGTAATAAAAGATTCGATTCTTCTTTTCATCCTATCTTGTTTATATAAAGAAATATCGGTATTGAAATATTGTTTAAATTGTTTCATGAAATAATTATAGTCCAGTTCTAATCTCATTATAATAATAGGCACAATATCCAATATTGTGCCTCCTCCTTATGTAATTGTTATTCTACATCATGCGAATCTTTTGTTCGAAATTTTTGTTGTCTTCTTTATCTTGCAGACCAGGTAAGTCAAAAATAACAGCATTTTTTTTCGCTTCTTTTGCAATATCTATCGGTATGACAGCTGTATGTTTGTCACCGTTATAAAAACAAAGCACTAAATCTGACTCTTTGACAATTTGTTTTACGAAGAACACATATTCTGAGCGATAAATTGCTTCGTTTGGATGATTGAAAGAAAAGAATTGTGCTCCTTGAACTTTTAAATAGGCTACAATGTCTTGAAATTCATCTGATAATACATGTAAAGGATGTAATGTATATATAGATAAATTAGGAGCAAGATGCTCATTCTCAACGAAAAAGCGAAGGACTTCACTTTCAATTGATTTGTAGCATAACACATAGATTCGATGATTATAAGCATATTCAGATAAAAAACTTTTTATTTCCGCTTGATCTAATGTTGTTAATTGATTGGAACCACAAAGGAATATATTCATAAAATCTGCCACCTCATCGTAAATTGTAACATAGATTGTGCAAAAAATAACTGCAAATTATCGTCGGACAAGTTATAATTATAAATAAATAGATTTTACAATAAAACGATAAAGATTAAATAGGTGATGTATTATGTTACGTTTTGTGCCAACCAGTCCAATTTTATCCCATATACCAACTCAGTTGCCAACAGCAAGTAATGCGAAAGAAACACTGCGTCCGTCTTTTTCGGAGAAATTACAAGCTGATCCGAAAAATGAAAAATTGCTTGAACAAATCGAGGCACTTGTTGATAATATCGGGGAAATAAAAGAAAAAATCGAACAAGAATTAACAGTTGATAATATTATGGAATACAGAAGTACTGTAAAGTCATTTTTAAATTTCTATGTAGATAATTTGATGCAGTATAAAGATGTATTATCACGTCATCCACGCTACGGTTATTCGCAAAAAATGACGGTTATAAAGCAAGTGGAAAATGGATTGAATGATTTAGAAGATGTTATGAATTTAGTAAATACAAAAACTGGACACTTAGAAATATTAAGTCAGATTGGAGAAATCCACGGTTTAATTGTTAATCTGGTGTTGTAGAAGGAGGGAGGACATGATGTACCAAAATCTATATGAACAACTTACGAGAATTAAAGATACGTATGAACAGATCGGAGCAATCGGAGAACAAATTTATGAGCATTTGCAGCAAAAAAAGTTAGCTGATGTGCAATCTTTGCATACGCGGCAGCTGCAACATATTGAACAAGTGAAACAATTGACACATCGTTTTCAAGAAACGATAGAGATGTATTGCAAAGAAAAAGGGATAGAGACAACGAAAGTGCATTTTTTATTTTCTTATTTTTCTAATGAGGAAATTAAAAAAATAGAAGAATTACAAAAAAACATGATAGAATTAGAAGAGAACATTAAAATGGTACTTTTAAAAAATCAATATTACTTAAACGTACTATTAAAAACTACAGAAAGTATTGTGGATTCTGTTTCTGAATTTAATCTTGAAAGAAACCATAATTCACAAATTTTCATGAATGAACTATTGTAGATAAGGGAGAAGTGAAAAACATGAAATTAACGGATTACAATACATCCTTGTCTGGGATGTTAGCTGCACAATTAGGTCTTCAGACAACAAGACAAAATCTTACTAATATGCGAACGCCGGGTTATGTCCGTCAAGTAGTGAATTACAGTGCTGTTGGGGGAAGTCGAGGAGATACACCTGAGCAACGCATTGGTTACGGTGTAAAGACAGTAAGTATAGATCGTGTAACGGATGAAGTGAAGACACGTCAATATAATGAGCAGTTATCACAATTCTCATATCATTCTTATATGTATTCTACTTTATCACGAGTAGAAACAGTTGTAGGATCTCCAAAAGGAAATTCATTATCAAGTTTAATGGATCAATTCTATAACTCGTTTCGTGAAGTGGCAAAAAACCCAGAGCAACCTACTCATTATAATATGTTGGTTGCTAATACAAATAAATTTACGAATCAGTTAAATAGACTTGCAAAGAATTTCGAAGAGGCAGAATTGCAAGCAGGGGAAGATGCAACGCAGCATATAAAAACATTCAATCGATTAGCCGATAGTTTATCAGAGACAAATTGGAAAATTGGTCAAGCTGGAGAACATGTACCGAATCAATTACTGGATGAGCGAGATAAAATTATTAGTGAAATGTCTCAATATGCAAATATTGACGTTTCAAATGAATCTATTAATCCTAATATTGTGAGTGTAAGAATTAATGGAGTATTACTTGTAAGCGGTCAAGATGTTATCGGAGATCCAAAAACACAAAGCAAAATAGGAAATGGGCAAAATAATGGACAAAACGTTCATCCGTTAGAATTAATTAAAAATAATAATAATACAATGTCTGTCAAAGTTTTAGGAACAAACATTCAATTGCAGGGCGGTACAATTCAAGCAGCGCTAGACGCGAAGAAAACAATTGCTGGATATAAAGCAGATTTAAACAATTTAATGATGTCGCTAAAACGCGAACTAAATGGTGTTATGCAGAAAGATTTCTTTGTTGGAACTGATGCGAAGGAGATGCGAATCAACCCTGCTTTTGAAGCAGATGTTTCAAAAATGAAAATTTCTGTTAACACAGCAAACGCATTGGCTGGAGTTGGGGATCGCCAATATGCTGGCGGCTATACTTTTAAACAGGCGTTAGATCAACAAATTGTACAAGTTGCAACAGATACGAATGCGTTTGAAGCATATAAAACGATTCATGGGGATCTGTTAGGTGGCATTGAGGAAGAAAAAGCAAGTTTAGAAGGCGTAAATATGGATGAAGAAATGGTCAATTTGATGGCGTATCAAAAATATTTCGTCGCAAATTCGAAGGCAATTACCACATTAAATGAAGTCTTTGATAGTTTATTTTCAATTATTAGATAAATGGTGCTATTAATGATGAGAGAACTTGGTTCAATCGGAGTTATAGAATAAATAAAGCTCATGTAGAAGACTTATATAAATCCAATTGAAACACCGACATAAAAACTCCTTTTTGGGGTGGGCGAGAGCATCTTGCCGTGCATAGGAGCGGTCAGGGCCTTTTTCTGCCACGTGCAAAGTTTAAAACAAAAGGAGAAAGCGAGAGCAGGTCATTTTGTATCCTGCATAACCGTGACTTATATGTAGGGAAATTAAAATGGATTTATAGAAAACGTATATCTATGAAATTGAGCGAGAGTGAGAGGAAGATTTTATGAGAGTATCAACATTTCAAAGTGCGAATTGGGCAAAAAGTGAAATGATGCGCCTAGCTTCGCAGCAAATGTATCATCGTAATCAAGTGACATCTGGTCAAAAGAATATTCGGATGAGTGAGGATCCACTTGCAGCAAGCAAATCATTTGCACTTCAACATTCTTTAGCAAATATTGAGCAAATGCAAAAGGATTTAGAAGATTCTAAAAGCATAATGAAGCAGACGGAAAGTACATTGGGAGGTATTCGTGCAGCATTAGACCGAGTGGATGTACTTACAATTCAGGCAATAAGTGGGACGAATGGACCAACTGAGTTGAAAGCAATTGGAGCAGAGATAGAACAAAAGTTAAAAGAAGTCGTATATTTAGCGAATACAAAGGAAGACGGACGCTACATATTTGGCGGAGAAGAGTTTAACCAGCCGCCATTTGCTGATGATGGTACATATCAGGGCGGGACAACAGATGTTAAGTGGACTTTAAATGATGGATACGACATAAAAGTATTTCGTGATGGAAAAGATTTACTTTCACCGGCAATTAAAACGTTAGCGAAAGTGAAAGATGCATTGTTAAGTGGTGATCAAGCAGCATTACAACCATTAATGCAGCAAAATAAAGATAACGCGGATAAAGTTTCAGATCGTAGAACAGAAGTTGGTTCGACGCTGAATACATTAGAGGCATTTAAAAACATTTTAAGTGAACAAAACATGGCAATCGTAGAAAATAAAAAAGAGATTGAGGATGTAGATTTAGCAAGTGCTATTTCTGATTTATCTTATATTAACGCAACGTACGAAGCGACGCTAAAAGCAGTAAGTACGATGGGGAAAATTAGTATATTAGATTATATGTAAAAAAAATGAGGAGTGAGAGAAAATGGCAGGAACAATAACAAATTTTGGCGGAGGCCAACAAATTTGGAACTTAGGGAATAGTTTAATTGATACGTCGAAGCTAGTACAACTTGAAATGCAAACGTTGGAAATGAGAAAAGACCCTTATAATAATCAAAAAGGTATATTGACAAAAGATAAGAATTTGCATGCTAGATTGCGGACAGAATTTAATCCATTTGTTCAAAGCTTTAAAGATTTGGCTGATTTTAAGGGGAATTCTAAAAAGGTTACACAATCACAAGAGGGCTATGTAACGATTCAAGCAAATCAATCTGCCATTGCAGGAACATTTAATATTGAAGTAAAGCAATTAGCAGAACGTCACCAAATTGCAAGCGGAGCAATTCGTGATTTTAATGCGAAAATTGGTGTAGCAGAAACCATTAAAATTAAAGTTAATAATGTTGAAAAAGAACTGAAGCTTACAGCTGATATGACATATAACGATATGGTTAAGCAAATAAACGATGGAAACTATGGTTTATCAGCTTATACACTTGGAGATAAAATCTTTGTATCTTCATCAACAGTAGGTGAAGACGGGAAAATTACACTACAAGATGGAGTAAACGGATTTCTAAAAAACAGTGGATTTTTGATAGGAAATCCAGATGGAACGACAACAATAAATGAAATCAATGCTGCAAAAGATGCCAAATATACGATTAACGGTATAGGAGGATCGAGCTCGACTAACACAATAGATAAACTTCCAGGTGTATCAATCAAATTAGAGAAATTAACAGCAGTAAATCAGTCAATTAAATTCACGGTGGAAGATTCCGGGGCGACAGATTCGGCAGATATGATCAAAAAGATGGTTGAAAGTTATAATAAAGCTGTGTCCACAATGGATGATTTTGGTGGTAAGGATCGTCCTCTTCAAGGACATGGTACAATGTCAACGATTCGACAAGCGATGCAAGGTGTTGCGACGTTTGCAAAAGATGGAAAGTACTTATATTCTTTCGGTGTTCGAATGAACAAAGATGGAACGATGAAAGTAGATGAAGCGAAATTAACAGAAGCTTTGAAGGAAAACCCAGAAGCTGCAAAACAATTCTTCTTTGGAAGAGATGGACTCGGAAAACAAATGACAAAGAAGCTAGATGGAGTATTTGGTGATCAAGGGGTAATTGCGAAGCATTTAGAACGTCTTGAGGAACCAATCAAGGATATAGATGCTAAAATTAGTGATATTGATTTACAAAATACGAGAAAACAAGAATCTATTGTTCAAAAATATGCTAATTTAGAAAAAACATTAGGTATGCTGGATTATCAATTGAAATCTATTCAGGCGATGACGAAGTCAAAAAAGGATGATTAAGGAAAGTAGAGGGAGTTAATCGTATGCAAGCGTGGCAACGATATATGGAACATAACATCATGACAAGCAATCCAATTAAAAATACAATTTTTATTTATGAAAGATGTATTGTGGAGTTTCAAAAAGTAGAAGAATTATTAAATAACTTTCGATTTCAACAAGCAGATGCAATTCTAGATAAATTGGAAGCTATTTTTGATGAGTTAAAGCTACAATTAAACCCAGACATTAGTAAAGACTTGTATGATAGTTTATATTCATTATACGATTGGGTGTGTCAGCAAATTGAAATGATGAAAATGACGCGTTCAGTTACAAGTATGGATGGAATTGTACAAGTGTTGCAAGATTTGATTGAAGGATATCGCGGAGTGTTAGCGAATGAACAATAACGCGTATGAAAAATTTGTGAGCTGCTTTAATGATACATATGATGTGATTGTATCAGAAGAGGAATTAAAAATATGTATGGAAGAATTTAATACATGGTTTTCGGCATTAGAGGAATCAATGAATAATCAAATCGCTAATGAAGTGATTCCGCTTATTACAAAGGCAGCAGAAAAAATTCGTCATAATCAGCGTACATTAGAAGAAATGATTATGGTGAATGATAGTAGAATGAAAGTAAATTCGTACTACGATAAGTATTGAAAGTTTTGTATGTAAAGGAAGAGCGATCGTATTCGAAAGGATCATCGCTTTTTCTTTTGCTTTATTTGTAAAGTTGAATTTACAGATAATTGCAAGTTGAGAAACGACATAAAAATGCATAAAAACCTTTTTTTAGGAGGGGGAGAGGACATCTGGCCATGCGTAGAAGCGGTCAGGGCTTTTTCCTGCCACATGTGAGGTTGAAAACAAAGAGAGAAAGCAAGTAGCAGTTATTTTTTTCTATATAGCAGTAACTTATATATGTATATAAGTTAAAAACCGACATAGAACCCTCTTTCTTTTTTATGGGAGGAGACGAGAGCATCTGACCATACGTAGGAGCGGTCATTTTTTTCTGTATAGCAGCAACTTATATATGTATATAAGTTAAAAACCGACATACCCCCTTTCTTTTTTATGGGAGGAGACGAGAGCATCTGACCATACATAGGGCGGTCAGGGCCTTTTCCTACCACATGCGAGGTTGAAAACAAAGGGAAAAAACAAGTGCAGGCTATACATAGTAGTGACTTATATGTAGAAACAGTAAAGTGGATATATATATTCAAATTTAAAAAGCCGACATAAAACCCTCTTTCTTTTTAGGGGAGGACGAGAGCATCTGGCTGTGCATAGAAGCGATCAGGGCCTGTTCCTGCCACACGCGATGTTTTAAAACAAAGGGAGAAAGCGAGTACAGGTCGTATTGCAGTCTACATAACAGCAACTTATATATAAATACAAATTGAAAAAATGACATAAAAACTACTTTTTTTAGGGGAGGACAAGAGCAACTGGCCATGCATAGAAGCGGTCAATTCCTTTTCCTGCCACGTGCAAAGTTTAAAACAAAGGTAGAAAGCAAGTAGCGGCCATGTTTTGTTCTACATAGCAGCGACTTATATGTTAAAAAATTAACTTGTATTTATATATGTAGAAACATGAAAATGGATTTATATGGTTAAAAAAATAAAAAATATTTATATAGAAGAATATTTTTATGTTTTTTTTAATTTTTTTAAAGACAATATTGTAAAAATGACATAAAATATTGAGAGATACATAATAATATATTGTTTTAATAAATGTATGCGTTTGTTAATAATATCTAAATATGAAAATGAAATGATGAAGGGGGTTGAGAAGATGACGAATTTTATTAGTGATGTTGGTCATTATATGAATTATTTAGTGACAAAGAGAAATGCTGTTTCTAATAATGTTTCTAACGCCAATACGCCAGGCTTTAAAGCGCAAGATGTTGATTTTGTCGAACAACTTGTAGGGAGTAATGAACTGTATAAAAAAAATGAATTAGATTTACAAAAAAGTCGTCAAATGTATCAAACGAATAGAATGCATTTACCATTGGCAAACGAAACAAATACATATGCAAAGATTCGAACAAATAATTTGGCTGTTAAAGAAGATGGCAATGGCGTTGATGTTACAAAAGAAATGATTGATCTTGTCAAAACGAATCAGTTATACGGTGTATCTATTAATGCAATTAATACGCAGTATACAATTGATCAAGCAGCTAGAGGACGTTAGGAAAAGAGGAGAAATATATGTTTCAAGCAATTAATGCCAGCGGTTCTGGCTTAACAGCAGCAAAGAAATGGATGGAAGTTACTTCTGATAACATTGTAAATGCCAATACGACAGTGGGAGCTGACGGAGGACCATATCATCGCCGCAGCGTTGTGTTAGCGCAAAATAATAGTTTTTCAAGCATGCTACAACAACAACCGAATACAGGTGTGAAAGTAGAATCTATTGAAACCGATCCAAATGAGAATATGGTTTACGATCCATCGCACCCACAAGCAAATGCAGAAGGATACGTACGTTATCCGAATATTGATATGACTGCGGAAATGACAAACGTAATGGTTGCTCAAAAAATGTATGAAGCAAATACAAGTGTATTTAATGCGAATAAAAAAATGCTTGATAAAGATTTAGAAATCGGGCGAGGTTAAGAATCCAAAAGGAGAGGGAGATAACGTATGAAAATTCAATCGATTGTTAATACACAGCCGTTTAGCGGAATTCAGCCGCTCACAGCACCGAAAACGTCTTCTGTGCCTGTAGAAGGAAAAGCGTTTATCGATTTACTTGAAGGCATGAATCAAACACAAAACAATGCCCAAACAGCAGTATATGATTTGCTTACAAAAGGTGTAGGAGAAACACATGAAGTAATGATTCAACAAAAAAAAGCAGAAGCACAAATGAAAACAGCAGCTGTTATTAGAGATAATCTTATCGAAAATTATAAACAGCTTATGAGTATGCAAATTTAGAAATATGGACGGATGTGTGTGAAATGGAAAAAATAAAAGGTGTGTTCCAGTCGTTAAAAGCGTGGCATAAGATGGTGATTGGAGCTGCTATTTTAGCTATTATTACAGCTGGATTGCTCTATTACACGATGCCTGATAAATATATGACTGTTTACCAAAGTTTAAGTGATAAAGATAAACAAGATATAACTGTTGAATTATCGAAGTTAGGGGTTGACTATAAGCTGAATCAAGATGGTTCTATTGCTGTATTAAAGAAAGATGCCCCTATGATTCGAAAAGAAATGACAGGAATGGGTTTACCGTTTAATTCGAAAAGCGGTGAAGATATTTTATTGGAAAGCTCACTTGGTTCTAGTGAACAAGATAAAAAGATGAAACAGCTTGTCGGAACGAAGAAGCAATTAGAGCAAGATATTGTAAGAAACTTTGCAACAATTGAAAGTGCAAATGTACAAATTACTTTACCAGAAAAGGAAACAATTTTTGAGGAAGAAAAAGCAAAAGGTACAGCAGCTGTGACAGTTGGCGTGAAAAGAGGCCAAACGTTAACAGAAGATCAAATTATGGGTATTCAACATATGATTAGTGCTGCTGTAACAGGGGTAAAATCAGAAGAAGTAAGCGTTATTGATAATAAAAAAGGAATCCTTTCAAAAGGCACAAGTGAATCACAGAATAAGGGTTCATCTTCTTATGACAAAGAAATAAAACTTCAAAATGAAATAGAAGATAAATTAAAGCAAGACATTGAATCAACATTAACGAGCATGTTTAAGTTAAATGATTTTAAAGTGAATACGAAAGTATCTGTGAACTACGATGAAGTAACAAAGCAGTCTGAGAAGTATGGTGACAAAGGTGTACTTCGTAGTAAACAAGATCAACAAGAGAAATCGACAGCACAAGAAGGAGCACCGCAGCAAAGCGCAGGGATTACTGCAAATGGTGAAGTTCCTAACTATGGCATTGATAAGAACAAAAATGGAAAAGTTGTCTATGATCAAAATAGCGGAAATAAAATCGAAAACTATGAAATTGATAAAACAGTTGAAACAGTTAAGAAACATCCAGAATTAACGAAAACGAATATCGTTGTTTGGGTAGACAATAAAACATTAGCAAAAAGAAATATTGATATTAATGCCTTTAAGCAAGCAATTGGAACGGCTGCTGGATTACAAGCAGATCCAAATGGAAACTATACGAATGGTCAAGTGAATATTGTGACTGTTCAATTTGATGAGCCGAAGAAAGCTGAGCCAAAAGAAGAACAAGAAAGTGGCTTTAATTGGTGGATTCTTGGAGGTTCTCTAGTAGGTTTATTACTATTAGGCGGTGCGTTATGGTACTTCTTAGGGAAACGAAAAGAAGAAGAAATAGAAGAAGAATTTGAACCAGAAGTAATCGAAGAAGTAAAGGCTACCGAAGACGTTATGGAATATCAAGAGAAAATAGAAGTACCAGAACCGACAGAACCTTCATTAGATGACCAAGTACATCAAGTAACAAGAGAGCATACAGAAGGTACTGCAAAAGTAATTAAAAAATGGTTAAACGGACAGTGAGGGACATAAGTGATGATAGAAGGAATCTCTTCGAAAGAAAAAGCTGCCATACTTGTTCGTATGTTAGAGGAAGATGTGGCAACACAAATTATTGAATATATGAATGAAGATGAAAAAGAAGTCTTATTACGCGAAATTGCTAAGTTTCGTCCATATAAAACCGAAACGTTAGAAAACGTATTAGGAGAATTTTTATATGAATTAAATGTAAGAGAATTGAATTTAGTAACACCAGATAAAGAATATATTCGCCGTATTTTCAAAAATATGCCGGAAGAAGAGTTGGAAAAGTTATTAGAAGACTTATGGTACAATAAAGATAATCCGTTTGAGTTTCTTAACTCACTGACGGATTTAGAACCATTACTAACAGTATTAAACGATGAATCACCACAGACCATTGCAATTATTGCGTCGTACATAAAACCACAGCTTGCTTCAAGGTTAATTGAAAGATTGCCAGATTATAAAAGAGTGGAAACAGTTATGGGGATTGCAAAGCTTGAACAAGTTGATAGCGACCTGATTGGACAAATTGGTGATTTATTAAAATCGAAATTAAACATGATGGCGTTTAGTGCAATTAACAAAACGGATGGTTTGAAAACAATTGTAAACATCTTAAATAACGTTTCTCGCGGTGTAGAGAAAACAGTGTTTGAAAAACTTGATGAAGTTGATTATGAATTATCTGAGAAAATTAAAGAAAATATGTTTGTCTTTGAAGACTTATTACGTCTTGAAGATTTAGCAATGCGCCGTGTATTAGAAGAAATTTCTGACAACGGACTTATTGCTAAAGCATTAAAAATTGCGAAAGAAGAAATCAAAGAGAAGTTATTTACATGTATGTCTACTAACCGTAAAGGTATGATCCTGGAAGAACTAGATGGTCTTGGTCCACTTAAGATGAAAGATGCTGAGAAAGCACAACAAACAATTACAAGTACTGTGAAAAAACTAGAAAAAGAAGGTCGTATTGTTATTCAAAGAGGTGAAGAAGATGTCCTTATTTAAAAACAGAATTCCGAAGAATTCTGTTTCTTTTTCTCATCAATCGTATGAATTACAATTTCCACAACCGCAACCAGAAATAGAGATAGTAGATTGCGCCGAAGCCTCGGAAATAAATGAAATGAAAAGGGAATTACTTGTTCAAAAGGAACAGCTGCAGTCGCAAACGCTTCGTTTGCAACAAATAGAGAAAGAGTTAGAGAAAGAGTTAGAGGAAGAGAGAGCAAAGTTGCAGCAAGAAAGAGCACAGCTTGAAGTGTTACGAGAAGAACACCAAAAACAAATCGCGGTAGATCGCCGTGCTTTGCTTGAAGAACAAAAAGAGATTGCAACAGAATGGTCAGAATTGCTTTGGGACCAATCGCTACACTTAGCTCAAAATATTGTAAATCAAGCTATTGATGTCCGTCAGCTGGAGTTGTTACCGATTTTAAAAGGGATTGTCCAAACGTTACCAACATCGTTTGAAAAACTTTCCATTACTGTTCATCCAGCAACGTTTGAGCAAATTGAACGAGAAAAAGCTGTAACAAAAGAGTATTGGCTCCTTGAACTTGTTGAATGGAAATATGATTTTTCTTTACAGTTTGGTGAATTTATTTTAGAAGAAGAAAAAGAGTTTTTTGAATTTAAATTCAATCCAATTTTTGAAACGCTTCGTGAACAGTGGAAAGAAAAGCAATTACTTGAGGGGCAACCAGTATGAAAGAGCGGCTTGTAAAAGAACATGAAAAGTGGAATGCGTTTATTGAAGCCCCGTTTTATATTAAAAGAGGGAAAGTACATAGTGTACAAGAGCAATTTTTTGTTTCGAAAGGACCGAAAGCAAAAATCGGTGATGTCTGTCTTGTTGGAGAGCATCATGTCTTATGCGAAGTAATTGCGATTGAAAAAGAGAATAATATGCTTCTTCCATTTGAACAAACTGAAAAGGTTTGTTATGGGGACGCTGTTACACTTATTAGCGAAGATGTGACTGTGCCGCGTGGTGAGCATTTGCTTGGGAAAGTGTTAAATGCAAATGGCGAGATCTTAAACGAACCAGAAGCAACTATACCGCTGCAAAAAATGAGGCTTGATGCACCTCCGATTCATGCGTTTGATCGTGAAGAAATTACAGAAGTGTTTGAGACAGGTATTAAATCAATTGATGGCATGTTAACGATTGGTGTTGGTCAAAAGATTGGTATTTTTGCAGGCTCGGGTGTTGGGAAATCAACATTGCTTGGGATGATTGCCAAAAATGCAAGTGCAGATATTAATGTGATTAGTTTAGTTGGTGAACGAGGACGTGAAGTAAAGGATTTTATTCGCAAAGAGTTAGGCGAAGAAGGAATGAAAAAAAGCGTCGTTGTTGTAGCAACGTCTGATGAAAGTCACCTTATGCAGCTTCGTGCTGCAAAATTAGCAACTTCAATCGCAGAATATTTTCGCGATCAAGGTAAGAACGTTCTGCTCATGATGGATTCTGTTACCCGCTTTGCTGATGCCAGAAGAAGCGTGGATATTGCAGTGAAAGAGCTGCCGATTGGTGGGAAAACATTGTTAATGGAAAGTTATATGAAGAAATTACTTGAGCGTTCTGGAAAAACGAAAATAGGTTCGATTACAGGTATTTATACGGTTCTTGTTGATGGTGACGATTTAAATGGTCCAGTACCAGATTTAGCACGTGGTATTTTAGATGGACACATTGTATTGAAGCGTGATTTAGCTACATTAAATCATTATCCAGCTATTTCTGTATTAGATTCTGTAAGTCGAATTATGGAAGAGGTTGTAGCACCGGAGCAGTGGAAGCTTGCGAATGAAATACGGAAGACGCTATCAATTTATCAAGAAAATGAATTGTACTTTAAACTCGGTACAATTCAAGAAAATGAAGAAAATGCATATATTTTTGCATGTAAAAATAAAGTAGATGATATTCATACATTTTTAAAGCAAGGTCGAACGGAAAGCTATCGTTTTGCCGATGTAATTCAGCAAATGGATGGTGTTATGTAAAGACCTCAATTTTGAGGTCTTTTTATTTAATAAATATATTAAGATTCTAGGATATTTAGCGGATTTTTTTCTAAAAAACCTATATAATAAGAATAAGTAAAGGTATAATAGAAAGGGGTTTAAAAAGCAGGTGAAAACAAAACAGTATGAAACGATAAAAATACAAATGAATCAAGAAAAAGAACATGTCTTAAAAGAAGTGTATGAATTAACAACGGAAAAACGAAAGATAGAAGCAAAAAAAGCACATGATTTGAATGTTTTTCAATCACGTAGTAAAGTGATGCAAGTCAATGAAAGTATTCATATTGGCATGTTGTCCTCTCATACGTTTTCACCTGAAAGAATAGAGGAATGGAATAGGAAAATAGAAAAAATTGAAGAGTTTATTTTGAAAAATAAACTTCTGCTAGAGCGAATTCAAGAGAAAGAACGCGTGATTGATGAAATGTTCCAGCAAGATTGCCAGAAACTTGCAAAGGAACAAGGAAAACGTGAAGAAAAAATGTTGCTCGACTTAAGAATGTGTATGAATGGGTGATGTGAAAGAAATGATTGAATCTATCTTACCAGTGCAATTGAATGTGTCACAGCGAAAAGAAAAACCATTTGAAGTGCAACCGAAAGAAGAACAGACTTCATTTTCAGAGAAAATGAACGAGAAGTCGGTGAAGAAGCCAAAACCATCAACTATAGAAAAAAGCGAACCGCCAAAAGAAATGACAGAAAAGAGTTATGAAGTTGAAAAGAGTAAGTTTGTAAAAAAGGAATCGCTCGTTTCAAAAGAAGAGAAAGAAGAAAAAAAGCCGATAGAAGAGTTACTGCTAGCCATTTCAGAACAGATGCTAGGAATTGAGCAACTACGTGCGCAGCCAGAATCGTTATATCAATACATACAAAAAATGCAAAATATATATGAGACGTATGGAAATATAAAATTAAACGAGCTTCCAGCAACAGAGTTTCAATCGCTTATGGGATTTTTGAAAGAGAATAATATTCAAAATGCAATATGTTTGGAAGACACAATAGGGATGGCGTTAGAAAAATTAACAACGCCAGAAAATATGACTGAATTTGCAAAGATCATACAAAGTGAAACGTGTGATTTAATGAAAAAAGAGCAAGAACCAATTGCAACAATAAGCAAACATGAAATAGAACAATCCACTAACAAAGATGAGCTGAAAAAAGCTCCAACAGTTGAAGATACGGATGTTCAACTTCCAACAGGCGAAACCAATGCGAAACCACTTCTTGTAGGAAATGATTCAGTTGTAAAGCAAGATATGCCAGCGCAAAAAGTAGCACTTCCTGATTTAGGGAAGAAGATGGAAGCACATGTTGAAGAGTTGCAAAAGTTTGTCGTAAAACAAGAACGCGTTCTTTTTCAATTAAATCCTGAAAAGCTTGGCGCATTAACTGTGTATATGAAAAAGCAAGGCGATCAAATTCAAGTTCATATTGAAATGGACAAACACGATGCGAAGAAGAAAGTTGAAATTATTTTTGAGGAATTGAAAAATAAATTAAAAGAAAAAGATATTCAAATTGAACTAAGCTATACAGATAAAGATCAAAAACGTGAGCAGCAGGAAAAAGGACAACAATATAAGCAAAAACAAGTAGTTGTCAAGAAAGAACAGAAGGCAGAGCAAGACTTTGCTGGATTATTGGAGGAATAAAAAGTGCCAACGGTTGGACTCAATACAACAAGTACAAACCATATCCCAGTAGGGCAAACGAAGCAAGTACAAAATAATAATGTTACAACTACGCAACAAAAAACACCTGGTATTATGGGCAAAGATGATTTTCTAAAACTCTTTTTAGCGAGTTTTCAACATCAAGATCCAATGAATGCTATGGATACGAATCAAATGATGAATCAAATGTCACAATTGTCACTTATGGAACAAGTGCAAAATATGACAAAAGCTGTTGATTCATTGAAAGACACGATGTATACAACAGCACTAGATGGTGGCATGAAGTTTCTTGGTAAATACGTAAAAGGTGTAAACGGCGAAGGGAAGGAAGTAGTAGGGAAAGTCGATACGATTCGCCTTGGAGCAAACAATGATGTACAGCTTGTAATAGGTGATCAAATTGTATCACTTCGTTTCGTTGTAGATGCGTCTGATAAAGAAATAATGCCATCAGCAACAACAAAATAAGCAATACAAACATTAAACAAAATTTTAAGGAGTGTACAAAGAATATGATTAAAGCATTATATACAAGTATTACAGGTATGAACGCAATGCAAAACGCATTAAGTATCACATCAAATAACATCGCTAACAGCCAAACAGTAGGGTACAAAAAACAAAAAGCAGTGTTTGATGATTTATTATATAACAATACAATGGGTGCAAGAGGCGATGAAAATTATGCTGGCACGAATCCAAAAAGTATTGGTAATGGTGTGAAACTAAGCGGAATAACAACAGATTATGCAACAGGCCCTATTAATATGACAAATGGAAAAACAGAAGCAGCAATTGAAGGGAATGGATTCTTTGTTGTTGGTGATTCAAAAGGTGGAAGTGTACAGTATACACGTAAAGGTACATTTAATGTATCTAATGAAAATTATGTTGTAAATTCTGAAGGACAATATGTACTTGCGTATCCGACGAAGCCTGGAAAACAGGAAATTGATTTTTCTAGTGCACCGCAGCCAATTAAAATTCCAAAGGATAGTGCAATTCCTGGATCACGTACTGATCACGCAAGCCTCACAGGAAACATTCCAAGAAATATCGGAGAAATTCAACATCAATTTGAAGTGTATGATGAAGAAGGAAATAAATTTACAATGAGCGTAGATTTGAAACAAGTTACAGACGCCCAAGGAAAGCCAGTAGATGGAGAATATAAGTATAGCGTATCAGTTCGAAACGATGCGAAAAATGAGAAAACTTTTACTAACCTAGTTAATAATAAAGATCTGAAGTTTAATAATCTTGGAGAACTAATTCAAACAGATACAGCGGTAGTTCGTGATCCAGTTACGAATAAAATTACGCAAGGCGGAAAAGTGACAATTCCATTTGGTGCTGGAGTAGAATTAGACTTAAGTGGTGCAACAAATTATCCAACTGAAAAAACAATAAAGGAGAAAGAGGTTACAGGTCGTCCTGCGACAATAGTGGAAGATTGCAAAATTTCTGATGGTGGTTATATCATGCTGACTTATAAAGATGGAAGTAGCAGAGCAGCAGGACAACTTGCAGTAGCGACATTCGCGAACGAACAAGGACTTATGAAAATAGGGAATGGAAACTATGTATCGACACCATCTGCTGGTAACCCTGCTTTAGGTGTTTCTAAACAAAATGGTGCTGGTACAGTGCGCGGACAAGCACAAGAAGGATCAAACGTTGATTTAGCAGTAGAATTTGTTGATTTAATGGTGTATCAAAAAGGATTCACTGGAAATACAAAAGTAATTAAAGTAGCAGACGATGTGTTAAATGAAGTTGTAAACTTAATTCGCTAAGAAAGCTGAGCCTCTATCAGTGGGACCTTCGTCCTAACTGATAGAGGTTGAACCAATTGAACAGTTATCCTTCGCCTATGTATTTTCGTAACTACTCAGTCCCTCTATGAAAAAAAGGAAGAAAACCACTTTCTTTTTAGGTTGGAGAGAGCAACTGGCCGCGTGTTGGAGCGGTCAGGGCCTTTTCCTGCCACACCTGGCGTTTTAAAACAAAAAAAGGTAGCGAGGCGCATTGCCATTTTTATTGTCGTAACAGCAATCTAGATGCTGTTACATGAAAATAACTTTCCAATGAAATCTATGACTGAGTAGTTACGTTTTTTCTTTGCATGGTGGAGGTCTTACTGCCTGTTAATACCGAATAAAAGATATAGATTCTATATCTTTTATTCGTGAATAGTGAGGTTTATACAAATATGACAAGAGAAGAACGAATTTTGCAGTTGCCGTTTTTTCAAGATAAACGAGAGCTTGCACAGCAAATTTTAAATATTGAACAGCAAGAAGGTAAATATTTACCAAACCAATTTGCTATTAAACAGGTACCTCCTTACACATTTGGAGAGAAGCAAGCAGTAATCGGCCGTGTTCATGAATTTTATTTTATTGGGATTTATAGCGGTAACAAATGGAAGTATCAAGCGTTTGCGGATGTTATTCATTGTCGTTCATTCTTTATTGGTTTGCCAGGTATAATAGATCAGCAGTTAGCATTTTGGTTTAATAATCTGGAATTACTTGCAGTTTCGTAAAATGAAGTTTTTGTAACATGTGAGGCTGTTATATATACAAGTTAAAAAACGACATAAAAACCTATTTCTTTTTAGTTAGGCGAGAGCATCTGGCCGTGCATAGAAGCGGTCAGGGCCCTTTTCTGCCACGTGCAACGATTTAAAACAAAGAGAGAAAGCGAGTTGCATAGCAGTGGCTTATATGTCGGAAAATTATAGTAAATGCCAATAAGGGAGGAAATGAATATGGCGCAAAATAAATACCGTGTAACGTTCATTTCACCAAGTGAAATTGAGCAACGGACGATTATGGTAGCAAATAGTTTACCTGATTTAATTCGTAAGGTAGAGAGTGTAATAGCGGATCCAAATGGTTATTTTGTCAATGACAAAAAAAACAACTGTTATTTCCAAGTTGTAAAACAAAATGTCACGTTTATTCAATATGAACTCTTGTTCTCTGATAAAGCGATTCATATTGAAAAAGTGAAACATGTTGCACCCGTTATTATGAAGAAATTATTTCAAACGATGCGAGATCCGGAAATATATGGACTTGCATTACTTGATGTTGATGAAGAAACGAAAATTTTTCTCTTAAAGGAAATGGATGATTCCTTACGCGTACAAGTTGAGAAAGAAATTACGCAAAGGTGGGAAGCTTCAACGGCAGAAATATCAGAGGCACAAGGAATATTGCTTGATACGATCGTTTCACTTACAAATGAGTAAGGTATATATATAATATATATAAATAGAGAGGAGAATTACCCGTCTA
Organism: Bacillus cytotoxicus; assembly: GCF_023715645.1. Taxonomy (GTDB): domain Bacteria; phylum Bacillota; class Bacilli; order Bacillales; family Bacillaceae_G; genus Bacillus_A; species Bacillus_A cytotoxicus_A. The sequence goes on along the minus strand of NZ_JAMBOP010000013.1, from coordinate 90,158 downwards.
TGTCACAAGCGCAAAGTATTTTACTAGAAAGTGGAACAAATGAGTTAGAAATCGTAACATATACAATTGGTGAAAATTTATTTAGTATAAATGTTATGAAAGTACGTGAAATTATTAATCCGTTTCCAGTAACACCAGTTCCAGAAGCAAATACAGCAGTTGAAGGTGTTGTACAAGTACGCGGTGAAATTTTACCTATTATTAACTTAGCACAAGCTTTGAACTTAAAATCCAATAAACCACTAGACCAAACAAAGTTTATCATTTCAGAATTGAATCAAATGAAAGTGATTTTCCGTGTAGATGAAGTGCATCGTATCCAACGTATTTCATGGGAACAGATTGATGAACCAACTTCTTTATCGATGGGACTAGAAGAAACAACATCGGGAATTGTTAAGCTTGATGAGAAAATTATTTTATTATTAGATTATGAAAAAATCGTATGTGAAATTAGCAATGTTGGTTATGAAACACAAAAACTAACTGGACTAGTAGAAAAAACAGATCGTGCTGAGAAAAGTATTTATATTGCAGAAGATTCTGCGATGCTTCGCCAAATATTAGAAGAAACATTAACAACAGCTGGATATAGAAAAATTAACTTCTTCAGTAACGGTGCAGAAGCATTAGCACAAATTGAAAAACTGGCAGAAGAACAAGCTGAGAATATGTTCCAACATATTCATTTGCTTATTACAGATATCGAAATGCCAAAAATGGATGGACACCATTTAACGAAAGTGATTAAAGAGCACAAGATAATGAACCGATTACCAGTTGTTATTTTCTCTTCTTTAATTACAAATGAATTGTATCATAAAGGCGAATCTGTTGGAGCTAATGCACAAGTAAGTAAGCCGGACATTCAAGAGTTAATCGGACTTGTAGATAAGCTTGTTTTATAGTAACTACTCAGTCACTGAGAAACCGGCCTAAAAACCACTTTTCTTTTAGGTTGGCGAGAGCATCTGGCCACGTGTTGGAGCGGTCAGGGCCTATTCCTGCCACATGCCAAGTTTTAAAACAAAGGAAGGTAGCAAGGTGTAGATCTATTTGTATCTTCACAGCAGCAATCTAGATGATGAAACATGAAAATAACTTTCTATAGGTAATAAGGGGCGTATTTTCGCTGGAATCATACTCCTTACCAAATTTCTAAAAGAAATGTATGACTGAGTAGTTACGTTTTATAAATAAATATATTTTAAACAATACACACATCCTAATGAAAAAAGAAGGTAATGATCTATTATATAGAGAATTATCTTCTTTTTTCTATTTATATAGAAAAAAGACTTAAAAAACCTCTTTTTTTAGGTTGGCGAGAGCAACTGGCCATGCTAGAAGCGGTCAGGGCCTGTTTCTGCCTCGTGTAAAGTTTTAAAACAAAGAAAGGCAGCGAGGTGTAGGCACATTTTTATCTTCATGGCTGGAATTATACTCCTTACCAAACTTCTAAATGAAATGTATAGCTGAGTAGTTGCTTTTTTTCATATAAATTAAAAGATGATTTAAAAAACCTCTTTTTTAGGTTGGCGAGAGCGTCTGGCCATGCGTAGAAGCGGTCAGGGCCTATTTTTGCCACGTGCAATGGTTTAAAACACAGAGAGAAAGCGAGAGTGCAGGTTATGCTTTTTTCTGCATAGCAGCGACTTATATGACGAAAAATCAAAATGGTGTATCAATATTATATTTTTATACTTTTTATATATTTTTTTATGTTAATTAATTGACATGTATTTGACATATATTATATGATTAATATGTAAAATTTACTATTTTTACAAATGATAAGGGGTCATTTAAGGGGAGTGCGATGGGAGATGGCACAAGACAACGCAGTTTTCGTTTTAAAGAAGTTACAAGAATTACTGAAAAAGAAAGGTAAAATGAAAAATACGGAAGAGGAATTTAGAAAAATATCAAAAAAATTCCATATGAAATTTGAAGAAGTATTGGATTTGTATAATAAAATGTTTCTTTTTCAAATGGATATAGAAAAATTTGGTGGTTTTGAAGTATACGAACAGTCAGATATAGCATGGTTGAAGTCTGAGTTAGCTTTATTACAAGGAGTTTACCAATTTTGTCAGCAGAACGGTATGAACATTTTAGAGATTTCTGATTGTTTAAGTAAGGAAAAATTACAACTATTTTTAAAAACACCAAGTCAATTGCAGAATACGTATTATAAATTAAGAAAAGAAGAAATTGGTTTAGAAAATATAAAAAAACAAAAACCAGGTCGAAAACGAAAGACTACTTTTATAAAACAATTACCTTTTCATAAGGAAGAGTATAAAAAAGAAGTAAAAATAAAAGAGGAAAGTCCCAAAATAGATAATAATCTTGTTACTGTATTGTCCGGGATTGTTGATAATTTCCAATCGATAGATGAAAAAGATGAACAGAATGCAACTGGGTTGTATCGCTTTATGGATGGAATTTATAAATTGTCTAGCATGGCTGCAGAGCGGTTCAAAGATGAACAAGATATCGATGGATTTAGAAAAGAAATTATGGCTTTACACAGTGAAACAGAGCGCTTACGAAGAGAAAAAGAGGAGCTTGTAGCAGATATGAGAGAAATGACAAATCATATGATTCGCTTTATCACAAGTTCTGATGTAGAACAAATTCGTACCTTGCCGTATTTCGTAAATATGTGCAAACAAGACTTGTATAAACTTGGATTATATAGTGGTCCAACAGAAGGACAATTAAAAGTTATGATTGATCGCAGTGGGCAGGTTGTGTCAGTGGTGAAATAAGAGAAGTCATCCGGAAGCGGACGACTTCTTTTTTATATAAATATGAATTTTAAAAAACATAAAAACCCTCTCTTTTTGAATGGGCCAGAGCATCGGGCCGTGCATAGAAGCGGTCAGGGCTTGTTTTTGCCACGTGCGGGGTTTAAAACAAAAAGAGAGGGGGGAGTGTAAGGTTGCAGAAAAATGTCTATTCTGAGTAACCCCTTTTGTTACTGTTTTTGTTGGGATATGTGTAGTTGAAATGGTATTGTTATATGACTACTCAACTATGAAAAATTCACAAAGCTGCCTTTCTTTGTTTTAAAGCTTTGCGCGTGGCAGGAAAAGGCACTGACCGCTCCTATGCATAGCCAGTCCTTCTCGACCATTTTAAAAAATGTTTTTCTGCCTTTTTTTCATAGAGTGACTGAGTAGTTACTTTTTAATTTTAAAAGCTCGAGAATATAGGAAAGCTGCATGGGGGAAAGTTGGAACAGAGAGGGGAGGGATAAACACTTATTTTACTTCAATACAGAAAAAAACCTAACCGCAAGCGGAAAGGTTTTTTTCTGTTATATCATCAAATGGATTATTGTAATAATTTACTTACCATTTGTGGAGTTTGGTTAGCTTGAGAAAGCATGCTGATACCAGCTTCGTTCAAGATTTTGAACTTAGTCATTTCAGACATTTCTTTCGCCATGTCAGCGTCTTGGATTTGAGAAGCTGCAGCACCCATGTTGATAGATTGGCTAGATACGTTGTTTAAGTTATGGTCTAAACGGTTTAATTGAGAACCGTAAGTTGCACGCATATCAGCAACAGTTTGAATAGCTTTATCAATGTCTCTCATAGCTTGTCCAGCATTAACGTCAGTTTTGATATCTGTAGCAGGAGCAGCAGCAACAGCACCAGTAGCATCAAGAGCACCAGCAACTAATTTAGCTACATGCGCATCAACTGATTTAATTTCAAGAGTATCTTCAGATACGTCAGAAAGTTGAATCTTCATATCTGTACCTGTAGCTGCTAATATCGCTTTACCATTAAAGTTTGTTTTATCAGAAATATGGTTAATTTCTTGAGTTAATTCTTGGTATTCTAAGTCTAAAGAATTTCTATCTGTGTCATTGTTTGTGCCAGTTGCAGCTTGTGTTGCAAGGTCACGCATACGAAGTAAGATGTTTGAAATTGATCCTAATGCTGAATCAGCAGTGCGTAATGAAGACATAGCGTCTTGAGTATTTTTAGCACCCATTTCTAGGCCGCCTTTTTTAGCAGTCATACGAGTAGCGATTGCTAAACCAGCTGCATCGTCAGCTGCACTGTTGATGCGTTTACCGCTTGATAAACGGTTCATAGCAGTGTTCATTTTGTCTTGTGTTTGGCGCATGTACTCTTGAGTACGCATGCTGTTGATGTTAGTGTTAATTCTCATGATTAAAAACCCCCAAAATTTTTGTTTTTTATTAATTGACCGTTCCCTAAATCTTTTTATTAAGATATGCGGATCAATCAACCACAACCTTATTGTAATCCGTATTTTATAATATGTCAACGGTTTATCGGAATAAATGAATATAAAAATACCAAATATAAAAATCATAGTAATAGAAATCAAATTAACCCTTATGTATCAAGGGTTTTGAGAACATAGAGAATAAATGATATTACATATTTTTATGTAATATCATTGGGGGAATTGATAAATTTAATAAAAAAAATTTAAAAAAAGATGAATTTCTTAAATGAATATAGGAGAAAAAATCTATGTACATTCATTTTGATTATTCAACATATCAGTACGATGCAGAGTAAACATCATCTGTACTCGCTTTTTATGTTTTTAAAACTTGGCACGTGGCAGAAATAGGCCTTATAGCTAGATACTCTTGCCGATCTCAAAAAGAGAGGCTTTTTGCCGTTTTTTCAATTTGTATTGATATTATGAAGGGAAATGAAATAATCTGAGATTTTTCATTTCCCTTCATTGACCACATTTTACTGTTGTTTCAAGTGATTTGTTTATAAATACGAATAATGTTTTATGTTTTCGCTGAATCATTATAGGGGAGCTACTATTAATAATAGAAGGCAACTACTCAGTCATACATTTCATTTAGAAGTTTGGTAAGGAGTATGATTCCAGCGAAACCTCCTTATTACCTATAGAAAGTTATTTTCATTTTTTAGCATATAGATTGCTGTCATGAAGATAAAGTGAAACTCCCATCAGTGACGCTTTTCTCACTGATGGAAAGCTCTCACCAATCGGGCTTTTACGGGCAGTTTTCTTCCCCGTGAGTCCCTGTCCTGTACTGCCCGTTAATGCGAGGTAAAAATGGACCTACACTTTGCTACCTTTCTTTGTTTTAAAACTTGGCACGTGGCAGGAAAAGGCCCTGACCGCTACTATGCATGGACAGACTTTCTCATTCTCTCCTAAAAAGAAATGGGTTTTTATGTCGTTACCTCATTATATGTGCTCCGAAAAAATCTTTACGTTTTTAAAAAATACATGCAACTTATTTTTTCTTTCTATATATGTACTTTTTAAGTAACTACTCAGTCATACATTTCGTTTAGAAGTTCGGTAAGGAGTATAATTCCAGCGAAAATACGCCCCCTCCTTATTACCTATAGCAAGTTATTTTCATTTTTCAGCATATAGATTGCTGTCATGGGGATAAAAATGGACCTACACTTTACTACTTTTCTTTGTTTTAAAACTTTGCGCGTGGTAGGGGAACAGGCCCTGACTGCTTCTACGTATAGCCAGACGCTCTCGTCCATCAAAAAAGTAAGTTTTTTAAGCTGTGATTTGGATGTATATCTATATAAATCCAAATCGGCTTTTTAAAACAAAGATTGCAGCTCTGCGGAATCAAACATGCCTCCTACTGACCTGCTCCCTTTGTTAAACTAGGCATGTGGCAGAAAAAGGCCCTGACCGCTCTAATGCGTGGCCAGACGCTCTCACCCATCTAAAAAGAAAAGGTTTTTATGCCAGTTTTTCAATTTATATCTATATAAAATGTAAAATATATCCGCTTATTACTTATTTTTGTGAAAAACTTAAGTTTATCTTATTAATTATCCGTATTTTTTTTTAAGATTATTGCAAAGTTTTATAAAAAACTCTAATATTAGGTTATCTCTATTTAACTAAAAGGTGATATTATGATTATTGGAAATGTAGTGAAAGAAGTCCTTTCTTATAGAAAAGGGCAGATAGAGAAAAAGCTAAGTAGTCCAAAAGCTTTTATGAGTAGTTCATTTGGAGTGGCACTTCAAAATGAAACTGCCAAGGAAGTGAAAATGGATAAGAAGCTTTCTCAAGTAAGAGAGAATCAAAATGTAGCAACTGAGATGGACGTGAAAAATGCGGAACCTTTGCAAGTTGCTCAGCAGGAGTTTTCGCGTCGTTTTTCTGATGTAACAAACACGGATATGGATACGTGGGGATTAACGAAAAAATATAATATTCAAAACGTACGATCTAAGAATGAAGGAAAGTATGTGGATATTATTCAAAAAACAAGTAATACATATGGTATTCCAAAAACGTTAATTCAGAAAATGATCGAAGTAGAATCAGATTACAATCCAAATACAGTCTCTTCAGCAGGCGCACTGGGATTAATGCAGCTTATGCCAGATAATGTGAAGGAACAGGGTGTGAAAAATCCATTTTCACCTGCTGAAAACATCGAAGGTGGTGTGAAGGAATTAACGGGATATTTGAAAAAATATAATGGGGATCTCGTATTGGCACTTGCAGCTTATAATGCAGGACCAGGAAATGTGAAAAAGTATGGGGGTGTACCACCGTTTCAAGAAACAGAAAAATATATTAAAAAAATATTAAATGTTGATGTTTCCAAGTAAAGTTTCTTATATAAAACAGAAATTGTGTAAACATGATATGGGAGTTGCTAGAAATGAAATTACATGATGATATTCCACTAACAATTCATTTTGAAATTGGAAAGACGAAAAAGAAGATTGATGATCTGCTTCACATTACAAAAGGAACATTGTATCGCCTTGAACATTCCAAGAAAAATACAGTGCGTATTATGTTAGAAAATCAAGAAATTGGAACCGGCAAAATTTTGACAAAAAGCGGCAAAATGTACGTTGAAGTTGTCGAGTTGAAGAAATAAGAAAGGGGATTTTCATGAGCGGTGATAAATTAAGTCAAGAGCAAATTGACGCGCTGTTAAGGGCGATGAATGAAGGGGCAGAAATGCCAGATTTTGCACAGGAAGCAGAGAAACAAGGCAAGTTTCAAGAATATGATTTTAATAGACCAGAAAAATTTGGTGTAGAGCACTTGCGGAGTTTACAAACGATCGCGACGAACTTTGGAAAACAGACGGCTCAAGCGCTTGCAGCCCGAATCCGTATTCCAATGGAGCTGGATCCATCGACAGTGGAGCAAGTTCCATTTACGAGTGAGTATGTAGAGAAAATGCCGAAAGATTATTATTTATATTGTGTTGTTGATCTAGGTTTGCCAAACCTTGGTGAGATTGTTATTGAAATGGACTTAGCTTTCATCATTTATATCCATGAGTGCTGGCTTGGCGGAGAACCGAAGCGTGATTTTACACTTCGCAGACCGTTAACATCGTTTGAATTTATAACATTGGATAATGTATTTTCTATTCTTTGTGATAATTTAAAACGATCGTTTGAAAGTATACTTGAGATACAACCGCACCTTGTGGCAACAGAAACAGATCCAAATGTTCTTAAAATTACAACGGCAAGTGACATTATTTCGCTGTTAAACGTAGATATGAAAACGGATTATTGGAATACAACAGTGCGACTAGGCATTCCGTTTTTATCTGTTGAAGAGATTATGGATAAGTTAACGTCAGAGAATATTGTTGAACATTCTTCTGATAAACGAAAAACATATTCTACTGAAGTGGAAACAGAAGTACAAAAAGTTCGTAAACCGATACATATCGCGATTGGTGAAGAGAAGATGACAATCGGCAACCTAGAGCAGTTTGAGGAAGGCGATATTATCCCATTACATACAAAAGTAACAGATCAATTACGAGGGTATGTTGATGGGAAACATAAGTTTAATTGTTTTATCGGAAAAGAAGGGCAGCGTAAAGCATTTTTATTTAAAAGCTTTGTAGAGTAAGAGAGGGAGAGTAGGATATGAAGCATGAAGTATGTTCTGTTACGTTAGTAGATTTAGATGAAGTTGTAAAAGATTACAATGAGCAATCAAAAGCTCATATTGAAAAAGTTTCAGATATCTCTATTGAACTTGGTGTGCGACTTGGCAAGAAAAGTGTAACACTAGCTGATGTGAAAAAACTGAAGGTTGGTGATATTTTAGAGGTAGAAAAAAACTTAGGACATAAAGTCGATGTATATTTAAGTGATGAAAAAGTGGGAATTGGTGAAGCAATTGTGATGGACGCAAATTTTGGAATTATCATTTCTGAAATTCAAGCCGATAAGAAAAAAGCGGTATTAGCTGCGGCGAATGAGAATGAATAAAGGAGGTGTCATATGAGTTATATGACAACCTTAGTGCAAGTTGTATTATTATTTGGTGCTCTCGGATATGGTGCTTATTATATGACGAAAAAGACGAGAAAACACCAGTTCTATAAGCAAGGGGAAAATGGTTTGATTCAAGTGAAAGATGGCTTGCATGTCAACCATCAAACGAGTGCATTCTTATTTGAAGTAGATGGTAAGCAAGTGTTTACTGTTATAGGTAATAACGGCAGTCATTCCATCCAGTTGTCGGGAAATCAGTTTCATAAAGTATTAGAAGAGGCGATGAAAGAGGAAAAAATTCAGCAGGAAAAAGTAGAGGATGCATCATGAAAATAAAAAAAATTATCTCTTCAAGTAGTATTATTTTTGCATTTTCTATTGTTTTTTGCATTATTTTTGCAAATTCAGCGTACGCGGAACCGAATGGATTTATTCATTTTGAAAATGGAAAAGAGTTTACGAATAACTCGAGTGTCCAACTTTTCTTACTTGTAACGCTATTATCGTTATCTTCGTCTATTGTGCTTCTGTTTACGCACTTTACTTATTTTATGATTGTTCTTGGAATTACACGTCAAGGACTCGGTGTTATGAATTTACCACCCAACCAAGTACTTGTTGGCTTAGCGTTGTTTTTATCGTTATTTACGATGCAGCCTGTTCTTGGGCATTTAAAAAGCGATGTCTGGGATCCGATGACAAAAGACAAGATTACAGTGAGTCAAGCAGCAGCGAAGACAGAACCGATTATGAAAGATTACATGTCAAAGCATACGTATAAGCATGATTTGAAAATGATGTTAAAAGTTCGAAATGAAGAGTTGCCAAAAGATGTGAAAGATATTTCTTTATTTACTCTCGTTCCGTCTTTTACATTGACTCAAATTCAAAAAGGCTTATTAACAGGGATGTTTATTTATTTATCGTTTGTTTTTATTGATTTAATCGTTAGTACATTACTCATGTATCTCGGAATGATGATGGTGCCGCCGATGATCTTAAGTTTACCATTTAAAATACTCGTTTTTGTATATTTAGGTGGATATACGAAAATCGTCGATATTATGTTTAAAACGGTTGCTTAAGAGCCGATTAGAGAAAGAAATTTGTTTGTACAATACGTGATAGGAGTCATATTTGCATGAATATATCACCAATAACAGAAATATTTCAAACTTTTTTCTATAAAGGTTTTGAAATTTTACTTCCGGTTGCGGGAGTAAGTATGATTGTTGTTATCATTCTTGCGGTATTAATGGCAATGATGCAAATACAAGAACAAACACTTACGTTTTTACCTAAAATGGCAAGCATTGTTCTTGTTATTATCATACTTGGTCCATGGATGTTTCAAGAAATTACAACATTAGTTTTAGATTTATTTGACAAAATTCCGACGTTGCTGCGTCCGTATTGAAAAAGGGTGACGGAACATGAATATGGATTTATGGGTTGCAACGTTTTTTGCATTTTGCCGTATTGCGTCATTTTTGTATTTTTTACCCTTTTTTTCAGGGCGATCTATGCCAGCAATGGTGAAAATTACATTTGGGCTCGGATTATCGGTTACAGTCGCTGACAAAGTGAATATTTCTCATATTGAGACGATCTGGGATATTGTCGGTTATGCGGGGACACAAATTGTAATTGGATTAACACTTTCAAAAATTGTCGAGTTTTTATGGAACATTCCTAAGATGGCGGGACATATTTTAGATTTTGATATTGGTTTATCACAAGCGAGTTTGTTTGATGTGAATGCTGGTGCGCAGTCGACACTAATTTCAACAATGTTTGATATTTTCTTTACGATTATTTTTATTGCACTTGGCGGAATGGATTATTTTGTTGCGACAATTTTGAAGTCGTTTCAATATACAGAAGCAATTTCACAATTATTAACGAAGAGTTTTTTAGATAGTTTATTAGCAACGTTATTATTTGCAATTACGTCTGCAGTAGAAATTGCACTTCCGCTTATGGGCTGTTTATTCATTATAAATTTCGTATTAATCTTAATTGCAAAAAATGCACCGCAACTTAATATTTTTGCGAATGCATACGTTTTAAAAATTACGTGCGGCATTTTATTTATTGCAATGAGTGTACCGATGTTTGGATATGTGTTTAAAAATGTGACAAACGAATTACTTGATGAATATACGAAACTATTTGACTTTTTGTTAACGAAATAGAGGGACGGTTATGGCAAAAGATAATAAAACAGAAAAAGCCACCCCGCAGAAGATTAAAAAAGCACGTGAAGAAGGGAACATTGCCAAGAGTAAAGATTTAAATAACTTGTTTTCTGTGCTTGTTTTAGCGACAGTTATTTATTTTTTTGGTAATCGCTTAGGGTATGATATTGCCAATTCTGTTGCGGTGCTATTTGATCAAATTGGAAGTAAGACGAGTACAACTGAATACTTTTATTTAATGGGTATGCTTCTATTAAAAATATCAGTGCCTATTCTTGTGCTCGTTTATGCATTTCATATGATGAATTATATGATACAAGTACGTTTTTTATTTTCAGCAAAAATTATTAAACCGAAAGCATCTCGTATTAATCCGAAAAGTTATTTTACGAGACTGTTTAGTAGAAGAAGTATTGTTGATATTTTGAAGTCTTTATTTTACATGATTCTTCTTAGCTATGTCGCATATGTCATAATTAAGCGGAATTTAGAAAAACTTGTGAGCATGATTGGGTTTAATTGGAGTGCGTCACTTGTTGAAATTATAAAGCAAGTTAAATATGTATTTTTAGCCATTTTGATTATTCTTGTTGTTGTTTCTATTATTGATTTTATTTATCAGAAATGGGAACATGCACAAGATTTAAAAATGAAAAAAGAAGAAGTGAAAAAAGAGCATAAAGATAACGAGGGAGATCCGGAAGTAAAAGGAAAGCGAAAAAGCTTTATGCATGCAATTTTGCAGGGAGCGATTGCAAAAAAGATGGACGGTGCAACCTTTATTGTGAATAACCCAACTCACATTTCTGTTGCTCTTCGTTATAATAAGCTAGTTGATGCAGCGCCGATTGTTGTAGCAAAAGGTGAAGATGAGCTGGCATTATTTATGCGAACGTTAGCGCGTGAACAAGATATACCAATGGTAGAAAATCGTCCACTAGCACGTTCGATATATTATCAAGTTGAGGAAAATGAAACGATTCCGGAAGATTTATATGTTGCTGTTATTGAAGTTATGCGCTATTTAATTCAAACGAAACAAATTGAAGTATAGGGCGCGTTTGGAGGAGATTTTGTTTGTTTAAGATAGATTCAGCTAAAACTTATTTTTCTATCTTTTTAGCAGTGTCGTTTATTGTAGCGCTTTTAATTCCATTGCCGCCATTTATACTTGATGTCATTATCGTCTTTTTACTTGGGATGGCAGTGCTCGTATATATGCGAGCAACAAGTATTAAAGAGTGGGATGAGTTAAAGTCATTCCCAACGTTATTGTTGTTAATTGGGATTTTCCGTGTTTCGATTAACGTTTCGACGACGCGGGCCATTTTAACGAATGGGAATGCTGGTCATGTTATTGAAGAATTCGGTGAGTTTGTTATTGGCGGAAACTTATTAATTGGTATTGTTATTTTTATCGTACTAATTATCTTCCAGTTTATTGTTGCAAACGGTTCTTCTCGTACAGCAGAAGTTGCGGCACGTTTTACACTTGATTCTTTGCCAGGGAAACAGATGTCAATTGATGCGGATTTAAATCAGCGCATTATTACAGACACAGAAGCAAAGGACAAGCGTAAGAAATTAAATATGGAAACAGAGTTTTACGGTGCAATGGACGGTGCCGGGAAATTTGTAAAAGGTGACGTTATATTTAGTATCGTTATCTTATTCGTGAATATTATTTTTGGTTTAATTGTTGGGATGATGCAGCAAGGAATGGGATTCCAAGAAGCTGCCTATCATTTTACAAAATTAACAATTGGTGATGGAATCGTGAACCAAATCGGTTCGCTATTACTAGCTATTTCGACAGGGATTATCGTTACACGTGTATTTGATGGTTCAGACGATACGGTGAACGAAGGTATTTATAAAGAGTTAATGGCCCATGACGTTGTTGTATATGCGCTTGGAGGCTTATTTATTGCAATGGGTGTATTTTCACCGCTACCAATTATCCCGTTCTTAATTGTTGGCGGGGGAATTATTTTCTTAGGATACACCAATAAGAAGCGTTTGAAGAAAGAAAAAGAAGAAGAGCTGCAAAAAGAATTAGAGATGATTCAAAGTGATGAAGATCAAATGAAGAAAGTAGAAGATTCATTTGGTGTCTTTACGGATAAATATCCAATTATTGTTGAACTGGGTCTTGATTTAGCGGCACTTGTGAAACAAAAAATTAACGGGGAAACAGCGCGTGATAAAGTTGTATTAATGCGAAAATCAATTATTACAGATTTAGGTATTAATGTCCCTGGAATTAACTTCAAAGATAATACGAGCTTCAGACCACGCGGACGATATGTGATTCGTATTAAAGGAGCAAAGGTAGCAGAAGGTGTTTTAAAATCAGGTTATTTATTAGCGCTGAAAACACCAAATGTTATGGCTGATTTAGATGCGGAACCAGCAAAAGATCCAATCTTTGGAGAAGATGGTTACTGGATTTTAGAGCACCTTGTACAAGATGCACAAATGAAAGGCTATCAAGTATTAGAACCGCTAAGTATTTTAATTACGCATTTAGATGTAGTGATTCGTCGTAATGTGCATGAACTGCTGCAACGTCAGCATGTAAAAGATTTGATTCAATCTTTAGAAAACGATCATGGCGTATTATTGGAAGAAATTAAGAAGAAGGAAATCGATTTATCTCTTATTCAAAATGTCGTAAAACAACTGTTAAAAGAGGGTATCTCTATTCGAGATTTACCAACCATTATGGAAGGTATTATTGACGGAAAAGAGATTTATCAAAATCAGGCAGACGGTGTTACTGCTTTTGTACGAGAATGTATTTCGAAAGTAATTTGTGAACATGCGAAAAACTCTGATGGGAAAATTTATGCAGCGTTGTTTTCAGATGCAATTGAACTGGATGCTGACGTCGTAAATAACTCTTATCAAGGGTATTTATTAAACTGGGATTTAGAGCAAGAAACACGTGTTATTGATCAAATTCAAAACATTTTTAAACAGTCTCGTTTAATGGGACGAGATCCAGTTTTATTAACCCGTCGTAAAGATTTCCGCTTCGGTATCGTAAGGTTACTTGACCGTTATCAAATAGAAGCGAAGGTACTATGCATAAGTGAATTGGCACCTGAAATTGCGGTAGACCAAATTGCATATATTGAGTAAGGCAGAGGTGAGAGAATATGGAAAGTGCAACAAAGAATGAAAGCATAAAGCGAATTCAAGCGTATTCTAAAAACGAATTGTATCATAAACTTTTTGCAGAGCACGGAAATGATTATTACTATGTTGTGGCTGAAACAGCAAAGCGAAAGATGCCGTTCTTTTGGAAAAAGCAATATGAAATGATTGTGAAATTTCCTGAAAAAAATGAAGGCAAACAAGAACAAGTCGCTACAGAAGTAAAAGAAAAACAATCACAAGAGACGATTCAGGTGCAAAAGATACAAGCGATTTTACATGACCTTGAGAATAAAACGCATAGTATTCCGTATAAGCCAAAGCCATTTGCTCAAAGTGAAGCGTGGGTGGAGAAGAAGAAAAAATTACTGCAAGTGTTTGATAAGGGACTTGTTGTAATGAAAACTGTAGAAAAACAAGAAGAAAAAGTAGAAGTAACTACTCATGTTGCAAATCGAGCAGAGCAAGAAACTGAGCAAGGGACATCGGTCCCATTCATTATAAAAAAAGTGCTGCGTACACTTGAGCAAAATGAAGTGGAAGAGCATTTCTTAGCAGTATATGAAAAGAAACTGCGAGCAAAGTTTGAACAGACTTCGTTGATTACAGAAGAAGAAGTTTTGCAGTTTATTTTTGAAGATATGAGTGAATATTTTCATACAGAAAATGTGTTTGAGAAGGAAGTACAAACGATTGCGTTAATCGGACCGACCGGTGTTGGAAAGACGACAACACTTGCAAAGATTGCTTGGCAGTTATATGAGCAAAATAAAACGGTTGGATTTATTACAACGGATCATTCACGAGTTGGAACGGTTCAGCAACTGCAAGAGAATGTAAAAGTAATTGGGGCAGAAGTTTTGGCAGTGCGTGATGCAGCAGGAATATCGCAAGCACTTTCCTATTTTAAAAAGGAAGCACCAGTCGATTATATTTTAATCGATACAGCTGGAAGAAATTATCGTACGTTAGACTCTGTACAAAGTATGGTTGAAATAATGGAAGAAATTCAACCAGATTATATTTGCTTAACGTTATCAGCTTCCATGAAAAGTAAAGATATGGTCGAGATTATTACAAATTTCAAAGATATACGTATCGATGGGTTTATATTTACGAAGTTTGATGAAACAGCAAGTAGTGGTGAACTATTAAAGATTCCAGCTGTTTCATCCGCACCAATTATCCTTACAACAGATGGACAAGACGTTACACAACACTTGCATATCGCAACAGCTGAACATTTAGCAAAACAGATGTTATATATATCATAATAGAGAGTGAGGTGAAGAATAAGGTTTTTACCTTATTCATTACAGTATGAATGGTTTATATGTTGGTTCTATGGGGATGATGAATTATATTCAGCACATAAATGTGCATGCAAATAATATCGCTAATGCCCAAACAGTAGGGTTTAAAGCAGATCAAATGACATCAAAAGTTTTTGATACACATGAAACATACCGTCAAGAAAATAGAAGCGAAACTGCAATTGGAACAGTTGATTATGCAGTTGTACCAGCTGCCACACATGTAAATTTGGCTCAAGGTCCAGTACAAATTACAAATAGTGCTACTGATTTTGCTTTAGAAGATGGAAATACGGGTGCGGCTTCCTTCTTTGTCGTTTCAAAAAATAATCAAACGTATATGACAAAAGATGGTCATTTTACTGTAAATGCAGATCGCTACTTACAAACAACATCTGGTGCATATGTACTGGATAGTAATAATAATCATATTCGTATTCCAGAAGGTGCGAAACTTTCTGTGAAACAAGATGGAACTCTTTATAATGAAGAAACGGGCCAAACTATTGGACGTTTACAAACAAAGTCAGTTGATGCTAATTTGAAGGAACGTCTTGTAAAACATGCAGATAAAAGCTTGACAATAGACGGAACGAACATCGCGGATTTACCAAATGGAACGTCAGGTGTTCGCAACTACATGTTAGAAAACTCTAACGTTGATATGGCGAAAGAATTGGTAGATGTTATGACGAACCAAAGAATGGTTCAATCATCGCAACGTGTGATGACAACATTTGATAAAGTGTATGATAAAGAATCGAATGAACTATTAAGATAGAGAAATGCCCTTAAAGGGCATTTTTTTTATGAGCGCAGCATTGTTAGCACAAGCGTTATTTATGCATGAAACGGTGAAAGTAGATTATTTAGTAGCAGCTATTCCGACGTTCCTTGTTGCGATTTTCACGCGGAGTTTGCTCGGGGCTGTACTAACCGGAGTTATTGTGGTGTTTTTGTTGCGTTTCTTTCTGTCAGTTTCATGATTGGAAATAGAATTGACCAGAAAAAATGCTCAATAATGTAAGTTTCATAGTTTAGAAAAAGGAGTATCTCATATTGCATCGAACTTTGTAGTATAACGATTACAAAGGGAGGGTGCCATGTTTATTTTAGCAATTGCTGTTGTTACGTTTACAATATTGTTATTTGTTATTATTGGGCTTACAACATATAAAATGCTTGTTCAAAAAGTGACGCCTCAAATTTATTACACACCGTTTGATTCCATTAGTGCACAATCGCTTGTGGAGTTTCATAAAGAGCAGGAAGACAAAGGAAGAAATGCAGATATAGGTAATGGTAATGAGAAATAAATGGAAGAATCATAGAAAAAAACCGCTACATCCAAATTCAATTTTATTGGAATTTGAGCGTAGCGGTTTTTTATAGTGGATTGTAAGTAGGTTTGTGTAAAAATAAGTTAGTTATTCAACTAACTCATAAAGAAGTTGCTGAAAGAACGCCCATTTTTAAAGAAAGAAGGGCTCTTCCTATATACTTATAGAGCATTACCACTCTAGCGGATTATCACCATAAGCTTCCCATAAAACGGGAAACATCGCTTTTAATCTTTCTTCGTCATCTTCATTCCAATCAAACTCTATATCCGTATCTTCAAATGTCTCATCTGACAATACATGGTATAAAGTAAAGTATGTATCGTCGTCAATTCCTGTTTTTTCTTCATACACTGTTTGTCCATAATATAGTGTGAGTTCTTCTATTTGTGGAAAATCATTTTCTTCCAATGATTCTAATACAGGTAATAAGCGTTCTGGATTTTGAATACATGCTTCATATGTTTCTTTTCCTTGAAATAAAAGCCATCCGCGGAAATAATCAAAGCAATCATCTGAACATCCGCCCATAATGATATAGGCAGCTGCCCATAACTGTGATGTGTAGGAGGATTTTATATTCCGATGTAAATGCGTGTCAAACGCCACAATTTCATGCACAGTTCGTTTAGACAAATGTGAGGTTAACCACTCCAATTGCTCCTCTTGATCCTCCCCTTTCGTTCTAGCAAGGTCCAAGAGCTCCCAAAACTGTTCTTCAGTTATTGTTTTTTCTTTTATATAACTTTCCACGTCAGCAGAATCCACATATCCTTTTTTTCGTTTCGAAGCGATCAGTTTATTGGCTTCTTTTTGACATACTTCCTCTGATTCAAATTCTTTCGCTTTTACGCTACCAGCTGTTCCAATCTTGCCGTAAAATACAACATATTCTTTTTCTTTTACTATGATTTTCCAAAACTTATTCGATGTTTCATTTTGCTGAACTAATAACGTTTCCATTCGTACCGTTTGAAAAAACACAGACAAATGTAGACATTTGCCACGCACAAGCAAAAACGGTGTGCCCTGTACGATTTGCCATGGGGAATCTCACCCACATCTACCGAATATTTGACATCACAATTTCCCTTTCCCTCCTTGCGAAGTTCTAGTTCATAGGATCAGAGGTCACCCTTCTGACTCAGTAGGAGCTGTTAGCGCGGCTTGGTATTGCTTTTTGATGTCACGATGATTTCATGGGCACGGAGTCTTCCTTGCAGGTTATCCATGGCATTGCCACCACCATTTTTTTATTCTAATTTATCCTAATTTCGATAAAAGATATAATTTTTGTTGGAAAGCATGTTTTTTCCAGTGTTTTGTTGCCGAAGCCCATTGTTTTTTTCGTTCATTCGAACGATTAAACTTTTTCGGATATCCTAACGGGCAAGAATAAGGTACTTTTTCCATTGATAAACCCATTCCTCTTCTTGCGATGACACAAGCTGCACTTCCATGAGAACTTAATCCATATCGTTTCATGAATACGGTATGACCAATTTGACTTGTATAAGCAGGATTGACAGCGATTGCTTCTACCCCCGCTTTTAAACACTTATGTGTTAATAATTCTTTATAGCGACTATAAGAAAAACCGCTTAATAATCTCGCACCATTTTTACTGCTTTCACGAAGTTGTAATTTTTTCTTTTTGAAATCTAAATCTTCATATGCAATTGGTTTTTTCTTTTCTAATGCGTATTCTACCACTTGTTTTAATGTCAAACTTAAACTTTGTTCGGCAACTTCCGAAGAAACATTATACCCTTTAAATGGAATATCAAATGTATGAACGGGATTTCCAAAAAGGTCTATTTCCGTTATCGATAAAAAGTTAGCGTTATAATCGATTCCAATGCATCCATTTCCTCGTATCGTTTGAATGTCTGGTATATCAACGTCTACGGTCGCACATAAATACCAATTGTCTTCTTCTCGAATAAATTTAAAGGTTAATGCACGATAATAGGTCACTTTATTCCCTTTTCCTTTTGTATAACCTACTCGACCTATTTTCGCAACGTTTAATTGTTGTTGTCCGTAAGGGAATAACACATTTGGAACAGCGAAATGTGTACCATATGTTTTTTCATTTTGATTATCAATTCGAATACGAAGATGATTGTTTTCATCGTACATACACGTTTGATTACCATTCTTTTCATCGCTTGAACCGATAAATGTAAATTGTGCAGCACGTTTTTCTTGCCACATTTGTTTCCATTGTTTGAATGTTAATTTGTTTTCTTCTAAATTAAATTGTTTATGAAACCATTCTTTTGAACCGAAACAAATACGAATTTTTTTATTTTCTTCCTCTTCTTGTAATCGTTTTAATTTTAATTCTAAACGATATAACCTTCTCTTCTTTTGATGAATCGTTTCTTTTTGTTTTCGATAACTTCTAACTTTTTTTGTGAAGTTTTTTTCTTTTCCGTTCATTTGTAGTAATTTTTCATGTGCTTTTTCTTTTTGTTCGATTTTCTTTACAATCACAGATTGTAAATGATTTATTTTTTCTTCTGTTTCTTTGATATATAATTTCCGTACTTCTTTATATGCTTTTACTCGTCCGTCTAATTGTTTTTTGATACTATTGTATTGACGAGAAGTAATATTATATAAACGACAATATCGTACTTTTGTTTGATTCTCGTTATGACTACGAACATATAAATCAACAAATAATTTTCGTTCGATGCGTCCAAATTCTTTTGCGAATTGTTGATAATATTCATAAGTATTAACGATTACACCTTTACTACTCAGAACATTCGTGTTCTGAAGTTTTGTTTTGTATGTTTGGAACACGAATGATTTCCTCCTCTACTGTTTTTTGTAACTCTTTATGTTTTTTACTTCGTAATCCATACAGTTTTCCCGAAAAGCTTGTAATAATGCCAATTAAATCATCTGCTAATTCTTCTTGTATACTTTTTGTATTTTCTTTTTCATCTAATATATGAATCATTACGTTGTGACTTTTAAAATATTCCTCTAAATAGCCATAACCAAAACGTGTCAAACGATCTCGATAACGGATAGCTACATCTGTTATTTCTCCTTTTTTCGCCAAGTCCATGATTTTTAGCAAACCTTTTCGTTTGTCGTTCAATCCTGAACCGACATCTGAAAAGGTTATAATAGAAGAAAAATGTAATTTCTCCATTTTTTCTTGCACGAATTGGATTTGACGCTCTAAATCTCCTTTTTGTTTTTGTTCGTTTGATGAAACACGACCATAAATAGCTAATTTTCTATTTGGTTGATTATTTGAACCTAATATGCGATGCACTTCGCTTTCAGGTATACGTCTTCTGCCACCAGGAGTGCGAACAACCTTTATTTTTTCTTGCGCATCCCATCTTTGTAATGTTTTAACGGAAACGCCTAATGTTTTAGATACGGTTTTTAAATCTAATAATTTTTCCATACTTATACTTTATTACATATGACAACAAATGTATATATATGTCTATAAAATTGATTAACTGCTAAAACTCCCATTATGTTTCTCTACTGTTCTCCGTGATTGTATCACATGTATTTTCACTTGTAATGAAGATACATCATTTTGTACTGCCTACTTTCTTGTTTACTAGAAAAAGGGAGCTGTTTTTAAATTATAGTTGTTCTTTCGGTTGAAGGCGTTTTTCCATATAATTGTTGCAAGAAAAATCGTACGTATATAAAGGGTTCGGAATCGTATTTTTCGTTACAAAATGAGCATATCACCCTCATTTCGCGTGATGGATAAAAATCATATAAACGGAATGAAATATAGGTAGGTGTTACTCCACTGTTATGTTTTGAAGAAAAGAGCGTATAATTTCATACCCTTGAGTTGCAGATTCTTTGTTGTACGCTGTAGAAAATGGATCAAGAAAGCCATGTTCTCCGTTAAGTTGTTTTATTTTTAAAAATGGATGACCTTTACTTTGCAAACTTTCAATCAAAGCAGAAACGGAAAAACTAGTTTCGTTTGCTGGGAATAATAAAAACGCCGGGTATTTCGGTACAATATTTGTGTAATCACGAATGCGTGAACCATAACATCCGATCACAAAATCAATTCTAGAATCTTCACTACATAACCAAGCTATTGTTGCGCCAACGCTAAATCCGAGAACCCCTACATACGTATATTTATTTCGTAGTTCAGTGAGCATATCTTCAATTTGTTGTTTTCCCTGTTGAAATCCAACGTTTTTAATAAAATATAAATATGCTTCTGGTTCCTCATCGTAATGAAAAGGAGTAGAGCGCTGTAATAAATTTGGACAAATAACGTCTATTGTCGAGGATGAAAATGTCTGAATGACGTGCTTCATATGTTGATTGATTCCATATATTTCATGTAGAAGAAGAAGCGCAGTTTTCTGTTTCATAGATTAAGATTCTCCCTTTGTAATACGATACTCTCTTTCAACAAGACAAATTCTCGTATGGAATTGTTCATACCACTGTTCTCGTCCCCTTTTTCTAGCAACTGTGTGGGCAGCGTTTTCTTTCCACTGCTTAATTGCTTCAAGCGATTCCAAATATGAAATAGTAATACCAAATCCAGTTTTATTACGGACACTTTCAACATCGATAAAACCAGGTTGTTCAGCGGCTAGCTTTACCATTTCATCTGAAACTGTTTCGTAATCGTCAGTTTCAGATGATAGCTGGGAAGTGAAAATAACGGCATAGTATGGAGCTTTGTTCATTGTATTTTTCCCCCTTACTATAAAGTTTTTCTTTTTAGTTTATCATGAAATCTGAATAGTATGTCATTTTGTTTAGAAACAAATAATAATTTCACTCACCGTAATGAATGTAATATGAAACAATAAAGAGAAGTATACATAAATCCATTTTAATTTTTCGACATTTTTGTCTAGCTCTGCCTATACAGTCGGCTCCGATTTTCTATTTAAGTCGCTACTTTGTAGAATACATCATGACTGCTACTTGTTTTTTAAACCTCGCATGTGGTAGAAAAAGGCCTTGACCGCTTCTACGCATGGCCAGACGCTCTCGCCCACCTAAAAAGAAAAGGGTTTTTATGTCAGTTTTTTAACTTTGGTATATATAAGGGTCTTCTCGTGTTGAAAATATAAGAATGCCCACTTCAAAATAAAATGAAGTGGGCGTTCTTATATTTCCTCTAAGCTATTAACGGGAACGGTAAGTTCACGATTTGGGTTTGTTGCCTCGTATATGCGTACAGTTGCATTTGTTTCATCGACATGTTGAATCATAACAGACATGCCTTGAAATGTTACATTAGTTTGTTCCATTGATTCTGAAATTTCTTTCGCTCTTTGAATGTTCATTTTTAAACTCCTCTCTGTATCCGATTGGTAAATCATCAAGATGGAAGTTTTCTTGTACTATTATTTTTCCTTAAAGAAAGGGGAAATATACCAACCGATAGAGAGTTTAAAGCTTTTGAATCATTTGTAATGTTTCTTCAGTGAAAGAAGAGAACATCGGAGTATGGTAGCTTTGCATAGCATTGTGTGCTTGTTTTGCTTCATATAGTGCTTGTTTTTTATTTTCTAAGTGCATATAGCATAGTGCACGAAAAGAGCCAGCTGTCGTTAGTAATGCTAGGTCTATTGGATGGTGCGTATAAGTAGGAATTGTCACTTGTTGCAGAGACTGTAATGCTTCATGATAACGTTTTAAACCATATAACGCTTTTCCTTTTTCTAGATAATAGTACCCATCTTTTTCGGGGACTAGTACCTGTATAGATTGTTCCCCATATGCTTCAATATGTGAAAGTGCGATCTCATATTGTCCCGATAACATATTGTGAAAGTAAGCTTGTAATATATGGAGAACAGTTTTTGATACAGGGTTTTCTGTGAATATAGCAAATTGTTCTGCTTTCTTTAAATAGTATAAGTAACCCTCAGTATCTTTAGAGAATGTGGCTTGATAGGATAAAATCCGATAAAAATCATCTGTTTTATAGTACACTAGGTTCTCTTTAGAAAAAGCAAGTGCTTGTAAAATTGTTTCCTTGCAGTCGTCATAATTTCCGATTGCTAATAAAATGATTGCCTCGTCGAAAAAAAGTTCAATTTGCAAAATTAAATCCATTTCTAAATGTTTTTCATTATATTCATCATGAATAGACGTAAGTAATTGTAAACACTCGTTATATTCTTTTTTGAGAAACAATAATTTAAAGAAGAGGAGCTTTGTTTTTGTACTTTCTCGATATAAAGCATATTTTTCAAAAATTATTGTTGCTTTCTCAATATACGTATGTACATCGTAATCTTTCATATTAAGTGCTGCCTGGACGTATCGTTTATATAAGCGTGCAGTATCTATGGTAGATGGTAGCACATCATGCACAATAGGATGGAGGGTTTCATAGATATCTTTAAAGCGCATATCTTGTACATATTGTTCCATCTTTTGTACAAGAGCAGTAAGTTCATTCGCGTCTTCTTCTAATAAAAAGCTTGCATCGCAGCCGAGTTTGTCAGCAAGATAATGCAATGTTTTCATAGAAGGAGTCGCTTTCCCATTTTCAATTTGACTGAGCATGCTTTTTGTTAGTTCTGTCCCAGCAAGTTCAGATTGGGTAAGTTTTTTTTCTTTTCGTAATGTCCGTATTTTTTCTCCGAGAGTAGCCATGGAACTTCTCCTTTTATACAAAAGTTAAATATAATTAAACTTTCTGTTGTCAAATTCTGAAAATTGATTATATAATAAGTTTAACACAATTTAACTTTTAAGGGGAGAGTGATTGTATGGAGGGTGTATTAGAAAATCAAGATGATACACGATTGAAAATGGCGACGAGAAATATTGTATTGATGATGATTGGAAAATTATCATCAATACTTGGTGCAAATATTTATACGTTCGCAATGGGGTTATACGTTTTAAAAACGACAGGATCTGGAATGGGATTTGCGATTACACTTGTTTGTGGTTCCGTTCCACGTTTAATTTGTGGACCAATTGCCGGGGCAGCAGCAGACCGTATTAACCGAAAGAAGCTTGCTGTTGGAGCAGATATATTAAGTGCTTTTATTATGTTCACCATGTTTTTACTTTCAACTTCATTTGGACTTTCATTGATCTTCATCTATGTATCCGCAGCACTGTTATCAATATGTGCAAGTTTTTTCTCTATTGCCTTAACATCTTCAATTCCATCTTTAGTTGATACAACACGTATTCAAAAAGCAAATTCATTAAACCAAACAGCTACATCGCTTGCAACGATTTTAGGACCGGTTATTGGCGGCCTTGTATACGGCTTATTTTCGATAAAATTCTTTTTCTTACTAAATGGTATTACCTTTGCTCTTGCAGCGCTGGTAGAAGTATTTATGGTCTTTGATTTGTATAAAACAAACAAAAAAGAAGAGAAGGGTCATTTTTTAACGAGCATAAAAGAAGGTTTTATATATGTAAAAGAGCAAAGTGATATATTTTCGATGCTGAAACTTTCACTCTGGATTAATTTCTTTTTTTGTGCAGTTACGGTCTCACTTCCGTATATTATTGTTCAAAAATTAGCACTTTCCTCTGGGCAATTTGGAGTCATAGAAGGAATGTTTGCGGTTGGAATGCTAATTGCTTCTATTATTTTATCCGTTCGAGCAGAGGCAACAAATAAGTTTCAGACGATTCGCAGGAACCTTTTCATATTATCAGCCTTATTGTTTTGCATTGCATTGCCAATGTTTCTTACATTATCTAATACAATGATTTTCATATATTACATTATCCTTATGATCCTTTTTGGGGTGAATTTAATCGCAATTAATGTTCCAATGCAAGTATACGTTCAAAAAACGACGGCACCTGAATATTTAGGACGTGTATTCGGGTTAATTGAAACGATTGCAACTGCAATTGTCCCACTTGGAACGCTTTTGTATGGAGTACTTTTAGACTATATACCAGCATCCACTGTAATTTTAATATCTACACTGGGCCTATTTGTAGTTGTTTTCATAGGAACGAAGCACTGGAAGGATATTAAGCAGCAAGAGGAAGTATCTATATAAATCGTTGCATAATTTGCACTTGCTCGCTTGTGGGCATGGGAAGGACCTGTCCGCTTCCATATACGGTCAGATGCTTTTGTCCTTCTCTAATAGAAAGCGGTTCTTATTTCGTTTTTTAACTTGCATATATATGTCATAAGAATGAACAGTCATTGTTACAAAAATATGAACTTTCTACATTTGGAGAAAAAAAAGAGTATACTAATATCATAATCCAATTACAAGGAAGTGTCGGAATGAGTACGGTTGGTGTTGTATATGGAGTTATTCTTTCTTCTCTTTTTGTTTCTTTCATTATAGGCGTAACACGTTATATTCATAAATGGAAAGAAGGGAATGCAAAGTTAGATCATATTGAAGAAGAAGTAAGTGATTTCATGTTACATCAGGGGAAATAACTTCGTAAAATCGTAATATTTTTAAAACTTATAATTTTATTATGTAAACAAAAAGGGCATGGTGTTTGAGTAAACATCATGCTTTTTGCTAAGTAAAGTAAAAGGGGGACAGGGGAGTGACTACTATTTATTTTGTAAGGCACGCACATTCTACATATACACCTGATGAGAGAGAAAGGCCGTTATCTGAGAAAGGTTGGCAAGATGCAGATAGAGTGACAGAAGTATTGAAAAATGAACCGATAGATGTTGTCATTGCAAGTCCATATAAGAGGGCTATTCAAACAGTAGAAGGGGTTGCTAAGCATTTTCAATTATCAATTGAATTAGAGGAAGATGTAAGAGAGCGATTATTAAGTTTGCAACCTGTTCAAGATTTTAAGCAAGCTATTACAAAAGTATGGAAAAATCCTTCGTTTCATATAGAAGGTGGAGAATCGAATGTGATTGCTCAAGGGCGCGGAGTTTCTTGCATTATGAAAATTTTGGAGAAATATAAAGGGAAAAATATTGTGATTGGAACGCATGGAAATATTATGGTACTAATTATGAATTATTTCGATTCCAAATATGATTTTTCATTTTGGAAGGGATTACATATGCCTGATATATATAAACTGACATTTGTAGACAATCAGCTTGTTCAAGCCGATCAACTTTGGAAAGAAGACTTTGTAAAGAATGTATGAAGATTGATGACAAGAGCAGGAGATGATACAGCAGTTATAGAAATATGTTGATGGTATTTAAAAGCTTTTAATAAAAGGAGGCTGTTCATATGTTCGAGAAAAATAATCGGTTTTCATCCATGCCAGGAGAAGTTGTAGAAGTTCACAATGTGTATGAGATTTTACCACCTGACGGAACGATTATTGGCATGGCAACACCTGAGGAAATGGAAATTGCTGCAGAACTAGAACTAAAGCATTACGCTTTTTCACGTTTAATGGAAGCAAATATTCAATTAGACGGTGCCTCCTACAAAGAGATGCTAGAAGAATTTGAAGAGTACGAAAGAAAATCGATGGCTTTCTGGCGGGCATTACATGAAAGATTATCTGTGCCATGGGCGTGGGTATTACGTGTTGATGTCGCAAATGGCCCGATTCATGTAAGCACTGGGAACTTGTTGTATGATGTAGAAGAGCTAGAAGAAGACTTTGAATAAAAGGAAGAGGAAAGCAGTGTTTTTATTGCTTTCCTCTTTTTATATAACCAAATTATGATCCGCACTCGCTATCTCCCTTTGTATTAAACCTTGCATGTGGAAGAAAAAGGCCCTGACCGCTTCTATGCATGGCCAGACGCTCTCGTCCACCTAAGAAGAAAGGGTTTTTTATGTCTATTTTAATTTATATTTATACGTTCTGCGTATGTGTGATTAGTTTTACCGCTTCTGTTATTCTATCAGGTCGGTCTACCTCAATAGAGTGTCCCGATTTAGTAGCAACAATAAGTTGACTTTGTTTTGAAAGTGTAGTTTGTTCATGAATTAGTTCTTGCCATACAGTTTCTAAGGCTACTGCTTCTTCATAAGGAATGCCATCTTGAATAGCTTGTTGGATAGAATGATGGGCATCTCTTCCCATAATTATTAATGGTATGTTAGGGAATGGTTGCATACTCTTCATCTTTTGAGCACAATCTTTCCAATGAATGATTTCCGAGGAAATGGCTTTATAAAGGGCTGGAGAGATTGGGAAATCTAGCAATAGTTTTTGTATTTCAATAGGAAATGTCGTTTGTGCAGTTGTTAGTTTTGGCAATACTTCTTGATGTAATTGAGCAGTGTTTAAATCGGCATAGTATAAACATTTTTCAATCCATTTTTCATCTGAATCTGTCTCGTCTAATGTAGGTAAGTCGAGTTCATCTAAGCGGTGCAGATTCATAGATGTTGAATCTACGAGAACAAGTGTAGAAACGTGTTCTGGATAGAGCATCGTAAAATGTTGTGCGCATAAACCACCGTAAGAATGCCCAACTAAAATAAACGGTTCTTGAATGTGTAAAACATGTAACAATTCTCGCAATTCATACACGGTTTGCTCAGTTGTCCGTTCTTTCCCATTTAATTCGCTAGTCCCGTAGCCAGGGCGATGAAACAAAACAACTTTGTAGTATGGAGAAAGTTCATTTGCAATTTCAATCCAATTGTAAAAGGAGCAAAACATTCCGGTTTGAATCACAACGGTTTGTTTACCTTGTCCTGTTATCAGTACTTCAACTTTTTTTCCGAAAACATCAACATGTGTAATCAAAAAAACACCTCCTTAAGTTTGAAAAAATCTCTGACACGCTAATACTATTCCCCATACTCCTATACCGAATAAAATAGAAGTGCTAAGTGAAAATGAGTTACGAAGCCCTAAATATACAATGAATAATAGCAAGGCTGATGCAGGAAATCCATATAATACGCCAAGTGCAAAATCACTTAATTTTTCCCTAGAACCTCCTTCAACAGAAATCCAAAATAAACTAAGTAAGCTAATTAACGGAAGTGCGGCAATGAGGCCGCCAAGTGTACTATAGTGCTTGGCAATCTCTGTAACGCCCCCAATAATAAGGGCAGAGACGATCACTTTAATGAGAAAAGACATCGTATGCCTCCTTTGCTAATAATTCAAATGCAGATTGAATTAGCTTTTTTTCTTCTGCAGATAATTTTTCTTCTATTTTTTTTAGTTTTGTCTCATCGAGCAGTGTGTGTGTAGCTAATGCTTGCTGTCCTTTTTCTGTTAGTTTTACCATTACAACTCGTTCATCTTGCTGACTACGTTCTTTTAATACAAGCTCTTTTTGAATTAATCGTTTAATATGTTCAGAAGCAGTGTTATGTGAGAGTTGCAGTTTTGCTGCAATTGCACTAATGGTTTGTGCCTCTTGACGAGATATCATTTGTAAAATGCGAATGGCTTGGTGAGTTAAATTTTCTTCATATTCATAACGTAGATAAAAATAAATTGTTTCCCAATGTTTATTGATTAGCATAATTACACCTCTTTTTTTATATCGTATAATACGATGTAATCGTTTGTAAAGATATAAAAATTGAAAAACAAACATAAAACCGCTTTTCTTTTTAGGAGAGGGCGTGAGCGACTGGCCGTGCATAGGAGCGGTCAGAGCCTTTTCCTGCCACATGCGAGGTTCAAAACAAAGGTAGCGAGCATGTTGTATCCTCTATAGCAGAGATTTGTATGTTAGTAAATCAAATTGAATGTATATATAGTTTGATATGTAAAACTTTTCTTTGAAAAAGTATCTTTTTTTTAGTAGATACTATAAGCTTATCTTATAATCATAATGAAACGAGGGATGGGGATGAAGGCTGTACATACCTTTAAATGGATTGGTAATGATAAAGCGTATTTAAATGAAATTCATGTTGAAGAGCTAGGTCCTCTTTCTATCGGATTATATAGCGGGAATACAAATGAAGATGCTGTTCTTGCTTGGTGTGATCCACACGGTTCATGGGAATTTGTGATGATTTTTGAAGCCGAGCATACAACTGAAAGAGCAAAGTTTATTATAGACTTAATTTGTGAAAGAAAAGAGAAATTATTACAACTGTTTTCCTATCCAAATCATTTAGTTTTTCATCATACGCATATGTATTTATTATCGTTATTTACAGATGAAACATTTATTGAAGAAAGTGAGAAAATGCCAGGACAAACAGATTGTCTCATTTGTTTTCGAAAAGACCAGTTTGTATATTGGTTGTCAGTAGGAGAGTGCTTCATTTATTTATTTCAACCAGAGTCAGAGCAATGCAAACAGGGCCGTTTAAATGAACAACAGTTTTATGAGCGAATTGGTAGACCGAATGTTTTTGCAGCAGCAACGCCTTGCTTTACATCAGGTGTTCGTGAATTACAGGAGGGAACCAATCATATTGTTGTAGCAACAGATGGAATCACTGCATGTGGCGAAGTTAAAGATGAGTATTCCTTACACCAATCATTGCTTCATGTTGAATCACTGCTAGAAAAGATGAATGATTGTAAAGAACAAAATAGTGCCGCAATGATAGGTTGGACTGTGTATGTAAATTGTTCAAATGAGAATGAGTTAAAGTAAATATGATAAAGAATATGTCATTTATAAAACGCAGAAGAGAATACATTCTTCTGCGTTTTTTTTTGCAATAAAAGCTCGTATTGTTAATGATACCTCATACTTGAAAAAAATATGAATATTTTTTATGTACCATCATACATATATATAATGTGGCCACAAAATGTTCGTGCAGTAAAGTGTCGAAAGGAGTTTGGAAAAAGAATGAGTTATAGACTTCGTTATGCTGTAGAGAAGAGGAAGAAACAATTAATTGAGAAGTTAATTGATGTAGGGATATATAAAGTATTAAATAAACAGTTGTATGAATTAACTTTAGATGAATTAGAAAAAGAGTATGAGGATCTTTTAAAATATGAAGGTGTGAAAGCCTCTGTATATACTATATAAAGCTGTGCATAGAAGCAGTCAAGGCCTATTTCTATCACATGCAAGATGTAAAACAAAGTTCGACCGCTTTTTTAGTTTAATTGTTTATAAAAATGAAAAACCGAAATCTATATGTAATTTCGGTTTTTCTTATTGAACTAGAGATGTAGGTTACTCGAAAGAATTTACAGGATATTCCTGGGATGATAAACTGAAGTAACCTGTAATAATGGATAGTAAAGTGTAATGCTTCCTTTATTTTGGAATACATTTAGTGGAGGTAGCTGCCAATAACATATGCCTATTTTAAAATTTGGTTTTTGCCTATTAAAAACGGCGTACAAATTATGATAGGAGTGCAATAATGATTGAATTAAATACTGAAAGATTAAGACTAATTCCTCTCAGTGCAGCAAACCTGAAATTACTAATTGATAATCCAAAGAAACTGGAGCTAAGGTTATCTTTAAGTGAATCAAATAGATTTCTTAGCCTAGAGCTTAAACAAGCTATGGAAACAAGGCTTTCAAAGCTGTTAATTGATGAAGGGAATTATATATGGTATACCAATTGGTTAATTGTGTCGAAAGATAAAAATTGTAGTGTTGGAGGAATCATGTTAAAAGGTCTTCCAAATGAAACTGGTGAAGTAGTAATTGGTTATTATACTTTTCCTGAATATCAAGGAAACGGCTATATGACGGAAACAATTCATACTATGAAAAACTGGTTGTTAAATCAGAACGGTGTTATGTACGTTATTGCTGATACTGATAAAGATAATATTCCATCGTACAGGGTATTACAAAAATCAGGTGCGGAAATGTATAAAGAAACAGATGAATTATACTTTTGGAGATTTGTCTGAAATAAGTTCCCAGAAAAAATAACTAAGAGTCATCATTTTATAGTAATGGCTATTAGTTAAGGCATCAGTACAGTGTTGATCAATAGAACCGCAAAAACTTGTTCAATTAACGGATGTCTCAGTTGAACAAAAACACAAAAAATGATTAAACTTTTGTAACTACTCAGTCATACATTTCATTGGAAAGTTATTTTCATGTTTCAGCATCTAGATTGCTGTCATGAAGATACAAATGGCAATACACCTCGCTACCTTTCTTTGTTTTAAAACATTGCGCGTGGCAGGAAAAGGCCCTGACCGCTCTAACACGCGGCCAGATGCTCTCGCTAACCTAAAAAGAAAGTGGTTTTTATGCCTTTTTTCCATAGAGTGACTGAGTAGTTACAAACTTTTTATAAAAGAGTGATACATTAAAATAGTTTAAGAGCGTGTTTTGATTAAATTTTTTCAAAACACGCTCTTTCTTTTGGTTCGTTTATTCATATGAAACCCTGCTATGCAGAATACAACATGACCTGCACTCTCATCCTCCTTTTGTTTTAAACCTCGCATGTGGTAGGAAAGGGCCCTGACCGTCTCTATGCACGGCCAGATTCTCTCGTCCCCTTAAAAAGAAAGGTTTTTTATGTCAGTTTTAAACTTGTATATATTTCAATCACATAATGGATTTTTAACTCTTACATAAAAATAAGCATGAGCTTCTCCCATCATCCGCATAAGGGTTAAAGCTTTATAATCTACTTTATCTGCAAAAAAGACAGCATAGTCAGATATTGCACATTCTTTGTAGTTAGGATCCTCTTGTAAATCTACAAATATATTATGTAAGACTCGTTTTACTATATTCCATAGCAGTTGTTCATCGAATTCATAAAATTGACTGATATGCAAAAATAATTCGCCAAAGTGATTTTGCATCACAGAGTAAAATACTTTATTACGCATACTTTTTTCATCGTCTACTAAAATTCTTGATTTATGATGAAACATGTTTATATCAAACTCTGCCTTTTGTAAACGGTTACGATGAACACGAATACCTTCCCAATCACGCACGAGTAATCGATCCGGTGTACCATCTTTTTTAAAGACAGGAACTGTGTTTTGCAGGTGACCTTCTAAGCCAATGCCGTATTTCACCATGAGCGGAATAAAACCGGTAAGGGCATTTGTTACATATTTCTCAATAAACATAACAATTGCATCGTGTAATGGTAGGTTATGGTTCTCTTTATATAGTTCTATTAGTTCTACTATGACTGGTTTATTTGTACCGTGCACGGAAGCGACAAGGGCAGATCCGACAATTGCCCATTCATCTTGATTCACATAAGCATGGATATTATCACGTATGACGCAAGCAAGATTTTCACTTCGTAATGTTTGGAATTCATCGTCTACGTCATTTGGATGAAGAAAATGAGCACCAGCCCGCTCCAAAATAGGAACAAAACGAGTATCGTCAATCATTGTATCTTGCGTAACAATTTGTTTTAAAATGTTGCTCATAATTGGTCCGTTATGAATCGTTTGTTCTGATAATGTTCGTACTTCCCCAGTTAAATGAATATTTGTTGTTAGTTTATAATGTGGTCTAATCGTATCGTATTGGGCGGGAAAGATTGTGCGAAATGACATCCCCGCTAAATATTTTGCTTTATAGTCCAATAAAATAATAGCTTGTTTCTCAAGTTCAGTACTGTAAATTTCACGTAACGTATGAGTAGCTTGCCATGGATGGATTGGTAATAGAATATAGTCGTCTAGCTTATCACCAATTTTTAGTTCAGCTTCTACTTGTAGTGTAGGCTCAAAAGAAAATATTATTTCATTCCAATTTTGGTCTGCCATAAAAGCTGAGCTTGCGTAATTTTGGTGTACTGCTACGAAGCGGAGTGGAATCGTATTCTTAAACTCTGCTGAATAAGCTAATGTTTCTTCTGGGCTTAAGCCCTTCCTCATTTTGGCACCAGGGTGACAAGGGTGTCCTTCTATAACGAGCTGTTCGAAAAAGGCATAGGAATCGCGGGCCTGAGAAGCAGCTTGTAGCGCCTTCGTATTTTCGGTTTGTTCATGAAATGTATAAGCAAGGGCCAAATTAGCAGCACTGTTTGTAACATCGTCTTCAAACATCTGAAAATAGGAAGAAGGTCCTTGCCAATCTTCCTGTATTAGCAGTGCTAATGCCTCATTCGGATGCGTAATTTCTTTTTCAGTAGAAGGTGATACAAGAAGATACGGTCCGCTGATAACTGGTCGTTCAAAAGCATATATGTGCCGAATTGGTATAAGTAAGTATGCGTTTTGCTTTTTGAAATATAGCCCTTGTATCATTGAAAACTCATCAAATTGATGAGTATTTATATAATCTAGTAAATAATTTGGGCAACACTTTTCTGAAAATGAAGCAAACATTCCTTTATGTTTACGAAGCAAAATTCCAGTCTTTGTCATGTTACATATATTTTCACGAATGAAGGAAGAGAGTAATCGTTCAAGTATACCAGCTCGTCCTTTTTGAATCATTTGTTGATAGGTTTCATGTAGTGGTGCGTGATGTTGGTGTAAAAAAGAAAGCAAGTTTTGTTCCTCTAATTCTAATGTTTGAATTTTATTGAGTTGCATAGAAACCACCTTTCTCAAGTTTTCTGTCTTTACAGATAAAAAAGAATAATTTATATTATTTTACAGGGATAATGATAATCAATTTCAATTATAAAGAGTGCATGTAAAAATGCAACAAAAAATTTCGGGGTGGTTTTTATTCGCAAACTATTTTTTAGTAGTTCATTTTTCTTATTTATAGGGAATTGGCTTGGAATGACTGCAATCAATTGGTACGTCTATGACCTGTATCATAGTGCCACGTATTTAGGATGGATCAACTTTGTACGGCTGATTCCTATTGCGTTGTTTAGTGTATATGCAGGGAAGCTTTGTGATTTGTATCCACGTATTAAGTTGATGAAGACCTATTCATTCTGGGGGCTAGTAGTTACAACTCTACTTGCCATGTATGTTGTGTTTATTACTCCTTCTTTTTCTATTTTTCTTCTTTTCTCATTTGTGAGAGGAGTAATTAGTGCATTAGAAACACCAAATCGAAATACGCTTCTCTCAGATATCGATACGAACCAGCAAATTAGTAAATTGATATCTATGAACTCATTTGTGATGAATGTTTGCCGCTCAACAGGGCCAGCTGTTGCTGGTTTTTTGATTGCAGGAGGACATATTGAGGTGACGTTTATGATGCAGGCAATTTGTTCATTTATTGCATTTATTCTCGTATTACCAATGAAAGATCGAGAGATGAAAAACCGAAAGGAAAAGAAAAAAGCAAGTTGGGAACAGATTGTTCAATATTTTTCCCATAATCAAATGGGAAGAAATATATTTATAACATCGATGATCACAATGGCGTTTGGCTTTTCGTATACATCTGTATTGCCTGTACTTGTTTCTCATCAATTTACGGGAAAAGCGGAAATATTCGGCATTGCGATGTCTGCGGCAGCAATTGGGGCCATTATAGCAACGATTATTCTTCCTAGAATACTAGAGTATATTTCAGAAATTAAGATTTATTACATGAGTTTACTTTTGTTTTCTATTAGTATATCGCTCCTAGTTATTAGTGATACATTTGTGTTTTTTATACTTCTATTCTCTATTGGACTTTTTGGACAGTTGTTACGTTCTAGTAACCGTGTCTATTTTCAAAATAATGTTCGTGAAGAAGAACGAGGTCTCATGCTAAGTGTTGTATTAATGGACCGAGGAATGATTCCGCTCGGTTCAATTGTAGTAAGTTATGCAATTGAATATGTAGGTATTTCGGAAACATTTGTAATGATGGGTATTTTATGTATGATTCCATTTGCATTTCAATATATAAAAGTGAAGAAAGAAAATAGGAAGGTGAAGAATGTTGTCCATTCAAAGTAAACAAATGAATCGAGTACAAGCAGAATATCGTATTTTAAATCGTTTTTGTAATGCATTAATTCGTGAAAAAAAGTTATTAGAAAATTGTGCTGTGCTAAAGCATGCGCATGGTATTGAAATTATAGATCGTATGAATGAAGCAGAATTATTACTAGAAGTGCAACAAGAAGGGGCATTTGAACGATACGAATTTACTTTCCCGGTTCGTTTTAAAGTAAGAGGGCATATTAGATGGATTGATTCCTTGCAAATGTTTTTTGATGAGGTAGCACCATTCTTTCAGATTCATGTTTCAGATGCTCTGCAAAATGAATTACAGAACAGCGTTGAGAACTTAGAACTGGCTTATGAGGCATGGGAACAAAAACAGGAATGGGTAAAACAACAGCTTGAAACAAACATGATGTTTTATGCGAAATACAAACCAAATAATCTATATCAATTCTTTGAAGAGTTAAAAAGATGTACATCGTTTGATGAACTCTTATATACAGAGTCATTAGTAATTGAAGGACATCCACTGCACCCTTCAACAAAAACGAAACTTGGTTTATCGAAAGAAGAAGTAAAACGTTATGCACCTGAATTTGAACAAATTGTTCCGTTACATGTCTTACTTGTTCATCAAGATGTAATAACAGTTACAGGAGAGTGTTTTGAAAAAACGTTATTATACACAGCTCTGCCAGACCTATATGAAACAGCATATGAAACACTAGTAAATCAACGAAAACAAATGGAAGATTATTATCCATTTCTTGTTCATCCATGGCAATATGAACATGTGCTAACCAAAGAGTATGAGACGGATTTAGCGGAAGGGCGCATCATTCCAATTCCATACCAACTTTCGTCCCGGGCGACGCTTTCATTTCGAACGATGAATTTACTAGAATTGCCGTACCACGTAAAGCTTCCGGTACGAGCGCAAGCTACGAGTGCAGTTAGAACGGTATCACCAGAAATAACTGTAAATGGGCCAGTTTTGTCATCGCTCTTTGATACGATTTACGCAAATGAGAAAGAGTTAGCACAGTCAGTAGTTGTTGTTCGTGAACGAGTTGGGGCTACTTTTACGAAAATTGGTGATGTTGATTTAGGACGGAATCTCGCATTTATTTTACGAGAAAGCCCACATGTATATAAGCAAGAAGGAGAATTACTATGGGTTGGAGCTAGTTTAACCGCAAGTAATCCATTAAAAGAAGATGAACCAGTTATTGTAGATATGATGCGCACATATTTTGAAACAGAAACGATTGGCAAAAAAGAGGTATTTCATTATGTTGCTCATTATACAGAGAAAGTTATGATTCCTTTACTACAGCTTGTTTTGCGATATGGAATTGCATTAGAAGGGCATATGCAAAACTCTATTATTGTTACAAATGGAGGAGAAATTCAGCGTATTTTTGTGCGTGATTTAGGAGGCGTGCGAATTCATAAAGAGACATTAGCGGAGAAAGTAAATATTGCAAATGTGAAAGAAGCAGTTGTATTTACGAATGATAGAAATGAAGTTTATAACAAGTTTATTCATTCTGTATTGCAAAACCACTTTGGAGATGTGTTATTTAAGTTGGCACGTGCGATAGACGACGTACAGGAAAAGGAATTATGGAGAATTGTTGCTGCGATTGTGAAAGAATATATGGTAGATGCAGCAGAAGAGCAAAAAGCAGCTATATTTGCAGATCAAATTGAAACAAAAGCATTGTTTTCTATGAGAATAGAAGATCAAGCGAAATCTTATTTGTATACAAAGTTTCATAATCCGCTTTGTATATAAATACGAGGTGAAAAAACTTTCTTTTAGGTGGGAGAGAGCATCTGGCTGTGCATAGAAGCGGTCAGGGCCTTTTTCTGCCACATGCAAAGGTAAAACAAAGATGTCGAAAAATTAAAGTGTATTCATGTAGTAGGAGGAGTGAGCATGCTGCCTATTATGAAAGTAAATCTTTCAAAATTGAAGCATAATGCCATGATGATGAAGCAATTATGTGAGCGCTCAAATATGATATGTTTTCCGGTGACAAAAGGAGTCGGCGCTGTAAAAGAAGTAGTTGAAACGCTTCAATCAGCAAAGTATACAAGATTTGCTGATTCTAGATTACAGCATCTTCATCACATTCGTTCTATCGTTGGAAAAGAAGCTGAGCTTTTATTGATTCGTACGCCAGCTTTGTCGGAAGTAGAAGAAACGGTTCTATGTGCGGATATTAGTTTAAATTCTGAGCTATGTATTATAGAGGCATTAGGAAGAGCAGCGAGAACATATGGGAAAGTACATCGTGTCATTTTAATGGTTGATTTAGGTGATCTTCGCGAAGGAATGATGCCGCATCGAGTGGTAGAAACAGCACAAAGAGTATCGAATATACCAGGAATTGTACTTGATGGTATTGGAGCAAACTTTACTTGCTTTAGTGGTGTCATTCCAACTGAGAGTTCTTTGCAAGAATTAACACAATTAGCAACGTTAGTAGAAATGGAAATAGGAGTGCAGCTTCGGTTTATCTCAGGAGGAAATTCAAGTTCGATACCACTTATTATGCAAAAGAAACAAATTGGACGCGTCAATTCTTTACGGATTGGAGAAGCGATTTTTCTAGGAAAAGAAACAGCATATGGGAAAAATATTCCCTTTATGTATCAAGATGTATTTTCAATTGAAGCAGAAATTATTGAAATAAAAAGAAAGCCGTCAATGCCAAGGGGAGTTATTGGAAGAGATGCGTTTGGCCAAGTTCCGTCTTTTGAAGATAGAGGAGAGCGACTACGAGCGATTGTTGCAATTGGAAGGCAAGATCTTGATATTAACGGTTTACGAGTTTCTGATAAGAATATTGAAATTCTTGGTGGAAGTAGTGATCACTTAATTGTCGATATAACGGATAGTACACCGCAAAGTATAGGGGATAAAATGACATTTATTCCGGCGTATAGTGCATTGCAAAGCGGTATGGTTTCTTCGCTTGTACGAAAACAATATGTGTATGATGAAGTACTGCAAAAAGCGCTTGTTTTATAAAGTTCAACTAACCATCAGTGCACTGCCCATTAATCATCTCCAAAAATATTTTTTGGAAAATGATAGACAATTTCTGAAATTATGATATTATATTAAATGAAAATGATTATCAATATTAATTGCATGGGGGATTACATAATGAACAAGAAAAAAATGAGTACTTTACTTATAGTTATGTCATTAGCGATGGGAGCGCTTGCTGGCTGCAGTGGAGAAGCAAAAGAAACGGCTAAAAAAGAAGATAAAGCAGAAGCAAAAAATCAAGCAGGGTCAGTGAAAATTAAACATGAGTGGGGAGAAACAGAGTTAAAAGAAACACCAAAAAATATTGTAACTCTCGACTTTTCATTTATTGATACATTAGTAGATTTAGGTGTTACACCAGTTGCAAATGCTGGAGTGGGGAAAACAAAAGTTCCAGAATATTTACAAGATAAAGCATCGAAAGTTAAAGATGTTGGAGAGCGAAAAGCGCCAAACTTAGAAGTGATTTCATCTGTGAAACCAGATTTAATTATTGCGAGTAAAGATCGTCACAATATGATTCAAAAAGAATTAAAAGATATTGCGCCAACAATTGCATTCGATGATAACAGTTATGATGAAGTAATGAAGAATATGGATACCATTGCGAAAGCGGTTGGAAAAGAAGAACAAGCGAAAAAGATTCGCACAGAATTACAAGATAAAATTACAAAAGCAAAAGAGAAAGTAAAAGGAAATCCAACAGTACTTGTTATTGGTGCTTTTGATGATGAGTTTTCTGTATGGATTAAAGATTCATTTATTGGTTCGTTAATGACAGATGTTGGCGTGAAGTACGCATATGAAGGGAAAAAAGAAAAAACAGAAGGTAAAGCAGAAATTGCGAAAGTTACGATGGAACGCCTAAATGAAATCAATCCAGACTATATCTTCTTATATGGAGAAAATGTAGAGAAGTTTAAAAATAATCCACTGTACAATAACTTAAAAGCAGTAAAAGAAAAGCATGTCATTGATGTTGATCGTAATCTTTGGGCACGTGGGCGCGGACCAATTGCAGCAGATAAAATTTTAGATGAGGCACTTCCAGCATTAACAGGTCAGTCTTCTAAATAAGGAGTTGGAGACTTTGTATGATACACAAACTAGAAGCAGACGGGCGCTACATCCGTATGCTTCTTCTACTTTGCAATTTATGCTCTTTTTTCTACTATTAATAATGGTTGGAGCTCTTTCCGCATTATTTCGTGTAAAAGGATTGTCATTTCATAACATATCAGAAGTATTTGCAGCAGATACCAAAAATTTAATTTATTATACAGTTTGGCAAGTACGTGTACCGCGTGTCGTGCTAGGAGCAATACTTGGCGCTGTATTAGCTGTTGCCGGGTGTTTATTACAAGGGATTACGCGAAATCCGTTATCTGATCCAGAAAATATGGGAATAAACCAAGGGGCTTCTTGTTTTGTTGTTATTGCTCTTTTACTATTTGGAGAGAAGGATACGAGTTTTGTTATTTTACTAGCAGCTTTTCTCGGGGCGGCTGCAGGTGGAAGTGTGATTTATTCATTAGCATTTCGCGGTGAATATACACCTTCACGTCTTGTGCTTGCTGGCATTGCGATGAGTTTATTCCTTGGATCATTAACGACAGGAGCGATTTTGTTATATGAAACACAACTAACAGAGATTTTATATTGGATGGCCGGGAAGTTATCAGGGGCAAACTGGCAAGATATAAAAATGATGTTAGTTTCGGCAGTTCCTGTTATGATTCTTGTGTTTTTTCTAGCAAATCAATTGAATATTTTATCTCTAGGTGAAGAGACAGCACGTGGACTTGGTGTAAATGTACTTTGGATTCGGAGACTATTTGCGTTTTTAATTGTTATTCTTGTTGGTAGTGCAGTTGCGGTAGCTGGACCGATTGGATTTATCGGACTTATCGTTCCGCATATTGCTAGAAAACTAGTTGGTCAAGATTACCGAATTATTATACCATTTTCGGCATTGCTCGGCGCTAATCTTCTTGTCATAGCAGATTTTGCAGCGCAATGGGTGTCTTATCCAGCAGAAACACCTGTTGGCGTTATTACAGCACTTTTAGGTACACCATTCTTCATTTATTTAACATATTTTCCGAAAAGAAGTCCCCTTCCTTAAGGAGCGGGAAGGGCGTAACCTAGCGAGTAGGTGGGGAATGAATTTTCGGTAGGCGATAGCCTACATATGTTCTTTGTATGTACTTTTGAGACTATGCGATATAATAAATATGAAAATAGGGAAGAAAGGAGAATGTATATGGCAACCACAAAAGAGGGTGTACATATAAAAGGAACAAAAAAGTCGTTACGGGATGGATGGTCTACCTATGCATTTCGATACGCTATTTTTCCCACACCTGAACAAGTAACGAAATTAGAAAAATCGTTTGGATGTGAACGAAAAGTGTATAACGAATATGTCTCTGGTTTGTATGAATATTTAGAATCTATAGGTTTTGAAAGTGGATTTATTCGTTATAAAATTCCGAATTATACAACGATCACAGCCAAATATGATTACTTAGATAAAAGTAATGATTCTTTTGTTTATAATGACGCAAAAATGAGATTCCAGGCAGCCCTTAAAAAATATAATGAAACCTACGCGAAACAACCTATTCAATATAAAAAATCGGTTCGTAAAAAGATGAAAACAATCGGTTATGTTCCTACGTTGAAAGACATAAAAGGTATGCCTAAATTCCATAGTAAAAAACAGGGGAAATTAAGCTATACTACGAATCAAACCAACGGAAACATAAAAATCACGCAAGAAAATGGTTCTTATTTCTTATGTATTCCAAAGTTTCAAGAAGGTATTTCTATTCATCTACATCGAGAATTACCGATTGATGGAATCATAAAAAAAGCAACAATTAAGCGAGAAGGAACAAAATATGTTGTGTCTCTTTCTGTTGATTATTTTTGTCCAAATGAAAAACAAGTAGAATTCGTGACTGCTGACGAAGTAATTGGACTAGATTACAGTCAAAGCGAATTGTATGTAGACAGCGAAGGACGAACAGCTCAGTACAGTCGGTATAACAAAATCATAGAAAAAAGGCAACGAAGAATCAATAAATCCTTAGCTCGCAAAAAGAACCATGCAAAAACAGATGAAACAGGAAATATCATATATAGTAAAAATTATGAAAAGCAAGTGAAAGAATATCAAAAGGTAACAACAAAAGCAAAAAACCAAAGAAAAGATTTTCTACACAAGAACAGTAATCAGATAACCAATGATTATCATGCCATTGTTGTAGAAGATTTGAACTTAAGTAACCTTGCACAATGTTTGCGTTTAGGAAAAAAGCTGCATGATAATGGATTTGGTATGTTTCGAACGATGTTACAGTACAAATCTAAGAAAAAAGGCAAACATTACATCGTTGCGGATCAGTATTTTGCATCGAGTAAATTATGCAGTGAGTGTAATCACAAAAAAGATCAGTTGAAATTATCTGAAAGAATCTATACGTGCGATAATTGTGGCACGAAAATCGATAGAGATTACAATGCGGGGCGTAATCTAAAATATTATGGCATTCGTATTCTGCACGAACAAAGTATAATCGCGTAGTTTGTATCGATTTTATTAGCGGTAGGGACGCCGCGAATTCAAGGCTTTGGACATGAGCCGCTAGGCTTGTGGATGAATTAGCAATAAAAGAGAAAGTCTTTTGACTTTTGAAGCCCCCACTTCAAACAGACCGTAAGGGCGTTAAGTGGTGGGTAGTTCACTGAGAAGGAAGAGAGGTGCTGTGAAATGAAAAAGTTTGGCCGGTTTACAATTGTTATAATAGTAGGTTTTATATTGCTAGTTGCGCTTTCTCTACTAAGTTTGCGGCTCGGCGCTGTACCAACGCCGCTTGTTGAGATTATAGAAGAGCTGATGACAGGTGAAGGTGTTGTACTAAAATATCGTTTACCGCGTCTTATCATCGCGATATTAGTTGGGATTAACATGGCATTATCAGGATCTATTTTACAAGGTGTTACACGGAATCCGCTTGCAGCACCTGATATAATTGGGGTTTCTGCTGGCGGAGGATTAGCAGCTGTGATTATGCTCCTTATGTTTCCAAGTGTGCCGGCAATTATGCTTCCTGTGGCTGCATTTGTCGGGGCAATGATTGCGAGTTTACTAGTGTATGTATTTTCGTATCAAAAAGGAGGAGTAAAACCAGAACGTCTTGCGTTATGCGGCGTAGCTATTTCTACCGGTTTACAGGCTCTTATTACATTTATTATTGTGAAATTTGCAGTTGATTCTTCACAAGCTCTCGTCTGGCTAAAGGGAAGTCTATATGCAAGGTCTTGGGAACATGTTGATATGCTATGGCCATGGACGATAATTGGGGCGGTCATTACATTTGTAAGTTATAAGCAAATTAACCTTCTATTATTAAATGAAGAAACTGTAAAAGGTTTAGGTATGCGTATAAATGCCGCTCGTCTTGTGTTGATCGGCGTAGCTGTTGCCTTAGCTGCAAGCTCAGTAGCAGTAGCAGGGACAATTAGTTTTGTAGGGCTTGTTATCCCGCATGCAGCGCGTTTGCTTGTTGGCTCAGACAGTAGATTGTTCTTGCCAGTTTCAGCTTTACTCGGTGCAGTGCTCGTTACGGGTGCAGATATGGTGGGGAGAATTATTATTCCGCCTATTGAAATACCAGCAGGTATTATTACGGCCCTTATTGGCGCACCGTATTTTATATATTTACTCGTCATTAGAAAAGGAACATAGTCTCTTCTAAATAACAAATAAGGGGTGAACAAGATGACAAGTTTACATACGGAACAATTGGAGCTTATGTACGGAAATCAAACGATTATTAATCATCTTGATTTATATATTCCGGAAGGGAAAATTACGGCGCTAGTTGGCCGAAATGGATGCGGTAAGTCAACGATTTTAAAATCGCTAGCACGATTGCTGCAACCAACTAAAGGTCACGTATATTTAGATGGTAAAGCCATTCATACAATGCCAACAAAAGAAGTATCAAAGAAATTGGCAATATTACCACAGTCACCGACGGCACCTGAAGGATTAACAGTAGAAGGCCTCGTTTGGCATGGTCGATATCCGCACCAACGTCTACTTGGAAAGCGAACAGAGAAAGATCATGAAATGGTAAACTGGGCGCTTGAAGTAACAGGAATGCATCAATTTACAAATCGTACATTAGATGAGCTATCAGGTGGACAACGGCAGCGCGTTTGGATTGCGATGGCACT
Organism: Bacillus cytotoxicus; assembly: GCF_023715645.1. GTDB lineage: Bacteria > Bacillota > Bacilli > Bacillales > Bacillaceae_G > Bacillus_A > Bacillus_A cytotoxicus_A. Next base: position 47,853 of record NZ_JAMBOP010000013.1, on the reverse strand, counting down.
TGCGCAAGATACGGAGTTATTATTATTAGATGAGCCGACAACGTATTTAGATATGGCCCACCAGTTAGAAGTATTAGAGTTATTAAAAAAGTTAAATGAAGAAGAAAAGCGAACGGTTGTTATGGTTGTACATGATTTAAATCATGCCGCTAAATATGCGCATCACATTGTTGCGATTAAAGATGGAGATAAAGTAATGGAAGGAGCACCCAATGAGATTTTAAATGATGAATTGTTTGAAACAGTGTTTGGTGTGAAAGCGCGTGTTGTATACGATCAAGTTGCGAAGACTTACATGTGTACACCATATGCTTTGCTTTCAGAACAAAAAGAACAGCAAGTAGAAAGAATTGTTGGGTGAAAAAACTGTTGAGATTCTCAGCAGTTTTTTATTTGGGATTTAAGCTCGCTATTTGTAAGTGGTAAGATTGCATCTCAAATGTTGTTTTTGTAACATAAAACACAAATAAGAACATACGTTTCATTTTCTTGGGATTTTATGTTATAATTATATTAACTTAATTTAGAAAAGAGGGATTATATTGAGTGAGGAAAAAAATATAATAAGTCATTTCAATCATTATTCATCTTGGCTAAACACTTTAGAAGAAATCGATGGAACATTATGGTTCAAACCGATAGCTGACGGTAAATGGTCCGTAAGCGAGATAGTCGCACATATTATGAATTGGGACAATCATCTATTAACAGAAGTCATTCCATCTGTACAAAAGGAAAAGGGAATGGAGTTTCCAGATTTTGATACACATAATAAAAAGGCGTCAAACTACGCAAAATCAGGTATATCACAATCAAAACTTCTTGAAGAAGCAAAAAATACAAGGGAACTACTTGTAAGAGAACTTAACGAGCTACCAATCGAAACGTTAAAAAAGCCATTAACTGCAAATGGTGTAACCCATTGTCCACATACTGGAACTCCTTATTCACTTATATATATTGTTAAGGAATTTACAGACCACGATAACCATCATCAAGGACAAATTATACAATTTCTAAGGGAAAACAGCCTATTTATAAAATAAGGGTGTAGCTTAAACAAAGGCTGGATTAAAAGTGTTCCTCAAAACTGGATTGTACGACAAAATAAAAAGAATCCATTTTGAAAAGAATGATCAAAATGGATTCCACTTTTGAGATTGACTATTTATCTTTCATAAAAAAGTTTGATCATTTTTGTGATCTTTCTTCCATTTCGGTTATTAATTATCTGTAAATACAAATTAAAAAGTTGATATAAAAACCCTTTAGGCGGGCGAGAGCATCTGGCCATGCATAGAAGCGGTCAGGACCTTTTTCTACCACATGTAAGGTTAAAACAGAAGGAGAGAGCAAGTAGCTGTCATGTTGTATTCTGCATAGCAGTGATATATATGTCGAAAAACTAAAATGAATATATACATGAATTTGATTCAAAGCATGATACAAATTTGGGGTAGTGGAGAATACAAAAAGAAGCTATTCTTATCAATTTTATAATAGCTTCTTTTTGATGAATTAGATTGAATATTAATGAAATAAGAAAAAACAATGTATTTTTTCAAATAATCATTGCGAAATATGGGCTGTACTTTTACAATAAAAAGGTCGTGCATTTATTATACTAGAAAAACAAATCGGAATAGTTTGAATATTCATCTTTTGTTTAGTTGTGTTTATGCAGGGGTAACTAAACGACATGCATCATGTTATTACTTCATAAGGAGAGAAGAAATTTGAAAAGTGTAAGATTACCATCGATGATCGAAATCATCATTCTTTTGCTATTATTTTTAGGCGTTGTCTTTTCGTTTCAGACAGTTTTTGATTTACCGATTCAGCTCGCGCTATTTATTTCATGGTTTCTTGTCATTGCGCTTGGATTAAGACTTGGATTTCGTTATCAAGAATTACAAGATGCAATTACAAAAGGAATTTCGAATGGACTAGAAGCAATTTTAATATTAGTAGCGGTTGGTGCTCTAATTGGAACTTGGATTGCTGGCGGTGTTGTACCAACACTTATTTATTATGGTTTAGAATTTATTCACCCAAGTATCTTTTTATTAGCGACATTAATTATTTGTTCGATTACATCTATCGCAACAGGTACTTCTTGGGGGACGGTAGGTACAGCTGGTATTGCCATGATGGCAATCGGGGAAGGACTTGGATTACCACTTCCTTTAGTAGCTGGTGCTGTTTTGTCCGGTGCGTATTTCGGAGATAAATTGTCACCATTATCTGATAGTACTGTACTTGCAGCTTCTATGGCGAAAGTAGATGTTATTGCGCACGTACGTGCAATGTTATATTTAGATGTACCAGCTTATATAATTACAGGTATTATGTTTACTGTTGCAGGCTGGATGTATGGCGGGGAGAATGTAGATTTAGAAAAAGTAGATTTTCTAAAGACAGCGTTACTAAAGCAATTTGATATTCACATTTGGATGCTCGTTCCAGCAGTCGTTGTCATTATCCTTTTAGCGATGAAACGACCATCTATGCCTACAATTGCAATGGGTGCTCTTCTTGGAGCTATCTGGGCAGCTTTTTTCCAAGATATGCCCTTTGGAGAAGCGATTGGCACAGCTTACAAAGGCTTTTCGATTGATTCCGGTATCGATTTCATCGATAAGCTATTAAATCGCGGCGGAATTGAAGGAATGCTCGGTTCAGTTGCAGTAATTATTTTCGGCCTTGGTTTTGGTGGTTTACTAGAAAAGCTTGGTGTTTTAAAAGTTATTGTTTCGAAGTTTGAGAAAAAGTTAACTTCTGCGGGTAATGTGACACTTTCGACGTTAATTGTTGCATTTTTAGCAAACGTATTTGGCTGTGCGATGTATGTATCGTTAATTTTAACGCCAAAAATTATGGAAGAAAGCTATGATAAATTAAAATTAGATCGCCGCATTTTAGCGCGTAACTCAGAAGTAGGTGGAACGCTCACATCAGGGATGGTTCCATGGTCTGATAACGGGATCTTTATGGCGGGTATTTTAGGTGTTTCAACACTATCTTATTTACCATTTATGTGGCTGAGCTTTGTATCATTAGCGCTCGCTGTTATTTATGGATATACAGGTAAATTTATTTGGTATGTAGATGACGTTGAGAAAGAAAAGCAAGTATCATAGTATGCAAAAATCATCCTTTCGCTTATAGTGGGGATGATTTTTTTGTTTTCGGTAAAATGTAAGAGAAGGTATTTAATACTAAGGGGATGAAAACATGGAATATAGAGTTGAAAGAGATACATTAGGAGAAATGAAAGTTCCAGCTGATAAATTATGGGCAGCACTTAAATAACTCGTTAATGCTTGTAACAGCACTAAATCCGCATATTGGTTATGAAAATGCAGCAAAGATTGCAAAGCATGCACATAAAGCAGGATTAACATTAAAAGAAGCAGCACTGCAATCAGGGTTATTAACAGAAGAACAATTTGATGAAATTGTAGATCCAAAGCAAATGATTGAGCCGAAGGAATGAAAGATTGTATAAAAGATAGGATTCTCAAGTGAGGATCCTATTTTTGGGGTCTATAAAGGAATCATATATTAATATAAAGTGAAAAACCTCCTTCTTTTTTGCGGGGGCGAGAGCAACTGACCATGCATAGAAGCGGTCAGGTACTTTTCCTGCCACTTGCAATGTAAACTTGGGAGGGAAGCGAGTGCAGGTCATGTTTTATTCTTTATACGAGCGACTTATATGTTGAAAAAGTAAAATGGATTTATATTTAAAAATATCTTTTTTTGTCAAAAAATACAAAGTTACTTCACAAATTCCTCACAATTGTTTGTTATCCTACATATAGGTCGACATGAATTAGAGGAGATTTCTCTATGAAAATAACTCGAGTTTTTTTTCTCTTTTGTATTATTTTTTTTAGTTTTTCGCTCCATACTGATGCGCAGGGGACATTGCAATCTCAAATTGATGCTGCTCCTGAATATGGAATCGTCAATATACCGAGTGGTATCTATAATGAAACGATTGTTCTTTCAAAGCCTGTTACTTTGGAAGGGACAGGGGAAGTTACTATTCGTTCTTGTCGTAAAGAACCTGTTATTACGGTAAAAGGACAATCTGTCACTTTAAAGCATGTAAAGGTAGAACAATGCAGTAGTGAGCCAGACACGGAAGCAATTCTTGTTTCTGGTAAGAATCATAGGTTGAAAAATCTTCAAATCTACACAAAACAGTTCGGGATTAAATTTAACGAGACAAGTGGTACGGTTGTAGAAGGTGGTTTTATTAAAGGAAATTCTAAAGGAAACGGAATTGATTTATGGGAATCAAATAATAATATGATTCAAGGACTCGAGATTGATAAAGTAAGGGATGGCATTTATATAGAAAATAGTCATTTCAATCAAATAACTCGTAATGCTATCGGGAATTCTCGTTACGGCATACATATTATGTTTTCTAATCACATAACCGTACAGAATAATAAGTCTCACAACAATATTACAGGTACCATGGTGATGGGGACAAAAGACACAAAAATTGAAAGGAACGAGTTAACTTTCAATAATCGTAATGTCAATGCACAGGGTTTATTGCTGTATGATGCAGAGAACACGGAAACGATTGGTAATCGAATTTCTAATAATCGTGTTGGGATGTATGTGGAAAATGCGAATAACAACCGGATTTCAGATAATGAAGTAACTGAGAATTTTATTGGCATGCAATTTAAAAATGCGAATGAAAATCATGTGTCTGACAATGTCTTTGCTGGAAATGTAAATGAGTCTCAAGCGATAAACAGCACTGAAAACGAAATTATACATAATTATTGGGACACATCATTGAAGCTTGATACAAAGGGAAATGGTATGAGCAGCATTCCACATAGAGCAGATCCATTTTTTCTAACATTAACAAATGAAGTCCCAGAATATCAGTTGTTTTTCCAAGCGCCTGGTATGATTGTACTCCAAACATTGTTGAAAAGTCCTGAAACTCAAGTTTTAACAGATTATGAACCTATGATGACAATGAGCGGAAATAATGAAGAAAACAATTCTTCATTTAAGATGCAAATCGGAATGATCAGTGTAAGTATGTTAGCAATAAGTATTACTTTATTTAAAATTGGGAGGAAACGAAGATGAAATGGAAAGGTTTATTTATTACAATAGTTGCAGCTCTTTTATTGACAGTAGTTGGCTGCGGGAAAAAGGAAGTTAAACCAGTAGCAATTGACGAGAAAACTGATAAATGTGCGAATTGTAACATGGCTGTGACGAACGATCAATTCGGAACAGAAGTCATTCTTGAAAACGGTAAGTCTTTGAAATTTGATGATCTTGGTTGTATGTATAAATGGATGAATAAAAATAAGAATGAAAAATTACAAGAAAAATTTGTACGTGATTACAATTCAAAAGAGTGGGTTGAAGTAGACAAAGCAACTTATGTTTATGACAAAGAGATTAAAACACCGATGGCTTTCAATGTGATTTCTTTCAAAGATAAGAAAGATGCGGAAAGCTTTGTGTCTAAAAATAAAGGTGAAGTGTTAACGGCAAAAGATTTGGAAAAGCATGAATGGAAAAAGAACATGGATATGATGATGAAAATAAAAGAAGAGAATGCAAAGAAAAAGGATATGAATCATTCTCATTAATAAAAAAGGATAACCGCTCCGGTTGTCCTTTTTTATCCTGCATTAGGAAGTAAGCCCGATTGGTGAGGGCTGATCAAAGTTTCACTTTATGAAAAGAGGGATACTATGTGGCACATTTGGCAATCTGAGTGGCGGATCACGATAAGACAACGTTCATCGTATACATTTGTAATCCTTTGGACGAGTGTTATGTCGTTACTATTTTTACTAGGACGAAACACGTCTGCTATAACAGGGTACACAAATATGACAGGTACAATGGCGAATATAGTACTGTATATTATCCCGCTATTTATGCTTATTATTAGTTCTTTTTCTGTTGCGAATGAAATGGAAAACGGACAGTGGCGCTTATTAAGTACGTACCCTATTTCTAGTGCTGCTTACGTAATGGGAAAAGCATTCGGGCAATTTACAGCGCAGCTCATTATTTTTACGCTTAGTTATGGTATAAGTCTTCTAATTGGTCTCGTTATTGGAAGTGTGCTATCTATGAAATGGGTGCTAGCTCTTTATATATTCTCGATCGTATTAATGCTTTTCTTTCTAATAATTGGTTTCGTGATTGGTTCTTTTGTCATAACAAGATGGCAGGCGCTAACAATCTCTGTCGGAGTTTGGTTTTTCCTCATTATGATTTGGCCTACTGCACTTATCGCTATTCTTAACTTTGTTCCGTATCCGATGATTGCAGTGCTACTAAAAATAGCTTTGTTTATCAATCCTGCTGAATTGCTTCGCGTCGTATTTGTTGTTCAATTAGGCGGCGGTGCGATATTTGGACAATCCTATGATACGATCATTACTTTCTTACAATCTGAGGCGGCGTGGGGAGTTCTCATTTTATATACATTGATATATATGACTTTTGGATTTATTCTCTCTGCATGGAAGTTGGAAAGGAGAAAAATGCAATGACACTTTTACAAGTTAATGAAGTTTCAAAAGAATATAAAGGAAAACAAGCACTTTCTCACTTTTCGCTTCAAGTAGACGAGGGAGCATGTATCGTATTATGCGGCGGGAACGGTGCCGGAAAAAGTACACTTCTTCATATATTAGCAGGTATTTCAAAACCGACAGAAGGCACGATCGTATTGAATGGTATCCCGCTTCATGAAAACAGGAATAAATACGTGGCGCAAATTGGATATATGCCAGATGACTTCCATGCACAGGAAATGATGACTGTACATGAATTTCTTTCTTTTTATGGTGTGTTGCGAAAAGTTAAGCAGAAACAAATACAAGATATTTTAGAAAAGATTGGTTTGAGTGAAAAGAGAGACGAACTTGTAAAACATTTATCGAAGGGGATGCGGCAACGTTTAGTATTTGGACAGGCGTTGTTAGGAAACCCAAAACTATTACTATTAGATGAACCGACAAATGGCTTAGATCCATTTTGGGTCAATGCATTTGTCGAGGTTTTACAAGACATTAAGAAGAAGGGAACAATCGTTATTTTTTCCACACATATGATGGACGTGGCCGCGGAGATAGGTGATTGTATTTTGTTTATGAAAGATGGGATTGTGACAAATCACATTGAACATAAGGGGAGTAAAGAGGAGAAAACATTGCACTTGTTGCAATTGCATAGGCAGGGGTGAAACTGAAACAATAAAATCTTTTTGGTGAAATAAGGACATGTGTTCCATTGTTAACTCTAGACAGTTCTAGGCTATCTTTAATTATTCTTCGTCTTTTTATCTATAATAGTTGGTTTAGTATTCTTAAATTAATAGTACGAATGAGAAATAGGACTAGCTACCCACGCTAGTCCTATTTGTTATTGTAATTCTTGTTTCCCTCGCTATTTATCCCGCATTAACTGGCAGTAAGACCCCCACCTTAAGATTGAGAGAGGAGCGAAGAAGATAGGTGGGGGATAACTGCCAGTAAAAGCCCGATTGGTTCAACTAATAATCAGTGGGGGATGAAGAAAACCCCCACTGATTAAAGTTTCACTTTATTAAACAGGAATGAAATTACTTTGTGAAATTGAATAATCGTAAACGTTATTTTATTTTGTTTGAAAATAGGTAAACGATATGTTGGAATGTTTGTTTTTGTTGTGTTATTATAAATAAAAAATAAACCAAATCATAATTTGTTTGTTTTTAAAATAAACTTTTTAGGGGACTGTTTAGTATGGATGATATTTCAGAATGGTTTTGGAATGCCACGGTTGAGGAATTGAAACAAGGATATGTGTTCGAAAAGGATACGGAAGAATATATATGCCTTGCTTGCGGAGAAAAATTTATAAAGGGCATTATTTATCAAGAACAGAACGTTTTTTATGAAGCGGAGAAGTTTACACAGCTTCATATCGCGAATGAACATATTTCTGTGTTCGACTATTTATTAGGGTTAGATAAGAAATTGACAGGTTTAACAGATTTGCAGAAGAAGATGCTTCAGTTCTTTCATATGGGTTTAAACGATAAAGAAATCGTAAAGGAAATGGACGGTGGAAGCACTTCAACAATTCGCAATCATCGTTTTACATTAAGGGAGAAGATGAAACAAGCAAAAGTGTTTCTTGCGCTTATGGAGTTGTCGGAAGAAAAAACAACAAATCAATCTAATTTTCTCCCCATTCATCGTACAGCTACAATGGTTGATCAGCGGTATAACATTACCGAAGAAGAGAATGAAGACGTATTAAAATTGCATTTTACAGAAGGATTAGACGGACCGCTCTCTAAATTTCCGAAGAAACAAAAGCGAAAGCTCATTGTTTTGAAACATTTAGTGAAAAAGTTTGATAGTAATCAAAAGTATACAGAAAAAGAAGTTAATGAGATGTTAGAACATGTATATCCTGATTATGTAACGTTAAGAAGGTATTTAATTGAATATGGTTTCTTAGATAGAACAGCAGATGGAAGTCAGTATTGGGTGAAATTATAGAGAACAATGTAGAAACCCTCTTTTTTTAGACGGGCGAGAGCATCTGGCTGTGCATAGAAGCGGTTAGGGCCTTTTTCTAACACATGCCGAGGTTAGAACAAAAGGAGCAAGCAAGTAGCAGTCAAGTAGCAGTCATGTTGAATTCAACGTACCAGTGACTGAGATGGTGAAAAGATATATATAGATAAAATGAAAGGAGAAAGGAAATTGGATAGAAAAAAAGAATTAAAACAACTGTATAAAGAAACCGAAATAGAAGGAGGGATTTATTGTATTCGAAATACAAAGAACGAAAAAGTGTATGTAGAGAGTACAAAAAATTTCAAAGCGATGAGTGGCAGACGCCTTTTACTTAATATGGGTTCTCATATGAATAAGGCATTGCAAAATGAGTGGAAGGAATACGGTGCAGATGCTTTTGAGTTTGAAATATTAGAAGTGTTGAAAAAGAAAAAAACGGGATATTTTAACGAAAAAGAAGAATTGAAAAAATTAGAAGAGAAGTGGCTGGAGAAATTGCAGCCGTATGGAGAGCGAGGATATAATCGTGATATTTCTCGATAAAAGGGGTTATGAAACTTGAAAATAACTGAAGAAGGAACAGAAAATAAACCGATATGGCGTTCTATGTCTATGTTTCTCATTCCTTTACTGTTAAGTAATGTATTGCAGTCACTTGGACAGTTATTTGGTATGGTAGTGGTGGGGCGCTGGCTTGGCATTAATGACTTAGCTGCTATTTCGGCTTTCTTTCCGCTGTTTTTTCTACTCATTTCATTTGTCATTGGGATTGGTTCCGGTAGCTCAATTTTAATTGGTCAGGCTTTTGGGGCTCGTAATGAAGAGCGCTTAAAGGCCATTGTTGGTACAACGTTAACATTTACGTTCGTACTTGGAGCAGTATTAGCAGTATTGGGTAGTATGTTCGCATTGGATATTATGCGACTCGTTGGTACACCGGAAAATATCATTGATATAAGTGTTCATTATGCACGAATTTTATTTATTTCCATGCCAGTGCTATTTTTATATTTTGCATATACAACATTTATGCGCGGAGCAGGGGACTCTAAAACACCATTTTATTTTTTAATTGTTAGTACAGGACTAAATATGGCATTATTACCTATTCTTATTTTTGGCTGGTTCGGTCTGCCGAAGCTTGGCGTGTACGGTGCAGCGTATGCCTCTATTATATCAACAGTTGTTACATTTATTATTCTGTTAGTTTATTTAAGAAAAACGAAACATCCATTGCAATTTGATGCAACAGTTCGAAAGTATCTTCGCATGGATGGGGAGTTATTAAAATTATTATTACGTCTTGGCATTCCAGCAAGTATTAATATGATCCTTGTTTCATTATCAGAAATTGCCGTTATTGCCTTTGTAAATCGCTTCGGATCAGATGCAACGGCAGCATACGGAGTAGTAAATCAAGTGGCCAGTTATGTACAGATGCCAGCAGTGAGCCTTGGAATTACCGTTTCCATATTTGCAGCGCAGTCTATTGGAGCCAATCAATTTGATCGCCTGCAAAAAGTAATCCGAGCTGGACTCGTTATGAACTATGTAATTGGAGGAATATTAATCTCTTTTATTTATTTGTTTTCAAAACAAATTTTAGCGCTCTTTTTAACGAGTCAGAATACGATTGATATTGCACATAGTCTCATTATGATTACGTTATGGAGTTACTTAATTTTCGGTCATGCGCAAGTTATTGGGGCAACAATGAGAGCGAGTGGAACGGTATTGTGGCCGACGATTTTTGCGGTTATAGCGATTTGGCTTGTGGAAGTTCCTGTTGCTTATTTCCTTTCCTATCATACGAGCCTTGGTATAAAAGGAATATGGATTGGATATCCAGCTGCGTTTATTGTGAGTTTGCTTTTGCAATACGGATATTATAGGTTGTCGTGGAAGAAGAAGCGAATTACGCGTCTTATAAGTTAGAATGAAAGACGTAGATAGGGGCGCCCCTTCAGATAAGCAATCTGAAAGGGCGTTTCGTGGTTCTAGATAAGGAATAAAGGTAACGTCATACATTTTCTTGTACTACTCCGCAATCGTACTCGTTTGTGGAAAATAACTTAATAATCTATCAAAAGAATGGATCTCGGCATATGGTTTTATTTCGGTATCATTCTCGATCATATGGGGATTGAACCAAATGCCCTTTATATTTGCATTCTGACAACCACCGATATCCTTTTCTATGTCATCTCCAACGAATAATACGTCTTCTGGTTGCACATTAAGCTTATTTAATGCTAATTCAAATATGCGTTTGTCAGGTTTACTAAATCCCACTTCTTCAGAAATAATGATTATATCAAAACAACTATTTAAATTCGTGTTCATTATTTTAGCTTTCTGTCTCTGAGTTAGGCCGTTTGTTATAATCGCAACTTTAACATGCATCTTTAGAGTATTTAAGATATTTATAGTATTTTGGTTTATAGAAAAACAATGAGGGAAATTATTATTCCAAAAATCTTGAATGTAATGGCGTGGCAATCTATATTTTGGTGGGAATTCATCAAAAAATGATTCCAAAACTGTTGTTTTATCACCATAGCCGTAGCTTTTTTTATCGTATTCTTTGAATTTCTGTAGCATTTCGTTTTTTACTGAATGTTTAACATCCTTATAACACTTTTCTAAAATAATTAAAAACATGTTATCTACTGCCTCATCTCTATTAAGTAAGGTATCATCTAAATCAAATAGCATTGCTTTATAACCTCTCAAATAACTTCACAGCCTTTCTCATATTATATAAATAATCCCTAGTTCGTACCTTCAAACTTTTGTTTTACCAAAAAAACGTTATCTTCAATTATCGCGCCCGATAATTGAAGATAAGAAAAACTGAGTTGTCAATTGGCAACCAGTTTTTAAAATCAAATTTATCACAACGGGGTTGGAGCATTAATTAGTTGGTCAAAATTTATTTCTAAAAGTTGTCCAGCGTGAACCAAACCAGATCCAAAACCGTACATAAGAACTTGGTCCCCATTTTTGACTTTTCCTTCACGGATTCCAAGGTCAAGAGCTAAAGGAATTGTAGCAGCAGAGGTATTTCCAAAGTTGACCAAGCTATAAAGGGTTTTCTCCAATGGGTATTCTAATTTTTCGCAAATCGGCTCTATCAGCCTTAAGTTAGCGCTATGAGGTATAAACCAATCAACTTGATCTAAACTCGTTTGTGTTTTTTCTAGAAGCTGTCTTATATTATTAGGAACATTCCTTACAACCCATCGAAAAACTTCGCTACCATTTTGTACAAGATACTGAGTATCGATTAACTCAATCCCATTGATCTTTTTCGATAGTCCAGGCCGATATACATGTTGTGCTCCTCTTCCGTCACTTCCTAGGTGAAATCCAATAAAACTGTTTGATTGTTCATCCCTTTCAACTAATACTGCACCAGCACCATCACCAAATAGAACGCATGTACTTCTATCGGTATAATCGGTAATTTTTGAGAGTGTGTCTGCCCCAATAACGAGTACCTTTTTGTGGAGCCCAGAAGAAATTAAACTGTGCGCTGTATGCAATGCGTAAACAAATCCTGCACACGCTGCACTTAAATCTATAGCACCTGTTTGGGAAATATTTAATCGCTCCTGTATGATACTGGAGACAGATGGGAATGGGAAATCTGGCGTGCTAGTTGCCACAATAATCATATCTACATCTTCAACTTTTTTATTATACCTGCGCATTAAATCCTCTACAGCAGATACACATAAATCACTGGTAAATTCATCAGGACGAGTTATTCTACGTTCATGAATACCTGTTCTTTGAATAATCCACTCATTATTTGTTTTAACCATTTGCTCAAGCACAAAATTTGTTAACTTCTTTTCAGGTACATAGGTACCAATAGCTGTAATTCGTGTTTTTGCACTCATTTATTTTCCTCCTTTACCATTTTGATACTTGCTTATATAATTTAATATTAGTAGTAGATGCTAATGTATGTCAATAATTTAAAATGAAAATAATGGTAATTAATTGACGCTTGAGAAAATATAAAACTATTACATGTTATTATAAAAAGACAGAATATTCTTTAATTTGGAGGGGTTAATTTGCTAGGTGAATTAGAACTAGTCATTGATGCGAAGGCTACTCTTGGAGAAGGGCCTTGTTGGGATAGTAAAAAGCAGCTATTGTATTGGGTTGATATTTTGGAAAAGAAGGTTCATATTTATAATCCGATTACAAAAGAAAGTAAGGTAATTTTTCTTGGACAGATGGTAGGGTCAGTGGTTCCGAGTGAATGTGAAGAACTGATTCTTGCTCTAGAGAATGGATTTTATTTTTTAAATCCGGATACGGAAGAACTGCGGGCTATTTGTGATCCTGAAAGTCATTTGTCAGAAAATCGTTTTAATGACGGCAAATGTGATCCGGCAGGTCGTTTTTGGGCAGGCACTACAGAAGGTGTTGGTATTGATGGAAAGGGGGCTCTTTACTGTTTAAATACCGATTTAACTGCAACAAAGAAAGTAGAACATGTAAGTACTTCTAATGGATTAGCGTGGTCACCGGACCATATGTATATGTATTTCATAGATACGCCGACAAGAAAAGTAGTTCGTTTTGATTATGACATTTATACAGGAAATATTGAAAATCCACGAGATGTTGTTGCTGTGCGAAAAGAAGAAGGACTTCCTGATGGCATGACAATTGATGAAGAAGGAATGTTGTGGATTGCCCATTGGGGTGGTTCTAAAGTAACGAGGTGGAATCCGATAAATGGGGAACAGCTGTTAAGTATTCCTATCCCATCATTATATGTAACCTCTTGCACATTTGGTGGAAGTGACTTAACCGAGTTATACATTACGACGGCCAAAATGGATACTACAGATACAAGCGCTGGTGGAGTATTTCGAATGAAAACGAATGTAAGAGGGTGTCCTACATATCGGTTTAACATATTTCCAAAAGAATTCCCCTTCCTCAAGGAATGAGAAGGGTTGATAAGGAGGGGGTATTCACTAGACGTTACTAAATATATTGTTTTTTGGTAACTACTCAGCTATCCCTTTTGAAAATTTAGAAAAGGGTATGATTCTAGTGAAGATGTATCTCTCTAGTACTTATAAATTCTTTTTTTTGCATATAGACTGCTGTCATGCAAACAGGGCAGGGGCCTGCACTTATTGTCTACTTTTGCTTTTAAACTTTGCACGTGGCAGGAAAAGGACCTGACCGCTCCTATGCATCGCCAGTCCCTCTCGCCCATTTAAAAAATGCTTTGCTGCCCTTTTTTCATAAAGTAACTGAGTAGTTACGTTTTTTCTTCGTTAGATAAGGTTTTATAAATCTTTATTTACTTTGTAATAGCTGAATTGGTTTAGCAGATAACGATTGTTTTGCTGCAATCCAAACAACAATCGCTGTTGTGATAACAGATAACAGGATGCCCAGAATAGACCAAGTTATATCAATTTTCATTGGCATTTGGAATAAGAATCGTAAAACAACTCCTGAGAAAGCTAAAGAAATTCCAGCCCCAACGAATCCGGCTGATAAGGAAATGACCGTATTTTCAAATAAAATGGATTTCATTAAGTTGCCCGAAGACATACCAACTGTCTTTATAATTGCAACATCTCGGGTTTGTTGAAGTAAGCGAATGACCACTTGATTGCCAATTGTCAGAACCGCAGTTAAAAATGCAAATAACGCTACGATAGAAAAGAAAGCACTTTGCATACGTATAATATATTGTAGACTATCGATAGCTGTAGCTGAAATTGAATAGGCCATTGCTGAATTAGGAAGTTTATTGTTTAACTCTGTCAGAATGGCATTTGTTTGCTTTGGATCGCTATCAATTGAATAGGTAATGCGGTTCGGCTTTCCGTATGTAGCTAATGTTTTTGTTGGAATACGAATACCTACCGTTTTTACAATACCTGATTGAAAGAACCCTACAATTTCACAATTCACCAATTCATTTCCGATTTGAATATCAACTGTATCACCTGTATCACCTGTTTTGAGTCCTATCTTCTTATAACTATCCAACAGGATTGCTTTTTTTCCTCCTGCATCTGCCGATGTTAAATCGCGTCCTTCAGATATGGTATATGCTTTAGAGGTAAGAGCAGTATCTATACTTTCTACTGAAATTTTAGTTGAACTAAAAAATTTATCTTCTTTTACTTTTTGGGTGAATTTAGATGCCGCTTCTTCACCGTTAATATTTTGGAGTCTGCCATCTAGTTGATAGCCTTTTTTCCATGCTTTTATATCCTTCATCGATTTAAGTTGTTTTTCAACGTTTTCTTCATCGTTAACTGAACTTGTAATTAGAAGATTTCCCATTGCTTCTTTTTCTAATTGTCCTTGAACAGATTCAATTAAATTATCAGCAAATACGTGGCTAGAAACGACAGAAACGACGCCTATCGTTAAAGTAACTGCTAATAACCCATTTCGCTTATTCATAGCGGCTATATTATGCAAAGCAAGAAAAAGACCTTGTGACATCCTATTTTTCATAGCTCCAATCATTCGGAATAATAATGCATATATAAATCCAATCGAACGAATGAAAGCAATGATAAGTAACATGACCCCGGCTGTAAGTAGGAAAGCAAGAATCCATTTAAATATAAAACTATCATTTGTGCCCACTGTAAATGCTATTTTGTAAACATAAATAGAGAGAATACTACAAACTAAAAGAAACAGTTGAAGTTTTTTTCTAAAAGGTAAGGAATAATCTACATTTGTATTTTCTGTATCTCGTAACATTTGAAGAGGTGACACACACATGCCACTTTTCACTGGTATCCATGATGCTAAGAGCGTTACGATAAATCCGACGATGATTGTCGTGCCAACAACAGACCATGACATTCCCCACGTAAGAGGTAATGAAAGGACACTTGATAAATATGAGGTAAGCCAAACACTAGCTAATAGCCCAATTCCAATTCCACCAGCTGTTCCGAGAATTGCTAACCAAAATGCTTCTAACAAAAAATATCGAACGATAGATCGCGTTTTCATTCCTACTGATTTCATGACAGCAATATCATGTGTGCGCGTGGCAATGATTACTTTCATTGTATTTGAAGTTGTGATTGCTGCGATTCCAAGAGCTAATATGCTAAATAGTTGAAGGAAAGGCAGTAACATACGCAAATCTTTTTGTTTTTCTACTTCTTTATCACGAATGTCGATTACACTGCTTTGCGGTAATTGTTCTTGCACTTTACTTTTAAAAGTAGAAACGTTAACGTTATCATGCAATACAATTAAAGCTTCATTAACTGTATTTGCGGGTACATTTAAAAGTTGTTGTGCTTGATTTAAATGTAGATAAGCTGTTCCGAAGATAGCAGCATCACCGTAAGATTCTTGAACACCTTCAACAAAACCACGAATTTTATAAGAAGACATTTCTCCAGTAGAACGATTCGGAATCTCTACTTTATCTCCGACTTTCACTTGTAAACGATCCGCAGTACTTTTGGATAGAAGTACTTCATTGTTTTGTAAATTGCGAACGTTAGGAAACTGTTTATCTCCATATAGGGGATATTGCTTTGGTTCTATTCCCTTAATTATTAAGCTTGTTGTTTTTTTATCAGACTTTACCATACTCTGACCTAATAAAGAAGTTGTAAGTGCTTTTTGCTCATCTTTAGGAACAGAAGAGATCAATGTATCACGGTTAACAGGGTTTAAATAGGATTGAATGGCTACGTCTCCTCCTAAAAGAATTTTAGAGGATTCGTGAATAGAACGGGGCACTAACTCGACTAACATTGACATTGAGAAAAAGCTAGCTACTCCAATTACAATACTGAACACAGTAAAGAGTGTTCTTAAACGATTTCGCACTAAACTACGTAATGCCGATTTTAATAACATGACGTTGTTTCACCTTCTTTTGGAGTTGCATGATTGTTCACGTTTTCGTGAACTAACAGTCCATCTTCTAGTTGTAAAATGCGATTTGAAAGTTTTGCAACATAAGAATCATGTGTTGCAATAATAAAAGTCATGTTGAATTGATCACGTAGTTGAAAGATTAAATCCAAAATAGTTTGTCCCGTTTTCGTATCTAAATTACCGGTAGGTTCATCCGCAATAACAATAGCGGGGTTGTTTACTAATGCACGGGCAATTGCGACGCGTTGCTGTTGACCTCCGGATAGCTGACTTGGTAAATGATGATAACGTTCTTTCATTCCAACAAGATCAAGCATTTCTCTTGCTTTATGTATCATTTCTTTTCGACTCTTCATCCCGGCGCACATAAGTGCCATCATTACATTTTCCTCGGCTGTCATCGTTGTCACTAAATTATAGGATTGAAAAACAAAACCAATTTTTTTCGCACGAAAATCTGCTAAATTTTCTTCAGATAAGGAAGTAATATCCTGTTGTTCAATCAAAATACGTCCTTCGCTTGGGATATCTAATGATCCTAATATCCCAAGTAATGTAGATTTTCCACTTCCACTAGGGCCTATAATACTAACCACTTCTCCACGGTAAAATTGTGTATCAATTCCTTTTAAAATATGAATGATTCCTGCTTCTGTTTCATAATTTTTCTTTAGTCCCTGTACTTGAAGAATAGGGTGTTTTATGGTCATCCTTTGTTCCTCCAGACTTTTTAATTTTGAGTGAGAAGTCTTTTTTCTAAATCATCATACAAATATCCTTTAGTGAATTTTCTCCATCCATAAAAGGAAAATCGAATTATAATATAAAAGTAGGGTTAATAGCTATTGAGAAAATTCGTCATGTATACTAGATTCCCACTATAGATTTCCATTATTTGGAGAAGGTTCAACTATTATAATAAACGAACCTATATTTGGTTAACAAGAATTAATATTTGAATTTTCTGTGATAGACTTTTCAGATAAAAAAGTTTACTAAACACATTGAATTCCACGTTCTGGAATAATGGTGATATTATAGCTTTAATTGAGGGATTTAGAGAAAGGAGTTTGTATTGAAAATGAAAAATGTACAAATTCGAAAAATTAAAATAGCAGATGCGGAAAATTTCCTATCGCTTTGCAAGCAATTAGACGAAGAAACTGAATTTATTGATGAGTATTATATGTCAAAAATAATGTAGACCCCATAGCTCGCCTATAGGGTTTTGATCCATACAATTCAAACAAGCATACTCATGTTAAGCTTGCATTGCTTTTGCTAACGCCGCCACTTTGTTGATTGTATTCCAGTTTCGCGTTGTTGCTATATTTCCAAGGCTTTGCATATTATTTGCCAACTTGGAATTCAAGATGCTTTGCCGAAACAAGAAGTAAATTTCAAGTCCATTGATATGGTATTCATCGTTATTACTTTCGCTGTTTGCCAATCGATCGACTATTTTCTGCGGCGGCGCTTCTGCCAATATTGAAACATGAATGCTTTCTCCTTTAACTAAAGGAATATCTACATATGGACATTTTGCGATGATTTTCTTCAGTTCATCGGCTGTTCTTACGATAACGGTGATTGAAATGCCAAAATTAGTTTTGATTGCGTCCTCAATTCGGAGGCGCAGCTGCTCTTTGCTCTCATCCGATTTAAAAAGGACATTGCCAGTTTGGATATACGTTTGCACTTGGCTAAGGCCTAGCGTTTCCAGGGTACTTCTTAATTCAGCCATCTTAATTTTATTATGCCCACTAACATTAATACCTCGTAACAGTGCGATATAAATTTCCATCCAGTCACCTTCAGTCATTTTTTGTTTTGAATTGTAATTAACAAATTCGTTAATTTAGGGAAGCATTCCTTTTTTCGCAAAGAAAATAGTAGTTTTATATTTCAAATTTTTTTATCATATGCCGTCTGGCTACACTATCTTTGATGTGAGGGAATTCACTCAAATTTATGTTAAACTAAGAGTTGGATTTGTAAAATTCGGAAATTTTATATAATTCATGTCTGAACAACAATATTTTAACAATTACATATGCACCTAACTTGATTATTTAACACATAGATTGTTGCTATGCAGTCCTGCTACTTTAAAACCTGGCATGTGGCAGGAAAAAAGGTACTGACCGCTCCTATGCACGGCCAGACGCTCTCGTCCGCCCCTAAAAAAGGAGGTTTTATGTCAGTTTTTTATTTTGGATTTATATATACAGAAAGGAGGACTAAAATTGACCCTTAAAAAAGAAACAAAGTTCAACTCACCGTTACCAACGAAAGAAAATAGTGAAAAGTGGTTATCGAAAGTTACACATTTACCTAGTTCCTATATTGTTTTTGTTTCTAGTATACTAATCTCTCGGCTCGGTGACTCTCTTTATACGTTTGCGATTCCTTGGATTGCTTTTGAGTTGACTGGTTCGGCAGTAGTTATGAGTTCGCTTTTTGCTACTAGTGTATTACCTATTGTTTTATTTGGTCCAATAGTTGGCGTAATGGTAGACCGCTGGAATCGACGAAGGCTGATGTGGATAGCTGATTTAGGAAGTATGTTTTTGGTTGGATTAGTTCCCGTTCTCCATTTTTTGGAGGTACTTCAAATCTGGCATCTATATGCTATTTCTTTTATTTTAGCTGTCTTATCCATGTTATTTGATGTAGCTACTGTTACAGCAATTCCGTATATTGCAGGTCAAAAGTTAACAAAAGCGAACTTGGCATACCAAATGGTGAATCAAATTGCTAGTTTAGCAGGCCCAACATTGGCAGGAATGACAATCGCCATAATAGGAGGATTCAACGCGCTTTGGTTAAATGTCGTCTCCTTTGCAGCTACTGTAATCGTAGTATTACTCCTACCTGAATTAGGGGGAAAAAAGGACGGCGTTAAAGAAGGTAATGTATTACAAGGGATATCTAGGGATCTGAAAGAGGGACTGAAATGGCTGACGAATAATCGGCTTAACCTTGCTTTATCTCTTCAAGCTATGGTTGGTAACTTTGGTGCGAGTAGCGTACTAGGAGTATTTATGTATTATTTGCTTTCAACATTACACCTATCTCCTGAACAAAGCGGTTTTAATTATACCTTAATTGGAGTTGGGGGACTTATAGGAAGTATTATTGCAGTTCCACTCGAAAGGCACTTTCGGCGTGGAATTCTTATCCCTGTCCTTCTAGGTATAGGTGCAATTGGCTTAACATATGCAATCTGGAGTAAATATTGGCTAGCACCCGGTATTGCCCTTGGTTTTGCGATGATCTGTAATATAGCTTGGAACACGATCGTAGCATCAATCCGGCAAGAAACTGTGCCCACCGATATGCAAGGAAGGGTTCTTGGCTTTTCACGAGTACTTACTCGTCTTGCTATGCCATTAGGAGCCTTAGTAGGTGGGATTATTTCTGGCTATAATCCAGTTGCAGTATTTGCATTGGCGTCAGTTGCAAAGATAATTGAAGTTATTATTGCGCTCATGAGTCCTATTCGTAAGTTATAAGTTAAAGATTTCCTTATATTAGGTTATATTTGCAAGGGAGTTCCTAAAAATTAGAGAAACTATGAAGAAGAAAAATGGTTTTTCATATGTATAAGGAGGGAATACAATGATAGCATTTTTAATCATTTCAGGTGCGAGTATACTTGTGTTCATCAGTCTCATTCATATGTACTGGGCATGTGGCGGATCTTGGGGAAGCAAAGTTGTTCTTCCGATGAAAAAAGACAGCGGTGAATATGCTTTTGTTCCGCGGAAAATAGGAACTTTTGCAGTGGCACTTGCCATTTTATGTTTTGCTATGATTCTACTAGCACAAAGTGGGTATTTGTCTTTTTGGAATCCAAGTCGTTATACAAGATACGGATGTATCGCTTTAGCTGGAGTTTTCTTGTTACGTGCAGTTGGTGATATGAAATATGTTGGGATCTTTAAGAAAGTAAAGGGGACAAAGTTTTCAATGTATGATACGTGGTTATACAGTCCGGTTTGCTTGTATATCGCAATTATCGTTGTAGTGGCGAGTTATTGTTATTAATATATAAATCTAGCCGCTATGCCAAGCAAAAGTACTCTGTTATTTTCTTTTTTTGTTTGAACATCGCATGTGGCAGGAAAAGGCCCTGACTGCTTCTACTCATGGCCAGATGCTCTCGCCCACCTAAAAAGAAAAGGGTTTTCAGGTCAGTTTTTTAACTTGGATATATATATGTAGAAGGAAAACTTTCATGAAGAGGGTTTTTCTTTTTTTGTATGTTCTCTCTTTACAATAAGAGTTTAGAAGAGTATATTAACAGGAAAATGGAAAATTTTACAGTTAAATATCGCTTAATCCAATAGGAGCGGGGGAACCAATTTTGTGCTTTGTCACTCGGGGTGAATCCTTTTTAGGTAGGGCTACTCTCAAGGTCCGAATCCGACAGCTAACCTCGTCAGCGTTTTGGGAGGGGGGGACTTGTGTGTAAAAAACACTAGGTGCGGCCTAGTGTTTTCTTTTATTCTCTTTATGGTAAATTTTTACAATAAAACTTATTTCTATATTTTGTAGGGAAATATAGAGGTAGCAGAGGAGAGGAAAAGAGTGAATTGGCTTACAAGTCTAATTACAATTTGTCTATTTGTAGTTGTTGCGAAACCGATGGGGGATTATATATACAATGCTTTTCAGCAAAAGGGACCATTTCAAAAGGTATTTGGTCCGCTAGAAAAAATTTTGTTTAAAATTGCGGGCATTAGGGGCTATAGTCAAAGCTGGAAGCGTTACTTGCTTTGTTTAATTATAGCGAATCTATTTTTTATGCTTGTTGTGTATTCTATATTTCGATTACAGGGGATGTTACCGTTAAATCCAAATCATTTTCCAGGAATGGAGCCGACGTTAGCATTCCATACAGCCATCACGTTTATGACAAATGCGAATCTACAACATTATGGCGGCGAAAGTAATTTATCTTATTTCTCTCAAATGGTTGGGATAACGTTTATGATGTTTGCAGCACCTGCAACTTCAATGGCGATTGGAATTACGTTTATTCGTGTGCTAGCAGGTAAAAGAATTGGGAACTTCTTTGTTGATTTTGTTCAATCTATCATAAGAGTATTGTTACCAATTTCATTTGTGACTTCACTAATTTTTCTAGCATTAGGAACGCCGCAAACATTAGATTCTACAATTATCGCAAAAACGTTAGAAGGGACGGAGCAAGTCATTCCTCGTGGACCTGTAGCGTCTTTATTAGCTATTAAGGAGCTTGGAGATAATGGCGGCGGTTTTTTTGGGACAGTTTCGGCACATCCTTTTGAAAACCCAAATATGATTAGTAATGTACTGCAAATGATGCTGCAAATGTTAATTACGATGGCATTCCCATTTGTATACGGACGAATGGTTGGAAATCGAAAACAAGGAAGAATGTTTTTTGTCTCGATGCTCATTTTGTTTATCGTTGGATTTCAGGTACTTGCCACATCTGAATTGAAAGGAAATCCGCTGTTAAATCAAATCGGTATAGAAGATACACAAGGAAATATGGAAGGGAAAGAAATGCGCCTTGGCGTTATATCTTCCGCTTTATATGCAACTGTTACAAGCGCTTCGGGGACAGGGGGCGTAAATACCACGCATGATACGTTAACGCCAATTGGAGGGATGGTCCCGCTCGTCAATATGCTTCTAGGAACTGTATATGGCGGGATTGGAGTTGGATTCATGAATGTGATTATGTATGCGATGATTGCAGTATTTTTGGCAGGGCTAATGGTAGGACGTACGCCGGAGTTCCTAAATAAAAAATTAGAAGGAAAAGAAATGAAATTAATCGCCATTACAATTGTATCTCAGCCATTACTTATTCTTGGCGCTGCAGCAATTGCTTTTTCAACACATTTCGGAACAGATGGTATTTCGAATCCTGGTTTTCATGGTTTAACACAAGTTATATATGAATATACGTCATCTGCTGTGAATAATGGCTCTGGATTTGAAGGATTAAATGATAATACACCGTTTTGGAATATTTCAACTGGTGTTGTTATGTATATTGGCCGTTATTTTAGTATCATTACGATGCTTGCTGTTGCAGTTGGCTTGAAAAAGAAAAAAATTGTACCTGAAACGATTGGTACGCTACGAACTGACAATCGTTTGTTTGGTGGAATTTTACTTGGTACAATATTTATTGTGGGTACTTTAACATTTTTACCCGTACTTGTCCTTGGCCCACTTGCCGAATTTTTAACAATATCATAAAATTATAAAAGCGAGGGGTCATAAGCCTCTCGTTTTTATAATGAATTCTTTGTTGTTTCTAAGGACATTTATTATAATATAGATATATAAATGTCCTTAGAAACAACGACATAAAAACCCTTTTCTTTTTATATGGATGAGAGCATCTGGCCATGCATAGAAGCGGTCAGGGCTTTTTTTCTGCCACATGCAAGGTTTAAAACAAAGGGAGGAAGCGAGTAGCGGGCATGTTGTATCCTCCATAGTAGAGATTTGTATGTTAGTAAATCAAAATGAATGTATATATGCTTTTGTTAAAGGATTTAATTGCTTTTTAGGTTGAAAAGTTTACTTTACATAAAGAAGGATGTGCAATTGAAATGTCATTACAATCAAAATATTTAGCAGGAATTTCACTTGGAGTGATGGGAGTCGGGTTTGCTGCAACACTTCCGTTTCAAGGGACGATAGCAGGTGGAATCATACAAGGGGGATTTGAAGCTGGTTTAGTAGGCGGACTTGCCGATTGGTTTGCAGTTACGGCGCTGTTTCGCCATCCGATGGGAATTCCAATTCCGCACACAGCACTATTACCAAAAAACCGGAAACGAATTACGAAAGGACTTGTTTCCACACTCGAAAATGATTGGCTGACGAAAGAAAGTATAACAAATAAAGTGAAAGAGATGCAGTTAGCTCAAACCGTTATACAAATTGCGGAAAAGGAGTTGCAATCGGATAGCGTGAAAAAAGGGATTGTGACAATAGCTGAAAAAGCGATTCTTCAAATGAATACGGAAAAATTAGCTACTGTAATTGAAAAAGAATTAAAAACGTATTTGCATACGATTCATACAGGAAATATACTGCAGGTCCTTATTGATCAACTCGTTGCAGAAGAGTACGAGGAAAAAACATTTGACTATATGTTAGTAAAGGCAAAAGAGTGGACGACTCAAGATGAAGCACGTTATCAGCTCGGAAGCTTAGGCATGAAAGCGATGGAAAATATAAAAGTAGATGGATTTTTGCAGTTTACGCTTAAATCTTTTATGAATATTGTAGATGAAGAAAAAATCGGAAACATTTTACAGAAGTTTTTGATTAGTAATATTAGTAGTTTACAAAATCCTGATAATAGCACAAGACAACTTATATTAATGAAGATTCGCCAAGAACTTATTCAAGTTAAGGAAAATGAAGCGCTATTACAGGAATTAGAGAATTGGAAAGAAAGTTTGATTGCAAATTGGAAAGCTAATGAAAAAATAGCAGAAATGTTGGGTCAAGCACAGGAAAGAGTAGTTGCTTTTGTTAAAACAGAAGAGTTTACAAATAAATATCTTCTTTCATTTTTAAGAACGCAAATGAATAAAGTAAAAGAGAATCCCGTAACGATTCAAAAAATGGAAGAATGGTTGCAAAAGCAAATTGTAACTCTTGTCGAAAACAATCATTCTAAAATTGGAAAGCTTGTACAAGAAAATCTTGATAAGCTAGATGATCAAACACTAATTGAAATGATTGAAAATAATGTAGGAAAAGATTTGCAGTGGATTCGTGTAAATGGTGCTGTTTGTGGATTTATGATTGGGTTAGTTTTGGAAGGGATTAAAGCAATTATATAGGAAAAACCTTCCGCATGATGAATGTGGAAGGTTTTTTTGCTTCTTATTTTTCAAGAACACTTATGTCTATATTATAAGTTTTTTGAATGTTTAGCTGGTGTGTACCATTTCCTGTTTTTATGGTGTTTTTATACCATTGTTCTTTCTGATTTGAATCGGGATTCTCCTCTGAAGTATTATTTTTTGTTTTCGTTAGTTCTTCTACATGTTCCCAAGGTGTACTACCATGAGAATCCTTTTGAGTGGTTACAGCTGATAGTGTCATATCACTATCTTTTACAAGATGAACAGATACACTTGAACTTTCTTGTACAGACCAATTATTTTGCAATTGACCTGGGTAAAGAGAGAGTTCTCTTTCAGAACCACGAATTTCCACGTTTTTAGTTTGCGGGAGGACAAGTGTTGCTGTCATTCGTGATTGTGAAGCGAAGAATTTATGGTGAACGGGTAATGGTTTTAATGTCACATACATCGTTTTGCCGACTGTTTGAATCGCAATGAAGTCGTCCTGCTTTAGTTTGTTTTTTTCATTTTCTTTCATAGTCATTTCATATGTTCCTAATAAATGTACTTTATTGCTGTTGCTTCCTTCTATCATACCTTTCGAGAGGACTCCCACCTCTAAACATATGTGAAGGTGGTGAGGTGAATCGAAAAAAATATTTTATGCTTAAGTAAAACGATAGAAACGTACGTTCTTGTTTTGGTATAATATCTTTAACAAGGAGGTGAAAAAATGACAACGGAAAATCAAATACATTATAAAACTCTTCAGATTTGGATTAAAAAAGGACATCGTATGTATTCTTATTTTCAAGAATCTTGCCAAAACGCTAAAAATATGTATAACACGACAAACTTTTATATACGACAAGTGTATACAGGTTTGACACAAGATAAGGAATTGCAACCTTTACAAAAAGAAATTTTGGATACAATTGATAAAAACATTGGGAAGATGAATCATACACAACTTCTTGCCTATCAAAAGAAATTGGAAAAAGAGAAAACAAAACCAAAAGAAAAACAAAAAGAAGTGAAATGTAATTTGTTTTCAGAACCAACTACAGAAAAACCTTATGTAGATTTTAATTTTCTGGATGCATTATTTAAAGCGATGATTCAGAAGGATTATCGTGCTTTGCCTACGCAATCTAGTCAATCAATCATGAAAAATGTATTCCAAAATTGGAAGTCTTTTTTTGCTAGTTTAAAAAATTATAAAAAGAATCCTAACAAATATACTGGAAAACCTAGAATTCCAAAGTATATTCGTTCTTCTGAAAAGGAAATCCTGTATACAAATCAAGATTGTATCATTAAAAATGATAAGTTTTTAAAGTTTCCAAAGACAAAACTGCAATTAAACATTGGGAAATTGGGGTTTACTGAAGGGAAACTGAAGCAAGTTCGTGTGATCCCAAAATACAATGGATATGTGGTGGAGTTAGTGTTAGATGTTCCTTCAGAACAACAATCCGTCGAAGAGAATGGTCGTTATATGAGTATTGATTTAGGGATTGATAACCTTGCAACCATTGTAACAAACACAGGTATGAAGCCTGTACTTGTTAAGGGCAAGCATGTCAAAAGCATAAATCAATATTACAATAAAATGAAGAGCCATTTTACAAGTGTTCTAAGGAAGGGCAAACAAACAAATGAAGGACCTTTTACTTCTAAAAAAATAGAAAAACTTCATCAAAAGCGTTACCTGAAAATAAAAGATATCTTCCATAAGGCTAGCCATCATATTGTAAAACTAGCTCAAGAAGAGAGAGTTTGCAAAATCGTTATTGGTCAAAACAAAAATTGGAAACAAGAAACGAATATGGGAAAGAAAAATAACCAAACATTTTGCCATATCTCGCATAGTTTATTGATTCAAATGATTACATACAAAGCGAGTGCGGTAGGCATTCAAGTTGTTGTAACTGAGGAATCTTACACATCAAAAGCAAGTTTTCTAGATCATGACTTCATTCCAACGTATGGAACAAATGATCAAAATGCAACTTTTTCAGGGAAACGAATGAAGCGTGGTATGTATCGTTCTGCAAAAGGAATCGAAATCAACGCAGATGTAAACGCTGCGGCTAATATTTTACGAAAAGTAGTCCCGAATGCATGGACAAACGGGATAGAGGGGTTAGGCGAGAAACAGCTCGCTAGTGTGTTAACTCCACTGACGTTAATCGTCCATTAGGTCGAAACGTTAGAAACCCCCACTTCAAACTTTGTTAAGTGGGGGAGTATTCATTGTAAGAGGAGCATCACTTGTATTAACTACAATTTTTTTTATAGAGTCAGGTATGTCATACTGTACTTCTGGAATGTTATTTGTTCGTTCAGTTGTATGAATAGAATAACGAATCTCTTCTAGTAATCCAGTGGATAATAAGAAATAGAAGGCAATACCAATTGTCCCTAAGACGCCGATAAAGAAAATACTAAAAATATCATATTTAATGATAGGTTGCTCTTTTTTAGAGAATATAACATATAGTAAAATTTCGGTGCCGAGTACAATGAAAAGAATAGGCCACCATGCTGTAATGTTATCGAATACTTGTATACCTTTTATAGTTGAAAATAATAAAAAACAACCTAATGTAATAGTTGCAATCCCCATAGATATCGTTCCTACACGCCATGTTCTCATTCTTTCGCACCACCTTTTTCTTCTTTATTTCCTAGTAATAATTTAAAGCCACCACCAATTAAAAGGAGGGCAACGATAGATGTTTGGAAATAGCGATAATACAATTCGCTAATATGAATGTTAAATATAGTAGCGAGATAATCGTTTAAAATAGGAAGGAGTGTTTGATTTAATAAATAGTAGCCTCCTAACCCGATAAGTCCGATGCCGAGCCATTTTTGATGATTAATAAAATAATCAATAATGGGTGTGTCTTGTAAGTCTTCTTTCCCGTATTTTGCAGTTTGCTGTAATGTATCAAAAAAGCTATAAAACCAAATAATAGGTACTAAAAATAAGAAGGCTGATAATCTTAATAAGTCGAGCAAATAAATAGCAAGTAAAAAAGCTGCCATTAACTGAAGACCGCGGCGCTGTAAGCCTAAGTACATATGACCTGCTCCAGGGAACATAGCTAAAATAGAAGCAAATGTTTTGCTCTTCTTTCCTTGTTCTCGGTGCTTTTCAAATTCTTCGAAAATAGTACAATCGATTATTATATCACCGCGTTCTTTTTTCTGTAGTTGCTGGACGACATCGAAGAAATTATAAATCCAAAGAACAGGTAAAGTAGCAAGAAAGATAAGAAAGCTTTCTTGATTTGTTAATAGTGTAACGAACATAATCATGCTACCTAGCCCTGTAAAAGCGACTAAAAATGTAAGCCCGCGCTGCATAAGTCCTAATTGAAAATGCCCAAGTCCAGGTACGATGGATAAGAGAATGATATAAAATCGTTCACTTTCACGTGCTGATTCTTGCGTTCGGTCTTTCTCTTTTTTCCATGACTGATTCACTACAGAAATAATTAAGTCGAACAGGTTTATTCCCCATACAAGTGCTAATAAAAATACGATAAGGAAAATGAAATCGCTATACCCAAAGTTAATAATAAATCCTACCGCAGCAATGAATAGTAATAATGAACAACCACTATATATAATAAAACGCCCAATCCGCTGTAAATATAAATGTCCGAGCCCAGGGATTAGCCCTAAAACAAGCGCTAAAAAGGGATTTTTATTCATGTTTTGAACCTCCGTTCGTTTTTGATGTGTGTATAGTTTTGTTTAAGATTTGTTTTGAAATCGAAACCCCACTTTGTTTGGAAGATTGTTCAAAACTAGAAGTTACCGTGAAAATATAATGGAATAAACCGCTTGCCATAAAAATTAACGTAGCTGCAGTTGCAATTATGTAGTGAATGAGCGTACTTTTTATTTGTTTTGGTTGCTTCCTACTCATTTTTTCTTCAGACTCTAAGGCTTCAAAGTTGATTTGCTCCATAACTTCATTTGTAAATGAATCATCATTTATCATTGGAAGGTTTTCATTCTGTTCATCAATGATCTCCATATAAAGTGCTAAACAATGATCACATTCATAAAGATGTTGTTCCATAGAGTCGTGTGCACTGTTTGATAAAAGGTCTAAAATATAATTACACCAAGCTTCTTTTGAAAAATGCGTCATAAAAAATCTTCCTCCTTCCAATGTTTTTTAATCCATTTTCTTGCTCTGTAAAGTTTCATTTCCACCGTTTTGACTTCAGCATTTTGTTGAGCAGCAATTTCTTGATAACTTTTTTCTTCTAAGTAATGTGCGAGAACGACATCACGATAATTCTTTGGAAGTTCTCTTAGTTTTTGAGCAATCAACAATTTTTGCTCTTTCGTCAATAACAATGCCTCAATATTATGGGAGGATTTTATATCTTCCTGAGTTTTTTTTGATAAGGAGAGTTCTTCACTTTCCCTTGCTTTCTTTCTCTTATAATCAATGGCATGATTTGTAGCAATCCGTGTAATCCACGTTTTGAATCCGCGGAATTGATAATTAGGTAGAAAAGCGTGGATCTTTACAAACACTTCTTGTGTGACATCTTGGGCATCTTCTTGATGTCTTAAAATAGCAAAAATAACTTGGAAAATATAATCGCGATATATTTCTATAAGGATGCGGAAAGCATGTTCACTTCCTTGTTGTGCTTTTTCAATTAATTGTTTTTCCTCAATTGTTCTCTCCCTCCTTTTTGACACATTCTATTATATAGACGTAAGAAATGTGAAGTCTCCCTACACATGATGTAAAAAAAGAATAATATATTTTTAGAGAAGGAGCTATATCAAAAAAAGTGTAAAAAAATGGTGTAGAGAAGTATATAATGAGCAATAGGGAAATGTTACATGGAGAAAGGATGTGAATGTTAGTAGGAGAATTTCCATACTAACAAACATGAAAATAAAAATATTAATCGCTGATGATAACTCCTTTATTAGAGAAGGAATGAAGATTATTTTAAGTACATATGAAGAATTTGAAGTGTTAGAAACGGTAAATGATGGACAAGAAGCTTTAGCATATTGTAAAAAACATGAAGTGGATATTGCGCTTTTAGATGTCCGGATGCCAAATATGAATGGCGTGGAAGCAACGAAATTAATTTGTGAACAAACAAAAACAAAGCCGCTTATTTTAACGACATTTGATGATGATGAATACATTTTAGATGCAGTGAAAAATGGGGCAAAAGGTTATTTACTGAAGAATAACGACCCGGAGCGTATTCGTGATGCGATAAAAAGTGTTCATCACGGCAATACTGTGATGCAAGATGTAGTTCTCGATAAAATTAAATCTAACTTACAAGGAAATAAAGAAGAAGGATCAAAAATAGATAAGAGTCTTTTCACAGAAAGAGAGCTTAGTATTATTGCTCTGATTGCGAAAGGCTTTTCGAATAAAGAGATTTCAAAGCAGCTTTTTATATCAGAAGGGACGATTGCGAACTATATTACGTCAGTTCTGAATAAAACGGGCCTTGAGCATCGTACGCAAATTGCAATTTATTATTTAACAGGAACTGTGGAATAATAAATGAATTTTTGGATGATTATTAGTAAGCTTATCGTTTTCCTTTACATCGTGTTTAGTTATGTCTATTCTAATGTTACAAATTTGCCATGGATTGTATTTACGTTACTTTTGTATCTTTGTATAAATGTTACGATCTATATTTTCAAAATAGATGCAGTGAAAAAAGTGATTATATTTATATCAATTGTGACTATAGCTGTTTCGTATGAACAAATTCATCCGTTATTACTTTTATTTTTACCGCTGAATTTATATGAATATACTTCTTATTATATACAGAAAAGAGAGATGCTTCTTTTTATTATGCTTCTGCCCGTTATGTTTGCCCAGGAAAATATACGTATGACATACGGTTTAATCGCTGTATTTAGTTTTATTGTTTTTACAATGGCCAAGCTTTATATGGAAAGGCTATGTAAACTCGAAGCAGAAAATGACATGATGCGAAAAGATTTGCAAAGGCTCACAAAAAACTTGAATGAAAATAAAGCATACATCAGACAATCGGAATACACATTTAAACTAGAAGAACGAAATCGATTATCCCAAGAAATTCATGATAAAATTGGTCACTCTATGACATCTGCGTTAATTCAAATGGAAGCTGCAAAAAGAGTGATGGATACTGATAAGGTGACAGCGGCAGAGTTGCTTCAAAACGCCATTCATATTTCTAAGGACGGAATTGAGAGTATTAGAATTACGTTGAAAAATATGAAACCACCAACTGAACAAATTGGTATTCATCGTATGAAATTATTCATAGATGAATTTGCGGCAAAACATGATATGAAAATTTTATTTGTACATAAGGGGAATTTGGATGCTATTTCTCCAATACAATGGAAAATTATTGGAGAGAATGTAACGGAAGCTTTAACGAATGTTATGAAATATGCAGAGGCCACAGCGATTTCGATTGATATTCATGTGCTGAATACGGTTGTAAAGGTGCAAGTGAAAGACAATGGAAAGGGTGTACCTCAAGTGAAAAAAGGGCTCGGCATCCTTGGTATGGAAGAGCGTACAGCTTCTATTAACGGGACGATAATTGTAGATGGAACCAATGGTTTTTCTGTAACAATGCTATTGCCGATATAGTAAAGACTGAGTGAGATGAATGATCTCATGCGAAAAAAGTGAATATTCTCATGTAAAAAGAATGAACTTCTGCACTGAGCAGGTTCATTCTTTTTACTTATAATAACAGTAGAGAAACTGAAACAGGGGTGAAATGATGAACGCATTAGAAATCAAAAACTTAACGAAAAAATTTGGTGATTTCATCGCAGTAGATAATATGTCTTTAGCTATTAAACAAGGCGAAATATTTGGGTTTTTAGGTTCAAATGGTGCTGGTAAAAGTACAACAATTAATATGGTTGCTGGGTTATTGCGAAGTAACGAAGGTGAGATTTGTATACTAGGGAAAAATATAAAAAAGCATAATCGTTTTGCAAAAATGAACATCGGTATTGTTCCGCAAGACATAGCAATTTACGAGGAATTAACAGCCTATGAAAATGTAAAGTTTTTTGCAGGATTATATGGATTAAGAGGAACGGAATTAAAAGCGAGAGTAGAAGATGCCCTTCAGTTTGTAGGACTTGGTGATAAACATAAAAGCTACCCGAAAAATTTCTCTGGTGGAATGAAGAGAAGACTTAACATTGCTTGTGCAATTGCGCATCGCCCGAAGCTAATTATTATGGATGAGCCGACAGTAGGAATTGATCCGCAGTCAAGGAACTACATTCTTCGGTCTGTTCAAAAGTTAAATGAAATGGGGAGCACAATCATTTATACGAGTCACTATATGGAAGAAGTCGAGGAAATCTGTACGAAAATTGCGATTGTTGACCACGGAAAGATTATTGCAGAAGGAACGAAAGAGCAGTTAAAGGCGATTATTACTGATACGAAAGATATTTGGATTGAAGTAAAAGCAATTGAAAATATGGATGTAAACCAGCTGAAGGAAATTAGTGGTGTTAAGGCTGTTCAAATAGAAGAAAATGTCATTAAAGTGAATTCTGATACTGGAGTGAATAATTTAAATAAAATCATTCAATATTTTATTAGTCACGATGTCGAAATACGATCATTAGAGGAACAGGCACCAAACCTTGAAACAGTGTTTCTGACGTTGACAGGAAGAAAATTACGAGATCAATAGTAAATAGAAAAGGAGGTTCACCGCTTGAACATCTTCAATATTGCTATCACGCAAATGAAAAAAGAATTTCGGGATTTAAGAACATTAGTTTTGATGTTAGCATTCCCAGTGGTGCTTATGCTCATCTTGGGAACGGCTTTAACAAATGCATTTAATGGTGACAGTCTCTCTATTAAAAATATACAAGTATTATATAAAGATGAAGCAGATAGTAAATTCTCGCAGTCATTTGAAGCGTTTATAAAAGAAACAAGTAAATCGGGAATTCGCTTTAAAAAGGTTTCAGCCGATGTAGATGGAAAAGAAGAAGTGAAACAAAATAAATATGCTGGCTATGTAGAAATGAATCAAGATGGTGTGAAATTATATGAAAGTGATCGAAATAGCATTGAAGGAAGTATTGCACAGGGGATGCTTACTACATTTGTCGATAAGTACAACGTAGCAGTTGAAGTCGCAAAAGTAGATCCCGGGAAAGTGAGTACAGTAATTTCAAGTGGAAATCATGATGATTATATACAAGAGACATCTTTACAAGCTGCTAAAAAACCAAGTTCTATGGATTATTATGCGGTTGTGGTGACGACAATGATTGCCTTGTACGCAGCGATGGGGGCGAGTTCTCTGATTCGAGAAGAGCGAGTACACAAAACAGGAGAGCGTTTAATTGCAGCGCCTGTTAGTAAAGCGGAGATTTTCATAGGGAAAATATTAGGTAGTCTTGTCACAAATGGACTTTGTTTACTTCCTATTATTTTCTTTAGTAAGTTTGTATATCAGGCAAATTGGGGCGACCATCTTGGCGTAGTGTTTCTTATTCTACTGACAGAAGTATTACTTGCGATTAGCTTTGGGTTAGGAATGGGATATATTATGAAAACAGGTGAGGCAGCTAGAGCGGTTATTATGGTTGTTGTCCAGTTAGCTTCATTTTTTGGCGGAGCATATTTTGTAGTCGAAGAAAATACGGTTACAAATATGTCGCCATTAACATGGGCAAATACAGCGCTTATGAAAATTATTTATGCGAATGATTTAGGAGCAGCATTTCCGGTAATTTCATTAAATCTTGGAATTTCAGCACTGTTTTTATTGATTGCGATTATCGCATTACGTAGACGGGAGGGGCTATAATATGAAAGATATTTTATGGCTCATACAAAAAACATTTTCTGTACTTTTGAAAAATAAAAAAAGTTTACTTCTTATTATTGGATTGCCAATAGCAGGAGCGTTACTTTCATTTCTGATTTATGGAAACGTAGGGCAGGGGACATTGCGTATTGGGGTTGTAAATCATGAAAATCAGTATATAGCAAATGATACGGTGAAATTTATAGAAGGATTAGACCATGTAAAAGTAAGTAAAATTCAATCATCAGAAATCGAAGAAAACCTTGCCGCGAAAAAACTTGATGCAGTGATTACGTTAGATTCTGGTTTTTCGCAAAGTGTTCGTGATGGCAAACCGGGTCATATTGAAGTCTCCTCCATTAAAGGTGAGCAAATCGCAAGTTTTATCAAATCTTATTTGTATAATTATATTGATAATATAACGGCAATAAGTAAAGTAGCGCAAGATGATCAAAGTAAGTTTGATCAAATGTATACAGGTTATCAAAAAAATTCGTTCAAGTTAACAGCTCATACGCT
The DNA here is from genome assembly GCF_023715645.1 of Bacillus cytotoxicus. Taxonomy (GTDB): domain Bacteria; phylum Bacillota; class Bacilli; order Bacillales; family Bacillaceae_G; genus Bacillus_A; species Bacillus_A cytotoxicus_A. Next base: position 14,073 of record NZ_JAMBOP010000013.1, on the reverse strand, counting down.
TAAGGATACTTCGAAAAATAAAGATATGACAAATCAAACAGTTGGTTATCTCATGATGTTTATGCTATTTTCAGCTGTGAACTTTTCAGAACTCATTTTGAAAGAAAAAGAAAATAGAACGTATTTTAGATTATTGTCGACACCGATAGATGGAAGAAAATATATATTATCTAACGTTGCTGTGAATATGGTTATCATGCTGGTGCAAATCATTGTAACGGTACTGTTTATGACCAATGTATTTCATATTGATCCCAATATACCGTTAATTGCTATGATTGGAGTATTGATGATATTTGGCTTAATCGCAATTGGTTTATCGTTAGCGATTGTATCTTTAGCGAAAAATTCAGCTTCAGCAAATGCAATGCAAAATATTATTATTACACCGACATGTTTGCTTGCAGGATGCTTCTTTCCATTTGACATTATGCCAGCATCAGTACAAAAAATTGCTGAATTTCTTCCGCAGCGTTGGTTATTAGACACAATCACGAAATTACAGCAAGGAGCGCAGTTTGCAGACCTATATTTAAACATTTTGATCTTATTCGCATTTGCTATCGCTTTTTTCTTAATTGCTATTTATAAATTTGGGCGTAATAACGATGCTAGGAATTTTATTTAATAAAGAGGGCGATTTGACGCTAAGTAGTTCAGAAAACGTGGAGAGACACTAGAATTAGTATTCGAAATCGAGTGTGAAATCGTAAAGGTTTTATACTCGATTTTTTATGGATATGTAAAGGTTCTATCTGCTTTCGTTATCGAGTTAACAAGTAAAACAGCATACCGATTAGCAGGATGACAACAGTTATTGTCACTTCGTTATTTTGGGTGTGAAAAATAAACAAAAAGAATAGGTAATTTATGTTAAAGTATAAAGAAAAGAAAAATTTCTATTGTTCAGTTAATGGGTAGGTTTGTTGAACGCAGTTCGGTAAAGTTCAAAAAGTGGAGGGGCAAATGGATAATCACAAGTTTGATGAGTTTATTAAAATTGCAAGAAAACTAAATGATATTGAAATTATTCCATTATTAATGGGTTCAGTTGGTTTGGAAGTCATTACAAGGAAGAGTTGGGATTCCAAAGACTTAGATGTTCATGTACCTGGTGATAAAAGAGGGTGGGAAGTGCCACCTGAACTATCTATACATAACTGGAATGATATTGTGAAAATCATGAATTCAATGGAATATAGCCTAATTGATTTGCATGAACATGAGTTCTCTAAAGAGGGATTATCAGTTGAGTTTGGTATTATTGACACTTTACCAAATTTTGCAGGAGTACAATTAGGGGATTTAGAAATACATAAAAATGGAGACATAAAGTATTATTTACTAAATCCTGAGCAATATTTATGTGTTTACGAGTCTTCATCTAAGGATAGTTATCGAGCAGATAAAAATAATAATAAAGATATTAGAAAAATAGATTTCTTAAAAAATATGATATATAATGACTAAAATTATTACTAATTTTATTGTGCTAACGGAGTGCTTTAATTAAGGAGCCTCCTTAAAAACTAAGCTCAGAGAAATAAACCCTGAGCTTTTTTGCGTTAAGATTTTTCATCTGTTCCTCCCGTATGTATATATAATAGTAAAAAATAATATGAAACAACCTGTAAACGAGCATGAAAAATAACTTCTGCTGAAATACTATGTAGAAACAATTATTTTGTGCGGAAGGAAATCGAAATGGTGAAAAAAATACTTCGGATTATTTCTATTATTATTGCTATATTAGTTTTTCTAATTGTTTGCATGCATGTTGATGTTACACTGGGAAGAAAAATAGAAGCGAAAAAAAATCAAACGAAAGAATATGCACTTCACTATAGTGATTTCCAACTATATGTTGAGGGACAATCTTTGTATCAGCAGCTATTTTCTGATATAAAAGAGGCGAAACATTCAATTTTCACTTATTTCTTTATCATTTCAGATGATAAAAGCAGCCGTACTTTTTTGGGTTTGTTGAAAGAAAAAGCAAAAGAGGGTGTACAAGTATACCTATCAGTCGATCGGATTAATGATTTGTCTTTCAAAAGAAAAATGAAAAATGAGTTACAGGCAAGTGGTGTTCATTTTACCTATAGTAGAAAAGCTGAATTGCCATTCTTTTTTTATTCGCTACATCATCGGAATCACCGCCGAATTACAACAATTGATGGGAAAATAGGCTATAGTGGTGGTTTTAACATAGGAGACGAGTATTTAGGAAAAAACAAGAAATTTGGATATTGGCGAGATTATCATATGCGAATAACAGGAGAAGGGGTGAATGATTTAGAAGAACAGTTTGCCTCAGACTGGAAACGTGATACTTCTGAAGCGATAACTAGTATTTCAAAGCAGAATGTCCCCGGAAAAACGTTACATACATTAACTAGTTATAATGGCCATGATCTGCTCCAAAAGTATATTGAATTAATAAAGCAGGCAAAACAATCTATTGTGATTGCCACTCCGTATTTTATACCAAAAGATGAAAAACTTATGAGTGCTTTAATTCAAGCAAGGCAGCGCGGTGTTTCTGTTAAAATATTGTGGTCTTATAAGCCAGATGTTCCTTTTATAAAAGAAGCTGCTTATCCTTATATTCGTCAAGCAGTCGAGAATGGCATTTCTGTATATGGCTATAAAAAAGGGATGTTTCATGGGAAAGCTATGGTGTTTGATAATGAAACAACTGTTATAGGAACAGCAAATTTTACCCCGCGTAGTTTTTATATCAATGATGAGATGAACTTCTATATAAAAGGCGGTCCTATTTTGCAACAATTAAATCAAGCATTAGCGCAAGATATTCAAGATTCAAAAGAAATGACGATATCATTTTTAAACAATTTGTCCTTTTTAGAGAAGTGTAAGGAAAAGATAGTAGGGATGTTTAATTATTACTTATAGAAGTATGGTAACTACTCAGTCACTCCATGAAAAAAAGCAGAAAAACCACTTTCTTTTTAGGTTGGCGAGAGCAACTGGCCATGCTAGGAGCGGTCAGGGACTTTTCCTGCCACGCGCAACGTTTTAAAACAAAGAAAGGTAGCGATTTGCATTGCCATTTTTATCTTCATGACAGCAATCTATATGCTGAAACATGAAAATAACTTTCTAATGGAATGTGTGACTGAGTAGTTACTAAATATGAATGAAAGAAACTGCGGTATGATACTGTAGTTTTTTCTTATTTATATTAATAGCTCAAGAAATGAATACATATTTTTATAATATATACTTTGGGTGATAAACTAAACTGGCAGGGAAGAATTATTTTTCATAAAGATAAGGAAGTATGTGGGTGGATTCCATAAGGGGGAATTGAAGTGAAACGTCAAACTGTTATTCGTGAAATAGCGGAGCATATATGTGCGCTTACATTAAATCATCCAGTAAGAGTGGGTGTTAGTGGTATTACAGCTTCAGGGAAAACGACATTTGCAAATGAATTGGCGAAAGAAATTCAAAATCAAGGAAGAAAAGTAATTCGAACGAGTATCGATAACTTTCACAATCCAAGAGCAATTCGATATGCACAAGGGAAGGAGTCAGCAAAGGGGTACTATGAGGATGCTCATGATTATAAAGCTATTTCTAAACGATTATTAATCCCATTAGGACCGAATGGGACAAAGCGTTATGATATACAATCACACGATTTAGAGACCGATATGTATATTCGTAATGAACCTGTACTAGCTTCAGAGGATACGATATGTATAGTAGATGGAACCTTTTTATTTAAGGAGGAACTGAAACATTTATTTGATTATAAAATATTTGTAGAAACAGATTTTCAGATTGCTAGAGAGCGTGGTTCCAAGAGGGAAGCACAGGCTTTTGGAAGTAAAGAGAAAGCTGAGGATATGTTTCTACAGCGATATCATGCGGCTTGTCATATGTACATAGAAGAACATGCACCAAAGGAGTGTGCGGATGTTGTTGTAAACAATAATAATATAGAAGAGCCAGTCGTTGTATGTAATGAGTTTCCTTTTTAGATTATATGAAATAATCTGACGTTTTATAAATTCTAATTTTTGGTTGTATAATGAAGAAGAGCACAATTGAAGATTTTAAGGAAAAAATCCGAAAGTTTTGTGACAAACTTGTAGTTTTTTGTCTGATTTTGTAGATTCATCTTTATTATGTGAGTAAGCTTTTATACATTAGGGATTGAAAGCGTTCGCATAGGAGGGATGAAATACATGAAAAAATTCGGATTAGCTACACAAATTTTTGTAGCGCTTGTATTAGGAATTGTAGTAGGGGCAATCTTTTATGGAAATAAAACAGCTATTTCCTATATTACCCCGCTTGGAGACATTTTTATTCATTTAATTAAAATGATTGTCGTTCCAATTGTTATATCTGCACTTATTGTCGCGGTAGCTGGTGTGGGCGATATGAAGAAGCTCGGTAAGTTAGGCGGGAAAACAATACTTTATTTTGAAATTATCACGACGATTGCTATTTTAATGGGCTTAGTAGCAGCAAACTTGTTCCATCCAGGAACGGGCGTTGATATGAGCCATTTACAGCAAACTGATATTTCAGCCTATAAAGCAACAGCTGATGCAACACAGAAAAAAGGTTTTGCAGAAACAATTGTTCATATTGTACCAAAAAACGTGTTTGAATCTATCGCACAAGGGGACTTGTTACCAATTATTTTCTTCTCAGTGTTATTCGGTTTAGGAGTTGCTGCAATCGGAGAAAAAGGGAAACCAGTTTTTAACTTTTTTGAAGGTGTATTAGAAGCAATGTTTTGGGTGACAAATCAAGTCATGAAATTTGCTCCGGTTGGTGTATTTGCACTTATTGCTGTTACGGTTGCGAGATTTGGAGTGGCTACACTGCTTCCGTTAGGAAAATTGGTTCTTGCAGTTTATGTAACAGTTATATTATTTGTTATTGTTATACTAGGTATCAATGCGAAAATGGTGGGAATAAACATTTTCACCTTAATGAAAGTTTTAAAAGAAGAATTGATTCTTTCTTTCACAACAGCAAGTTCAGAAGCTGTTTTACCAAATATTATGAGAAAAATGGAAGAGTTCGGTTGTCCAAAGGCTATTGCTTCTTTCGTAATACCGACTGGCTATACATTTAACTTAACTGGATCAGCTATTTATCAAGCGTTAGCATCACTATTTGTAGCGCAAATGTATGGTATACACATGTCGTTAACAGAACAAATTACGTTGTTATTTGTTTTAATGTTAACGTCTAAAGGAATGGCTGGTGTTCCTGGTGCTTCCTTTGTCGTTGTATTGGCAACATTAGGTTCAATGGGACTTCCATTAGAAGGAATTGCTTTAATTGCTGGGATTGATCGCATTTTAGATATGATTCGCTCGTCTGTCAATGTATTAGGGAACGCATTAGCAGCGATTGTTATGTCAAAATGGGAAGGCGAATTTGATCACGAAAAAGCAAAACAGTATGTAGAAACTGTAAGCCAAACAAAAGCAGCATAAATTATAAGTTTAATTCGTGAGAGATTATTTATCTCTCGCGATGTATCACAAATAGTATATATAAATCCAAATTAAAAACCTGACATAAAACCATCTTCTTTTTAGATGGTCATGAGCGTCTGACCATGTGTAGAAGCTGCGATTTTCAAACAAAGAGAGGAAAAAAGTAGCAGGTTACTTTTTACTTGGCATGGCGGCGACTTGTATGTTGGAAAGTCAAGTTGGGTTTATATATCTCCCGCTTCATTTTTTATTTCTTTTAAAATTTGCAGTGGGAGAATGGTTACATATGAATACGGGGAAAAATAAGGTGAGGAGTGGAACATTTATGGCAACGGTAACTGAAGCTAAAAAAGATGTGAGAATTGAAAGAGATTTTTTAGGTGAGAAAGAAGTACCGATGCATGCGTATTATGGTGTACAAACGATGCGTGCGGTTGAAAACTTTCCGATTACAGGTTATACAATCCATGAAGGATTAATTAAAGCATTAGCGATTGTGAAAAAAGCGGCGGCGCTTGCAAATACAGATGTTGGACGATTAGAACTAAAAAAAGGTACGGCAATTGCAGAGGCGGCAGAAGAGATTCTTGAGGGAAAATGGCACGATCATTTTATCGTAGATCCGATTCAAGGCGGAGCTGGAACTTCAATGAATATGAATGCAAATGAAGTGATTGCCAATCGTGCTCTTGAATTATTAGAAATGGAAAAAGGCGACTATCATTACATTAGCCCAAATACCCATGTGAATATGGCGCAATCAACAAATGATGCATTCCCAACAGCAATTCATATTGCGACGTTAAACTCGTTAGAAGAATTATTACAAACGATGGGATATATGCGTGATATTTTTGAATTAAAAGCAGATCAATTTGACCATGTTATTAAAATGGGACGTACGCATTTACAAGATGCTGTACCAATTCGTCTTGGACAAGAGTTTAAAGCGTATGCTCGCGTACTTGGACGCGATATTAAACGTATCGAGAAATCTCGTCAACATTTATATGAAGTAAATATGGGAGCGACAGCTGTTGGTACAGGATTAAATGCAGATCCACAGTACATTGAGGCTGTAGTAAAACATTTAGCGGATATTAGTAAATTGCCTCTTGTCGGAGCAGAAGATTTAGTAGATGCAACGCAAAATACAGATGCATATACAGAAGTTTCAGCTGCACTAAAAGTATGTATGATGAATATGTCCAAAATTGCAAATGACTTGCGCTTAATGGCATCTGGCCCACGCGTTGGATTAAGTGAAATTATGCTTCCAGCTCGTCAACCTGGTTCTTCTATTATGCCGGGGAAAGTAAACCCTGTAATGCCAGAAGTAATTAACCAAATTGCGTTCCAAGTAATTGGAAACGACCATACAATTTGTCTTGCTTCAGAAGCAGGCCAATTAGAACTGAATGTAATGGAACCAGTGCTAGTATTCAACTTACTTCAATCAATCAGTATTATGAATAACGGCTTCCGTGCTTTCACAGATAATTGTTTAAAAGGAATTGAAGCAAATGAAGCGCACTTAAAAGAATATGTTGAGAAAAGCGTTGGTATTATTACAGCTGTGAATCCACATATCGGATACGAAGCAGCAGCTCGCGTTGCAAAAGAAGCAATTGCAACTGGTCAATCTGTCAGAGAGCTTTGTTTGAAAAACGGTGTATTATCACAAGAAGAATTAGACTTGATTTTAGATCCGTTTGAAATGACGCACCCTGGAATTGCAGGAGCATCTCTTTTAAAGAAAAATTAAAAAAAGGGGGGACTTTCCCCTTTTTTTGTTTACAATATAGAAACGTTATACATTATAAGGGTAGGGGTTATATGAGTAAATTTACAGTTTCCTCGAATGGAACTTTAGAAACAACATTACGAGGAGCAGAAGTATTAGCAACACCACTTTTAAATAAGGGTGTCGCTTTCTTGGCGGAGGAAAGAAAAGAATTAGGATTAAAAGGGTTGCTACCGCCAGCAGTATTAACATTAGATGAACAAGCACTTCGTGCGTATGAACAATTTTGTTCACAGCCTGATGACTTATTAAAAAACGTATACTTAACAGCACTGCATGATCGTAATGAAGTATTATTTTATCGTATTCTTACAGATCACTTACGAGAAATGCTACCGATTGTATACACGCCAACTGTTGGTGTAGCAATTCAAAGATATAGTCATGAGTATCGTAAACCACGCGGTGTGTATTTATCAGTTAATGATCCAAATGGTATTGAGGAAGCTTTTTCTAACATTGGTGCAACTGCGGAAAATATTGATTTAGTCGTTGTAACAGACGGTGAAGGTATATTAGGGATTGGAGACTGGGGCGTTGGTGGTATTAATATTGCCATCGGAAAACTAGCTGTTTACACAGCAGCAGTTGGTATTGATCCAAGTCGTGTATTACCGGTTATTTTAGATGTTGGTACAAACAATGAAGAGTTATTAAATAATCCGTTTTACATTGGAAATCGCCATCCACGTGTAACGGGAGAAGCGTATGATACATTTATTGATTTGTTTGTAAAAGCTGTATGTAACAAGTTTCCGAATGCATTACTGCACTGGGAAGATTTTAGTACACGTAATGCGCGCAAAATTTTAGACAAATATCGCGATAACGTATGTACATTTAACGATGATATTCAAGGAACTGGCGCTGTTTCACTGGCAGCTGTGTTATCCGCTGTGAAAGCTTCTGGTGTTCCGCTATGTGAACATCGCGTTGTTGTCTTTGGTGCAGGTACTGCTGGAATTGGAATTGCAGATCAAGTACGTGATGCGATGGTGCGCTTAGGTTTATCAAAGGAAGAAGCAAATCGCCGTTTTTGGTGTATTGACCGCAATGGTTTACTTACTGACAATATGGATGATCTTCTTGATTTCCAACGTCCTTATGCACGTGAGAAGTCTGAAGTCAAACAATGGGGGCAAACGGAAACGATTGGTCTTGCTGAAGTTGTAAAACATGTACAACCAACAATTTTAATTGGGACGTCAACAGTTGCTGGTGCATTTACAGAAGAAATAATAAAAGAGATGGCAGCACATGTGGCAAGGCCAATTATTTTACCAATGTCTAATCCAACGCCTCTTGCGGAGGCGAAACCAGCTGACTTAATTTCTTGGACAGAAGGGCGAGCGCTTGTTGCAACTGGCAGTCCATTCGATCCAGTTACATACAATGGAGTTACTCATGTAATTGGACAATCTAACAATGCACTTATCTTCCCAGGTCTTGGCCTTGGTACAAATGTTGTTCGTGCTCGTGTCATGACAGATGGTATGTTTGCGGCGGCAGCAGAAGCAGTAGCAAGTATGGTAGATACAAGTCAACTTGGTGCACCAATTCTTCCAGAAGTAGAGGAGTTGCGTAATATTTCTGAGATCGTTGCTGTTGAAGTAGCAAAAGCGGCGGTTGTTGAAGGCGTTGCTCGTGATGTATTAAGTGATAACGATATCAGGAAGGCTGTTAAAGATGCAATGTGGCAACCTGTTTATCGCCAAATAAAAGCAGTTGAAAAAGTAACAGTATAGGAAAAGAGCCCGTTTATATATTAAGCGGGCTTCCTTATTATGTTTAAAGACTAAATAACGGGAAGTGACGTATTTGAACTGGCATCAATTGTGGAAGAAAGATATTTCCCTTTTAATTATGTTAATTTTGATTGTTCCGGTCGCTGGAGAACTGTACTTTCATCCATTTAATGATACGTTTCGTGTTAGCTTTGGAACACCGATTTTCTTCTTTTTACTATTATTTTTAAGGAAAATCCCAGCTGTAATAGCGGGAATTTTAGTTGGGGCATCTGTAGTAATATTTCGAATTGGCCTTGACTGGATGCTACAAAGTTCTTTTTATTTCTCAGATTCCTTTAGTATGCGTTATCCAGTTTTCTTTTATTATTTCGTATATGGAAGTCTTTTTTCAACATACAGAGTAAATCGATTTCATCAACAGCCATTTATAATCGGGTGTTTTGGCATTACAATTGAAATTATTTCAAGTGTGGCAGAACTTACTTTTTATCATATTTTGGTGCTCAGTACGATGATTACATTTTCAGAAGTAAATAAAATTATTATTATTGCTATTTTTCGCAGTTTTTTTGCACTCGGGTTTTTAAATATGATGAGTTTATATGAGACAAAATTAAAAGAAGCGCAGGTTCGAAAAGAAAATGAAAAGATGTTGATGCATCTTTCCAATTTGTATGTAGAATCTGTTCATTTGAAGAAAACGCAGCAAGATGCTGAAAGGATTACACAAGAAGCATACCAATTATATCGGAATTTACAGCAGCAAGAAAGCGTTGTAAATGATGTAGAGCTGTATAGCAAGAACGCGCTGAAAATTGCAGGAGAAGTACATGAAATAAAAAAAGATAATCAAAGAATTTTTGCTGGTTTATCTAAACTTCTTTTAGATAAGCATCTTTCGGAATATATAAATGGAAATGAACTGGCGGAAATGATTATAAGAATTAACGAGAAATATGCACACTTATTACAAAAGGAAATCGTATTTTCGAAACAGATAGAAGGGGAACATACGCAGTATCATGTATATACCGTTTTATCGATTTTAAATAATTTAGTTGCGAATGCTGTAGAAGCGATTGAACGTGTTGGTATAATTGCAATTTATATTAAGAAGCAAGGAGCGGTTGTTACGTTTGAAGTAATAGATGATGGTCCGGGTATTTCGGGGAAATATAAGGAGTTAGTATTTAAGCCTGGTTTTACTTCAAAATATGACCAAACTGGAACACCGTCAACAGGAATTGGCTTATCTTATATAAAAGAGATGGTGACGGAACTTGAGGGAGAGGTTATACTACAAGACAGAGATGCTGAAAGGGGCTGCAGGTTTATTGTACGGCTGCCAGAATCTAGCCTGACTAAGGAAGGATGAGCCTATGTTTTATTACATCGTAGATGATGACGAAGTATTTCGTTCTATGTTAGCGCAGATTATTGAAGATGAAGACCTTGGAGAAGTAGTTGGAGAAGAAGAAGATGGGGCTTTTGTAGAAGGGGAAAAGTTAAATTTTAAAAAAGTAGATATATTATTTATTGACTTATTAATGCCAATACGTGATGGAATTGAAACAGTTCGGCACATTGCCTCGTCGTTTGCAGGAAAAGTGGTTATGATTTCTCAAGTAGAATCGAAACAATTAATTGGTGAAGCATACTCTCTTGGTGTGGAATATTATATTACAAAACCTCTGAATAAAATTGAAGTTGCATCTGTTGTACGAAAAGTGATAGAACGTATTCGTCTTGAACGCTCTATTCAAGATATTCAAAAATCATTAAACAATGTATTTCAATGGGAACAACCAAAAAGGCGTATTGAATCAGGTCTAGAAGAGAAAAAAAATGCTGATTCTGGCCGTTTCTTATTAGCCGAACTAGGGATTGCCGGAGAGAACGGAAGTAAAGATTTATTAAGTATGCTCGAATACTTATATCAATACGAAAAAAAGGAATCATTTGAACATGGATTTCCAGTATTAAAAGATATTTTTCAACATATAACTGTCAAAAAGTTAGGTGAAATGGCTTCGGAAGGAGAGATTGATAAAGAGAAAAAAGCTTCAGAACAAAGGGTGCGCCGAGCAATTTATCAATCGCTCAATCACCTAGCTTCTCTTGGTTTAACAGATTTTTCGAATCCTAAATTTGAAAGTTATGCTCCAAAATTTTTTGATTTTACAATTGTGCGTAAACGAATGACAGAGTTAACAAACGAATCATTAGCAACAGCTGGTCATACACGAATTAATACGAAGAAATTTATTCAAGTGTTGTATTTTGAAGCGAAGCGGTTGACTGAGGATGATTAAGTGGATAAAGAATGGTAAAAGAAAAAGATGTTTGCTTGTTTGTGGCAAACATCTTTTTGTATAGCGTTCTTACTGTTTCATATACGCCCATTTTTTCATAATATAGATTATCGTATTAATGAATTTTAAAAAGTTGTCTTTTAAAAATGAGTAACCACTTGTTTTGTTGTTTTAAATCTTTGCTTTTCTCCGCAAAATAAACCCACACAACATCTATCCTACACTTACACGAAAGATATCAAACGGAAATAGCAGTCTCTATCTTTCGGATTTGTCACCTGTATTACTGTTTGTCTTTGCGCCACCTGCTTTTTTAACACCTTTGCTTGTATAAGGTTTGGCACTCTTTTTTTTGTTGGCACTGGCTTTCCAGCGGTTCCAGCCCTTACTGCCTGTTCCTCTACCTGTTCCGCCTTTACCTTTAGCTTTACTCATATAATATAATCACTCCGTTATTATTGTATAGCAAATCTGTTTCCACAGTAGTCAATAAATCTTTGAAGTAAAATTCTGATTTATGACTTTTTCCTTTCCGACAGTTGCTCATAAAAATGAACAGCAGGATATAATAGTATATCATAACATGGACAGTAATGCGCAAGATTCTCAGGTTTATCCCGTTAATAGAAATCTTTTAATTTTTGCTGATAGTAATGTGTTATGTAAAAGGTGTTAAATCTTGAATACATTGTAACTACTCAGTCACTCTGTAAAAAAGATAGAAAAGAATTTTTTAAAATGGCCTGGGAAGGACTCGTCATGCATAGAAGCGGTCAGTGCCTATTTCTGCCACGTGCAAAGTATGGTAACAAAGAAAGGCAGCAAGATGCATTGTCATTTGTATCGTCACGGCAGCAATCTATGTGCTGAAAGGTAATAAGTGGTGTATGGCTAAGTAGTTACTTTTTTTACTGTTTCATATACGCCCATTTGTAACTATAGACTCCAGCAAAAGATTATTTTAGAGTAAAGAGATAGGAAAGAGATTAAAATTTTATTATTTCATGGAGGAGTAATATGGGGGAAAAAACAACAGTAATATCTATTTCAGCTGTATCTGGCGGCGGTAAGACAACCGTTACGAAGGAGTTAGCTAATAGACTGAATAACGCCAAGACTTTTCATTTTGATGATTATAATTTAGAGGGGCCAAGTGACATTTGTGCATGGATGGAAAAAGGTGCAGATTATAATGAGTGGAATGTTAGTCCCATAATGACAGGTATTCTATCAGTATTAAATGATTCAGTTGTAGATTACATTATTTTGGACTATCCATTTTCGTACCTTAATAATGAGATGAAAGATGTGATAGACATTTCATTTTATATTGATACACCATTAGATATAGCAATGGCGAGAAGATTTATTCGTAATCCTTTACATACTATTGATGAGGTTCTTTTCGAATGTGAGGTATACTTGCAAGCTGGGAGAGAGGCATACTTAGAGATGGAGAAAAGTGTGAAACCTAATGCTGACTACGTAATTGATGGGGAGATGACGGTTGAAAATATCGTAGAAGCAATCGTAAATAAGTTGTAAAATCTAGTGTATTCATAAAGGATTCTTTATTGCAGTAAATTTTTTTCTATCTATGTCACGATTTATAAACTCAATTTGTCTTATATATGAACAGCAAAATAGCAGTCTGAAAAACTAGACGAATAAGTTGAAACGTATATGGGAGGAATAGAAATGAAAGTTTTTCTCGCCGGGGCAACTGGTGTAATAGGTCGTTCTTTAATTCCTTTGTTAGTACAAGAGGGCCACGAAGTGTTCGGGATGATTCGTGATGAATCGCATGCAAGTACAATTACAAAAATGGGTGCAAAGCCCGTGGTGGCAGATGCATTTGATCGAGATGCTGTATTCATTGCAGTGCAAAATAGTCAGCCAGATATAGTGATTCATCAACTTACATCGTTAAGTGGGGGAAGCTCGGTAGATAATGCAAAAATGCGAATTGAGGGGACAGAAAATCTTGTAGATGCTGCAAAATCAGCGGGAGTTAGACGAATCATTGCACAAAGTATTTCGTGGGCGTATGAACCTGGAGAGGAGCCTGCTACAGAGGAAGAACTGTTAGATATTACTGCTCCGTTTCCTCGAAAAACAACGATAGAAGGTATTATGGCATTAGAAGAAAAAGTGTCTCAAATGCCAGAGTTTGTTATACTTCGTTACGGAACGCTTTATGGCCCGGGAACTTGGTATGCAACAGATGGAATGATCGCTGAACAAGTACGACGACAAGAAATGGCCGCAACGGATGGTATCGTTTCTTTTTTACATGTAGACGATGCAGCTAGAGCTGCATTACTCGCACTAGAATGGCCATCTGGTCTGGTCAACATTGTCGATGATTATCCTGCGCAGGGACAGGATTGGTTATCAGTTTATGCTTCTGCAATTGGTGCACCTCAGCCTTCTATTCAAGCTGGTAGTAATCGAGGGGAACGCGGCGCTTCCAATACAAAAGCCCGAAAAGAATATGGGTGGGAGCCCATTCATTCTTCTTGGTCTAAAGGGTTTCAAAATCATTTGTAGAATCAATTATAAATACAAATTGTTAGGTGGGCGAGAGCGTCTATATATAACTGACTTGTCTTTTCGACATGTGGTTTAATGCAACCCAAGCCGGCGAAGCACGGCTTGGGGAGTGATAGCGATGTCTGATAAAAAGTCTTGTACTGATTCTTTAATGGACGCTTGTG
>NZ_JAMBOP010000129.1 GCF_023715645.1 Bacillus cytotoxicus | reverse complement strand
TGGCACCAGGACGCGCATGTTTTCTAATGGACGACCAACAACAGGCGCTCAAAGAAATCATTCTAACGAGCACACCGACGGATCAAGGCTTGGGAAGTGCTGTCTCCTGGACTACACCAGTCATTCAAGAATATTTGCGTCGTACGTATGATGTAGAGATGTCGACTACGGGTATTTTACGTATGCTTTGGCGGTTGAAGTTAAGTTATACCCGTCCGACCTACACGCTCAAGAAGGCAGATCCCAAGAAACAACGTACGTTTCGACATCAAATTACCTTGATTAAAAAAAACTGCTGACTGACGAGAT
>NZ_JAMBOP010000128.1 GCF_023715645.1 Bacillus cytotoxicus | reverse complement strand
GACTCCGTCATGCGCTGGTTCGAATCCAGCTAGCCCAGCCATTTAAGAGCCATTAGCTCAGTTGGTAGAGCATCTGACTTTTAATCAGAGGGTCGAAGGTTCGAGTCCTTCATGGCTCACCATTTTTAAAATGTAATATGCGGGTGTGGCGGAATTGGCAGACGCACCAGACTTAGGATCTGGCGCCTTTGGCGTGGGGGTTCGACTCCCTTCACCCGCACTTTTAATTAAATAAGCAATAAGTCATATATGTTTTGCGGAAGTAGTTCAGTGGTAGAATACAACCTTGCCAAGGTTGGGGTCGCGGGTTCGAACC
>NZ_JAMBOP010000127.1 GCF_023715645.1 Bacillus cytotoxicus | reverse complement strand
ACGTCCTACTCTCACAGGGACAAAGTCCCAACTACCATCGGCGCTAGAGAGCTTAACTTCCGTGTTCGGTATGGGAACGGGTGTGACCTCTCTGCCATCATTACCAGACTATATTCATTTGAGACAAACATTATTGTACTTGATTCATTTAAAAAAGTCAACAAGTTTTTTTATGTTCTCTCAAAACTAGATAACGTTCGCTTCATATTATTTGATTAAGTCCTCGATCTATTAGTATTCGTCAGCTCCACGTGTCACCACGCTTCCACCTCGAACCTATCAACCTGATCATCTTTCAGGGATCTTACTAGCTTAACGCTATG
>NZ_JAMBOP010000126.1 GCF_023715645.1 Bacillus cytotoxicus | reverse complement strand
TCTCCAAATACTTTACGAGACCTTGCTAAAGACGTTGGTTTTGTGCAAAGAACCAGTAAGTACCAAGCAAAAGATTTAGTTGCTTTATGTGTATGGATGAGCCAAAATGTCGCTACGACTTCTTTAACTCAATTATCTAGCTGTTTAGAAGCATCAACAGAAGTGCTCATCAGCCCTGAGGGATTAAATCAACGCTTTAATAAAGCGGCCGTCCAACTTTTGCAACACATATTAGCGGAACTTCTAAACCAAAAATTGGCCTCATCTATACCGATTTCTTCTCCATATACTTCTGTTTTTAAGCGTATTCGTATTTTAGATTCAACTGCATTTCAGCTCCCAGA
>NZ_JAMBOP010000125.1 GCF_023715645.1 Bacillus cytotoxicus | reverse complement strand
CCCTCTGATTAAAAGTCAGATGCTCTACCAACTGAGCTAATGGCTCTTAAATGGCTGGGCTAGCTGGATTCGAACCAGCGCATGACGGAGTCAAAGTCCGTTGCCTTACCGCTTGGCTATAGCCCATCAAATGGTGGAGGGGGGCAGATTCGAACTGCCGAACCCGAAGGAGCGGATTTACAGTCCGCCGCGTTTAGCCACTTCGCTACCCCTCCGACATTTAAATATATATGGTGGAGGATGACGGGATCGAACCGCCGACCCCCTGCTTGTAAGGCAGGTGCTCTCCCAGCTGAGCTAATCCTCCATTTGCCTGGCAACGTCCTACTCTCACAGGGACAAAGTCCCAACTACC
>NZ_JAMBOP010000124.1 GCF_023715645.1 Bacillus cytotoxicus | reverse complement strand
TTGCAAAATCGTTATTGGTCAAAACAAAAATTGGAAACAAGAAACGAATATGGGAAAGAAAAATAATCAAACATTTTGCCATATCTCGCACAGTTTATTGATTCAAATGATTACATACAAAGCGAGTGCGGTAGGCATTCAAGTTGTTGTAACTGAGGAATCCTACACATCAAAAGCAAGTTTTCTAGATTATGACTTCATTCCAATGTATGGAAAAAATGACCAAAATGAAACTTTTTCAGGAAAACGAATGAAGCGTGGTATGTATCGTTCTGCAGAAGGAATCGAAATCAACGCAGATGTAAACGCTGCGGCTAATATTTTACGAAAAGTAGTCCCGAATGCATGGACAAACGGG
>NZ_JAMBOP010000123.1 GCF_023715645.1 Bacillus cytotoxicus | reverse complement strand
CCATTCGGAAATCTCCGGATCAAAGCTTACTTACAGCTCCCCGAAGCATATCGGTGTTAGTCCCGTCCTTCATCGACTCCTAGTGTCAAGGCATCCACCGTGCGCCCTTTCTAACTTAACCAAAATTAAAAAAATATGAGCTACACTGTTATCTAGTTTTCAAAGAACATATACTTTCGAGAGATAGTTCTCTCAAAACTGAACAAAACGAAACACGGAAACTTATATTGATAAGCAGCGCTCATCAATTCTCCATAGAAAGGAGGTGATCCAGCCGCACCTTCCGATACGGCTACCTTGTTACGACTTCACCCCAATCATCTGTCCCACCTTAGGCGGCTGGCTCCAAAAGGTTACCCCACCGACTT
>NZ_JAMBOP010000122.1 GCF_023715645.1 Bacillus cytotoxicus | reverse complement strand
CCACTGCCGGGTATCTTTCCATGATGATCCCGCCATTATCCTGGATGATGGTCAGGGGACTCGGGGCCGGATTTTCCAGTGTGTACAGCCATTTCGCTTCCTCTGCTATCAGCCCGACTGCCAGTGCGGCAGGTAGTGTGGTTGACGGTAATTACTCCTACGGCAACATGCAGACGGAAAACGTGAACGGATTCAGCTGGAGCACCAACAGCACCACGTCGTTTGGTCAGATGATGTACCAGACCGGCAGTGGCGCAACCGCTACACAGACCCGTGACGGTAATATGGTGATGGATGCAAGCGGAGCGATGTCCCGGTTACCGGTCGGCATCAATGCAACGCGTCAGATTGCGGCGGCACAACAGGAAATGGCCCGGGAA
>NZ_JAMBOP010000121.1 GCF_023715645.1 Bacillus cytotoxicus | reverse complement strand
CACCATGGGCGACGTGCCGATGCTGACCGGTGAGACGCTGCAGGAACTGGTCGACGCGCACCGCCGCAACGCGGACGCCGTCACGCTGCTGACCACGGTGCTCGCCGACCCGACCGGCTACGGACGCATCGTCCGCGAGCCCGACGGCGACCACGTGGCCGCCATCGTCGAGCAGAAGGACGCCAGCCCCGAGCAGCGCGCGATCACCGAGATCAACGCGGGCATCTACGTGTTCGAGGCCGACGTGCTGCGCGCCGGGCTGGAGCAGCTGACCACCGACAACGCCGCCGGGGAGCTCTACCTGACCGACGTCGTCCGCTACGCGCGCGCGCAGGGCGGCGGCGTCCACAGCCATGTGCTCACCGACCGCTGGCAGGCCGAGGGCGTCAACGAC
>NZ_JAMBOP010000120.1 GCF_023715645.1 Bacillus cytotoxicus | reverse complement strand
CGCGGCCAGGGCTATCTGTTCGAACTGCGCTGATGAAGGGACTGTTGCGGCATATCTTCCCGCTGTCATTACGGGTTCGCTTCCTGCTGGCGACCGCCGGGGTGGTGCTGGTGCTCTCCCTGGCCTACGGCATGGTGGCCCTGGTGGGCTATAGCGTTAGCTTCGATAAAACCACCTTTCGCCTGCTGCGCGGCGAGAGCAATCTCTTTTATATGCTGGCGAGATGGGAAAACGGCGCTATTGACGTCGACATCCCGGAAAACCTGAATATGGAAAGCCCGACGGTGACCCTTATCTACGATGAGCAGGGCAAACTGCTGTGGGCGCAGCGTGATGTTCCCTGGCTGGCGAAACGCATTCAACCGGAATGGCTGAAACGCAATGGCTTCCATGA
>NZ_JAMBOP010000012.1 GCF_023715645.1 Bacillus cytotoxicus | reverse complement strand
TTTTTTTGACTTTCTTTACCATTTAAATAACGTTTTACAGCTTGTAATTTCTCTTCAATTGTAAATTTAGCCATAAGAAAAGCACCTCCAATTGTTAGACTGTGTCTAACAATTGGGGTGCACTTCAAATATCAGGAGTTTTCTTTTTAAAATTATACTTGTTTCTGAGACTGAATTCCTTGAATATATGCCACAACCTCAGGATTGACAAGCGAAGATAAATCGCCAAGGTCTTTTCCTAAAAATGCAGCTTTAATAACACGGCGCATTACTTTTGAATTACGTGTTTTCGGTAAATCTTCGACAACATGAATATCTTTCGGGCACAATGCTTTCCCAATATGAGAGTTTACTAGGCTTAGTAACTCCTTTTTTAGTTCTGGCGTAAACACAGTGCCTTCACGTAACACAACAAAGCAATGACATACCTCGCCTTTCACTTCATCTGGAACTCCAATTGCCCCGGCCTCGACGACATCATAGTGTTTTACAAGAATGGACTCATACTCCGCAGGTCCAATGCGTTTTCCCGCAATATTTAACGTGTCATCAGAACGACCTGTGATGATATATTGTTCGCCGTCATATAACACCCAGTCACCATGCACCCATTTGTTTTCAAATCGGGACCAGTACGTACTTACATAACGATCGTCCTCTTCCCAGAAGCTTTTCGTCATACCAACCCACGGCTTTTCTAAACATAATTCTCCGACTTCATTTTGAACTGGTGCACCGTTTTCATCTAAAACAACAGCGGCCATTCCCGGAAGCGATGCGTTAAAACTAATTGGCGCAATTGGTTTAACAAGGACGTTTCCAAAAATACCACCAGAAATTTCAGTACCACCAGAGTAGTTGCAAATTGGTACTTTTCTTTTGCAAACTGTTTCAAAGAGCCACATCCACGGATCTGGATTCCACGGTTCACCTGTTGAACCGATTACTTCTAAACTTTGCAGGGAATGTTTCTCCACCCACGAATCACCTTTTGCCATTAATGAACGAATTAACGTTGGCGAAATACCGAGATGTGTTACTTCATAACGATCCACCATTTCCCATAAACGATCTGGTTCTGGAAAATCAGGAACACCTTCATACATTACCATCGTCGCACCGTTAAGAAGTGAACCAAATAGTAAAAACGGTCCCATCATCCAGCCCATATCCGTAATCCATAACACACGGTCACCTTGTTTCACATTCATACCAAAACCAGCATCAAATGCAGCTTTTAGAGGAAATCCTGCGTGCGTATGCACCGTTCCTTTCGGCCTCCCAGTTGTACCAGATGTATAAATAAGCATAAGCGGATCATCACTTTTCATTTCTTCTGCGTGCGTAAAAGGTTTATCTTTTTCAAGAACACTCCATGAAATGTCATAATCCTGTGGTGTAAATTCATTACCCGCATGACGCACAATTACGACCTTTTCCACACTTGGACAATGCTCACACGCTTTATCCACTTCGTCTTTTAAAGAAACGGTTTTACCACGACGAGCAGATCCATCTGCGGTAATAATCATTTTAGAACCTGCAGCTTGTACGCGCGTCATCACTGCATCTGATGCAAACCCTGAGAAAATAGGAGAAATGATTGCGCCAATTTTCATAACAGCTAGCATAGCAACTACTGTTTCTGGAATCATTGGCATGTAAATAGTTACGCGATCTCCTTTTTCAATTCCTAAATGCTTTAAACCATTTGCCACGCGGCTTACCCAATTGTCTAACTCTTCATATGTAAACGATTTTGATGTGCCGTTTTCTCCCTCCCACACGAGAGCCTGCTTTGTTTTCGTATCATCTTCCGCAATCCAGCGGGATAATGCAGATTCTATAACATTGCAAGTTCCATCCACGTACCACTTGGCAAACGGAATACCGTTCGCTAAGTCTAACACTTCTGTATATGGGCGCATCCATTGATAACCCACCGCACGCTCCGCTTCTTCCCAAAGCCACGCCGGATCTTCAATAGACTTTTCATAGAACGTCTCATAATCTTCATAACCAAGCGATTGCATCCATTGAAATAAGCGTGTATTTGTTTTATATTCCTCGGTTGGAAACCAAACTGCTTGCTTCACGTTTTATCCCTCCTTGTTTTTCGAAAAAGAAAACCCTTTGGCAGGGCATTCTCACTCATATATGAATCTATTTCGATGTTTCAGCATTTGAGCAAAGAAAAATGGATCACTACTTGCTTACTCTCTTTATTTTCGCACCGCACGTGGCAGAAAAAGGATCTGACCGCTTCTATGCACGGCCAGATGCTCTCACCCACCTAAAAAGAAAAAGTTTTTATGTTTTGTCATACATTGCATTTAGAAGTTTGGTAAGGCGTATTATCCAGTGAAAATACGCCTCTTATTATCTATAGAAAGTTATTTTCATTTTTCAGCATATAGATTGCTGTCATGAGGATAAAAACGGACCTACACCTTGCTCCATTTCTTTGTTTTAAAACTTTGCGCGTGGCAGGAAAAGGCCCTGACCGCTTCTATACATGGCCAGATGCTCTCACCCACCTAAAAAGAAAAGGGTTTTTATGTTTTTATGTCTTTTTTTCATTTTTACACTGGATAAACTGGATGCTTCCGATCGGTAAATACTTGATATTTACTCATATACATTTCAAAACGCTTCTTCAATTCAGTGCGTAATTGGTTTGGATGAACAATACCATCAATAACCATTTCTGATGCAAGACGATAAATATCAATATCTTGCTTATACTCTTCACGTTTCTGGGCGATAAAGCCTGAGCGCTCTTCTTCTGATAGTGCTGCAATTTTATTAGCATACACTGCGTTTACCGCGGCTTCCGGGCCCATTACCGCAATTGATGCTGTTGGAAGAGCAAGGCAGCAGTCAGGTTCAAATGCAGGACCTGCCATCGCATATAAACCTGCACCGTATGCTTTTCGGACAACGATAGAAATTTTTGGCACAGTTGCTTCGCTCATCGCGGAAATCATTTTCGCACCGTGACGAATAATACCAGCTCGCTCTACCTTCGTACCAATCATAAATCCTGGTACATCAGCTAAGAATAAAAGCGGAATATGATAAGCATCGCAAAGTGTAATAAATTTCGCTGCTTTATCAGCAGAGTCATGGAATAATACCCCGCCTTTCATACGAGGCTGATTCGCAATAACACCAATTGGCATACCGTTAATACGCGCAAACCCAGTAATAAGCTCTTGTGCAAATAATTTTTTCACTTCAAAGAAAGAATCTTCATCAATTACACGTTTAATTAAATCGTGCATATTAAAAGGTGCATTTTGATTTTCTGGGATAATTTGTTCTAACGTTTTTTCGAATTCTTTCGGTTCTTTCGGTTCTTGAGGTTCTGTCATTGGAGCTTTTTCTAAGTAGTTGCTTGGGAAGTAAGAAATATATTGACGTGCTTTCGAGATTGCATCTTCTTCTGTTTTGCAAAGTACATCTCCGCAGCCAGATACAGAGCAATGCATACGTGCGCCGCCCATCTCTTCTAATGTCACTTTTTCACCGATAACCATTTCAGCCATACGAGGTGAGCCAAGATACATAGATGCATTTCCTTCAACCATCATTACAACGTCGCAGAAAGCAGGAATGTATGCACCGCCGGCAGCAGATGGACCAAATAGTAAACAAATTTGCGGTACCTTGCCGGATAATTTCACTTGGTTATAGAAAATACGTCCTGCTCCGCGTCTGCCTGGAAACATTTCAACTTGATCTGTAATACGCGCGCCGGCAGAGTCGACAAGATAAAAAAGTGGTACACGTAATTTTTCAGCTGTTTCTTGAATACGTAAAATCTTTTCTACTGTACGAGATCCCCATGATCCTGCTTTTACAGTAGAATCATTTGCCATGACACAAACAGTGCGTCCATTTACTTTACCAGTTGCGGTAACAACTCCATCCGCAGGCAATCCATCTTGTTCGCAGTTTGCAAATAACGCATCTTCTACGTACTCACCGTTATCAAACAAAAGTGCCAAACGCTCACGTACAAACAGTTTCCCTTTTGCCGCATTTTGCTCATGATATTTCGGTGCCCCGCCTTGCTTTATCGTTTCTACACGCTCTTCAAATGTACGAGATTGTTGTTTTTGATCTAGCATATTCATTCCCCCTTATAAATCGGTTTCCGTTTTTCGCGAAATGCTTGTAATCCTTCTAAGCGGTCTTTCGTATGAATAACACCTTCGTATGCTTGCTTTTCCATTTGTAAACCTGTCTGCAAGTCTACTTGCATCCCATTTGTAATCGCTTCTTTCGCACGGCGAACTGCAATTGGTCCGTTCGCTGCAATTTTTTCAGCAATTTCAACTGCTTTTTCTTCTAATTCTTCAGCAGAAGTAACATATTCAACAAGTCCGTATTCCATTGCTTCTTTAGCAGAAATACGTTTAGCTGTATAAATTAATTCTTTTGCTCGCCCCATTCCAATTAAACGCGGGAGTCGCTGCGTTCCACCAGCCCCTGGAATAATCGCAAGCGAAGTTTCTGTTAATCCAAGACTTGCTGTTTCCGAAGCGATACGAATATCACAAGCAAGACTCAATTCTGTACCGCCTCCAAGTGCAATTCCATTAATAACTGCAAGAACAGGTTGTGACAATTGTTCTACCATATCCATAGTAGAGCGAATCATTCCTACCGCTTCTCGTACTTGTTCTTCATTCATAGTAGCGCGTTCTTTTAAATCTGCACCTGCACAAAATGCTTTTGTACCTGCCCCTGTAATCATGACGACACGGACATCGTTTTCTTCGCTAATACGACTTAATGTATCTTGTAGTTCTTCTAAAAGAGCAAGTGATAAAGCATTCGCTTGACCTTCACGATTCATTGTGATTTTCACGATATGAGGCGTTACATAATCAACTGAAATATTTTGCAGCTGTAACATCGGATCACCTACTCACTGTTTTATGTTCCAAAGCGCGGTATACATGACTCGGAATCTGCATATCGAGTTTGCTTTGGATAAATTTTGTTGCTTGTAATAACTTTTCTTCATTTACATTTGTTTGCACACCCATTTTATGAAGCATGTGAACTAAATCATTTGTTGCGACATTTCCAGACGCACCTGGTGCATACGGACATCCACCAAGACCACCGCACGAGCTATCAAAAGTTGTAATACCACATTCTAATGACTTTACAACATTAGCAAGTGCCATGCCGTACGAGTTATGGAAATGCATCGCAAACTTAGAAGAATCATATTTTGAGAGTAAATGCTCTAGTACACGCTCTACTTGTACTGGGTTGGCCACGCCAATTGTATCCCCTAGCGATACTTCATAAATGCCATATGAAAACAATTTATTACAAAGTTCATCAACTTTATGAACGTTTACTTCGCCCTCATATGGGCAACCAAATACAGTTGATACATATCCGCGCACCGTTTTCCCAGCAAATAATGATTGTTTCGTCATCTCTTCAATAACAGAAAGTGCCTCATCTATGGATTTATTAATATTTTTCTTATTATGTGTTTCACTAGCAGATAAAAAGACGTTCACCTCATCTACATCTTGCAACAGAGCTCGTTCCAAACCATTTTGATTTGGAACGAGCGCTGCATATGTAACTTGTGGTTTCCGCTCAAGCGCTGCAAACACATCTTTTGCATCAGCTAAAGCAGGAATCCATTTAGGGTGAACGAAAGATGAAACTTCAATATAGGAAAGACCTGCGTCTGCTAGCATATGAATCCATTTCACTTTATCCTTTGTACCAACAACTTTCTTTTCATTTTGCAAACCATCACGCGGTCCAACTTCTTTAATAGAAGCAAAAGAAGGTAAATTCAATCGATTACACCCCGTTTCTCACTATTCGATTTCTACTAATACATCTCCCTCATTAACGAAATCGCCTTCTTGCACAAGAATTTTCATAACAGTGCCACCTTCTTCTGCGGCGATTGGGATCTCCATTTTCATAGATTCTAAAATGACGACATCTTGATCTTCCTCTACTGTATCTCCTACACCCACTACAATTTTCCAAATATTTCCTGCCATCGATGCATATACTTTTGTCATCATTTATTTCCCCCTTTATATTTCGTAACCTTTACTTTTTCACAAGCTGCTTCGTTACAAAGCTAGTTGTATAAATACCGCTTTGGAATACATCATCTTCTAAAACTTGCAGAAGCATCGGCGTATTTGTTTTAATACCCTCTACTTTTAGTTCTTCTAGTGCTGCTTGCAGCTTTTGAATTGCTTCTTCTCGCGTTTCCCCATGGGCAATTACTTTCGCGATCATCGGATCATAAAACGGTGTAATTGCTACGCCATCTTCTAAGAAATGATCAATGCGCACTGATGTCGGAAGACACAGGGAGGTAATTTTCCCTGGTGATGGGAAGAATGTTTTAGGATCTTCAGCATAAATACGCGCTTCAATGGCATGACCACTACGTTTTACTTCATCCTGTGTAAACAAAAGGCTTTCGCCTGATGCAATTCGCAATTGCTGCTCGACTAAATCAAGACCAGTAATCTCTTCTGTTACCGGATGTTCTACTTGTAATCTCGTATTCATTTCTAGGAAATAGAAATTCTTCTCATCATCAACTAGAAATTCAATCGTTCCAGCATTCGTATAACCGAGTGCTTTCGCAGCTTTAACTGCAACCTCTCCCATTTCTTTACGCGTTGCTTCATCTAAAAATGGAGACGGAGCTTCTTCGATTACTTTTTGATTACGGCGCTGCACTGAACATTCACGTTCCCACAAATACACCGTATTCCCTTGCCCATCAGCAAGCACTTGAATTTCAATATGATGCGCGTTTGTAATCAATCGTTCCATGTACATTTCACCGTTTCCGAAGAAATTCTTTGCACGTGTTTGATTACTCTCAAACGCTTGAGTGAGCGCTTGTTCAGTTTCGATCACTTGCATCCCAATGCCCCCGCCGCCAGCGGATGCCTTTAGCATAAGCGGATAACCAATTTGGCTTGCAATTTCTTTTGCCTCTTCAACTGTCGGAATGCTAGATGAAATACCAGGGACAATCGGAACTTCAGCCGCTAGCATTGCCTTACGAGACTCAATTTTGCTTCCCATCTTTGCAATCACATCTTTTGAAGGACCGATAAAGACAATTCCTTCTTCTTCACAGCGAGCTGCAAACGTTGTATTTTCTGACAACAATCCGTAACCTGGATGAATTGCCTCTGCTTTCGTTTCTTTTGCAATCTCAATTATTTTTTCAAGATTTAGATAACTCTCTTGAACACGTGGTCCTCCGACAAGATACGCTTCGCTTGCCATCTTCACATGAAGAGCAAACTCGTCAGCTTCTGAATAAATAGCTACGGTTTGAATACCGAGTTTTTCACACGTTTTTATAATACGAACAGCAATTTCACCGCGATTGGCAATTAATATTTTTCGAAACATAGTGAACCCTCCTCTTAACGACATCCTAAATGCCTTGAAATAACGAGACGTTGAATTTCAGAAGTACCTTCACCAATTTCTAATAGCTTTGCATCACGAATATGACGCTCTACTTCATACTCACGCATATATCCATATCCACCATGAATTTGCACAGCTTGGTTAGATACACGGCTTGCTGTTTCAGATGCAAAAAGTTTTGCCATCGCAGCTTCTTTTCCAAATGGCTTATCATTGTCTTTTAACCAAGCAGCTTTATGTACCATATTGCGTGCTAATTCAATTTCCATTGCCATATCTGCTAATTTAAATTGAATTGCTTGAAAGTTTGATAAAGAACGACCAAACTGTTTGCGTTCTTTTGCATATTGCAGTGCACGCTCAAATGCAGATTGCGCAATCCCTACCGCTAATGCAGCTATTGAAATACGCCCACCATCTAACGTATATAAAAATTGTTTAAATCCTTTATTTTCATCTCCAAGAATATTTTCCTTCGGTACGCGGACGCCATCTAAAACAATTTCACATGTATTGGAAGCACGAACGCCCATTTTGTCGTACGGACTAGAAATTGTTAATCCCTCGCTATTTGTCGGAACAATAAATGCAGAGATACGTTTTTTGCCGCTTTCCTCAACACCATTGACAGCGGTTACAATGATCGTATTTGCATACTCAGCATTTGTAATCCAGCACTTCTCGCCGTTAATTACATATTCATCGCCATCCAATACTGCTTTCGTTTGTGTGCCGCCAGCATCAGATCCTGCATTAGGCTCCGTTAATCCAAATGCACCAAGTGTCTTACCAGATGCCATTGGGACTAAATATTTCTGTTTTTGTTCTTCTGTACCAAAATAATAAATTGGAGAAGCACCAAGTGAAATTGTTGCCGCATAACTTAACCCTGTGCCACCACAAGCACGGCCAACTTCTTCAACTGCTAGTGCATACGATAACGTATCTCCGCCAGAACCTCCGTATTCTTCAGGGAATGGGATTCCTAACAAACCAAGTTCGCCCATTTTTTGAAACGTTTCATATGGGAATTCTGCCGTTTTGTCGTAATACACAGCCTTCGGAGCGATTTCCTTTTCAGCAAAGTCGCGCACCATTTCTTTGATCATTTGTTTTTCTCTAGTAAGAGTAAATTCCATTTGTCACACCCCTTATCGAATTCGTTATTTCGACAGCGTGCGCGTATATGGTACAAACATTACTCGAAAAAAGAACGAATAGTAGTAAGATAATTGCTACAATTCTGTCACAATTTAATTGTAAAACAGAATCTGTACGAATGCACAAAAAAATTCCTACATTGTTCTACAACAAAATAGGAATTAAAAAGTCGAATTATGCAATTTTTTGTTTAATAATCCCGTCATTTTTCAAAATCTGTAATTTCCACTAACACTTTTGAATACGGATCAAAATAGGTTTGTCTCAGTAAATACGTTTCTTCTCTTGCTTACAAATTGCCTCATCTACTTACTTCCGAGGTGTTAGCCCGTATAAAATGAAATGAACAGTAGATTCGATCTCTGCCTCATCATCCCATTTTTCTTCTGGTAATAATAAAAAACGAGTTAAAATTAAGCCAATAACAGCTGACAAGGTGAATCGTAATACAGCTGGTGTTGGAAGTTCAATAATTTGTCCCTGTTTCTGAAAATGATTCACAATGTTTTCAAAACGAGAGAAAATTTCCTTTGCGAGCAATTGCTGAATTTCATCTTTCAATTCAGGTTGAAACGGTACTTCTTGAATTAAAATTTTCAGCATTGGAAAATGTTTTCTCGCAAATTCATAGCGATTTCGGATAACCGTACGCAAGAAATTTTCATACGAATCATACGTATTTTCAAATATTTCTTTCGCAAAAGTTTGCACAAAAAAGGGCGCAGCAAATTTCGTTAACGTTGGCATCACAACCGCAAACAACAAATCTTTTTTCGTTTTATAGTAGCGAAAAATCGTCCCTTCTGCTACACCGGCACGCTTCGCAATTTCATTCGTTGAAGTTGCCGAATATCCTTTCTCACTAAAAATGTCTACTGCCGCTTCTAAAATGCGCATTTGTCGTTCATTGCGCTTATCTGTTCCTGTTGCGGCAATTAGTTCTTCTAGCCAATCCTCTTTCATAGCATACCCCTTTTTTCTTTCCATTATATTCTTCTATGCTTCTTCAAAGCAAACACGTTCCCCAATGTAAACACAAGTGCAAATAATAATAAAACCCCAAGATCACCAGCAATTTCACTAAATCCTTGATTTCGAATCATAACTTGCCGCATCGCATCTGCACCGTATGTTAACGGAAATAATTTTCCTAATAGTTGTAACCACTTATTCATAGACTCAATCGGAAATAAACCAGAAAAGAACAGTTGCGGCACGATAACCAATGGGATAAATTGAATCATTTGAAATTCATTATTTGCATACGCTGATAAAAATGTTCCAAGTGTTAGCGCAGTTAAGGAAAGCATACACGTAATTAGCAGTGTCAACCATAGTGAACCTGCAACATATAAATCAAGAAGATATACAGAAAAACTAACAATTAGTATCGATTGTAAAAATGCAAAAATCCCGAATCCGATTATATAACCCGCAACAATTTCCCAACGCCGAATTGGAGTTGATAATAGTCGTTCCAACGTTCCACTTAAACGCTCCCTAACAAATGAAACGCCCGATAAAATAAAAACAAAGAAAAATGTAAAGAACCCAATTAATACCGGCCCTAGTCCATCAAACATTGTAAAATCAGATGAGCCGTGTAAATAAGAAACATCCGGTTTCATCGCTGCCGATTCTGGTTTTTCCATACTCTTTTGCATAACTTGCATAACCGCACGATTTTTTGATGAATCACTGCCTTCTAGCATTATTTTCATCTTTCCTTGTTCTACAGTAACAATCGCGTCAATTACTTGATCTTCTATTTTACTTTGCGCCTTTTCTTTATCGTACTCATAAAAAGAAGCATCCTGTTTTTTCATTGTATCTACAATCGGTGCAGGTACGTTAACTAAAGCAATATGAGGCTTGTAGTCTTTTTGTGTAAATACAAGTGAAAGCAGCCAAAGAAGTAACATAGGTGCTCCGAACATAAGCGCAAGCGACCGTTTATCTCGGAAAAACTGACGAATAATACGAATCACAACTCCAAATACTCTCATCGTCCCACCGCTCCTTCCAATAAAAAGACATCCTCAATACGTCCTGATGTTGTTCGTTCTTTTAATTCTACTGGAGAGCCCGCTGCGATTAACTTTCCATCACGAATTAAACCAAGACGTTCACAAAACTCAGCTTCATCCATAATGTGCGTTGTCACAATAATTGTAGTTCCTTGTTTTTTCAGCTCATAAAATTTTTCCCAAATTGTTTTTCGCAAAACAGGATCAATTCCAACAGTCGGCTCATCTAAAATCAAAAGTTTTGGCTCATGTAAAAGTGACATAGCAAGTGATAAGCGCTTCCTCATTCCACCTGAAAAATGTTGCACTTGCTTTTTGGCATCATATTGCGATAGGTAAGCCTTTGAAGTCATCTCCGGCTTTTCCCCCGCACCACACCGTACGTGAGACTTTCACCTCATACGGCGTTCCATCTAATTAAGTTAATATTTGATTTCTTCTAAATTACAAGCTCTTCGATATTGGTTTATTCTTTTAACCTGTTCGTCAGTCAAAAGTAAGCTCTTTAAGTAATTCTCAATTGTTCGATTATCAGTGGCATGAATTAGTCTATGAATATCCTTTCGGATGATTCGCAAATTAGAATAATCGTCTGTTCCTCCTAGTCCCAATGGAACATAGTGGTGACAATGCACTACACTGGCAGTTAGAAATTCTTTTAATATCTCACATTTCCCCATAACCATAGAATACCTAGATACACGATTATCAGAAAATTCAATACTTCTACTAATTGTATTTACTGTAAGTAGTCTTGTTATCTCACCTAGTACATTTCTATCGAGTTCCTTGTGCTCGGCACTCTTTCTACCCTTCTCAGAGTATGGGGTTTGACTTTGTGTATAGTTCCAAATGGTTGCGGTTTGAATATCTGCTAATGGAAACAAATAAATTCCACAAACTTTGAATGTTCGATAATTATTTCTAAAGAATTTCTTATACACCGGAGGTGCATTAATCGGAACTTCGTATTTACCAACATTTTTTAATCGATTGAAAAATGTTAAAGATACACTGAATGCGAGCTCATGCATATCAATATTTACATGCGTTGCGTACCTAAAATAGTTACGCAACCCTAAAACATAGGCATTATATAATTGTACGTTTTGCCGTGTTGTTGACCGTTGAATAGATTTGATTCGCTTCCTCAATTCAGATTCAATTTGCTTCTTCTTTTTCTCTGAAATGTTTGAGTTGCACACCCACTTATTTCTTTTAGGTACTACATATAATGAGTAACCTAGAAATTCAGATTTATTTTTTCTTAGATTGATTATTCTTGATTTTTCTGGTGAAATATCTAGCTTTAATCGTTCTTTTAAATATAATCTTGTGGCCATAAACCACTTCTGTGCAGTACGAAAATCTTTGGCCATGATTTTGAAATCATCTGCATAACGTACAATGTAGCCCTGTTTTAATTTTGTTCTTTTCAAAGCACGATTGCGATTTCCAGATTTAGTATAATCATAATCTGATTGAAAATGATGCCATTGTCGTGCTATCCATTGGTCTAAATCGTTCAAAACCACATTTGATAGTAGTGGTGAAAGTATTCCTCCTTGTGGCGTACCTTTTTGTGGGATTCCTACTCCTTTTATAGGTGCTTTTAGGATTAAATAAATCAACTTTAGCACCCTTTTATCTTTAATTCCCATGTTCCATAGTTGTTTCAATAGTAACGTATGATTAACATTGTCAAAGAATCCTTTGATGTCAATATCTACGGCATAATGAAAAGTATTTCGACTAATGAGATACATAACTCTTGAGATAGCATGCCTTGCACCTCTTAAAGGTCGAAATCCATAACTATGCTCATAGAATTTTGCCTCACAAATCGGTTCTAATATTTGCTTAATCATTTGCTGAATAAGTCGATCAAACATGGTTGGAATCCCTAAAGGTCTTTTGTCACCATTAGGCTTAGGAATGAATACTCTTTTTACAGCTTTAGGCTTATATTGATTTAATCGATTACGAACCAAGTTTAAGAATTCAGCCTTATCCATTGATTTGTATTGATCGATTATAAAAGAATCTACCCCTGCTGTTTTAGACCCTTTATTGGATTTAATTGTTCGATAAGCTAGTAAAATATTATTTTCTGCCGTAATCATTTCATACAGTCCCTGAAATGATTTATTGGCTCGACTATCTTCATATAGCTTGTCAAACGTTTCTTGCATATTGTAATACTCCCAATATCTCATTCTTGCGTTCAACTGTGGACACCTCCTTGGTGTTTTGCCCACATTCATACCAGACCATTGAACTTCATTTTCACAAAATCAAATAAACCTTAATTAGACTTGGGGCTATCCCTCAGAGGCTTGTTATCACCGTTTCATCGGTACTGTGCCCCTACTTTCACAAGAATAAAGGAATTTCGGTTTTACCTTATATCCACCTGCCCAGTAGTAGCTGTTTGATTTAGCAGTTTCTTGCTTACCACGTTCCAATATATCTAGCTATCCATGATAACCTTAGGCGTTTACTATAAGCCTGCGGAATTATAGATTCTTTGTTATCTATACCGAATTTCATACATCGTGACTCTTACTTCTCGGCATTCCGCCACACTATTGTGTGCTATATCTTTCGATATAGTGCAATTTTAGACCCGTACATTCGCAAATTTGTCAGTTCCCTTTGGAACATTCTCACCATAGTTACCTTTTCAGCCATCCGCCCTATCCCACACCATATGATGTAATTCAATCACTTAGGCTAGTTCAGGCGACTTCACCTAGCTTCACACATGATTCCTCTACTCATTCCTCATGCATGTAGGAGTATCAATGGAGTTGTTTCAGCTCAACATGACGGCTTTCATTCCAACTCTCGATATATTAGTTATTATTGCTTAAATAAATTTAAGCAACACTCTCATTTCGTACTAACGTACTTATAGAGAAACGTGTCGCACCTGACGATTGCATAATATCGGGAGTTCCGGTCCCTCCTGATTCCACCGCTATAATCGCTAGAATCATAGAAACATAAGACTCCATTCCTTGTGCCGTAGCTTCTTGTTGAACTAACGATCGCCACCTCTCGACTTCAGGAGGCAAATTTTTATTACCGCCTATGTTTGGTTGTTGATGTGATCCTGCACCTAACATGCCTGCAATTAATATACAGATAACTCCAACAAGTATTAATGGTAAAACACCAACTAATCCCCCACCAAACATTGCAGCAACCTTAGTTCCTACCTTACTTACAACATTCTTAACATCAAATTTAGTTAAACCTTTAAAGAAGGTAGTAGCTTGATTTTTCAGGTTTGATACGACACTAGTAAAAGCTTTCACCTTATTTTTATCTCGCTGTGGAGCATACATTTTCTTTTTAATAGCTTTTTTCTTTAAGGCATTTTTAGCTTCTACTTTGAGCTTTTCTTTCAGCTCATTATTCTTGCTGAAATGGGGCTTTAGTTTGCCATTTTGCTTATTTAATTTCCCAATTTTTGCGTTAGCTTTAGATCTACTTTTAGATAGTACTTTTGCAGATTTCGCAATCTTTGTAGCACCTTGGATAACTAATTTTACGCCCTCGTCACCTTTTTCTAGCTCTTGTTTGTATTTTGATTCACCACTTTTTAAACCTTTTACTGTTCCTTTTATTGGTGCTGTTATTGGTACGGTAACCAGCTTTTTTAAAACCTTTTTTCCTTTATTCTCCGAATTTATAAACCTAGTTAATTTCCGCTTTAGTTTCCCGCTTGTAATTTTTACGTTTTTTACTGTTCCGTAGTATTGGGTTGCTCCTTGACTCACTACCTTGACACCTAGATCATCTTTTTCTAATGCTTTTTGATACTTTTTAAGACCATCCTTTAGGGCACCCTTTATAACATCTGAAGTATTTTTACTTATCCTTCCAATAAACTGCTTTTCCCCTCTGTCTTTTGAATTATCATTTGATTCTTTTTCTGAACTTCTCTCTCTGTCATTTCTCTCTCTGTCTTTTGAGTTATCTGTTGGTTCTTTCTTTTGTGGAGTATTTTCTTGTTGTGGGCCATTGCTGGAATTCGTAGTTTGTGGAATTTGTTTCTGCTCTGCTGTTTCAACTTTCTTATCTAATACCGCCACCGCGCTTTTTTGCTGTGAAAAGTTGCTATTTGATTGATTAGATAATTTGTTCTTAGTCAAGTTTCAGCAGCCCCTTTCATCAAACATTTGCGGTTGCTCTCAAATGTTTAATTTCCTCTGGCTTTGTCGTCATAACCGGATATAAGGAATTGTTTTTAGGAAATTTGTCTTTGAATGGTAAAATGATACCTGAATAAACGATTAAACCTTCTCCCTCTTTAGAGTTAGTTATATAGTTTGCTTGATAATCACTAATACCAAATTTACTTTGTAAAATTTTCCTATCACTTGTTGCTTGATTTAAAAGATAAACGAAATCTGTATTATCAATGATTGTTTCAATCTTTGGACTTGATAATAAATCTTTAACATTTTGCGTCATGCCTGTTGGTATACCGCCCCATTTCCTAAATCTCTTCCAGAACTCTACACTATAATTCGCTGTTTGTTCTTCTGCTAAAAGTTTGTGGAATTCATCCATGTAATACCACGTTTTTTTATTTTTATTACGGTTTATCGTTACTTTGTTCCAAACGTGATCTTGTAGAACCAACATGCCTAATTCTCGTAAGTTAGAACCCAACTCTTTAATATTGAAACAAATCAAACGATTATTAACGTTAACATCTGTAGGATGATTAAACACATTCAATGAACCATGAACATATAATTCTAAGGCATCTGCTAATTCTTTCCCTTCAGCTCTTTTGTTATCAAATAAAGCATTATATAAATCCTCTAAGATCGGTATGTTATCAGGTGTTGGGTTTTCAAGATAAGGACGATAAATAATGCGGACACATTTATCTATAATTGTTTTTTGTATTGCTGTTAGTCCTGATCTCCCCCCCGCGATTACTTGCATCATGGTAAGAATAAACTCCGTCTTGAAGGAGATTGGATTTTCTCCTTCCCCGTAATCTAATGAAATATCTAACGGATTAATATATTGCTTTGAATTTGCAGATATTTTAATTATTTCTCCACCTAACCTGTAAACAAATGGGGTGTATTCTGCTTCTGGATCACAAATCATAATATCATCTGTGGTTCTCAAGAAGGTATCTGTTATTTCTCGTTTTGAAGAAAATGATTTCCCTGAACCAGGTGTACCTAAAACCAGCCCATTTGGATTTTTAAGGGATTTTCTGCTAACTTGAATCAGGTTATTACTTAAAGCATTTAAGCCGTAATATACGGGGTTTTGCGCTTCTTGGTATAGTTCTTGTGTAGTAAATGGAACGAATATGGCCGTAGATGAGGTTGTCAGTCCACGTTCTAAATCTGGTTCATTAATGTTTTCACCAAGTGGTAATGCGCTAATTAAAGATTTTTCTTGCTGTAGTTTCAGTTTTTTCAACGTACAGTTTTGTTTTTGAGCGACAGAATTCAATCTAAAAACTGCATTATCTAAACCTTTACGAGTATTTTCAAAAACTGTAATAGTAAAGGTCAGATAGAAATATTTTTCATTGTCCCTTTGCAAGTCTTTTAAAATTTTCCTACTTTCTTCAAGGTGCGTATTTAAATCTGTCGGAAGAATATCCATGTCATATCCACTACGCAAAGCCTTCTTTTGTTCCTCAATTTTAATACTATCTAGGTCTGAAGTTTTTGATTTAACCATCTTGACAGCTTGTTGTTGTCCAAGACTACGAATGTGCATACTAACAAGCATTTCAATGTCTAAATCTAAAAAGTCGGCTAAAACTCTGTCTGATAATTCAGCAGCTTCAATTCTTAAATGTAAAGTTGTAGCATGCTTATTATTTACTTTAATTTCATCTGCAAAGGTCTCAAAATCTATACTCTTTGGTGCAATCAAATCTTTCGTTGTTCCATTACTTAATTGCTCTCTTGATAAATCCTCTAAGTCTATATAATGTTTAGAATTGTTATTTAACAAATAATTAATAATTGATAATCGTTCAATACCATTTAATTCTTCCACAACTACACCCATCGTCTTAAAGTGCTCTTTGATATTATCTTCAATATTTATCAGGCGTCTAACAGCATTACCATAGGATTCATCTTGAATTGAGAAAACCAAATACTTATTTCGGACAATACCATTATTCCCTTTTTGTTTTTGTTCCTCTAAGAATGAAAAGTATTCTTCTTGCAGCGTTTCAAAATCTTCAATATTACTCATGCTTTTGCTGTAAGTCATTACCTCTTCATTTTGTTCAGTGCTTATACGATAATTAATAAAGCACAATTGGATTTTAATACTGTCATCAAATGAATTGAGTAGCGTACTATATTGTGCAAAGATCCTTTGTTTTATTTCATCTTGTGACAACTGATAAGATATATCTGAAAAACGAACCATTCTGTTATATATGTTGTCTCCAACATGACAAACTCCGTTGGGATACATTTTGTTGTAATTTAATGTTTCTTGTGTAGTTTTTCTTTTTGGACGTTTAGAATCAATTAGTTTTTGCAACATTCGAAACAGGTTTAGTCTTTCTAATCTTGCGTTTTTCATTTATCATATTCCTTTCTGCTGCTACTTTAATGTTCCTTTTTGATACTTTAAAGTATCTCCTTTGTGGATTCATATACTTATGTTCTAAATACAACTTAATCCACGTTTCAGCAGGCATACCATCTTTTGTGAAAATTGTTCCAAAAATCATCGGGAATGCTGTAAAGAAAAGACCATATAAACCGATTTCTAAGCTGAAATGTTTCAATAAGAGAAATACGGGAAATCCAATTCCTAAAGCGCCTGAAAATCCTATCAATTGTCTTTTTGTTAAGCCGAAAAACAATTTAGATTTTATGTTCTTTAATTCCTTGGGAATAGATACAACGAAATTGTTATTCATTTTTATCTAACCCTTTCCTAAGTTCACTAGGCATATTTTTCAAAAATCTTAATTCCTCGATAAATAAAGCATTGTGCATTACTTGTTTACTTGGAAAAACAATTTTTAGAAAGATAAAAATAAATAGAAATGTCCAAAGCGTAAGAAGTGTAATATCAAATAAACCTAGCACGCTAATAATCTTTAAGTCTTCTGAAACAATATTTTGTGTTGTATATTCGTATAGATCATCAGCATTAGTTATAATTAAATGCATCTCAATTAATGTCATTATCAATGTCACTATTGAAATTACACCAAATGTTATTAATATTATTTTATTCTTAGTCATCCATAGCCTCATTTAAATTGCCCCCACTACAGATTTAGCAATCGAGTGTGTTCTAGTTAATGTCACGACTAAAATTGCCATAGAAACGAGCATTAGCACCAATCCGTATAAACCACTTCCTTCTTTAATAATTAAACTACTTACTTTTTCGAGTAACCCCGCGTATACAATTAAACAAACTAACATGAAGTATCCTTGAAGCATTAGAGCTAATAAATTTTTAGCGTATGCCTGCCCAATACTTCCAATCCACTCACGATTCAAAAATGTTGCAAACGGAATTGGAGCAACTGAAATGTACAGCATAATTGTAATAATACGACTCCAAGCTACTAAATAAATAACTATACTCATAACAAATGCTCCGATTAAAGATATACCCGTAACAAGCCACATTGACATCGCAGCACCTACATCTCCCTCTTTTATTGAATTAAGAAGGCTATCTTTTATGGAAGCAGGTATCTTTAATGACGCGGCTGGCACGTTGTTTGTTATCCATTTACCGAGGTCAAATACAGCTAGTGTTATATCGAAAGCATTACTTAATAATAAAATCATTGCACTTGTTTTAATAATCAAAAACAGTAGTTGTCCTGTCTCAAAATCACCACCACGATTTTTTTCAACAACCATTTGATATAGTTCATAACAAAATACATATGTCAATATCAGCCCTGCAACGGGCAATATGGCGGTTTCAGATATTATTCTAAGATTATCGACAATCGTTTGCGAAAACTCTGTTGGTGTTTCTGAAACATTTGATTGAACAGTATCAACGCTTTTTTGAAATAAATCAGTAATCATATCAAGAAAGCTGGTTGCGCCACCTTTGAACATCTCAAAAATGGATTCCATAATCTTTTTAATGAGAGTCTCCACTACTAGCCCACCTCGTTTAGTTCAAATCAATATAATTAAGTTTATTTTCACCGTCTATTTTTTGAACAATCTTTAGTTGTAGGTTTTTATCTTTTGCGTATTTGTTCGGAATCGCTAATAATATGTTTCCTTTTTCTTCAAGTGTCTTTTTAATGGCGTAATCAGTTGTGATATGTGTTTGCTGATAATCTAAAAATTCAATTTCACTCGCTAGTTCATTATCGCCTATTACAAGTCCTGAACCTTTATTTAACATAAAGGCTTCAAATGGGTGACTTCTAGCTTTCTCGTTTGTTTCATGTTTCATATTAATAATTAGTAGTTTAAAATCATCTTTGAGGTGGAGATTTTTTCTTTTTTCATAAGTGTCATACCGATCCCAAAAATCAAGTTCTGATGATTGATCAAAACTTTTCATTTCAACATTTGTGATGTTTCGTGTGAATGTAAATGTTTGCCCTTCGATCTTATAATTACTATCTTTGAAAATATTGACTGGTAAATGTACAGCTTCATTTTTTTTGACACTTTTTTTACTTGATGTCTGCTGTGGTTCTTTTACAGGATTATCATTGTGATCACTACAAGCTGCTAACATGGAGGCTGATAGCATTACGAATAGGGCTTTTTTTGCTAATCTCAATCTAATATGCTCCTTCCTTTTTAAAATTTGTGATTAAACATGCATTAACTTTACGGAATTTTTCATTACAATATACTGTAGATCTGCTAGTTGAATCACTATGTGAGGGTGTTAATTTACAAGTTGAGGATTCTTCATTCGTTCTAAAAACTTTTTATACTCGAAGAGTTCTTGTTTAATTTGTTCAATGTCCAATTCTCCATTGACTGTAACCTTTTCTTTCCAAAAAGTTTCCCAGCAATCGTGGCGATTAATATACATTTCTTTCTCCTCCTTTCCACTAAATAACTGTTTTGTAGCAAATTTAAAATTGTTTGATTTACCAATACAATATAATGAATATCGCTATCCAAAATGGAAGTACAAGCAGAAATGCATTTCTACATCCTTTGAAAAAGCTCAACCTATCCTCCTTTACAAATGAACATTCTTCTACTTTTTCTACTGATTTCATTACATCCATATCCTTTATACTATTTTGCTTTTCTATATACTCTGATTGCATAAATCCCATTCACTACATCTAACTTTGTAATTAATTCTTTAGATTTGAAACAACCTTTAAGTATAATTCGCTACTCTTAGAGGATTTTGACACTTAAATACGGAACTTTTCACCTAACTGGAACGTTTCTTTTGCTCCACCTTGTTCTGTGACGACTCGTGTCATAGTGAATAATAACGCTTGATAGGATCGTTTCAAAAACATGTTTGCAGTTCTTTAGGTTATATTTTTTAATTTTCCAAATATTTAATAAAACAAAATTGAACAATTAAAATGTTAAACTTTAATAATAACTATTTCATTTTTAAATTAAATTACAATATACATGGAATGTACATTAGTAATATATTAAGTTTTTACTTTGTAATAGGTTGGAACAAAAAAATAATCTACTGGTTTCCCAAAAAAATCGGAAATTTTTTCCGCCCTTTCTGCATTAACTCCTGATTTTCCTTTTTCAATTGCATGCAAAACTTGAGGGCTGATATTTATTTTTTGAGATAGATTTTCTAAAGAAAAAGATCTACTCACCCTTTCTTCGTATAACATAGTTAATTAGTACCTCCCTTCACTAGGATTAACTACATTATACGTCACTTAAAAAGTGAAATCAACCATAATTTACTAAAAAATTATAAAAAACTAAATTAGGAATCTAATGTAGTTGAAAAGTAACTTCTTTATAATTACTTGGAAAGGAATAAATAATATGAGTATTTTTGGAGCACGTGTAAAAACGTTACGATTAGAACGTGGATGGAGTATGAAGCAATTAGGAGAAGAGATTAGTAAGTTATCTGGCTCGCCACTTCCCCAGACAACTGTTTCTAACTGGGAAAATAAAGGATCAGAACCCCCATACAATATTTTGGTTTTTACTGCAACTGTATTGGAAGTAAGTACAGATTATTTACTTGGAAAAACTAATGAATTAACAAATGAACAATACTTCTTAAAACAAAATATCTCTGAAGATGTTACTATTTATAATGAACATATCGATAAAGCCAAAGAAAAAAACACAGATACAAATTTAAATACAGCTTTAAATCCTACAATAGAACAGCTAAAACAAGAATTACTTGTGCTTCCTATATCCAAGAGAGAACCTATAGAAAACGAATTGAATGAATACCTAGAATTTCTGGATTACAAACAAGAAAAGTTGTTATTAGACTTTAAAAAATTCTCAAATTACATCAAATATCAAATAAAAAATCTCTAGCGAATGCTAGAGATTTTCTATTGAAAATAACAACTATTATTGATATCTTTCATTAATAGTTATACAATAGGTTATATATATAAAAACAACTACATAATAGTAAAAAAAGCAAAAAATAAACCCTACCGCACACAGTTTTTAATTGGCCTATCAGTTTGGCCGCTGAACCAATTAAAAACTTGAACAGAGTAGGGGGTTTATTTAAATTATATTTATTACGTATGTATAGTATACCATGCAATAAATATAATGTGAATAAAAACCTCTACTTTTCCAGTGATTTTCTGTTTGTTTGTGGTGGAAAAAATAGGAGGTTTTTTCAATGGTATCAAGTTACAAAGATGTAATAGCTGCCGATCTGACTAATAACATCCAGATCGGCAAAGAAACATACAAAACAAACATGAAATTTAGTAAAAAGAAAAAAGTACAACAAAAGTTCCTCATGCATGGTCCAAAGTTTTTTGATGAGATTAATCAATATTTACTCAAAAATCATGAACTTGGAGAATATGCTTTGCATTCATCTGCATTAGCCACTTATATTTTACTCCACTATAAAGTAAATGACGTGGGACTACTTCCACGTGACTTCAAATTATCTGATATCGCGAATGAATCAGATATTCCCTATACAACCATTCACACAGGATTTCAAGCTTTGCTTCGCTCTGGACTTGTTAAAGAGATTTTGATTGATGAAAAAATTCCTGTATATGAAATTTGTAACTATGCAAGATTAAATCTTACAGCAAGGGAATCTAAGGATCAAGACGGAGGACTCTCATACTTTCGACTTCCTAATGTATTGTTAGAGACTTCTATTTTAAAAGAATTAGTTTCTCATCGTGACAGTAAAGGTATTATTGAACTTTTAAACCTTTGTAATAATTTTACTCGTGAACTTAAATATAAGAGTAAAGATTCCGTTGAAGAATACACGTTTTCTCGTAACATGGACAGCTTAAAGGAGCGTTTAGGAAGAAATGCAAAAAAAGTGCGTAACTACATAGAAATCATCTCACCAATTTTTAAATTTAATGCTGCTGCAACGAAGGTTCGAAACCCACGTAAAGGACGAATAGCTCGTATACGTGAAAAGATTCAACAAATTGTTATTATTCAATTTACGGTTAGCATGAATCCTGCATGTGTGATTGAAAATGACCAAGCTGAAATCAGGCAAATTGAAGCTAAAATGCGCAAAGAAGCGATGACTCGTTTTAAATCAGTAGGTATCGCTTTAGCAAGTAAAGATCGTAGAGACATTACTGTAGCGTTTAAAAATGAAATATCAAAGATTGCTGCTTTCATTAAAGATAAAAAACTCCGTGATAGTTTAATGACATATGCAATGACATATGCAATGGACCAATTCGAGAGTTTATTAGCAACAGGAAAGAAGATAAAAACAATTGGTGGATTTGTGCGAGCGAAATTCCGCGAATCACTAGTTTCCTGGCGTGATACTTACTTAGATGATGCAACACAACATGAAATACTCGTTAAACTAGTTGAGAATAAGATCAATGTACCAGACAGTCTTCGTCTGGCCTAATTTTTAAAAAGTAAATAGATTATAAGCCTTGTTCAAAAAAATCGATAAAGACAAGGCTATTTGTCATGTAATCTTTTAATATCAAGCCTTTCTTCATCTTCATAATTATAAAAAACAGTAGGTTCAATTTTTTGTACCTACTGTTTTTTTATGTCCTCATATTCCTAAAATACGATTGGAAACTTGTGAATTTCTTAGTAATTGAATAAATTAGTTGTGTAAACCTTAATATGTTGTTATTAATCTTGTTTAAATATGGATTATTTGTACTTGTACTTATGAATAAGTTAGTATTTCGATTCGAATTTTCCGACGACTCTCCACCCCCTAGAGCCTCAAAGGGTTCGCAAGTTTGAAATTTCTCTATATAATATTTGTACTTAATATTTTTTAATGTTTTACTTTTTATATAAAAAGTTGATTATTATACTTAAAATTGAATTTATACATAAAAAATGAACATTACTTAATAAATAAATGTTCATCTAAATTATTATTAATATCTTTTTTAAGGATTATTAAATAAAAAAAGAGTACAATCATAAAATACAATGATCATACTCCTTTTTATATTAAAAATGTTTTCAACCCGTATTTCCGTCGGCACTATAATTAATAGTTGAAGATTTAGCTACTTGTTCATTTTCTGCGCCTAAAGACTGTGTACCCCAAATTATAATTCCAATTGCGGCAATACCAGTTAAAACTATTTTGAACTTTTTCACTTTAAAACCTCCTTATCAAAAATCTTTTCTTTTGCTTCATAACTTAAAAAGAAAAATGCACTTGCTTTTTCAAATTTTCCAGCAGCATGAAATCTAACAGCTAATAACTCACTGTATTCTTGCATATACTCCCATAAGTTTTCTTCTTTAAAGTAGTTCATTCCTGCCAAAATCTCTTTTTCTAAATCTTCAGTCGAATAAGTGTTGCATATTTTTTTAATAATTCTAAAACGATATTGATATTCAGTAAGACCAAGTTTATCTGAAATTTGTAAGCCTTTTTTAATAAGATCTAGTGCAATTTCCTTTTCCCCTAAGTTAATCCGCTGTTTCGCCTCGACCAGAAGTGCTTTATAATTTTCTGGCATTTTCTGACTTACCTCTGATAAATATTTAATAGCTAATCTAGATTGTTTTTGTTCTGCATACATTAATCCAATATTCTGCCGAGCAATTAAAATATCACGCTCATTTCCAAATTTACGGAACAGATCAATAGCTGAAATAAAGTATTCTTCGGCTAGCTTATATTCTTTCAAATGAGTACATGCTAATCCTAAAAGATTATCACAATATGCTATTTTTAATTCGCAATCTGTATGCTTTAAAAAAATTTCTTTTGCTATTGCTACATATTTTGTCGCTAAAAGCGCCTGATAAATATGATAATGAAAAACAGCTAGGTTATAGTAAAATTCAGCTTTTTCTAGTTCATCGGGAATGTGTACAAGTAGTGATTCAGCTATTTCGTAATGGTTTTCGGCTAAAGTATACTTACCAATGGCTTTTGAATGTATGGCCTTAAAGAAGTGATAATAATATGCAAGAAAATCTTCCTGAGGAGTTGCTAAGGTTTCAATTTT
Source organism: Bacillus cytotoxicus (assembly GCF_023715645.1). GTDB lineage: Bacteria > Bacillota > Bacilli > Bacillales > Bacillaceae_G > Bacillus_A > Bacillus_A cytotoxicus_A. Next base: position 95,194 of record NZ_JAMBOP010000012.1, on the reverse strand, counting down.
ATCAAAGCTGCTTTTTGAAATAGTTAAATTATTAATTAAATAACTACATCGAAAATCTAACAGGGAATAATAAAAAAGTAATTTTTGATCACTTTGTATTTCTTTAAGATGTTCTTTAATTCTTGCTTTAAAATCTAATGAATTTTCTCTATCCCTTGCGCGGATATGTAAGTACCATTGATTTAAAAGATCAGTGAGGTGTTCATGACCTTTAAGCTGAACATTCATATGCCTCTCCCCTTTTCCCCCATCGTTCCGTAAAATTCTAATAGAATAATGATAACAAAAAAATAAAGAGTAACCATTGATTAGTTGCTTTTCTCAATAAATTTCAGAAATTTCAGAAATTATTCAAAGGTTAGTTTGTAGCATACATTCCCCCTTTATCTTTTTACTGCAAAAAAAAACACTGATGGCGTAAAAATGCGATCGGTGTGTCCTTTTGAGGATTATGTTCTAATTTAGAAATACCCTACATAATTTACCTAAATTTGTCAATATATTTGTTTTTATGTCTAAGTTAAAGAATGTATTTCGGATATTAGGTAATCCTGTTGTGCCTTGTAATTATTTCTAAAATCTTTAGGGAAGCTTGACTTCTTTTAGGGAAGCACAAGGCTTTTTTATAACTGTCTCGAATATTTACAACGTCCACAATGTTTTTTGAGTTTAAAAAGGAAGGTGTAATTATGAATAAAATTACTACTCTAGAGCCTTCAAAAAACTATTTAAACAGTTCAGACGTTGTAAACAAATTAAACATCACTGCGAGTAGCTTGCGGACCTATACAAGTCATTTCAGACGTTTTGGCTATAGTTTTTTAAAAAAGAATGGCCGAATACTATATTCGACGTACGATGTTGAGCTTTTTCAAAAGATGATACATCTTCATGAAACAGAATTTGGAACAATTACAGATTGCATAAAACATGTTTTAAACGTCCAAGACGAGTTTATAAACACAGAAAACACCCAAAACATACATAACACTCAAAACAAACACAACAAACAAGCTAAACAATTAAAACACACTCATACTTCTACTGATACGGAAAATGAAATAGCGAGGATCAAGCAAGAGTTAGAGGAATTACGGAAATATGTCGATGAAAGTATAAAAAAACGAGATGAATTGTTGCTACAAACATTACGGGAAGTATTAGAATCTAAACAAAAGAAGAAAAAGAAATGGTGGCAATTCTGGAAGTAAATCAATCACCGCAAAGCCTCGCTAAGCTTTGTAGGATAAATGTCTATTATCTAACTGTGAAAATAAGGTTTTCAAGCAAAGAGTCCTAGAAAATAGGACTCTTTGTTTTTGGAATACGCATAATAAATCCATTTCCTTTCTTCTTTCTCAATTTTCATTTCCCAGTTATGATCCGTACTCTTAATGAAATAGCTTATAATTCCATACCGTTACTCCGTTATACAAAATTCGTATAAAAAGGATATGATTTTTATATGAATTTTGTAGAATGAGATACTTATCCTAAATCAGACACTTTAAATATGTATTTTTCATAGGTTTTTCATAGATTAAATGCATCTAATACACCCCTGAAGAATATTAGAAATGTATTTTTTGTACAATCTCAAAGAAATACAGTTAATTAATATAAAAAATATATAAAAAATATATAAAATATAAATAATTCATGTTGTATTCTTAATTGAGAAGGTTTATAATATAATTAAGATATAAAAAAAGAATAAAAAATCTATAAAAAAGGCGGGTTTTATATATGATACTAAGAACAGTCGCTGATATTGGAAATAGTGAATTAAAAATGATGATTAATGGTGAATTGGTAAAACAACAAAATGTAAATAAGCGTATGTTTGGTCGTACGACAAATAAAGAAGGAAGTTTGCAACAAAGTGTAGTCAATCTACTCGATGAAATTTGTGTTCATATAACAAGTGATGCAATTGAACGCGATGGAAAATTCTATGTGGGATATCGTGCTGCACACTCTAATGGCAAACCAGATGCCCTAGATATTGAATTAGGAGATAAGCATAAGCGAGATCTACCAGTAATTAATGTTCTATCCGTTATGGCAACTAAAGCGGTTCAAACCGCTTATAATGAATTAGGGGAATTACCAAAGAACATAGAAATACCAGCGTCACTTATTTTAGCAATTCCGGCTTCTGAATATGAGCCATCGAAAGCTCGTTTTCTAGAAAATCGTTTTAAAGATAATGAGCACGTTGTAATCGTATATGTGGGAGAAGAAAAAGTAACAGTACAAATTGAGTTTGATATTGTAAAAGTAACTCGTGAAGGTGTTCCGGCTTTATATGCAATTTTCGAAGGTAATCCCGATATGTTCACAGATTTTTGTAAGCTGTATGAATTAGAAAATATAGATGGCCAATACTTTAAAGATAAGAAAATTTTGCATGCTGACGTTGGTGATGGTACATCGGAATACATTTATTCCAATGGTTTAAATCCGGTTCCAGATGCTTGTTGGGGAGAAAAAAGAGGAATTGGTCATGCGATAGAAGGAGCAATTAAGCTGCTACAAGAGGAATATAAGGGCGGTGTAGATATTAATCGCCAACAATTTAGTGAATTACTTACAGATCCTAATGATAAAAAACATGATAAGGCTGTAGAATTTTTGGAAGAGACACGTTACATTCAAGCTCAAGGAATTTATAATGATATCGAAAAGTCATACATTTATAAAACTGCTAGCAAGGCCGAAGTCCTCGCGGTTTATGGTGGTGGATCAATTGCATTAAAAGATGATTTATATAAAAAATCATTAGAATTTTGTAAAGTAAACGACATGCAATTACTTTGGATTCCTGAAAAGTATGCAACTGAAATGAACGTTAGAGGAATGGAAATTTTAAGCGATAAACTAGTTTCTAAGGTGGCCAAAAAATGAGTAAACAGAAACAGAGAGAACAGTTTAATTGGAACTTTAAAAATGAAACAAATCCCAAATTTCACGATTGGCTCAATACACAATCAAATATATCGGAATCGTTAATTACATTGGTTTTACATTTTGTAGATCAATACGGAATAAATGATGTAACAGACTACGAAATATCAAAGCAAATGCAAAGAGATTTGTTCATGAAAGAAAAATTTTTTCAAGACATTTCAGTGCTGCTGGAAAATACAAATGTAAATAATATTAATCCAAATAACAATGCTCCAGTTTCTGAAGTGTTAGCAAGTAAAATTGAAAAAGAAGAGAACATAGAACATGTTGAAAATGTAGATAAGAAAAAGAAAATGACGTTAAAAGTACAAAAAGAACCAGATGATAGTTACATTAATAAAGTTGATGAAAGTGCGATATTTGGTGACTGATTCGTAAATATAAAAACCTTCTTACTCATACAATTTCAAGTAAGAAGGTTTTTATATTTATTTTATGATGATATTTGAAAGACCGAGGTGTCAGAGGATACATTGGGATTTTTTTGTTCATCTTCAGATGAACCGATTTTTTTCTTCAGAATCGTTATTTTGTTTTGGGAAATTCTTTGCTCACCTTCAAAACCTTCTTCGATAACGATAATAGTCATTCGATGTAAAAAACATTAAAGGAAGAGAAATCAGAAACCTAAAGAACCCAAATGAAATGATAACTATAATCATCAATAGCTTTAAAATTACCCTAAGAATAAATTTAATAAACCTTAAAATATTCATAAATAGTCGCTCCTTTATAGCTCCATATCGTCCCTTTTTTTCTTTGTTTTATTCTTTTTCTTATCTTCATTATCCTCTTGTGTCTCTTTATTTGTTGAGTTTTTCACTTTGTCCAAATCTCCGACAGTTTGAACAGAGTTTTTTGTGTCATCTATATCTATACGGTCCGGCGTTCCATCGTTATCTAAGTCTCGTTCTTTTGTTACCTCTTCATATCGAGTACGAATGATTAGATCTCTAGCCATTATCGTATCTAATGTACCAGCTCCTAATTTGTTATCTAGTTCTTTCAAATCTAATGATTCAATACTTGTTAAAAATGATTCTTTATATTGGTCCTCAAATAAATCTTTAAAGGAATTATATGTGATTGATGGAGAAGGATAGCCCCTTTCATTATCTTTTAAATCAAATGAAGTAAATTCTATAATTCCATCATTTTTTTCTTTAAAATCTTCAAGGAAACTTTTTTCAAATTCACATAATGTTTTATACGAAATTTCCCCGGTTTCTTTATCCATAATAATCATTCCTTTCTTTGGGATATTTAAAAAAACACGATAGATAAGAATATCTATCGTGTTAAGTTTCTAACGACTAATTGATTGTTTCTGATTTTTATCTTTGGATATTTGGCTTTGTTCTGCTTTGATTTTTTTATCGATTTCTTTAACGCCCGCCATTGAAAATTCAGTTTTCTGTTGTTTAGGTTTTTCTTTGATACGTTCTTTCTTTATATCTTCAAGAATATTCCGAAAATCACCGACGTGAATTTTCCCATCTTTCTTCTCTTTTGAATATGAAACAGAAGAAACATTTTGGTTAATAACAGCAGTTACTTTTTCAATTTGTTCAGGAGTAAAATTTTTCTTCATCTCATCAAATTTATTTGATTCTGTATGTGAACTTTTATCAGCAAAATCATTATTTAGTCTTTCATTCAAAACTTCTGTATATTGAACCATTAATTTTTGTTCATCATTATCCAATGAATTAAGCATATTTTTAACTTGATCTTTAACATCTGTTTTAACTTCTTTATTTTCTAATTCGGCACTTTTTCTTTCAACCACATTTTTTAATGCTTTTTCGATTACATTTGCTTGTGCTGCGGCAAAGAAGAAAGAATGCTCATCTTTACCATTTTTCACAACAGAAAAATCCACACCTAATTTTTTAAATTCTTTTTGATAATCTTGTAATTGTTGCTTAGTTAAATTTTCATCTAAAGCAACAACGCCAGCACCTTTTTCATGTTTTTTCATAAGCTCGCCAATCTTTTGTTTACCGGCTTTGGTTTTTTCATCAAGAATATAATTTCTTGGATCTTGTTCTTTATCTGCTAGTAAATTTGTTAATTTTTTTAAAATAAGTAATAAAGCTTGCTCCGATAATTTAAAGGTTTGTGCTACGACTTCTAGTGCGATCTGTGTATTCTCATCTACATTCGCCATTCACATATCAACCCCTTTGCAAATTATTTAGTTAAATTATACCATATTATAGTCAGAAATGATATAATTTTCAGAAAGAAATATGATGGTTTTAGCAAAGGGCAAGCTACGGGTTTGGCATGCCAAACCCCAAAAACTACGTTTTTGACTTGGTAGGAGATTCCTACGACCTTTACAAATATATAAGCGATTTTTTCAAAATCACTTATATATTTGTTGTCGCTTCGCTCGATAAATTATTTAATAAATTTAAGTATCAGGAGGAAATAAAATATGGTTAGAACTAATACTTATTTTCAAATGAGATTAAACGAAGATGATAAAGAATACATTAAAAATAAATCTGAAGAATTGGGCTATAAAAATGTTTCAGCTTTTCTTATTGATAGTGCAAAATCACATTTCAAACTGGAATTGGATATGAAAGTTTATAGAGATCTAACAAGAGAAATAAACTATATTGGTAAGAATATAAACAGCCTAATTAGAAGGATCAATACAGACGGGATTTACACTGATAATGATATTGATTTCCTTAGAATTAATCAGAAGAAAATTGTAAATTTAATCAATACTGAATATGACCGATTAATTGATTTGAAAACCAAGTTTAATAGCGAGAGCTTGAGTAAAAAACAAAAGGAAAAGTTAATACAATCGTTAACTGAAAATCAAATCAAGATACCAAAAAAATTGGTATTAGAAGAAGTGTATGAAAAGATAAAAGAAGATTTTATTTATATTATAGAATGTATAGAAAACTCACCTGAACAAGATGAGATGGTAACAGGATATGTATGGAAATATTTATATGGAGATACGCTATATAAGTTAGATGAAAACCAATTAATAAAATTTGCTGATAGCATATTTATATTTGCACAGAAATTAAAATTTAAGTTATCCAAACTTGATAATATTTTTTCAGATGATGATTGGTATGAACTGCAAGATCTATTAGATGAATATGAAATTTATTAATTAAGGACTGATTACAATGTCTATTGTCAAAATACAAAAAGTGAAAGACTTGAAAGCTGTCATTAATTACAGTATGCAAGATCATAAAACAAACGAGGAATTAGTTACATCTTATGAGTGTAGTATCGAAACAATAGAAAGAGATTTTAAAAGTGTTTTAGTTGATTATAACGAAAAAAATAAAAGTAATAAAAACGTGAGTGCAAGAATGATAATTCAATCCTTTGATAGTGACGATAACTTAACGCCAGAACAAGTTCATCAGTACGGAGTAGAATTTGCGGATAATTATCTGAAGGGCAATCATCAATATACAGTAATTACACATACAGAAACAGATAATTTACACAATCATATTATTTTCAATAATATTGATTTTAATAAATTAAAAATGTTTGATTCAAAGCGTGTAAACACTTTGGATAGATTACGTGAAGAAAATGATAAAATCTCTGAAAAATATGGTTTGTCGATAATCGAGGAAGGAAGAAAGGGAAGGAAAAAATATTTAGCTTTTAACGAATATGTAGCTAGATCAAAGAAGAAATCCTTTAAAGGAAATTTAGAAGAAACAATTGATAAAAACATATCAAAATCAAATTCGTTTGATGAATTTTTAGGCTTAATGCGGAAAGAAGGATATGAGCATAAGCAAGGGAAATACCTATCGTTTCAGAATCCGAAGTCAGGAAAGTTTATGAGAACTAAGACATTGGGGTTTAATTACCTTGAATCCTCTATTAAATACAGGATACAAAACAAAGGTTATTCACCAATCAAAACAAGTATAATGAATCGACAATGGATAGATAAATCCCAAGAGAAATTTAAAAATAATAAGGGGCTGCAAAGATGGGCTACGAAACAAAATATTAATTATCTAAATGAATTAAGCTCTAAGCTATATAAACTAAATGTTTCACTTTCGGAACTTGATGAAATTGAAGCAAATAAGGAAGCGTTAATTGACAGCTTTGAAAAGCAACTTTTAGGTATTGATAATGAAATTTTTAGATTAAAGAAAATGAAGGGCTGTTTCCAAACCTATAAAAATAGTTATCCTTTAATCGTGGCGTATAAAAAGGCAGAAAATAAAATGACATTTAAGCAAGAGCATTATCAGGAATTTAAACAGTATGATGTTGCCAAGCATAATATGAACTATCTAAAAAAGAATTATGGTATAACCGATGAATCCGAATTACATTACAAGTTGTCATTACTGACAAAAGAACGAAATTTACTTTATGGAAGTTTAGGAAAAGAAAGAGAGGTGGAAGTAAAAAGCCAAGAGCAACAAAGACAGCAGCAACGTAAAAAAGAAAATGAAAGATAAAAAATTATATGCCATCCAAAAAGGATATTGTATAGTATCTTGTGAATGGAATAAATAAATTAAGATACTAGGGGGTAGGGTGGTTTTGTCATTAATATGGAATGAGATTTTAACAACTCGTGAAGCGAGTATAAAGCTAGGTAAAAACCCTAAATATATATATTTTTTGTGGGTGAGACATTCAAATATGTTATTGAAGGGTAGCGTAGAAATGAAGGGCAGAGAGCTACTGATTACAAGAGAAGGATATGAACATTTAAAAACATTAGTAAAGAATTGAGTAACCTTGCTGTTATCTAATAGCAAGGTCTTTATGAAGCGGTATAGTACTTCTGAACTTTCAACAGTATATTATCCTTTAATATGGGGTAACTATTAGCCAATATAGAGATATGTTGAGGATTAGATGGAGGAGAAAAGTTGAATCAAATGAATGTAAATGAAAAGTTAGTTATTTCAGCCGTATTGTGTGGAAGTTTATTTATGGTGGTTTATGTTGTACACAGCGTAGGTTTATCTATAGGGGAAATCGCGGCTGCTAAAACACATTTTATGGCTTTTAAGTATCTTGGATCTTTGTTAGGTGTGCTTATGGGAATAAGTATAATTGTGATGTTGTCTAAATCGTTAAGAGTGAAAAATAGTATGAAAGAGATCTTTGAAATAAAACCGATTAAGTTTTTAGAAATAGTGCCAATTCGAAAGATTAGAATAAGGGATGCCTTTTTAATCATGTTGCTAGTGATCTTTGAATTGCCTTTAGTCAATTTTTTGGATGAATTAGGAAAGGGTATTTTTGGAGACTACACACAAGTATTTGGAACGTTAAGTGAAAAAACAAATTTTTTCGTTTTTGTATTAGGATTATCGATTTTCGGTCCGATTCTTGAAGAACTACTCACAAGAGGACTAGTATTATATCAATTCCGATCTTATAATCCAGTGATTGCTGTTATAATTACTACCGTTACATTCTCTGTCATGCATGCGAATCCACATCAAGCAACGTATACCCTTTCGTCCTCGATTATTTATACTTTAGTAACTTTTGCTACTGGTAGTATTCTTGCATCGATTCTCGCACATGGCATACACAATTTGATTGCAACTGTATTCGTGTATTATTTTCCGGAAGTAACGATTAGTCAATGGTATGTCGTTATACCTTGTACAATTATCGTAGTCATTTTATTGTATATTTTGCTGAAGAAAAGCAAAGTTATGTCTTATTGGAAAGGTGAAAAGACAGACTTAATTTTTCCTTGTGTATTTTTATTTGTTTTCACAGCATTTTTTGTAATGGATCCGAATGTGAAAAGCTATGAATTGTTTGTATTTTGGTACTTTACGTGTATTGGATTATATATCTGTAAGCAAATTACAATGAAAAATCGAATAGCTGCAATAAAAGTTGATAATTTTCAAGAAGATAGTAAATAACCCAAGGGACCCCTTGGGTTATTAATGCTTTTTACAGAGTTATTGCTTCGTGTTTGAATATCATATTTGAATTAAAGCACTTTAAGAAAACGCTGCACCTTTTTCCCTCCCATTCAAAAGGCAGGTTATTCTTGTGCTTCTTCCAAAGTTCCTCAATTTCTTGTTCAGAATAAGTTACAGCTGGGCCGAAGACTTTATATATCGGTTCCCCTTCTGTTATAGCTTGAATTTCGATGAATACGGATTCTTTTTTAGTTATTTCTTCTTTTGTCCTACGCTTCATTGCTATATATTCTGCGTGTTCTGCTCTCCAACGATCTAAGACTTCAGGAGTTAAGTTTTCAATTTTTTTTCGGCAATACATAGGTACTGGAATAGGATTACGCTTACTTCCTGCATCGAACCAAGAAACAATAGGTAACTTTTTTTCGTGTTCCCAACGCTTGCGTTCGGTTTTTGTACATTCTAGAATTTCTTCCACTTTGGAAGGTCCGATTCCTGTGGAATTTGGAAAATCTTCAATAATTTTATAATGTAAAATAGCGTGATATTGATTGGAATTATAGTGTTTATCGATTACATCCATAATTTCATACTTGGTCAATTCTTTCCACTCATGTTCTAATTCTATTTCTTTAGAGATGTTAATTACCCATTTGATTAAATCCTGTTTAAGTACATCGTGAAAAGCTGCATACATTTTTATAGGTGGTATCAACTCTTTACGCATCATTTTCGCCTCCGGATATAATAGATACTAAACTCATATAACCTAGGACATTAGAAGAATTTTTATATTTCGGATTATTACCTTTTTGTGGTTCTCGAATTCTGGTGATCTTATATCCCCCTTGTGCTTCAGCGATGTTAGAAAAGAAAGTAAGAAAAATTTTCACTTCTTCTTCATTGCCAGATACGCGAACATTTAGCATAGTATCATCCTCCATTTGATTTGTTGCCTTTAAGATAATAGCGTTTGGAAATATTAGCAATAGATAGGAAATTTTAATAAATATTTATTATATAAATATTTATTAAAAACTTTTCGACAAACTTTGAATACACCAATCTTCTTTATTTTTATCTGAATCAGTTTTATTTTATATGTCAAAACTATTATTAGAATTATTAAAGGGAGTTGATAATTTTGATTGGCACTCTCAGAAAGAATCATCAGGGTAGATATGCATTGCCTGATGGGCAATACTTTACTACAGGTGACGATATTGAGGTTAAACTAGAGTTAAAATGGATAAAAACAAGGGTACACCATGATTTAAAAGATTATTATTTAGTTGATTACCCGAATGTTTTAATGGAAGGATTAGTGGCGAGAAAGCCATAATCCTTCTTTTTATTCTCATTATGATTGATTGAAGCTATATTTTGGTTGCATAAAACAATCTTTATTTCCAATCTACAATGATGCAATTTAAAATTGGATAATGGTGTAAAAACAACAACCGTATTGAAAAATATGGTATAATGTTTTTGTGAGGTTAACCTAAGTTAACTAGGTTAACCCTAGTTATATAAAGGTTTGTATTTATAAATAAGTTAACTTAATAGAGAGGGAGATGCAAAATGACTGAGCAAGGGAATGAAAAACAAAAACAGGTAGTAGCTCCGTTTAAGGTCGATCCAGAACTAAAACAAAAGATTGATGATATGATTGAAGCATCTGGTATGCGAAAGAATGAGTGGCTTGCACAAGCTTATGAGGCTATGAGGGGCAAAGGTATTAAAGATACCAATGAAGAGTATACAAAGGAAATTGAAGAGGTTGAGTATCATACTAGGCGTCTATACGAGTTATTTAACAATATAATTGTGCAGTCAGTACATATTAAGCAAAGTGCTGTTGCAGCATTAGAAAAAGAAATAGAACAGTACAAAGAAACACTTCAAGAGACAAGAGATAAATTAAAGAAATGTACGGAAGGTTTATCCGAAGCTGAAACTACCACAGAAAACATGAAGCAAGAGAAAGAATTATTAGAATCTCAATACGAAGAAGTTAAAAACAGCTTCAACAATACACAAGATTTGATTGCTGAATTAAAGGATAAGATCCAAAAGTATGAAACAGACATTTCTATTTTGCAGCCTATGGCTCAAGAAAATATAGATTTAAAATCCCACTTAGATGATACGTTGCAAACATTGAACGGGCTTGATTCTAAGATGGCTAATTTAGAAAATGAAACAGCAAAACAGAAAGCAGAATTTGAAGAACGCGAACAGTTAACTAAGAAAAACCATGTTATTGAGGTTAACTCCATTCGTGAGCAGCATGAAGAAGAAATTAATAAATTAAATACTTATCATGAACAGCAACTTAAACAGCACGTTGAACAAGAACGTTTGGACAAAGAAAAAGAGTTGCTGCAGCAAGAAAAATTACATCAACAGGAAATGAAAAAAGTCCAAGAGGAAATGAACCTTAAAATCCAATCTCTTTATGAAAAAATGGATAAAAAAGAAGAAAAGCATGAAAAAGAAATTGCGAAATTGCAAAAGAGATTAGAACTAATGCAAAATATCGAGGAGAAAAAAAGAGATGATAAATCTCAATAAAGCGAGATAAAGAAATTTTTGAATTCACTCAGATGCTTTTACAATCTCAAATCTAGAGCGAATTGCAAACTTTTATGTACATGTTATAATATAGTTACAACAGCACATATTTTATTTCACAATTAATATAATAAAAAAAGAGAGCGACATGCTAGTAACATGCGCTCATCTTTCTGGTAACCATAGCCGTTAGGGTGGTGGTTATCGATTAACATTTTGTTTTACGAGATCCACCCTTTTTCTTTTGCTTGCGACGGCGATAAGAAAGGGTGGATTTCTCTTTTTCTAAATGTTTCTTAAAAAGATGTGCTGCGCCTTCACGTAGTACACCTTTTATAATTTCTTTCAGAAATTCGAGAAATGTTTCCATGGCTTTTCACCCCCTTCCCCCACTACTTTCAGTAGAAAGAAGAGAAATGATAACCATTCACCCTAACTTTTCGGTTACTTGGTAATTATAGCATAATTTTTAAAAGGTAAGTTTTATTTCAATTGTATACGGATTGTAGGTTTCTGATCTTTAGAAACTGTATTGTGTGTATGTTTCTTTTGTGGAGAATTTGATTCAAATAGATGAACTAAATCTGTAATGTTGGGAGCTTGCACAATACGTAATACATCTGTTTCTATGTTGTAGCGTGTATCTGTTATGAACAAAATAATGGGGAATACTTTTTTATCTGTTTTTTGCCACTCAAATTCCTTCCAAACTTCTGAGTGATAAAAAGCTTCATATCGACCAATTTTTTCTTTCATTACCTTTTCTGAGTAGACACTTCTTTGTATTTCAATAAAAAATGGTGTTCTTTTAAATATACAAAATGCATCGGGTTCAATGGTCCCTTTTTCAGCGAATTTTGGCTCGATAAGTACATGGGTAGGCTCATCATATTTTTTCATTTCAATAAAAGTGTCTGCAATCGCTAAAAAGTGTAGTATCTTTTGGCTGCTCTCTTTTATCTTAGAGTCTACAGAAGCGTATACAAATGGTTGAAACCCCTTGAATGCTTTGATATGGCCACGATCCTGTAGGCGCTTTAAGATTAAATTACAAGTGCTGACAGGTTTTTTTAATTGTGAAAAGTGAAAAGCTATAATTTGATCTCTACTTAACACACGGAAACGATATAAATCATTAACAATAGCTTTATCCCGCTTATTCATAATGCTTATTCATCCCCCAACATTCCAAAAATGGATTCTTTCTCAAGGTTTTCATTTTCCATACTTTGTTGGTCCTCATCTTGTGTTTTTTTATATTTCTGCAGAATTAGTTTTGCTTTGTCTTCAGACAAAAATGGTGCCTGTATGGTTTCTAATGTACCGAAGTTCAGTATCATGCGTCCTTTGGCTGCCTGTGGAATTTTTTCAGCACCAGGGCAATCCATCACGTTTGCGTTTATAGCATTTTTACATCGAAATCCCATAGTAACATTTAAATTGTTTTTAATTTTCCCATCAAGTACCTTTGAATCTGGGCGCTGCATAGAAAGTAAAAGAAATACTCCGTTTGTTCGGCCAATTGAACTAATTTCTTCTACAATATCTGTAATGGCTTTTTTGTGCTGTAATAAGGGATATTCATCAATACATAACAAGAGATACGGAAGCTTATTTGGTAATTGATCGATATGCGAACACTCATGTTTATTGAGAACTTCTCCTCTTTTTTGTATTTCTTTTTTTAATTTGACTAGGACTGGATAAAGGGAATTTGCTGTATATGTAGTGCTTTTTACATGCTGAATTTTTTGGAAGAGATGGAATTCGGATTTCTTTAAATCGCATAAATAAAGGTGGAGTTGTTCTGGTCCCTTACGTTGTATGAGTGTAGTTAATATTGCGCGAATTTGAGTGCTTTTTCCGCTTCCTGTTGTTCCGGCAATTAATAAGTGAGGATGCTCGATCATATCATAAACGACATATTGGTTATATTTATTGAGTCCGCATATAACCGGTAATTTTTCATTTTTTATAGGAAAAGCACCATAATCATATAAAACGTTTTGTATTTGGTCTGGAAAGATTCGTATTACAAATTTTACAAGGCCTGCTTCTAGTTCAGCGTGATCACTTAAATATTGTTTGAACACATACTCTTTCTTTCTTACATCTTCTGGATTCATTCCCTTAGGAATTGTAAATACAATTTCAGCGTAATCCATCAGCCTTATGCTACGTATCTCTGGGTAGATATGCACGTTTGAATCAGTAAATTTGTTTTTTTGTACTAAAAATAATTGCGCTGAATGAAAAGCCTTAGTTGTTTTATCACTAAGTATTTGAATAAGTTCTTTTTCTTCCTTTTGTTCTTGATATTGCTGCCATAAATTTTTAAAACGAGTAATCACAATTACATCCCCCTTTTTTAATGATGAGATGAATTAAAAAATATAAAAAATAAAATTTTTGTGTATAAAACTTTGGAAATCGGGCATTTATGGGCTTCCCTCGGTCTCCCGCCCTCGTCGCCCATAAACAATACTACCGTTTCTTGATATTGTTAGGTCTGGACACGTAAAACATAGGTAATACTACAGAAGTAAGAACAGATGTAGAAACCTAATTAATTATTCGATTACTACGTGTTAATAACCTATGTAGAAGCTAAGTAATTGGTGCTTATTCAAATTTTTTTAATACAGAAGAACTACTTAGGTAAGGTGGGATATATATGAGTGGTTTTTTAGTTGTTATAGCCTCTGTAATTTTCTTTTATGTGTTGGCCAATATTACTGATAAAAGTGCTTATGATCCTGACAATGATAACAAAAGAAAAAAATGTGCAAATAAATTAGAACGAAAGGTTTATGAACATTTAAGATACATGGGCCTTTCTCCAACAGTACAAGAGAAAGTAGGAAAATATCGATTAGATTTCGCGATATTTGGAGCAAATGGAAAGAAATTATGTATTGAAGTGGATGGATACACTTTTCATAACACACCTGAAGCTAAGAAAAAAGATAAAATTCGCGATACTTATCTAAGAAAAATGGGATGGGAAATTTTACGACTTAGTGACCGCCAATTAAAAGAAGATTTTCATGGGTGTATAAACAGAATTGAAGTAAGACTATATGAAATGGATTTACTTCCTGAAGAACATCCAAGTATGAAATTTAAATTGCATACTAAAAGTGAGTAGTTAAAACTATTCACTTTGATAAAATAAAATTTCACGTATCGCAATATAAATAAAAACGACTAAAAACATAGTTGTTTAAAGGTAGCACAGAGGTCCACATGAAAAAATGATCGGATTGTTAAGGGCATCGAACCCATAACAATCCGATCATTTCATTGTTTTACAATAAAATGATACACGTTTTGATTATTTTATCTCCAATTCGAAATAAAATAAATAAAAAACGTTTCAACTTGTGTTTCCTAAAGAACTTGCGTTTCTTTAGGAAACAGTCGTCTAATTCCCTTCTGGAATTTTAAAGACGACAAAAAACCGGGTGTAGTGGTGTGCGTCCTTCCTTCCTTTGTTCTCCTCATTATAATTTTCGCTCATGAGAATTCTCAATGGTCTGCAAAAAGTCAAAGGATTGTAATAAAGCTAAGTAGGTTAAGTCGGTATAAGCTTGTTAACTGCACAAGCTAACACCGACTAAATCATTGAGCTTTATAACAATCCCTAACCTTTTTTTGATACGTTGTACGCTTCACTCCGTTACGCGCCATGACAATTCTTTTCGCGAAAATTGTTTTTTCTCGGAACAATGAAAGGAGCTGTTAAGCGATGGAAAAAATTTATGAAATTCAAAGAATCAGACAAGTAAAAACAGAGGTAGAAGTCGAAGTGAAAACAATCCGCAACCCAGATGATGCAGCAAGAATCGCAACTCAATTCATCGGAGATGATGATAGAGAGGTGTTCTTCGTCATGTGTTTGAATACAAAAAATCACGTTGTCGCTGTTCACCGTGCTCATATTGGTTCATTGAACGCCTCACTCGTTCATCCGCGCGACGTGTACAAATCCGCAATACTTAATAATAGCGCATCGATTATCGTTGCTCATCAGCACCCCAGCGGCGAAACTTATCCCTCAAGAGAAGACATTGACGTAACGAAGAGACTTGCTGAAGCAGGCAAAGTTCTCGGTATCGAGCTGCTGGATCACATCATAATAAACGATACAGGGAAATATACATCTCTGAAAGAAAAAGGACATATTTAAACCCAGAAGAGGGAGTAATCCCTCTTTAGTTTTTTTATGACATTGCTTCGCAATGCCATAAAAAAACAGAAAAAAATCACCAAAAATGTTGTAAGTCACTACAGTATCTGATAAAATTGTTGTAAATTACAACGAAGGGGATGTTAAAATGAAAAAAGCTACAAAACGAGTTTTGGAAGAGTTCCCTTGCTTTGAAAAAAAGTTACAGGCTTATTCAGAAGGAAATTTGCCAGATATGCTGATAGCTTTACAATCGTTAGATAATGAGATTGAACAAACATTCTTTAAGTTAGCTTGTTTTTTTGAAAATCCAGATCAAAAAGAATTTTGTTTAAATGATTTGTATAAAAATTTACAAGATGACTGGCTTGAATTAGCACTAGAATTGATTACATTTTATTTTAAGTTTGATATGTATCTAATTAAAGATCCAAAATCTCCGTTAATTATTACCGATAATTATGTTAATCAAAGTGAATTTGCAAGGATTTTAAACGAAAAAGGAGTGCGCTATACACAAAAAAAAATTGCTGTATATCGCAAACGTGGAAAATTTCCACAAGAGGATGTAATGATCGGCGGAACTCCTTACTGGACCAAAGAATCGGTTGAAAAGTTTGCAAAAGAAAAAATGGAAGAGAATTAATTTTCAAGCTGTCAATCTTGATAAAAACAAATTAAAAGTTAATTTAACTTGTGTCCGCCCTTCGGTTGGATGACTAACTCTCTCTAATCGCTAACGCGAAAGTGAGAGTAAGCCCCCGCTGTTCTCCTACTCAGCGCGAGAACCTGCATCTATGGCTCATTGGTCTGTGCCGTTTCGCTATGTAGATCAATGAGCTCGTAGCTGCTAGGTTCCTGCCCTTCGCTTAACGGAGCCACGGCAACAGAAAAACTAAAACCGTGGAGGTTCCCCCACGGTTTTATTCAGAATACACATCATTTCGAGAAAATTGTACGCTTAGATATAATCGTCACAATGTATTCATTTTGTTGTACGTTAAGGTTTCGCGGAGTTGCAAAAACCAGCATATTGAGTTACTTGTTAAAGTAGTTAAAAATCGCTGCTCTTACTAGTTGTACAACTATGACAATTACAAGTAATTTAAAAAGCAAAAAGAACAAAGACATCATAATAGCCTCTCCTTTCATAACAGACTTATCCATATATCTAAGACTGAAGGTGATAGGAGACTTGGCGAATCTTTTGATTAGGTTTTAACGAAACAAGCTTTGTTTAATAGTAAATTAGTGTTTACATTTGAATTTTAATGACGTTTTGCCCGCTAAACTCAGTTTGAACACAATTTTCGGCTGTTAGTATAGATGAAAAGAATAACTAAGTGTGTTTCAAAAAACACTAACACTCCCCATTAGTCTATAAATAAAAGGGAATTACTGCATTAAAAACATGTAGAAGCGGACAATTATGATTTTAGTTTCCTTATTCTTTATCAAAAATGATACAAAAAGTGGTGTACAGAATGATACAAAAAGTGGTGTACAGAATGATACAAAAAGTGGTGCACAGAATGATACAAAAAGTGGTGCACAGAATGATACAAAAAGTGGTGCACAGAATGATACAAAAAATGGTGCACAGAAATATACCAGTTTGTTGACTTTCAGTAAACAACTTGTTTATAATAACATTAGTTGTCATAACATTAGTTATGAGTACTATACAGTAAATATTTATACGCTTTTTGCATAAAATAAAAAAGACAGCAGTCGGCAAACTACTGTCTTTCGTATAACTCATCACTATTTTGGACGATAGAGGTGCGGTTATATCATTAAATTTAATAGTCAGTTTTTGTGTGAACCGTTCTTATTTTTCCGTTTAGATAGGGCGGTTTTCGCTTTTTTTATCAGATAATTTATTACAAACGTTCCTGCAATTGTACCGACAGTAATGCCGACACCTTTCGCAATTCCGCTTAAAAGTTCCATACCTAATATTGTGAACATCATATCCCTCCTTTCCCTATAAAAGCTGGAAATGAAAGGAAAATGATTAAACCACAAATCTATACATAGTGTACTTGCTAGAGTTACAAGATTAATTGTAAACGGAAAATCTTAACAAGGCAACCCCTAGCATGTTCTATATGGCCTTATCTATATCCATATTCCCCAGTCCAGAACTAGTTAATATCCCTTTTGAAAAAAATTTTTTAGATTCCTTTTCTGTACACATCATTCCTGATGAAACAATTACTGCGTACGTATACTAGTTCCCTACACAATCAATTTCTACATAAAAAAAGACTCCTAATATAGAAGTCTCCTTTATATAGGGCTTTTTCATTGACTTAGTCTAATAATAACAAAATATTATTTATTGAATGTAAATATTTGTAGAGTTTTTGTAAAAACATAAATTTGTGAGTGGCTCCAAAAAGAAGGAGTCGTTGCCGTATCCCCTTTAAAATTACCATGTAAGTCCTAATTCATCGCAATAAACATCTGCTTCAATAAAGCAATTATTTATATTAGCCTCACTATCTAATTCACTGAGAATATCATAAACTTTTTTTTCTAATGCATCGACAGTTGTATAAGGAACATAGAACATATACTCTCCGGAATAATGTTTCATATTATAATTTAATGTAAGGAAGGATTCGATATTTTTTCTAACCTTTCCTTTTCCACGTACATATTTATTGTTGTTTTCTACACGTAACAACATACGAATAGCTGCTGTTTTTTCTTCAGTTTGTTTGGCCACCTGTTCTTGTCTCTTTTTTTGTATGTATCGATAGAGTGTTGCTTGACTAATACCTGTCATATCTACAATTTCTCGGATACTATATTGCTCTGAATCATATAAATTTAATGCCCTTTGAATATAATTATCTTTTATAGGAGGACGGCCGCCCATTCTCCCTCTTGCTCTTGCGCTTACAAGACCTTCCTGTGTTCGTTGAGCGATTAAATCTCTTTCAAATTGGCTAAATGCTTGAAATACAGTTAACATTAACTTTCCTTGTGGTGTGGTCGTATCAAAGTTTTCTTTTATGCTAATTAATTTAATTCCTTTATTCTCAAAATACTCAACTAATTCAATTAAATCCTTTGTACTTCTCCCTAATCTAGAAAAGCTTTCTACAACTAACGTATCCCCAGGTCTAATTTTATCTTTTAATCGATTAAGCTCTGGTCGATCGCTTTTTGTACCCGTTATTTTTTCAGTGAGAATTTCGGTGCAATTATAATCCTGAAGCATATCTATTTGACGAATTAAATCTTGTTGTTGTGTACTTACCCTTGCGTAACCATAAATGTACGAATTCATGAAATCACCTTACCTTTTCATAATAATTTTATCATAAAGGGTGGTTAAAGTTAATTTGATTTTGATAATAGTTTTGATAACGAAGTTAAGCGATTTATAAGGTGGAATTTTTGTTCATTACCCATTTCTCAAAAACCATCGTTTTTGAGAAATATGATGAGAGTAAAATTGTACATTTAGTTCTTAGTATTATAAAATTATACGAACTAACGTTTTGTAATGAGGATGGATGTAAATTATGGAAAAAAGAAAGAGGCAAAAAATACAATACATGAGGGTTTACACGTTGAGGGATCAAAGTACAAAGTCAATTAAAGTTGAAACATGGAGAACATATAAAGATGAAATGAGGTTTCTTGGTATAAAAGAATCGGATCTCTTTCAAATCCAGTTAATAGAGGTCACCTTATCAAAAAAAGAAAATTGTACGTTTCGGCACAATCCAGACACATTTTAACTGATTCTCTGTACGTTAAGGAATTGCATCTGGTAAAAACAGGGGTTTGTGTAGCAATGGAACTAGTATTAACGGACATTCCTTTTAAGGATTATTTCGTATATTAGTGGATATGAAATAGATATTTTTAACGATTTAGGTCTTGATAAAATGCTTATTGCGTGATTTGGTTCCAGTGCTACACAGACCCCTTATACATTACCTGAAAAAGCTAAAAGTTCCGCAAGGAACAGGTAGTATTTTTTGTTCCGTACCTCCACAAAAAATCTCCACCTTTTGTTTTTACTGCTCCACTTTGTTACTGCAGTAAAAACAATCCTTGCCCAACTTTTTTCGGCTCGTGAAATAGCGACGCCAAGCCGACACAACCAAAGCAAGTGTTTTCTATATCGGCTTGATCTCTACATTATACGAGCCGAACCGCTACCCTTTCGCTCATTATCAATTTTCTTTAGCTATATTTATGAGACGGTTAAGTTCGTGGGGTATCGCCCCCACACGACTCGCCAGCCTCTTCCCCAAAGCAAAGAACCGCCTAAATTCTATTAGTTTATTTTTTTATTATAAATACGGTATGTGAAATTATTTAATCATGGTAATTATAGCTGCATCAAACTTAGATACAGCCCGTAACCTTCTTTATTGAGTTGGTAAACGTCCTAAAATCGCCTATAACATCTTTTATATGTTTCGATACTTATAGTATGCGCGTGTCCTCTAAATCTCCATATAAACGCATTTCAGAAGCCATTTTTCTTTATATTAATTTTTTGGTTCTCCAAACCATCGCCTCATCGCTTCTCGCGAGATAATCCATTCTTTACGTCTTCCGTTTGGGGGCAAAAAGAATTTAATCATCCCCTCATCAATCATTTGTTGTAATTCTGCTTTTTGTTTTTCCTTTAACATAGATGGACTATATTTATTTTTCAAGGTATCACGTAAGATTCCCCATTTATAGGCCGCTTCACTGGGTGACATATACTTGTCAATTTCTTTCATATTTCTATTCTCCTTTATATAATGGAGGATAAAAGAAAAGAGAGTATCACTTATTCTCTTCTCTTTATTTATACTCCCTATTGTAAACGAAAAGCTTTTGCTTTTTCTCTTGTTTCTAAAATTGCTAAACGAATAAGTTTTCTTTTGATATCCGCACTTAGTGAAAGCCATTCAGATGTGTAAATTTTCATTTTATCCTCCACCTTTCGAATATTCGTATTTTCTTAAATAATCCCCCAGGATCCATTGCTGCAGCAACTGGTATTTTCTCTAAAAAAACGAACGATAATTTATTCCAGATTTAAAAAATATTCGTATTATGGACCAACTTGAAATACATTATTTCTTTTTATGTTGGTTAGACAATCTAAAAATTTCCGATGTAACTTCAATAGCTTTTTTATGCTCATCCTCTGTCAAAAAGTATCCGATTGTGCCTTCATCTAATAGCAATTTTTTATCGTCTTTATTATTTAACTGCTGGCTTTCTTGTTTTTTCATATCCATTCTTCCTATGCTCCTTTTAACAAAATTCAAATTGTAATACAGTTAATCATTCATATCATGCCATACTAAATTTAGTTGAATTTCCCTATTACCAAAATTTCATGGCTTCTAGTATAATTTGTAATTCTTCCACTTCCTCCGGATACACAGTAAAATATAAGAATGTTACTAAAATAGAACTTCCCATAAAAACACAGCTAATCTTTCTCGTTCCCCTATTTGCTGTTGCGATAGCTAGTAAACCGAGTATCACAGCACAATTAATATAAACATCTCCTTTACCTCCTCTTCAAATAATACTTTTGTTTACGTCTCTTTTTGATTAAAAGTTAATTTTGCTGAATATACCGCATAAATTTTTCTGTTTTATTAATTTGAAAATAAGTACAAATGGTATCTAAAAGTTTCTCGGTTATAATGCCTTGTCTTATTATATTTTGAATCTCAGAATCTTTAACACCTAGCTCATTTGCAAATTCTTTCATGGATAATCCTATTTCTGTATATAAAGAATGAATAACGTGTCTTAAATTATCTGACTGCGTTTGCATACATAGACTTGTGTATCGAGCGTATAGATCTT
Organism: Bacillus cytotoxicus; assembly: GCF_023715645.1. Lineage (GTDB taxonomy): Bacteria > Bacillota > Bacilli > Bacillales > Bacillaceae_G > Bacillus_A > Bacillus_A cytotoxicus_A. The sequence continues at coordinate 73,681 of NZ_JAMBOP010000012.1, read as the reverse complement.
TTTGTTTTTCTGTAAGTTCCCTTGAGCGAGTCTTTTTTATTTCTCTTTCAATTCCCTTCATCTCGTGTTCAATATTTTGTTCTTCTATTAATAATTCTCTATATTTATATTTTCCCATCGCTATCTTCACCTCATATTAATGCTTTCATTTAATGTTAGAAAAATGTTCTATAGCAAAGAAACCAACCAGAATAAAAACTACAGCTACAACTATTTCAAATACACTCATATTCTTCTCCCTTTCATACAAATTTTACTTATAAATACCCAACAACTTTTGTACTTGGCTGTGTTTTAGAATAGTACCAATCTGTTTTTCTTTTGACGATAATGATTTCTAAGGGGTTATTATTTTTTCTATGTTGTTCAATAATTCCCTCCGCTTTAGCAAATCGATCTTCTCCAACTTTTATCGGAAGAGTGAGAAATACGCCCCACTGAAAGGGAGGGTACTGAAAAACTATCTACTTTGAGTAAGAAACAGAATTTTTATCAATATACAGCCATCAAAAAGAAGATAATCCCCTATATACAGTAGGTGGTTATCTTCTTTTTCTCTTTTTAGGGACTTTTTCAGTGGCCTCCTGAAAGGCACTCAACTCTTTGTGTGTTGGCTTCTTAGGTATAACCGCTAACACTTTCGTGCATTGATCTCCATAAGATTCAAACCAATTTGCTTTATTTGGATCAAAAATTTCACAATCAACCATTTGAGTTACAGGTTTTGGAGATACTTTAGGCTTTTTTCTCGGTTTTCGTATAACAGGATTAGGGTCATCAATAAAATCAAATATACTTGTTTGTTTTATCGTCACTTCCCATTCCCCTTTCCGGCTTATATTGTTTAAAATGAACAATACGGAAAAAATGACTGTCTATTTTCTCTCCATGCACCTTTTATTTGTTCAACAGTCGGGCTAACTAAATTACCTTTTTTATCATATTCATTTGCCCATTCTGTCGCATATTGGTAGCCTTTACGTGTTTCTACAATAGGGGTACAGCCAACGTACTAACATAAAACCCACGTTAAGACATTTTTTGGAAGTGAAAACCTTGGTTTTTGTACGCTAAGGGATTGTAACTAAAATGAGCGTTTTTGTTACAGCATTGGTTTCGAGAAGTGCTAGTCTTTATTTAGTCAATATAGCTGTAACAAAATACTGTATCAAAAATAATTCGTAATATTATTTGTAACAACCCTTTTTGTTACGCTAGAAACCTTGATATAGATGGATTTACTTTCCTTAGCGTGGGTTTTATGTCATTTGGTTGGCGGGACCCCACAATACAAATTGATATGTCTTTATAACAATTATCAATAATTCTAATTATCATTTACTCTCTCCCTTTCTCGTATGTTAAAATGGGAGAAGGGAATCTGAACCATTCCCTTCTCTATAAGTCATTCGTTTAGCGGCGGATGGCTTTTTCATTTTGAATTTTAAAGTACCTATTGGCTGTACCTGTAAATAAATCATCTATGGATAACCCTCGTTCCAAAATTCCTTCCAGATCCTCTTCAGATATGTTACAAAGTACTTGCAGCGCGATGAGTTTGAACTTTTGTTCTGAAGTAAACCTATTCATTTCTTTTTCTACTTTTCTTTGATGAAAATTAATAACTTCAGCAGGTTTTTCAAAAAGTTTATCCATAATTCCATATCCCCTTTCATTATCAATCAGCCTTATAGGTCTATTTTCTCACATCTATAATAGACTTACAAGTCTATTATGTAATTATTTAACATAAATTCCAACAAAAAATGACCCTGCTTTATGCAGAGTCAGAGAAAAAAATTATGGCAAGTGGACATATCTATAATTAAATCCACCCCTCGATTAGATCAGCTAAATTTTCCGCTTGATTATAAGGTAAACCCGCTTTATAAAAAAGAGAACGAACCATCTCCTCATGTTCATGCTCAAATTTATTATATGTTACATCGTAAGAAAGAAGATATGACCACTCTTTTTTTGGGATTGCCACTGATGCACAAGTTTCATCTATCTTTTCTATATATACCATCAAACTTCCGTTTCCATTAGGAACATCATATTTTTTCATATCAATCTCAACCTTTGTTAACAAGATATCTTTGTCTTTCTTCCATTATACATTAGACTCCTTCTGGACTTAAGAACAATCCTTCCATTAGCTAAAGAAAAATTCACCACAAATCAAAAACATAAGGATCCAAAAAACAAATATCATCCAAAAGACAATCTTACATCGTCCAATATAAGAAAGCGGTTTTCCTCCTCCATCCATATACAATCCCCTTTCACCAGTTAATTAAAAACATGCTTTTTCTTTTTGGCTACGTTTTGTTTTAGAAATTCTCATTGGTTTCTTTTTTGATTTTTTAATCTGTTCCCACATATATTGGAGAACCCGATCTGTAATTTTTTCTGGAAAGAATCCCTGACGCTCTAATAAAATATTCTCGATTACCCACGCTTTCCTTGTAAAATATTCATATTCCCCGCCTACCTCATTAGCAGACTCTTTAAATCCTTCATCTTCCACAGAAGCTTTATTTAACAGCTGTAAGCCATAATACGTTTGGCTGCGTGCTTCTCTTACTTCTTTTAACAATAAATACAAATCAAAAGTATGATATCGCTTCAAATCGCTAACAGGTTGATTTATATGCTCTAAAAAAATATGTTGCTGCATTTTCTTAAACTCATATCGCTCTCCGTTTTGACAAACTTGTAATATACCAGATTTTTCATCACGAATTAAAGCACCGCAAAATATACATGTTTCTTGTGCGACACTATCTTCATCGATTTTCACTTGCGTTGCGCAGTAAGGACAATTCATGATCATCACACTTCCTTTCATTTAACGTATTTTATATTTCAAAACTACCATTCACAGTTGTAATTGTAAGCTTTAGCTTTTCTGATTGATTCGTTGGAGTATTAGATACGTTATTTTCCCGTTGATTCTTCGGGGTTTTAAGGGCTTCTAAGTATTTATCAATATCAAACCAATATTTTTTTCCATCCGCATGGAATTTGTATCTTGGATGCTTAGTTAAATCATACTTTTTATCTTTAAATGGTCTTTTGCCGATTATTTGGACAATACACATATCACGTTCCATTGTTAACAGTTCATCTTGTGTCATTAATGCTCTACCTAATTTTGAGTAATTTTGACCGAAACTATCATTATTAGATCGTGTTTTGCTTTCGTTGTAGTCATTAATTGTTTCTTTACCAAGTTCTTCACTTAATGCTTTAGTTGTTGTTTTTTCCTTACCACCCAGAAATATAGAGGTGTCACAGTTACCGATTATTGTGTCAGCCTTGTCTTTATAAATTGTCTTTAATTGTGAGAATGCTTGTAAAATGATAGTCGCTGAAATGTTACGTGAGCGGATTGTTGAAATGAGCTTTTCAAAGTTTGGAATCAATCCGATATTAGCAAATTCATCCAGTAGAAATCGAACATGTGTAGGTAATTCCCCTTTGTATTTATCATCGGCAATTGTACATAACATGTTGAAAAGTTGAGAATACATAATAGCGACGATAAAATTAAATGTATCGTCAGTGTCAGGCACTATAATAAATAGTGCTGTTTTACGCCCTTTATCTCCAAGTGTATCAAGGTCTAATTCATCTTTTGAAATCAGATCACGAAGTGCAGGAATGTTTAATGGAGATAACCTTCCCCCACAAGAGATTAAAATGCTTTTCGCTGTTTTACCGGCTGCGAGTTTATATAATTTATATTGCTTTACAGCAAAGTGGTTACTATCCTCTTTTTCTAGTTCTTCAAAAAGGTAATCCATAGGATTTTTATAATCCTCGTCATCTTCTTTCACTGTTGAGTATGAAATTAAATCCATTAGTGTCCCTAGATTTTGTTCTTCTTTAGGGAATTTTGAAACCATTAGGCTTAAATAAGCTTGGTATAACAAGCTTTCTGCTTTTTCCCAAAAGGGATCTCCTTTTGGTCCTTCCCCACTTGTGTTTGCAATAATAGTATTAACAAGTTTTAAAATATCTTGCTCATTGTGAACATACTTTAATGGATTGTATCGCATACTTTTTGAAAATTTTACAGTGTTAAAAATCTTGATTTTGTACTTTCCTACATTTTTTAATGCCATTCCAATTTCATTAATGATTGTACCTTTTGGATCAGTAACTACATAACTTGCGTTCATTTGTAGCATATTTGGTTTAATTACAAATCGAGTTTTACCACTACCTGATCCACCAATACAATTCACATTTTTATTTCGTCTTACCTCAAAGGGAGCGTCTTCATCATCTAGTCTAATCCTTGTATTTTGTGAAAATAAAATGTTATTATATTGGTTTTTTTCGTCATACATATTTTTTAAATCTTTTTCTACACTACCCCATTGTGCTGAACCATGTTCAACACCCTTTTTATATTTCTTTTTATTATTTTTCTTGTCGATCAAAACGAATACAACAAATGCTGCTACAAGCATTGGCACAAACAAATCAATAACGTTAAAAGACAAAGGAAAGGCGTATAAGAGATATTGCGGTTGTGAAGACAAATAATCAAATGCAGCAGTTATATTACCTTCAAAAGTGACTCTAAAGTAATAACAAAGATAATTTAATAGAATAAACAACATTACACCAAGAATAATATAAATTTTATTTCCCTTGATTTTTTCCATTTTGATACTCCTTCTTTATAAAAGAAGGACGAGTAAATTTACTCGCCCTCTTTTCGTTTAACCTTAACTTAGTTGAATAAGTTTTTTAATGCAGGAACAAGTAACGTTGCGATTAAAACAATACCAGCACCACTCATAAACTGTTTCATCCCTTGTGATTTTGCCCCCGGATTATCATTGCCATAGCCTTCTAACAGGTTTACAACTCCCCATACCCCTAAACCTGCGCCAATTAAGATAACTAACTTTTGTATTACATCTACACCTTTTGTAAAGAATTCCATTATTTTTCCCCCTATCTTTTTTTTGTTTAACTTTGATTTAGCTGAATAAGTTTTTTAATGCAGGAACAAGTAACGTTGCGATTAAAACAATACCAGCACCACTCATGAATTGTTTCATCCCTTGTGACTTTGCCCCTGGGTTATCGTTCCCGTATCCTTCTAATAAATTTACAACTCCCCATACCCCTAAACCTGCGCCAATTAAGATAACTAATTTTTGTATTACATCTACACCTTTTGTAAAGAATTCCATTATTTTTTCCCCTTTTCTTTATTTGGATTTGGTAATTCATTTTTTATAAGAATAGATAGTAAAACATCTATTTTATAGCACTTTATAAGTCTAAAACCGCCTTTTATTAAAAAGAACAAACCTATCACAAGTAAGACTACTTGAATAACAAAATATATATCTAACATAGCCTTTACCGCCTTTTAAATATTAATGTTTTGCCCTTGATCCTGTTCTTTCTTTTTTCTTTTTTTAAGGAATAAAAGAGTTGCTAGAATGATACAGAATACAGCAATCACGCTCAATGTGATTATCCAAATTTGAATTTCTGAGTTTTTCTTCTGGTTATCTTTTTCACCATTTTTATATAAGAAACTGCTTGCGTTATTACGTTTTGCGATTTTCGGATATATCTCTGTTATTTCTGATGCATTTACATCAACAGTTCGTGTCTCAAGACCTAAAAATGTTGAATCTTTATTGACAACGTAATCTGCTTTATTTAAGTTAATTGAGGTATCCTGTCTAACAGCATATTCCTCATGTAAATTTTCCTTTTCATCGAGTAATTTAATTGTTCTTCCATAAGGTAATGCTAGGCTAGAAACAAATGCACCGTTTTCATCATAAAATTTGACCATATATATTTCGCCAACATTTTTATTTTTAATCACATACTTTGTTCCGTTGTATACGTTAACTTTGTTAGCGTTTAAAGCTGCATTATCTTTTATTCCACTATTGTTTTGTGTCCAACTTCCTACTGTTCCTGCTGGATTACTTGTAGAAGGAGTAACATTACTATTGTTCGCTTTTGTATTATCTTTTGTATTATTAGTGTCTGGTTTTTCGTTTAAGGTTTGCTTGTTTTTTAAATCATTTAGAAGCTTTTCAACTTGATCTGAAACATCCTTATCTGTAATTGGTTTTTTTTCAGATTCGTTGATTACCTTTTCAGCATTTTCCCATTTTGCATAAAGGGTAATAGATCCCTTTAAATTGTCATTGGCAAATTTATTTGTTAACTCTTTATTTGTATACCAGCCTATAAAAATCTTATCTTTACTAGACAATTTAGGAGCTTTAACCTTTTGACCGACATTCAATTTTATAGGATCAATTTTCCCTTCTATATTTGTCTCAAAATTGACTGTAATTTCTTCTGTTTTATCGTCAATATTATTGTCATTAAAATCAGAGTAAAATTTAGCATAATATTCACCTTTAGAATTGGTGATTTTTCTATCATCAATACCTTGTAATTTTTCTTCTTTATTATTTACAGTTTCAAACCAACCGGAAAATTTATAATTAGGGTTGGGATTTACATTGGGTAGCACATCTTTTAGCTTTGTATTTCTAGTAGCGCTTTTAACTATTTCTTTTATTTGCTCATGGTTTTCTAATAAATTCCCACCACTGTCTTTAACATAAAACTTAACTGCATATTCTTCTTTATTTGTTAAGATTGGTTTAATAAGCAATTTCTCATTTGCCATTTCAATAGACCAATAACTTAACATCTTCCCATCATTAACCTTCGGTTCTCCAAGATTCATTTCTTTGTCGCTAGTTAAAACATTACTTTCAATTACATCATTATTTCCATTGAGCACTTGGATCATCGTTTTTGTTGGCACTTGTTCATGAAACAAAATTTCACCTTCATAACTCACTTTCAAATAATTCCGAGCGGTATTTTCATTTATTTGTGTATGTGTAGGATCATTTACAGCAGCAAGGACTGTTGTGCTACCTATTAAGGAAAGTGATAGAACACCACTAACTAAAACTCGCTTTGATTTTTCCCACATATGCATATGATTAATCCCTTCTCCTTAATTCTTTTTGTGCTTTTTCTAGCCAATCTAGATTAAACTGAACATTTCCAAAAACTGAGCCCTCTTTGCTTTCGTTTGTCTTTAGCGCTTGGTCTGACTTTTCGATTACTTCAGAGGGCTCATCTGTATCAGGAGTTACATACTCCATAATGCTTTTTTCTAGGCTGTCAAAGGGTATATTTTTTAATTTTAAATTTGTTTCTTTTTCTAATTTTGAAATGATGAATTCATCATTGTAATGCTCTTGAACTGTAATGTCTTTTTTATTGTGCTTTAACACTATAAGCAGTAAGTTGAGTAAAAAGATATTTGTACGTTGCTTTTCAATTAGAATGTTTTCGTGATCTTCTATTTTTGTAAGGGGATATGCTTTTGACATTATCGATTTATCAAATTTTTCATTTAAAGCTTGCTCAACCTGTGCTTCTAATATCTGATTACTTAAAGTGGGAAGATGAAACATATGTTTTTTTATATAGGCTTTAATTAGCATTACTAATCTTTCTTGTTGTTTTTATTTGTTTCATCTTCTAAATTATCTTCATAATAGTTATCTTCCATCACTTCTTCATCTTCATTTGTGTTCGTTTTATTTTTTTTCTTTTTAATGACTAAGAAGTAATATAGAGCAGTACCAATGACAGCAATTACTAATACAATAAGTAGAAATGAATTGTTGCTACCTTCTTCTTTTGGTTTTTCTGATGTAGTTTTAGTATTTGCTGCTGTTTTTTCAGTTTCCGCTTGCTTTTGATTTGGTACATTCGGTTTAGCGGTACCATCAGTTTTACCAGCAGTACCATCCATTGCTGACTTTTTAACATCTGATAAAAAATACACGTTATTGTCAGTTTTATCTAAATCGACAATCAAGTAAAATACGTTATTATCTTTATCATGAATTGTATAAAATGCTTTAGAACCACTCGTGGTGAAGTCCGTTACTGTTCCTGTACCCTGTACTTTTTTTCCGTTTACACTAGCAGGAGTTCCAACCTCAACTTCTTTTTCTTTTTTTTCACCCTGAACGTCTGGTCCAGAAGCTGGCTCTCCTACTTTTTTATCTGTTGTCTTTTCTGTTTCAGATTTTTTTTCCTCTGCGTATGCAAAGTTAGATACACTCATGAATAACATTGAAAACATCAATAGTGTTATTAAAAACAAATGTTTAGCAATTTTGAGCATATATTTGAGCTCCTTCTCGATTATTACTTTCACTTTTGTTATCTTCTGCGAAATGAGTTTGATTTTGGTCCTTTCCTACTTCATTATCAATTACTCTTAATGCTTCATCAGGACTAACACCTTTTTCTTGCATTCGTTTTAGCACATCATCATATTTAAGATGTAATAGCGTTTCGTTATCTTTACTCAAACGGTTTTTTTCTTCTTTCAAACTAGCTTGTAATTTTCCGATTCGCTGTTCTCTTTTTGCGATTCGTTCTTCCATTTTTTTAATACGTTCTGACAAGGTAAATCACCCCTAAATTCTTCTTAGAAACTATTCAAATACTATTTTTGTTCCATCGAAATTGTATAAGGAAATTGTTTTGTGAGTTCATCCTCAATAAATACACGTTGATATGGAGTTATAAAAGTTGTTATTATTTTACTAGTTGTATCTTTCATATGTTCTATAAATAAATTTAACTGATCTCTATTAATGTGCAGCGGTTCATCTACAATAATATATTTGTATTTTTCTGCTAACTTCATTAGTTCTTCACTTATTTCACATTCAATTGACCCATTTAATGCATTTTTTCTTTCTAAAGCAATTACTTTTACTTTATTTGTTTGTTTTTCTAATTCGACATACTCCCCATCTGTATCAATTACTAAAACTTCTTCTAATCCTAAAGCAATATTTTTTAAAATTATTGTTTTTCCAGAACCCATAGGACCAATAACTTTCAAGTTCCCATCTAAATTAGATAAAACATCCATTACAATTGGTTTTTTTAACAAAGTTTGTTTACCTGGTCCCGCTTTCCCGATGACTACACCTTTAATTTGAAACTCTGAATGTAACATTTACATTCTCCTTTCTACGCAATCTTATTTAACTCGACGAATTCCTGCGAAGTGCTCTACCCAATACGGCTTATTTAAGTCCGCATAATGTAAGTATTTTCCACCCGCATTAAACATTTGATTATTACCGATATAAATGCCAATATGTGAAATTCCATCTTTATAAGTATTTTTAAAGAAAACTAAATCTCCTGGCGCTGGATTTTCAACTGGGACCGTTTGATTATACATATCTTCTGCTGTACCACTTATTGGAATACCCACTTTGTTATAGCTCCACTCAACCAATCCTGAACAATCAAAGGTTGGCGGTTGTCTTCCCCCAAAAACATATTCGTAGCCCTCGAATGGTGCAACTAAAGCCATAATTTCATTAAATTTTTGATTCGCTATGCTGTCTCCTGTACCGTCTGCAGCACCAACACTTATATATTCACTGACTAATTCACCATATAAGAAGTTGCCACCGTTGATATATCTATAGATTTTGCCTACCCGAATTGATGTTGCGTTAATATAAGGAATAGTCATTCCAGAAGTATTTCCTAAGCTTGGAGCTACTACATCTCGTGAGTATGATTCAGCTACATCAATAGAATATTCTCCCCCCTTATTACCAACGAATCCCGCGAAAGCAACACCGAAATTATAGGCTTGTGATAATGCTTTAATATTACTTTCATATCCTTTATTAAAGGATTGTAGGATGAGCATACATTCCTTCAAATGCTTTACACCTTGTCGAACAGATTCTTCCTCAGTTTGAAAATAGTTTGGTCCCGGATAACCAGCAGATTATTGCGATAGGTAAGCCTTTGAAGTCATCTCCGGCTTTTCCCCCGCACCACACCGTACGTGAGACTTTCACCTCATACGGCGTTCCATCTAATTAAGTTAATATTTGATTTCTTCTAAATTACAAGCTCTTCGATATTGGTTTATTCTTTTAACCTGTTCGTCAGTCAAAAGTAAGCTCTTTAAGTAATTCTCAATTGTTCGATTATCAGTGGCATGAATTAGTCTATGAATATCCTTTCGGATGATTCGCAAATTAGAATAATCGTCTGTTCCTCCTAGTCCCAATGGAACATAGTGGTGACAATGCACTACACTGGCAGTTAGAAATTCTTTTAATATCTCACATTTCCCCATAACCATAGAATACCTAGATACACGATTATCAGAAAATTCAATACTTCTACTAATTGTATTTACTGTAAGTAGTCTTGTTATCTCACCTAGTACATTTCTATCGAGTTCCTTGTGCTCGGCACTCTTTCTACCCTTCTCAGAGTATGGGGTTTGACTTTGTGTATAGTTCCAAATGGTTGCGGTTTGAATATCTGCTAATGGAAACAAATAAATTCCACAAACTTTGAATGTTCGATAATTATTTCTAAAGAATTTCTTATACACCGGAGGTGCATTAATCGGAACTTCGTATTTACCAACATTTTTTAATCGATTGAAAAATGTTAAAGATACACTGAATGCGAGCTCATGCATATCAATATTTACATGCGTTGCGTACCTAAAATAGTTACGCAACCCTAAAACATAGGCATTATATAATTGTACGTTTTGCCGTGTTGTTGACCGTTGAATAGATTTGCTTCGCTTCCTCAATTCAGATTCAATTTGCTTCTTCTTTTTCTCTGAAATGTTTGAGTTGCACACCCACTTATTTCTTTTAGGTACTACATATAATGAGTAACCTAGAAATTCAGATTTATTTTTTCTTAGATTGATTATTCTTGATTTTTCTGGTGAAATATCTAGCTTTAATCGTTCTTTTAAATATAATCTTGTGGCCATAAACCACTTCTGTGCAGTACGAAAATCTTTGGCCATGATTTTGAAATCATCTGCATAACGTACAATGTAGCCCTGTTTTAATTTTGTTCTTTTCAAAGCACGATTGCGATTTCCAGATTTAGTATAATCATAATCTGATTGAAAATGATGCCATTGTCGTGCTATCCATTGGTCTAAATCGTTCAAAACCACATTTGATAGTAGTGGTGAAAGTATTCCTCCTTGTGGCGTACCTTTTTGTGGGATTCCTACTCCTTTTATAGGTGCTTTTAGGATTAAATAAATCAACTTTAGCACCCTTTTATCTTTAATTCCCATGTTCCATAGTTGTTTCAATAGTAACGTATGATTAACATTGTCAAAGAATCCTTTGATGTCAATATCTACGGCATAATGAAAAGTATTTCGACTAATGAGATACATAACTCTTGAGATAGCATGCCTTGCACCTCTTAAAGGTCGAAATCCATAACTATGCTCATAGAATTTTGCCTCACAAATCGGTTCTAATATTTGCTTAATCATTTGCTGAATAAGTCGATCAAACATGGTTGGAATCCCTAAAGGTCTTTTGTCACCATTAGGCTTAGGAATGAATACTCTTTTTACAGCTTTAGGCTTATATTGATTTAATCGATTACGAACCAAGTTTAAGAATTCAGCCTTATCCATTGATTTGTATTGATCGATTATAAAAGAATCTACCCCTGCTGTTTTAGACCCTTTATTGGATTTAATTGTTCGATAAGCTAGTAAAATATTATTTTCTGCCGTAATCATTTCATACAGTCCCTGAAATGATTTATTGGCTCGACTATCTTCATATAGCTTGTCAAACGTTTCTTGCATATTGTAATACTCCCAATATCTCATTCTTGCGTTCAACTGTGGACACCTCCTTGGTGTTTTGCCCACATTCATACCAGACCATTGAACTTCATTTTCACAAAATCAAATAAACCTTAATTAGACTTGGGGCTATCCCTCAGAGGCTTGTTATCACCGTTTCATCGGTACTGTGCCCCTACTTTCACAAGAATAAAGGAATTTCGGTTTTACCTTATATCCACCTGCCCAGTAGTAGCTGTTTGATTTAGCAGTTTCTTGCTTACCACGTTCCAATATATCTAGCTATCCATGATAACCTTAGGCGTTTACTATAAGCCTGCGGAATTATAGATTCTTTGTTATCTATACCGAATTTCATACATCGTGACTCTTACTTCTCGGCATTCCGCCACACTATTGTGTGCTATATCTTTCGATATAGTGCAATTTTAGACCCGTACATTCGCAAATTTGTCAGTTCCCTTTGGAACATTCTCACCATAGTTACCTTTTCAGCCATCCGCCCTATCCCACACCATATGATGTAATTCAATCACTTAGGCTAGTTCAGGCGACTTCACCTAGCTTCACACATGATTCCTCTACTCATTCCTCATGCATGTAGGAGTATCAATGGAGTTGTTTCAGCTCAACATGACGGCTTTCATTCCAACTCTCGATATATTAGTTATTATTGCTTAAATAAATTTAAGCAACACTCTCATTTCGTACTAACGTACTTATAGAGAAACGTGTCGCACCAGATAACTGCACAAGCTCAAATACTTCCAATATACGTTCTCTCTTTTGTTTTCCCTTCAACCCATACATTGTCGCGATAAAATCAGCATTTTCATAAGCAGATAACTCCTCATACAATGCATCAGCTTGCGCCATATAACCAATTTGTTTCATGCCAGCTAAGTTTGGCATAACTGTTTCTAATGCTGTTACCTCCCCTGATGTTGCTTCGCTAATACCAGCAATCATTTTAATAAGTGTTGTCTTCCCCGAACCAGATACGATGTATTAATATGACCAAAAATTAAACCTCAAATCTATAATAAATATCTACAGCTCCATTCTGTGCCATATCTATTCTGCTAATAAGCTGCTGAAATACTCCATATAAATCGTCAGATTGTGCCAGTAATGTAAACGCATCTTTAATTTCTTTCTTTTCCTTTACCTGTTCTTCCATGTCACTTAACTTCAATAATTCTAATTCTTTTTCTCTTATCCAATTTTCTAGTTTTTTATCTCGCTGTGAAAACACATCCTTGCTAATACGATCACCTTCCAGGTATAAATCAAGTAATCGTTCTCTTTTTAATTCTATTTGTCTTATGTCTTTTTCTATTTTTTTTACTTTCTCTTGATATCGATTTTCGTCGTCAAAATAAAAGTCTGTATCTAACAGCTGTGATTCTTTTTCTTTAAGCCTATAGAGTACAAGTTCGCGTAGTTCTGGATATAGTATAGGTTTATGTCTTACACATTCACGACCACCAGAGTTTCTATAACGAGAACATAACATGTATACATAATCAGTAACAGTACCGTCCTTTTTTCTCGCTCTACTTGATCGATGTGTTTTCATAGGATCCCCACAATGTGAACAAAAGATTATACCACGTAATTCATTTTCTAGTGCGACACGTCTCTTCTTAATATTATCCCTGTTTGGGTCATTTAGTTTGTCCCAGCGTTCACAATCTATGATTGCGGGATGATGATTCTCAAAAACAGTCCATTTTTCTTTAGGATTAAGCACTTGCTTTTTTCGTCCATCCACTTTTATTTTTGTATATTTGTTCATTATATGGTCACCTTTATACACAGCACTTCGTATAATCTTTTGCACAGCTGAAAATTTCCAAGGGATTCCATTCCGCGTTCTATATCCCATATCATTCAGGACATTTGCTACTTTTATATAACCCAATCCTTTTTCATATAACTCATAAATTTTTAGAACAACTTCTTTCTCTTCTTCGTTAATAACATACTTTTTATCAACAACATCATATCCATAAGGTATCTGCCCTCCTGCATACTCACCACGTCGTATTTTTGCAGTTAATGCTGCTGTTATGGAAACTGACAAGGTTTTTGGTAACTGAGATGCGAACATCGCGTACATTTCAAACTTCATATCATTTTTTCCTTCATATAAACTATCATAGCCTTCTTCTATTGTTACCAAGCGTATTCCGTGTCCTACTAAAATTTCTTTAATCTCCAACGCATCCTTTAAATCACGTGCTAAGCGATGTATAGATTTAAAAACTACTGTATCCAATTCTTTTTTTCTAGCCTTTTCTAGAATCAATTGCATAGCATGACGTTCTAACCAAGCTGTACCAGAAATACCATCATCAAAGTAAACTGCATTTCCATCCCATTCATAACCATTCTTTTCGATCCAGTATCTACAAATATCTATTTGGTTTTCTACAGATGATACCTGTTCATCACGATCTGTAGAAACCCTTACATACACAGCGTATCTCATTATATACACACCATCCTAGTAGCAAATATTACTCATATAAATGTAATATGGTTGATTAAAGTATACGAACTAACTGATTTCTTTACAATATTTTCAGTCAGTTAGCCAATCGTATAATTTGCTACGACATTCGATTCGACGTTCTAAAACAAATTTTTCTGCTACTATGCTGTAAAAATATCCTTCAAATGTACTACGTATTCGTTTTGTTTTTTCGGCAAATATAGTTTCCTTAAATGCTTGAATTGCATGCTCTATTACTTCCGCAATCGGTTTATCTAATTTAGATCGTTTGTATGCAGTTAATACCCGGCCATACAATTTGTATATCTTTTCCGCTGATTTGAAAAATGGTACAACTGCTGCTTTAAATTTTTGTGGTACATTTTCTGGTGTGAATGTTTCGTCTAAGTCTTCAAGTTTAATTTCTTCATAAATACTTGTAGACTGTTCTCTTACGTTTAATTCGTTTTTTAAATCTTCTAGAGGGTGTGATTCAATAAGCTCAGCTTCGTCTTCCACTTTCGGCTCTGTAACCCTTGATTTTGTAGGTGTTTCACCGTCTTGTCGCTGTGACATTTCCGGTAGGACATCCGGTATGACACTATTATTTTTTTGAATGACATATACGTTGTGGCCGTTACCACCTTTTAATTTCCCTTCTGTTCTAACTGTTTTGTGTCGCATTACAATCATGTATTCTTCTAATATTTTTAATACACGTCTTACAGTGCGATCACTGATTCCCAAAGCTTCAGCTATCGTTGAAACTTTTAAGAAAGAAACACCTGGTATTTTGCATGAATGCCTTGCTAAGAATTTCAATACTTTTATAGCTGATTCTGATAACTCATGTGTATGCTTGTACAAAAAATAACGAATCGTTTCATTCATGTCTTCCACAGATGAGAATGACTGAAGCTTTTTATACTGTGAATAGTTTGCGGTACTTAGCATAACGTTATCTCCTTTCTTTATAAAATGTAGGCAATGAACATATCTATTAGAAATAAAATTGTTGATGCTGAGAAGAAACCATAAAACCACATACAATCTGACTTACTTGTTAATCCAAGGTAATCATTTAATTGTTGCATTTACGCTCCTCCTTAACTTTTATTGTTCAACTATTTAAGTTGTATTATAGATCACAAAAAGTTCAACGTCAAGAGTTGAACAATAAATGTTTCATTATTTCTGAAAATGTTATACAATATATAACAAGATAATCGGTGTATCGGAGGAATTGATATGAAGTTTACACTTGGAAAATCTTTAGAAGATCTAGGAATAACAAAAAACAAATTATCAGTAGAAGCAAAAGTAAGATCAAATACAGTTGGTGACTTAGTTAATGGCGATGCAAGTTCTATTCGCTTTGATACTTTAGAAGCAATCCTTGACACATTAAATAGGATTGCAAAAGAAAAAGGAATCGATAAAACGTATGTAATCGATGACGTAGTGAAATACATAAAAAAGAGCTGAACATGAAAATCCAGCTCTTTTTTCTTTATTGAAATTCTGGCACAACATATGTTTTCACATATACACCGTATTTCATTGCAAATTGTTCTAAAGTTTTCTTTCTATATTCTGTTACAGTGAAAAAGTGAATTATAGGTACCTTCCCATTATATTTATTTTTATAATACATAGTAAGTTCGGAATATCTATTCATCTTCTCGCTGTTCACATTCATCATTTGTGTACGATCTATTTCTACAGCATTCAATATTCCATCATCATCATCAATAAACTTCACATCTGGAATAATTGTTTTCTTTTTATCATTTATTTTATAACGTATGGGCATTTCTATCTGCCAATCGTCTGGACAAAACAGGTAGAGCCACGCTTCATTTCTCATAAGGCTGTGAGCTAAACGACTTGTTGGTACAATTTTTTCAGTATCATCAAAAAGCTCACGGCCCTTTTTATTTAGGTAATATACATGCTCTTTTTTATACATTGTGTAATTAACATATTGACTCATGTCTTTTAAGATACGATTTGCATTACGAATTCCGCCCATATCGTGAATAGCCATTAAATGCCTACGAGTTGCGAATTTAAGTTTTCTAATCGAGGTCAGAATCGTCATCTGACGGTTCAATTGAATATGTGTCTGGATGTTCATGTTTCTCCACCTCATATTGTTTTAAATTATCCCACATAACTTTTTCGGAAATATATGGAACTTGGATTTCAGTGAGTCGATCTGTTTTAAAAAGCGCACGACCAGGAATACTTTGTATCGATTCTAAACCCGGCTCATCGATAACAACACTTGATGCAACTTGTGTAGGCAAACGGAAACCCAATTTAGCATCCGCATTTTGTTTCACTTGGCGTGGTAACGTATCACCAGTTGGATACTGTGTACAAAAAATTAATCTAAACCCAAGTGCTCCTCCTATACGTGCAATATGAGAAAGCATGTATTGGCAAGCACCTAATAATTTTTGCTCATTTTTACTCATATTCTTATCTGGACAAAGTTCTGCACCTTCATCAACTATTATAAAATGACGCTCTTTTATAGGAGTCTCCACCACGTTTGTAAATCGCTTCTCTTTCATGTACTGCATCTTTTCTTCCATCATAGCTAGAACATTTTGCAATACCTCAAATGTTTGATATGGTGTTTCTGCTACATGTTCAACCTGTTTTAAATTTCTATATGGTCCAAACTCCAACCCACCCTTTAGATCAATAATGTGTAGATGTGTATGCTTTGGCTGCGCTGTAATAAGTGATGTAACCACATTCTTGAGGAAAACTGTTTTACCCATTCGTGTAAGTCCACCAAGCGTCATATGTGGTGTTTTATCAAAATCATGATACACAAGCCTTTCTAAACTTTGACCAATAGGTACGTGCCATTTCCCACTTCGTATTAATTCAGTGGACCAATCCCATTTTTCCGGTATCTCTCTAGCGAATACACGGATTTTTAATTTATGATTGTCATATTGAATTCGTACAGGTTTATTTAATCCTTCTGATACAACATCTTCTACCTTTTGAATAACTTTAGATGGCATGCCAACAGGTAAATCGTAAACATATGTTATGCTTCTATCATCTTCAATTTGTTTTTTAAACTCTGGATAATGTAATTTATCATCCCTTTTAATTGCAATTCCACTTACTTCAAAAAACACTTGGATTTTCTTTCGATCATCTTCTTTACTTTTAAACTTATCACTAACTAATGCATAGCTCAGCGAAACTGCAGGTATTAATAATAATTCAAGCATGGTGAGTTCACTCCTTATATATCCTTTAGGATATAGTTGCACTTTTCTAGAATACTTCAGGACAAGCAATTTACTTAGTGTAATGCATTGTCTCACTCTTCCACATTATCTTCCTTCATAGAAACATAACGAGAACATAACGTAGAAGATATAGAAACGAGCCTGTAAGTGTAGTGTACAATGTCAGTTTTGGAAGCCAACATGGAATACTATGGCCCAATTTTTCAGCCGCCTTCATCGTGATAACAGACAAACCTGTCGCCGTCCATACAACTACCGCTTCACCAACAAGCGTCATATCTATTCCTCCTCATCCTTTTCGCGAAATTTGATTCCTGACTTAGTAGCAACAATTTCATAACGCTCCATAAGATCTTGCCAATCCAGAATATCTTCATCTTCACCGTACAGATCTTCTTCAATTACATGGGATAAACTAAAATACCCTTTATATTCTTTTTGATTAAATACTTTATGGTTTTCCATGTGATTTAAAATGGATTCTGTTTCTCCTCTTGATCTCGATTGATTATACATTTGACGTAGTTCTTTTGATGAATATAGATACGGAGTATCATTTAAATGATCATATTGCCAACGCATCACTCATTTCCCCATTCTTTACAAGCGACAAAGTAAGCATCAATTCGTTTTTGGATTCCGATTTCGTTGTACGGGCCGTATGGTTCATCTCCTAGCAATTCCACCACATCGACATAATCAGGGTATTGTAATGCATTGTTGTTCAGTATGTGTTCGTATAAAGCGTTAATTTCATTCTCATCGTTCGCATCAGCGTACATGTTGTATAAAATTTGAGATTGGTATAAAGACATTTGTGGTAATTGCTTATATCCATGACGCATATAAACCTCTCCCTTCTTGATGTCCTTAATTCCACTTGGTATTCCTCGTGGTCTTGATAAAGGTATATGTCGTAGAACAGCAAAACTTGTTTGTCCATCTTAAAAAAAGTAAATAGGGAATTTCTTTTTGTTATCGAATATACGAAGTTGAGGTGAATAAAATGAAATGTAGACTGAAGGAGATTTTGGAAGAACGTATGATAAAACAAGGGGCATTAGCTAAACGAGCAAATATTACGCCTCAACAACTAAGCCAAATTGTAAACGGAAAAAGCGAACCATCTTTACGGAATGCGATTAGAATCGCAAAGATTTTAGAAATGAGCGTGGAAGAAGTCTGGATAGAAGAGATAGGAGATGAATAATCATGAATCAAAAAGGACAACAAATTATTTTATGTAAAAAGTGTGGTGGTAATAAAATTACATTGCTAGGTAAATTCTACTTCTATATGGTAACGGCAGTATGTACTTTTTTATTTGGAATTCTTATTATTACAATACCTTTTGCTATTATTACAGGTTTCTTAATGCTTTTATCACCATTCATACCAATACGATTAGCTAGATGTGCTGAATGCAAGTACATACAAAAAATCGACAAAGAGACTTTTCAGAAATTCAAAAAAGAATTTCGTGCATAAAAAAAAGAACCGGCTCAATATAAAGAGCCGGTTCTTTTTTATTACTTTTCAAATCTTACATAATCACCAGATACCCACTGATCACCACCGACGTTATACCAACCATCTTTATATCCCCATGACTGATATCTTTCACCTTGATATACATTCTTTACGACGTCATAGCTTGTTCCTGGTCCAGTGCGAACACGTAGTACATCGGCTGTAATTGTAACAACACCTACACCTTCATTTTCTGATTGTACAGGCGCGCTATTTCCGACATAACGGATATACGAAGAGTCGTTGTAAACCCACTGATCGCCGCCGAGGTTTAGCCAACCATTCCGCTCTACCCATACAATGTAGGATTCTCCTTTTTGCAACTTACGAAGAACATCATAGCCTGTTCCTGGACCGCTTCTCAAATTTACATTGTATCCTTCAATATAAGCTGTACCAATCGAACCACCACTGCTATAACTGCCTCCTCCATCATTTGAATTAGAACCATTGGAAGGTACGCTTTCGCCACCAACGGCATTACACAACTCAAAGTGAGGATAATCTTTAAACGATGTCCAATCTCCGCCCCATTTAAATCCTTGTGCTTTCATTGCCGCAATAACTCGACGGAAAGGACCATCAACGTTCCACATAACATCGCTGCCGTCACCAGTGTATAGACAAAGATCGACCGCAACACCATAGTTGTGATTCGATTGACCACCCCTAGCATTCGTAACGATAGATCCTGGCTTAGTGCGACCTTGTGCGTATAGTGCATCCTGTTCATCGAATGAACGGAAGCCCTGTGCCACACAAATATAAATACCTTGCGCATGCATTTGTGAAATTACCGCACGTGTCTTTTCAGCAACGTCAGATTTCATTCCAGAAACATTTAATTTACGATTAGCCTTATCTAATAAAGTTTGTAATGTCATTGTCATTATTCAACATCTCCTTTTTTCTTGTCTTCTTGCTCTTGAATAACATGCAATTTATCAGCAATAACAGAAGGGACTTTCACACCGATTTGCACTAAATTCTCAATGATTGATAACCCTTCATTTGCGATATAAAAAAGAACCGTAGCGAATGCCACAGCTCCTTTAAGCGACAATATGATATCGATAATGTTTGCCAAGATGATAATGCCAAACACACCAATTTTTCGAGCGTAACCGAATAATGCACTACGACTACGTAATCGATTTTCTTTAGTCGCTCTGATTATACCTGTCACGATGTCCACAAGCATCAAAACAATGAGTAAATCTAAAAACTTCACATTTCCAAATAAATAGGCATGTACAATTTGTAAATTATCAAAGTTAGTAAACATTTACTTTCTCCTTTCAAATAAAAACTTATTTTATTACATTTACTTGCACAGCAATTTGGCTACGTTTACGATATTTGTTACTCTTCGAGCGATTTCATGATTGTATTTCATATATGCATCTATCGAAACTGCAGTATCGGTGAATTGGTCGTCAAATTGATATTTTTTTGCTTCATATGTTTTGTGGTCTAATCCTGTATCAATACGAACGCATTTAATGTTTCTTTTGTTGAATACGTAGTTACCAAACGCTACTGTTTCATCTTTTCTTAATTCAGCTACAAATCCTTTTTCATTAAGGTAATCAACGTAACTTTCAACATAATTTGTATCTGTTGCATCTTGATTAGGAAGTACAAATGAATCATCTGTAGTTGCTGCATATACATCGGTTTTATTTAGCTCACGTTGGTAAATAACTCCGTCAATGGTTCCTATTGCATCCATGATATTTACGATATTCGCAACGTTCACAACATTCATATTAGGCGTTCCATCCGCCGCAAAGTTTCCTGCTGAATTAAGATACTTGGTTGTATGCTCTAAATAAGGCACAAACACAAGTCTCACATTTTCTTTTAAAAACAATAGGTGCTCATCTTTATTTGCATACTTACATAACAATTCAGCCAACCTTAACATAGCTATCGAGAAGTTAAAAGGTTCTCTGTTTGGTTCTGTACGGCCACCAACAATTAATACCGTTTTTGTGTATCCTCTTTGCGGAGCTAATATATAATGATAGACCTGCTTTCCATCTGAAGAAGTCACGTAAGTAGCACTTTTTTTCATGATTTTTGGGTATTTATTTACTAAGTTGTCCCACATAGGAATGATCCGATCAAAGGAATTTCCTTGATTGAAGGCCCATTCGCCACCAGCCTTCCACCATTCAAGTTCGAACCACTTTTTATTGCTCTTTAGTATTGGTGATTTATGCTCTGCAATAGTATTGACAAGCAATGCATTTAAATAAATATCAATCATCTTAGTCATAAATGGACCATCGAAAATCGTTGCAACACCTTCATATGAACCTTCCACAGTACTTGCTGGAATTCCCATTGTTTTCCCTGCCCAAAGCGGAAAAACACCGCTTGTAGTCGTATCTTTATCGTGCCAGATGAATGGGTCGCGATTTGTAATATATTTCTTAGCAAGATACCACACTAGCGGCCTAGTTGCTTTTAGTGAAGTTTTATGAAAAGTATTATAGTTAATCCAGAAATCTCCTTGCATGCTCGCTGTCGCTGAATCATGAAAATCAAAAGCATAATGAAAATTTTCTGGTCCATAGTCCAAAATTGTATCTCTCACCCATTTGGTTTCATTTTCTGAAAAAGGTCCTGCTCCATTATGATCTGCCCCAGCACTCGTAACTGGCCCAAACCAGTACGCATCATAATTACGATTACAGTTCACTCCAATTTTAGGATCAGAATTCGCACTACCGTTTGAATTTACTAAACTTCTGTTATCGTGCCCCCAAGGGTTTATAACTGGAATAAGTACGATTCTTACATTCTTACGTAAATAAGCTAAATGTGGGCTTAGATGCCACTCTTCGCAAATAAGCTGGCAAATACGAGCGATTGCACATTTACACGCTTTTTCCGAACCATGCACACCAGAGCCGATATAGATTGTTTTGTCATAGTCATCCTCAGGTTCAAAGATATATCTTCGTAACTCGTACGTACCAGACATGTCTTTATACGGTGCTTTTTCCATTTTGATATACTTCGGGTAAGTCGTTACTAAACCGTCATACATCGCATAAAATTGTTCCACTGTCCAATCCTTGTACACTCGCCCATCCGGAAGGTGCGCTCCTGCTTCTGGTTTCGGTTGATAATATTCAAAAAGAGACGGAATACCTCCGCCTCCACTACCGTTACCAGGTTCACCTTTGTCTCCTTTTGGCCCTTGTGGTCCAGCTGGACCCTGAGGTCCTTGTGGTCCTTGCGGCCCTTGTCCTCCACCACTACCACCATTCTTCCATCCCATTTTATTCACCTTCTCCAGCTTCTAAAATTCCAATACCTTTTCTACACTTGGGACATAGTACATCATCAATAGTTTCTTCAACTACTTTGTAAAATACAAACTGACAATCTTTGTTATTGCAAATTAATGTTTCTAGTTCTTTATTCCCACCATCACAACGATTGCACATAACTTCATCCCCTTATATAGATGTAACTTTAAAGCTATCAATTCCTAGACCAGCGATGTCGGCATTTATACCTATGCCAACCCTTGTATTTGTATTTAAAGCTAATGTTTCATTTGCTGATATTTCTAATACATCATTTATATATACTTTTATAGATCCATCAGATCGGTGTTCTATTCTTACCAGGTCGTCTTCTCCTGCTAAAGAAGTACTTTGACCGATTGTATTAACATTGTTACCGTACGGAATTTTTGCTAAAGAGTATTTACCAGAAGGTACAGAAATAGCTGGTTTTAATAAATAAATCATGTCACCATCTATAACAGGCATACGAATACAAATACCTAATGAATCACCGGATCCTTGCGGCAATGATTTCGTTTGTACTTCAAGCACAAAATTATTTGTTGTGATTGGAACCGTAGTAAACCTTCTAAATTTGGTAGCAGCAGATGCCCAAGTGCCACCAGACATATACGCCATACCGCCACGAATGCCTAACGTAATGGTACCATTAATGCTTTTATAGTCAGTCCATGTATGACCACTATCTGACGCTCCGAGAGATGTACTATCTGCACGATTGAATGTGTCATAAAATAAAACATCCCCAGGGTTACTAGGTGTTTCATTAATTGTGTATGCTGCAGTTTGAACCACACTTGAATTTCCTGCTGTATCCTTAGCAAAGAACTTTATCATCATATTTGTCGATACAATAATAGGAGCATTATAAATAGGGCTTGATGTAGTAGGTGTTGTTCCATTAGTTGTATAGTATATCGTTGCTGTTTCGTTTACACTTAGAACTACACTTTGCGTTGAAGTAAAAGTTCCACCGCTTGGATTTGCGCTAACAATAGGTGGTGTAGTATCAGTTGGTATAGTATTCGTTGTAGTTACGTTCACACTTGTCCCACTTGCTATATTTCCAGCGGCGTCTTTTGCTTTTACCCAGAATGTATACGAAGTGTTATTTGATAATCCACCAATATTATAAGAAGTACCTGTAACCGTTGTAATAAAAGTAGTTCCTTTAAAAACGTCATATCCTACAGTGTCATTTGATGAACTTGCGGCCCAAGATAGTGTTACAGTTGTGCCTGTAATATTAGATGCAGTTAGATTAGTAACGTTATTCGGTGGCGTATTATCATTAGATTCCCACCAGTAGTACCAGCTATTTTCAGATATAATCCAAACAGGCTTATCTGTACCATTTGGAAATGTTTTTTGTAAATCAGCTAACGTCTGGAATGAAAGGATTCCACTACCGCCACCTGTACCATTTTTCTTTAAAAAATCCACATCTTGTTGCAAATCTACAATTTTGACAGCATTTTCTTCTGATTTTTTCTTCGCGTCTTCCGCCGTTTTTGTTGCATCAACAATTTTTTGAATATCAACACCTTCAAGCTTTTTTCCTGCTTCAATTGCCTGTTCAATCAAAGGCATTACGTTTGTTGATTTAATTGTTTGATCACTCATGAAGGATTTATCAACAACGAAGAAAAATTTCTGTGTATCAATCTTTTGATTTGGAAATTCAATATGAATTTGAAATCTAACTTTGCCAATTACAACTAATGTTTGTGTATTTAACAAAACTTGGTACTTGCCAGAAAGTACATTAATTGGCTGACAATCTTGATAAACTAATTTTCCATCTTCTTTTTCGAAAGAAATACGAATAGATGTTGCTGATGATAAATTAAACTCTTGCCCATTATGTTGAATATTAATGATTAATTTAGCGCTATTTAGATCATTCTGAGAGTACTTTATAACTTTTAAAGAATCTGTATCTATCATTGTATCCAAAGTGACTTCATACGTTTTGAAAATACTATTCGCCATTCAATCACCTAATTTCCTTATTTTCTGATTAAACTAGACAATTGTTTGAATTGTTTTCTTATAATATCAAATTGTGTTGGTATGGACGGACCAAATGTTGGTTCTATGATATATTTATTATCGCTATATATTTCTTTTACTTCAGTCACACGATTATTTATCGTGATACCCCAATCGCGATTTTGACTTGTAACAATATCTCCAATAAACCAATCATGGTTAAAAATTGTATTACTGTTTCTGCCGTTAATAATTTTTGTTTCGAAAGTTAGAATTGGATTATATTCTGCCATTTTCACAGCACCACGTGACGGTAATTCATCATCATTTTCGATGTCCCTTGCATCTACAAACAGTTCTTTACGTTCTATTCCAGATACGGAACCAATCCCTACAATACGTCTTGCTGCATCCTCACCTTGACCAGCGATGTAGCCAAAATTCCTATGATTTACTTTACTATTAACGAATGTTTGGTCTTCCACATTATCAAAATCAGGTGAAAAAATCACAGCTGGTACATTTGATTGCATAGCGCTTCTATCTACGGTTTCATTTACTTGAAAAATGATTTTCTTTCTATAAAAATCAGTCCACAAATCCCAACGCAACCCTGAACTTTCCGCAAGTTCTGCAAGTTCATCTTCTACATATTTGTATCGACTCTCCCATGAAGCCTTCGATCCTCTATTTAAAGAAGGTGCCAATTCTAATAATTCTATTTTCCTATTCGGATCAGAAGGATTAATAAAATTAGTTTCCACATAGTGCTGCATAATATTTTCACAATTTCCGGTAATCCTGTCATATCCATGACCAGCCGGAGGAACCGTTAAACGCTGACTCATAAGTGAATTTATGTGCATGCCTTTTATATCCCAATACTCCTGATTTTGTGTTGTTTCTTGGTGGTTGATTATTCCAACCTTACGCGCATCTCGTTCTATTGAAATAAAGAAACCACTTCTTAGTAGTTCTACATTTCTTGAGTTTTTTGATATGCGAATATGGAACGAAGCTGATTTATTCCAAACAGAACTAAAAATGAGAGATTGAAAATCATCAACCTCTCCTAAAAAGTTCAAATATTTATCTAATACAAAAATTGTACTCATTCGGTATACTCCGGTTCTAATGTTCGAATGATAGCAATTCGTTCTTCACTTGTGATACGGTTTAAGCTAACAAGATGTGTAAGATCTTCCTTGCTAAACTTTTTTAAAATATATTGTGTTCGGATGTAATTGAATAGAGTAAACATATTCTCACCCTTTCATTATAATGGCATTTAAAGCTTCTTCAATTGCGCATATTCTCGATTCTATTGATGGTTTTTCTACAGGTGGTTTACTTTGAATTTTACTATCATTGAAAGCTTTTTCGAATGTCTGTATATCTGGAATCGCCATTAGCATGTTCCATTCTACAAGACGAAACACAATTCCATCAAACGTCACTCTAAAGTCTATATTTGGTACAGAACCTGGAAATAAATATAAAATTGCATCTCCAATGTTAAAATTCGTTTCTAATAACATATAATCACCCTAATTTATAGACTTGTAAATTCACATACGGAAGCTTGTAATCTGCATCTTTTTGATTGAGAGTTACCCAAATTTCAATTGTGTCATTTGCCCTTAAATCTGTTATTTTCGCCCCATTCACATGTACATCGTGGATACCACTGATCCTGTAATCTCCAAAAGTATGGTATGGGCTTCCCTTTCGATACAACTCAATTTTGAAAGAATGATTTTCTATGCCCCTCTCAATTTGCCCATTCACCATAATAATGTACCGGCCATCTTCCTTTACTTTAATAACTCCATTGTTATCAGTTAACTCATAAGCGGCATCAGATACTTCAATTCGTGGAAACGTAACCCTTGTTGCCGCACTTCCATATGCTTGATGTGGTGTATCTCCAGCGAATGCATTACGTGATCGTGATAACCAAGCGTTATTTTTCACCCGTAATTTGTCAGTTTCGAGATACAAGTTACCTAAAATCTTTGCATATAAAAAATCCATACTAGCTAACGATACCCATGCGCGTTTGTCCTTTACTTGTGATGCATCAATAAAACTTTTTCCTTTCGTAATTAAGACCTCAGCAATTTGAATTTCATAAATAATATTATTAACTTGTAATGTTGGAACAACTGGTGTTGCACTAGCTGTCCCTTTCTTGATTACAGCTTCTATCTTTCTACCACTTAATGATAAATCTAGCCTTAACACAATTAAATCGATACGATCATATGTCGCGTTTGCTGCATCATGTGTGAGAAAAATGTTATCATCATTAAGTGCGAATCGGCCTTCGATTACCGCACCTCCAGGCTGAACTTTCGTTCTCATAGATGTACCTTCTGCAACTACCTTAAAAGAAGTATCACCATTATTTCTGATAACTCCAGTTGTGTATAGGGATTTTTGAAGCTTTGCCATATCATCAGCATCATAACGTCTATCACCGTTCACACTGTTAAAATAGTACGAATCAATCATCTATACATCTCCTATATTCCGACATATCTTTTTTGATATGTGATTTCTACTTGCATTGTTTCTATTCCGATTTTTGCGGTGTACTCTAAGTTATTACTTCCTGTTTGAAATTGAAATAAAGAACTATCTAGTGTAAGTAGGTTATAAATGTTTTTTCTTGTCCCATTTTTTTCAACAATCTCAACAGTTCTTTCTCCTCGCTTTGTATTCACATCGATGTATTGCCCGTTTTGAATGTCAATATTGATAGCTATTTTTTCTCCAGTAGTAGTATTTGTGACAATAGGATTCTTTAAATCACCATATATTTTTAAACGAATAGGTGTTTCTACATGCCCATCATTATATAGTGTTTTTACTTCTCTTAGTTCACCAAATATGATATTTTTGACCGGTTGATTACCTAGCATGTATCCCATTTCAATAGGAAAACTGAATAGTGGTTCCCATTCAATAAGTGAAGCACTTCTAACCATCTCGCTCTTCCAGTATGGATCGTTTAATAAGATATGGAATAATCCTCGTTGCACTATGTTATATCGTTCATCTTCCACTCGATATTTAGGCAATGATTCAATCGATACAGTATTTGTGAATGTTCCATGTGGCATATCTACAACAAATGAAAATGGTCCTAATTTTGGATTTATAACACTATTCATCTTTTGACGTAATTGATATATTTCTTCAAGGTTTGATCCTTTTATAAAAAATTCGATAGGGATTGTCATTTCATTTAATGTGACATTTCCTACCGAAATACCGTCTTGCATATATCCTTTTGTTTTTACAATATCAGCACCATTTCCTGATGGATCAAATGAAGATAATACATAAGGTTCTCTACAAATTTCAATTGACTCACCTAATTGATTTGTAATGATAATTCTTTTTCTCAAAAAAGAGCACCTCCCATTTGAAATGCGAGGTCAGTAAATATTTTTCGTTGTTCTCTAGAAATTTCAGCAATACTAGCCTCTTTTGGATTGTGAATGTGTACTTCAATTGGTCGTTGTTGAGCAATAGCGGAATTAAAGGTAGCTCCATTCACACGTGATTGCTGATTATACGGTATATCTGGTATGTTAGGAACAGCGGCCTGCGCCATATCATTCGCTGCATCTAACACATATTTAACATTCTTACTCATTCCAAGGGCTAAACCTTCCGGTACTGCGCCACCTATTGGGATCATTACCTTACTGGGGCTATTTACTTGAAGCGCTCCTGCAATAGTCTCTTTAATTTGGCTAGCTATTCCTGCCGCTTTACTAAATAAACCTCCAGATGCATTATCTATCCCTCTTCCTAATCCTTCTATGATGCTACTTCCAATTGATTTTAGATCTATTGATGAAAAGAACCTTTCTACTTCTCCCCATTTCCTCGAAACATCATTTTTAATGTCATTCATTTTATCAGATGCTGATTTCTTCAAATCGTCCCATTTTCTTGTTACACCAGACCAAATATCACTCATTTTATTAAGTACATCATCTTTCATAGCTTGATATTTAGATTTAATTTCACCAGTTTCCCAGTTAACCTGATTTGCATGTTCCCCAGCTTGTGCTTTTGCTTCATTTACAATCTGATTATGTCTATCTCTTGCTGTAGAAACTGTACTATCATATTGTCTATTTGCCTCTGCAATCATAGAATTTGCCTCATCAGCAGAAATAGTTTTCGTTTCATCACGTTGACGAATAATTTCAGCAATCTTATCGTTCTTGGTCTTTTTAGCATCCTCAATTACCTTGTCTCTTGCTTGTGCACTATGTTGAACAACTTCAGCTGCTTGACGAGCTGATAATTCACTTGCTTGTTGACGCATATTTTCATAAATAACTTTTTGCTCCATTTGGTTTTGAGTCATATGTTGTACTGCTGTATGATCCATTTCATCCTGAAGCGCTTGAATTTGCACACGTTCATTTCGTGTTAATTCACGATTCTCATTAGCTGCTTGTTGGAAAATAGCTTTAATTTGATTATTTTTTTGTATTGTTTTTTGCTTTTCTTCCTCATGCTTTTGTTGCATAAGCTCAATACGTTTATTTTCCTCTTCATTCGTGAGAACATATGAGTCACTAAATAATTTTTTTAATGTTTCAGTTTCTTTTTGTTTTCGTTCATCGATTTTTTGTGTAATTTTCTTAGTCATCTCGTCATATTGTTGTCCCATTTTTTGAGCTTGTTCAGCTGTGATAGTTTCATGATTAATGCGGATTTCAGTTAATTTTTGCTTAATACCATCGCTTAGTTTAAAGTAATCACCTAATACTTTTTTAGTAGATGAACTTACTTTACCTTCTGTATTTTTCGCGAAACGATCAACTGATTCAATAGAGTCTTCTGTTGCTTTTTTATACGCTTTATATGCTGCAACGCCAGTTACACCAACTGCAACAGCAATTAAACCGACAGGTCCTAGCAAAACTCCTAACGCACTACCCAAAACCCCAACTGCTGCTCCTGCAAGACCAGTAATACCACCAGCAATTCCTAGTGAGGTTGCTAAAGCGCCAATTCCAGCTGTAACTGCACCGACACTAGCTAATACAACTCCAACAACAGCCACAGTTGCTAAAAGTCCAGCTACAACTGCACCACTAATCGCAATAAACTTTTGCATACCTGGTGATAGATTATTAAATCCATCTACTAGGCTTTGCAATCCTTTTACTACCATTCCAACGGCTGGAGCTAAGGCGTCACCAATTGTCTTTTTTGCTGTATCGAAAGCGCCGCTTAATTGTTCCATTTGTCCTTTTAATGTGTTCATCTTTGTTGCTGCTACATCTGCCGCAGTAACTTTTGACATTTCTGAATACATTTTGTTAATCCCATTAGCACCCTGTTCATACAAGATATTTGCAGCACGAATTGCATCTGTACCAAACATGGTTTGTAGCGCCTGTGATCGTTGAGCATCTGTCAAATTCGACATCTTTGTTTTTAATAATTCGGCTATATCTGCCATTGGCTTGATTTTACCAGTCGCATCATAAAACACACTGCCCGTTTCATCACTGTACAATCCAAGCTCCTTCATAAGTGTTGTTGCCTCTTTAGTTGATGGTTGTAAATTTAATAACATTGTCTTCAAAGATGTACCTGCATCTGAACTCTTTAATCCCGATTGTGCGAATGCTGCTAATGTTGTTGATGTATCTTTAAATGACATGCCGACACCAGCTGCAACTGTTGCTACAGATGATAGACCAAGCTTCATTTCTTGTACATTAGTTGCTGATGCGTTTGCGGCACCAGCCAATAAATTAGCTGCATCTGTCACAGAAAGATGATCGGCTTTAAATGCATTCAAGGCTGTTGATGCAATTTCAGCTGCTTCTCCAAGTTCAAGTTCTCCTGCCGTAGCTAAATTAAGCGCACCTTCAAGTCCACCATTAATGATGTCTTTTAAGCCAACACCAGCTTTTATTAATTCTTCAATTCCTTTTCCGGCTTCCACAGATGAATATTTTGTTTTCGCTCCCATATCAATAGCTAACTTACTCATTTTATTCATTTCATCGCCTGTTGCACCAGAAACAGCCTTAATATTAGCCATTTGCTGTTCAAAATTCATAGATTCTTCAACAGCAGACTTCAATCCACGCCCCATAGCATATGCCATCCCACCGAATACAACACCAATTTGCATACCTGCGTTTTGAAGATTATTACCAAACGATTGCATGCGGTTTCCCAAATTTAGCATTCTATTCGACTGCTGATCAATTTGTCCATTTACTTGGTGCAATTCTTGTTCGAATCTATTTAAATCTTGGACAGCTCTGTTTAATTGCATGGCCCATCGTTGGGTTGCGGTAGCGTTTTCTCCCTGACTAGTTCTTGACTGCTCATATCTTTCACGCAACTGCTCAATTTTGTTTCGTTGCGTATCGATCATTCGATTTAATACGTCAGCACGAGCACGCGATTGCTCCATTGCATTAGAAAAACCGCCCATACCTTGCGAAATTGCTCTAAATTCAGATTGCAAAGTACGTGCGGCTCTATTCGTATTAGCTAATCCACGTTGGAAATCAGTATCTTGTAATGACAATCTAACAACTAAATTTGATAATTCTCCAGACAATATCCCACCTCCCTACATAACTTGGTCAATATACCCCGTTCTTTTCTTCTCTTTCTTTTCCATATTTTTATTTAATAGCTTGATATAATAACAAATATCCATGGCATCTATTTCATGAAGTTTATAACCTTCTTTAAGTAAGGAGAGATACATTTCGTCATAAAACTCTTTTAATGACACGTATTCTCCTTCTACTCGTTTGGGACCGTTTCTCCACCAGCTGCTTCTGCTGTTTCTTTTGTAATTCCACTAAGTAACTCCATGATTGTCGTATACATTTTTCTTGAGTCGATACCGTTATAAAACTCTTCTGGTGTAAAGACATTTCCATATGCTAAACACACAAAATCAACAAATGTATCCAATACTTCGCTTTGCGTTGCTTTGTTGTTTTCTTGACCTGTTGGTGATAAATATTTATCTTCTAATTCTGCTGCTTTACGTCCTAATAATCCTGGAACAAATGCTGGTGGATTAAATGTTTTCTCTTTGTCATTAATTAATAAAGTGATTTTTTTCATGTTATCTCACCTTTCTTAATAAAAATACGAGGGGATTACCCCTCGTTAATTACGCTGGTTTGTAAACTGATGTAAACCAGCTTGCACCAGTTGCTGCAGTCCAACCCGTCTCATCTTCATCACCTGTATACTGCCAATCACCTGTAGATTCAGTTTTAATAAATGTCCCCTTAATTTTAGGAGTTTGGAACTTAACTTTATCTCCTTTAGTTTCATACTTTTCTTCGATCAGTTCAAATCTACCTTTTAGCAACCATACATAACGATATTTACCATTTGATTTTAATGATTTAAAACCAAGTGCAACATATGGAGCAACATCAGCAGCATTTTTAATTAGTACTCCATTTTTTAATTTGTGTCCTAATATATCAGCCTGCACAAATAATGGAATATCTTGCGCTTCAAACTCTACTTCAACTTCACCAAGAGCAGATACTGTATCAGCTGGACCATCATCTGCATATAAAGTTTCTGATGATGTCTTAGGCTTAATTCCTGAATTAATGGCACCAGCAATCTTTTTTACTGCATCATACGTACTGCCAGAAGAATCATCTTTCGTTAATTTCGAATAACTTAAGTTATTTAAACCAATAATTGTAGCCATTAAAAAACCTCCTCTATAACTTTTCTAAACCTCATTGCATAATGAAAAATACTTGTATCATCTTCGTATAAATCGGCAATTGCATAACGTGTAAATCCAATACTCTTCATGATTTCATCTACTTTCGTATGAATTGCTGATGTACTGTTTTTTGACCAAATATCTATTTGAAATGAGATTTCACTTGATGTTTCTTGATCATCTGCAAATGAATCTGGCGCATTATTTAACTCAAAAAACGTAATACGTGGGAATTCCTCTGCATTATTACCTTTTCGGTAATAAATACGTTTACCGCCTAACAATGAAATAAGCGTTGGTTCATTTTCCAACGCTTGTACAATTTCTGGTCTTAAATTTTTCATGTTATAACCCCAACCCATCACGGATTGTATCCATCATTGCATTGTTAACCTTGCTCTTATTATCAGTTAACGACTTCTCTATGAATGGTTTAGCACTCATTTTACTTGTACCAAACTCAAGAAAATGAGCACGCCAAGCAACTTCTTTATTTGGTAATATTTTGGCTGTGTATTCCCCATCAACCTTAGAGATTTTCACTTCAATGTTGTCCTGTATGTGCGGTTGTTTTTTATTACTACGATTAACGTCTTCCATAGATTCTTTTACAATCTCAGCACCAGATTTCACAGCATCTTTTCCAATTTTTTCACCATGAACACCCAACTGAGACAATTGAGCAAGCAATTGGTCCATACCTAGTAATTCAATATCAGCCATTCGTACCACCACATTTCCACATAATTAGTAGTGTATGTTTTTCAGTTGGAATCACAGATATAATTTCATACATTTGCTCTTTATATTTAATCCTCATATCAGCTGTTACGTCTTCACGGTATCGAATTTCACTTTTCCCTTGCACCTCACTATTTGTGGCTGCTGCTTGAAAATATTCTCGGCCTTTCAGAAAAACGAATGAGCCCCATACAGTGAATGAATCTTTATAGGATTCAATAGGATCACCATCAGGACTCTTTGCATTTTCATCTTTTATTTGAAATGTAAGGCGCTTATTTCGTTTGGCTAAAGTCATGACTCTTCACCATTGTATTTCATTTTCAAGATATTAGTTTGCAAAGTACTTTCTAGTTTGGCATATGAATCCGGATCATATTGTAATGCTACATAAATCAGTATAGACAAGCGATATAGAGCAGAATTGTTTTCTTGGACGCCAGCAGTTTTTAGAGATTCTTTCGCAGAATCAATTAAAAGAGTGAGGTTTATATCATCCTCACTCCCATCAATTCGTAAAAATCCTTTTACTTGTTCGAGCATATCGCTCATATAAACACCACCTATTATCCAGACGATGCTGTAGTTGTCGCCGATAATTCAGCGCTTAATGCTGATTCTAAATTATTATTCCCAACAGCTTTGACCTGGTATTTATACGTTGTATTACCGGTTAATCCCGTGTCATTGAAGGTTGCTGTTGTCGATGTTCCTACTTTATTATTGTTTCGAAACACTTGATATTCCTTAATACCACCATTATACGTAACAGGCGCCCAGCTGATTGTAGCCGTTGTTACTGCTGTAGAGTCAACTTTTAATCCTGTTGGAGTTTGAGGTGGATTGGCAGCTGTTTTTACAGTCAATTGAGCACTTAATTGAGACTCTGTTCCGTTATTTCCAACTGCTTTTACTTGATATGCATATGTTGTATCTCCCGTTAATCCTGTATCTTTGTAAGTTGTTGTTGATGATGTTCCTACTTTATTATTGTTTCGAAATACTTGATACTCTTTAATTCCTCCGTCCCCGTCATACGTAACAGGAGACCAACTAATATTGGCCGTTGTTACTGTAGTAGAGTCTGTTTTCAACCCTGTCGGTACTTGGGGTGGATTAGGGTGTAGTTTGTACTTCAGCAATACGGAATGCTGATTTCAGTTTAATTTTATGGTCAAACCAAGCTGTTAAAACAAATAGTTCAATACCTGTTTTCACATCTTTGTCACGATCATAAATCATATTAGGATCGTAGTTGAAGTGAGAATATTGGAAATCACCAACAACAGGATTCACTGCTGAATCACAGAACTTAACTGGTTTTCCTAAAACTTGTTCTGGTTGAGCATTATATAAAGAAGTACTACCATTAGCAAGTGTTTCAATTATGTCTAGATAATCTGTGTAGCGCATTTCAATAGTAGCATTTTCACGAAAATCTTCATGTAAATCTGCAGTTGCTGCCTTAATAGCTTTATATAAAGTTGCACCTTTAATAGATTTAATGCCAGCTTTATAGAATGACATGGATTCTTCTCCAGATTTAGGTGTTGTAGTGAATGCTACTTTCTTCTCCTTTGCTGCTAAACCACTTGCTAACGCCTGTTCTACAGTTTGTACTAAGTTTGTATCTGTTGCTGCTAAAATCGTTTCTGAAATAGGAACAAAAACCTTGAATTTATTACGCCCAAAGACTACAACGTCTCCTTCTGCTTTTATCTCCTTCGCTGTTTCTGTGTCAGCAATAAAATTATCGTCATCTAATGTGAATGTAATCTTAGGGATTTCAAGGTTTGTTACACTTGTGAATGTAGACACATCACGTAGTGGATTTTTAACAAATGGTTCATGCAATAATTCATTTGTCATTGTGCTTGGAAGAATTTTATCTCCACCAGTTGAATTTCTATCACCCAACGCTGCGCGGGCTTCATTTGATAAAGAACCACCACGAATTGTAGAACGAATTAATTCGGATTTGGCTGCCACTACTTTTTGTTTTGGGTCTTCAATCCCTTGAATTCCTTGTTGAGATTGAAACTTCGCTTTTTGTTCCGCTTCCATAGCATCGTGCTGCTCTTTGATGACATTAAAACGCATTTGCAAATCTTGTTTCGATTTTTGTAAAGCCTGAATATCTTCCATTGTGGCTGTTGTATCAATAGCCTTTTGAGAAAGTTCGCCCTCTGTTTTTTGTAATTGTTGACCAATCGTAGCTAAATTTTGTTTCAATTCAAATAGAGTATTGCTCGAAAAATGCTGAAGGTTACCGATAGATAATCGAAATGGTTTTGTTTGTTTTACAAATTTCATAAGTGAATTCCTCCTAAAATTGAATTTATATGCTCCATGTTAGCTCTCGCTTCTTCAGCGATTTTTTGACGATTGGCCATCTCGTCAGCGGAAGGTATTTGTTGTGACCATTGAACAAATTGTTGAGGAACATTTTTATATTCCTTGAACAAACCTTCACTAATAGATGCAACTGCTTGATTCGCTTCAATCACTTCATCACAAAGACCATAAGAAAGAGCCTCTTCAGCCGATAACCATGTTTCAGCATCAAGAAGCTCATTTAATTTTTCTTCTGTTAACTTGGCACCAGCGCGATCTAAATAAATCATACAGTTAGATTTACTGATTTTTTCAATATCATCAGCCGCTTTTCTTAATTGTTGTGCATTTCCAGATGCATATGTCCAAGCATGATGAATCATCATCATTGAATTTTTGTGCATATGAATTTTGTTACCACACATAGCGATTACAGAAGCAATGGATGCTGCCAAAGCATCGATGTACACAATAACATTCGCTTTATGCATTTTTAGCATGTTAGAAATGGTTATACCTTCAAAAACGCTACCGCCAGGTGAATTAATATGAAGGTTAATTGTATCCACATCTCCTAGATCGTCCAGTTCTTGTTTGAAAATGGTAGATGACATTTCTCCATATTCTTCCCAAGCATATTTAGTCACTTCGCCGTAAATAAAAATATCAGCTGAACTAGTATTCGCGGCCATTTTCATTTCAAAAAACTTATTCTTTTGTTTGTTTCCCACTACTGCTCACCCCCTTTCGTTGAGTTGGGTCCATATCAATTGGATATAAATCACCACTAACCCAAAGTTTCGAAGCATTACCGCCTACAGGTGGCTCATCTTCTTTTTGACGAACATCGTCTTGTGATAACCATCCACTTCTAATTGCTGCTTGATAATATGCAGTTTTTGAAGCTGTATCTCCACGTAATAAGCCACCCATATTAAATTTAAAATAGTGTCCTTCTCTTCTTTCTGCCGGATTAAGCAATTTCCTATTCAATTCCTGTTCATATTGCCGCACAATAGGCGTCAAAGTCATTTGAACAAACTGAATCATCAGTTGCTCATTACTCCCATAGCTCTGTCCTTCTGTATCGTTTAAAAAAGAAACAGGGACATTAAAAACGTTGGCCACCCTTGAACGAGTAATCCGTTCTGATGCCAACGTGTCTGATGCAAAATATTTTTTTTCGATATCCGTAACCGTTACACCAGGTTCTTGGAACAAAATACCGCCATTTTCTGCATAAAATCTTTTAAAATCATCAATAATTCGCTGTCTTTGATCGCTGTCCACATTTGCCCCATATTGTAAAATGAAACTATCTTTCTTTTGCATTTCTGATAAACTGAATTCTTGTACAGCCTTATCGTATTCTAATGTATTTTTCAACACATTTATTGGACTAATTCCTGACCATCTTGAAACGCCTGTAATATGCTTAACGTGGAACATGTTCATATTGTGTATATAATATGTTCCATCAATTCCGCGAACTTCGTACCACAAATTGTTGTCATCTGTGTTTAGAAAAGGCGTTACATATGCTGAATCAATAGGAATTAATGCTTCTGGTTGCATACGAATATCACGCATAATTGCCGCATATCCATTTCCAGTTTCATTTCTAGAAACTTCAATCTTGTTTATCCATTCAAATCCTGTCATGTTTGAATTAGGATTGTTAATTATGACATCAGCTGCTTGATTTAGAACAATATCATAATTTTTATAAAGCTTTAATGGCAATGAAGACATTGTATTAGCTAACCGACTAATTACACTAAATATCGTTTCATTTGTAGCTAATTTGGCATTATCGATACCCCAAAATTTGCGCCCAAACCAGGAAGAGAAGTCAAATCCAGCACCTTTCCATCCTGCTGTCGCACCTTTTACTGCCGCTTTAAAGCGATTGAACAAATTCAAAGGCTCACCACCTCTCTATTTACAATTTAATTGAATAGATCATTTACAGATATAAATTTAATATCACCATTACCTTTTGGTTGAGATAATAAAGGAATTACTTCTGTATGAGCATTCAAAAATGCTGCGAAACCATCTATTTTTCGGTATTTACTTTGTTTTGAAGGTAAAAAATTACCGTTTCTATCTTCAACAAGCTTTACGTTATTCATATACCATCGTAAAAGACGATTCTTGTTACTAATTACCTTTCCATCCAGTAACAATTCTTTTATATCCTTAAGCGCTGGACTTAACGTTAAATGTCCTTGACGCACCGCTTCCGTTTCAAAACCATACGCTTTTAAATCTTCGTTCAAACGATAGGCATTTGCTGGATCATACGTGATTTTTTTAATAAAATATTGCTTTGATTTCTCTACAAGCCAATCATATACATACTCATATTTCACATATTCCCCTGGGATAATTGTTAACCAACATTTGTCCACAAATTCTTTAAAATTAATACTCTCATTGTCCCTATCTACCTTCGCTTGTGGAACCCAGCTGTGAGATAAGACAAAAACATTTCCATCTTCCAAAGGAAATTCTAAACAAGCGCTAGTAAAATCCTCTGTAGCTGATAGATCATATCCTGCCACACATTCTTTTCCTTTTAATAATTCCGTATCAATGATTTTTTCATTTCTTTTTAATACTTCAATACCTACAAATGACATTTCGTCATTGTCCACGAAAATATTAAACTGTTTGGTGATCCAGTCGTTCTTTTCCGCTTCTGTATGTTTATCTGTATTCCAATCATCGATAAGAGACGGAAGATCTAATGAAACACCCATATTTGGATTGGCTTTAATCCATAATTCAGGATTTTCAATCTCGTCCACGCTGTCCATTTCAGCCATGAAATAGAACTTTCTGTCCTGGTCAATAACTCCCTCCAAAACGTCAGTTGCAATTTCATAATATTGAACAAGTGGTCCTTCGAGTTGATACCCTGCCGTAGTGATATATACAATCATCGGCTGCTTTCGTGCGCCGCGTGATTTCTTAATAACATTTATTAACTTAAAGTTTTTAAATTCATGAATTTCGTCAAAAATACCGAGATGCGTATTTAATCCATCTAATTTTTTACTATCAGATGCCCGTGGTTCGATTTTTGATTGTGTTTTATCGTAGAAAATCCCTTTTTGATTTTCCCTCAAATGCCTTCTAAGTTGCGGCGATTTTTGAACCATAGCCCGGCTTTCATCGAAAAGCTCTCCTGCCTGCTGCTTTGTATTCGCTAAAACATAAACACGAGCACCTGGTTCATTATCTTTAGACACCGCAAAGTTAGATAAACCGGAGATCATCGTTGTTTTTCCGTTTTTACGGCCAATAAAAATAAGACCCTCACGAAAGCGCCTGTATCCAGTGTCCTTATGAACCCAACCGTATAACGAACCAATAACAAAATGCTGCCACGGTTGAAGTACTAAACTTTTATAATCCCCTTTAGATGGGCGACAAAACTTTTCAATATAACGGATTGGTCGATGTGCCTTTTCCTCGTCAAATATCCACGGAAAATCTTCAGTACCCTGTCTTTTTAAGTCATCCAAGTGACGTTGGCAAGATAAAATATTTTTCTTACTTGCTTTTATGTTGCCTTTCACTACTTGCTCTGCATACCAAGTTGTCCTTAATTGTGGAGATGGTCTTTCAAGAATATAAAAATGCCTTACCTGATCTGATCGCCATTTTTTATACCATTTCGATATTTCCGAAGGCTTAGAATTCGTCGAAATCGTCGTCATCGTTACCTGTCGTATTACTATTTATTTTTTTTCTTTGTGCTGGCGTCAGACCTAAAGATTTCAATAAATTATTTAAAGTTTGCACCGTCTTAGTTAATTCAATCGAAAGGGGATTCTTCACAAGATTTGTAGCATTAGCTTTATTTGTATGTTCAAACATCAAATCTGTATTCTTAATTTCCTTTTGCAAACGACGGTAAAATTGATGCGTTTCTACATAAAGTTTTATTAACTCTTCATCTGATTCTTTGTAATCTTCACCTAAATATCCCCTTACAATTTTTGCTGTTGGAACTGCCATTTGAATTACCCCCCTTTCATGAAAAAATTACTCGCGGTACCAATGATGGAGGACGCCGGTCTTTTGGCCCGTCCCTATAGACTTTTAGGGTAGGGGGGCTATATCAATTCTCGATTAGCCTTCACCTTAACAACCGGAACCCTTCTTTTTTGTTTCTTTTTCCCTCCACCCTTCTCAGGATGTTCTTTGTTATGACATGTATTACATAAGCTGACTAAGTTATCTAAGTTAAGTGCAAGCTCCGGATGATCTTCACGATCCTTTATGTGATGGACCATATCTGCAGGAGTAATATCACCACGCTTTAAACATTCTTGACAAAGGTAACTATCTCTCACTAATGCTAGAACCCTACACTTCTTCCATGCATCACTATTATAAAACTGTTTCGCTTCTTTATTACGCTGATACTTATCGTATTGTTTATGGTTACTCATCAGCCTTCTATCCTCTTCCTCAATCGCTTCATCTCATCTTCAATTGCAAGATTATTTTTATTAATCCGTTCATGACACTTAGCTATATCAGCTTGATGCTTACGGATTGTATCATTCACATAAGCAGCAACATGCTCATTGTTACAATGCGGACAAATAAAAAAACACTTCTCAATTCGCCTTGGAAG
The DNA here is from genome assembly GCF_023715645.1 of Bacillus cytotoxicus. GTDB lineage: Bacteria > Bacillota > Bacilli > Bacillales > Bacillaceae_G > Bacillus_A > Bacillus_A cytotoxicus_A. Next base: position 33,821 of record NZ_JAMBOP010000012.1, on the reverse strand, counting down.
TTGCTGTACTTGCGGTTGCATATCATAATCTTTATTGCATTTGCTACAATAGATTTGCATCCTCTCACTCCTTTACTTTTAAAGGATGATTATGCTGGATAACTTTTGTATTCAATCGTTTATCATCAGGATCTGCGTGCTCTATGTGAATGTATGTCATATATAGAACCTTATCTGTATCAGTAGCCCAATCGAAACTTACTCTTATTTTCCCAGTAACTTTATCACCTTTATAATACACATCTGGTGCAGCATCGATATCAGATAGTACGATTTGTAATAATGGTTCCTGTTTAGGTTCATGCTTATTATCTTCTATACCATGACGATATGGTCGAGATAATACTGGACCTCCACACTTGACACAAGACATTCCATCTATACATTTACCACCCAACATGACAGTTCGACAATCATTGGTCATGCATTCATATTGTGTTTTAAACATCTTCTTCTCACTCCTTCCAAAATAAAAAACACCCAAATGGATGCTTTTTTGTACATGTATAATCAGTCTTCTTCTCTAAAAAATTCAATAAACCTACTACCAAAATTCGTTAGTTTATATTGAGGAATAGTATCATTTCTAGAACCTGCAAGCCCCCTCGATGCATGTTTTAAGTGTTCATCTATTACTTTGATAGGATCTGGTTGTTCAACGTTAACAAGCCCTAAACGCACTAATTTATTATCCATATATAATTTTAAATCTCTTTGTTCTCTAATTTCTTCCCTATAAGCAGGATCTTCACTAAATCTTTGAACATCATAAAGCTTTATTTTTAATAGAGTATTCGCATCTTTTGGGGAAAAACGCTCAAACAAATGCACAATGTCACTTATTCTCAAATCTGCTAATACATCAAAATAATGATACACTTTTTCCATTTCTTCAATACCTTCATCAATTGTATACTCAAACCCATTTATATAAATATTCGTTTTATCATCTTCATCTTCATCTGAAAGATATTTTAGAATTAATGGGAATACTTCTTGTTTTAAAAAAATAGAGTTTTCTTTTTCTTCAATTTTATTTTTTATTCTTAATAACTCTGGCTCAACTGAATCTAGACGTTTTTTTAACTTCCGCATTTTATATCCATTTAAAATTGCACCTAGAGGTTGAATAAACCCACCTACAGCATCTACTAAAGGCCCTGCCTCTTCAACAATTGTACCAACAGCACTTGAGTCTAACATTTCTTGAACTAACGAATTAACCTTGCTTATTTTAATCATCCTCCTTCTCTCACATATTTCGACAAAAAGAAACAATATCCCTTTATTAAATGTAATAAGTAAAAGAAGGTCTCTCACGCCACCTATGAACTCACACCTCATATAAGCTCAATAAGAAGCATAAGATTGGAGTGCTTTTAACTCCATCCCCCTCAACAATCTCCTGCGCAAACAAGTGCCTGGCGACCTATTATAAGCGTCACTGTACGGAAACCGTGGGTACATCAGTTGATAAGGGATAGATGCTTCTCCCAGGGCTTGCCCTAAGAAAAGCTTAATACCAATCTCGTTTTGAAAAATCCCCGAAAATATCCCCAAAATTATCCCCCGTTTTGTCCCCTTTTTTGTCGGGAATATATCATTCAAACGAACTATATTGTATTATTATGATGATAATATAAAGGAAAGGTAACCAAACATGGAACTAAATTTCGAACCACTTCGTCCTATTTTTGATAATATGGCTATGAAGCTTGCAATTATACTATTCGTACCACTATTTATAGGGTTACTTGTTAAAATTATTCTTATGCAAGTAATGAAAGAATCAATCGCTGGTAAAATAGCTGCACTTGTAATGTTGTTTAGTATGTATCAAGTATTTAAAATAGTCGCAGGATAAAACAGAATTTTAAAGAGGAGCTCTATTAAAGAGCTTCTTTTATTCTTTCAATAAAAAAGACTCCGCCATAAGACAGAGCCAAATAGAAAAAGATAAGCACCATTATCATATCCAATCTATATAAACATCACAAAAGACTGAAATTCCATTTTACTTAATACATTTTCAAATAATCTCCAATGCAGTTGCAATTAATCGAATTGCACTACCTTTCTTTTCATAAAAATCATCACGTTTTATCATCAATTCGTTATACACATATGAGTCTTTTACTTTCTTATCGCCAAGGTACTTCATTTTGATGATTTCACGCTGATCTTCATCTAACGAATTTTGCAATGCCCGTTCAATCTGTCTAAATTTTATTTCATGAATCTGATCATCTTTCATTTTCGGAAAAAGAACAGCGTATCCTGCTTCATTCCGTTCCTGTCTATTCTTCATACGAACTTGCAGTGCTCTGTAGTTTTTGAGCTCCTTAACTACTAACCTGCGCATCTCTCTCTCATCGATGTCTTCAAAGAATGACATTTGTTCCATACGATACGCTTCCCCTCCGTTCAAACTAATTTTGCTTTAAAATGGAATTTTTCTACTTAACTAACACCTTGGTGTTGATTCGATACAACAAGTAGCACTTCGAATATTGCTTCCATAACATCAACTACAATACTATTACCTGCCAATTTATATAAAATGCCGTTTTGGCATCCGTTCCGTGTAGGATGTGCTTTTAATACTTCCGCAAAGTCCTCGTCATTAAATCCCATGAGACGCCAACATTCTTTTTCCGTTAGCAGCCTGTACTTACCATCACCATTTGATACTATCCCACTATTTGGGCATCTATTTTGCTTTGTAGTTATTGTCCAGGCGTAATCCGTTATAGGTGTTAAACGCCCAGAAAAAGAACCACTGTCATTTTTTCCGATTTTACTTAACATAGATGGTGATTTTATGGTGTATTTTTCATCTACATTTCTTTCTAGAAATTCTTCAATCGGACGCATTGGCTTCTTCGCAAGCTTAGAGAAATCGAATTCTTTTTCACCTAAAATCGAAATAGTAAATACTCTTTCTCGTTTTTGAGGTATTCCGAAGTCCATTGCATTTAGAACTTTAAAACTATTTGTATAGCCAATACGTTTCATTTGAGAAAGATATTTATTGAACGAATGGATCATGTCTTTATCAAGTACACCTTTTACGTTCTCCCAAACCACAAATCTAGGTTTCCAAATACCCATATTTTCAATAATTTTAAGAGTTTCCCACATAAGAGAAGAACGTGTTTTATCTTCATCTTTACCGCCTAACCTTTTTCCTGCTCGACTGAAGTCCTGACAAGGTGACCCGTGAACTAAAATGTCTGGTCTTAAATTGTAACTAACTACTGATTGTGCCCGATGTCTATTTTCATAAAGAGCATTATATGCTCGAACCGCCCTTTCATCTATTTCAACGTAATCGATTGCTTTATGATCTATACCTAAATTAATTAGTGCTTTCCTTGGAGCACCTATTCCCCCAAATAATTCAAGAATTTTAATCAAGGCCACCATCCCTCCGTTTCTATTACTCAAATAAATTCAAATTGTATCAACTACTCAACTCTTTCCGTCTCCCAAAGTCAGCCGCTTTTTTGTTGATACTCTTTAATATTCTGCTAATATGCGGTTGACTCACTCCTGTCTGCTTACTAATTTCTTGCTGTGGTCTATTTTTCGAGTGCATATCCCAAACAAAAAATTCCTTATGCTCTAATGTTTTCATGAAAGAATCCAACACTATTCCGTTTTCAACTTCTTCGTCTATTCGTTCTGTACTTTTATCTACAAGCGTTTTCTCAAACGTGATATCCTTATCTTCATCTGAGTCATTCATTGCTTTGTTTAGCGACAATGTTCCTGGTTGATACTGTAACGCCACTTCTACATCTTCAATAGATGCATCTAGCTGCGCGCTAATTTCTTTTGAATCATTTTCATGTAAACCGTTCATCATAATTTTCCCTTTTAAATTGTAAATCGTTCTTGGCACTTTTACCTTTTGGCAATCACGAATCCCTCTGCCGATTTCACCATATACTTTATAGCTAGCATAAGTAGAAAATTGATATCCAAGCTTATAGTCAAAAGTTTGTCTTGCTTTAATCAAACCAATCATTCCTAATTGTGTTAAATCTTCCGGATCAAAACCTGTATCATTTTTAATAGATTCTAATTTCTTTCCGTATTTCTTCCAAATAAAATGATGAACAAGCTTTTCATATTTCTCCAAAAACTCCTCATCAGACATGGCTTGTACATCTTCAATTACATCGATCGTTTCTTTTTGCATTTCTCTCCCTCCAATTCAACGTTTTTGTAGTTCCTGCCCATAATCCTTCTTTTTGCCATTGACGCTTTAATTTCGAAACATACGAGCCGCTACGGTCAAACATAATGCTGATATCCTTATCTGGAATCCCTTGCTCATTCATTTGACGAACCTTTTCAGGCGTTAGTCCTGCTGGTATATCCTTCTTTGGGCCGCGGTGATCACGATGACCTGAATCAAAATACCGCCCCAACTGACGTAATTCTTCGCCAGTTGGGCAAGCTTTACAAACATTAATACTAAAACATTCATCAGCCGAACGATTGTAATAACACCGTCTGCATTTCTGCTCAATAATGTCACCAATTTTATATGTGAGTTTTGTGCGTTCTTCTTTTGTCAGTTTCATGATAGTCACCTATAAGACAGCTTTGAGGGCCATCCCTAATGCTTGTGACTTACCTTGCAGCTCTAGACGATGCGAGTGTTCTTTTTCAAGTTCGGTATGTGATATTTGAAGTTGTTCGTGCAGCTTTTTAATCTCAGCACGTTGTTCGAAGCCTTTTTCGGTGATGGCGTTAAATTCATTTTTAAGGGTGGAATAATCTTCTTCCATTTCACGGTACTGATTCTGATAAAACTCTGTGTATTCTTCTGCCTGCAGGCGCATTTTTGTCTCAGCAAGCAATTCCTTCTCCAACCGCTCTTTTTCTTGAACAAACTCTGAGACTTGCGCTTTCAAAGTTTCTAAGATATCCTCTTGCTCTAATTCTGTTACTTCAACCACTTCAAACGTCTTTTGTACGATATTTTTAGGAGTTGCAAATGGTTTTGTATTCGATTGCTGTTTCGGAGTGCCTACACGTTTTACAGGCGGTTGATTTTCATCTCTTCTTTTTGCAATGTGGTAATAAAGCGAGCTTTCCGTTACGCCTAAATGATCTGAAATTTTTGCCCAAGACAATTTTTCCTCACGAAGTTTTTCGGCCTTTGCACATAATTTATCCCAATTTTTCTCTTCGCCCATATTTTCCGTTCTCCCCTCATCTAAGCGTTCGCCTAGTTTTTTTAGTGATTTACCGATATGACAATTGGCATAGCACCATGCAGTCCGTTCATCTTGACTCACAAGTTTGTTATTCTTTTTCTTTGGTACTGACTCACAGCATTTGCAATTCTCATCCTGTAAATCTAATATCTGCAGCCGTATTTTTCGTTTCTCCGCTCTATCCACCCCATCACCTCATGTATGAGATTGAAGATTGGTAGTATAGCGAACTGGCCACACTACCAACCTGGTTTTATTAGTCTTCTAATTCCTCATCAAAAGGCTTGTCCTCATCTGTTACCTCAATTTCTTGTTGCTCCGGATCCTGTGGTTGTTCTTGTGTTTCTTGTAGTTCAACTGGTTCATCAGTTTCCTCCACTGGCTTCTCCTCTGCCTTTGGTTGCTCCGCTTGTGCTGGGTGGTTCTCTTTCCACTCATACCATTTCAGGGCCATTGGAGCGATACGAGAGCGATAATCATCTACCATTTCGATAAGCTTCACATTAGCTATCTTCAATTCGTTCGCCAGTTTCAAATACGATTCACCTTCTAATTTTCGTTTTACAAGGTGAGCAAAATCATGCGGCAAATCATGAAAACCTGGTGCTAAACCACTAATAATGAATTCATCTATAATTTCACGATCTGCTTGCTCTTTTTCTTCCTTCGTTTGAATCTTTTCTTCCGGAATATCAAAATCCGCTTCAAGTTGTTCAAAAGAAGGCTTTACTTCATGCACAACGCCTTTTTCATCAACCTCATATTCGGTAACAGGTTTATTTGTTTTCGCATTCAAAGTAACGTTGAAGTTTACCGTTAACGATTCAAGAGAAACGAATACTTTCGCATCGATCATTTCAGAAAGAGCATCCAATTTACCATTAAGCGTTGTATTAGTAACTTCCAAAACAATCTCTTTCTTACCATCCGGCTTAAGGTTTACTTTCTTTAAAGTTGGTTTGAATTCGATATATGACATGTGATCCTCTCCCTTTAATTGGCTTGTTTTTGTTTTTTCTCTTCACGCTTTAATTTCTTATACTCATCCAACCCGATAAATCCACCGTACTTCTTTACGTGCTTCAAAAGGATGAGTTGTAAATGCGGGTATTTGTATTCGAACATTTTCATCTTTACTTTGAAGGTTTCGGTTTCCATTCCCTTTATATCAACAACTTCAACATCACCATTTGGCAAATAGATCATGAAGTCTGCCTTGTATGTAATCGCTAAAAATCTTTTGCCGTTCTTAGTAAACGCCGGCTGCAATTTAAAAGACGGTTGCAATTCAAACCCTTGTACTTCACCTGCAGCTTGACGCATTTTTAAACCTTTGTAATAATCCGCTTCGGCTTTTGAGTCAAAAACATGGCCGTCAAGCTCAACTTTTTTATTATTGTACTTACTCAATATCCAGCATCCTGGCGTTGATGGTTTACTTTATTCTTTTCCAGGTAGGCTTGTTCAATTTCTTCGTGAGTGAAACCCAACATATCACCTAAAACTAAGTAATGAATAAACATTTTTGAATATGAGCAGCGATCCTGGCTAAAATCAGTAATCACTTTATAAACTTCGATAAACTGCCTTGTTAACGACTCTGTTTTAAGATGATTTTTCCACTTCTCGTATTCCTTTAATAAAAACCATGACCAGTCTTGGTAACTTACTGGCTCAATGTTTACTAATAACCCATGTGATAAAACGAAATGAAAACCATCTACATATTCTTCTAAAATAACCTTTCTTGGACTGGGTTCTTTCTTACTCCAATCTTTAAAGCAACGAGTTTCTTTGGCGCATTCCCCTACTTCATCCAATAAGGCTAAAATGAGATTATCGAAGCGATTATGAGTAATCTTGTTTTCTGCTACAATCCGCTCATCCAAGGCCTTCTGCATTTGAAACAACTGTTTTAAGTTCATCGTTTTTCCCCTTTGTATATTTTTTGTAAAGTTTTCCAAATCAACAACCTTACATCTAATATTTCAGATACAATATAAGAGATTCACCTATACGCGAATACCCTATATTTTGCTAGGATTTTTCCTAGCTCTTTTTTATTGCTATAGTTTCCTCTTCCTAAAATTCATTTTCGGTATCTCCGTGCCGCCAAGACGTTTACAATCCATTCCGAGACGGCAAGAGCACCGTTTATATAAAGAGCACTTCAACATGCACGCCATAACCTGATCTTCTTTCTTCATCCAATCCGGTCGACTGTCAACGATTGTGACGTTCAATCGGCTAGCCATCCTCTTTTTTCCGCTTCTCGAAGAATCATATCTATCAATTGTTTCGCACCATTTTGACTGACAACTACTTGTCCACCGAACAGTTCTATATTTGTATCGGATGCCTTACCAGTGACCACACAAACCTTTTCGTGCTTTGCAAGAACAACGTTTTTACCATCAACATGAATTTCAAGTGCTGTTTCCTCTGGCCACCCTAACGTTCGACGCAATTCTTTTGGTATACACACACGACCAAGATCATCAATTCTCCGTACGATTCCAGTGTTTTTCATAACGCTCCCCCTCAATTTGCAACCAATTTATCGAACAAATCTTTGTCTCTCTTATCAAGTGCGTAATCGATGATCTGGGATTTACTCATGCTTTGTAGTTCAGAAATTACTTTTTCAATCTCTAAGTGATCCTCATCGGATAAATCCGTATCCTGTGGTGATTCATCATCTTCCAATACTTCCATATACAGCGGATGTCTGTATTTCCCCTTAAAGTTCAGTTGGATATAGATTGGAGTATCAAGATTATTAAAATGGTCAAAAGCTGCTTCTACGTCGTCCAATTCATCTTTAGTTGCATTAGGTTTATAAAACGCAAACGGCTCCCTTGATGAGCATTTTGCTGATATTTCTAATCCATACGGATACTTCTGTGCATTTTCAACAAAGCGAACTCTATTCGCGAATCTACTGTACTTTTGAAAATTGTATAAGAGCGAAAAACCCCTACGATCTCTTTGTCGTAAACAATCCAAAACCCATTTCATAAACTCCCGCTTCTTCTCAACTGACACGTTGCTCATGCATTTTCACCACCGTTTCAAAGTAATTAAGCCAATTGTTCCAGCGCTCTTGATACGACGTTTCCTGCTGTTTTGCCACTTCACATGTGCAGCCATCCGTTGCGATTACTCCTGGATAAGTTTCTTTACGAATAATGCCAGTGTTATTGCATTTTGGACACATATCATTCACTCCTTCTCTCGATAATCTTCGCCTTCAACAGCGATTAAGTACTCTTTACTCATACCGAACAAGCGACTCTTTGCTGCATATCCAATCTTGTCAGGTAGTGTTTCATCATCTTCATTGGAGCTGTATAAAATCGATAAGTTATGGCGATACCTATAATCAATGATTTGGTAATACAAATTTTCTTTTGCTTCTGACCATTTGGATTTTCCAAGATCATCCCAAATGAGAACATCAACTTGCTTTGCATGGTCCAACAGACGATTAAACTCTTTTTTGTCGTCATTCATCATCTTCGCTGCAATGAGATCATCCATGAACGTGCCGTCTGAAATGAGAAGCACGCTATATCCCTGTTTCATGAGGTACTTTGCAGCCGCTACTTGTAAATGAGTTTTACCGAGACCAAAGCTGTTATGTTCTCTTTTGGCCTGCGCTCGTTTATTTGGCTCCAGTTGCTTGATCCGAAGTTCTCCGAATGTCGCGATAAATCCTAAACTGTTTTGCTTTGTCTTTTTGACACTTTCGAAGTTCTTCAAATACTGTGCCATCGTATTGTAGAGAAGCTTTTGCTCTTCTGTTTCACGGAGATAAGAATCGAACCTTGCATCCACAAATTCTTCTGGAATCATGGCGTTTTTTAAGCGGCGCTCTAATACTCGCTGTGTTTTACAATCGCAATCCTTTTGCATCGATACTCGCATACCAAATTCGTTCACCTCTTCATAAAAAACAATTTCTACATCATGACATTTCAAGCACTTATACTCGCTTGATAAAACTTGGCATGTTTCTTCCTCGGCTCTCATTTTCTTCCGCATAGCTTCTGCTCGCTCCATTAACCCGACCATAACGTCGCCTATTTGTTGCATTTCCATCACCGCCTTTACGGTTTTTGAAATCATCATCGAGCTTTATTACATCCGCCATTGTTCTGACGTTGTTGTTTTGCCAATCGATTAGAATCTTACGAATGTACGACCAACGTTTTGTATTTTCATCAATCGCTTTATCAACAGCTTTATTTACAATTTCACTACCGAATACGTCGCAAAATTCCCCAAGCTCTTGCTCACCTGTTGTACTTAAAGAAATCCCGTACTGTAATAAGTGGTTATAACTTGTCTTAAAATTTCCGTCTATTAAAGGGGAACCCTTATCATCATCATTATCTATATGTGTAGTAATCTCTGTAGTAATCTTTGTATTTGTCTTACGTTCTGGCGTAGGAGGCTCCTCCGTTCTATCGTAAGAGGGTGTTCCATTTGAATGTAATAGGCTATTACGTTCTAACGTAGGAGGGATTTCGCCTTTCCAATATAAAACTGAGATTTTTCGTATGTTTTCTGGAATAGGTTCAATAAACATTACATTGTTACAACAAGTTCCGTTTACCAAAATAGTTCGAAATTCGATTCGCACTAGTCCTATATCTTTTAGATAATCACATGCATCCTTTACCTGTCTTTTCGTGAAACCAAATGAATCTGCTAGTTGTTGATAACTTTTTTGAAGCATATCCGCTTTGAATTTTTGCTTATAACGAACTTGGTTGCTCTGTTCGTCTCTTACCTCAGTTGGCTTATACCAATAAACAACTTCTCCTAAAATGGTTATCGCCACCATGTACGGCTTTCCGTTGTCTAATGTAAGAGCTTTAAACCAACCGTGATCGATTACATTTCCTCGAAAGTTCATTTGTCCTATTTGCATTACCTTGCTGTTCAACGAACTCACTCCTTTTCGCAAATCGCGATGTAAAAATCTCCATCCCTAATGACTTTTTCTATCTTGTAATTCGGATAACCGATTTTTATATACCGTGCAATCGACTTTTTCAACTCATCTTTTGATTGTGCTCGCTCCCACAATTTTCGCGAGAGGAGCACATTTGATTTGTCGTTCATTAATCAAGTTCCACATCGAAGTTCATTTCCGGCGGTTCAATAACTACAGTCTCTTGTTCTTTCTGACGATTTGCATGTTCTAAATCGATGAATTTTGAAAGAGCTGCAATCTGCTGCAACGATAAGTCGCTAGGCTTCTTGTTGAACTTTTCTTGAATGATTGCTTTCAAGTCATCTTTTGTCATGCCGTACTCTTGCAGTTTCTCGTTAATAGCAGACCATTTATTTTTGATTTCCTCTTCTGTATCGATAACTTCACCTTCTTCAATTTGCAGCTGATTTGGTGTAATATCCACTCGAACATCTGGTTGATAAGAAGGTGTCTCTTCAACAGGTTTACTTGCAACTGGTTCATCTTCGCCAATTTCAATTCCGTACTGCAGCTTAGCGGATCGTTTTAATAAATGTTTTTTAAACATATCGTTGAACCAATCTTTCCACATATCAGCATTGCGCCCTTTAGTCATATGCTCCACTTCACTTGCTTCCATCAGAACCACAACATCTTCAAAACCTTCACGCTTCGCTACTGAATATCCACCAATTACTCGCCCTCTTGGAAAACCGACAGAATGAATAATTTCTTTAGTTGTTGCGTTGTATTTAAAATCATCATTTTCATGTACAAGTTGTGCATCCACACCTTTATATCCATCAGTTTTTCTTGCAAGAGCAAGTACACCTTCAACCGCTATTTGGATACTCATTTTTGGTCCGTTTTTAGTGTTGTAAACGATGCAATAAATATGGTTTAAAAAAGGATTTAAACCCGCATTAACACAAGTTTGAACAAATAAAGCGAATTGTTCATCCGATGTTCCAAGTGCGATTGTTGTCTTTAATGTATCTAATTCGCTTTGAGTGAAACTTCCTACAACTGCTTGTGTATTTGAAACCGCTACTTGATTAGCCATTTATAACTTCCTCCTTGTTTTCAATTATTTTTGCTTGAACCGTAAAATCTGTATCTTGAACCTGGGCCATAATCAGTTGTCCAGATGGTTTTTCGAAATGAAGAATGCTTTCTGCATTATCAACAAATGTCGGAACGATTAATTCTCCTTGTTTACTAAGCACTTCAATTACTTCTAATCCTGCTTTAATCTTTTCAGCTGTACTTAATCTGCTGTACGGCTTACCATCCATTAGAATTTCAAACGTTGCACGCTCTTCGCCGTTCTTTAATATTTCGTACAGCTGCACATCAATTTTCGTGAACAGACTTTGGATTTTCTGTACCATTAGTTCGGATCGTTTAGTTCTGAATTCCTTAATTGCATCAAGAATGGAAAGAGATTCATTTTTTTCTTTGCGAATCTGTTCTTTTGTAGCTGCCGCTTCATCGATTTCTTGCTGCAGTAACTCCAAACTACGAGCTTTCTGCAGTAATGCATTTAACGAAAAGATTTGATTATCTAATTCACTTGTTTCTGTAAGATTTACGTCAACTGGTGACATTTGTTTGAACTGTCCTTCTAAATCATCACGTTTAGCGACCATGCTTTTACCAAGTTGTTTCGCTTCTTCAAAACGATCAATTCGATTTTTCTTCACTTTATCTAATGCTTCACCCTGTAGAGCTTGTCCACATGTATGACAAGACTGCTGAACCTGTTCATTTTTAATACTAAGTACGAGAGATTTCTGCTTTTCAATTTCTTGTTTGATTCCAGTAATTTTGTACTGCATTTGTAAGTATGATTGTTGATTCTGTTTAGCAATTTGGTTCTGTTCATCGATTTTGGAACGCTCTGCTTGTAAGTCCAATATTTTTTGACGAATGGCTTCTGTATCGATTTCCTGTTGTTCTGCTTTCTGTTTTTCTAATTGTTCTTGTAAAGTGATAACTCGCTCACTTGCGCGCTCATATGATTTCTCATGCGTTTTCTTACGTTCTGCATGAACTTTTTGCAAATCTTCCAACGAATGCTTTTTAAGCGTTCCCTCGAGTAATTCGACCTGCAGTTTTGGCAGTGCAGCAAATACTTCTTTTTTCAATGGTTCACCTACATATGAGAGAAGTTGTTCACGTTGCGCTTGCCAATGTTGCGTGCTGAAGTACGCTGGATTAAACAAAGAGAGTAATGTCTGTTTATTAACTAATCCTTCTATCCAAGACTCGAACTCTTTTGCTTTCTTCGGAACTTCATTGATAAAGTACTTAGCTGTTTTCTTTTGGTTACGGCAGATCAAGATATCTTTACCATCAACTTCGATAAGAAGTTCAACCTTTGTTTCTGCATCTACATCACTAATTGGTTTTGGTTCAATTTTTGTACCGAATGGATCCGTACCATATAACACCCAAGTAATTGCTTCTGAAATAGTAGATTTTCCTACGCCGTTTCGACCAGCAACTGAGGTGATATCACCGAATAAAATTTGTAAATTTGAATGATTCTTGAAATTCTGGATAGATAAAGATTTAAAATCTATGAGCATTGCACTTCCTCCTTGTGATATACTAAGTTCAACAATTTCTTTCTAAAAAGGCCCACTGCTATGGGCTTTTTTTATTGGTTTGAAAACTTTTTCAAAAACTCTATCGCTTCATTAATTGTTCCATTTAAATCGTTTTGATCCGCATCTTCTGGACATTCTTGCAAGATTAACAATGTTTCATTTACTACCTCTTGTAATGATTCGATTTCTATAGAGTCTTTGTACATCACTAAAGCAACAACATCCATTTGTTCTTCAAAAGAAGTAGAAGTAAGTCTGATATCAATAACCTCAATACTGTTTTCTTCGATGAATTTATTGATTGACTCATCAATATCAACTAAACGCTTCTTTTGGTGGTTATCCCAATATTCGTAATGTTGATAGATCATCTTTGTTTTCATCTACATCACCTCCCCACAAAGCGTTATGTAATGAATTCGCTCGACGACGGATGCATCTATGCCCTGGCTTCGTAATCGACGGATGATGCCTTGTATGTGCGATTTATCCTTCGCAAGTTCCTCATCATGCTTTTCTCTTGCGCGGTAAAGTGCTGCAAGTTCTCTTCTTGCAAGTCGTGCTTCTTTTAACCAGATGTAAAATGCATTTTCATCCTTAGCATCTAATGCTTTTTTTTGCTTATTTACGCAATGCTTGATGAAATCTTTAAGAATTTGCGCTTTCTTCTGGTCCTTCTTCAGAACTAGTGCCATTTTGTTGCTCCTTTCTTTCGATTCCACGAATGTGTCGCTGCACTCTTTTTCGAAAAGTTTTACTTAACTCAAGTGCCTTAATTGCAACGAAATCATCAAATTTTCTTTCATCTACCACAAACCCACATAAAGAAATGTGAAAACAGTGTAAATTCACAAATGTTTTATGCTCTGTCGTAAGATTCGCTTCATACGTTAATTTGCCTGAAAATTGTTCTTCTGCCGTAATCTCTAGTAACTCATACCCTAAGTCCAAATACTTTTTAACTGCTTCCTGCAAAGCTTGCGGTGCTTCTTCTAAACTGATTGGTTTCATGAGATTTCCTCCTTCTGCGCTTCTAACCAAGCATCTAAATCCTTTTGTAAAAAAAGTAACTTGCGCCCCTCGCGAATCTTTGGAAACTGTGGATGATTTGCTAACTCATACATGCTTCAAGCTTGTTAAATATCATCCACCACTTCACTGAGCAACGATCAATGAAGCGTAAGGTTTAATTAGCTTTCTTTTGTACTACTAGTTCTTCAGGTGTTTTGCGAGTGACTTTGACTGTTACACCAAGATATTTTTCATACACTTCACGAAACACATCTTCCATCTTTTCTGTACCGTAGTATTCATTACGAATATATAAGCATGATTTTTTTTTCATATATTGATCCCTCATTAAAATAGAGATTTAATCTGCTTTTGATTTGACTCCCACCCTCTTTTCCGCAATACGCGGAAACTTATTCAAAAAAATATCTTCTGGTGGGAAATCCATCTGCATTGCTAATTTCAACACCCATAACTCCGCGTTATGCAGGTATGAAGGTAAGAAAAACCAATCTAATGGAAAACCAAAAAACACCGCGATACGCATGGCTAATTGTGGCCTTGGCGTTCTTCTTCCTGTTTCAATATCACCATAATGCGAAGGACTTGTTTTTACAACTTCAGCTACGTCTTCCTGTGTTAGACCGTGCTTTTTCCTTATTTCCACAAGCCAATCTCTCCTCATGATGCACCTCCGTAATCTCTTGATTGATTCTTATTATATCCGCGTAATGCGGAAACGTAAATACCTTTTCTAAAAAAAATTGTAAATTTTTCTCCGCGCTTTGCGTATCTAATCATTGTGCAATAGTATATACTAGTGTTATCTTATATTTATAGTAAAGAAAAATATGATTTGTAACCTACAATCAGATGATTTTCCAATAAATGAAATACATTGAATTATAAAAGAGGATAGGAGGACAAGCTGTATGAATATCGGTGAAAGATTAAAGTTCTTACGTAATAGAAGAGGATGGACTATACAAGACACTGCTGAAAAGGTAGGAATATCTGATTCCACATATGGAGGATATGAAACAAATTATAGAAAACCTAATCTTGAAGTACTCTGTCGATTAGCAGACATATTAAATTCTACAACTGATTTTATTTTAGGAAGAACGGATAATCAAAACGGATTTGATTTCGATATGAAAGACATGTTAGAGCAAGGAAAGCTAAACTGGGACGGACGCGAACTTAATGACGAAGAAGCTGAAAAGGTAGTGGCTTTATTACAAATTGTTATGCAACGTAAATTAGACAAACAAAAAAGGATTAGCGATAAATGCTAGTCCTTTTTTGTTTGTAATAAATTTGTAATTTCATCTAATTCTTCTTTTTTTAGTAAACCTTTTTTATGTAATTCTTCCATAATGCTTTTTACATCACAGCTTACTTTTGTGTCATCTACTAGTTGTCCAATCATTTCTTTTACCTTTTGTTTTACGTTTTCTTTCTTCATTTGTACCGCTCCCCCTTTGTTTAATATAGATCCCTGCTATCAGATTGACAATTATTAGGTGACACAGTTTCGCAATTTACCTTTAGATTTATGTCACACCTTAAACGCAATGAAAGTCGCTACCGAAGTAACGACTTTCATTTTAAACATTATATTTAATTTCTCAAGATCCACCCGGATCAACCATTTGATGTTGAGTCGGGCTTGTCTCCTCTAGTTTATTAATATTTCCGAAAATTCCAAATCCAAGTACACCTACACATAATAAAAGCGCAGTTAATTTCTTTTTCATTGTAACACTTCCCCTTTGTTCATTAGAATATTTTTACATAACTGACCATAGAAACTTAGTCCTGATAATTCAAATTCGAGCAAGGCTTGTTTAATTCCTTCTAAATCCCCAATACATTTGCTATAAGAAAATCGTTGAAAAGGGCTTAACCCAACCATTTCCATTTCTTTAAACAGTGACAACCCAAGATCTCGATTACCATAGTAATATTCATAAATCGCTCTCTCATTCTTGTGGATTACCGACAATTTAATTTTGTTAATATTGAAATCATTAGTTAACCTTACATGCGCTAATGTGGAATTAAAAGCTATGTACTTTTGAGATTTCAAAGGAACATTAACTTCTTCCAATTTTTTTATAGCCTTCGATAAAAATCCATCTGATTTATGTGGATCTTCAAACTGATAGCTCTCTCCCAAACAGCAAAAGGAAGTAGCTTGAATAATTGGAATATCCATACAACTATTAATTATTTTATAACATGTCTCTCGACATTTTTCAAGTTTTACTCTCCACAAATACATATATGCCTTTCTTTCATTAGCTAACATACTTAAATAATCTTTAATGTATCCTTGCTCTAGCTTTTCTAAATTACAATCAACAGCATCTACATATTGAATGATTGCATTATTGTTCGGCATGTCTGCAAGGGCTAACATAAACAAAATATTTACCATTACTTGACAATGCGGATTGGAAGAAAAACGTTTTTTACTAAGTTCATCATAGAGATTTTTCCCTCTAAGTTCGTTGTTATTCCTCTTGTTAAACAACTTATATATGCTTAAAAATATACCTAAATTTGTTTTATTCTCATTATCTTTTATTATCTGACTCATAAGATCATATTCACCTTGAACTTGGCAGTATATTAAACCAACTTCAATATTCGATATGCTTTGGCATTTACTAAAATATTCTCTTGTGATTTTTCTTTTTTCTTGTTTATTTTCAAATAAGAGATCAATAGCACTGAAAAATACTTTTACATCCATTTCATATTCACATATAAGTGATCTTCTAATTTTTTCACGGCTTACCTTAATTTTCTGAGCAAAACTTCTTCTTGAATAGCCTAAACTCTCCATTCTGTTTAATAACTTATTCATTACTTCTTGCATAAAATCACATCCATTTCCGAACGGAACGCCAACCTAACATTTCTCAACTCGAAAACAAAAATACGAGAATGGATATTGTGATTTTATACTATACTTGATGTGACTCGTATGTGCTAATGTTTCCTTTACATTGTTAGGGAACGATCAAAAGTGTGTCTGCTAACCATCCTCTTGAATACGCTCATATGGGTCTTTTTTCGTTCATTTTATCGTTAAAATTATTTTATCATAAGATTCAGAATTGTTATTCTGTTTACATGTTGAGAAAGTTTTTTTCAATTATCTGATTAACTTTAAAAATAAGTGTACCACAACAAGAACGTTCGTTCTATTATACTTTCGGTAAAATCCTGAAAATTGTTAAATTAATATTTATCACCAAATTATACAAAATAAAGAGGATTCTTGTTCTTTTGATTTTGTTTTAATTTGGTCATAATTATACATTTCAGAAGGACCAACTAAACCAAAAATTTCAGCTTCGTGAACAGAAAATGAAATATCTTGAATTACTTGTTTCTTGCCAAAATACTTAGAAACATGATTAAGCGTTACAGCCTCGTTTATTAGAGACATAAACTTTCCTCCTATATATTTTAGTGAGTGAGTACTCACTTTTATTTTAAACTAAAATTAATCTATGTCAAAAGATTCTTTTTGTTGTTACTATATAAAGCTAAATTAAAAACCTGACATAAAACCCTTTTCTTTTTAGATGGCCATGAGTAGAAGCGGTCAAGGCCTTTTTCTGCCACACGCCACGTTTTAGACAAAAGGAGCAGGACAGGAGGAGACATGTTGTATTCTGCATAGCAGCAAGTGGATTTATATAATTAACACTATCTCCTATATATTTTTTATTATTCTCTATACAAAAGCTAAAATCCCTTTTTCTAGTTTGGCGAGAGCACCTGGCCGTGTATAAAAGCGATCAGGGTCTTTTCTTGCCGCATTCTGTAGTTTTGTAATAAAGGTTGATAAAAATATCGTTTAGTGAATTAAAGTTTCTCTTAACTCGATAGCGATGGGGTCTCACTCGCCAACAAAACGCGAATTTCATATGTTATCAAGGCTTAAATAAAAAAACATAAAAGATATTAAAGCCCTAACATATTAGTCATGTATAATATGTTAGGGCTTTTTGTAATGAGTTTTGGAACTAAATTTGAATAGAATTTTTCTATATTTGAGTAGAAATGCCTAAAGTTCTATTAATGGTCGTTTATAAGATTTGATTATTTACTAAAGGCACCTTTAACTAAGGGGAATTATTTCTCCTTTGAAATTTACTGGATAAGATTTAACTATTTGAAAGATGAATATATTCTTCTATATCCCTAATAATTTGATTAATAGACTGCTGCCAAAATTGCGGATTAGAAAGTTCAATATTAAAGTAATGGTATACTAATTCTTCAACTGGCCTTTTCCCCGTTTCACTTAAAAACTTTTTAAATTTCAAATTAAATTCACTACCATCGCGCTTTGCGATGGCTAACAGACCTAAGCTTAGTAGATAACCAAAAGTATAAGGATAATTGTAATAAGGAATGGTAGGCTCATAAAAATGTCCATATTTCATCCAGACAAAAGGTTGATACTCTTCTAAGCTATTGTCATAGGCTCTTTTCTGAGATTCAATTGATAATTCCTCTATCTGAATAGAATTTAATGGACCATCTTTACTTTTTTCATAAAAAAGTTGCTCAAATATAAAAGATCCTCGAACTGCCATTAAATAATTTAGACTACTTTGTATTTTATAGTTAAGTAAAGATTGTTTAATTTCTATATCACTCGTAATTGTAATTAAATGATCCACAAAAATTAACTCAAATAAAATAGATGAACACTCTGCGATACTCATTGGAAAACGTTCATCTAAAAAGGAAATTGAGGGACCATCTTTTAATTGCTTAAAATGCCATGCATGGCCTAGTTCATGTGCTAGTATCCTTGCACTCTCTATCGTTCCGTCATATTGTAAAGAAATTCTAGATTCTCCCTCACTTAGAAAAGGAGCACAAAAACCTCCAGGAGATTTATTTGCTCTTGGCTCTGCATCTACCCAGCCATCTGTTATTGCATGAAGTGCAAATTGAGCAATTTCATCATCAATATTTTTAAATGAATTAAATATTTCTTCTACGGCCGTTGAAAAAGGCATTTTTTTTTGCTCATTTTGTTGAAAAGTCATCAATTGATGCCATGTTAGCTTTTCTATATTATTCTTTTTAAAGTTTAGAAAACTAGTTAAATTTTTTAAATTCTTATCTATTGTCTCCCACATTGTAAAGAGTGACTTTCGAGAAATTCCGTTTAAATGAAGCGAATCTGATAATATATCGTCTTTTTGTAGGGTACAGCTTTGGAGCAGACGTAACCGTGCAAAGTTATTAAAAACGGTAGCAAAAAGATCCTTTTCCTTATCCATTTTACTTGTTAGAAGCTCAAACGCTTCCACTCTTCTGATAGAGTCATCGTGATTCATAGCTAAATGATTCAATTCACTAAAAGAAACCATTTTTTTATTATCGCCATCAATCAATTCTATCTCAGTACGCGTAAAGAATTTGCGACTGAATTAAAGGAGAAAATGATAGATTTTATTCAAAATACTGATGCATAGCATTGCCTGTGAAACCAAGTACTACATATTGAGGAATAATGGAATGAACAAAAGCCGAGGTCCTTATCGTACAGGGAATCGGCTTTTTCTATGTGAAAAATCACTTAGCATATACTAAGTAATAATAAAGTAGTCCTTAATAAGTGAAGCTGTTTCAACCTCAACTGATCTATTTGAGGTGAGAATATCACTATACATTTAATTTTTTTCTCTTATCAACTTCAAATTTTCTATTGCGAAACATAAGAGCGACTAAACTGCAAAACAAAATAATTGGTACACTCGTTTTATATAAATCTGTAAAACTTACCGCCATCTCTTTTTCGGCGTAATGACTAATATCATCTGAGAATGCACCAGTTTCTCTCCTTATGCCCTCTATTTTCCCCTCAACCGCTTTCGTTACTTGCTTTGTAATTTCTATCCGTTTCATTTCTCTATATTCTACTGGAACTTCATTTAGGGCATTATTTACTTTCTCTTGAATCATACTTTCCTTTTGTTTTTGACTTAAACCAATATTATCTGTTCTTTGTTTCTTTTCTATATTTGATTCTAAGTTTTTATTTTGTATTTTTTCCTTTGTTACTGTTAATATTTGATCTTGTCCTGCTTTATCCACATGAAGATCATGAACCTTTTTTTCAGCATAGCGATACACATTTTCCTTATTTATAGATAAATTATGAGTCAATCCTGATACAAAAATAGCCACCGCTAATACGATTCCTATTTGTCTTAGCATAGACGCGACACTTTGGGAGGCGGTTAATAATTCTCCCTCAAATGAGGATGCAGTTAATATAGTAATTGGCCCAATAACTAAACCATAACCAACACCTAAAATCATACACGGAACGATAATTTCTTTACTAGTTGAATCAATGCCTATCATTTGTAAACAATAATATGCAAAACTCATAACCATGAATCCTAGTAAGATAACCAGAACCTTGCCAAACTTCTTCATAACTAGTGAAGCAAACGGAGAAACTAAAAATATCATGGCAGAAATAGGTGTCACTAAAAAAGCTGCTTCAATTTCTGTTCGGTGTTGTATTTTTGTAAGAAACGTCGGAAGTAAAACAGTTACACCAATTAAAAACAAATTACTTAGTACAACCACAATAGAAGCTCCAACAAAAGTTCGATCTTTAAATAGCAGTAAATTTACCATTGGTGATGTAACTTTTCTTTCAACTAAGATAAATAGAATGAAAGAAGCAGCACTAATGACATAGCAAATACATGCAAAGTTACTCAGCCATCCCCAGGTATTCCCTTTAACTAAAACAAGTGTGGAAAAGAAAATGGCAACACTAGAAAGTACCAATCCAATCCAGTCAATTTTATCTGCTACTCGCTCTTCATTTTTTATCTTTAACATAATGAAACATAAAACAATACCAATGATACAAATTGGAATATTCACAAAGAATACCCATCTCCACCCTAAATTTTGTGTTATAACTCCTCCTAGTACAGGACCAATGGCTGCTGATAACCCTTGTGTCATCCCTAAAATACCGAGTGCAATATGCCTTTTTGCCATTGGAACTGCGGATACCCCAATTACCATACTTGTTGGAAACAAAATAGCAGCCCCTATACTTTGAATAAACCGAGAAAAAATAAGAAAATCCCCCGTGTTTGCAAACGTACATAACGCTGAACCAATTCCAAAAATTATTAAACCTATAATATATAATTTTGCCTTTCCAAATATATCAGCAATTCGCCCTAGTGGTATCGCTAGTACTGCAATAGACATCGTATATACATTCAATATCCAAGACATTTTCTCCAATGATGTGTTCACATCAGCCTGTATTGCTGGCAAAGCAATATTCATAATCGTCGTATCAATCATACATAGAAAAATACCTAAACACATTAAGAAAACAATTTTAATTCCTTTTGATTGTTCCATAACAATCCCCACTTTCTCGTATGCAACTTTACTTTTCATCTTCTTTTTCTTGCATCGTAAGCTGAGCTAATTTATTTTTTAAAGTTTCAACTTGTGCAGTATAAGACGAAATCCCAACATCTAATGAAATCTCTTCTGCAAATGTAATTCCTTCTCTCCACTTTTCATACTTCAAACGAAGATCCATAATATACGCTTCTTTTCTCTCAATCTCTTCTTCAATCCACTTTTTCATCGTATTGGTATCGCTATATTCCCCAAAATACATACGCATTAAAAAGTCAGAACGTAAAACATCCTTCTCTACATCAGTCTTCATATATTCATAAAACTCTTCTCTGCCTTCATCTGTTATAAAATACATTTTTTTATTTGGCTTACCTTCTTGCATCACAGCCTCTTTTTTTATTTTCCCTTCTTTTTCTAACTGTCTTAAAGTCGGATAAATCATCCCAAAACTTCCGTCAAAAAAATGAGTGAATACTTCTTCAAAAACAATTTTTATATCATAACCAGATAATTCTTTATCCATGAGTAACCCTAAAACAACATCTCTTCCTTTCAAAATAAGCACCTCACATTATTATAATTAACAATCATATTAACAATGTTAATATGATTGTTAATTATAAACTTTATTTCTTCATTTGTAAAATAGAACCATTATAAGAGGGAAAAATCTATCCTCACCTCATTAAAGTTTTAATCCGGGAATATTACTTTGTTTACCATCATATAAACACGCTGATTTTTAAAAAATGCTTATAGAGCTTTATTTATTGCCTCAAAAATAGGGAACAACACCATTCAAATACGACTTCAAAATTCTTTATTAAAAATAAATGGTCTTAACATATTAGTCATATTAATGGACCATTTATTTTTATTTTTTTGACTTAGGTCTTGATAACGTACGTTAAGTAAGTTTTTTAAATGATCATTTTCAGTACTTTTTTAGGCACAACATATCGGATGCATATGGTAAAATATAGGGGTGTTGTAAAAAATATACTTAAGCTAACTTACAGTTTAGTGTGAGAAAGAATTTAAGTTAGACAAGCCAGAATTTATTGTAGAAAAGGAGTTTAAAATGATGAATCTAGAAGAGAAAATACTTAAATTAATTAATGAAATATATCCAGTGGATCTTATCAAAATTAAATCAGTAACAAATGAAATGTACCAGTGCATCGCGGAACAAGGTGACTATTTCGTTAGAATAACTAACTATAAAACGTATGAAGAACAGTTGGAAGAAGTTAAATATACAGACTTTTTATATAGAGAAGGTTTTGGAGTACCTCCGATAATACCTTCTTTAAATGGTAAATTAGTAGAGAAAATAACATTAGACAAAGAGCTATTTATTGTATTGTATAAAGTTGCTCCTGGTATACACTTACCAAGAAGTCAATGGAATTCCAGTGTGTTCAAAAAATTGGGTCAGCAAATTGGCAGATTACATCGTTTATCTAAAAAGTTCGAAAGTATTGAACCGATCATACATATAAACGAATGGTATGACAATGAGGAATATTCTTTTCTTAACTATATCCCTGAAGAAGAAAGTATGATTAGAGAATTTGCACATGAGGTTTTATATTCGATAAAAAAACTGCCAAAGAATCCTTCAAATTATGGATTGATACACGGCGATTTATGGTTAGAAAACATATTAGTAGAAAATAATTTAAATTTGACAATGATTGATTTTCAAGATTGTGAGAAACATTTTTATATATTTGATTTAGCAGTTCCAATATATAGTGCGTTAGAGTATTCATTTGTAGGGAATGGCAACATAGTTGACTATGCGAATTCCATTACACAAGCAATAGTTGATGGATACCAAGAGGAAAATGAAATATCTAAAGAAATGCTAGACAAGCTTCCTTTATTTATTAGATTAAAGGAAATATTTGAATATAGCTTAATGCATATGTATTGGAATAAAGAGGAATTAACCGAAGAACAAGTGCGAATAATGAACCTTTATAGATTAAGGATTGAAAATAATCATTCCTTATATCCAACTAATTCGAAGTAAAGAGTCTCTTAAAAATAAAAAAAATCTTCAATATCAATGCTGAAGATTTTTTTTATTATGTTTTATACTATAACTTCTTTTTTGGTAACTAATATTTTTTTAGAAATCACAAATGTAAACGGAATAGCAATTACAGATGATATCAGTGGTGCGATATCTTTATTCAAATTCAATACATCAACTAAAACATAAATACTAATTGTCATAATAATAAAGTTTACAATATACGTTAACGGAAATTGTAAAAATTTCTTTAATGTTACTTTTGTATTATACGTAAAGTATGTATTCATAAAAAAAGAACCGATCATACTCACTATAAAAGCTATACTATGTGAAGTTAAAGTATGAAAATGAAAAATATGCGTAAATAATAAATAAAGTAGCCAGTAGTTTAATGTATTCATACATCCTACAAAAACAAATCTAATTATTTGTTTGTAATTATTGTTCATTGTCACCCTCCTTCCACACAAATCATACCATTTCAAGAAATTGCTAACAATCCAAAATTCATATACGACCACATATCAATAATAAAGAAAGGCTCACTCCTTAGATAACAAGGAATGTATTTTTTACTTACTATTAGAAAACCAAGCATTACTTGATAGAATTCATGCCTTCCGAAAATCGAAAACCACTTCTGTTTCATCATTTTTTGCACTTAAAATAGATGATTTATTTATTTCACTTGCAACAGGCTCTTTCTTTTCAAATACGAGATAGGCTGCTGCTGTATGTAGTGATATAATCGTCTATTTATAAAATAAGTTGTGAAACTTAATACATAATCATTTCTTCTTTTAGAGAAAACCATTCTTATCTTATTTCGTTACAGGTGGCACCGCTGAATATTCTGCATCTTTTGCTGTTAATACTTCTTGTTTTTTTAACATAAATAACTTGTCACCGACTCCGTAGCATTTCCCTTCATCAGTTAACCATATAAAACGAAGAGCTACTTTCGCAGTTTCTCCTTCAAAATTAGGTAAATCCACTACATGGTCCAAATATAATATAGGATCTTGATAAGGATACTCGTTTTGATAAGGTTGTTTCCAAGTATATGTATTTCCTTTTTCGTCCTTTAACTTTCCTAAAATAAAGACCGGCCACGGGTTTTTTCTACTAAAAGAAGCATCCATTTTATATTTACTAGGAAGTGGACTTATTTCTATTGTTTCATTTGCAAAAGCTTGGTCAATGTCAATGTCATTTGTTTGAATTTGCCCTTTGTAAAATTCACCTTTTTTCGATTGATTCCAAAATACTTCTTTAAATAAACTACGATGAGTCTCTGTTGGTAAGACGACGGTATGACGCTCTTTCTTTGTTTTTTTTGAAATGTCTGTTATATCAAGTCCAGGATCTGGTGCTTCTTCATCCATACTTATTTGTCTGTCATTTTGATTTTCTCTAAATAACTTTTTAACATTTTGAGAAGGTTCTTCTGCATTTACTAATGAAATCGCTGATATAGAAATTACCGCAGTAAGCCCTACCAGCGACCAACGATACGATTTTTTTTGAAATTGTTTAATCATCACAATTCTCCTTTTTACGGCTAGCTTGTTCCTTGTTAAATTGGCTAAGCTAGGAATCTGATAACGATTTGAATAGTCTTCTAATAGATTGATAATTGTATGCCCATAAGCAATTCTCTGTTTAAAATCGATATATGTAAGCGCAAGTGCATCACATGCAATTTCTTGATCTTCACGCATACGGTAATATGCATACCAAAGAATTGGATTAAACCAGTGCAAGATGAGTACACTATTCATCAAACAATTCATGCCAACGTCTTTTCGTTTCACATGCGCTAATTCATGATAGAAAATAAAACGTAGTTGATCATCATCTAGCGTTCTCATATGATTTTCAGATAGCAAGATTCTCGGTTTTATAAACCCAAGAACTGTTGGACTTGAAATGTTACCAGATACAACTATAGGAATATTTCGTTCAATGGACATTGTACGTTTACAATGCTCTAAAAGATTAATAATTCTTTTATCAGTCATAAGTGGTTGTTTTTTTATATACATGTAGACACGCTTGTTTAATACGATCATAAAAATCCCAAAACAAACAACTCCAAACAACCACACATATAATGCAATTTTGTAAATTGAAATGTGATCTGTATGTTGCGCTTTTGATTGAGTAAATGTTTCATTTTCCCCGTCAATGGTGACCGTTTCACCGGAAACATTTGTCTTTTCATAATTCACAGTAGAAACATTAACGGTAGAAGAAATTTCACGATTAGGTAAGAAAATATTATATATACTGTACGAACTTTCAGGTGCAAACGGTAAAATTAGACGAAAAATAATGATAATCCATAATACGTACTGCCATCTTGGAGTTAACTTATTTTTAAGTAAAAGTTTAATACATAATATGATTCCAACTAAAATACTAGCCATTAAGGAAGATTCAAGTATCCAATTGAAAACTTGCATAAGTGGACCATTTGAAATTTCTATACTCATCGTTCTTTTCTTCGATCAGCTTCACTTTTGTCATCAAGAATACGCTTAAGTTCATTAATTTCTTCTTGAGAAAGCTTTTCTTCCTTTAAGAAGTTTACAAGCAATGGCTTCAATGCTGCACCATAAAAACGTTTAAGGAAAGATTTTGTTTCTACCTGTAAATAATGGTCTTGAGAAACTAACGGAGTATATGTATACATTTTTCCAGTTTCTTGATAAGCAGCTATCGCTTCCTTTTGTACTAATCTGCTAATCAACGTTCGAATTGTTTTTGGACTCCAATCCATTTTCCCTTCAAGATCTTGAATAATTTCATTTGCTGTTTGAGGTGCATTCGACCAAATAACTTTCATTATTTCCAACTCAGCTTCAGATATTTTAGGCGTTTTACACATATTTTCTGCTTTCTCCTTCCTTATATTACATTTGTAGTCTTATAATGATATTACATCTGTAGTCCGTTATTGTCAATCATATTCCAGTAATGAAAACGAGTGCAATTTTCAACTGAAATTGCACTCGTTTAACATAAATAAAGTTCTCTCTTCAATTAAAAAATAACAAATTATGATTAACTACGTTTTTGCTGCTTATTTGATGAAGCCACTTGAATAGAACCTATTTCTCGCGTAGTTGTTCCTTGACCTTCCACTTGCGAAGAACCAAGACCTGCTCTAGAAGGATCCTGTTTAATTTTTCGACCCACTTTGCTCACCTCCAACGTTACTTTTTGCTTTGATGCGTAAAACTATGCAGCACATGGCAACTTTAAAATGCATTCTTTGGTGGCATATCAAGGACTTGTTTTATAAAAAAATTTGATTTGAAATAAAGTGCTTATTAGTTTGGATTATATTTGTTTTCAAATTCCGTTTTTGCAATTTTAGTATATTTGTTAATAAACTCTGTTTTTGCTTCCGTATATCCATCTCTGTCATGTTCATATTTGTCTATTAAGTTCATTTTTAAATTACTATATTCTTGGGAAACATCTTTGTGCAGTCGTAAAAAATCTCTAAAATATAATTCATTCCAATCCCCTATATACCTAAGATGAAGATGAAATACTTTTTTGGCAAATCCTTTTTCTGTATAGCCTTTCATAAACATCATATGAGGTGAAGGCTTTTGTGGTTGCTTTTCAAAAATATATCCGTTTTTCTCCAACACATTCACTAAAAACTCCAAATCACAGTCTTCTGTTATTTCAAGCAATATATCTATCGTCGGCTTTGCTAATAACCCGTTAACAGAGGTACTTCCTATGTGATTTATTCGTTCAATATATTGATTACCGATTATATTGTTAAGTAGTTTTTCTTCTCGTACATACCAATCTTTCCATATTGAATTATGTTCTTTCAAAATAATAGGAAACAGTCCCCATAATTCTTCTAGTGACATTTCTGATAAACTCTTACCCACAATACAAACCTCCTTTTTTCAACACTCAAAGATTTTTGTCACTCGATGAACCTTCTTACTCATTGGTACCACTCCTTACTTTAGGGCAAGTAAGGGATTTCCCATTATCATTTGATGTAATGCTAAGCATATACGGCACAGCAACATGTGACCAAGCCTCGGCAGTTGGAGAACTCGATACATACTCTGGTGCACATGATTGTAGCATCGAAGTATAAATGCCTCCACCTGGATCTAGTGCAACTACTGCCAGTTCTTTCGGCAATTCTAGTGCCATTGATTGAGTTAAACCCTCTATAGCAAACTTGGAAGCGCAATACGGTGCAAGTTCTGCCTCACCGGAACGTCCCCAACTTGAACTAATATTGATTATGATCCCTCGTTTATTATGAATCATATCCGGTACAAATGTCCGTATCACATTGACTACACCATTCACATTAATATTCATAACATTTGCAAATTCTTCCGAAGAAATAGTCCAAAGCGTTGCATTTTTATTTACAATAGAGGCATTATTAATCAGTAAATCTGGTGCAACGTATCGCTGAAGAATATATTCTCCCCAAGCTTTAACAGCTTTATCGTCCGAAACATCAATGGATTGAAAATCATGTTTGTTATCAAATTGTCTCTTGATTTGTTCTATCTTACTTTTGGAACGACCACATCCAACAATCAACCAACCTAATTCAGAAAAACGGTCAATTAATGACCGACCTAATCCTTGTGTTACCCCAGTGATTACCACAAGTTTTTTATTATTTTCTCTATCCAATTGGTTTCTCTCTCCCTTCCAACATTTTGATTCTTAAATTTATTTTACATTTTTTCAATTAATGCTACTTGCTACATATTGACTAGATTTTTTACAACTTTAGTAGTAGGATAAATATTTCCATAAACTAGGAATTTTTTCAAAAGCCACTACCCTTAATAAAGAACAATAAACACTATCTCAAAAGTCCCTATCATTATCTTTTTTATTTATTTGAAACACTCCCCAATATCGATTTAAACAATAAAGAAGAAATTGATAAAGTCTTGCTGTGGTCAAAGTTTTGTCATTTTATAATAGCCCCTTTACTAACTTTTGAGAGTTTTCATTTTCCACGATGGGCGTTGAACTTCAATATAGTTTAACATTTGTGAACGGTCTTCAATGTTGATGTATGTAAGTTCTTCGATGATGTCCAGTGGTACAGCCAACGTACTAACATAAAGCCCATGCTAAGGATATTTATACCGTAACAATACTGTACGTTTTTGTTACAATGCTTTGCTTGAAGTGCATTACTAAGCGACTTGTTGATTTTTGCGTAACAAAAATATGTAACAAATTTAATTTTTATCAAAACTCTCTGACATCCTTTTTGTTACAAAGGAATCCAAACAGTTTATTGTCTATTTAGGGGTAGAGTCACATGCCCATCAAGTTAATATTTTGAGATACCCCCAAAACGAAAATTTTATATCTCTACAGTTACTTATGAGAATTTAACTCATTTTTTCATTTTGGGGAACAACGAATTTCTTAGCTTGATGGGCATGTGGCGAGACCCCATCGCTATCAAGTTAATAAAACAAAATACCCCCTAAAATGAAAAAATACGCTATTCTTTCTGTAGAATCATAGGAAAGAATAACGCTTTTTTCATTTTAGGGATACAATTTCGCTTTAGTTAAATGGTGATGGGCGACTTCCTAACAAAAATTAGTTTAGTATTTTTTTAATTTTATTAAATATATAACTATTTTAATACCATAAAAGAGTATTGCAATGGTCATTATTTTCCCGAAAATTTTTATCGTTAATTCTAAAAGAGCACCTTTTTAAATGCTTTCTTTAGAATAAATTCAAATAGAAGTCCAAATACAACAATTATAGCTAAAAAAATTAATAAGGAAACTATTTTGCTGGAATACGTAGTCGCATTAAAAATAAGATATTCTGGAAAGATGACAAAATCTATTACAGGGCTTAATGTGTTACATATTTGATTATCACATATGTCTGTTATAGAAGTTGATTCTGTTATGGATTTAACTAATTTTTCAATTGATTTTTTCATGTCTTCTCCTTTTAGATTTATGCAAAATTGTTAATATAATAATGTTCTCTAAATACTGACCTATAATAAAACAATAACAAAAAAGTAAAAAAATTGGTTCTGGTGCAAAAATACTTTACCAGAAACATAGAACGGCAATGTTCTGTTAACTGAGAGGTTAAACAGTTAATCCAAACAATTTATGAATGAATTCAGCTTCATTTCGGGCAGACTTCACCCTTTGGTGAAGTTGCCCTTTTCTCATCATATGCATAGCTTCAACGCCACCTAAAATGCAATTAGCTGTACGAAGTGATTTCAGTCCTAACATAGGGCGAACTCGTTTCTTGATAAAACGATGATCTTGTTCCACGATGTTATTAAGATATTTCACTTGCCTTATTTGGATGCCCACAGGCATCTTTTTTTCATTCTTCAACTCTTCAATTGCTACAGGATAGGCGGGATTCTTATCAATAGTTATCACACGAGGTTGTGAAACATGAAAAGACCGCAAAGCTTTCTTGAAAAAGCGCTTTGCAGCCTTTGTGTCTCTTGTTTCACTGAGATAAAAATCAATCGTGTTTCCTTTGGAATCCACTGCACGATATAGATACATCCATTGCCCTTTTACTTTGATATATGTTTCATCGACTCTTCAGGAGTCACTTGTTTGTTTAAGATGACGTCGGATTCGTTTGTCCAATTCAGGACCGTACTGATGAACCCAACGCATAATCGTTGTATGAGAAATAAATAAGCCCCGTTCCTCCATCATTTCCACTAAATTACGAAAACTAAGGTTGTACCGTAGATACCATCTTACTGTTAACAAAATAATATCGAGCTGATAATGCTTCCACTTGAATACATTTTTCTTTTCCATACCAATCACGCACCTTCTTTAGATTAGTAGTATCAGTATATCCAAGTTTTATAGACTTCTTGCACCAGAACCCTTTTTTTGATACAATATCCGTAAAGACGTGGGGTTGTTTTTCGGAGTACACCTGGCTAAAATAAATAAACCGATACTAGACGTGAGCTGTTTTTCGGAGTACGCTCGGCAAAATAAAAAACCGATAATGATGAAATTAAACGGAGTTCTTATCTGTTTCACCTCCGTAATGATATAAATTAACAGAACAGATTCATTCAGCGAAGTTCTTACCCGTTCACCTTCGCCACAAAAGTGTACCTGAATGAAAAGAACGGCGAAAAAATTGGTGTAGCTCTACCGTAGTGAGCACGAAAAAATTGGTGTAGCTCTACCGTAGTGAGCACGAAAAAATTGGTGTAGCCTTACCGTAGTAGGTACGAAAAAATTGGTGTCGTCCTACCTTAGTAGGCAAATAAAAAGAGTCTGTATCCAGACTCTTTTTATTTTTTTAGTTTCTTGTTTAAACTGCTTGCCAACTTACTTTTTCATATTTTTCATATATATAAAATTTCTCAATTTATCTGTATATATTAATTTTGTAATTATTAAAACTACAGCGACCTTTTTTCTCCGTTTCTTTAGATGAAAACCTAATTCTGTCAAATTAATACGTCAATCTAAAGAACAACAACAAGAACGTAAACACAAATTTTACTAACAGAACCTCAAGTGTAACTTAAATTCTATTTATTCTTTTTATTTTCAACTTCTACACTTTTTTCTAAATCAGCAAGCCAATAAAGATCACTATAATTTTCTTTTTGGCCAATATCTTGTAACTTATTATTACTATAATTAATAGATAATATTAAATCTGGCATCACATCAAAACCATTTTCTGCTAATTCATCATACCTTGAACCATATACTGATGCCGCAAGACTCACATAATTACGCTCATACGGGTTTTGACGCATACGATTCAAATAGAGTTCAAATACATCTTGACCATCAGGAGTTAAGAACTTACCATCTTTACGCTCTAAATCATGTAAGTTATACCCCGTTCCTGATCTAAGTGTAGAAATCAAACCATATTTACGTATTGCCTCTGGCTTCATTTGTTCAGATTTAAAATCACTACTTTGAAAAATATGTGAAAACAATTCCTTACCATTATTTTTATCATTTAAAACTTTTTCAATTTGTTGTAGCAATTGTATATTCTTACTACCTTTCACCGTAACTTGAAAATTATTTGGATCAACATTAAAAGTTAAGTTCTCATCATTTGGGATGTCAATGTTTTTTTGAGTAAATAAATCTTGAATCTGACGATTTACTTGTTCACGCTGAAAAGCTTTCTCTTTGTAATTTTCAACCCTTCCATCAATAGGATCTGAGTTTCTAAACAAAGAATCACGCATACTATAAAAACCACTTTTACCGTTGCCACTCAACATATTCATTTCTGTTTGTAATGCAACTTCTCTCTCTTCTTTACTTAAATCATGACGAAATTCTTTTGAATATTGACTGCGATATTTATTATAAATATGTTCTTCTGGATTAGCATATAGCATGTTTTCTTTATGAATTTCACTGTACTTTTCGTCTAATAACTTCTTCCTTTTGTCTGATTCACTCTCATATTCATTACTATGTTTAATTTCTACAGATAAATCCTTTTTTTCAGATTCATTAAATTTAGTATTAGTAATATACGATGAGGTATAATTTGTTATTTTCATTAGGAATATCCCCTTTCTTTCCATGATATCCCTTTATTATATATTAAAAACCTAATATTTTGTTGGATAAGTATACAATAATGTTATAATAATACAGCC
Organism: Bacillus cytotoxicus; assembly: GCF_023715645.1. Taxonomy (GTDB): domain Bacteria; phylum Bacillota; class Bacilli; order Bacillales; family Bacillaceae_G; genus Bacillus_A; species Bacillus_A cytotoxicus_A. The sequence goes on along the minus strand of NZ_JAMBOP010000012.1, from coordinate 1,786 downwards.
TGTTAAGGGGGATGTATAGCAATGGAACAGAATAATACAATAAGCATTAGCGGACATTCATTCTAAGGGGATTTTGCACGTTACGACACATTTTAACTTATCTCTCGTTTAGGCCCATATTCATGTAATCAATTTTCAATAGAATTCATACTAAAGTACTACTGTTTATTAATTTATACGTCTTTCATCTTAAGTAACTCTCCCCTAAATGGGGGATTTTAAACCTTATATTTCTAACTTATAATAGCTATTGTCAGGGCTTTTAAAATTTAAAAGGAGGGAATTGCATGAAGAATTGGGTTCAGTTTAGATTTGCAAGACCAACAGATAAATTTGAAGAAGTTATACAATTTTATGAAACAGGATTAGGTTTAAAACGCATAGGTGAGTTTTACAATCATGAAGGTTACGACGGGGTCATGTTTGGATTGCCCGATGAAGAGTACCATCTTGAGTTCACAAGGCACGTTAATGGAAGCCCCTGTCCAGCACCGACAAAAGATAATTTACTGGTATTTTATATGCCTAATAAAGATGAAATTGAAAAAATAATGAATCGATTAAATAAAATGAGCTATTATGAAGTTGAACCTGAAAATCCGTATTGGAAAGAGAAGGGAACTACGATAGAAGATCCGGATGGTTGGAGAGTTGTACTCATGAACACAGATGGATAAAACAATCTTTTATAAAGTATTATTTCTAGTGAAAAATAATAAAATGTAACAAACTTATTCTGTTCTTCATCCCTACAACATTTGTAGGGATTTTTATATAAAGACTTCTCACCAAGAGAGCTAATTTGAAGGTATAAAAATTTCTTAAGTTGATGGACATGTACGGTAACCCCTATTGGGTAAATCAGCGTTAATAGATTAAATTTTGATCAAACATTTTATAAACCAACAAATCTACTATCCTCTATATTCTTCTTCATATATTTGCACCAGAACCCAAGATACTAAAATAAAAAAATTTTTCATCTATTAACAAAAGATTCAGTTAATATTTTTTATTCCTATAAATGTATATTTACCTTGAATTCAGCTTTAAATATACATAAATTTTTATTGTTTTTGTATATTTATTCTTTTTTTGGTTATTAACAATTTAATGACTTTCCAATTAAATTGTTTACCTCTGCTGTATAAGAAATATATACTTTAAAGTGTAGGGGGGAATACCTTATAAAAATATAAAGGAGGGTTTTTTATGAAAAAAATGAAAAAGTTGACGAACATTGCTTTAGCTGGAGCTATCGGTTTAGGAGGATTAGGAGTGTTTGCACCAACAGATGCAAGTGCGGCTGAGGTCTCTCCTTCTACAACAAATGTTCCTACTAACCTATCTACTGAATTACCTATTAATTTTGTAGAGTCTAATTTACCAAAAGCAGCGAAAGCTAGTGCAAATTTAAATGTAAGTATAGATGTATTAGGTATCGCTAACATGATTAGGAATGCCATCAATACTCAAACTAACCGTTCAGGATTTGTAAAAGGCGTAATGGAATCAACATTTTATTCTGCAGGTCAACGCTATAATGTTATGGTTTTTAATTTAAACCAAAACTATAATGATCGTTTTAACGGTGTTAAATTCTTCGGAACAACAGTATATGATGGAATCACTTTTGGAATTTGGGTATTTGAAGATGGAGAATTTACGAATCAAGGTGATGGTGGATGGATTAACTGGGCATTTAGAGGTTGGTTCGATCGTAATGGTAACCATGTTAAATTTCATCGTCCATAAAAATAAACCACAAAATCAGCCAATTTTGCGG
>NZ_JAMBOP010000119.1 GCF_023715645.1 Bacillus cytotoxicus | reverse complement strand
TCAACATGTTTTTTACCTAGGCGATAACTATTACTTTTTTTCTCAATTTCAATAATATTGTGCTTAATTCCTTGAGAGTTAATTTTCCAATTGCAAACTTTTTCATGTCTAATTAATTGCTCTTCTCCGCCAGTAGCAATTACCATATTTTTTTTATTATATAGTTCAAAAAATATTTCACGCTCAAGTTCATGTCAATCTTGAGCTTCATCAATGAATGGAATAAACCTAGAAAAACCTCCACGTGATCTATTTACGAGCTTCTTAAAATCTTGTTTTGTATTATTATATTTTATTGTGGCTACCTGATTGCCTCTAGAAGCAATTTCAAACCATTCAGAAGTAGATAAATCTGCTATCTTAAAGTCATCGTACAGCTTATCAGAATCTTTAAGAA
>NZ_JAMBOP010000118.1 GCF_023715645.1 Bacillus cytotoxicus | reverse complement strand
ATTATACCGCCCAGCATTCTTTAACCGCGGGTGAGATCCGTGAACATCTGTCCCGGCAGCTTCCGGCCTATATGATCCCTGCTTATTTCGTACAGCTGACAGCGATGCCGCTTACTTCCAACGGAAAAATAGATCGTCAGGCGCTGCCTGCTCCAACGGGAAATCTCACTGGCAATACCTATACAGCTCCGCGGACGGAACTGGAAAAAATACTAGCCGGGGTGTGGGAATCGGTATTAGGCACAGAACAGGTCGGTATCGACGATCATTTCTTTGAGCTGGGGGGAGATTCGATTAAGTCGATTCAAGTGACCTCAAGCCTGTATCAAGCCGGATATAAGCTTGATATCAAACACTTGTTCAAACACCCGACAATCTCCAGACTTGCTCCTTTTGC
>NZ_JAMBOP010000117.1 GCF_023715645.1 Bacillus cytotoxicus | reverse complement strand
ATCTGGAAGCCGCGCGACAGGCCGGCTTGCCGCTCACCGACGATTTCAACGGCGCGCAGCAGGAAGGCATCGGGATCTACCAGGTCACGCAAAAGCACGGCGACCGATGGAGCGCGGCACGCGCGTACCTGCTGCCGCACGTCGGGCGACGCGACAACCTGACGGTCGAGACGCATGCGCAGGTGCTGCGCATCCTGTTCGACGGCACGCGCGCAACCGGCGTCGAAGTGCGGCAGCACGGCGAAATCCGCACGCTGCGCGCGCGGCGCGAAGTCGTGCTCGCGGCCGGCGCGCTGCAGACACCGCAATTGCTGATGCTGTCGGGCGTCGGCCCGGGCAGTGCACTCCAGCAGCGCGGCATCGCGGTACGGGCGGACCTGCCGGGCGTCGGCCGCAACC
>NZ_JAMBOP010000116.1 GCF_023715645.1 Bacillus cytotoxicus | reverse complement strand
GCGAGGAAACCACCACCGCAGAGTCGCCCGAAGCCGCAGCCGGCGAGGACGAGCCGGCATGAGCGATCCGAACCCACCGACCCGCTACTTCCGAGGCCTGCAACAGGGTGCCTTCATGCGGCTGGAACACGCGGCCTATCTAAAAGGCCTTTTAAAGCCTTTTAAGGGTAAAGGGGACTTCGAGGCCTGGGCCAGCCAGTGCTTCGCCATGCGCGACGAGTTGATTGCCCTGGCACAGCGACAGGTACTGGAGCAGGCATGCGGGCACCCCTTCCACCTGCTGCCCATCGAACTGGCCCAACAGACCACTGGCGCAGGAACCGTCTTCTTGCGCTGGCGCAGACACGACAGGTCGGCCATGGGCGTGGCGCTGTGGCGGGAGCTGGTCGCCAGCAGCAGCAC
>NZ_JAMBOP010000115.1 GCF_023715645.1 Bacillus cytotoxicus | reverse complement strand
TTATGTTTCAAATGCGGAAGTTACTTCTTATGAAGAAGAAACAAGAATTGAGTGAATATAAAGCTATTTATATGATTAAAGACTATTTTTTTCTTCTATTCCAAACTATACAAAAAAACACCCAAGAGTTATCGAAGGTGTTAATTCGCTTGTTCAATCTCCTACAGCAAAACGGGCGGAAATCTCATCGATATGAGAAAAAAACGGTCTTTGATATATTAGGTGTCGTCTACAATTGTACCATGTCTGATAATCAAGCCGCTTAATTCAAAAAAGTGAAACTCGTTAGGGTTTATTTCGCATGCGAATTTTCAAATAATCTACACTGATCCCCTATAAAAAGTAAAAAAAGTCTCCTGAAAAATTCCTAATGTAGTCTTAGCTTGATAGCGATGGGGTAGC
>NZ_JAMBOP010000114.1 GCF_023715645.1 Bacillus cytotoxicus | reverse complement strand
ATACCGGGCCGGATGAATACAACTCGCTGGCTGAACTCCCGCCGATTCCGCCGAGCTTCGATACGCCCGCAGATGAATTGCCAGAGGGCGCCGTTCCGCTCACTCCGCCCGAGGATTCGCCATGAACGACGTGACCATCATCGACCGTTTCCTCGATACGTTCTCGCGCTACATCGACTCGGGCTTCGGCTTATTGCAGGGCGAAGTGGCATTTCTCACCGCCACGCTCATCGTCATCGACATGACGATCGCTGGCCTGTATTGGGCCATGAGCCACGCCACCGGCCAGGGCGACGACGTGATCGCCAAGCTGCTGCGCAAGGTGCTCTGTGTCGGCGCGTTCGCCTACATCATCGGCAACTTCAACTGGCTGGCGAGCATCGTGTTCCGCTCGTTCGCCGGCTTGGGAAT
>NZ_JAMBOP010000113.1 GCF_023715645.1 Bacillus cytotoxicus | reverse complement strand
TTGGGACCAGGGGGTCGCAGGTTCGAATCCTGTCTTCCCGATAGTTTTAAAATGGGGCCTTAGCTCAGCTGGGAGAGCGCCTGCCTTGCACGCAGGAGGTCAGCGGTTCGATCCCGCTAGGCTCCACCATTCAAGTTTCATATATATGGAGGTATACCCAAGTTCGGCTGAAGGGATCGGTCTTGAAAACCGACAGGCGGCGAGAGTCGCGCGGGGGTTCGAATCCCTCTACCTCCTCCATTTTTTAAAAAAGAATATTATATCATCGCGGGGTGGAGCAGTCTGGTAGCTCGTCGGGCTCATAACCCGAAGGTCGCAGGTTCAAATCCTGTCCCCGCAACCAATGGTCCCGTGGTGTAGTGGTTAACATGCCTGCCTGTCACGCAGGAGATCGCCGGTTCGACCCCGGTC
>NZ_JAMBOP010000112.1 GCF_023715645.1 Bacillus cytotoxicus | reverse complement strand
CCTGCGTCGCCTGCGACAGCGACACGCCCGGCGGCAGGTTGAACGAGATCGTCGTCGCGACGAACAGCCCCTGGTGGTTGACCGACAGCGGCGTCGTGCTCGGCCCGAAGGTCGCGATCGCCGACAGCGGGATCATCGTCGACTTCGACGTCGACACCGACGCGCCCGACGACGCGCTCGACTTGCCGCTCGCCGCGATCGAGTTGAGCGCCTGGTTGCGCGCGGAGTCGGACGCGCTCGCCGCGGCGCTTTGCGCGGCCGTGCCGGCGCTCGACGTGCCGGCCGAGGTCGCGACGAAGGTGCCGGCGGCCGCGTTGGTGGTCTGCGTGCCGTTCGCGCTGCCGCCCGACGTGCTGATCCACACCTGGTTCAGCATCTACGGGCTCTGCCAGTATTTCGGCGCGACTTCCATC
>NZ_JAMBOP010000111.1 GCF_023715645.1 Bacillus cytotoxicus | reverse complement strand
CCTGCATCGGGCTCGTGTGCGTGCGCAGCAGCAGTTGGCGGCCGTCGGCATCCTTGCCTTCGACGTAGAAGGTGTCCTGCATCGAACGCGCCGGATGGTTCTCCGGGCTGTTCAGCGACGTGAAGTTGTACCAGTCGGTCTCGATTTCGGGGCCGTCGGCCACGTCGAAACCGATCGAGCCGAAAATCTGTTCGACCCGCTCCCACGTGCGCATCACGGGGTGCAGGCTGCCGGCGCCGGCGCCGCGGCCGGGCAACGTCACGTCGATCGCTTCGGCAGTGAGGCGCTGATTCAGCAACGCGTCGGCCAGGGCCTGGCGACGGGCGGTGAGCGCGGCTTCAACCTGCTGCTTCGCGACGTTGATGCGGGCGCCTTCGGTCTTGCGTGCTTCGGGATCGAGCTTGCCGAGGCCCTTCAGC
>NZ_JAMBOP010000110.1 GCF_023715645.1 Bacillus cytotoxicus | reverse complement strand
GTATTAGGCACGCCGCCAGCGTTCATCCTGAGCCAGGATCAAACTCTCCAATAAAGTGTTTGTCTAGCATCATAAAATAAAAATTGACGTTTCACGTTGTTTGTTTCGTTCAGTTTTCAAAGAACTTTTGGTGGAGCCTAGCGGGATCGAACCGCTGACCTCCTGCGTGCAAGGCAGGCGCTCTCCCAGCTGAGCTAAGGCCCCTTATCAAATATCGGGAAGACAGGATTCGAACCTGCGACCCCCTGGTCCCAAACCAGGTGCTCTACCAAGCTGAGCCACTTCCCGAAAAGAACGCGCCCGAGAGGACTCGAACCCCTAACCTTTTGATCCGTAGTCAAACGCTCTATCCAATTGAGCTACGGGCGCATATGGTGCCGAGGGCGGGGGTCGAACCCGCACGGTGGTCACCCACCGCAGGA
>NZ_JAMBOP010000011.1 GCF_023715645.1 Bacillus cytotoxicus | reverse complement strand
TTAAGCGAGTTGGTTTACACCTAACACATCAAATTATAGAAGAAACTCCTTTATAAAACAAATAGAAATCAAAAAATGCCAAAAAAACTTGGCATTTTCTTTGACATAATCTTTTTTCAACAAAGTGTCATTAAAATCACTTTAATGTCTTGATTAATTTTTTTCACGTGTTTTAAAATTTCAATTCCGTCCATCCCCGGGATTTTCATATCTAAAATAACTAAATCCGGACAATCTTTTTTCACAATATCGAGAGCTTGAAAACCGTTTGCTGCTTGGAATGTTTCGTAACCTTCCTTTTGAAACACCTCATGTAATAAAACTCGAATGCCGTATTGATCATCAACGATTAAAATTTTCCCTTCCATGCTCCCCCAACCTTCCTATATAAATACAAGATTTGTATTTCTCATATCTCTATAAATCCAAATTAAAACACCGACATAAAATGGTCAAGAGCATCTGGCCATGTATAGAAGCGGTCAGGGCCTTTTTCTGCCACATGCAAAATTCAAATATAAGGCTTCTTTTTTCTACATAGCAGTAATCTATATGTCGAATAATTAAAATGGATTCATATCTTTCGATTAATTTCGCTACTTTTTACTAAATTCCTTCCTTTTCTTTCTTATTTTACCGCGTACTATTTCCTAGTGCTAGCACCATTACGAATAAATAAGCTATAATGAAAGCCGTCAATCACGCTAGAAGGGAGCATCACCATGTTTAAAATTTTTTCCACCCAGCTAGGTGGCTATTTCACAAAGATTGCTCAGAAAGAAGAGATGAATATAGAAGATAGCGCTCGTTTACTTGCACAAGCATTAGTCTCAGATGGGCACATTTATTTACATGGTACGAAAGAGATGGAAGGTGTAATTTCCGAAGCGTTGTATGGATCTGAGCCTATGCAAAATGCAAAACGTCTATTTGAAGATGGTAAACAAGCAGACGTAACTGCTGCCGATCGCGTCCTACTTATTAGCCGTTTTTCCACAGATGAAGATATCATTCTACTGGCGAAACAGTTGCAAGAAAACGGTTCTTTTATTGTTGGCATTTCAGCTAAACAAGAGGGCGAATTATCATTAGAACAATTCACCGATGCACATATCGATACAAAACTTATAAAACCATTAATTCCAGATGATGACGGATCTCGTTATGGGTTTCCAAGTTTAATGACGGCTTTATTTGCATATCACGGATTAAAGTTTACAATTGATGACATTATGAATGAATATGAGTAACAAAAAAAGGCGCCCTATAGTTGAAATAGGACGCCCTTTTTTTATTACTTACTTACTTTCTTTATTAATAATAGAAGCTTGTACGAAGTCACGGAACAACGGTTGTGGACGGTTTGGACGAGATACAAGTTCTGGGTGGAACTGCGCTGCCACGAACCAAGGATGTTCTTTTAACTCGATAATTTCTACTAAACGACCATCTGGGCTTGTACCAGAGAAGATGAATCCTGCATTTTCCATGTCTTGACGGAATTGGTTATTGAACTCATAACGATGACGATGACGCTCATATACAACCGGTTCGTTATACGCTTTGTAAGCATTTGTTTCAGGTGTAAGCTTACATGGGTATAAACCAAGACGAAGTGTACCACCTAAATCTTCAACATCTTTTTGTTCTGGTAATAGATCAATGATTGCGTAAGGCGTGTCAGGATTAATTTCAGAAGAGTTCGCACCTTCTAATCCTAATACGTTACGTGCAAATTCGATTGATGCAAGTTGCATTCCTAAGCAAATTCCCAAGAATGGAACTTTGTTTTCACGTGCATATTGAGTTGCAGCGATTTTACCTTCAACGCCGCGGTCTCCGAAACCACCTGGTACAAGGATACCATCTACATCGCCAACTAATTCTTTCACGTTTTCTGCTGTTACATGCTCAGCATTTACCCATTTTACTTCTACATCAGTATCAAATTTATAACCTGCATGACGAAGTGCTTCTACAACAGAAATGTATGCATCTTGAAGTTCTACATATTTACCAACAAGAGCAATTTTTGCTTTCTTAGACAGATTGCGTACTTTTTCAACTAACGTATTCCATTCTGTCATATCTGCAGCTGGATTGTTTAATTTTAAATGATCGCAAACGATTTGGTCCATGTTTTGCTCTTGAAGAGATAATGGAACTGCATATAATGTATCTGCATCGCGTGCTTCGATTACTGCTTTTGTATCAATGTCACAGAATAATGCAAGCTTATCTTTCATATCTTGAGAAACAGGAAGCTCTGTACGAACAACGATAATGTTTGGCTGAATACCTAAACTGCGAAGTTCTTTCACACTATGCTGTGTTGGTTTTGTTTTCATTTCGCCCGCTGCTTTTAAATAAGGAATTAACGTACAATGAATGTACATTACATTGTCACGGCCAATATCGCTCTTAATTTGGCGAATTGCTTCTAAGAATGGTAAAGACTCGATATCACCAACAGTTCCGCCGATTTCTGTAATAACAACGTCCGCGTTAGTTTCGCGTCCTGAACGATATACGCGCTCTTTAATTTCGTTTGTAATATGAGGAATAACTTGAACAGTTCCTCCTAAATACTCACCACGGCGCTCTTTTTGAAGCACAGAAGAGTAAATTTTACCTGTTGTTACGTTGCTGTATTTATTTAAGTTGATGTCGATGAAACGCTCATAGTGACCAAGGTCTAAATCTGTTTCTGCACCATCATCTGTTACGAATACCTCACCATGCTGGTATGGGCTCATTGTTCCTGGGTCTACGTTAATATACGGATCAAACTTTTGAATTGTTACGTTTAAACCACGATTTTTTAATAATCTTCCAAGGGATGCTGCTGTGATCCCCTTTCCTAGAGACGATACTACACCGCCTGTTACAAAAATATACTTAGTCATGAATGTACTCCCTTCAACTTTGCTGTTATATAATTACCGCTGCAAATCGCAACGTATGTAGATAACACTTACCTTATTGTTAGACTCTTTTATTTTTCTAAACAAAAAACAAAAAAGAAAATTGCTCCCTTTATCACACAAAGTAATAAATAGGGAGCAATTTTCTTTTATATTTACACATAAAAAATGATTACCGTCTTTTTTAAAGAGCCCAAAAATGATTCTACATGGACGATAATGAAAAGTCAAGAACTACTGCTCTTCCTTTGCTTCTTCTTCTGACTCGTCGTATTCTAATTCATCTTCATCAGCGAAATCATCATCATCTTCGTCTTCATCCAAGTCATCAAGATCATCATCTTCGTCATCTTCGTCATCAAGAAGCTCATCAAGATCTTCTACATCTTCTTCTTCGAAGTCATCTTCTTCTTCATTGATGTACTCATCTTCTTCTTCCTCAGCTTTACGTTTCTTCTTAGGCTTCGCTTGAGGTAAAATTTCTTCATCAATTTGCTCGTATGGGTACCATCCACGTAGTCCCCAACGATTTTCTCCAAGGTTGATAAAGCGCCCATCGATATTTAAATCTGTATAAAATTGCGCGATTTTCGCAGCAACTTGTTCTTCAGATAGTTCCAGTAATTGAGCAACTTCTTGAACTAGATCATGAAACAGTGTTGCTTGTCTTTTTCCCTCTAACAAGCTATGTACAACTTCGATCATGGACAATTCTTTTAGCTCTTCTGGTGAAAATTGCTTTAAATTCACTTATGCGGCACTTCCTTTCTTAAAATATATCCTAATTATATAAAGGCCTGTTCAAAAAAAATCCATACTATTCATTATAAACAAAACTACACCAAATATGCCACAAAAAAAATAGGGAATCATTAAGTGATTCCCTATACACCTTAAAGATTATTTTCCTTTTTCAGTTTGAACCATATGAGCACCATTTAAAACATAGCGAATTTGCATCTCTGTATACTCTTCCAGTGTATAAAGTTTCTGCAACGCCCAGCGCCGAAATCCCCACATTTGCCCCTGAATAAAAATGTTATGAGCAAGCAGTTGAATTTCTTTTTTTGTTAAAGTAAATACTTTATTTTGAACACATTGCTGCAAAATGTCTTCGAACATCCCTACCATTTGAAATTCTTTCTCTAGTACGTAAGGCAGCGATTCTTTTGATAGAAAACGAACTTCTTGATACATAATAAGAACCTCTTCTTGTAATTCATCCATCACTTTAAAATAATTTGTAATCGCAGCTTTTAAACTCTCTACATTTCCTTCACCTTTGCATAACACCTGCTCTAAGCGCTCTTTTACATGTTCATAAATGCTATCACACACTAAATAAAGCACATCATCTTTCGTTCGAATATATTCATAGAGTGTGCCGATGCTAAAGCCCGCTTCCTTTGCGATCTCTCTTGTTGTTGTGCGCGGAAACCCTTTTTGTTTAAAAAGTTGCACAGCGCCTTTAATCATCTGCTCACGCCGAAGTGCAATGAGTCTTTCATCTTTCACAGATGCTTGTACATTGTGCTTAACCATCCGCCTCACCTCTTTCTATCATTTTGCAGGAAGAAGCGTAGGTAGCCCCTACGCTTCTTATCACTTCTACTTCGTTAACATGCGTGAAATAACGAGGCGCTGAATTTCTTGCGTCCCTTCGTAAATTTGCGTAATCTTCGCATCGCGCATAAAGCGTTCCACTGGATAATCTTTTGTATAACCGTATCCTCCAAATACTTGCACAGCCTCTGTCGTCACTTTCATTGCTGTATCTCCTGCAAATAATTTCGACATTGCTGATTCTTTTCCATACGGCAAACCTTCTGATTCAAGCCAAGCCGCTTGATATGTTAATAAGCGCGCCGCCTCTACTCCAGTCGCCATATCCGCTAGTTTAAAGCCAATTCCTTGCTGCGCGGCAATTGGCTTCCCAAATTGCTGGCGTTCCTTCGCATAATCAGCAGCGGCATCAAGTGCGCCTTGTGCAATGCCAACCGCTTGCGCCGCAATACCGTTACGGCCGCCATCTAACGTTTGCATTGCAATTTTAAATCCTTGGCCTTCCTCGCCAAGTAAGTTCTCGGCAGGAATGCGGCAGTCCTCAAATATAATCTCCGTCGTCGGTGAAGAACGAATACCAAGCTTGCTCTCTTTCTTTCCAACAGAAAATCCTAGTGCATCACTTTCCACAATAAATGCACTTGTACCGCTCTGCTTAGATTCTAGATCTGTCAGCGCAAAGACAACATAAATATCAGCAATTCCGCCGTTTGTAATGAAAATTTTCGAACCGTTTAAAATATAGTGATCGCCGTCACGCTTTGCCGTTGTTTTCATTCCGCCAGCATCCGAGCCAGACCCCGGCTCCGTTAAAGCGTAAGCACCGATTTTCTTTCCTTCTGCCATCGGACGTAAATACTTTTGCTTTTGCTCTTCTGTGCCGAATGTAAAAATTGGCCATCCTGCAAGCGATGTATGAGCCGATAATGTTACACCTGTAGAAGCACAAACGCGTGACAACTCTTCTACCGCAATCACATAAGCTAAGTAATCGCTTCCGATTCCGCCGTACTCTTCAGGCCACGGAATACCAGTTAAGCCGAGTTCCGCCATCTGATCAAATAAAGCGCGGTCAAAGCGTTCTTCTTCATCGCGCTCCGCTGCAGTTGGTGCAACTTCATTTCGCGCAAAATCACGAACCATTTTTCGAATCATTTCATGCTCTTCTGATAGTTTAAAATGCATCTCTATTTCCCCCTTAAAGCGCTCTGCTAATAACTAAACGCTGAATCTCACTTGTTCCTTCATAAATCTCACATATTTTTGCATCGCGGAAGAATCGCTCTGCAGGATACTCTTTTGTATAACCGTAACCACCTAACACTTGCACAGCTTCAATTGCCACTTCTACTGCTGTTTTAGAAGCAAATAATTTTGCAATTGACGCTTCCTTCCCGCACGGCAAACCTTGTGCTCGTAGCGATGCAGCACGGTATACAAGTAGGCGAGCTGCTTCAACAGATGTTGCCATATCCGCTATCTTAAATCCTAATCCTTGCTGCGCGGCAATCGGCTTCCCAAATTGATGACGCTCTTTCGCATAATCAGTAGCACACTCCAGCGATGCCTCAGCGATGCCAAGTGACTGAGCCCCGATACCGATACGACCAGCATCTAAATTCGCCATTGCCACTTTAAAACCTTGCCCCTCTTCGCCAAGCAAATTCTCAGCAGGAACTTTCATATCTTCAAACGTTAATTGCACTGTACGAGAACCTAACAGCCCCATTTTGTGTTCATCTTTCCCAATAATTAAACCCGGTGTATCTTTTTCCACAATAAATGCTGAGATCCCGCGTGTACCTGCATCTGGATTCGTAGAAGCAAAGACAATATATGTATCTGCCTCGCCGCCGTTTGTGATAAATACTTTTGAACCGTTAATAACGTACTCATCACCTTGCTTAACCGCCCTTGATTTCAGACTCCCAGCATCGGAACCGGCGCTTGGTTCTGTTAATGCAAATGCCCCTAAATATTCGCCGCCCGCTAACTTTGGAATATATTTTTTCTTTTGCTCTTCCGTTCCAAAATATAAAATAGGATTCGTTCCAACAGAAGTATGTACCGATAAAATCACCCCTACGGTAGCGCTTACTTTTGAAATTTCATGAATGGCTAAAATATACGAAATAAAGTCCATTTCCGCCCCGCCATATTTTGCTGGAATCGGTATCCCCATTAGTCCAAGCTCACCCATTTTTTTTAGAACCTCTCGAGGAAACACCCCTTGTTCCATAATTGGAACAAAGGGAGCAATTTCCTTCTGAGCGAAGTCCCGAACCATTTTTCGCATTATCTGCTGCTCTTCTGTAAATTGAAAGTTCATCTGCTCCACCTCAAATTATTTTCTATAGTAATTGAATGATTTAGTAAGACCACTAGTACACCGAAAGAGGTGTTACTTATTCATAAACGTAAAAACCGCGTCCTGTCTTGCGTCCTAGCCAGCCTGCATTCACATATTTACGTAGGAGCGGGCATGGTCGATATTTACTATCGCCTAATCCTTCATGCAACACTTCCATAATGTATAAACAAGTATCTAAACCGATAAAATCAGCAAGCGTCAATGGTCCCATCGGATGATTCATGCCAAGCTTCATGACTTCATCGATTGCTTCTTTTGTTGCCACGCCTTCATATAGCGTATAAATTGCTTCGTTAATCATTGGCAATAAAATACGATTAGACACAAACCCTGGGAAATCATTTACTTCAACTGGGACTTTGCCAATTTTTTTTGTAATATCTTCAATCGTTTCATATACTGCGTCCTCTGTTGCTAAGCCGCGAATAATTTCGATAAGCTTCATAACCGGAACTGGGTTCATAAAGTGCATACCGATGACTTTTTCTGGACGATTCGTAACAGCTGCAATTTCAGTAATTGGCAGTGAAGATGTATTTGTTGCCAAAATCGTATGCTCCGGCGCTAATTCATCTAAGCTTGCAAAAATTTGCTTTTTAATGTCCATTCTTTCTACAGCCGCTTCAATGACAAGATCTGCTTCCTTTACGCAGTCCAGCGTAAGCGTTGCTGTTAGACGATTTAGCGTTGTCTGCTTATCATCTTCGCTCATACGGCCCTTCTCAACTTGCCGAGATAAATTTTTCGTAATAATCGCGATTCCACGGTCTAGCTGTTCTTGTTTTAAATCTTGCATATATACGTCATAACCTGCCATCGCACACACTTGTGCGATGCCAGATCCCATTTGCCCCGAACCAATTACAACAATGTTTTGTACTGTCATGTTTATAGCCCCCTTTTACTGAACCTCAATCATAATTGCGTCGCCTTGGCCACCACCGCTGCAAATAGAAGCAATCCCGATTCCGCCGCCGCGCTGCTTCAATGCATGAATAAGAGTCACGATAATGCGCGCCCCGCTTGCTCCAATCGGATGTCCCATCGCGACTGCTCCGCCGTTTACGTTAATCTTCTCTGGATCAATACCTGCAATATCCGCACTTGCAATTGCTACAGCAGCAAATGCCTCATTAATCTCAAATAAATCAATGTCTTCCACTTTCTTGCCTGTTTTCTTTAATAACTCGTTAATAGCATAGCCTGGTGTTCTCGGGAAATCCTTTGCTTCAACCGCAATCGCTGTATGTCCTAAAATTGTTGCAAGCGGCTTTCTTCCTTCTGCCGTCGCACGCTCTTCACTCATTAATACGAGCGCTGCTGCTCCATCATTTAAACCTGGTGCATTCCCAGCCGTAACTGCTGCATCCTTATCAAATACAGGCTTTAGCTTTGCTAATTTTTCAACTGTTGTATCTTCGCGCGGTGCTTCGTCGCGCGCTATGACTACCGGTTCCCCTTTTCGCTGAGGCACAGATACAGGGACTATTTCTTCTTCAAAGCGGCCTTCCTTTTGCGCTTGGATAGCACACATATGACTTCTGTATGCCCACTCGTCTTGCATTTCACGGGAAATACCGTCTTCTTTGGCAACATCGCCGCCGTACACACCCATGTGCAGGCCAGTAAATGAGCACGTTAAACCATCCGCCACGTTTAAGTCGACGACCTCGTTATGCCCCATGCGATATCCCCAGCGTGCGCCGCGTAAAATATATGGACTATTACTCATCGATTCCATGCCGCCTGCTACAAGTAACGAATGATCGCCAGTACGAATAATTTGATCCGCTAACGTTACAGCACGAAGTCCAGATGCACAAACTTTATTCACTGTTTCTGTACGAGTCTCCCACGGAATCCCCGCTTCTCTAGCTGCCTGGCGCGATGGAATTTGCCCTTGCCCCCCTTGAATAACCGTCCCAAATACAACTTCTTCAATATCACTTGCTGCAACATTCGCGCGCTCTAATACCGCTCCAATTGCAATTCCTCCAAGCTCCGTTGCCTTTACATCCTTTAAAGCTCCCCCAAACTTTCCAACAGGTGTTCTTGCAGCACTTAAAATTACTGTTCTTGTCAAAACATATTCCCCCATTTCTTCTTATTACGGCGTTGATTGAACGCTCGTTCAGTGCAGCTGTTGTGAGAAAGAGGTACAAAATTTGCACCTCCTTCTACCCCGCATTAACGGGCAGTAAGACCCCCACCTCAAGATTGAGAAAGAAGCGAAGAAGATAGGTGGGGGATAACTGCCCGTAAAAGCCCGATTGGTTCAACTAACCATCCGCGGGGGGTGAACCCCCCCCCACGGATGGAAGTTTCACTTTATCTAAAGTTGTACGGATTCTTGCATTACTTCTTTCTTCGGTCCAATGACAGAGCGCTCTAAAATCTCTGTTATATCAAGCGTTTGCACGCGCTCTTCTACTTCTTTCGCCTTCGTACCATCGCTGATCATCGTTAAGCAATACGGGCAACCCGTACCGATAATCGTCGGCGCTGTCGAAAGTGCCTGTTCAGTACGTGCCACGTTAATGCGCGAACCAGCCGTCTCTTCCATCCACATCAGACCGCCGCCCGCTCCGCAGCACATTCCTGTTTCACGGTTACGTTCCATTTCAACAACCTTCACACCTGGAATCGCTTTTAAAATATTGCGCGGCGCTTCGTACACTTCGTTGTAACGTCCTAAATAACAAGAGTCGTGATACGTAATCGTTTCTTCTACGCGGTGAACTGGCTTTAAGCGCCCTTCTTTCACCCACTGTGCTAACAATTCTGTATGATGATAGACCTCTGCTTGTAAGCCAAAGTCTGGATACTCATTTTTAAACGTGTTATACGCATGCGGGTCGATCGTAACAATCTTCTTCACGCCTGCTTTCTCAAACTCTTCAATATTTTTATTCGCCATCTCTTGGAAAACAAATTCATTTCCAAGGCGGCGCGGTGTATCTCCTGAATTTTTCTCTTTATTTCCGAGGATAGCAAAGGAAATACCAGCTTCATTCATTAATTTCGCAAAAGATAACGCAATTTTCTGGCTGCGATTATCATAAGATCCCATAGAACCTACCCAGAATAAGTATTCAAATTCTTCTTCTGCTTTTGCTTTTTCTTTCACAGTTGGAATGGACACTTCATCTTCCATCGTACGCCACGTTTCACGCTCTTTACGATTCAGTCCCCAAGGGTTGCCTTGACGCTCGATATTTGTTAGGGCGCGCTGCGCTTCTGGATCCATTTTTCCTTCTGTTAAAACGAGGTAACGGCGCAAATCAATAATTTTATCAACGTGTTCGTTCATAACTGGACATTGATCTTCACAGTTACGACACGTTGTACAAGCCCAAATTTCTGTTTCAGTAATGACATCGCCAATTAAACTTGGATCGTATGCGAGCGTTGCCGCTGATTCATGCTGGCCAGATCCTCCTGCCATCATTGCTAATTGGTTCCCTTTTGTATTGTTAAATGCAACGGTTGGTACCCACGGTGCGCGCGACGTTACTGCTGCACCTTTATCTGTTAAATGGTCACGCAACTTTAAAATTAAATCCATTGGCGACAACATCTTACCAGTTCCTGTTGCTGGGCACATATTCGTGCAGCGGCCGCACTCTACGCATGCATATAGATCAATAAGCTGCGTTTGTTTGAAGTCTTCAATTTTCCCAACGCCAAACGTTTCTTGTGTTTCATCTTCAAAATCAATTTTTTCTAATTTCCCTGGGTTTGTTAAACGGCTAAAGTATACATTTGCTGGTCCTGCAATTAAATGTGCATGTTTCGATTGTGGAACGTAAACTAAAAACGTTAACAAAAGAAGTAGATGCAGCCACCATGCAAAATAGAACACAGCAATTGCAGCTGTTTCACCAATTCCAGAAAGTAAGTAAGCGATTGCAGAAGCGATCGGTTCACTCCATGATAATTCCTCGCCATGCCAAATGATGCCCATTCCATTACCAAGGAGAACAGATAACATTAAGCCGCCGATAAAAATTAACACAAGCCCTGCTTTAAAGTTCCTCTTTAAGCGAACAAGCTTCTCAATATACCTTCTATAAAAAGCCCAAAATACTGCGATTAAAATAATAAGTGTGACGATTTCTTGGAAGAATGTAAATGCAGAATATAGTGGTCCAAGTGGAAGATGTGATCCTGGTGCTAAGCCTTTCCATATGAAGTCAATTGCTCCAAATTGGACAAGAATAAATCCGTAAAAAAACATAACATGCATGATGCCACTTTTTTTATCTTTAAGCAGCTTCTTTTGTCCGAAGACATTCCCTTTAATACGATCCCATCTTTCTTTGAAGCGGCGATCAAACTCTACCTTTTTTCCTAATTGTATGTAGGCAATCCGTGTTCGTATAAGATACACAAATAAATACACCCCATACGCTATGACGGCGATTGCGGCCAACCAATTGACAATTAATAAGCTATTCATATTTCTGCCAACCCCTCTTCATGTAGTATACTTTTTTATTTTCGAATCTTCAAAAATAAATAATTTTCTGAATTTATTACCCCTACTCCCATTATATGATGAGTGAGCATTCAGTCAACAGTTTTTTGTTATACAACAATATATTTTTTCATAAAGCTTTTTATTTCGGTGAAACTATAAAGCAACACTTCCATCAGTAGGGTTTTTCATTCCCTTTGATACTTAGAACAACTACGGTGAATAACAGGATAAAAATGAATATATAGGGGGGAATGACTACATGAAATTTTTATTTCTCGTCCTTATTTTTCTCTTACTGTGGGCAACTTTCGACTTTATATGGGGAAGAAAGTTCCATTTAAACAACCTGAAACCACGTTCCTTTCCTATACGCCATAGTAATTTTAAACTATATACATATGGCGAAGCATTATATAAGGAACTATTTACTGATATACAACAAGCTAAACATCATATACATATTTTATTTTTTATCGTAAAAAATGATGAGATTAGCCATACATTTTTACAAATTTTAATGGAAAAAGCAGCGCAAGGCATTGAAGTGCGTCTTCTTCTTGATCGAATCGGCAGCCATCATTTATCAAAACAAATGCTTCATAATTTAAAGCAGCGCGGTGTGCACTTTTCATTTTGTCATAAAATTCGCCCTCCCTTTCTCTTTTTCTCTGTTAACCAAAGAAATCATCGAAAAATTACAATTATCGATGGGAAAATCGGGTACATTGGAGGCTTCAACATCGGAGAAGAATATTTAGGACATAACGAAGAACTAGGACCTTGGCGTGACTACCATCTCCGTCTTACTGAAGAAGGTGTACAAGATTTGCAAACACAATTTCTACACGATTGGTGCGATGATACAAATGAAGAATTATTGCATGAAAATTGTTATTTTCCAATACTAAAAAAAGGTGAAACTACTCATCAGTTCATACCGACTGACGGCGCATATTTACAACAAACCTTTCTCGCTCTCATTGAAAAGGCAACAAAAGAACTGTATATCGGTACACCTTATTTTATTCCTAGCAAAAAACTAATGAACGCATTGCTGCGCGCTCAAAAAAGAGGCGTCCGCATTACGATACTCGTACCTAAAAAAGCAGATCATCCCTTTGTTCGCGAAGCAAAACTTCCATATTGCCGGAAGCTTATTAAAGCAGGGTGTCATATTCATGAATTTCTAGATGGATTTTTTCACGCAAAAATTATAATGGTAGATGAACATATTTGTGATATTGGAACGGCAAATTTCGATAAGCGAAGTTTATATATTAACCATGAAATCAATTGTATATTATATGACTCACCGTTTTTAGAACAAGTGAAGAAAGAAATCGCTCAAGATTTAGAATCATCCACTTTACTTTCTTTAGAAGACGTTTCTTCTTTATCCCTTTTGGATAAAGGAAAAGAATGGATTGGAACGTTACTTTCTTTTTTTCTATAAGAGGAATACAAATTTAGAACAAGGCCTTAAAAAAAGAAAACAACCGTCTTGAATGGACGGTTGTTTTTATATCTTAGTGCTCAAATGGTAAATCTGAAGCTAATTGTACTACATCATTATGATTTGTTACTGCTTGGTTTTGATCTACTAACGTACTACCAAATGAAATACCAGCTAGCATTGCTAATGTTAATAAACTACCAACAAGAATTTTCTTCATATTCCATTCCTCCACGTCTTTTTTTCTAATATAACATGAAATTTTATCCATAAAACATGCAATTATGCATACCCATTTTTTACCTCATTAAATATTCAGTTTGTTTAATAGCGTATTTTTATAAGAATGTAAGTCTAACAGTTCAAAAAAGAAAAGCGCTTTTTCATAAGCAGTTCTAATCTCAGCTTCCGAATGCCCTAGCTTCTCAAGACATTCTCCTTTTTGATAAAACAATTGCCCAATGAGTGTCATGTTGCCAATACTGCATGATGTTTCAATTGCTTTTTCAACGTGATAAAGAGCTCGTTCATACTGTTCATCTAAATACAATGCTTTTGCATGATTATAGCCAACCTTTATCGCAAATTCATCGTTACTATGTAATGACTCCAACTGTTTTAAAATATCTTGATAAAGCTCGATACTTTTTGGAATACATTCATTTTCTGCATAAATATTTGCAATTGAATTTTCGATATATAAATTCTGAAAGACATCAATACCTACTAATTGTTGATTTATTAATTTTTTCAATTCCAAAATGCAATAGTCATAATTTACTTTTTTTAACACGTACGCTGATAAGTGATGGTGCCAAAGAAGAAACTGTTGAAACTCTGGATGATCTTCCTCTTTCTTTAATTCATCCCATACCTTTTTATAAATTTCTTCATACTTCTTTTGTTTACATAGTGCTTTAATATGACTCATAAATTGTTTTTTTCGTTCAATATCAGAATAAGCCAGTACTTCATAAAAATGAATGATTGGTATTTGTAGCTTCGCCGCCATTCCTTGCAGTATATCCATACTTGGATACACTACCCCTGATTCAATTCTACTTATTTCCGATTGATGACATATGTTATCAGATAACTGCTTTTGAGTTAAGCCCCTCATTACTCTAATCTTTTTAATTTCAGCTCCTAGTTTTTGCGCGTGCATATTAGTCCACCATCCCGTTTATAGCAATTTAGTTAAAAACTGGCCATACCACTACAATAATGTCATTTCGACAATTTTCTATATGAAATATTACATAATTTATATAAAATCCAGCACGATAATCTAATCTTAATATACAAATTTTTTGTCGAAAAATGAAGTAAAATCTTTCATACAACATACTCTTCAAATTCTCAGCGATGCGGTAGACAAGGAATTTACTAGTGAAACTGTCATTTATAAAAAACAAGATGGTAGCTACACATATACAGCTATTATTATATCCACATACAAATTCAACGTAACTTTCCAACATACAAGTCGCCGCCATGCCAAGCAAAAAGTAACCTGCTACTGTTCACATTGCATGCAGCACAAATAGGCACTGACCGCTTCTACTCATGGTCAGATGCTCTCGTCCATCTAATAAGAAAAGGGGGGGATGTCAGGTTTATAATTCTTATTTATACAAAAATAACGATCAAGTTATTAGCAGTCACGCAATTATTGATTTAATTCCCGATGAAATATTATCCCAAAAAAGTAATAAAAAAGATGTTTACCGGCTCACATTGGTAAACATCTTTCTTCATATCCACCCTTTTTCTTCCGCGATTCCAATCGCTTCAATCCGATTTTTCGCATCCAACTTCGTTAAAACATCCGAAATATAATTTCGAACAGTTCCCGATGAAAGGTATAGTGTTTTGGCGATTTCATTTGCCGTCTTTCCTTCCTTCGCTAATAGAAGAACTTCTTTTTCCCGATCTGTTAACGGATTTTGTTCTTGCCAAAGCCCAAACATAAGCTCAGGAGAAATTTCTCGTTTTCCATTCATCACATTACGAATTGCCGCGGCAAGATCTTCACTCGGACTATCTTTTAATAAATATCCGTGTACATTTGCTTTCATTGCGCGCTCGAAATAACCAGGACGAGCAAATGTTGTTAAAATCATAACTTTGCACGGTGATTGTTGTTTCCGTAATGTTTCGGCAACATCCAGGCCGCTTTGAATCGGCATTTCAATGTCCATAATACTAATATCCGGCTGTAATGTTTCAATTATCTTCAAAGCTTCTTCTCCGTTTTCTGCTTGCCCAACGACTTCAATATCATCCTCTAAGTCCAGTAAAGCTCCTAATGCTCCGCGAAGCATACGTTGATCTTCTGCAATAATGATTCGAATCATGCTCTCACGCCTTCTTTCCCTGTTCTTATGACAATTGGAACATGTATCGTTAACATCATTCCATTATGAACATCATGTAAGTTAAGCATTCCATCAATAAGAGCTAGTCGCTCCCTCATGCCAAGAATACCATTCCCATCATGATTTTTTTGTAACCCAACACCATTATCCTTTACTTGCACGATCAATTTCCCTTGTTCTTCAAATAATGTAATCGTGCATTCTGTTGCCTTACTATGCTTCACAACATTGGTCACCGCTTCACGTAAACACATTCCGACAATGTTTTGTTCTAGCGGCGATAATACATTCGTACTTGTCTCCTGCTGTACCTCAAGCGATATGCTAGCAGCTTGAAGAATCACCTTCACTTGCTCTAGTTCTTCTTCGACAGTAATCATCCGCATATCAGAAATTAATTCTCGCAATTGTTTTAACGCCGTTCTAGATGTTTGCGTAATTTCCTTCGCCTCTAGACAAGCTCGTTCCGGATTTTTCACAATCAGCTTCTCAACAAGCTGACTTTTTAATGTAATAAGCGATAACGTATGGCCTAACGTATCATGTAAATCTCTTGCAATGCGCTGTCGTTCTTCGCGCTTCACTAAATCGCGAATTTGTTCATTTGCTTCACTTAATTGTGTTCTTAATATTTTTTTCTGATTAAAATTCCGCATACCAAATGGTGTAACAATCATTAAAATAAACATCGGGATTACAGTTATAGCAGACGTGTTTGTAAACTCACGCATATTCACCAACATAAACGAACCAATCGTGACGATCAAAAAGACAAACGACAATCGAAATTGTTTTTTTGTTGCAGCAAACCCCATTGCATTTGCTGTATAGAATCCAAAGAAAATCATACTTGGTTCATAAAACGTACTAAATAAGAATGTAATCACCAGTTGAATACAAGCCCACATAACAAAGTTCTTTGGCACAAAATAAAGCTGACGGTATGCAATAAGAAAGATTATTAGCATCCCGCCTCCTAATATCAATTTCCACCCTGATTCTTTCATCAAAGTAATGATGGGATACATTAAATACACGAGCCATATATAAGGGAAAATCCCCATATGTTTTGGAAAGAGTTCAAACTGCTTCTTTTCAATCATTTTATACCGCTTCCTGTCTTTTTCTTATATATATTGATAGTACAACAAAAGCGATAAAATAACCTCCTAATACCACAAAATTTTCCAGACCAATTGCTTTACCAGCGACAATATTCCACGCTCCGCTTCCGAAATGATATGTCGGCGTCCATTCCCCAATGCTTCTTAACACCTTTGGAAGGATTTCAATTGGCATCCATAGTCCGCCAAGGATGGCTAAACACATATTTAACATATTCGCAAGTCCCATAGCAGCATCTGTCTTCTTAATAGCACCGATAATCGTTCCAATTGCTAGAAATGGTGTCACACCTATTAATAACCATAATCCAGCACCAATCCACTGTCCAATCGTTAAGTCTACATGATTTATTAGTATACCTGCGATGAAGATAACTGCAATTGAAAAAGCATTTACAACCGTTTGAGCAATAATTTTTGCCAATAAATACACGCCTTCAGGCAGCGGTGTAATTTGTAAAAGCTGTGCCCAGCCCTGCCCTTTTTCTTGTGATAAGCGGCCGCCAAAGCCAAAGAGTGCTGATCCTACAATACTAAACGTAGCCATCGAAATTAAATAGTGCGCTTTCCATGCATCACCGTTTCCTGGTGTTGATACGACATTAGTAAAAATGTAGTAAAACATAACTGGCATTAATAATGAGAAAAAGATAAATAATTTATTCCGAAACGTACGTAATATTTCTATTTTACATTGCATCCAAAACGATCTCATGCGATTTCCTCCTTCTGATTTGCAACAAATTGTTCAAAAGCTTCATCCAAGCTGCCGCGCTCAACGGCAATATCCATAACAGGTAAGTTTTTACAAAAAATTTCTCGAAGCGTAGCATCCGTATCATCTGTTGTCAGCACCACACGTTTTTCATCCCACTGGACACTTGTAACATGAGGTAAGCTGCGAAGCATACTCGTTGGCACTTCCTCTTTCACATAAAACGAAATTGTTTTTTGAGAAATTGTTGCTTTCATTTCATCTGGCGTGCCATCAGCGATGATTTTTCCGTTACCAAATAATAAAATCCGATCTGCTAATGCATCTGCTTCTTCTAAATAATGTGTTGTTAAAATGATTGTTTTTCCTTCATCTGCTAATTTTCGAATTGTATCCCAAAAGCTCTTTCTAGATGTAATGTCCATCCCTACTGTTGGTTCATCTAAAAAAAGTAAATCCGGATTCCCAGCAAGTGCGAGTGCAAAGTTTAAACGTCTTTTTTGACCGCCCGATAACTTTTCGCATCGCTCTTTTCTTTCTGATTCTAAATTGGACAGCTGAAGTAATGTTTCTTTTGCAACTGGATTCGTATAATAACTACGAAACAAGTCAATTGCTTCTTCTACTGACACGCTATCAATGACGCTCACTTCTTGCAGCATTGCTCCAAGACGATTGCGAACATCTCGGTGTTTTGGGCTCTTACCGAAGATTGAAACTTTCCCTTCTGAAGGATCCCTTAATCCAAGCATCATCGAAATAGTTGTCGTTTTACCAGCTCCGTTTGGTCCAAGTAATGCAACAATTTCCCCTCTCTCTACTGTAAATGAAACGTTATTTACTGCCTTTTTATGTTTAAATGTTTTTGAAACACCATTTACTTCAATCACCTGTTTCATTTCTCCACCTCCGCCGTTCTTATATTTACATTGTATAAATTGGAAGAGTTGGAAAACAGTACGAGACGTCATGACATGAATATGACAAATGTCAGGAAATCTTGAAATGAGTGACTTCCTAGGTCAGTAGCAGGACAAAAATAAACATGATACAATTATGTAAGATGTACATTCGAGGAAGGACAGTGGTTTTCATGATTATTCGCAATGAACAAGATTTAGAAGGCTTACGAAAAGTTGGCCGTATCGTTGCGCTTGCACGCGAGGAAATGAAAAAACAAGCGAAACCAGGCATGACAACAAAAGAGCTTGATTTAATCGGTAAGAAAGTATTAGATGAGCACGGTGCTATTTCTGCACCTGAAAAAGAATATGATTTTCCAGGTACTACTTGCATTAGCGTCAATGAAGAGGTTGCACACGGCATCCCAGGAGACCGCATTCTAAAAGAAGGCGACTTAGTAAACGTAGACGTATCGGCAGCACTTGATGGTTACTATGCAGATACAGGTATTTCATTTGTTCTTGGACAAGACGAAGCAAAAGAAAAACTTTGCGCTGCTGCTGAAAGTGCATTTTGGGCAGCGATGAAAAAAGTAAAAGCCGGCGCAAAACAAAACCAAATTGGCCGCGCAGTTGCCAATGATGCTCGTAAAAATGGCTATACAGTCATTCAAAACTTAACGGGACACGGCATTGGCATTAGCCTACACGAAGCACCAAATCATATTTTAAACTATTTTGATCCAATGGATAGCGCTCTCTTAAAAGACGGGCTTGTCTTAGCAGTAGAACCATTCGTATCAATGGGCGCAGATCATATTATCGAACGCGGTGATGATGACTGGACATTTGTCACACCAGATAAAAGCCTAGTTGCACAGTGCGAACATACAATCGTTGTAACTCGCGGTGAACCGATTATTTTGACAGCGCTATAAGTAAAAAACACATGGTTATATATAATAACCTTAACAACATAATAACTACGAAGCAGCGCGCATCGATTGAGGATCGATGCGCGCTGCTTCATTTCTTTAATATCATTCCTAATATAAAGTAGCTATTTTCTTCATTACATCTTCTCTGGTGCAGATACTCCAACTAACGCTAATGCATTTTGAAGTGTAATGCGTACTGCACGCATTAAATCGTAACGAGCTTTACTTAATTCTAAGTTATCCTGGTTTAATACTTTTTCTGCATTGTAGAAGCTATGAAGCGCTGCTGCTAAATCAAATGCATAACTTGTAATGCGGTGCGGCAAACGTTTTTGTGCTGCTTCTGCAACTGCTGCTGGGAATTCACCAAGTTTCTTTAATAAGTCTACTTCTTTCTCGGAAGCAACTAGTTTGTAGTTCACATCACCGTCTGCAGCTAATCCAAGTTCTTCACCTTGGCGAAGAATACTGCATACGCGTGCATGTGCGTATTGTGCATAGTATACTGGGTTTTCATTTGATTTTGAAACCGCTAAATCCATATCAAAGTCTAAATGAGAGTCACCGCTGCGCATTGCAAAGAAGTAACGCATTGCATCCACGCCTACTTCTTCCATAAGCTCACGAAGTGTAACAGCTTTACCTGTACGTTTACTCATTTTCATTTTTTCACCGTTTTGGTATAGTTGTACCATTTGGATGATTTCTACTTCTAACGTATCTCTATCATATCCAAGCGCTTGAATTGCTGCTTTCATACGCGGAATGTAACCGTGGTGGTCAGCACCCCAAATGTTAATTAATTTATCAAAACCGCGCTCTAATTTATCACGGTGATACGCGATATCTGGCGTTAAGTATGTGTAAGAACCATCATTTTTAATTAATACGCGATTTTTATCGTCGCCGTAAGTTGTAGAACGGAACCAAGTTGCCCCGTCTTCTTCAAATATTTCATCACGCTCTTTTAATACGGCAAGAGCTTGATCAATTTTTTCGTTTTTGTATAGTGATGTTTCAGAGAACCATACATCAAACTTAACACGGAAGCTTTCTAAGTCTTTTTGAAGTTTTGCTAATTCGTATTTCAAACCGTACTCACGGTAGAATTCATAGCTTTCTTTCTCATCAGCTTTTGCATAACGATCGCCAAACTCTTCTGCTAAACGTTGTCCGATGCCAATGATATCAGCACCATGGTAGCCGTCTTCTGGCATTTCTTTTTCTAGCCCTAATGCTTGCATGTAACGAGCCTCAACAGAAAGTGCTAAGTTATGAATTTGATTACCTGCATCGTTAATGTAATACTCACGAGATACATCGTAACCTGCTTTTGTTAATACGTTACATAGCGTATCACCAACTGCCGCGCCGCGCGCATGACCTAAGTGCAGATCACCTGTTGGATTTGCAGAAACGAACTCAACTTGTACTTTTTCGCCTTTACCTGTCTTTGTTTCACCATACGCTTCTCCAGCTGTAATAATTGTAGGAATTAAATCTGTTAAATAGCTGTTATCCATATAGAAGTTAATGAAACCAGGGCCAGCAATTTCGATTTTTTCAATAGAAGCTTTTGCTTTATCGAAATTTGCAACTAGCTCTTCTGCAATCATACGAGGTGCTTTTTTCGCTACACGTGCAAGTTGCATTGCCGTATTTGTAGAGAAGTCACCATTTGCTTTATCCTTTGGTGTTTCTAATATAACGTTTGTAATTTGTTCTTCGGTTGCTAATTCTGCTTTTACTACAGCAGCTTTAATTTCCTCTTTAATAAGTTCTTTTACTTGTTCTAAAGAGTTCATTATTGTGCCTCCTTAAGATTAATGGTAATTGTATATCGGCCTGCTTCTTGTTCACTTAGAAGCAATGCATACGTTAGAAAGAGTTGTCCCTTTTTCTTTTCTTCCGACCATTTAAAAAGGACGTTATCCGTTTTCGTTTGCAATGCAAACGTTCCAAGCTCACTTGTATACGTTCCTGTTGTCCACTCACCTTTTTTATGAGTTTGACGCATCGAAACAGCGCCAGAGCGCATAATGAGAACTTGATCATCTTGAATTTTAATAATTGTCTTCACTTCACCTTGTTCGTTTGGTTCTTGAAATGTTACATATGTACTTTGACCCTTTACATAGTATAGACCATTTGCATCGAAAGCAATAGTTTCCTTTCGAACTCCCTCACGAACTTCTGTGACAAAGTGAACTTGTACTGGTAAGCCTGCAAGTTGCTTCTCCACGTCTTGCACACCTTTCAAATTGTTATAGATATAGCATATTTTAGCTTCAGCGGCTAGAATGTTCGGCGGATTCGCTCCTTCCTGCCTTACTCATTCTAAGCAAGCCACTTCCGTTTTCCTAAAAAATAAAACACTTTTAATATCATATCAAAAAACAGTGGTGTCTGTCTGCTGAAAGCTGTATTTCTAAAAATTATTTATAAATTCCCTCTCCCAATTAACCACCTGATGAAATAATGAAAAACCAAGTTCATTATAAACTTGGTTTTTCATTATTTTTTCAATTGTTCTAGCACATTTGCTGGCACTTCATTCTCTTGCAACTCAGCCCAACCTTTACCTTGACTACCTTTTGCATAGATTTTCAAATATTCTCCGCGTCGCAGTTCACGGTTTATCATTTTTTTCACAACTTGCTTATTTCCTTCTCTATCATAAGCCGTAAAGGCGTACAAATACTGCTCTCCTTTTTTCTCGCCTTCATTTGTGACAGCATAACATTCCTTTACTTTCTTACTTGAAAAAAAGTTATCTACAAAGGCTTGCACACCTTCTGTTTTTGATTGTAAATAAAAGGCTCCTGCCCCGCATAAAATAACAAATACCGCTACAACTTTTAATATCATACGCATAAAGCTTTTCACCTCTTACGTCATACTTTCTTATTATTATCTTCAGTATAAAATTTACAAAAGATAATCTCTATCGATTTTCCTTACACTTTTCTTACATCATTGTAAGGAAAGATGTAACTGCTCAGTCACTCTCTGAAAAAAGGGCATAAAAAAGGCTATTTCGAATTCATTCGAAATAGCCTTCGTTTTTATTTTATCCAGCTACGCCTCCTAGGCCCTCGAGTCTAAGAACCTTCCCCGCCAAAAAGTAAAAAGCACTTTTTGCGGGAAAGAACCTTAGCCACCAGGCCTAAACAGTCGGTTTCGTTTTTATTTTACTTTTGCACCCATCCAAGTAACATTTCGCGCACAAATTTACTTGCTGCGATTGGTGTTTGATCACTGTGATCATATATAGGAGCTACTTCTACTAAGTCTGCTCCAACTACGTTTATATTTGAATTTGCAATTGCGACAATGGAATCTAATAGTTCTTTTGATGTAATACCGCCAGCTTCTAACGTTCCTGTACCAGGAGCATGAGCTGGGTCTAATACGTCAATGTCAATTGTGACATAGACTGGGCGTCCTGCAAGCGTTGGTAATACTTTCTTTAATGGTTCTAATACATCAAATTTGTATAAGTTCATACCAACTTCTTTTGCCCACTCGAATTCTTCTTTCATACCAGAACGAATCCCGAAAGAATATACGTTTTCTGGGCCAATTAAATCACACACTTTCCGAATTGGTGTAGAGTGAGATAACGGCTCCCCTTCATAGGACTCACGTAAATCTGTATGAGCATCCATATGAATGATCGCTAAATCTGGATATTTTTTGGCCATTGCCTTAAAAATTGGCCAAGACACTAAGTGCTCACCACCAAGACCTAACGGAAACTTACCCGCATCTAATAGTTTTGTTACATATTCTTCGATCATGTCTATGCTACGCTGTGGATTACCGAAAGGAAGCGGAATATCACCCGCATCAAAATATTTAACTTCCTCTAATTCACGATCTAAATATGGACTGTATTCTTCTAATCCAATTGATACTTCACGAATACGTGCCGGACCAAAACGAGAGCCAGGACGATAACTTACTGTCCAATCCATTGGCATCCCGTAAATAACTGCTTCAGCATCTTCAAAACTTGGATGACTTTTAATAAATACTTTACCTGAATAAGCTTCATCAAAACGCATATTCTTTTCCTCCTATCTGGAACTTAAGGTATCCCAACCTTTCATTTTGTCTCAAATTTGGAGCTATTTGCCCCTCTTTATCGATTTACCACATTCTTTCCCACAAGAAGGAAACATGCCTTCTGCGGGAAAGAACCTTAGTCGGCATGCCTGAGCAAGCCGCTTCCGCTTTTCTTGTCTAGCTTCAGCGGCTAGAATGCTCGGTGGCTTCGCGCCTTCCGACGAGGTAAAAAAAACACCTCTCTGTCAGGAGCTCCATCCCCCTCCCATTCTGAGCAAGCCGCTTCCGCTTTTCTTTTTGTCTAGCTCCTGCGGCTAGAATCTCCGGTCGTTTCGCCCCCTCGGACGAGGTAAAAAGCACCTCTCTGTCGGGGGCTCCAACGTCCTGCGATTCTGAGCAAGCCGCTTCCGCTTTTCTTACTTAATTAAGTCCCCAACGAACTTCGGCAATGCGAACGCTGCTTTGTGAAGTTCTTTTGTGTAATATTTCGTTTCGATTTCGTGGAAACGCTCTTCACTTACTTCAAGTGGATCGTGCTTCTTAGATCCGATTGTGAATGTCCAAAGTCCGCTTGGGTATGTTGGAATGTTTGCTGTGTATAAACGTGTAATTGGGAAAATTTCTTTTACGTCTTTAAACACGTTTGAAATTAATTCCGGTGTGAACCAAGGGTTGTCCGTTTGTGCTACGAAAATACCGTCTTCTTTTAACGCTTTTGAAATCCCAGCATAGAATCCTTTTGTGAATAGGTTTACAGCTGGGCCTACTGGCTCTGTAGAATCAACCATAATTACGTCATATTCGTTTTCACTTTCAGCAATGTGCAAAAAGCCATCGCCTACTTTTACATCTACGCGTGGGTTGTCTAATTCACCAGCAATTTCTGGTAAGTACTTTTTAGAGTACTCAATTACTTTTCCATCGATTTCAACAAGCGTCGCTTTTTTCACGCTTGGGTGTTTTAATACTTCACGAATAACACCGCCATCACCACCGCCAACAACTAAAACGTTTTCAGGGTTTGGATGTGTAAATAATGGTACGTGCGCTACCATTTCGTGATATACGAACTCATCCTTTTGCGTTGTCATAACCATGCCATCTAAAATAAGCATGTTACCGAATTCTTCCGTTTCAACCATATCAAGCTTTTGGAATTCTGTTTGCTCCGTATGTAAAGTGCGGTTAATACGCGCTGTAATTCCAAAATGCTTTGTTTGTTTTTCCGTGAACCATAGTTCCATTGTGCGATCACGCCTTTCATTGCAATTTATAATGTGGACATCATTAATGTCCCCTAACAAAAATAAAACAAAACATATAAAAAGTATAGTTAAAAGTATGAAAATACCGGAAATATATTTGAAGAAAATTGTTTTTGTTCGTATATTTAGTTAATTATGTATAAAACAGCAAGAAAACCCTTTCCTAGGAAAGGGTTTTGCTCAAATTTTTTACATTTTTACGAGTTGGCATACAAATCATCACACATCCAACTAACGCCACAATTCCTCCAACTAAAAACGGACTTTGCGGTGAAATTGCGTGGCCGAGAATTCCAGATAGAATTGGTGCAATCGCTCCGCCTAACCAACGAACAAAGTTATATACACCAGATGTAATAGATCTTTCATAAGGTGAAATATCCATTACGTAACTTGTAAATAATGCATTGTTAAGACCAGATGCTAATCCTGATAAAACGATAAGTGCAATTTGTAACCACATTACATGTACGAAGAATAATAAAATTAAAAAGCAAGCAAATACAAGTAAGCTATAACGTAGTAACATTTTCGGCTCATATTTCGCTTCTAATCGATGAGCAAGTTTAGCAGAACCATACGCTAGTGCAAGGCCCCATCCGCAAAAAACAAAGCCAAGCTGAATAGCAGATAAATGTAAAATAAGCGGTGAATACGCTAAAACTACAAAGAAAGCATAGTAATATAACATCCCGGAAATGGCACCTTGTATGAAAGGTCTATATTTCACTAAATCAATTAATTCTTTCAATCCAGCTGACTGACGTTTCGCTTTGCGCTCTGGTTCTTTTACAAAAAAGAAAACGAGAATAAATGCTAAAGCAATTAAAACACTTGTCGCAAAAAACGGATAACGCCAAGAATGCCCACCTAATAAACCACCTAACAACGGACCTCCTGCCATACCTAAACCAATCGCGGCCTCATACAATCCAACCGCTTCATGTACTTCTTTGCTCAGCGCAATTAATAATGTCATCGCTGTTGCAAAAAACATCGCATTTCCTAAACCCCAGCCAGCACGAAAAATAGATAACTGTGCAATGGTTTGTGATAACCCGCAAATACAAGCAAATACTGTTACAATCGCAAGACCGATTGTCATCATCCGCTTATCACCAAACCGTGCTGCAAGAAGCCCAGCTGGCAGCATCATAATGGCCATCGTTAAAATATAAGCTGTAAATAACATTTCTACTTGCCAATGCGTTGCCCCAATTTTTTCTGCGATGATTGGCAAAATAGGATCGACTACTCCAATACCCGAAAAGGCAAGAAACGTAGCGATAACTGTAATAAGCCTTCCAAATCGTTGTTTACTCTCCATATAAATCATTCTCCTCTTTCTAAAAACTTCGTTGCTCTTTCTAAGCTGTGTTCTAATTCTTCTTTCACATGCTTCATTTGTAACATTTTCTTGTCTAGCGCCTCGATTTGATTTGTCAGCATATGCGATATTTCTTGAATGACTTCCCGATCGCGTGGATTATCACTATTTTTTCTTTGATCCATACGTTCTTTAAGGGATAAGAAATACTGCATTTCTTGAAGTGTAATACCTAATACTTCTTTCGCTTCTACAATTTTTTTAATTCTCTCCACATCTTCGTCTGTATATAAGCGAATATTCCCTTCGCTGCGCTCTGGTGGCTGAATCAAACCAATTTCCTCATAATAACGAAGCGTCCGCTTTGTTAAACCTGTCTGTTTTGTAACTTCCTCAATTTTATACATGTATATTTCCCCTTCCCCAATAATATTACATTTTACGTTAACGTTAACTTTTATGCAACTATTACACCTTTGTAAATTTTTTCTACAAAGGTTGTCTTTTAAATCGCTCAGTTTCATAATTGAATTAAAATAAATGAGAAGGAGAACTCATCACATATGAAACAACCACTTATTTTTGCGCATCGCGGTGTGAGAAGTACACATCCTGAAAATACAATGATTGCTTTTCAAGAAGCAGAGCGCGTTGGTGCGCATGGTATTGAGCTTGATGTACATGTATCAAAAGATGGTGAACTTGTTGTGATTCACGATGAAACTGTGGACAGAACGACAAATGGAACGGGTCTTGTCTGTAAACAAACCGCTCAGCAATTACAAGTACTCGATGCCGGTAGGGATTCTTCTTTTCATGAAGCGAAAATTCCAACGCTCCGCGAAGTACTTATTTGGCTTTCTACAACAACGCTAGAATTAAATATTGAACTAAAAACAGATATCATTCGTTATCCTGGTATAGAAGAAAAAGCTGTAGCTCTTGTACGCGAATTTCATCTTTCTAATCGAATTGTATTTTCTTCATTTAACCATGAATCCGTTGCGCTCCTTGCAGATTTAGCACCAGAGATTCCCCGTGCGATTTTATACGATGAACCGCTCGCAGATCCAATTGTTGAAGCAAAGAAAAGACAGGCTACTGGCCTTCACCCAAACTTTGAATTACTCACAAAAGAGTTTGTACAAACAGCCCAGCAGCAAGGATTCATATTCCGTCCTTATACAATTAATGAATATAAGGACTTACAAAAGATGATCGATTACGGCGTCGATGTTATCATTACCGACTGGCCGATACGTGCTTTGGAGCTTCTTTCTTAATAAGAAGCTCCAAAGCACGTACAAATACATAAAACCTCTCTCTTTTTAGATGGACGAGAGCGTCTGGCCATGTGTAGGAGCGGTCAGGGCCCTTTTTTTGCCACGGGCGATGTTTAAACAAAAAGAGACAGAAAGTAAAAGAATCTGTTTTTTGGCATAGACGCAATTTATATGGAAAAAAGGAAAAAACAACTTTCTTTTTAGACGGGCGAGAGCGTCTGGCCATGCGTAGGAGCGGTCAGGGCCTTTTTTTGCCACGGGCGATGTTTAAACAAAAAGAGACAGAAAGTAAAAGAATCTGTTTTTTGGCATAGACGCAATTTATATAGTTTAAAAATCGGCC
The DNA here is from genome assembly GCF_023715645.1 of Bacillus cytotoxicus. Classification (GTDB taxonomy): domain Bacteria; phylum Bacillota; class Bacilli; order Bacillales; family Bacillaceae_G; genus Bacillus_A; species Bacillus_A cytotoxicus_A. The sequence continues at coordinate 108,588 of NZ_JAMBOP010000011.1, read as the reverse complement.
AAAACCTCAATACTAGTACAAGTATGCTATGAGGGGTGACAAAAGAAATGGAACTTACGACAAATGAAAAACAAGCGAAATATAAGCGCTTTTTCCTTACTGCACTGCTATCATGTGTCCTTTTCTTTGTTTTTACTATTTTCATTGTGTTACTTGTTGCGAAAATTTTAGGACCACCACCTGTTGCGGTTCCGCAAACAACGATATTTTATGCAAATGACGACTCCGTTATGGGGCAAAGTCACGGGGCGCAGGAACGCTATAACGTATCACTCGATCATATTTCCCCTTACGTAAGAGAAGCTACACTTTCTATTGAAGATCAGCGCTTTTATAACCACCATGGCTTTGATATAAAGCGCATAGGCGGGGCAGTGATCGCCGACATTAGGGCGATGGGAAAAGTGCAGGGTGCGAGTACAATTACACAGCAATACGCACGTAATTTATATTTAGATCACGATAAAACATGGAAGCGAAAGCTGTTAGAAGCAATGTACACCGTTCGCCTAGAAGTGAATTACAATAAAAACGATATTTTACAAGGGTATTTAAATACGATTTACTACGGGCACGGTGCTTATGGGATCGAAGCAGCGGCACGTCTTTACTTTCATAAAAATGCGAAAGTTTTAAGTTTAGCAGAGGCAAGTATGCTTGCAGGTATTCCAAAAGGACCAAGTTTATATTCTCCCTATTTGCATAAGAGCCGAGCAAAAGAAAGACAAGCTATCATTTTAAATGAAATGGTAGAACAAGGATATATCACAAAAAAAGAAGCAGCAGCGGCAAAACAAGAACAGCTCAGCTTCGCTCCGCTTGAAAAAGAAGAAGTAGCAGAAATTGCACCTTATTTTCAAGATGCCGTACAAACTTCTCTCATCAATGATGCTGGTCTCGATGAACAAACGGTAGCACGAGGTGGCCTACGTGTCTACACAACGCTAGATCCAAAGCTACAAAAAGTTGCCGAACGTGCAGTAAATGAAACCGTTCCAAGTACAACCGAGATAGAAACAGCTATTGTATCCGTGAATCCAAAAACCGGCGAAGTTATGTCTCTCATCGGCGGACGTGATTATAAAAAAAGCCAGTTCAACCGGGCAACACAGGCGTACCGGCAACCAGGTTCAACGTTTAAACCTTTTTTATATTACGCCGCTCTTGAGCAAGGCTTTACACCAGCAACCCGCTTAAAAAGCGAACAAACTGTGTTCACTTTAGGCGACGGTGTTTCTAAATATAATCCGAGCAATTATAAAAACTATTACGCCGACGACTTCATTACAATGATGCAAGCGTTAGCCGTTTCCGACAATGTATACGCTGTAAAAACACATCTTTTCTTAGGAGAAAAATCACTCGTAAAAACTGCAAAGCAATTTGGAATTACAAGTTCATTAAAAGATGTCCCATCGCTTGCGCTCGGAACATCTCCTGTAAAACCTCTTGAAATGGTGAACGCTTATAGCTTGCTTGCTAACGGCGGCAAACAAGTAAAGCCAACATTTATTCGGCGCGTAGTCGATCATGACGGCAACATTTTGTATGATGCTCATTTAGAAAACAAACAAACTCTTGATGAGAACAATGCCTTTGTAATGGAAGAAATGATGACGGGCATGTTTAATAAAAAGCTAAGTAGCTACGCCTCCGTCACGGGGCAAAATCTAATTCCAAAGTTATCCCGCACGTATGCCGGAAAGTCCGGGTCAACCGAGACAGACAGCTGGATGATTGGCTTTACACCAGATCTCGTAACAGGTGTTTGGGTCGGCTATGATAAACAAAAAACAATCTCTAATCCATCTGAGCAAGTCTATGCAAAAAATATGTGGGCAACGATTATGGAGCAAGGGTTAGAAGAAGCCCCGAAACAAGACTTTAAAAAACCCGCCAATGTAGTCGCGGTAAACATTAACCCTGAAAACGGGAAAGTCGCCACAAAAGGGTGTCCTGTTTCTGTCAAAATGTATTTTGTAAAAGGGACCGAACCAACGGAGTACTGCATGGATCATATCGATGAGAAAGATGAATTTGAAGCAGTGCTAAAAGAGAAGAACAAAAATAAACAAAGCTGGTGGAAGAAGTATTTTCCGTGGTAACGAAAATTGAATGAATAAGGGAGCGTATCCTATCGCTCCCTTATTCATCCTTATCATTTACAATCGCTAATACTTGATGGTCTTCCCATTTTCCATTTATCTTTACGTTTTTCCTTGCAATTCCCTCTTTATGAAACCCTGATTTCTCTAAAACTGTTATTGATCCGATATTATGCGGCATAACGCCCGCTTCAATCCGATGGAGTTTTAGCTCCTCGAATGCGTAAGACACGACTAGCTTAACAGCTTCCGTCATATATCCTTTCCCATTATGGTGTTTGTCTAAGGTATATCCAATGAAACAGCCTTGCAAAGGGCCTCTTAGTACTTCAGACAATGTAACAGACCCAATTAATTCTTCTGTTTCATTTAGATAAATGCCAAATGAATACTGCTCATCAAGCTCTTGCTTTTCATTCCCTTTTCTAATACGCTCCTTTTGGCCCTCTAGCGTATAAAAATCATCTTCTCTTAATGCTGTATACAGTTGAAAAAAATCTTGGTTTTTCGATTCCAAATGCACCATAGCTTCTGCATCACATTCTTCTAAACTTTTTATAAAAATGGACTCCCCACTTATTCTCATCTATCTCTCCCCTTAATTCCCCATTTAAATACATATTTCTGACAAACATCGTCATTTCCTGCCCCATTCCATTAAAAACATGTTTTCAAATAAAGTGAAACTTTAATCAGTGGGGGTTTTCTTCATCCCCCACTGATTATTAGTTGAACCAATCGGGCTTTTATGGGCAGTTATCCCCCACCTATCTTCTTTAGAAAAGCGGAAGCGGCTCGCTCAGAATCGCAGGACGCCCACGTCCCTGACAAAGAGGCGCTTTTTGCCTCGTCCGAGGGGGCGAAACGACCGGAGATTCTAGCCGCTAGAGCCGGACAACGATTCTCTCTCAATCTTGAGGTGGGGGTCTTACTGCCCACGAATAGCGGGATAAACAAAAAGCCCCCTTTCAAGAAGGGGGGACCTATTACTCTCCTAACAACTCACTACGTAATTTCTCATTAGAAAAATTCCATAGCTCCTCATTATGCTCTTTTAAAAATGTTCCAAGCACTTTTTTAGAAGGCTCATCCATATGATCAACCATAATGTGACGCTTTAATGATTTATCCATTTTATTTACATGCTCAGGAAGTGATTTATAGCCGCGGCGAATTTCACGATCTACTGTCATTTCACATGCAGTTACCCCTGCATAATATGCGCTTGTTGCTGTGCGCTCAATTGTTACCCAAACAAGCCAGTACGGTTTTGCATTTGGTACTTCTTCTTTATTGATTAAAAATTTAATACCTTTTTCAACCGCACTACGGGCATGCATTGCACCGATATCTACAACTGCCGTTCCTTCTGTTACATCAATAATAACAGGAGAAATATTTTCAAGACTTAATGCGCCGACTCCAAAGCCGCCGTGTCCATCTGTAGAGTCATTTTTAATAATATTAAAACCGATTTGTTTCTTTTTCTCTGCCATAGAAAAGCCTCCCCTTCTAATACAATCCAAATAATGGTCCAATTATAGTATGCAGCATACCTGAAACGTATGGAATGACAACTTGAAATATCGGTTGAATCGTATAGCGATCTAACGGTGTAATCACAATAATTAATAACAGGATTGCACCATATTTTTCATATTGCGTCATTTTCGCACGTATATTGGTTGGCGCTAAATCTTCCAACACACGGTAACCATCTAACGGCGGGATTGGTATCAAGTTAAAAACAAACAGAACGATATTAATCCCGATAAAAATTTGAAAGAACTGAAATAGCGTCTCTCCTACTGCTACTGGGACTGCTTTAATCACTCCAAATTTCACCAAGCCATACCAGGCAGCAAGTCCGAAAGCACCTAATAATAAATTACTGATTGGTCCCGCAATCGAAACGCAAACCCCGGCAAGGCGCGGGCGCTTAAAATTATATGGATTTACTGGTACAGGGCGTGCCCATCCAAAACCAATAATCAAGAATGCGATTGCACCAATTGGATCGATATGAGAAAGGGGCGATATTGTTAAACGCCCTTGATTTTTCGCCGTTAAGTCTCCAAATTTATAAGCAACATATGCATGTGCAAACTCATGTACAGAGAGTGCCATTGCAACTGCAAGAGCTAACAACGGTAACTCGTGCAATGGGTATCTAAAGAAATTATCCATACTTCATCTCCTTCTTAATAATCCAAATAAAAAATCTTTCATTTTCTAATTGCGTCTTTCAAGAATCCGTTATAATAGTACTGTAATCCACATAAAAGGAGCGATATACATGCCATACGTAACAGTGAAAATGTTAGAAGGCCGCACAGAAGAGCAAAAGAAAGCCCTTGCTGAAAAAGTAACAGCTGCAGTAAGCGAAACTACTGGTGCTCCAGAAGAAAAAATCGTTGTATTCATTGAAGAAATGTCTAAAAATCATTACGCAGTTGGCGGAAAACGCTTAAGCGACCAAGAGTAATGATTGAGATAAGAGAAGTAGCTGTGCTGCTTCTCTTACTCTTTCCCTTCTAATAAACGAATAATTTTCTCTTTTATTTTTCCTTTTCGTCCATCTTCATACAGTAAATCATGCGGATAGAATAGCTTTTGATCTGTTCTCTTTTTACCTGTAATTGCTTCCACAATGTCCGACTCACGAGACAATTCACGCAACTCTCCATTTGGCATAAGAAGTAAAATCGGCAAACGTTCTTCCTCTTCACCTGCACGGTAAAAGTCATACGGCAGATCCGACGTAGAATCTACTACTAAGTAATATTCTGGATCAAGCCCAATCTTCTTAAATAAACTATTTAATTCTACCCAATTGTTTAACCCATGCTTTCCCGTAAAATCAACGCATTTGAACAAATTGCGGTTCATAAAACGGCGGCATAAATCACTTAAAATAGCATCCTCTTCCTCTTGCCATACTTGGAAGTAGTAATACATGACATTCTCGTCTAGCTTCAAATAATCCTCTACCGTTACTTCTCCTTCAAATAAAGAATAGAAGTGAACGGGATGATATTTAAATGTATAGTACTGTTCATGCAACGCTTTCGCACGGTGTAAAATTTTCGTCAAAATTACTTCAGCACTACGCGTGACTGGGTGAAAATATACTTGCCAGTACATTTGATAACGGCTCATAATATAATGCTCAACAGCATGCATCCCACTATACTTAATGACAACTTGATTATTAAATGGACGCATTACCCGTAATATCCGTTCCATATCAAAGTTTCCATATTGCACACCTGTGAAATACGCATCTCGTAATAAATAGTCCATGCGATCTGCATCAATTTGGCTAGAAATCATACTAATCGCTAATTTATTAGTAGAGGTTTTCGCAATGACATCTGCTACTTTTTGCGGAAACTCACGATCAACTCGGCTTAATACCTCATGGATTTCCGTATCACCGACAATAATTGCTTGTGTAAATTTTTCATGGTTCAATTTAAAAACTTTTTCAAATGAATGAGAAAAAGGACCATGTCCTACATCGTGAAGAAGTGCTGCACATAAGCACAACAAACGATCTTCTGCATTCCAATCCGGTCTTCCATCAAACACATCATCAATCATGCGGCGAATAATTTCATAGACACCTAGTGAATGAGCAAAGCGACTATGCTCCGCACCGTGAAATGTAAAAAATGTCGTCCCTAGCTGCTTAATACGGCGCAGACGTTGAAACTCTTTCGTTCCGATTAAATCCCAAATTACGCGGTCGCGTACATGCACATATTTATGCACTGGGTCTTTAAACACTTTCGTTTCATTTAGTTTATCACTTACATATGCCATTACAATTCACCGCCCTCCATTATACGTTCTTACTCCTATTATAAACGAAAGGTGAAACAGAAAGAAATGAAAGACTGTATATTACTGTATAAAAAGAAAAGAAGTTGACCGCTCCTATACATAGCCAGTCCCTCAGGGCTTGCTATCAGTTTTTCATAGAGTGACTGAGTAGTTAAAACTTTTTTACATTTTACAAAACCAAAAAAAGATACGATATCGTATCTTTTTACTTGTTTAACTTTGCTTCAATTTTTTGAATTAGCTCATCTTCATTTGGCGCTGCAACTGGACGGTTATTTACAAATGCAAATGATTTTTTACGACCAGGACCGCAATATGATTGACAGCCGACTTTAATATCTGCACATTCATCTATTTTCTTTAAACGCGGTACTAACGTCTTAATATTCGTTGCCTGACAATCATCACACACACGAAACTCGTTTCCCATTTTAGATAACACTTCCTCTATTTGAAACTTTTCTCAAGTACATATAACAATAAACACTAAATGGTATTTTACCTTTCTTTTCGATGCGATGCAAGTTTTCTTCCTGCAAGAAAAAAATGACATACAAATATATTTCCGCTCAAAATCTACCATAATTTTGGGAGCTTTGTATAAAAACAATTCATTTTGTCCATTCTAAAAATAAGATATTGATAAAAAGAAAGGGAGATGAATCTATGAAAGTAAGACAAGATGCTTGGACTGAAGAAGATGATTTACTTCTTGCCGAAACTGTTTTACGTCACGTTCGCGAAGGAAGTACACAATTAAATGCCTTTGAAGAAGTTGGTGACAAACTAAATCGTACCTCAGCGGCTTGCGGGTTCCGCTGGAATGCCGTCGTACGCTATAGTTACGGTCAGGCATTACAACTTGCGAAAAAAAATCGCAAAGACAAAATGCGAGCAAATGGGGGCGAGCAAGCAAAAAAACGCCTTTTATATACACCACCGACTCCATCTCCATCTACCGTAACAGTGGATGAAAATATTAGTATTGATACCCAGCAACCTGTTCAACCTATACAAACTACGCAAGCGATGCCAGCAAATTCTTCGATTGCGATGCATGACGTGATCTGTTTTCTACAATCCCTTGGAACTTCTAATGTAAAAGTATCCGCACTCGAAAGAGAGAATGAGAGATTGAAACAAGACATCGCTGAGTATATGAGAAGAAATGCCGATCTAGAAAAGAAAGTGGAAAAATTAGAACAGCAATCAACAACCGTTCAAGAAGATTACGAGACACTCATGAAAATTATGAACCGTGCACGGAAACTCGCATTAATGGATGATGAAGAACGTGCACAAACATCATTTCGCATGGATCGAAACGGAAATTTAGAAAAAATTGCAGAATAAAAAGGAGCTGACTCGAAAAGGGCTATTGTCTTCCCCTTTTCATGCATATAAGATGTCGAATATCGTCGAGGCGTCTTTATTTCGTGTCGAAGCGCCGATATATTGTAAAAAGCGCTGATATATATGTCGTTTCGGTCGATATATTTGAAAAAGCGCCGATATATCAGTGAACATATAAGAAGGATCTGATTCAAAAGACATCTACACCTCTTTTGAATCAGATCCTTTTCATTTTGACTTCAGATTACTATGTAAACATCGTCTACTAATACCTCTCGCTTCCTCCTTTTGTTTTAATCATCGCTCGTGGCAGAAAAAGGCACTGACCACTCCCACGCACGGCCAGTCCCTCCCGACCTCCTAAAAGAAAGGGATCCTTTTCCCCTTTCAACTTATATTTATATAGAACCGCTCTTTTTTGCTATAATAAATATTGTCATTTTATAGATAAGGGGTTAATTACATGAGCGATTCTCGTTCGATTTTATCTCAACCAGAGTGGCGCATTGTTGATCAATCAAGCCTAGGTCCACAATTCCATGCGCTGCAGTCTTTTGCAATGGATGATACGTTATGTACAACCGTTGGGAACGGTACATCCGCTGCAACAATGCGCTCTTGGATTCATCACAATACAATTGTTCTTGGCATTCAAGATACACGATTACCTTATTTACAGCAGGGAATTGAATTTTTGAAAAGCAAAGACTTCCAGGTTATCGTCCGTAATTCAGGCGGACTTGCGGTTGTATTAGATGAGGGTGTTCTAAACGTCTCTCTTCTATTCCAAGAGACAGATAAAGGTATCGATATCGACCTTGGCTACGATACGATGTGGCATTTAATTAAGGAAATGCTAAAAGATTACGATGTTACTATTGAAGCAAAAGAGATCGTTGGCTCTTACTGTCCTGGCAGCTATGACTTGAGTATTAACGATAAAAAATTTGCTGGTATTTCACAGCGCCGTATTCGCGGAGGCGTAGCTGTTCAAATTTACTTATGTCTTGCAGAAAGTGGCTCTGCACGCGCAGCTCTTGTTCGTGATTTTTACAACCTAGCAATTCAAAGTGAAGAAACAAAATTTACGTATCCTGAAATTGTCCCAAGTACAATGGCTTCACTATCTGAACTACTTGGTGAAACCATTACTGTTCAAGATTTAATGATGCGCCTTTTACAGACGTTACAGCACTTTGCACCAAAATTAACACCATCACAGCTTACAGTAGATGAAGTACCGCTATATGAACATCATTTACAACGCATGATTGATCGCAATAACAAGTCACTTGAGTTAGAAAGTTAAAAAAACCCCGCAAATGCGGGGTTTTTTTTTCATAATTATAGCGCTTGTGCTGCTGTAATTAAAGCAAGCTTGTACACTTCTTCTTCATTACAACCGCGAGATAAATCATTTACTGGCATGTTTAAGCCTTGTAAGATCGGTCCCACTGCTTCGAAATTACCTAAGCGTTGTGCAATTTTGTAACCGATATTACCAGCCTCTAAGCTTGGGAATACGAATACGTTAGCGTCACCTTTAATAACAGAACCTGGTGCTTTCTTTTCTGCTACAGATGGTACGAATGCAGCGTCAAATTGGAACTCACCGTCTAATGTTAATTCAGGAGCCATTTCTTTCGCGATGCGAGTTGCTTCTACAACTTTCTCTGTTTCTGGAGATTTCGCAGAACCTTTTGTAGAGAAGCTTAACATTGCAACGCGTGGATCAATACCGAATAATTCAGCAGTTTTTGCACTTTCAATACCAATTTCAGCTAAATCTTGGCTGTTTGGAGCAATATTAATTGCGCAATCAGCAAATACATACTTCTCATCATCGCGTACCATGATAAATACGCCAGAAGTTTTTGTAACGCCTGGTTTTGTTTTAATGATTTGAAGTGCTGGACGAACTGTATCAGCTGTAGAATGAGCTGCACCGCTTACTAAACCGTGTGCTTTGCCCATGTATACAAGCATAGTACCGAAATAGTTTTCGTCCTTTAAGATTTCACGAGCCGATTCCTCTGTTGCTTTTCCTTTACGACGTTCAACGAAAGATGCTACCATTGCATCCATTTCTTCGTATGTAGCTGGGTCATAAATATCAACACCTGCTAATGTTAAGTTCATGCTAGCAGCTTTCGCGCTGATTTCTTCTTTATTACCAACCAAGATCGGTTTTACTAATTCTTCTTTTGCTAAACGCTCTGCAGCGCCTAAAATTCTTTCATCAGTACCTTCAGGAAGTACAATAGAAATGCCTTTACCTTGAACTTTTTCTTTTACTGTTGTAAATAAATTACTCACAAATAAACCTCCTCAAATTCAAATCCATATTTAAGAATACCGCTTTTTATCTCTATTTTAAACGTATTGTCTCTAAAAAATTGATAAAATAAAAATGATTATATTTTCCCAAAATTCCGCCAGGAAATGTGACAATTTTATGCGCCCAAGACGAAGTTACATGCTTTCTCATCTATATATGATATAGTTAACGTGTAAAACTTGACTATTCGAGGTGAACCTAATGAGTGAAGCAGCAAAAACATTAGATGGTTGGTATTGTTTACACGATTTCCGTTCTATGGACTGGGCGGCATGGAAAACATTATCTAGTGACGAGCGTCAGCAAGCAATGTTTGAATTTTTAAACATCGTTGAAAAATGGAACAAAGCAGAAACTGCAAAGCAAGGTAGCCATGCAATGTATACAATTGTTGGACAAAAAGCTGATATTATGTTCATGATTTTACGTCCAACAATGGAAGAATTAAATGAAATTGAAGCAGAATTCAATAAAACAACATTAGCGGAGTACATGCTTCCTACATACTCTTACGTATCTGTTGTGGAGCTAAGTAACTATCTTCCTGCTGAAGAAGATCCATATCAAAATCCACAAATTCTTGCCCGTCTATATCCAACGTTGCCAAAAGCAAACCACGTTTGTTTCTATCCAATGGACAAACGTCGTCAAGGTGAAGACAACTGGTACATGTTACCGATGGAAGAGCGCAAAAAATTAATGTATAACCACGGGAAAATCGGCCGTCAATATGCAGGAAAAGTACGTCAAATCATTACTGGTTCTGTTGGCTTTGATGATTATGAATGGGGCGTAACATTATTCGCCGATGATGTTCTTCAATTTAAGAAACTTATATACGAAATGCGCTTTGATGAAGTAAGTGCACGCTATGGTGAGTTTGGAACATTCTTTGTCGGAAACATTTTACCAAACGAAAAAGTTGCGAAATTTTTACATGTATAAAAGAAAAAAAGGGCAAAAATTGCCCTTTTTTCTTTTGTATATAAATGCAACTTAAAACAACTATATAAAATCCTCTTTCTTTTTTAGATAAACGAGAGCATCTGGCACGTATAAGAGCGATCAAGGCCTTTTCCTGCATTATGTTTTATCCTCCATAGCAGAGATTTGTATGTTAGTAAATCAAAATGGATTTATATAAGCAAGAATCCAAAAATTAAAAATCCCTCCCAGATTGCTTACAAAATTGTAATCTTTCTATGTTCAAACTCATGTTAGAATAGTACAAGCTACATGCTAATAACGATGCGAAGGTGATAATTTATTATGAGGAAAATGTTATCTATTTTATTAGGACTTACACTCATGTTTTCTTTCATAGGGGCGACTCCCTCTTATGCGAAAGAAGACATACATATTGAAGCCGCTGCTGCTATTCTGTTTGATGCAGATACAGGAAAAATACTGCACGAGCAAAACCCCGATGAATTACTTGCAATTGCTAGTATGTCAAAACTCATAGTTATATACTCCGTTTTAGAAGCCATTAAAGAAGGAAAAATTACTTGGGATACAAAAGTGAATATCTCTGATTATGCTTACGAGATTTCCCGTAACAACGAATTTTCCAACGTTCCATTTGAAAAGGGACGACAATATACAGTTAAGGAATTATATCATTCTATTCTTGTCTTCTCAGCAAACGGATCAAGTGTTGCACTTGCCGAACTTCTTGCAGGAAGTGAAAAGAATTTCTTAAATCTTGCAAACGAACATGCAAAAAAACTAGGGTTAAAAAAATATAAATTTGTAAATGCTACAGGATTAAATAATGCTGATTTAAAAGGAAAACATCCGGAAGGAACAGATCCGAATGGTGAAAATTCTTTATCAGCTAGAGATATGGCAATCTTATCTAGAACAATTATGACAAAATATCCAGAAATACTAGAAGATACAAAGCAAAGATTTAGAAACTTCCCAGATAATCATCCACGCCCAATTCGTATGGAAAACTGGAATTGGATGTTACCAGGAGCTGCTTTTGCATATGAAGGGACAGACGGCTTAAAAACGGGAAGTTCTGATTCAGCTGGATATTGCTTTACCATTACAGCCAAACGTGGTGATTTGCGACTAATCTCCGTTATTATTAAAACAAAATCAATGGATGAGCGTTTCATAGAATCCCGCGCATTAATGGATTACGGTTTCAAAAACTTTGAAAAACAGAAATTGAAAATAGATAAAGACAATACAATTCCTGTCGTAAAAGGAAAAGAAGATACTGTAGCTGTGATACCTGAAAAAGAAATAACGATAGTCACAAAAAAAGGAAGTAAACCTCCTTACAAAATTTCTTATGAAGCAAACAAATCAATCTCCGAAGACGGAAACCTAGTTGCACCTGTAAAGAAAGATGCCAAAGTAGGTTCACTTGTTTTAGAATCTACCGATCAATATGGTTTCCTTGACGGAAATAAACAAATGAAAGTCGATGTAAAAACAACAGAAGAAGTAGACAAAGCAAATTGGTTCGTATTGACGTTGCGATCTATTGGAGACTTCTTCTCTAATACGTGGTCAAAATTATTTGGATAATAAAGGAGCTGTCCCATAAGTCAAATTTTTGACTATGTGACACTCCTTTTTGTTTTAGAAACGTTGATATATCAATGTTTTTATTTTTACAACTTGGAGGAACTTACCCTTTTGGGACAGTCCCTTTTATATAAACCCAAGTTTCTGCTACGTAAAACAAAAAATACTACGCTACTTGTCCGCTCCCTTTGTTTTAACATTGCACGTGGCAGAAATAGGCACTGACCGCTACTATGCGCAGCCAGACGCTCTCTTCCTCCCCTAAAAAACGTGGGTTTTACTTCCGTTTTTCACTTTGTATTTATATACCCATTTTCATTTCTCATCATCCAAGTTGCTGCTATATAAAACAAAAATTGATACGCTACTTGTTTGTTCTCTTTGTTTTAACATCGCCTGTGGCAGAAATAGGCACCGACCGCTACTATGCGCGGCCAGACGCTCTCTTCCTCCCCTAAAAAACGTGGTTTTATTTCCGTTTTTCAATTTTTATTTATATACCCATTTCAATTTCTCAATACCCAAATTGCGGCTATGTAAAACAAAAAGTGCTATGCCACTTGCTTTCTCACTTTGTTTTAACCTTGCACGTGGCAGAAAAAGGCACTGACCGCTACTATGCGCGGCCAGACGCTCTCGACCATCTAAAAAGAGCGGTTTTTATCCCTTCCATATATATATAGGGGAACGAACGTGGTTTAGTTGTCATATCCCTACCTCTTTTTTCATACTTATGAATTAGTAATTGTTCTACACTTCCTTTTCTCTAGCAGAGTAATAAAAGAGGTGAAACAAATGGCTGTTATTTCCTATACAGAAGAACATGTCAAACTACTCGCCAGATTAATGCGAGCAGAAGCAGAAGGAGAAGGACCTAAAGGAATGCTTATGGTTGGAAATGTCGGTGTCAATCGCGTAAAAGGAAATTGCTTAGACTTTAAAAAGATTCGAAACCTTCGTCAAATGGTATTTCAAAGTCCTGGTGGATTTGAGGCTACACAAAAAGGTTACTTCTATCAGCGCGCCCGTGAAAGTGATATCGCTCTGGCAAGACGTACGATTCAAGGGGAGCGATTCTGGCCCGCTAATTTTTCGTTATGGTTTTTTAGGCCAGTAGGCGAATGTCCAGCAACTTGGTTTAGTCAAGAAAATTCTGGTCGTTTTAAAAACCATTGCTTTTTCCAACCAACTGCCGGGGACTGTCCAAGTGTATATTAGTGAACTGAAAAGAGGAGGGATTTCGTATGGCACAGCAACAAAACCCATACTATGGGGGAGGGTTTTATCAACCATCTGGTGGGTATATGCAACCGCAGCCAGGACAACAGGCACAACAAATGCCAACGCCGCAAGCTGCGCAAGCACAACTTGCCGCTTCTCAAGGGATGCTTCCACTTGAGCAATCATATATTGAAAATATTCTTCGCTTAAACAAAGGAAAAGCAGCGACTCTATTCATGACATATGAGCGCGGTAGCACACTCGGTACGCAATCCTATACAGGCATTATTGAAGCTGCAGGACGAGATCATATCATTATAAGTGAACCAAAGTCTGGAAAACGTTATTTACTGCTTATGATTTATCTTGATTATGTAGAATTCCCAGGAGAAATCATCTACTTCCCAGCACAGCAACCCGCAACTTATCCTCCAAGATAATAAGAAAAAGCTGGCACATGCCAGCTTTTGTTTTATTTCTACCCCGCCCAAACAGATGAGAAGAGGTTAAGCAAGAAAGTGAGATGCAAACCATCTGTAAGGGTCCGATTGGTTCAACCAACCTCTTGGGAAGAAAAATGTTTCCCAAGAAGAGGTTTCACCTTATAGCCCTTTTACAACCGCAGTCCCTAGTAAAATCCACCCTACAATAAATGCTACACCGCCAAGCGGAGTAATTGGACCAAAGAACTTTATGCCAGTTGTACTTAACGCGTATAAACTTCCAGAAAACAGTACAATACCCGCTACCATACACCAACCTGCTGTGCTTACAAGAGAAGATTGAATCTTATCCATTAGTAAAGCAACAACAAATAATCCACCTGCATGAAACATTTGATATGTAACGCCTGTTTTCCAAACCTCTAACATTTTCGCTGAGATTTTCCCTTCAAGTCCATGTGCTCCAAATGCACCAAGTGCAACAGATAATGCTGCTGCAATACAACCTAATAAGAAGAAAATTTTCATTGGAATTCCCCCTTTTTATTTTTATATTAAAAAATTTCCACACACAATCCAACTATTTAGCATCTAAAAATCCAAAAGAGAGTTTCCATTTGCATCATCCTCTTTCACATATACAGGCTCTCCTGAAAATGAAGCAATTGGCTGAATAGGCATTTGCGGCGCTACAACATTTGCTTTTAATGTTGGCTCAACATATACAGAAGCTCCTGTCTGCTCGTCAAGTAATAGATCACATAATGCACGAACCACTAAAAGGTGTTCTTTTGCTTTATGTGAGTCACTCCCTTTCGCTTTTGCAATTTCACCTGCCATTTTATTTAAAATCTTATCGCTAGATATTTGCATGCTTTCTCACCTCATGTATTGTAATTCTTTCTCAAATTGCTCCAATTTCTCTACTGGACCAAATACTATTATCATATCACGTTCTGCTAATTTTTCCGCTCCTGTTGGATTATGAATAATATTCCCATCTCGTAAAATCGCTAAAATCGTAACATCAAAACGATTCCTTACATCTTCTTCCATTAACGTTTTTCCAATTAAAGATGATCCCGCAGCCATTTCAATCTCTTCAATAGCAAAATTTTGTTTTGTTCCATATAACACCGTATCGATGTAATGAACAGTGAAAGGATTTGCAATTCCTTTTGCAATATGGATTCCCGCCATACTAGATGGATTAATAACTTTATTCGCACCAGCGCGGCGCAATTTCTCTTCTGACTCTTGTTTTTCTGCCCGAGCTATAATTCTAATATTCGGATTTAATCCCCTTGCAGTTAATGTAATAAACACATTTTCTGCATCATTCGCAACAATCGCCACTAAACCAGCTGCCTTCGTAATGCCAGCTTTATGTAACACCTCATCGTCTGTCGCATCTCCGTGTACATATAGAAGCTTTTTCTCTGTTAATACAGACTCATCTCTATCAATCACAACAAAAGACATGTTTTTTTCTCTTAATTCTTGCACAACTTGCAAACCTACCCTACCGCTTCCACACACAATAATATGATCTTTCATTTCTGCAATTTGTTTCTCCATCTTCTTCCTCCGCATGACCTGAAATAAATTCCCTTCAATAATCATAGCCGCTACTACCCCAATTGCGTATGTCACAATACCGACACCGATTGGAATGATTAAAAGCGCAAAGATCTTTCCTGCTTTTGTTAACGGAACTGCATCTCCATATCCAACTGTTAATACAGTAATCATCGTCATCCAAAATGCTTGAAACAAACTAATTTCTTCTATTATCATAAAGCCAACTGTTCCGATAATCACTACAAAACACATACATATAATTGCAATAATCAATTGTTTACGTGCACTCATAATATTCTTTCATCCCTTTTCTCTCTACTCAATCTTTGCCACAACAAATCAAATACATATATACTAGAAATGGAAATACATGAAAGAGGTTGATATATAATGAAAATATTTCTTTCTGCCCTGCAATGGGCATTATTTATTTTAGCTGGCAGCCTAATTGTTCCCATTAGTGTTGCCGCTAACTATGGGCTAGAAGGCGCAGAAGCAATTGCATTCGTTCAACGAACATTATTTGTTCTTGGATTTGCAGGTATTTTACAAGCCTTCTTTGGTCACCGCTTGCCAATTCAAGAAGGACCTGCAGGACTTTGGTGGGGCATCTTTTCCTTGTATGCGAGCCTCGGCGTTGTATTATTTGGTTCAAACAGTGAAACGCTTCGTGTACTGCAATATTCATTCTTATTAAGTGGTCTTATTTGCATTCTTCTTAGTGTATTTGGGCTTATTGACAAACTTGTCCGCTATTTTACACCAACTGTTGTTGGAACCTACCTATTTTTACTCGTCGCACAGCTAAGTGGCTCATTTTTAAAAGGCATGTTTGGACTTAACGAACAGCATACAGCTGTTCAAGGGAAAGTCTTTATTCTTTCTCTTATCATCATTGTTTTATCTTTCTTTATTATGAAATTACCTATTATTGGTCGGTATTCTGTATTATGCAGTATTGTAATTGGATGGACTTTATTTGCATGTTTCGGCCTATCAAACCCAATTACACCTGTATCAGATATTATCCGGATGCCATCTATCTTCGTATTTGGTACACCTCGCTTAGAGTTGAATATGGTTATTACCGTTCTCTTTGTTACGTTATTGCTACTAACTAACATGTTAGCAAGTATTCGAGTTGTTCAACAAGTAGTTTCGAAATATGAAGAAAATGCACCGCAAAATCGATTTAAGCAAGCCGGAATTATAACTGGTATTAATCAGCTTCTTGGAGGTCTGTTTTCAGCAATTGGACCTGTCGCTATTTCCGGATCAGCCGGTTTTATTGCGACAACGAATATTTACAAACGATTGCCATTTATTCTTGGTTCATCCTTTATTGTTCTTATGAGCCTATTTCCAAAGGTTACTTCATTCATTGCAGCAATTCCAGTAGCTGTCGGTTACGCTGCTATTTATCCGGTATTCGCCAGTATGATTGGGCTAGCTTTTCGGGAATATGAAACTGTTAAAGATAAAGAACGCTTATTCAAAGTTGCAGGCCTCGCCCTCTTTACTGGAATTGGCGTCATGTTCATCCCATCAGGAGCATTTTCTTCACTGCCACCATTCCTAGCATCTTTTTTAAGTAATGGCCTTGTGCTCGGCTCTGTAATGGCAATTATACTAGAAATATTATTCTCTCGGTCAACAGAAAAACAAGAAGTTAGTTAAATCAATCGACACAAAACGTAAACAAAATTGGCAAACTTCAAGCATTGCAGTCTATTTTGAGAATTGTTACGATAGTAGAAACATGCATATAACTCAGTTTTAAAGGTTCGGCATATAAATCGCCGCTATTCAAAATACGCCATAGCCTGCACTTACTCCCTTTGGTTTAACCATTGCATGTGGCAGGAAAGGACACTGACCGCTCCTATGCGCGGCCAGATGCTCTCGCCCTCCCATAAGAAAGAAAATGGTTTTATGTCATTTCTTTAACTTATATTCATGTAGAATCGATTTCGTATCCAAAGAAGTTCGATGTCTTACGATTAATTTCATATTAGGAAGGATTATTTAAATGTCTTATAAAATGATTGTACTAGATTTAGATGATACATTACTTCGCGATGACCATACGATTTCACCGCGTACGAAAGAAGCGCTAATGAACGCCCAAGAGCGCGGTGTAAAGGTTGTACTAGCCTCTGGTCGTCCAACTTTTGCGATGTGGCCAATTGCAAAAGAACTGAAATTAGAAGACTACGGGAGCTTCATTTTATCGTTTAACGGCGCAAAAATTATTAACTGCAAAACAAAGGAAGAATTATTTAGCAGTACATTATCACCTGAAATCGTTCACAATTTATATAAAACAAGTCAAAATGAAGATGTTTGGATTCATACGTACATTGGTGATGACATTGTGACAGAGGAAAATAATGAATATACAGCATTTGAAGGTCATATTACAGGTATGCCAGTTATAGAGGTTAATAATTTTGTAAGTGCCGTGAAAGAGCCTGTTGTGAAAGTATTAATGATGAAAGCACCTGAACGTCTTGCGGAAGTTGAAAAGAAATTACAACAAGAATTTGAAGGACAATTAAGTGTTATGCGTTCTAAGCCATTCTTCTTAGAATTCACAGAATATGGTGTAACAAAAGGAACAAGCTTACACCAACTTATCCAAAAACTTGGTATTACACGTGAAGAAGTAATCGCAATGGGTGATAGCTACAATGATCAAGCAATGATTGAATTTGCTGGCCTTGGCGTCGCAATGGGTAATGCGCCCGACGATATTAAAGCAATTGCAAATCATGTAACAGACACAAACATGAATGATGGCGTTGCAAAAGTTGTAGAACAATTTGTTTTGAAAAGCGCAGTGCTCGTGTAGAACTATTTTCACGTCAAAAAGAACCAATCATTCATAAAATCGCGCCTGAGTCAAATACTTAGGCGCGATTTTTTTTATATGTAGGAGCTTGTGAAGATATTTTGAACTTTACACCATTACCATAGTGTAAAGTTTATTTTCGATTATAATGGAATTAACTATATATCTATTTTAAGTTTCTGCTGTGCAAAGTACAACATAACTGCTTCTATGCATGGCCAGATGCTCAGGGCCACCTAAAAAGAGAGTTTTTAATTTGCATTTATATAGGCTATTTTACTTATAAGAAGAATACATATTTATCATATACAAGCTTATATATACATCCAAATTGACTTTTGGGCACACAAATCGCCGCCATGCTAAACAGAAAGTAACCCGCTACTTTCTTCATCTCTTTGTTTAAACATCGCATGTGGAAAAAAAGGCACTGACCGCTTCTACCCACGGCTAGACGATCTCGACCATTTAATAAAGAAAAGGGTTTTATGTCTAATTTCGATTTATGTATACTGAAGGAGGCCATTTTATGTTATCAACACCGATTGGACGTTTAAGAGTCATTGGAGTACTAGAAGGGATTTCTTTCCTCATTCTTCTATTCATTGCAATGCCGCTGAAGTATTTTGCAGGGTTTACAAAAGCTGTTACTGTAACAGGTATGGCACATGGTGTCCTGTTTATACTATTCATATTCGCTGTTATTCAGGTCACCACGGCTCATAATAAGTCAAAATCATGGGCGTTTGGCGCTCTTATTGCATCTGTTATTCCATTTGGTACGTTCGTGCTAGATGCAAAGTTAAAACAAGAAGAAAATAAATAGAAAACAGACCGCTACATCTGTAGTGGTCTGTTTCTTCACGTATATATAAATCCAAATTGAAAATACAACATAAAAACCACTTTTTTTAGCTGGGTAAGAGCGGCTAGCCATGCAAAGAAGCGGTCCCACAGGCAATGTTAAAATAAAGTGAGCAAACCAGTAGCATATCACTTTTTGTTTTACATAACAGCAACTTGGATGTTGGAAAATCAAAGTAAATATATAAAAACCTCTAATTGAACTACCCCCGCCTACCCTTTCACGCTTGAGCTGGGGGTCTTCTCGCTAGGTATGATAAACGAATCCGCGTTCATAAATTCGGGATTTGCCAATCAATCTCCTGTTCTCCGTTACTTGCTAAGAAATGATTTATCTTTGAAAATGGTTTGCTGCCAAAAAAGCCTCGGCGTGCTGATAATGGACTTGGATGAACGGATTCAATAATATGATGATGAGAATTTGTAATGAGTTTTTTCTTCGCCTGCGCAGGACGTCCCCATAATACAAAGATAACTGATTTTTCCCGTTCATTTAATAACTCAATAATGCGATCCGTGAAAACTTCCCATCCTTTTCCTTTATGAGAATTGGCCTCTCCTTGACGCACCGTTAATACAGTGTTTAATAAAAGGACACCTTGCTCTGCCCATTTTACTAAATAGCCGTTATTCGGGATTGGATATCCTAAATCATCCTGCAGCTCTTTATACATATTTTGCAGTGACGGCGGCGTGCGTACGCCAGGCTGCACCGAAAAACTTAAACCATGCGCTTGATTTGGTCCATGATATGGATCTTGTCCTAAAATAAGGACCTTCGTATCTTGATAGCTCGTATAACGCAAAGCATTAAAAATATCCTCCTGCTTTGGATACACAACTTGTGTATGGTACTCCTCTGTTAAAAATGATTGTAATTGTTGATAGTATAATTTTTCAAATTCAGTTGCTAGTAGTGGTTCCCAATCATTCTTTACTATTTGTTCCAATTCTTTCACTTCCTATCGTATTAATTCACCATGTCCTGTTTTGTAAATACCGCAAAAGCGATCACGAGCGATACAACTGCCCATATCGTGAGATTGAGTAATGAAAAACTCATCGATAACCCTTGTAACGCTGGCAATTGCCCTGATAAATAATCCGTTAACGATAAATTAACACTAAAAATATATTTTGCACCTTCCCAGGACGTTGCAAAATTATTTAAGATACCTCCAGCAATTAACGCTGCCAGCATAACTCCCATACCAGCTGGTGTATTGCGGATCAGTACAGAAACCATAAATGAGATTGTACCAACAACAATTGCTACAAACCAAGCAAGTCCGTAAGCCATAACAATGTATTGCCACTGCGGAATAAGATGAACAAAACTTGTGTTTAACGTATCTTTTTCCGTAATAAACCCTGTCAATACTGGCAAATTCCACCCAGCATAACCAAATACAGTGCCTGATAACACATAAGAAAGAACCAGGACAAGCAACAAAATGATTGAAATAAACAATACCATCGTCGCATATTTACTTAAAAGAATTTTCCAGCGCCTTATCGGCCGAGTAAGGAGCATTTTCATCGTTCCGTCGCTCCGTTCTCCCGAGACGATATCAATTGCTACAATCATGATAAGAAGCGGGATAAATAGCGTAATTCCTTGTTCAATAAACATACGTACAAATGTTGGTGCGCCCGGTGCGATTGGATTAATATTATGATCTAAATAATATTGTTGCTGCTGCACTCTTACCTTTAACCACGCTTTCCATTCTTCAGGAAGACGCGAATTATTTAAACGGTTTTGTGAATCAACAATTTGCTGCTGTAATGATACTTTCCAATCACTTGTACCAAGGCGCTTTTCAGTCGTCTGCACTTCTCGGTACTGTGCATAAACAAAAATCGGAATTAAAATCGCCAAAATGAGCATGACTACGACAATACGTTTCTTTCGATATATTTTCTCCGCCTCATTATAGACGAGGTTCGCAAACTCACGCATGTTGCTCCCCCTTTGTCAGTTCCATAAATAGATCTTCCAATGTAAATACAACTTGTTTTACACTATGAACGTCTACACCATGCTCAACTAACTGCTTATTGTAAAAACTTACACGCTCTTGATTCATGCGGCATAATAGTCGCCCTTCTTCTACAACAAGTTCTGTTACTTCACCCGCTTCTTCAAGCAATGCTTTCGCTTTACCAAGCGGCGTCACAATCCATTCCACGCGGTCGCTTGCTTGTTTTACTAACTCTTCAACCCTCGCGATTGTAATTACTTTTCCTTTATTAATAATCGCAACGCGGTCACAAATCATTTGTACTTCGCTTAATAAATGACTGGAAATAAATACGCTCATGTTTTCTTCTTCCACAAGTGTATGCACAAATTCACGAAGTTCTCGAATACCAGCTGGATCAAGGCCATTTGTCGGTTCATCTAATATAAGAAGTTTCGGGCTGCCAAGAAGAGCTTGTGCAATTCCAAGACGTTGCTTCATCCCAAGTGAATATGTTTTCACCTTATCGTGAATACGCTCATCAAGATGTACCATTTTAGCAATTTCCATAATCCGCTCATCGGAAATCCCGCCTAACATACGAGCAAATTGCTTTAAATTTTCAAATCCCGTTAAATATGTATACAATTCTGGGTTTTCAACGATGCTACCAATTTGCCGCATCGCACCGCGAAAATTTTCTTTTATGTCATAACCACCAATCGAAATACTTCCCTCTGTTGCTGCAATGAGGCCAACAAGCATCCGAATCGTCGTTGTCTTCCCTGCTCCGTTTGGTCCTAAAAATCCAAATACTTCTCCTTGCTGTATATCAAATGATACATTTTCAACGAGTGTTTTTTTCTTAATGACCTTCTTTAAATTCCGGACAGACAAAACTGTCGTCATTTTTTCTCACCTCCAGCTATCTTAAACTGACTAACAACGTTTTGTAATAAACGATCTGCTATCAATGTATAACCGGTCTCATTCGGGTGAAAGTGATCAGAATATAATAAATCCTTACCACGATTTTGGAACATATCAAACGTTGGGATAACGTATACGTTTGAATAACTAAGCGCAAGCTTTTCTAATGACCCGTTCCAATCAACAACAATGGAAGACGAGCCTTTTAACTCTTCTACATCTTCAAATGGATTATACAAGCCAATCCAATATATTGGACTGTTTTGGTTTAAGTTCCTTAATTGGTCCAAAATTTTCTTTGCGTTAGCTTGAAATGTTGCTGTATCAGGACGATATGTCGTTAAATCAATATTTCCAAGTGATTCCCATCCTGGAAATAAATCATTTCCGCCAATTGTCAAAACAAGTACATCCGCTTGCTTAATCGCATACCCGGTACCGCTGCTTTCCATTTGTTTTAATAAATCTGGCATTTTAGCTCCGCTCACCGCCAAGTTTGTGAGCGCTACTTTTTGTTTATATTCTGTCTGCAAATCATTCTTCATCCGTCCGATATATCCAATACCTTCTTTATCTCCCACACCGCGTGTTAACGAATCACCTAAGCTAACAATTTGCAATGTTTCTTTTTGTTGTTTCCCTTTAGCTTCTTTTTGCACGGCAGGAGTTAGCTTAGAAGTTTTCGGATTTAAAACATCACTCACACTAGTAATAAATCCATATGCAAATAAACAAAAGGACGCTAGTGCAACGAATAAAACAACTTTCACAAGTTTTGCTCTCATGCTAAACCCCCTTATAGATTGACCATATTATACCAAACGGAAATTTGAAAAGCGATTTTCCTTATTCCAGGGGCCCAACAATATTTTGACATAAGACCCGTGTTAAGACCGCTTTTGAAAGTAATAAGTCGTTTTTTATATGCTAAGTATTTCCCTAAAATATATATTCCATAGAAAAAAGGGAATTTGCTTTAGGGAAATTTCTTATTTATCAACAATAACTTACTAAATAGCAGCTCTATTTTGTAATAAAAATAGGACTGTTATTCAAAATACATATTTCATTACAAAAATTCCCTTCCTCTATTAGAAATCATTATATAATAATGATTATTCCCCACAAAAATTAATACTTTATAACAAACACAATCAATTGTAGACAGGTGATATTAAATGAAAACAAAAAAAACGACCCTACATTAAATATAATTTTAATGGTCGTTGCAGTTAGTATGATAACTTTGACTTTTTTTTCAGACCAAACTCTTATAATGAAATGGTTTCACAGAATATGTTGGACAATCATATTTATAGGAAACCTACTACCTTTTCTTCGTAAAAAGCGTACAAACAATATAAGATAGCCTCAATAGTTTTCAGTTCTTTTCTTAAAAAAACTGAAAACTTTTTGGATATTGGTATATGTTCCACAATCATTAACCTCAATAAAGCTTATGCCTTTCACTCATTCTTCATGTTGTCAGTCTTTCCGTTAACTTCGCAAATAACTCCATTCGTTTTACTTCTGCTTCTCTATTCATAATTTGGTCGTACAAAATGGTAAATGCACCTGCACCAACTTCCACGCTCGAATGAGTAATGGTTGTAATATCTAATATTTCTGCAATCTGCTGATCATCGCACCCAATAATTGTGAGGTCACCTGGAATCGAAAGACCGTTTTTTTGAGCAGCTGTTACAATCCCAGCTGCAATATGATTACAAGATACAAGAAGAGCTGTTGGACGCTCTTTCATATGAAGTAATGATTGAACAATACGAACCCCATCTTCTACTGTGAAACAGTCTACAAATTGCCACTCTTCTCGCGGCGTAACGTGAATAGATGATAAAGCATCTGCGTAAGCTTTTTTTCGATTTTGGCTATTAAAACTATCACTTCGTCCAATGCAATAACCGATTCGTGTATGTCCCTTTTCTATTAAATACTCCATTCCTAAAGCAAACGTTTTATAGTGATCAATATGAATACTAGAAATTATATTAGATATCGTATCTTCGCACGTCACAACCGGGCCAAATGTTGCGTATTTTTCGATTTCCTGACAAGCATTTATTTTCGAACATATAATAACCCCGTCCAATTTTTTCATCTTTAACATATTTAAAACTTCTACCTCTTTATCAGCGTTATAACCCGTTTGACAGAGCATCATATTGTAATTATGTTTTGCAGCCTCTCTTGAAACACCTTCTATAATGGCGCTGTAATACTGATTATTTACGAACGGGAGGAGCACACCAATCACATTCGTTTTTCCCCGTACTAAATGAATGGCATTCGAGTTTTGCGTGTAATTTAGCTTTTCAATAATTGCTAATATCTCTTTTCGTTTCTGTTCATTTACATACGGATGATTATTTAAAACGCGAGAAACAGTGGAAATCGAGACCCCTGCCATTTCTGCGATTTTTTTAATATTTGACATCAAACAAGCTCCCTTCTCCCTATATATTACCGCATCCAAAAATTTTTTAAAAATATCCCCCTTGACCTGGTAAGCTTTCCACATTATATCCTGTGCTAGCAGACCATATATCCATTTTAATTTTTCGACATCTTTGTTTAGCTATGCAGAATACAACATGACCGCTACTTGCTTTCTCTTTTGTTTTAAACCTTGCATGTGGTAGGAAGAGGCCCTGACCGTTTCTATGCGCGGCCAGATACTCTCGCCCACCTAAAAGGAAAAGGGCTTTGATGTCGTTTTTAACTTATGGATATAAATAAGAAAGGATTGATATTTTATTATGCCATTAAAATTAGAACATATCTTTTTCATAGGTGGATTACTGTTACTTTCTCTCGGAATCAATATGATGACAACCATCACTTCATTTGGCCTTAGCCCATATGATTCTCTTTTCATTGCTTTATATCAAAACTTTGGTTTAAGCATCGGCTCTTGGATGTTTATTATTAATTTGATTTTTACTTTTATCGTACTGTGTATGAATCGAAAGCGGATTACAATCGGTACAATTGTGACGATGGTGCTCATCTCTGTGTTTGTTGATATGATTGGCTCAATTACAGTTATAATGGACGGCATTCGCTCTCTTCCAAAATATATAACGCTTATATGCGGAAATGTATCTGTCGGCGCAGGTATTGGTATCTATGTTTCATCACAGCTTGGGACTGCACCGCAAGAAGCTTTTGTATTAACAATCTCAGAAAAAACAAAATGGTCCTTTCAAAAAACTGAAATTTCTCTAGCTTGTTTATTTCTAACTGCTAGTTTCATGCTAAATGGTCCTATTTATTTCGGCACCATTATTCTTTCTTTTACAACAGGCTGGCTCATTCAAACATTTATTCAAGTTGGGACAAAAGCATTACAAAGTTTCCGTACGCAAGAAGCCCATTGAAAGTTATATACTTTCAATGGGCTTTTGTTGTTCATGTATAACACGAACTCCTTCGTTTACAACTTGAAGCTTCTCTACCACGCAATGGCTGAATATCGATTGCAGCCATGTCTTCACCTCTTCAGTGCTGCCTTTTTTCACATAACAAAGCACAGTTGGACCAGCGCCGCTTAACGAAACACCGTATAAATGTTCATGTTCTAATTCTTGAAGCATTCGTAGTTCTGGCACGAGTTCTTTCCGGTATGGTTCATGAAACATATCCTGTTTCATCATTTCTCCAGCAAGCACCCAGTCCTCTTTACATAAAGCTGCTACAAGTACATTGGCAACACCGCTTCCGCGAATGCCATCCATATACTGTAACGTACTCGGAAGCACCTCTCTCGAATGAACTGTTTTTAGTTCATATGAAGGAATAACCGCTACAAGCTCTATATCATGAATAGGTTGAGACAAAAATGAAATCTCTTTCCCATCATATGTTCCTATCATAAGTCCGCCATATAAAGCTGCTCCAACGTTATCAATATGACCTTCCATTTCCGTTGCAATCAACAGCTTCTCTCTTCTAGATAAATGTAATTCGCAAAGCTGATCAGCAAGTTCAATCCCCGCAATAATTGCCGAGGCGCTACTTCCAAGTCCGCGCGCTAACGGAATATCACCGTCTAGATGAAGATGACAATAAGGAAGCTTCTTATTATAACGAGCAGCTGCCCTCTGCGCCGTCTGAATGAGCAAATTATTTTCACCTTTTGGAATCCCTTGAAGAATTGTTGTTTTTGCCGTACACTCCCAGCTGGAATGTGAAAATACATCTACCGTTAAATATTTACTTACTGCAAGGCCAATTGAATCAAAGCCTGGGCCAAGATTTGCTGTACTAGCCGGCACATGAATTGTAAACATAGGAGCTGTCTTCATCGAAGGACAGCTCCTTGAATATGTTCGAACACAACCTTTTCATCATTTGGCAGCACAATTGGCTGAATTTTTTTCGTATCAATCGCAATGTTAGGGTCCTTTAAACCGTTTCCTGTTAAAACAGCGACGATGCTGCTTCCTTTTGCTATTTCCCCTGTTTGTACTTGCTTGTAAATACCAGCAAGCGATGCGCAAGAAGCAGGCTCCGCAAAAATCCCTTCATACTTCGCAAGCCATTCATATGCTCTAAGAATTTCTGTATCTGTTACCTCATCGATTTTTCCATTTGAATCATGAGCAGCAGCGACGGCCTTATCCCAACTTGCGGGGTTCCCAATACGTATTGCAGTCGCAACTGTCTCCGGTTCCTCAATTTTATAGCCGCGCACAATAGCCGCCGATCCTTCCGCTTCAAAACCGTGCATCTCCGGTAAACCCGTGCCGCATTTTTCATTATACTCCTTAAAGCCTTTCCAATACGCTGTAATATTCCCCGCATTTCCAACTGGAATAGCTAAAATATCAGGCGCTTTTCCAAGTGCATCACAAACTTCAAATGCTGCGGTTTTTTGCCCTTCAATGCGATATGGATTTACTGAATTCACAAGTGTAATCGGCGTTGAATTGCTAAGATTTCGTACCATTTGCAAAGCATGATCAAAGTTTCCATCAATACTAATAATTTCCGCTCCGTACATGACTGCCTGCGCTAACTTTCCGTAGGCGATCTTTCCATTTGGAATCATAACAATACAAGATAAACCTGCGCGCGCTGCATAAGCAGCTGCCGACGCAGATGTATTCCCTGTTGAAGCACAAATAACCGTTTTGCTGCCTGCTTCCTTTGCCTTTACCACAGCCATAACCATTCCACGGTCTTTAAAAGAACCTGTTGGATTTGCACCTTCTACTTTCGCATAAATAGAAACACCCCATTTTTCTGAAAGGTTTTCTAATAAAATCAGCGGTGTATTTCCTTCTGATAGTGAAAGTGACGGCGTTTGGTCAGTAATCGGTAAGTATTTTTTATAAGCAGCAATTATTCCGTTCCACATTAGCGAGCATCTCCTTCAATACGGTAGTTTGCTTTCACACAATCTACTTCTTCATACGTCTCTAGTGTTTCTAGAATGTAAGTATAATCTGCAAGGGATGCACGGTGTGTAACAATAACGATCTCTGCTGCTCCTTTCTTTTGTAATGGCATTTGAATAATTTTTTCAAAACTTACGCCGCGTTCAGAGAATAGCGATGTAAGTTTCGCAAACACACCTACTTCATCCTTCACATGAAGGCGCAGAAACTTCTTCACATAAATTTCATCCTCTGCTTTTAATACTTTCTTGTATTGCGGAGTTACTGCACTATTTCCTGTTACACCAAGGCGTACATTTTTCATAACTGCTACTAAATCAGATACAACAGCTGTTGCTGTTGGCAAACTTCCCGCACCTGGTCCGTAAAACATTGTTTCTCCTACCGCTTCTCCATATACATATACTGCATTATATTCATTTTGAACAGCAGCAAGCGGGTGTGTATTTGGTAACAATGTTGGTTCTACTGTCACCTCTAATTTTTCACCATCACGCTTCGCTACACCAATTAACTTAATTGTATAGCCTAGACTCTTACTATATGAAATGTCCTCCTCAGTAATAGATGTAATTCCTTTTACATTCACATCATGCAGTTCTACATCTGTAGAGAATCCAAGTGTTGCTAAGATTGTCATCTTTCGTGCCGCATCTAACCCTTCAACATCTGATGTTGGATCTGCTTCTGCAAATCCAAGCTGCTGCGCTTCATTTAACACGTCGTCATACGCTCTCCCTTCGTCGGACATTTTTGTCAAAATAAAATTCGTTGTTCCGTTCACAATGCCCATCATTTTCGTAATCCGATCAGAAGAAAGCCCTTCTACAATGCTTCTTAAAATCGGAATACCACCTGCTACACTCGCTTCATAAAACAAATCCGCTTGATTTTCTTTTGCTACAGTAAGAAGTTCCGCACCGTGAAGTGCCATTAAATCTTTATTCGCTGTGACCACCTGCTTACCATTTTGAAGCGATTGTAAAATATATGCTTTTGCATCTTCTATACCACCCATCACTTCAATCACAACATCAACATCTGGATTATTTATAATTTCATCTGGATTTTTCGTTAATAATGTAGGGGTTACTTGGACCTCTCGTTCTTTTTCTAAATTTTGTACTAATACTTTTGCTACTTTGACAGAACAACCGATTTGGTGTGCTAAACGATCTTGATGCTCTTCAATAACGCGCACCACACCACTTCCTACAGTTCCGAGACCTAATAGGCCAACTTGAATTTCGTTCATAGTACTGTCCACCCCTCTAAAAATTGTATTTAGGTGCCATTATATAAGGTAAAATCGCCAAAAACAATATATTTAGAACATTCTGAATAATAAAGGCCATTCTTTACAAAGAAAACGTTACCACGTGTTATGCTCAACTTCCTTTACAAAATATAAGGAGTTTCCTGATACACATAATAATTCAACCAATTTGAGAATAGTAAATTCCCATGGCTACGCCACTTTACCACTGGCTTTTCCAAAGGGTTATCATGTTTAAAATAGTTTTTTGGAATAGTAATATTAAGTCCTCTTTGCTGATCTCGCTCATATTCTTGCCTTAACGTCTCACAGCTGTATTCACTATGACCAAGCACAAAAATATGCTTTCCATCTTTATTCATAACGAGATGAACACCGGCCTCTTCAGAAGTCGCTAACACATCGAGCTCTTGTACGCGTTGAATATCAGATGCCCGCACTTCTGTATGACGAGAATGTGGCGCAAAAAAGTTTTCGTCAAAACCGCGCAATAATTTCACATGCTCCTGCTGCACTTCATGCTCAAACACACCAAACATCTTTTGCTCAAGCGGATATTTCGGAACTCCGTAGTGATAATACAATCCTGCTTGCGCCCCCCAACAAATATGAAGCGTTGATGTGACATGTGTACTCGAATACTCCATAATTCGCTTCAATTCATCCCAATAATCTACCGCTTCAAATGGAAGTGTTTCAACCGGAGCACCAGTAATGATAAGTCCGTCAAATTTTTCTCCTTCAATATCACGAAATGTTTTATAAAAGCTCGTTAAATGCTCCTGCGTTACATTTTTTGCTGTATGGGACTCCATATGAAGTAAATGAACATCAAGTTGAAGCGGTGTATTTCCAACTAAACGAAGTAACTGTGTTTCTGTTTCTTGCTTTGTTGGCATTAAATTTAAAATAGCAATCTTCAAAGCACGAATATCTTGCGTTTCTGCTCGTTCTTTCGTCATCACAAAAATATTTTCATTTTGCAATATTTTACGAGCGGGTAAATCTTTAGCGATGATGATCGGCATACTGTTTTCCTCCAGAAAGCGCTGCCTCTAAATCAGCAATAATATCCACCGCATCTTCAATACCAACCGATAATCGAATTAAATCAGACGTTACACCAGCCAAACGCTGCTGTTCTTCCGTAAGTTGACGATGCGTTGTGCTTGCAGGATGAATAACACAAGTTCTTGCATCTGCAACATGCGTGACCAACGTGGCAAGCTTCACATTACCAATAAACTGTTTAGCAGATTCAAGGCCGCCCTTTATCCCAAATGTTAAAACGCCGCTCGCACCTTTCGGTAAATATTTTTGTGCCAATGCATAGTTTTCATTATTTTGAAGTCCAGGATAATTGACCCACTCAACGCGTTCATGCTGCGATAACCACTGTGCAACAGCTAATGCACTTTGACTATGACGTTCCATGCGAAGATGCAACGTTTCTAAGCCAATATTGCTCATGTACGCATTGAATGGGCTCATACAATTCCCGTAATCCCTTAATAACTGTACACGAGCTTTCACAATGTATGCAGCTTGCCCAAATTTCTCCACATAACTGACACCATGATAGCTTGGATCGGGTTCAACAAATCCAGGAAATTTACTCCAATTGAAGTTTCCTCCGTCAATAACAATGCCGCCTAGTGAGCTTGCATGACCATCAATATATTTCGTTGTAGAATGAACGACAATGTTTGCACCATGTTCAAACGCATGACATAAATACGGCGTCGCTAATGTATTATCCACAATAAACGGTACCTCAAGCTCTTTTGCCGCCTCAGAAAACTCTTTAAAATTCAGCACATTTATCGCTGGATTCCCAAGCGATTCCGCATACACAAGTTTTGTTTTCTCATTTGCAAGGGCAACAATTTCATCAGCAGATAAGTTTGGATTGAAAAACGTGACCTCAATCCCCAGCTTCTTCAAACTAACTGCAAATAGATTAAATGTACCGCCGTATACCGTTGATGAGCAGAGCAAGTGATCACCGCTGCCACAAATATTTAATACCGCTAGCATAATTGCCGCTTGCCCTGATGCCGTTGCAACTGCACCAACGCCGCCTTCTAACTCTGTAAGTTTTTGCTCAAAAGCCGCAAGCGTCGGGTTCCCAATACGCGTATAAATATATCCCTCTGCTTCCAGATTAAAAAGAGCCGCTAAATCATCAGAAGTATCGTACTTATACGTCGTGCTTTGATAAAGTGGCAAAACACGAGATTCACCATTTTTCGGTGTATACCCACCTTGCACACAAATCGTACCTTTTCCCCATGATTCTCCCATTTCTCAATCTCCTTTCCTTTATAAAAAATAAAAAACTGCTTCTTTCCTAAAATAAGAAAGAAGCAGTTTAGATAAACGCTCGCCATGTAGCCTTTCTTATCATTCAGGAAATACCTGCAGGATTTAGCACAATTCCGATTTACGGCTGTTGCTAAGGTTTCATAGGGCCCGTTCCCTCCACCTATTCTTGATAAGACTTATGCAATTACCGATGATTTTATAGAAAATATTTCATCGTGTCAATATTTTTTCTGAATGTTCATAAAATATTTTATTATCGAACTTTACCAAGTGAAGAATATTCTGTAAAATCAAAGGTATGAATGATAACTCATTCATACACCGATAGGAGGCGATACATACATGAAAGTTGGAGAAATGTTAACGTTTAAAAAATTATTTACAAGAGAAGATGTAGAGCTATTTAGTAAAATTTCTGGCGATGCTGGTGACCATCATGTTGTTCCAGATGAGCATGGGCGCGTTATGGTACAAGGGTTGCTCGTTGCAACATTACCTACGAAAATTGGCGGCGATTTAAATTTTATTGCAAGAGATGTGGACCTTACTTTCTTACGCCCAGTCTTTACCGGAGATACTGTTCGATGTGAAGTCACACTTACTCATCATGAAGAACAAGCAGATCGAGTAATTGCTGTTTCAAAGGCAGAATGCTTTAATCAAAATGGTAAAAAAGTGTTGGAAGGATCTTTTAAAGGGATTATTCGTCAGTAAAAAACAAAACCTCCGTCAGTGAGGGATTCTTCATCCCTCACTGATAGAAAACCCGCCTAGTTAACCTTTCCTTCTTCCTTCGCTTATCTTCTTTTCTTCTCCCTAAACCTTGACCACTAGTAAGATACACAAATAGCATACATATCAAAATGGAATAAGGCATTACATTTTAAAAATCCAAAGAAATGTTCTATTTACACACAAAAAATACATTTAAAAAAACTTACTTACTATGTAAAATGAAAGAGTTATGTTGAGTGCATAATAAAAATGCTATTCTTAACAACGCTACATGGTATTGTTTCTATATCACTTATTATAAAGTGATATTTTTTCTTTATCGGGATGGTGCTGCATTCTTACATATTTTTCATATGAAGTTCAAATAAAATTCATATAAATCCTATAGTATTAAACACTATAGGTAATTCTCTATCTTTTATATACATAAACAAAATTATTCTCGTATCAGAATCTCTAAGTTTGTCATAACACACTATCACATAAAGGAGGCCATAAAAATGACTATGAGAAGAGGCATGCATTCTTTACTTATCATGTACGGTATCTTTCTAGGTTCTATAGTTGGTGCTACAGTTTGGTTATTTTTAGTTACCACAAATGCTGGAATTCAGTTTATTTGGGGATATTTACCTAAAACATTTTCATTACCACCTTATTACACAATTTGCGTAACAGTAATTGGTGGTGTTCTTGTCGGACTGTCGCAAAAATACTTTGGTACATATCCGCGTTTAATGCCAGAAGTAATGGGTGAATATAAGAAAACAGGTAGAATTGAGTATAGTTTTGTACATCAATCTACGTTAACGGCTATGATTGTTTTAATATTTGGAGCAAGCTTAGGGCCTGAAGCAGCACTTGTTGGAATTATCGGTGGACTTTGTACGTGGGTTGGGGATCGTTTTCATTTCGCTTTAAAAGGAATGAAGGGACTAACCGAAATAGGAATTGGTGCTGCTTTAAGCGTTATTTTTAATGCTCCATTATTCGGTTACTTAGCTCCAAATGAAAATGAGAATAAACAAATGAACGAAATTTCCAAAGAAAAAAAGACGATTGTATATCTCGCTACTACTTTTGCTGGTTTTTCTGTTTATTTATTGCTTAGTAAGCTTGATAACCGAGGATCTTTTATTGTTGATTTTGGAAAAGGGTCTTTTTCACTCCATGAATGGCTTGCCTTTTTACCCCTGATTTGTATAGGGGCTGGTGTAGGCTATTTTTATTTCAAGGTAGAATATGTATTAGAAAAAATTGTTCACCCTTTTCAAAAATATAAAATAACGTTAGGCGTTATAGGCGGCATTCTTTTAGGGATTGCTGGAACTTTACTACCTTATACAATGTTTTCAGGAGAACATCAATTAAAAGAATTAGTCCATGAGTGGACCGCATTATCATTTGGGGTGCTGCTTCTTTCCGGAGTTTTAAAATTATGCGTAACGGCAGTCTGTTTAAGTACAGGCTGGCGCGGCGGACATATTTTTCCGATTATATTTGCCGGTGCAAGTATTGGATATGCTATAGCAACTGTCATGCCATTAGATCCAGTTGCTTCTGTAGCCATCGTCACAACAGCCATTTCAAGCTATGCAGTACGAAAGCCAATCGCGATTACATTATTATTACTCATGTTCTTCCCAATTAATTTATTGATACCAATGATTGGATCAGCAATGATTGGTAATCTATTACCACTCCCTAATCATAATGAGCATGAGGAAATGGTACAAAGATGAAGTAAGAACATATATAAGCAGTACTAACACTATAAAAGTGCTCGTACTGCTTGTTTTGATTGAACTACTTTCTTTTTTCGCTTTGTACTTCCTCATAACATTGATATAATAATTAAAAATGTATTTTTCATTCTATCACCCGAGGGGGCTTTTACAATGTCATTAAATAAAGCACTTACAATTGCTGGATCTGATACAAGCGGCGGCGCTGGTATGCAAGCAGACTTAAAAACATTCCAAGAGCTTGGTGTATACGGTATGACAGCTCTTACAACAATCGTAACGATGGACCCGCATAACGGTTGGGCACATAACGTGTTCCCAATTCCAGCGTCTACATTAAAACCACAATTAGAAACAGCCATTGAAGGCGTTGGTGTTGATGCATTAAAAACAGGTATGCTGGGCTCTGTTGAAATTATCGAGCTTGTTGCTGAAACAATTGAGAAGCATAATCTCAAAAACGTAGTAATAGACCCAGTTATGGTATGCAAAGGCGCAGATGAAGCGCTTCATCCAGAAACAAATGACTGCCTGCGTGACAAACTCGTTCCAAAAGCTCTAATTGTAACACCAAACTTATTTGAAGCGTATCAACTGAGCGGTGTTAAAATTAACTCGCTTGAAGATATGAAGCAAGCTGCTGAAAAAATCCATGCTTTAGGAGCAAAGTATGTACTGATTAAAGGCGGCAGCAAACTAGGAACTGAAAAAGCAATTGATTTATTATACGATGGGGAAACATTTGATATTTTAGAATCTGAAAAAATTGAAACAACATATACACATGGCGCAGGTTGTACATACGCTGCTGCAATTACTGCAGAACTAGCAAAAGGAAAATCTGTAAAAGAAGCAGTTCAAGTAGCAAAAGAATTTATTACAGCTGCCATTCTTCAT
The DNA here is from genome assembly GCF_023715645.1 of Bacillus cytotoxicus. Classification (GTDB taxonomy): domain Bacteria; phylum Bacillota; class Bacilli; order Bacillales; family Bacillaceae_G; genus Bacillus_A; species Bacillus_A cytotoxicus_A. Next base: position 74,150 of record NZ_JAMBOP010000011.1, on the reverse strand, counting down.
TCATTCAAATTAAATGAATATGTAGGACCAACACATCACGGTGCATATCGTAAATTTGGTGCTGGAAAAGAACTTATATAAAAAACAAAGTCGTCATACGTGACGACTTTGTTTTTTATATAAGTTAAAGAAAACCCCTTTCTTTTAGGGGGAACAAGGTAACTACTCAGTTACCTTATGAAAAAAGGGCAGAAAAGCATTTTTTTAAATGGGCGAGAGGGACTGGCGATGCATAGGAGCGGTCAGGGCCTTTTCCTGCCACGTGCAATGTTGAAAACAAAAGGAGGAAGCAAGTGCAAGTCATGTTGTATGTTGCATAGCAGCAGCTTATATGCCGAGAAATTAAAATGAATATATAGTGCCTTTCTACAACTTAAAACTTTACAAAAGCACTCATCCTTTCCCTATAACCCTCAAACATTTTTCTACATGTTTCACGTGAAACTTTCCAACAAAAAAAGAGCGAAATCTCGCCCTTTTTTCGCGGTAACCTCGCTAACAGCATCTCGAAATTTTACCGCCCTTTGCATTAAATCTTGCCTCTTGCGCTTCAGCAAAAAATTGTTTTCGAGATAATACATGTTCATTCGGATGGTGTTGTTCCATATGCGCAACATACTTTTCATAGCTCGGTACACCAACAAGCAAACTAATAAATTGTTTTCGATATTTCCACATACTACTTATCGTTTTAAACATAACGCTGTGCCTCGCTTTCATCTCGCGGAACATACACTGCTTCTTTTAGAGGCGTTGCTTTATTATTCAATACTTGTATCCATATTCTAATAGCCGATATGAGTACCGCGATTACAACAAGCATGAAAATTCCACAAAGGGCCGCATCAATATAATCATTAAGAATAATTCGTTTCATTTCTCCTACATTTTTCGCCGGTGCTAATAGTTTCCCTTTATCTAATGAACCCTGAAATACTTTTGCATGAGAGAGGAATCCTATTTTCGGATTTTCATGAAATAACTTTTGATAGCCAGCTGTCATTGTAACAATCAGCAACCATGTTGTCGGAATGAGCGTCACCCAGACATATGCCTTTTTCCCCATTTTAAACAAAACAGTCGTTCCAAGTAACAATGCAATCCCAGCTAACATTTGATTCGCAATGCCAAAGAGCGGCCATAACGTATTAATACCACCAAGTGGATCGATTACCCCTTGATATAAGAAGTATCCCCATCCTAGTACACAAAACGTCGTTGCAATAATATTAGAAAGTATTGAATCTGTTTTGGCAAATGGTTTATACACGTGCCCTAAAATATCTTGAATCATAAACCGCCCAACACGCGTCCCGGCATCAATCGTTGTTAAGATAAAAAGCGCTTCAAATAAAATTGCAAAGTGATACCAAAATGCCATTAATGCTTTTCCGCCAATGACCTGAGAGAAAATGTGAGCCATCCCAATCGCGAACGACGGTGCCCCGCCTGTACGAGATAATATCGTTTGTTCTCCGACATTTACAGCAAGTTCCTTCAATTCATTTGGAGTCACAGTAAATCCCCAAGAACTAATTACTTGTGCTGCCTGTGTTACATCCGTTCCAATGACTGCTGGCGGACTATTAATTGCAAAATATGTACCTGGCGTTATTACACAAGCTGCAATCAGTGCCATTGCTGCGACGAATGATTCCATAAGCATCGCACCGTAACCAATTGGCTGTGCATGTCTTTCTCGTTCTATCATTTTTGGAGTTGTACCAGAAGAAACAAGTGCATGGAAACCAGATACAGCTCCGCAAGCAATTGTAATAAATAAAAATGGGAATAAATTCCCCGCGAATACCGGGCCCGTTCCATCAATAAATTTTGAAACTGCCGGCATTTGTAAATTTGGCGCAACAACTATGATGCCGATTGCTAGACCAGCAATTGTTCCAATCTTTAAAAACGTACTTAAATAATCACGCGGTGCAAGTAATAACCAAACAGGTAATGCAGAAGCGATAAATCCATAAATAATTAGCATAATAGCAATTGTTTCACCTTTAAATGTAAACATAGTCGCAAGCGCAGGATTTTCCGCTACATATTGACCTGCTACAATCGATAAAAGAAGTAAAATAATACCAATAACTGAACCTTCTCCAACATGGCCTGGGCGAATGTAACGCATATATACACCCATTAAAATAGCAATTGGGATGGTTGCTGCAATTGTAAACATTCCCCACGGACTTCCTACAAGCGCTTTTACTACAACAAGAGCTAATACTGCTAATAAAATAATCATAATACCCAAAATCCCAATCATTGCAATAAAACCTGTTACAGGACCAATCTCTTCCTTAATCATTTCACCAAGTGACTTTCCATTGCGGCGCATAGATGCGAACAAAATCACAAAGTCTTGGACAGCTCCGGCTAACACAACTCCAACAATAATCCAAAGTGTTCCTGGTAAATACCCCATCTGAGCAGCTAAAATGGGACCAACTAACGGACCAGCCCCAGCAATTGCAGCAAAATGGTGTCCAAATAAAACCCATTTATTTGTCGGGACATAATCTTTCCCATCATTCAAAAGTTCTGCTGGTGTTTTTCGATTGTCATCCAATTCAAAGACTTTTCTAGCAATGAATTTACTATAAAACCGATACGCGACGGCATAAACAGAAACAGCCGTCACAAGTAACCAAACTGCATTAATTGTTTCACCGCGTGATAATGCTAACACAGCAAATCCCGCTGCTCCTAAAGCCGTAATCACACCCCAAAGTAAAATAGATTTCCATGCTTTCAAACATAATCCCCTCCTATGTTATGCCTTAGAGGGAATTGTACTAAATTTTCAGAATAATTAAAACGACACTCCTTATGATGAATGTTTTCTGATTTAACATGACCAAATTATTCTATAACCTGCTACAATTCAATTTTATTTCGAAGTCGTTTTACATAGTTACGACTAACAGGGATTGGTTGATTGTCATACTTTTCCAAATATAAATTATACGTCCCGTTATAATAAGGCTTTAATTCTTTTACATAAATAACATTAATAAGATAACTTTTATGCACACGTAAAAAATCATGTGCGGCTAACTTACCTTCTAATTCTTGTAATGTATATGTAGAAATATATTGATTATTGTTTGTATAAATAGAAACTGTTTTATTTTCTTTATTCTTACTTATGTATACAATATCATCAGGAGGAATATATGTAATTCCTTCATGACTCTCGATTGGAAGCCTTCGCAATCGATTCTTCCCTTGCTTTATTTTTTCTTGCTCCATACTATGCAACAAAAATTGCAAGTCCTCCTGTTCAAATGGTTGTAATAAATAATAGAAAGCATGGAAACGAAATGATTTAATCGCTTCTGTTATATCGTTTCCTGTAAATATAAATTTTGTGCTTAACATTAATTGGCGCAGCAATCCTGCAACTTCAAATCCTGTTCCGTCTGGTAAATGCGTATCTAAAAAAATAAAATTTGGTGTATGCTTTTTCGCTAGTTGCAGTGATTGCATCCCCGTTTTTGCTTCAAAGCATTCCAAATTATTTACATGTTCTGTGAAAAAGTCTATTAATTTTCCTCTGTTTTCATCTCGCTCATTTACAATTAAAATTTTCATGTCTGCCCAACCACCCAATCCTTTTGTCCATACATCTTGTTGTATACATTCGCTTTTTTAGAGATAATCCCTTTTTACAGGCCATTTTTCTATCAAATATACCATGTTTTTGTCAGAAAACCATGAAAAGGAAGCTATCCACCGCTTCCTTTTCATTACACTAATTCTCGTTGTTTTGTTTCCTGTCCTAGCACAAGTACAGCAAGAACACCAATTATAATGGCTGCACAAAAGATTGTAAAAATATAAGAAAGAGAAGCATGCGTAGCGACGAGATAACCAACTAATAATGGTCCTAAAATACCACCGATGCGGCCAAATGCTGCCGCCATCCCAGCTCCGGTGCCACGAATAACGGTTGGATACTGCTCCGGTGTATATGCATATAATGCTCCCCAAGCCCCTAAATTAAAGAATGAAAGCAACATTCCTGCAATCATTAGCGTGATCAATGAATTTGCCGCCCCAAAGAAATATGCACTACACGCTGTTCCAAGTAAGTATGTGATTAACACAAACTTCCGGCCAAAACGTTCAATAAACCAAGCAGCTGTAAAATAACCTGGAAGCTGTGCAAATGTCATAATCAACACATATTGAAAGCTTTTAATTAAACTAAATCCTTTTAGCACTAACACACTCGGAAGCCAAAGAAACATTCCATAATATGAAAATACAACACAAAACCATAAAATCCAAAGCATAACAGTCGCTCGTCTGTACTCCCCTGACCAAACGGCCTTTATGTTTGAAAATACAGATTGCTTTTGTTTTACTTTTTGAAATTGCGGTGAATCAGGTAAACTCCATCGTAAATATAGTGCATAAAAAGCTGGAAGTGCACTTAACACCATCGCCGTTTGCCAACCATATGTTGGAATAATAAAATATGAAATGAGAGCAGCTATTAACCAACCACCAGCCCAAAAGCTTTCTAACAAGACAACGATTTTGCCACGCTCATGCGCTGCAACACTTTCAGATACAAGTGTTGAGGCAACAGGAAGCTCTCCTCCAAGCCCCATTCCTATACAAAAACGAAGGATAAGAAACACAGTTAATGTTGTTGATAAAGCTGTTAACCCGCTTCCAACAGAAAATAATAATAATGTAATAATAAACACAGGTTTTCGACCGATTTTATCCGCTAATATCCCAAATATGAGTGCTCCGACTGCCATTCCGATGGAGTTAATACTACCAATCCATCCCATCTGCCCTGCACTAAGGTGCCATTCTTTTTGCAAAGCAGCAATAATAAACGAAAGAATCCCAACATCCATTGCATCAAATAACCAACCAAGCCCAGCAATTCCGAGAAGCTTTCGATTTGAGATTTCTTTAATTGTTCCCACCACACGCCCTCCTCAATACAGGTGTCTTTACATTATATTTTACACGTGTATACCATATAAGTAAAACAATTTATCCCGCATATGATTCTTATCATTTCCACAAAAAAACACCTCATACATGGCCATAGGTGACTCCTACAAAGAGATTTTTTCAAAAAAAAGTAGCGATATTTCGCTACTTTTTCGACCGAACAACCTCTTTTAAAAATTCAACTAATACAAGTTGACGACGCCAGCGCGTTGGATTGCTACACAAACGATAAAACCACTCTAAGTGAATAGCTTGAATCCATCTCGGGGCACGCTTTACTTCTCCTGCCCAAACATCAAAGCTACCACCAACGCCAACAGCTACTTTTACTTGTAAACGATGTTTATTATTTTGAATAAAGTTTTCCTGTCTCGGAAATCCAAGTGCCACTAGTAGGATATCTGGCTTCACTTCTTGAATACGTGCAATAATTTCTTCTTCCTTCCCTTGTTTAAAGTATCCATCTTGCGCGCCAACAATAGATACAGCTGCATATCTTTCTGTTAAAGTTTGAGCTGCTCTTTCGATAACGTGTGGCTTTGCTCCAAGCAAAAAGACAGATACAGTTTTCTTTTCTTGTGATAATCTTTCAAATAAATTGCACATGAAATCAAAACCTGCCACTCGTTCCTTTAACGGTGTTCCTAGCATGCCACTTGCCTTTACAACACCAATCCCATCTGGTGTAATAAGATCTACTTGCATAAGCGTTTGCTGAAACGTAGCATCCTTTTTGGCACACATCACAATTTCAGGATTGGCCGTTACAACTTGAAACGTATTCTCTCGCTCTTGTTCCAGCTGCTGCATTACATATCGAACTGTTTCTTCCATTGTCATTGTTGAGAAGGGCACACCTAAAATATCAACTGTTTGCACTGCCATATTTACAATCCTCTCTATTTCAAATATATTTTTCCACTACCGATTCGTCTAACCTCTTACTTCTGCATATTCATTACTGCCAGACAAAACCTTCTCATACGCTTCATACGTATTTTCATATAAATTCCGTAATGAAAAATGAGAAGATGCATGGGTGTATAAACGCTCACCCATCTCTACTAATTCACCATTTCTCCACTTTTCATATGCCCCTTCTAATGCACGAGTAAGCGCCGTCGCATCACCAATTGGAATAATCCAACCATATGTATCATCAACAATCAGTTGTGACATATCACCGACATCTGTAGCAATAGAAGTTAAATGTTGATTCGCGCCTTCTAATAAAACAAGAGGGAAACTTTCACTATACGATGTTAATAAATTGATATGCGCTGCGGCATATAAATTCTTTGCATCTTCACGATGTCCCAAAAATAGAACTTTATCTTCTAACCCTTTTTGTTTCACTGTTTCTTTTAATTCATTCTCAATGGGCCCATCACCAAGTAACAGCACTTTCATTTTAGGAATTGTTACGTTTTGCAATGCTTCAAATAATATTTCATGCCCTTTAACAGGATGTAAACGGGCTACTTGAATTGCTGTAAATACATCTTCTTGTATCCCAAAACTCGCCTTTACATCATAAGGATTTGCTGGCGTACGATCATATTCAATTCCGTTATAGATTGTACAAATTTTCTCTTCTGGAACACCTAGCGTTACCGTATTCATCTTAAAACGCTCTGTAATAGCAAAAAATAAATCAACTTTCTTAAACGAACGTAAATTTAATTTTGTAAAAACCCAACCTTTTAAACCACCTTGCATGAAATCTAGCGTTGGATCACTATGAATAGTTGTAACCCATTTGGCATTTATCTTTCTTCTTAATAAAGAAAGATAAAAGTTGGCCCTTGCACCGTGTGTATGAACAATATCAAAACCTTCTTCATTAATAAAAGAACGTATTTTTGAAAGAATGGATATATCATAACGAGATGATTGTGAAAAAACGTGTACTTTTATCCCTAATGCTCTCGCCTCGCTTGCTATTGCACCTTCTTCAAATACCGCCAATTCTACCATAGTTTTCGGAAATTGCGACAAAAGTGAAATAATATGCGTTTTTCCGCCACCTGTTTCTGCCCCAGCATTCATATGTAACACTTTCATCTTTTTTCCTCCATTAAATATATTTTCTTATTTTTATTATATAAATCCATTTTTACTTTTTGATATATAGATTGCGGCTATGCAGACAAAAAGATTCTACTACCGTCTTTCTCTCTTTGTTTGAACATCGCATGTGGCAGAAATAGGCACTGAATGCTCCTACACATGGCCAGACGCTCTCGTCCACCTAAAAAGAAAAAGGGTTTTATGTTAGTTTTTTAATTTGGATTTATATATAGCAAAAAATAAAAGCTAACATCATGCTAGCTTTTATTTTTCCATTATTCTATTTCTAAATCAACGATTAAATATGCTAATAATACGACAAAGTAAATACTTACTCCTGGTGCCGTTAACACATGACCAGCTGTAAAAGCAATTCCTAATGCTAATCCAAGACCAGCAGCTAACAATGCGTACTTGACTGTAAATACTTCACGGAACCTTGTTATTAACACCATTAGAATTCTCAAACCATAATATAGAAACGGAATCATAAGAAAAATGAAACCGATAATTCCAAAAGTATAAAACCAATCATGGAAATCTCTCTCAATTATTTTTAGTTCTGAGGCATCTTTAAGGTTACCACCATACCCCATACCAAGTAATTTCTGAGACATAGGTGCTTGTTTATAAAAATCTTTATATGTTTGCATAAATAATTCACGTCCGCTAAAAATAAGAGCTTGTGTCTCAGCCTTTTTCTCTTCTTCTTTCGCTTTTTCTTTCCCTTTTACCGTTTCCTCTTGTTTAACATGGTTCTTTTGTTGCCTTTCTTCCTCTTGCACTTTAAACACTTTATGATGGATCCCTGTATTTTTATATATTGGAGAGAACGGAAAATATCCTGCTACTCCTACTAATATAACTGTTGCAATCAAACCATTTAACAAATATGGATTTTTATTCCACTCTTTCCGTTGTAAAAATGCTTGTATAAAGCACATAAAAATGGCAATAACAACTGTACAAACAATCGCTCCGGCTCCTACTTTTGTACCAATTGCAAACAATGAAAATATGATTAAAAGAGACGGAATCCAAAAATAACTTTTTGCTAAGCTTGTTGTTTTTTCAATAGAGTATAGAACAACAACTGGGCATATGATCGCTAAAATCGATCCAAGTTCATTCCCAGCAAAAAACCAGCCGCGTGAACCTTCTTTAAAATAGTCATAACTATTATAATCTGTTCCAGTTGCGATAGCTGCAACCATCGTTACATTTATAATTAGGGCTGCATATGCTATATAATTTCTCATCTTTGTATGCATTGTTTCTTTCGTCTTTAATGACTTGAATACGAGAATATAGCAACTTATCATCACAAATGGATATAACGCCTTTGCTATAAACTTAAGATCTTCCATTTGTAACATCGGATGCTTAATCATTTTGTTATTTAAAAATCCTAATCCAAGAACAATTCCTAATCCAATTAAATATATAATATATTTTCGATTTTCTTTTATGCGGGCTTGTGTAAGAATATAAATACCACCAAGAGTCATAACAAATAAACGTGTTATCACTCCAACCGTTGCATCGATTTTGAGCTCTAAAATACAAAACGATGTAAGTAAATCTATAATTGGTTGTAATATAATAAAAATCAATAAAAATTGTTCAAATTTATAACTTAAACTATTGTGATTTAACATCTTTACCCCCTATAAATATTATTGCCTCGTTCCAAATATCTATATAAACCCAACTTGACTTTTGGGCACACAAATCGCCGCCATACTGAACAAAAAGTAACCTGCTACTTTCGTTTGAATATCGCATGTGGCAGAAATAGGCACTGACCGCTTCTACTCATGGCCAGACGCTCCCGTCCATCTAAAAAGAAAAGGGCTTTATATCAAGTTTTTAATTCGGATTTATATATTATAGCATAAGTTCTGAATCGACTAGATGGGATTTTAATTGACTCATAAAATCATTGAGGGTGTCACCTTTCTCCTATATACATTGTGTTTATTTCGAAAACAACACTTTCAAACGCTTTCTTTCCCTATTCTCTCGCTTTTTTTACATGTAGCGAAACAGGAATTGTTATTTTTATAACTTTAGTGTATATTCTTTCCTTGGAACATCTTTAGAAGGAAGGGATCGGAGCGATGTTTTTAATTGATGTATTTACATTTCTCGGTATTATCGCAGCTGCCATTTCTGGTACATTAGTAGGTTTAAAAAAAGAACTCGATTTATTTGGTGTCCTTTGTTTGTCTGTAGCAACAGCACTTGGCGGTGGGATCATTCGAGATATTATGATTGGAAACTTACCTCCAGTTGCATTTGTTCAACCAATTTACTTTCTTATTAGTGTCTTAGCAGCATTATTTACTTGTATGTTTTTTGAGCGAATTCATAAATTACAAGTTGTTATTATGCTCTCAGATGCTGTCGGTTTAGGCGTATTTACCGCTATCGGTGCAAATGCGGCCATTACTCATCATATGGATGGTTCTTTCTTAGTTGTTTCTATGGGAGTCATTACAGGTATTGGTGGTGGAATTTTACGTGATATGTGTGCTCAAGATATCCCATATGTCTTTCGTAAAGAAATTTATGCAATTCCCTCTATCCTAGGTGCGATTAGCTTTCTTATTACCTACGAAATGGGATCACATGTATTAGCTTTCTACATTTGTTTACTCGTAACATTTGTGATACGTGTAGTAACTTTTATCTATAATGTACATTTCCCAGTCTTTTTTAAAACACATGCAAAAGTTCATAAAGGTCATTGATCTATTTTACGAAAGAGGATTCTTCTATGAATTCTCTTTTTTACATTGTATAAATCCCCCTAATTTTATATAACAATATAGAGAAGATGTAAAAAAATAGATATAATAAACAATGTAACAATAGTGGAAACGTTTTAATGAGGGGTTTTTTACAGGTGGAAAGACACATACACAGGGGGACCAATTATGTTAAGTTTTTTTAAAAGGAAAAGTAATCAAACGAAAGAAAGAAGTATAAAAGAGCAAAGTAAAGATAAAACCGTAACATTTCTTGTACCTAAAGATTCCGATTTAGCTGTACAAATGGAAATGCTACACGTAACAAAAGAAGATTTACAAATTGTAAAAATACTACAACCTTTTATTTATGAACAATTGGATTGGATTACAAAAAAATTCTATGAGAATATTATAAAGCAACCACACCTCATAAATATCATTGAAAAATATAGTTCCGTTCAAAAATTACAAACAACATTAAAAAAACATATTGAGCAACTATTTAGCGGAGATATTGATGAGGACTTTATTCAACGTCGTGTTCAAATTGCGCGAAGACACGTGAAAATTGGTTTACATAGAAAATGGTATACATCTGCGTATCAAGAATTATTCCGTTCTATCATTAAAATTTTTGAAGAAAAATTCACAAAAATCAATGATTTCTCCTGCGCTGTGCACGTACTAAACAAACTCTTTACACTTGAGCAGGAACTTGTTTTAACAGCATACGAACATGAATATGAGGCAATTCGTAAAGAACATGAACAAGAAAAAGAAATTGCCCAAATGGCAATCAGCCAAATTGCCCAAGAACTTGCTATTGTATCAGAAAAAACAAACGCTTCTATTCATCAACTAACAGAGCAATCAGAGAACATAATTGACATTGCGAAGACAGGTACATCACTAGCAATACAATCGGAGCAAAAAGCAAATCAAGGAAAACAACAGCTTCATATTCAAAATCAGCGAATGGAAAGCATAAAAGGTAGCATGCAAACTATTATTCAAGATACACAAGAGCTACTTGTCATCTCCAAAAAAATTAATGAAATTATCGATATTGTAAAATCGATTGCTGATCAAACAAACTTACTTGCCTTAAATGCAGCAATTGAATCTGCACGTGCCGGTGAATTTGGTAAAGGATTTGCAGTTGTAGCAGGAGAAATTCGTAAATTATCAGAGCAAACAAAAGAGTCCATTTCAAATGTAACGAAGCTTGTTGAAAAAACAAATGAACAAATTACGCATGTTTCATCTTCTGTTGAACAAATTAATAATCTTGTCTATGACGGAACAAATTGCATGAATGAAACTGATAGTTACTTTGAAGAAATTGTGAAAGATATGTCTAATTCAAAAGAACAAACTCAAAAAATTGAAAGTGAACTTGAAGTAATTACACATGCTATAAAAGCAATTGAAGATGCTTCTACAAACATGTCCCGAACAGCTGATAATTTAATGTCAGAATTAAATCGTTAAAACAAAACTCCTATGAGTGAGGAAGAAACACATCCACACTCATAGGAGTTTTACTTTTTAAAAAATAGCTTTTGACAATATTGATTTATCATATATATCCCATAGCTTTGTAATATCAGGAGACTTGGGACTAATGCACTCTCATATACAATATGCATATTCATGAACCTTGTACACAAATAGCTCGAAATAATGAGTAGAAACAACATATAATTTTTATTTTCCTGTTTTTGAACTAGAAGGTGTAACATAGAAATTGCTGCAAATATTGCAATCATCATGTATATAAAATACCCACCTTTTATTAAGGCGTTTTTCATTTCTTGCTTCTTTAGATTTCCTAAGCTCATTTGAATAGAAGAAAAACGATCCTTCTCTATTTCATTTAACTTTTTGTTTATAAAATCCATATTATATTCTTTTTTCTCTTGTTCTGCCTTTTTTTCATTTTTTCCTACTAGGACAGATTGAATATACCCTTCGTTTGTAAAGATGTATCGCGCGTTACTTGATGTTCCAATTGCATAACTTACTGCGTAATGAACACCATAAAATATAACACAGACACCTACTAGTCTAATCAACATTCCTTTTCGATCTGGACTTTGCAAAACTTCTACTAATGCAAGATACAAAACAAGAACTGTAATCATAAATAAGCCTAATGGACGAATCATATTACTGAAAGCAAATAAAAAAGCGGCGACTCCCCACATATACGAATGACTTAAGCCCTTATGTATAAGTAAGTAACAGGCAAAATAAAATAAACATGTTGCCAAATGCTCATTCGTGAACACAGAACAAAGCATAATATTAGGAATATACAGGGCATATAATATCGATGCAATTCGGCCACATTCTTCATGAAATAGTTTTGAAGCAGTCTGATAAATAAAATAAGCGGTAGCTCCGCAATATAAAACATTACATACCTTCAAGACAAACGTTGCATCTCCGAAAAAACGAATAAAAAAGGATTCGTATATAATAAAAGGAGATTGAACTACAGTTTCTATGCTGCTAAAAATAGTATTTCCTTGTGCAACTTGTTTAGCTGCTTCATACATCCCATTCATGTCACTTTCGATCGGAGCTTTCATTAACACAATGGATAGAAACCGAAGTAACACAGTACTAGAAATAAGAAAAATAATAAATTGTTTATTCGTAAATCGATATTGTAAAATAGAGGTAGTCAGCAAGAGTAAAATGATACAAACGCCTAATACAATTGCTAAACTAGAAGCGTTTACATCAAAAATAATTTTTGCCTCTCCAAAAGAATACCAAAAGGAATATGCAAAAAAGAGGAACATGAGTCCAACTACTACCTTGTTAAAAAGAGCTGAAAAACCTATCTGCATCTTGCCCATAACTTTATTCTATCGCACCTCTTTTTTCTCTTGTTAATAGGTATCTATACCCTTAACTTCATATTTGTAACAAAACGATTTTATCACGAATAAAGAGAATGCAGGTACCCTATTTCTATGAAAAAGTTAGTAACATCATATATTCCCCTTGCAATGTAAGCGAAATCTCTTTTACACTACAATCTATATACAGAGAAATTTTCATTCACTATTTATAACGAATGATGAACGAAATAAATTAAGTTCCGATGAATATCATTAGAACAAAAAAACAGGAGTAGATAATATGGAAAAGAAATTTATGAGAGAGTCTAGAGCGATAAAAACAACACGTGTTTTTCCCAATGACTTAAATAACCACCAAACATTATTTGGCGGAAAATTATTAGCAGAAATTGACAGCATCGCATCTATCGCTGCCGCCCGCCATAGCCGTGAGCATTGTGTAACTGCTTCTATCGATTCTGTTGACTTCTTAACACCAATTCACCAAACCGATTCCGTTTGCTATGAAGCATTCGTTTGTTATACAGGAAGATCTTCTATGGAAGTATTCGTAAAAATCGTTGCAGAGGATTTATTAGGCGGGGAACGCCGTATTGCTGCTACCTGCTTCATCACTTTCGTCGCATTAAGAGATGGAAAACCAGCCTCTATACCAGGTGTGATTGCCGAAACAGAAGAAGAGCTTTGGTTATATAACACAGGCGGGGAACGTGCAGAAAAACGAAAAATGAACCGATCAAAAAGTAAGGAAATGGCCGAAGTACTAACAATTCAAAAACCATGGAATGTGTAATTCCACAACCTCTTCTTGGCGAATGTATTCGCCAAGTTTTTTATGTATGAAAAATTAAGCTTTCTTTTCTGTCGGTTTTTCAGTTACAAAGAATCCACTGTTGCTTTACAAAGTTTATCTGCGGTAAACTTATATCCGTAATTACTTACATGATTTATTAGATAAATGAAAGGTGAAATTATGCAAAAATCAATGGTATCAAATATTTTTTATAAATTATTGCTCAACACCTTTAATATTATCCTTCCGCTTCTCGTAGGCCCCTATGCATATCGAATGCTTGGGTCTCATTCAATGGGAACAGTTAACCTAAGCGAAACAATTTTTAATTATTTCTTTGTTTTTGCTACATTTGGTGTATATCAATATGGCTTACGCGAAATTAGCTTAGTAAAAAAAGATAAGAAAAAAACTTCCCAATTGTTTACAAGTTTATATCTTATTAACTTTACAACTAGTATCCTTGCTTTACTTGCATTTTTACTCTTTAGTTACATTGGGTATGAAAATAAAGAGGAGTTTCCTGTCCTTCTTATTTTCGGATTCAACTTTATTTCAAGTTTATTTTATGTAGAATGGTACAATGAAGCACATGAAAATTATGATTTCATTGCGAAAAAAACAGTTATTGTTCGTCTCATTTATGTTGTCCTTTTATTTGTTTTCATTCATGGTGTAAATGATTACAAACAATTTGCGAGTTTATTAGTTTTATCAACATTTTTAAACCATTTTATCAGTTTCATATATGTAAAACGTCAAGTTAAGTTCGATTTTTCAAACATAACCATTGTTCGACATTTAAAACCATTATTTTTAGTTGTTATCTTTTCAAATGCAAGTATCCTGTATACACAATTAGACCGATTTTTATTAGGAGAGTATGCTGGCAAATCCGAACTTGCCTACTATGTAATGGCTTTTCAAATTATGACGATTATTAATACCTTGATGTTAAGTGTAATTCAAGTTACCGTTCCACGTCTCTCTTATTTATCGGGAAATGCAAATGAAAAAGAGTATGAATCATTATTAAATAAAATCTCAAAAGTGTACTTTATTACATTATTTCCAGCAGCTATTGGCTTAATGCTTATCGCTCATGGAGCTGTTGTTATTTATGGGGGAAATGAATTTGCGGACGCTGGTGACACATTAGTTGCTTTTGCATTATACATGATTGCAATAGGTATCGAATCCATCTTATCGAATCAAATTATTTACGTAAAAAAGAAAGAAAACATTTTAGTACGTTTTTTATTCATTGGTGGTTTTCTAAACCTTATTTTAAATATCTCGCTGATCGTCTTTCATGTATTCACACCGACAACAGCCATTTTTACAACTACGATTTCATACTGCTTGCTAATTACACTGGAATATATATATGTAAAAAAGAAACTAAAAGTAAATTACACATTATTCGATATGTCGAAACTAAAATATCTCTTCTATTCACTTACATTTGTACCATTATCATATCTCATCCATATAACAATTGCAGGAAAAATCCTTTCTGTTCTGGTTACAGTCATCATATGTGGATGTGTATATGCATTAATTTTATTGATAACAAAAGATGAGATATTGTTTACGTTTTTAGATAAAATGAAAGAAAAATTGAAGAAAAAATGATGTGAGTAACAAAACACCATCTTGCATGTTTAAGCGAATGAAACTTCTTTAAAGGAGCTGTTCCGATTGAAATTCTCGTTAATCATGGCGACTTGCGGCAGACGTGATGATATTATAGATTTACTAAAATCGTTAGAAAAACAAACATATAAAGACTTTGAACTCATTGTAGTCGACCAAAACGATATACCAATCGCTGATTTATTTAATGACTATAAAGAAAAATTTCCAATTCATTATATATACACGCCAATCAAAGGACTCTCCCGTGCGCGAAACACAGGTTTAAAAGTAGCTGATGGTGATGTTATCGCTTTTCCAGATGACGACTGTATTTACGAAACAAATGTGTTAGAAAACATTCAAGAAACGTTCAAACAAAATAACAATATTCATTTTATTTCTACCAATACAACAAATGTAGAAGGGACAGGCTCTTTAATACATGCTCCTAAAACAGATATTATTTTAAATAACAAATACGGATTCATGGGCCCTTCCTTTGCCCTCTTCTTTAGGAAGCAGTTCGTACAAGATGTAGGCATGTTTGATGAAGACTTAGGAGTTGGAGCAGGAACAATTTACGGAGCCGGTGAGGAAACCGATTTTGTACTTCGCGGTATGAAAAATGGATATACAGGTTTATTTAAGAAAGACCTTTTCGTATATCATCCAGTAAAAGAAGAGCTTATTAATGAGCAATCATTAAACAGAGCCATTTCCTATGCTGGCGGTTTCGGGAGAGTCATTCGCTTACATTATGGATTTCCTTACTTTTTACGTGCTATTGCCGCCGCTACATTCCGTACAATGCAAAACATCTCTAACGATAAAAGAAAATTCCATGCAAATCGCTTAAAAGGGATTTTTAGAGGGTACTTTAAATAAAACAAAATGAAACTAACCCACTGATTAGGGGGTTAAAAAAAGAGCAAAGGTCCAATACAGGAACAGTTGCTCTTTTTATAAGGAATACGTGATAATTCAAAGATAAAAGATAGCATTATATTTAAGAATTTAGTATCATGATTCAAGGCACTATTATAAACCGAAATTAAAAAACCTACCTAAAACGTCGTTCTTTTAGGTAAGTGAAAGCATCTGGCCATGCAAATGCTACAGAAAGTGAATGCAGGTCATTTTTTACCCCGCATTAACGGGCAGTAATACTCCCACCTCAAAATTCAGCGAAAGCAAAGAAGTTAGGTGGGAGATAAACTGCCCGTAAAAGCCCGATTGGTTCAACTAATAATCAGTGGAAAACCCCCACTGATTAAAGTTTCACTTTATGCTGCGTATCAGTAACTTTTATATTGAAAAATTATAATGGTTTTATATATTTCAAACAGGGCGGAGGACAATATGAGCTTATTAACAGTTGAAAATCTAGGTCATACTTTTGGTGATCGTACACTATTTAAAGATGTATCAATGCGTTTACTAGCAGGAGAACATGTTGGTTTAGTCGGTGCAAACGGTGTGGGTAAATCAACATTTATGAATATTATTACAGGACAACTGATTCATGATCAAGGACGTGTAGAATGGACACCTGGTACCCACTATGGATACTTAGATCAGCATACCATTTTAACACCTGGACGAACGATTCGTGATGTATTAACGGATGCGTTCTTACCTTTATTCGAAAAAGAAAAAGAATTAAATACAATTGCTGAAAACATGGCAACAGCGTCACCAGAAGAATTAGAAGAGCTACTTGAAAAAATGGCAGAAGTGCAAGATGCACTTGAAGCAGGCGGCTTTTATTTATTAGATATTAAAATTGAAGAAGCGGCACGCGGTCTTGGAATTGATGCAATTGGCTTAGATCGTGATGTTTCAGCGTTAAGTGGTGGACAACGTACGAAAGTATTGCTTGCAAAGCTATTACTTGAACAACCTGAAGTATTATTACTCGATGAGCCAACTAACTATTTAGACGTTGAACATATTCAATGGTTAACATCCTATTTAAAGGAATATCCTCATGCGTTCCTTTTAATTTCCCATGATACAGAGTTTATGAACAAATGTGTAAATGTTATTTTCCATCTTGAATTTTCAAAAATGACACGTTATACAGCAACATATGAAAAGTTCTTAGAACTAGCAGAACTGAACAAAAATCAACATTTACAAGCATATCAAAAACAACAAGAATTCATTAAACAGCAAGAAGATTTTATTGCGCGAAATAAAGCGCGTTACTCAACAACTGGACGTGCAAAAAGTCGTCAGAAACAACTTAATCGCATGGAACGTATTGATCGTCCAGAAACTGCTATAAAACCGGAATTTTCTTTTAAAGAATGCCGTGCAAGCAGTCGTTTTGTCTTTGAAGGAGAAGATGTAGAAATCGGCTATACACATCCACTCTTACCGAAATTAACAATGACAATTGAACGTGGTGAAAAAATTGCCATTGTTGGATGTAACGGTGTCGGGAAATCAACATTACTCAAAACGATTCTTGGAAAAATCAAACCGTTAAACGGGAAAATTAGTCTTGGTGATTTCTTAGAACCTGCTTATTTTGAACAAGAAGTTAAGGCTGAAAATATTACACCAATTGATGATGTATGGAATGCGTTCCCGAACTTAGATCAACATCAAGTACGTGCAATGCTTGCAAAATGCGGCTTAAAAAATGAACATATTTCTCGTCCATTGAGCCAATTAAGTGGTGGGGAGCAAGCCAAAGTTCGTTTATGCAAATTAATGGCAACAGAAAGTAACTGGCTATTATTTGATGAGCCAACAAACCATCTTGACATAACAGCAAAAGAAGAATTGCAACGTGCTATGAAAGCATATAAAGGCACAATTGTTCTTGTTTGCCACGAGCCTGACTTTTATGAAGGTTGGATCACAAAAGTTTGGAACGTAGAAGAATGGGCAGAGAAAGCGGCTCAATAATACGCTTTAACCCATTTGGGTCTTACTATTTACAAATAACAAGATACGAATATGCCTCTTGTCTAAAACAAGGGGCATATTTTATTATTTTTGTAACTACTCAGTCACTGTATGAAAAAAGGGCAGAAAAGCATTTTACCTTGTTAAAAAAAATTGTATTCTTATAAAGTAAAACTTTTCGTTCTTAAGCGCTTTATTCCTATATAAATCATTCTATTCAACAAGGGGTGTATCAAGTTATGTTATCCATACAATGGAATCGTTTCAGTTCATTGTTAGCAAAATGCCTCGTAATTTTGTGCTTACTTATCTTTTCCTTTACCATTTGGAATTCTTATTTAACTGTTAAAAAAGCTCTATTCGTTCGCACACTTATTAGTGCTCCTATTATAATTAGCATCATGATTTTGTTGATACTGCTAACCTATCTTTGTAATACATACTTTTCAAAAACTACATTTATTATTTTATTAACACTTTGTGCGTTTATCACTCGATTCATTTGGATTCTAAAAATCCAAACACCAATTGAATCTGACTTCGCATTAATGTATGAGGGGGCTGTACAAGCTGCTCACGGTGACTATAGCTTTTCAAGTTCCTCATACTACACAACATGGGTGTATCAACTAGGATTTACGATGTATCAAGCTTTCGTTATCAAATTATTTGGTAACCATATTTTTATTTTAAAATTGTTAAATGTTCTTTATTGTACGGGAACGACCCTATGTATATATGGCATTACAAGCAAAATTTTTAATGAGTGGGCTGGGCGTATAGCTGGACTATTATATGTCTTTTTTATTCCAAGTATTATGTTGGGCTCGGTTTTAACCAATGACCACCTTGCAACATTTTTATTTTATTTAGGATTCTATTTATTAGTCAGCTTACACAGTAAATATACTTGGATCTTTGTAGGGATTACACTAGCATTTGGTGATATCATGCGACCTCTAGGTAGTTTTATTTTATTAGCGATTATCATTTACCTGTTCCTTCACGACTTTCTTGGAAAAGATAAGAAAACAATGTTTACTACAACAAAGAAACTTATTGGTATTCTTGTTGTCTTTTATGCTGTCCATTATATTGTAAGCTCTATATTCATTACTACAGGAGTTACGGAGTATCCTTTATCTAATCGTGATCCTTTTTGGAAATTTGTCGTAGGACTTAACCATGAAACATCAGGGTCATATTCAACATCCGATGCTGAACAAATCACAAGTCTGGAAATAGGCGAAGAAAGAACAGCAATAGAAATGAAACTTATTAAAGAGCGAATTGCAGACAAAGAAAAGCTATTCACACTCTTTGGAGATAAATTTTCTTCTATGTGGGGTGATATTGACTCCGCTGGTTACTGGAGTTTACATCAATTAAATAAAAAAGAATTGATTGATACATCCATGAAGTATGAAAAATATGTGTACATGACAACTATGTTATTCGGTGTGATAGGATTATTATCCCTTCTTTTCACAGAACAGAAAAACCTTCAATATACATTATTTCTCTTACTTATTATCGGATATATAACTGTGCATTTTTTAATAGAGATACAGACAAGGTATCGATATTTTATCATTCCAAGCTTCTTCATTATTCAAAGCTATGGAGTTTATGTGATTCATCAATATATGAGAAAAAGGGCTATATAAATGGTAACTACTCCGTCACTCTATGAAAAAAAGGAAGAAAAACATCTTTTTAAATGGGCGAGAGGGACTGTCCATGCATAGTAGCGGTCAGGGCCTTTTCCTGCCACGCGCAAAGTTTTAAAACAAAGAGAGGTAGTGAGGTTTATTGCCATTTTTATCTTCATGACAGCAATTTATATGCTAGAAAATGAAAGTACCCTTCTTAGGTTAATAAGAGGTGTATATTTATTGGAATCACACCGCCTCAAACTTCTAAATGAAATGTGTGACTGAGTAGTTACCATAAATGTAATAACAGCCTGTTCCAAAGATGAAATAAGCGGAACAGGCTGTTATTTTTCTAGCGTCTAAACAGGATAAGAAAATCCCCGTATCCCTCTTTCTCTAAATCCTCTTTAGGGATAAAGCGCAGTGCTGCAGAGTTAATACAATAGCGCAAACCATTTGGCCCTGGTCCATCAGGAAATACGTGTCCCAAATGAGAATCAGCTTCTTTACTGCGCACTTCCGTTCTCGTCATATTATGACTTACGTCTATTTTTTCTTTTATACTTGCTGATAGCATCGATTTTGTAAAACTAGGCCATCCACAACCGCTATCAAATTTATCTAACGAACTAAATAAAGGCTCTCCTGACACGATATCAACGTAAATACCTTCTTCTTTATAGTCCCAATATTCATTTTGAAAAGGTGGTTCTGTTCCATTTTCTTGTGTAACATAAAATTGCATGTCAGTAAGCTTTTCCTTTAAATGAGTATTATCCTTTGGCCAATACTTTTTGATAAACGCATCCCGCCCTGAACCTTGGCGATATAATGTGTATCGAAACTGATTTTTCTCATGATAGCCCTGGTGATACTCTTCTGCCAGATAAAATGTTGCAGCTGGTAAAATTTTCGTGACAATCGACTTCAAAAAACGTCCACTTTCTTCTAGCTCACGTTTAGACACTTCTGCTGCTTTACGCTGCTCTTCACTATGATAGAAAATGGCTGTTTCATATGATTGTCCGCGATCATGAAATTGACCTCCAGCATCAGTTGGATCAATTTGTTGCCAATATAAGTGAAGCAATTTCTCATATGGCATACGCTCTGGATCAAAAGTAATTTGCACTGCTTCATAGTGCCCAGTTGTTTCTGAGCAAACTTCTTTATATGTTGGATTTTCCTTATGGCCGCCTGTATATCCAGATACAACCTTTATAATGCCATCCATTTCCTCAAATGGCGACACCATGCACCAAAAACACCCTCCAGCAAATGTTGCCCATTCATATTTTTCGTTTATAGCCACATCTACACCCCACTATCTTTTCCTACAGTATGGCATACACAAATGTAAGTTATAAATAAAAAAGCATCAAAATAGATGCTTTTTATCCCTTATTTACCGTTTCTTCTTTTTCGTCACTTGTTACTTCTAATACATCGAGTAAAAACATAAAAATTGGAATCCCTATAATCAATCCCCATACACCTAAAAAATGTTCAGAGAAAATTAAAATCATAAATGTATAAAATATTGGTAAATTTGTTTTTTCTGACATAAACTTTGGATTTAAGATGTAACTTTCAATCGCATGAACGACTCCCACAATAATTAAAATGTATAAAATATATACCATGCCACCAGTATTATAAGCAATTATACAAAGTGGAAACAGCGAAATAATTACACCTGCAACTGGAATAAGCCCTAGCAAGAAGATCATTAAAGCTAGTCCAAGCAGTTGCGGAAAACCTAAAAACCAGAGCGCAACCGTTGATAACACACAATTTACAATGGCAATTAGAAATTGTGCCTCAATCACTTTTCCAAATGAACGAGCAAATTTTCTTCCAAAATACTCAATTTCATTATAGAAAATAGCTAGTTTACTTTCTTTGAACTTCGCTGTAAACATAACAATTCTAGACTTTTCTAACAAGAAAAATAAGCTTAAAATAAGTGAAAGAAAAATTTGCAAGCTTACTTTCCAAAAGTTTGTAAGTGAATTATAAACAATATCAACGCCCTGATTCACATACTTTGATAATTCCACGTGGTCAATTGCAGAAACTAGATATTTAATTATCTCGTTATCAGGTGGATTTCGTATAAATACATTAAACTGATACACAAGTTGCGTAATTTGTACCATTAAAACAGGTACATATTTGTATAATGTAATAACGATTCCACTAATTAATGCTACATATAAAAAGGCAATAATTATCTTCCTATTAATTGGTAAAAAATGTTCCAACTTGCGAGAAATAAATTTTTGAAATCTATCCATCAAATACGTAAGAATAAATGTCACCAAAATTAAATTAACCATACTTTTCAACCCATATAAGATGAGCACAAGTAACCCTAATATAACTAACCTCTGAAATCCTTTGCTTTGAAACAGGTTTTTCATTTGCATAATCGAAGCGTGATCTCTCCTGTCCATTCATTTTTATCTTAATTCCATTTTACAATATAAATGATACTTTCAGAACGCATTATTATAAACTAATTAAAAAGTTTTATTATGAAACGTTAAAACCTTATATAAAACCCTTTTCTTTTTAGATGGTCAAGAGCATCTGGGCATGGCGGCGACCATCATAACACCGACAACTGTAACTGCAAAGAGCTTCTTGTTAAATACGAAGTAGCTTCTTTAATTCTTTTGCATACGTCCGGCTTACAGGGACTTTTGAATCGTCTTTCATAATTAAATTATACGTAGAGTTAAACCATGGCTGGATTTCAGAAATATGATTCACATTTACGATAAAACTGCGATGCACACGCAAAAAATTCATTTGTGGCAATTTCTTTTCTAATATGACAAGCGTATCGTGTGTCACATACGTATCACAAATCGTTTTCACAATTACTTTTCCATCCAACAACCCAGTATATACGATATCTTCTATATTCACTAATACAATCGATTCATCAATCAACAGCGCTAATTTTTTCATTCTGCTAGACACATCTGGCGCATGTACTTCCTGTTTCTCTTCCATTTCATGTTGCTTTCGTTTTTTAAATTTCTTAATCGTTTGGACAATGCGCTCTTCGTCAAACGGCTTTAAAATATAATCTAAGGCATCTACTTCAAATGCCTGAATGGCATATTGATCATAGGCCGTTGCAAATACAATAGCTGGTGGCTGTTTCATCTTCTTAAGTATATTAGCAATCTCAAATCCATTATCATCCGACAGCTGAATATCTAAAAAAACAAGATCCGGTTTACTTTCCATTAACTTCTCTAACGCTTCTTCTACACTGTCCGCCTCATCAATAATATCGACTTCTTTCGTTCGATATAATAAATATTTTAATTCGTCCCGCGCCAACATTTCGTCATCCACTACTAATATTCTCAATATCGCTTCCCTCTTTTCTTTGAATTGGAATCGTAAAGGAAATCTCCGCCCCTGCTTCCAGCTCACTGACAATATGAAGCGTTGTATCTTTTCCAAACAACCCCATTAACCGTTCATTAATATTGTATAACGCTGTTCCAGTTCCCTTTTTTGACGATACAACTGCTTTTCCTAACTGCTCTAATCGCTCTGGTTCAATCCCTTGCCCGTTATCCTTTACTTTGAAATGTACGCTATCCTGCTTAGCATAAACATGAATTCCAACTTGACATAGAGGCTGTTTTTTAGGAAATGCATGACGAAGAGCATTTTCTACTAATAATTGCAGCACAAATGGCGGAATCAAAATATTATGCAGTTCATCTTCAATATACATTTTCACTTCATATTTATTCGGAAATCTTGCTTGTTCTAACGACATATATGCATGCACATGATTTAATTCTTGTTCTAACGGAATGAGAAGTTGTCTTGCACCTTGTAAATTGCAGCGAAAATACACGCTTAGCTGTAACAATAATTTCCTTGCTTTTTCTACATCTGTACGACATAAAGCAGAGACCGTATTAATCGCATTAAAAAGAAAATGAGGGTTAATTTGTGCTTGCAACGCCTTTATTTCCGCATCTTGCAACAATTTACTTTGCAGTTCTGCCTCTCCAAGTTCAAGCTGCGTTGAAAAGATTTTCGCTAACCCTTCTGCCAGCTCCTCCTCAACGGGACTTAATGAATTGGGATTTTTAAAATAAAGCTTTAACGTACCGATGGTCTTTCCACGAGATGTGAGCGGAATCACGATTGCTGCTTGTAATAAACATCCTCCATGCTGACAATTAATCCCTTCGCGTGACTTTGCTTTCATAATTTCTCCGGTATTTAACACGTCTTTTGACAATTCGGTAATTAAGCTATGGGAAGGAATATGATGATCAGATCCTACTCCAACATGTGCTAATATTTTTTCCGTATCGGTTAAAGATACTGCATCTGTTCCTGTAAATCGATGGATAATTTGTGCCACATGCGTACATGATTCTTCCGTTAATCCTTGGCGAAAATACGGAAGTGTTTTATCAGCAATGCGCAATACTTTATGCGTTTGTAATGCCTTCGCATGTTCTTCTTGTCGTATAATGGACTGAATCATTGACATTAGAATAAAACTTCCGAAACCATTTACGATAATCATTGGAATTGCAATTGTTTTCACAATGTTCCAGCCGTCATCGATTATGAAAAGAATCATAATCATTTCCAGCGAAACCATGCAGATGCTAAGCATTGAAGAAAACTTAGGGGTTACAACGCGATTTCGTTTTCGATATAAATAACCAATATACCCTGTCACAATCCCAGCCAAAATAGAAGAAATTGCACAGCTCAGCGCAGTCGTTCCTCCTAATACATAACGATGAATACCAGCTATAAAGCCTACTCCTATTCCAACAATTGGACCTCCAAGTAACCCGCTAATCCCAATTCCCATAATACGCGTATTCGCAATCGTACTAGAAGAAGAGACGCCCTGCAGCCAATTTTCATTCATAATCGTATTACCAGAAATCTCAATCCCTGTGTAGTTGCTTACAATTGTAAATAATGAAAATATGCCGATTAACATAAAGCTACCTTTATAACCATCTTGCTTATGCAGTAGCCAACGGAACACCTTAATATGTGAAAGTAAAAATCCTAAAATAACGATTAAACCAACGCGTTCAATCATCATCAATAATAAATCGCCCATTTTATGTCCATCCTTCATGTATTCACTTTATTTCATTCAATATATTACATTATAATGTCTGCAGGATATATTTATTTTATGGAAAAAACATTATGCTATAAAAATAATTTAAAAATAAAAAGAAGCTCTCTCAAACGAGGGGCTTCCTTCTTGCATTATTTATGAAAGAAAATTGATTTCAGCACTTGATTTGGATACGAACTATGATAAATATGCGTCGTTATAGGCAACACATCAAACTGCATCCCATTCCAGCCAATCCTTTGACAAACCTTTGTAAAAGGGAGTAAATAAGAATTACTAATCACTCCCTTTTCAGTTTCATAATCAGCATAACGAATAGGCTGATTATTATAGTAAATCTATTTATTCAATGCAGAGATCCTTCTCAAACTTCTAATCTTCCTGCTTAAAGAGCAAATATTTAGTTTCCGCCCCTTCTACAAATTGCTTTTGCTCAGCAACTAAACGATAATTTTTGTGAAGGTAAGGAACATCAAGCTCACTTGGAATCGCTTTTGGATCAACTCTGAATACAACAAATTTGACTTTTTTCTCTTTTATATAACGATTTTGCTCATCCATATTTTCAGGATATTCATCATAGCCAATATTTTGTCTTTCAAAATAGCGGATATTCGGTACAATATCTGCAACTAAATAAAATCCACCATCTAAATTACCATAATTTAATAACGTCGGATTCGGTTCTTGATTCATGATTTCAGCAAATGTTTCCTGTGCAAGAGGCCCCTTCTGATAGAACTTTGAAGCCTTCATGTTGGAATTATAACCGAAGCAAAAGAAAATTGTCGCCACTGCCATCATCGATAGAGCAAACCATTTACTTTTACCAAGGGTAATCTGCGACTTGATGTTAGCATTTTGAATAAAATGAGCGATTGCTATCAATCCAAATAGCCCTAAAGGAGTTATAATAAGAAAGTAGTATGGATAGCCTCTTCCTCCAATATATACCCCTACTATTAAGAAAATGACAGTGCTTAAAAGCATCCATTTTTGACTTCTATCTTTAAAATACTTCCATGTAAACATAAAATCAATTACACCAACAAGAATTAACACTTTACTTTCGAAATTACCATTAAATGCATCTCCAAAAGTAAACGCAAAATTGGCTAGTTTTTCAACTTTACCAACTTGTGATGAATAAGTACCAAGATTAAATTTTAAATACACATCTATCAAATCTTGAATTGCATGATTCATACCAAAATAGATAAACCATGGAATACTTGCAAGAACTAGCCCCGCAAACGTGAACACAATTGCATTCACTAAGTCCTTCCATCTTTTTTCACCTATACAAATAAATAAAATTGCAAGGTAGAATCCGATCCAAGCCCCGACAAGGGTAAATTTAATCCAAAACACGCAGGCAATCATAATCCCATTTAGAAGAAAAATCCCCCGTTTAAATAGAGAGTCAGAACCATACTTATAATATTTAAATATCATATAAAGAAGTATCATTATGAAAGGAATTGAAAACTCTTCAGCACTATCCCCAAAACGAAATGCCTTTTGATTTAATACTAATACTGGGAAAAAAATAGATATAAGCGCAGAAGGCATCCAATTCAAATAAAGGCGGGAAATCTTGAATGCTAAAACAACGTTAGCAAACATCGCAAGACTTTCCAGTATGTATACTCCAACGAAAGTAGTATGAGAAAACGAATAAGCTAATGCATGCAAACCATATAACAAAGGACCCTTTTGTTCAAAAATGTCTTGATAAGGGACTACTCCATTAGCCATACCTTTTCCAACTGTAAAAAAGGCATTAGAATCTACCCACTCACTTAACGTAAAGAATGGGGATGTCTGTGTAAAAAACAACATAATAAAAAAGGAATAAAAAAATAAAAAGATATTTATTTTTTCAAATGATAATGTATTTATTCTGAGATCATTAAACCTAACTAAATTTTTCATTTCTTTTAAGTCTTCCTCTCATTCATTTAATTAAGGCCGGGAACGTTTTATAACTATATAAATCCCCATTAAAAAACCGACTTAAAATCATTCTTTTTCGGTGGGCAAGAGCATCTGGCCATGCCTAGCGGTCAGGGTCTTTTCCTACCACATGCAAGATTAAAACAGTAGCAATCCTGCTGTATTCTGCATAGCAGCAATTTATATGCCGAAAAATCAAAATGAATTTATATAGCTTTAAGTGCCACACCAAATGTAATGTCGATCCTAAAAATTCATCCCCATCTTCAGACACGTACTAGGCAATAACCCAGCAGTAAGATGGGGATGATTTTGATTAGATACAGCCTAAAATAATTCTTGGTAAATATCTTGCAACTGTTTATGCAAGAATACCTTGCTACGGTATTCTCCTTAGATATACAGTCAACGAAGAACCTTACTAAACTAATAATTTTTTACAAATATCCACTTCACAATACTTTTGTACGGGTAAATCTTTTTATTTCCTATTTACTTTTTAATTAAGTCTGCTACGTATTCTTTTTGTTTCTCAAGAACACTATTTTTTTCAATTGTATATCTAGGTCTTCCTTTTGTTTCCTTGAAAATTTTCCCTATATATTCACCAATAATTCCAATCGCCAACAACTGTACCCCTCCAACAATCCAAATGGATAGCATCAATGAAGTCCAGCCACTAGTCGTATATGAAAAAACTTTTGCAAATAATGCATAAAGAGCAATTCCTATCCCGATAAGCACCATCAAAAATCCTAAATATGAAACGAACCTTATTGGTGCAACGCTAAATGAAGTCAGTCCATCAAAAGCGAAGGCAATCATTTTCTTTAATGGGTACTTTGACTCGCCAGCAAATCTTTCTTTGCGGTCATAATAAACATTAGTAGATTTAAAGCCTAATAGAGGTACAATTCCGCGAATAAATAAGTTTTCTTCTTGATATTTTATAAATTCGTTTAACGCTCTTTTGCTCATTAAACGATAATCTGCATGATTGGGTACTAACTTAACACCCATTTTTCCCATGAGACCGTAAAACCATAAAGCAGTATTTCTTTTAAATTTGGTGTCCGTGTCTCTCTTATCTCGAACTCCATATACAATCTCATAACCTTCTTGATATTTATCGATAAATTGATAGATAACGTTAACATCATCTTGAAGGTCTGCATCTATTGAAACCACACAATCTGAAAAATTCCTTGCTGATTCTAAACCAGCAATTAAAGCTCCTTGATGCCCAAAATTCCGACTTAATTTTAACCCTTGAACATACGGATTTGTTACTGTCTTTTCTTCAATTATGCCCCAAGTATTATCAGAGCTTCCATCGTCTACATAGAAAATGATACTTTCATCACTTATTTTATTATCAACAACTAAATCATCCATAACTCTCGTTAGTTCTTTTGTTGTTTCCTCTAATGTAGCTTCTTCATTGTAGCAGGGAACAACAATCGTCAATAAAGGTACATTGCGCGCCATTTTTCCACCCCTTAATTTTCAAAAACCCTATTCCGTATATTTCAAAAATTCAGTTTCTGCAACCCCTCAATCATTTTAACATATATAACTATAAAACGTAATAATACCCATTTGGTTTTCGATTATAATTCTTATCAATAATTTCTTCACCGTCATTAACCATTCATAGATTTTCATATCACTTGTATAAGTAGAACATAGATATAACGTTGAATATATTCTTGTTCTTCTTCGTGTTGAATAGAGTATAGGCAATAAACAGTTAAGGGGGGAAAATGAATAAACCATGCGTATCCTTATACTTGACGGATGATATGTGGCAGGCTGCATTCCATTTTAAGGTGATTTCAGCTAAGATTTTATGAAGTTTATCTACTTTCACTTTTAAAGTATGATTTTTTAAAAAAGTGATGGAGGATTTCCCCAAAAAAGGATTGTGCCATTTAATCTAGTTGATTACAAAAATGCCTGTCACTGCCTGGCATACCGAAAGTTCGATCAATTACCAGGAGTACAGGCATTTTATTTCACTATTTAATATGCATAGGAATTAATCTTTGTCCAACTACCTACGCTCTTAATTTCTTTATACTCAGGTTCCCACATAGCATCTTCAATAGCATCCTCAACATCTTGAATCTCTACTCTTGCAATTCCTTCGTGTATTGCAGCATGGGCTACTTCAATGGCTACATATTTTGAGACTTCATGAAGCTTTTCAATGGATGGCAGCAGGGATGCTCCAGGTTTACTAGAGTCAGACATTCTTGCAACTGCATTAGCAGCAGCAGCAAACATTCCTTTTGAGATCACTTCAGCTTTTGCAACAATCGCTCCCAAGCCTAGGCCCGGGAATACAAATGCGTTATTTGACTGCCCGATTTCATAGGAAACACCTTTGTATTCTACATTGGCAAACGGGCTGCCAGTTGCAATTAGAGCCTTGCCATCGGTCCACTTAATCAGGTTTTCTGGCACTGCTTCAGCCAGTGGCGTCGGGTTGGACATAGGCAAGATGATGGGACGCTCAACGTGCTTGGCCATTTCTTTAACAATTTCTTCAGTGAACGCGCCGGCTTGTCCGGAAGTACCAATCAGGATAGTTGGCTTCACCCTCCGAACTACTTCCATTAATGCAATAATCCCTTCCTCATTCTTATCCCAGTCCTTAACTTCATCCACCTGTCTTGTATAAGGCTTCTGGAAGTTCAGAACATCTGGTGTTTCATCTGTTAGTAGACCCCGATAGTCAACAGCCCAGAAACGATCATGGGCTTCTTCTCTAGTCACCTCTTCTAGAACCATAGCATCTGCCATTTGGTCTGCGTTACCAATACCGGCAGCCCCTGGTCCAAAGACAACAATGCGCTGGTCCTTCAGGGATTCTCCTGTTACTTTCAAAGCAGACATAATAGCAGCAAGAGTAACAGCACCTGTTCCCTGGATGTCATCGTTGAAGGTAAGAATTTTGTCACCCCATTTGTCCAATATCTTTCGCGCATTGACGTTGCCAAGGTCCTCCCAGTGAATGAGAACCTCTGGAAAGAACTTTCTTGCAGTCTGAATGAATAAATCAATGAATTGATCATAACGCTCACCGCGGACACGTGCGAATTTGTTGCCGATATACATCGGGTCTGCAATCAAGGCTTGATTGTTCGTGCCAACATCCAACACGACTGGCAGAACACGGCTCGGATCAATTCCAGCTGCAGCCGTGTACACGGCAAGTTTACCAATCGCAATATTAATACCGCCTATCCCTTGGTCCCCAATACCAAGAATGCTTTCAGAGTCGGTAACGACGATTAAATCAATACCATTTTTTAGATTTCCTAGATTATAAAATGCCTTTTCAATGCCCTTAGGATCATCAATGGAAAGATATAAGCCACCTGGGCGACGATAGCTATGAGAGTATGACTGGATTGCATCACCGACAGTAGGAGTGTAGATGATAGGTAGCATTTCTGCCAGGTGTTCTTTCAAAAGACGGTAAAACAAGACAACATTGCGGTTATATAAATCATAAAGCAACCCGTTTTTGAACAGATTCGTCGTCTGCATCGAATATTGTTCATAGATCCTATTAACTTGTTCATCAAGGGTGAGTACTTGTGGAGGTAACAGACCTTCAAGTCCAAGGTCTTCCCTTTCCTCTTTCGTAAAAGCTGTTCCTTTATTCAAAAAAGGGTTGGAGAGAACTTCTTTTCCTTTTATTGTAGTAATAATAACATTCTCAGATACATTCATGGTGTTTCATTCCTTCCTTTTATCTTAAAATAGTTATTCCGACAATACCGCAACCATGTTAATAAATTTATCCTTATCCCACTAGTTTTTTATCTTAATGACCTTTTTTGTAACTAAACAAAGTAGACAGTGAAACCGCTGACTGCTTTTTCTTTGTTTCATTTTCAAATTGGCTTAAAAGCTTCAGCAGCATGATGAATAGGATAACAGTAGATTTTTACTTTATTGTCATGCTGCCCCTGCAATTAATTTTTTAGCTTTTTTCTTTTCGGACATTTTAAATGCATAGCTAACAATAATCGGACAGACTACTGCAGATATTACACACGCTGCTGCAACTTGTGCAGTGGCGGATGGTGCTATTGCAGCTAAGGTTGGATCTGCTGCTGCAACAACAGCTGGTGTAGCTACAGCATTTCCGGCAGTTGACCCTGTTGCTAAACCAACGATAGGAT
Organism: Bacillus cytotoxicus; assembly: GCF_023715645.1. Lineage (GTDB taxonomy): Bacteria > Bacillota > Bacilli > Bacillales > Bacillaceae_G > Bacillus_A > Bacillus_A cytotoxicus_A. The sequence goes on along the minus strand of NZ_JAMBOP010000011.1, from coordinate 43,150 downwards.
TTTCTTTAAATAACTTCAAAAGTACGTAAGCCCCAATTCCAGTGAATGCAGCTACTAATCCTAGTAATATGCCAGGACCTCCCGCTTTTATAATAGTTGTAAGATTCATTCCTGCACCTAATGGGAATGAGAAGAATGGAATTAATAATAATTTACTGCTTCCAAGGAACTTTCTCATATCAGAATCAATATTTCCTAAAATCATTCCTATTACTATTGGAATTAATACTCCTACAAGTGTGTGAAGAGGAATTGTAGCAAGGCCGGATGCACCTAATGCAACTAATGTGAAAAATGGACCATCTTTTAAAGAAAATACAGCATATGCGCCTACATCAGTTTCGTCACCATACGATGAAGCAAGAGATGCATACAATCCACCATTAGCATTTAATAACGCTGCAAGGATGGCTAATGGTGATAATCCTAGTACTCCGGCAGGCCCAAAAATCATTGCTACAGTTAAACCTATACCGGCACCAATTATAAATTTTCCTGTTAATAATATTGCACCTTTTTTTATTGCCTTTGGTGCTAATTTGAAATTAATTTGTGAACCAATTAAAAACATAAAACATGCCAAAATGGTAGATGATGCTTCTTTACTGAATAATGCCGTTGTAAAACCTCCAATTTTTAAAAATTGCGGAAAAAATGTATTCGTTAATACTCCTAAAAAAAGTGGAACAACCATCATACCACCTGGAATTTTATCAAGCGTTTTCTTAATTGGAATTTGCATTTTTAACCCTCCTAAAGTAGTTTTTATAATCTCGAAAGGAATCCGTTATTTTCCCAGTAATTTAAGAAATCGATTCCAATTTTCTTGCATCTTGTACTATGTTTTAATCTCTCTTTGTTTTGTTACATGTCTATCATATCCATAAAGAAAGCGTTTTCATAGTTTATGAAAGTTTAATAATCCTTTTTGTAAATAAAAAAAGTAAGCAGTTTCAAAAACTGCTTACAAAAAGTTTTTTATTAGGTGTTCCTTATATTGATTATATTCATGCTGATACACAGGCCGCCCGATTGTTCCATAGATGACTTTGACTTCAAGTATTCCTAAGTCCTTTAGGAAGTTAAGGTACTTTCTTGCTGAAACCTTTGAAATGCCTACAACATTAGCTACTTCATCAGTGGAAAAAGGCCCCCGCTTCAACTCTTGAACCGCATCCCATATTTGCTTTAAGGTATCCTTGGTTAATCCCTTTGGGAGTTCCTCTGCGATTACTGCTTCTTCTCTGTGCAAAAGTAAGTGATCGAGCTCCTGCTGACTTACCGAATCCTGTTTATCAATTAACCGAGTTTGCTCAAGGTAGGCAACAAGTGCATCGTTAAACCGGTCAAACTCGAAAGGCTTAATTAAATAGTCGACAACACCATACCTTAATGCCCTCTTAATTCGTTCAAGATCTGAGGCCGCTGAAATAATGATGACATCACTTTCAAGATCATTTTTCCGAAGGTACGATAACAGCTCCAGGCCCTGTTTTCCCGGCATAAAAATATCCAGAAGAATGAGATGAATATCATTCTTCCCTAAAAATTGGATGGCTTCAGCAACTGAATTGACTATTGCAACTAAACGGAACCCGGCAATTTTAGAAAGGTACTGCTTATTGATTTCCGCTACCATCGGGTCATCTTCAACAATCATTACATTAATCATTTCCATACATCCTCCGCTTTATAAGGTATATATACAGCAAAATTCGTTCCCTTTCCAGGCTTGGACGAAATAATCAAGTCCCCCTCCAGTCTTTCAATTGCCTGCGCCAACAAGTATAATCCGAACCCACGGTGATTTCCTTTCGTTGAAAAGCCTTTATTCAATATTTTGTTTTGGAGTGAATTCGTCATTCCCACTCCTGTATCTTTAACCTCTATTGTTAAAATATCCTCTGCGTAATCCAGTATAAGATCGACTTTTTTGTTTGAACTGTCTGCAATTGCCTCCATTGCGTTATCGACGAGATTTCCAATTATCGTTATTAAATCATGTGTAATTTCCAAGTTGGCAGGCTTGGGAAGTGTATTTGCACTATCAAATGAAAGTAAGGCCCCTGCTTCTCTTGCAAAGCTTAGCTTGCCAATCAGAAATCCGGCAAGAACCGGATCTTGGACTTTTTTCGTTACAAAGCCCACTTCCGTTTCACGGTGGTTAACGACTTCACTTACATAGTTAGCAAGTGTATCGTATTGTTCAGTACGAACCAGACCAAGAATGACATGAAGTTTATTCATGAATTCATGAGTCTGAGCACGAAGAGATTCCGCGTAATTGCGTACGCCTGTAAGCTGTTCAGCCAAAACTTGGACCTCGGTTTTATCACGGAATGTTGCGATTGCTCCCACCGGCTGATTTTGCACAATCACTGGTACCCTGTTTACTAGAATGGTAACCCCATGCAGGTTCTGTTCTTGGTCGATCTCTGTCTCACCCGATTTGATAATGTGACTTAACCGGGTCTCTGGCAAATAATCTTCAATGTTCTTCCCTATAGGATTCTCTTCAAGTCCGGCTTTTTTAAAAAGCTTACTGGCTGCCCTGTTTACAAGTGTGATATTCCCTTCTTGGTCGATGGCTATGATTCCTTCACGCACAGACTGAAGCATGGAACTACGTTCTTCAAGCAGCTTAGCAATAGCGATCGGCTCGAGTCCTAAAAGGTTTTTTTTGATGTATTTTGCTAGACACACTGCACCGATTACACCTATTAGGATTCCAATTAACGTCCCTATAATGACCGCCATTCGTCCTTTCTGTACCGCCTTTGTAACGTTCTCTAAAGTAATTCCTACAGCAACCGCACCCACTTGTTTTCCCTGTGAATTTTTTATTGGAGTAAATGCCCGCATAGATCGGCCGAGAGTCCCCTTTGAAATGGACACATACTCCTTCCCTTTAAGAACTGGTCCTTCATCTTCTCCCATGAAGGGCTTTCCAACCAATTCGGGGTCCGGATGGGATTGACGGATTCCTTTCATGTCCATAACAACAACGAAGTTGACATTGATCTTTTCTCTAATTTGATTACTAAAAACTTGGACATTTTCCTTGTTTACTTTCCCTTCAAGAGCTTCAATCACTTGCGGACTAAGGGCTACCATCTTTGCAACATTGAGGGCCTTTTCTTTCTCTGTTTCTTCCACACTTGAAGTAATTCTTTTGGTTATTATTAAATCAGTTATTCCAAGTGATAATACGACGACAATGCAAACAAATATAATAATAATGGCTTGTAAACTAAGTTTGCCCTTCTTCATAATCTCCTCCAGGTATTATCAAAATTATAGTATATATAAGACGACAAAAGGCCGCTAAGCTCATAAAAAAGCTATAAGCAACCTTTATCATTAATCATCGAATTAGCAAAATGGTACCTGCCATAATTAAGGTGAGAACCATTTCATTTTTTAAAATTGACAGTTGAACATCCTCTGCACCCAATAAAGTGAAACTTCCATCACCAATCGGGCTTTTACGGGCAGTTGTCCCCCACCTATCTTCTTTAGAAAAGCGGAAGCGGCTCGCTCAGAATCGCAGGACGCCCACGCCCCTAACAAAGAGGTGCTTTTTGCCTCGTCCGAGGGGGCGAAACGACCGAAGATTCTAGCCGCTAGAGCTGGACAACGCTTCTCTCTGAATCTTGAGGTGGGGATCTTACTGCCCACGAATAGCGGGATAAACCCCAGTAATAACATAGTAGGTGTGAAATTCAAAGATGTCGTCCCCGAACACACTTTCACTTCATAAAAAGAAATTTATCCAATTATATTGTAGTACTTGAAAATGGCAGGACACTTTTTGTAATTAAAAAAAGTGTTTAGACAGGGAAATAAAACAGGTTTTCAAAAGCAAGGAATAGCTAAAAAAATTATGCCCTGAAAGTTATTGTCTATTCCATTTTATTTAAAAACAAAGAAAAAAAGACAATATCCCTAAACCGGAAGGATATTGCCATCATAGGTATGATATATATTTAACTTTATTACAAACTCACTATTAGCCTAGATAAAAAACCTCATTTACTTATGATACGGTTCATTACGATTTATCCGAAATGCCCTATACACCTGCTCTAACAGTACTAAACGCATCAACTGATGAGGCAACGTCATTTTCGAGAACGACAATGACTCGTTGGAGCGCTTCATCACTTCTTTACTTAATCCAAGCGATCCCCCAATAACAAATGCCACTTTGCTCTTCCCATATGTAGCAAGACGATCTAAGTTTGCAGCAAATTCTTCTGATGATTTTTGTTTTCCTTCAATTGCTAATGCAATCACATGCGTATCATCAGAAATTCTATCTAAAATTCGAATTCCTTCTTTTTCTTTTACCATTAGCATTTCTGCTTCACTTAAGTTTTCTGGTGCTTTTTCATCTGGTAATTCAAAAACTTCCACTTTCGCGTATGAAGATAATCGTTTTAAGTATTCTTCGATGCCTTGCTTTAAATATTTTTCTTTTAACTTTCCGATTGAGATAATTAAGATATTCACATGTACTCCCCACCTTACAAACACGTTATCCACAGAAGTTATCCACATATCCACATGTATCATCCACATATTGTGTGGGAATCTGTGTTCGACACAACATATATCGCCTTATTTTGACAAAATTCACATGTTTTTTCCTCATCACCTTCGTTATCCACACTGTGGATAACTGGAGCTACTTCGCATTCATCCACAATGATATCTAACGCTAACTCTACATGTTCTAAACAACAAGGTAATTTCATAATTTCACCTCACTTATCCACAACAGAAAACAGGAGGGGCTGCCTCCTGTTTTAATACTGCTGACTGCCTAATTTTACAGTTGTTGTTTCTCGTTTTGCACCACGATAATATGTAATCGTCATCTTATCGTTAATTTTTTTACTGTATAGGGCTTTTCGGAATGCAATAATATCCTGAACTGTTTTTCCATCAATTTCTACAATGACATCATATTCATGTAAACCTGCATCACTACCTGGCGATGGGCTTTTTACATCTAAAATACATACACCTTCCGTTACATCGGCTGGGAGATGCAGTGTTTTATCCAAATAATAAGTAGGAATTTCATTTAGAGATCTAAGCTCAATCCCAACATAAGGTCGTCTTACTTGCCCATACTTTTCGAGCTCATTTATCACTGGGACAGCTCTTGCAACAGGAATTGCAAGTCCAATCCCCTCTACCTCTTTTGCAGCAATTTTCATGGAGTTGATACCAATAAGTTGTCCAGCTTCATTTACAAGAGCCCCGCCACTATTACCAGGATTAATAGCAGCATCTGTCTGCAATACTTCTACTTGCCAATCATAATGTCCATCTTGGTTTAGATCAACTGGTACAATGCGTTCATTTGCGGAAATAATCCCTTGTGTTACAGTCCCTGAAAATTGTAAACCAAGCGGATTGCCGATTGCAAGTGCAGCTTCACCACGTTTTACTTTTGTAGAGTCACCAAGGTCAATGACCTTTTTCGCATATTTTTCATCAATTTGGACGACAGCTAAATCTGTTACAACATCAGTTCCTAAAATTTTCCCCGGAACCTTTTTTCCATCGCTCAAACTTACTTCAATACGATTGGCCCCTGCTACAACATGATTATTTGTTACAATATATGCGTGTCCATTTTCTTTCTTATAAATCACACCAGATCCTGTTCCAGCTTCAGCATCTGCTTCGGAAAAATTATCACGCTGAATATTAATAATACCAACCACCGCTTCTGAAGCGCGGTCAACAGCCTTAACAAAGCCATCCCCTGTATTCACAACTTGAGGAGTAGACTGCGCTATATACTGTTTCTCTTCACTTGCTTCTGTCTCTCTTATTGTAGTCCAACCTAATTTCGAAAACGTTGGCATAGCAAAAGCAAATAATGTAGCACCAATAACAGTTCCCGCTACACCAGAAATAAAAATATGTTTATGCTTTTGCTTTCTTTTTCGTTTCATCTGAACATCTTCTTCATCAATAAAGGACATTTATGCTCACCTAGCCTTCCGAAAGCATTTATATTCCCCTTTATTGTTTACCAAAATGAAGAATTATACGTATTGAATTTTAGTTGGCTTTTTCGGGTCGGTATCGTGCAGTTGGAACCCTTCTCCTACAGCAAGTCCTCTTTCTTCAAGCACTTGTGCAACAGACATACGAGCAAGTTCTTTCATATTGTTATCTAAACTAAGGTGAGCCAAATATATATGCTTTGTTTCATCGGTAATTACATCAGTCATTGCCAAAGCTGCATCTTCATTACAAACATGCCCTACATCACTTAAAATTCTTCGTTTAACACTCCATGGATAACGTCCCATTCGTAGCATCTCAACGTCGTGATTACTTTCAAATACAAAAGCATTAGCTCCCTTAATAACCCCTTTCATTCGGTCACTAACATACCCCGTATCTGTAATAAGCGCTAACTTTCTTCTGTTGTGATGAAATGCATAAAACATTGGCTCCGCAGCGTCATGTGAAACTCCGAATGATTCTACTTCAATATCTCCGAATGTTTTCACTTCTCCAATTGAGAAAACAAACTTTTGCTCCGTTGGAATATTACCGATTAAATGCTCCATTGCATTCCATGTTTTTTCATTTGCATAAACGGGTAAATGATACTTACGGGCTAACACACCCAGCCCTTTAATATGATCACTATGTTCATGTGTAACAAGAATACCAGATATACTATTTATATCTAATTCAGCTTGCTGAAACAAAGCTTCCATTGATTTTCCACTCAATCCTGCATCGACTAATAACTTTTCACGTTCTGTCCCTACATACAGCGCATTTCCCGTACTGCCGCTTGCAAGTACACTAAAATGCAAACTCATTTAGCCTCACTCCATTGCTCATTTTCCTTGTTGTCCTTACCTAATTGAATAATTTGTCCTTCTACTGCATTTACAAAGTAATCCATCTTATCTGTATACAAGTTCCATGTTGGAACAAGAACTTGTACATTTGAGGAAGAAGGAGCTACCACTGTTGCATATCCTAATTTTGCTCCTTTTACATGGGTTCCTTGTTTCAATTCATTTTTCGTATTTTTCGTATACAACGTTTCTAATGCATTTCGAGCAGAAATAATATCCAACTCTTTATTTCGATCTCCCATCTCTTTAAATTCATATAGCATTGTTTGTGTATACGATATAATTTCCTTCTTTTCATTTAGTTCAGCAACAATCATCCCATGTTGATTATAAAAAAGTGGTTTATCCTTATATTTTTGAAAAAAATACACTTTCGATCCTTCTGCTTTCCCTGCAGCACTATATTTTTGTCCATCCATTACATAAGAACGCAAAAATTCACTATAGTTATCACCTGTCGTTGCTTTTGTATTCCAAAACGGTTCTTTAAGCTTACTTACCAGTGTATTTGGTTCTTGTAAAGACGCCTTTTGATTTTTCAAAGAATTTATATCTTCATCGGAAAAAGCTCTATTTTTCGCCATAATATACGTATCTTTCGTCGGTTCTTTCGGAAAATTATCCGCTGTAATTTTATCTGCTTTCATTTGGTCTTCAATATTCGTTTCCGCCATATACTCAAGTTGATTACTATCATCTTTTTTTTGTACGAATTGAAAGACAAGGAAGAGATCCAAAATGAGAAAGGAAACAATAAAAATTGTTTTAATCCTATTCCAATCCAATGAGCTCTCCTCCTTTCTCTTCGGACCATTCTTGAACTTTGTTGTCCTCACCATATACAACATACCAAATAGGTTTTAAATTTACTGCAGCAATATTTTTCCCATCTGTCCCTGCCTCTGGTGTAAGCTTATATCCTAATCGAATATCCTGAATTAACTTCATATCTACGTTTTCATTCTTCTCTAAAGATTGTATAACTGTCTTACCATCCGCAAGAGAGATTGTTTGGTCATCACCATACTTTATATTTAGCTTAAATAATGGACGCTTATAGGAGATTAATTCTCCAGCTCCCCATACTTGTTCCATCGCCGCCATACCACTTTCGTTAAATACAGGTAAACTATCAACATATAAACGATACGTTGTTTTTCCTGTTGTAGATTTCATATAATCAAAACGATAAGAATCTGTTAAACCACCATGACCATTAATAAAATCAAAACTGCGTTGAACAAGCGCAGTTCCATATACATTATGTGCTTGTTCTGATGCAACTGAATTTGTATATTGCAGCATTTGCTTTTTCTTTAATACTTGCATAAGGCGAATTCCATCTGTATATGTGTTTTCGCGTTCATCAGATAATTTTTTTACATAACGAGGATCTGTAAATAATGCATTTATAAATATATCCTCAGATATGTCACTTACTAAATATCCCATACGTTGCATATCCGTTTTCGTATCTGGTAAAAAGATTTCTCTCGTATCACTTAATGTGTATTGAGAATAATCCCTCGCGTTAGCTGTAAATTGATCACGTGCTGTTTCAAGTTCTCTAAGCGTAATTCCTTTTAATACCATATGATATACCTTGCGGTGTTCATACGAAATGAAATATACAGGCATATTACCATCGCGACTTTTTGATAAATCAATCATTATACGATTAAAGCTACATGACTCTGGAACCTTTTCTTTAATTTTAAAAACGTCTTTCATGGAATCCAATGGTATATGTGTAGGAAAAATCATTTCAATCTTGTTTTTCCCACGAACAAAGGAGAAGAATTGCTGTTTTGGGATATCATTTGATATATCTTTAAAATCGTACAATTCGCCTCGTTCAAATAATTTATATAATGGGTCGATATTGGCTATATTTTCGCTTCCAAGATGTGTATTCTCTTTATGAAAAAGAACAAGAGAAGGCAAAATAACATTCGCAAGGCTCTTCTGTTCAACCTCTGTATTGTCTTGTAAGTATTTTGTATTTTGCAATTTGCTGGAATCAGGTACATAGGTCCATAAATTAAAAGTAAGAAATACACTAATAACAACCAAGTTAATCAGCAAGACTGATTTTAAGTTCTCAATATTCATTCCCACTCATCCTCTTCTTCCTTTTCCATTGGAAGTGTGAAATAAATGGTTGTCCCTTTTCCTTCTTCACTTTTTGCCCAAATCGAACCGCCATGAGCTTGAATCATTTCCTTGGCAATTGCTAGGCCTAATCCTGTTCCGCCCAATTTACGTGTACGCGCTTTGTCAACTCGATAGAAACGTTCAAAAATCTTATCAACGCTCTCCTTCGAAATTCCCATTCCTTGGTCGCTAATGCTTATTTCTAACATATCTTCTCTTTCCCGTAAACGATATGTGATTGTTCCGCCTTCTGGAGAATACTTCAAGGCGTTTGAAATAATATTATAAAGAACTTGTGTAATTTTATCTTCATCAATCTCAATAAAACGCGTTCGCTTAGAAAATGAACGGCTAAAAGATACATTCTGCTCTTTTGACATTTCAAAACGATCAATGATATTACTAAAGAATTGTGTAAAGTCTACCCATTCTTTCATTAAACGATATTCTGTACTATCCAATTTTGAAAGCTGTAGCAGTGCATTAACAAGTCGAATCATTCGCTCCGTTTCTTCTTGTGTTACCTGTAAGAACTGCGGTGCAATATTCGGATCTTGCCATGCCCCTTCGCCTAATGCCTCCAAATAGCTTCGCATCGTTGTTAACGGCGTACGAAGTTCATGAGAAACGTTTGCCACGAATTCACGGCGTTCCCCCTCAATTCGCTCCTGTTCCGTTACGTCATATAATACAGCGATGAAACCATTTACCTTTCCATTCTCTTTTTGAATAATAGAAAAGCTAGCTCGTAAAATATAGGGCTCATTTCTTGTACTAAAATCTAATATAATGGAGTCTGGTTCTTCATATAAATTATCTAATGTGTACTCTTCTTGAATGCCTAATATCTCTAAAACCGATTGATCTAATGCTGTTTCACGTGAAACGTTGAGCATTTTTTCTGCCGGATCATTTAATAAGATAATATCTCCTTTTCGATCCGTCGCAATTACTCCATCTGTCATATGAGATAATACAGACGAAAGCTTTCTTCTCTCACTCTCCGTAGAAGAACGAGCTTGCTGCAACTTCTTCGATAAATTATTAAATGCCAATGCTAATTGACCAATTTCGTCATGACCATGTACTTTAACTTTCCGAGAGTAATTTCCCTTTGCCATTTCAATGGCTTGCTTTCTCATATCTGAAATTGGCCTTGTAATAGTTTGCGCTAATAAGATACCTAACACAGCTGTTACTAACAATGCGATAACTGTTCCTGTTGCAAAAATTTGATTAATGAGCTTCATTTGTTCATAAACATCTTCCATAGAAGCAACAATGTAGATAACACAAGGTTTCCCATTATTTGCTTGGATAGGTACTTTATCTGCTTGGATAGGTACTTTGATCGGAGTAGCAACAACTTGCACACGCTTTCCCGTATTGCGGTCTATTTCCATTTTCTCAACAGGTTTATCTTGCACCAAAGCTCGCTTTACCAATAAGTCTGTTGTTTTTTTTCCGACAATACCTTGATTATATTGATGTGATGTTGCTAGCACACGACTATTCTCATCAATGATGCGAACCTCTTGAATATCGGCCTTTCGATCAGAAGCGAAATCTTCTATACTCGTTTTCAGTGCCTCTTCAAGAGTAGGATCTTTTGTTTTCTCTCTTTCCTTTGCAAATTCCTGCTTTAAGTTGTATGCAAGCAAGTTCGTTCGTTGTGTTAATGATTCTTTAAAACTTTTCACAAGATTTTTCTCTAACTCCCGAACGAAATAGACACCAATAATCTGCATCGCTATTAAAATTAATAGCATGTAAATTAATACGAACTTCAAGTGAATAGACTGAAAAAAACCAACTTTCTTCATATATTACTCCTGCTCTGGATCACGTAAGTAATATCCCACACCACGTCTTGTTACAATTAAAGTCGGATGACTTGGATTATCTTCAATTTTCTCACGTAAACGACGAACTGTTACGTCTACTGTACGCACATCACCAAAATAATCATAACCCCAAACGGTTTGTAGTAAATGTTCACGCGTCATAACTTGTCCTAAATGCTTCGCTAAATAATGAAGTAATTCAAATTCGCGATGTGTTAACTCAATATTTTCTTCGCGCTTTGTTACACTATATGCATTGGGATTAATTACAATCGGACCAATAACCATCTCTGCATTTTCATCTTTTTCAGCTGCTCCTCCTTGTTGATGACGACGTAAATTCGCTTTTACGCGTGCTAATAACTCACGTGTACTAAACGGCTTTGTTACATAGTCATCTGCCCCTAGTTCTAATCCGAGAACTTTATCAATTTCAGAGTCTTTTGCTGTTAGCATAATAATTGGCATTTCATAGTTTTTTCGTATTTCACGACAAACTTCTAAACCATCTTTTCCCGGTAACATAATATCTAATAAAACCATATCTGGTTGTTCTTCATTTGTTTTTTCAATGGCCTCATCACCATCATGAGCCATTACAATTTCAAAACCCTCTTTTTCTAAGTTAAACTTTAAAATATCTGCAATTGGTTTTTCGTCATCAACGACTAAAATTTTCTTTCCCATCATTTTAGTTTCCTCCTAAACTTTTATTGCCTTCTTTACAGAAAAACCTCTAGCTTCAACTGCTAGAGGCTTCCCTTCCTTCTATTTTAAAAGAACTAATCTCATTTGTAAAATTGTACAATATAAAAAGGATATTAAGTGGGCCCACTTAATATCCTGGAAGTGGCTCGGGACGGAATCGAACCGCCGACACGAGGATTTTCAGTCCTCTGCTCTACCGACTGAGCTACCGAGCCAAAACATATATATAAAACCACTAATTGTGGTATTAAACAAAAGTGGCGGTCCCGACCGGGGTCGAACCGGCGATCTCCTGCGTGACAGGCAGGCATGTTAACCACTACACCACGGGACCAAAACAAAACATAAAAAAAAGTGACCCGTACGGGATTCGAACCCGTGTTACCGCCGTGAAAGGGCGGTGTCTTAACCACTTGACCAACGGGCCACGAAAATAAAATGGTGAGCCATGAAGGACTCGAACCTTCGACCCTCTGATTAAAAGTCAGATGCTCTACCAACTGAGCTAATGGCTCATGTTCACCAATGTCATGTTTTCGTGACGACAAGAGTTATAATATCATGAAATGCTTTCTTTTTGCAATACTTTTTTCATGTTTTTTATAAAACATGAAAAAAGAACCCAATTAACGTGGGTTCTTTTTTACTATACTGTATTTTTAAGAAAAAAACAAGATTAGATACCGTATACGTTACGAACAATATTTGTTTGGCTACGGTCTGGACCAACAGAGAACATAGCTAATGAAATACCTGTTAATTGAGACACACGTTCTACATAATGTCTTGCATTTTCAGGAAGTTCAGCTAATGTTTTTACGCCTGTAATATCTTCTGTCCAACCTGGAAGCTCTTCGTATACTGGCTCACATTTCGCTAAAATATTTAAGTTTGCTGGAACTTCATCAATAATTTCACCGTTATATTTGTATGCAATACAAATTTTCACAGTTGGAATACCTGTTAATACGTCGATAGAGTTTAAAGACAAGTCTGTAAGACCACTAACACGACGAGCATGTCTTACAACAACACTATCAAACCAGCCAACGCGGCGTGGACGGCCTGTAGTTGTACCATATTCGCGACCAACTTCACGAATTTGATTGCCAATTTCATCATGAAGCTCAGTTGGGAATGGACCGTCACCTACACGGCTTGTATATGCTTTACATACACCTACTACACGTTTAATTTTAGAAGGACCTACACCAGAACCAATTGTTACACCACCAGCAACTGGGTTAGAAGATGTAACGAACGGGTACGTACCTTGATCGATATCAAGCATAACACCTTGTGCACCTTCAAATAATACGCGACGTCCTTCATCTAATGCATCATTTAATACAACAGATGTATCACATACGTATTGTGCAATTCGTTGACCATATTCGAAATACTCTTCGAAAATTTCTTCTGCACTAAATCCTTCTGCATCATACATTTTTTCAAATAAACGATTTTTTTCCGCTAGGTTACGCTCAAGCTTTTCTTCAAATGCCTCACGATCTAAAAGATCTGCCATACGAATACCTATGCGAGCAGCTTTGTCCATGTATGCAGGACCGATACCTTTTTTCGTTGTACCAATTTTATTATCACCTTTACGCTCTTCCTCTAACTCATCTTGCTTTAAGTGATAAGGTAAGATAACGTGTGCGCGGTTACTAATACGTAAATTATCAGTGCTTACTCCGCGATCATGTAAGTATTTTAATTCCTCAAGCAAAGCTTTTGGATCTACTACCATACCGTTTCCGATAACACAAACTTTTTCTTTATAGAAAATACCAGATGGAATTAAGTGCAATTTATATTTAACACCGTTAAAAACAATTGTATGTCCTGCGTTATTTCCGCCTTGATAACGCGCAACTACTTCCGCATGTTCAGAAAGAAAATCAGTAATTTTACCTTTTCCTTCATCGCCCCACTGTGTTCCTACAACTACTACTGAAGACATTATTTAAGCACCTCCGAAATTTTCAAACGAACTTTTCAAACAATATAATTGTACCAAAATGAAAAGAGAAGTCAATTTAAAAAACGAACATTTTTTTCACTTTTATCTTTTTCGTTCGTAAGAATTACACTTTACTCATGAAAGCATTATTTCACAAACAAAAAAAGAAACACATTTTATTATAAGAAATGTGCTTCTTTTTTATACTCTCGCTATGCTGGCGGTGCATGCCCATCCTCAAAACGCCGTTCTAAGTTTACGAATTTGTTAAATTCCTTTACAAACGCCAGTTCAACTGAACCAACTGGACCATTACGCTGCTTAGCAATAATAATTTCAATTGTATTTTTATTTTCCGTTTCTCGGTCATAGTAATCTTCACGATATAAGAATGCCACTATATCAGCATCTTGCTCAATACTTCCTGATTCACGAATATCCGACATCATCGGACGCTTATCTTGACGAGATTCCACACCACGAGAAAGCTGAGATAAAGCAATAACTGGAACCTCCAATTCACGAGCCAATCCTTTTAGTGTACGAGAAATCTCCGATACTTCTTGCTGACGGTTTTCACCAGATTTCCCGCTCCCTTGAATAAGCTGTAAATAATCGATTAAAATCATTCCAAGACCATGCTCTTGTTTCAAACGCCTGCACTTTGCACGAATTTCACTAACACGAATACCTGGTGTATCATCAATAAAAATACCAGCATTCGAAAGACTGCCCATTGCCATTGTCAATTTCGCCCAGTCTTCTGAAGTTAAAGTCCCTGTACGAAGACGCTGTGCATCAATATTTCCTTCTGCACAAAGCATACGCATAACAAGCTGATCAGACCCCATCTCTAAACTAAAAATCGCAACGTTTTCGTCCGTTTTGGTCGCAACGTTTTGAGCAATATTTAAGGAAAATGCTGTTTTCCCTACAGATGGACGCGCCGCTACAATAATTAAATCATTGCGTTGGAAACCAGCTGTCATACGATCTAACTCGGTAAAACCCGTTGGAATTCCTGTAATTTCACCTTTTTGATTATGCAGTAATTCAATTTTATCGTAAGCTGCTACAAGAACATCTTTAATGTTTTGAAAACCTTTTGTATTCGTACGCTGAGATACTTCTAATATTTTTTTCTCAGCTTCATTTAATAGACTTTCTACATCATCTTCTCGTTCATAACCATCCGACACAATATGCGTTGCTGTCCGAATAAGCCGACGCAAAATCGATTTTTCTGCAATAATACGTGCATAATATACAACGTTAGCAGCCGTCGGTACAGCTTCCGCTAGTTCAGCTAAATAAGAAACACCGCCAACTTCTTCTAATAAGTTTTGATCAGCAAGCGCTGATGTTGCGGTAACTAAATCAATTGGCTCGCCTTTGTCAGAAAGATCAAGCATCATTTGATAAATTTTTTGATGCGCCGTTCTATAGAAGTCTTCTGGCATTAGCATTTCCGAAGCTGATGTTAACGCTTCTTGATCGAGAAAAATAGCTCCTAATACAGCTTGCTCAGCCTCAATATTATGCGGAGGGGTACGATCAGCAAATACGTCACTCATGCGCAATCCTCCTTTTCAATCTTTTATTTATTGTTCAGTAACATGCACTTTTACCGTTGCTGTTACTTGCGGATGTAATTTTACAGTAACGTTCGTATATCCTAATGCACGAATCGCATCGTCCATTTCAAATTTACGTTTATCAAGTTTAATATTATGAGCTTTTTGTAAGCTATCTACAATTTGTTTACTTGTAATAGAACCAAATAAACGGCCACCTTCACCTGATTTTGCTTTTAGTTCTACTGTTAACTTTTCTAGCGTTTCTTTTAATTCCTTGCATTTTTCAAGCTCTAATTCTGCATCTTTTTCTTCTTTACGCTTTTTCGCATCTAATGTTTTCACATTTGCATTTGTCGCTTCAATTGCAAGTCCTTGTTTTATTAAAAAGTTATTCGCATAACCGTCTGGTACGTTTTTTACTTCCCCTTTTTTCCCTTTACCTTTTACGTCTTTTAAAAAGATCACTTTCATGATTGTGTTCCTCCCTCTAAATACTCATTTATAACAGATTGTAAGTTTTCTTCTGCTTCATCAATTGCTATGTCTTGTATTTGCGTTGCAGCATTTGTTAAATGACCGCCCCCGCCTAAATTTTCCATAATAAGCTGTACATTTACTTCCCCTAAAGAACGTCCACTAATCCCAATCACACTCTCACTGCGCTGTGCAATTACGAAAGAAGCAATCACTCCCGTCATCGTTAGTAATGTATCAGCTGATTGGGCAATTAATACTTGATCATAAAATCCTTCACCATCTACCTTTGCAATTGCAATCCCATTTTTATAAATGTACGCATTTCGAATTGTTTTTGCAATCTGTAAATAATGGTCCATATCTTCTTTTAATAACTTTTGTACTAATATAGTATCTGCTCCATGAGAACGAAGATATGAAGCTGCATCAAACGTACGTGCTCCGGTGCGGAATGTAAAACTCTTCGTATCCACTATAATACCAGCCAATAAAGCTGTTGCTTCTAACATGTTCATTTTCAAACGCTTAGGTTGATATTCCAACAGCTCTGTTACAAGTTCTGCTGTAGATGACGCATACGGCTCCATATAAACAAGCAACGGATCTTCAATGAAGTCCTCACCGCGGCGATGGTGATCAATTACCACAACATTTTCAATCTTATCAAGCAACTTTTTTTCCATAACCATAGATGGTTTATGTGTATCTACTACTACAAGAAGCGAATCATCATTCGCAAATTCAAGAGCCTGTTGTGGTGTAATAAAGCGCGACCATAATTCCTCATGCTGCTTAACTTCGTCCATTAAACGCTTAATTCCTTTATCAGAATCATTTTCATCTAATACGATATATCCTTCTCGCTCATTCAGCTGGGCTACCTTTAAAATCCCAATTGCAGCTCCGATTGCGTCCATATCCGGTGCCCGATGCCCCATAATAATGATATTGCTACTTTCTAACACAAGATCCTTTAAAGCATGAGAAATAACACGTGCGCGTACACGAGTACGCTTCTCTACCGGATTCGTTTTCCCACCATAAAATTTCACTTTCCCTGTCGCTTGTTTAATGGCCACTTGATCTCCACCTCGGCCAAGTGCTAAATCGAGGCCAGATTGCGCCATAGATCCAAGCTCTACTAGTGACAAATCACCAGAACCAACACCAATACTAAGAGTAAGAGGAATATTTCGTTTAGACGTTTCTTCACGCACTTGATCCAAAATATCAAATTTCCCTTTCTCCATTTGCGTTAAAATACTTTCATTTAACACAACGAAGTATCGTTCAGATGAAGCACGTTTCAAATACGCCCCGTGCTTCACAGCCCATTCATTTAGTAAAGATGTAACATGACTTGTAATATTTGTCCGCAATTGATCATCTAATCCTTGTGTTACTTCATCATAGTTATCCAAATAGATAACAGCAAGTACCGTTCTTTGGTCTTCATACATTTTCTCAATTTCTGTTTGCTCTGTCACATCAAAGAAATAAATTAACTTCTCTTCTTTCCTCGCAAATACACGAAATTTTCGATTGTTTAAAGACACAATATCATTAGCTGTTTCCCCTTTTGTAAATAAAAGCAAGGCTTCTGACAAATCATACAAGTGCCATCCAGCTAGCGAATGTTGTCCTAAACAAGAAGATAGATATGGATTTGCCCAGTCGATTCCATAATCCTTATTATATAATAAAATTCCAATCGGCATTTGATTGAAAGCCTCATTACTTACCTTTTTTACCCTTGTAATCATATCATTCGTATGCTTTTCAACACTTCTTTGAAATGCAAGTTCAAATTTAATAACGAAAAAGAAGACAATACAAAAAACAACAAAGGAGATCATCCCCGTCATCCAATGAAAATAAACGAGAATCGTAATGAGCAAAAACGCTAAAAACGCCAATACATAAACAGGATACAGAAACCGCTGTTTCTTATAAAATTCAGGCATATATACAACTCCTATAAAGTGAAACTTCCATCAGGGAACTTTTCTGCCTACCCACTGATGATTAGTTGAACCAATCGACAGTTTATCCTCCCCCCTGAAGGAGGCGTCCTACTGCCTATTCGTATTAGAATAAAGTAAACCTATTCATTATGTCTTTATCCTCTACCAATATATAATCGAGTCAACTACACTTATTCCCCGCTTACAGAGTCTAATCGTTCCATTAAACGTAGGATAAAAGCTTCAATTTCTATGCTTCGTTACAAAAAAGCTTATATTTCAAATACTTATTTCACCTTTATTTTCAATCGTAACGAAAAGCCTAAATCAATTATACCTAAGATTGTCATAAGAGGAAACAACTCTCGAACAAACAGCCCTACAACGAAAGTTAAGATTGGAATAGCTTTAGTATATCCGTTTGCATTTGTAAAAAAAGCAAGGAACGAAAACCCTTGAAACAACAATAATAAAGAAAAAATTGCCGATAGATTTAGAAGTGCCATTTCTAAATATGATCCTGCTTCTATTTTAGTAAAAGAAGAGAATAAAACAACAACGACATACAACCAAACGATACTTTTAGGAATTTGCATATCACGAAATTTCGGCCAAGATGCCGCCGTGTACTTTAATCGTTTTAAAACACGATTAGCAATTAAAGTCGTAACCCAAGCATAAAAAAATGACCCCATAGCAAGTAAAGCTGGTGCAAGCAAACGAAGCATGTTCCCCGCTTTTTTAAATTGGGCTAATTGCTCTTCATTTACAGGTGCGCCTGCCATTTTCATAAATTTCTCGCTTTGTTCCAGCGATTGTTTAAACATATCTTCCATCTGTTTAATAAAATCTATGTTGAAAAACTTCACGCTGACAACATACAACAATACAAAACTTACAAGATATACAAGTGTTCCTACCAATAAAATTTCAATAATACTTTTTTCCTCTTTATACATATGTCCTAATATAATACCTGTTATTCCGAACATAAGTGTATTCACAATACTAAGAGGGGAGCTAACGATAAGTGTTACAAGAATCGCTGCTCCTAATAACATACAAGCACTACTTAACTGGTATCTGATCGAAAAAATAAGGAATGGCAATGGCAATGCAAATGTACATATCGCTCCTAAAATAGGCATATACAGAGCAGTCAAAAGCAAGACCGCGTATAAAGCAAGTAATACCGCTCCTTCTGTAATGAGTCGTGTGCGCTTCATTCTCCACACCCTCTTTCTATAAAGTGAAACTTCTTTCATAATTAACAAAAAGAAGAGAATAGCAAAATGCACAGTAGAGTAATACTCTACTGTGCATTTCATGCGTTATTATTCGCCAACATATGGTAAAAGTGCCATTTGACGAGCACGTTTAATTGCAACTGTTAATTTGCGTTGGTATTTTGCGCTAGTACCTGTTACACGACGTGGTAAAATTTTACCACGCTCAGAAACAAAGCGTTTTAGTAAATCAACATCTTTATAGTCGATGCGAGCGATGCCGTTAGATGTAAAGAAACACACTTTACGACGTTTCGCACGTCCACCTTTGCGTCCTCCTGCCATGTCCATTTCCCTCCATTTCATGTTAAAATATCCGGTCTATACCATTAGAAAGGTAAGTCATCATCTGAAATATCAATTGGTTGACCTACATTTGCAAATGGATCGTCATTTTTAGTAAACCCAGCATTATTGCCATTGTTACTAGATTGACCGAACGGATTTTGAGAGCCTTGGTTTCCGAAACCTGCTCCCGATGGTTGCTGATTGAATGAACCGCGTTGCTCACCACCGCTATTACGCGGTTCTAAAAATTGTACGTTCTCCGCTAGAACTTCTGTTACATATACACGCTTACCATCTTGTCCATCGTAATTACGAGTTTGAAGACGTCCATCTACGCCTGCTAAGCTACCTTTTTTCAAGAAGTTTGCTACGTTCTCTGCTTGTTTACGCCATATTACACAGTTAATAAAGTCAGCTTCACGCTCACCTTGCTGATTCGTAAATGCGCGATTCACAGCTAACGTGAAAGTAGCTACTGCGACACCATTGGGCGTGTAACGTAAGTCAGGGTCCTTAGTCAAACGACCAACGAGTATAACACGATTCATCAATCGAACCACTCTCCCTATATATCTTAATGATTATTCTTCGTCTTTAACAACGATGTGACGAATGATATCTTCGCTGATCTTAGCTAAACGATCGAATTCTTTAACAGCTTCTGTATTAGAATTTACGTTTAAGATCATGTAGAAACCGTCACGTAAGTCGTTGATTTCGTAAGCTAAACGACGCTTACCCCAATCTTTTGTGTTAATGATTTCTGCACCATTTTCAGTTAAAACGCCTGCAAAACGTTCAACTAAAGCTTTTTGAGCTTCTTCTTCCATGTTTGGACGAATGATGTACATGATTTCGTACTTTTTCATTACACTTTCACCTCCTTTTGGTCTAAACGGCCCACAATGGGCAAGGAGCAATTAATTTATAAGTAATTACTCACGAGTTTAGATTATATCATAGTAAGTTAGAGGAAGCAACTCACGAAAACATAAAAAACTTGGCAAATCCAATGAATTTGCCAAGTTAAATAATTTATTTTTTCCTAGGAAATAAATTATTATACATTAAAGCGGAAGTGTACAACATCTCCGTCTTTCATAATATATTCTTTTCCTTCTAAGCGTACTTTTCCAGCTTCTTTAGCGGCTGTCATAGAGCCATTTCCTACTAAATCATCATAAGATACCGTTTCTGCACGAATAAATCCACGTTCAAAATCCGTATGAATGATTCCGGCACATTGTGGTGCTTTCATTCCTGTTTTAAATGTCCAAGCACGAACTTCTTGTACACCAGCTGTAAAATAAGTAGCCAATCCTAATAAATCATATGCTGCACGAATGAGTTGATCAAGGCCAGATTCTTCAATCCCTAGCTCTTCAAGGAAGACTTTTTTCTCTTCCTCTTCTAACTCAGAAATTTCTGATTCAATTTTCGCACAAACTACAATTACTTGTGAATTTTCTTTTGCAGCAAACTCTTTTACAATTTGTACGTATTCATTTCCAGACGGGTCGATTATATCATCTTCAGAAACGTTTGCTACATACAGCATTTCTTTTATTGTTAATAAGTGAAGACCCTTTACTACCTTCATTTGCTCTTCAGTAAATTCAACTGCACGAGCTGGCTGCCCTTCTTCAAATGCTTCTTTTAAGCGAACTAAAATTTCTTGTTCAAATACAGCATCTTTATCTTTTTGTTTCGCTAATTTTGTAACACGTTCAAGACGCTTATCAACAGATTCTAAATCCGCTAAAATAAGCTCTAAGTTGATTGTTTCAATATCTGCAATTGGATCTACTTTTCCTGCTACGTGCGTAATATTTTCATCTTCAAAACAACGAACCACTTGGCAAATTGCATCTACTTGACGAATATGAGATAAGAATTTATTTCCTAATCCTTCCCCTTTACTCGCACCTTTTACAATACCTGCGATATCTGTAAATTCAAAGACAGTTGGTACAGTTTTCTTCGGTTCTACAAGCTCAGTTAATTTATTTAAACGATGATCTGGAACTTCTACGATTCCAACGTTTGGATCTATTGTACAGAATGGGTAGTTCGCAGATTCTGCACCTGCTTGTGTAATTGCATTAAATAATGTTGACTTACCTACGTTCGGTAATCCAACGATACCAGCCGTTAATCCCATATAATTCACTCCTATGACTCAATCTCCCATCATTATAGATAGTAAAGAATAAAATGACAAGCTTCATCCAAATTTATCAAGTGAAGTGAATAATCTTTTACAGACCATTTCGCTCCCTTCTATCCTCTGCGGATTTCCTACAACTTTGCCGCTGCCCATTAATTGCTAATTGAACTACCCCCACTACCGTTTCACGCTTGATGTGAGGGGTTTCTCGCCAGATATGATAAAAAAACAGCAGCAATAATGCCACTGTTTCCTATTTCAACTATTCTTCATGTTTTACAAGTATTTTCTTCACCTTACGATCAAATTCTCTTCGAGGAATTAATACCGAATGGTTACACCCCTCGCACTTAATACGGATGTCCATTCCCATACGGATAATCTTCCAACGATTTTCACCACATGGATGAGCTTTCTTCATTTCCACTATGTCATGCAAGTTATATTGTTTTTGCTCCATTCTCAAAACTCCTCTCACTGCTAATTTACCGTTTCATTCATCAGCTCTTCACGGTTATATAAAACCATACGCGGATATGGAATTTCAATCCCATGTAAATCTAGACGATTTTTAATTTCTTTACGCAGCGCCCTCGCCACCACAAAATGTTGCATTGGTTCTACTTCAGCTGTAACCCTCAAAACAACCTCTGATGCCGCTAAACTCTGTATGCCTAATAATTGCGGACGAGCAACCATTTGCTCATACCTTGTTGGTAATTCATCTAGCAATTTTTCAAGAACTTGTTCTGCATGTTCAATATCACTTTCATATGAAATAGCTACATCTACAAAGGCAACACTATTACTAACAGAGAAATTTGTTACTTCCTTAATACTTCCATTTGGAATAATATGAATTTCTCCTGTCCATTTCTTCATTTTTGTTGTGCGTAAGCCAATTTCTTGAATAACTCCTTCAAATTGTCCTAAGCGTACATAGTCCCCTACCGAAAATTGATCCTCTAATAAAATAAAGAATCCAGTGATAACATCTTTGACTAAGTTTTGTGCACCAAAACCAACCGCCAAACCAACAACCCCTGCACCAGCTAATAATCCTTTTGTATCAATTCCAAATACCCCTAAAATCGCAATTATTACAACAAAAAAGATAACATATGTTAAAATGTTTTCTAACAATTTCGCTACTGTCATCGTTCGTCTTTCAGAAATTTGAATTGGCGATTTGGCCTTTATTTTGAAAGCATTACGGATAATCACTCTGCTAATTCGAATAACTATACTCGAAATAAGCAAAATAAGTATAATTTTCAATAAACCAAGGCCAATCTTCTCCCATAACCCTGCATTCAATAATCCATTTACAAAATCTGTATATAAGTCGTGAAGTCCTTTCATCGCGACCTACCTTTCTGTCTCATATTCATTATTCATTGTAACAGAATTTCTCCTATATTTTACGAAAAAAGTTCTTTCATACGCTTTTATTTTCGCATTCCATAGGGTATAAAATCACACATTTTTTTATATACTAGTACTAGTATTCTACAAACTATATGATACACTTCATGCTTTTTATACTTTATAAATCTATATACAAGAGTGTTCTCCTCTCGTGCTCATATCTTTTAAAACACTCTTACCCCATAAGAAAACGACATCTGCATAGCAGGAATACATGAAGTTATTCCCTAACATCAAATGAAGTTTCACTTTATATGAAATACACTAAATTCTATTAAAGGATGGATGCTTCGTGAATATCGGAAGTTTTCGTTTACCTTTTTTCGGAAAAGATTCACAACAGATTATGTATAATGATATAAATTGTAATCAAACAATTAGTAATTTTCTACTTTCTCATCTCCCAATCGAACAAAACTCTCCACTTATCATACTGTGTATTGGAACAGATCGCTCAACTGGTGATGCATTAGGACCTCTCGTTGGCTCAAAACTACAGGATTATAACATCCAAAGTTTCCATTTATACGGAACACTAGAATCACCCGTTCATGCTTTAAATTTGGAAGAAACAATTACAGAAATACAAGAATCATTTGTGAACCCCTTTATCATTGCGATTGATGCTTGTCTAGGAAAATCACAGAATATTGGTTCAATTACAGTTGGAACAGGTCCTAGTAAACCTGGAGCAGCTATGAATAAAAAACTTCCTGCAATTGGTGATATGCATATTCATGGCATTGTAAATTTAAATGGATTTATGGAGTTTTTTGTACTACAAAATACAAGACTAAATCTTGTTATGAAAATGGCTACTGGTATTGCAAAAAGTATTATTGAAACTGATAAAAAAATTGCGGTAATGAAAAAAATAAACCATCTATAACTGAAGATGGTTTATTTTTTATCATTCTCCCGCTAAAAGTTCTAAAATACGTTGCAAATCATCTTTATTGAAAAATTGAATTTCAATTTTTCCTTTTTCTTGTTTTGTTCCCTTAATTTTTACAGATGTTCCAAATCGGTCTCGTAACACCGTTTCTTGTTCCTCAAAAAAGATATTTTTTTGTGGTTTTTGTTTCTTTGTTTCACGTGAAACATATTCATTCATCTGCTGAATAATTTGTTCCAACTGACGAACATTTAATCCTTCTTCTTTAATTCGTTGTAATAAACTATTGATTTTTGTTTTATCTTTTAATGCAAGTAGTGTTCGTCCATGTCCCATGGAAATGCTTCCATTGGCAATCATGTCCTGTACGAATGGTGGGAGAGAAAGTAAACGAATGTGGTTTGCAATATGCGGTCTGCTTTTTCCAAGGCGCTTTGCTAACTGTTCTTGTGTTACCTTAAGCTCTTCCATGAGCATTTGATAAGCTAATGCTTCTTCAATAGGCGATAAATCTTCACGTTGCAAATTCTCTAGTAACGAAAACTCCATCATTTGTTGATCATTTAACTCTCGAACAACGGCAGGAACTGTTTTAAGATTTGCTTCTTTTGCAGCACGAAATCTCCGTTCTCCTGCAACGATTTCAAATCCCTTAATACTTTTTCGAACGATAAGAGGTTGTAAAATCCCATGTTCTTTAATGGATAAAGCTAATTCTTGAATTGTTTCATTATGAAAATATTTACGCGGCTGATATGGGTTAGGACGTAATTGATTTACCTGCAATTCTTGAATTGTTTCTCCCTCTTTCACATCTAAATCTGGAAAAAACGCATTAATTCCTCTTCCTAGTCCTTTAGCCACCTGCAATCACTTCCTTTGCTAAATCTAAATACACTTCTGCCCCCCTTGACTTAGCATCATACATCATAATTGGTTTTCCATGACTTGGTGCTTCACTTAAACGTACATTACGTGGAATAATCGATCTGTATACTTTATCTCGGAAGTATTTCTTCACTTCATCAATTACCTGTAGTCCTAAATTTGTACGAGCGTCTAACATTGTTAGTAAAACACCTTGAATTGCTAAATTTTTGTTTAAATGCTTTTGTACAAGGCGAACTGTATTTAATAATTGACTTAATCCCTCCAAAGCATAGTACTCACATTGAACAGGAATAATAACAGAATCTGCAGCAGTTAATGCATTAATGGTTAATAAACCTAAAGATGGGGGACAATCAATAATAATATAATCATATTCATCACGAATTGGCTGCAGCGCACGCTGCAGGCGAACTTCCCGGGAAATAGTCGGTACAAGTTCTATCTCGGCTCCTGCTAGTTGAATGGTAGCAGGGAGTACATCTAAATTCTCAGTTGCTGTTCGCTGTATAACAACACGAACGTCCATGTCTTCTACAAGCACATTATAAATACATTCATTTAAATCTGATTTTTCAATTCCGACTCCTGTCGTTGCATTCCCCTGTGCATCAATATCAACAAGAAGTACTTTTTTTCCTACTTGCGCCAATCCAGCTCCTAAATTTACTGATGTTGTTGTCTTTCCAACCCCACCTTTTTGATTAGCAATGGCAATGATTTTTCCCATGATGTCACCTACTTTCAACCTTTATCTCTTTTTCTACAAATGATTATTTTCATTTTAACATGAAACAATCACTCTTCTTTTGCCTCTATATATTAAACTTCAAAATTTTTTTACAAACTCCTTCTTAATTTTAAAAGAAAATATAGTACTTATAAAGTGAAACTTCCATCAGCGGGATGCTTTATCCCCCGCTGATGGAAAGCTCTCACCAATCGGGTTCTTATGGGAAGTTGTCTCTCACCTTGCTTCTTTGTTTGAACTTCGCACGTGGCAGAAAAAGACTCTGACCGCTTCTACTCATGGCCAGATGCTCTCGCCCAGCTAAAAAAAGAGGGGGTGTCATTTTCAAATACATGACAAAACAAAAAGACCCCCTACCGATGGTTTGAGGCCTTTCTACTTTCTTACTTCTTTTTGGGAATTTTAATTGTAATTTGATAGTATTCATCAAATTCTTCTTCTTCTGAATTCACATTTAAGCCACTATTCGCAACCATTTGTAAAGATTGACGAATCGTATTCATTGCAATACGCATATCGCGACTTACTGCTTTTTGTTTTGCTTTTCGTTTCGGTTTCGTCTCTTCTAACAATTTAGCAATTCTATCTTCTGTTTGCTTCACATTCAATTGCTTTTCAATGATTTCTTGTAAAATCTTTAATTGAACCTCTTCATTTTTAAGTGGAATAAGAGCACGAGCATGACGTTCTGTAATACGCTTCTCTAATAGGGCTTGTTTAATCTCTTCAGGTAACTTTAATAGTCTCAACTTATTCGCAATTGTAGATTGTCCTTTACCTAGTCGCTGAGCTAGTGCTTCTTGCGTTAAATTATGTAATTCAATTAACTTTTGATAAGCAACAGCTTCTTCAATTGCTGTAAGTTCCTCTCGTTGCAAGTTTTCAATTAAAGCAACAGAAGCAGTCTCGGTATCGTTCAAATTTTTTATAATAGCCGGAACAGTTTCCCAACCTAATTTTGTAGCAGCACGAAAACGTCGTTCACCAGCGATAATCTCATATTTATCCTCTTCATACTGCCTAACAACAATTGGTTGGATTAATCCATGTGTATGAATCGTAAGAGCAAGCTCTTCAATACGAGCATCATCAAAAACTGTCCGTGGCTGATAACGATTGGGGACGATATTTGCTAACGAAATTTGTTTAATTTCTTCATGGCTTTCTTCTTGTAGTGCTAATTCAGCCTCTTTATCTCCAAAGCCAAATAAACGAGAAAATGCGTTTTTCATACATATTCCACCACCTTGAATCCTATTGAATACTCTATACAAAAATGTTCCATGTGAAACATTTACGTTCTTATCTCGCAGTAACGGGCAGTAATATCCCGGCAGATAGAGATAAACTGTCCACAAAAACCCAATTTGTTGAACGAGCGATTAGTAAGAGGTTCAGCATCCCTACTAATCAAAGTTTCACTTTATTTCTTTCGCTCTAACGGGTAGTAAGCCCACGCCTCAATATTGTAAGAAATCTAAAAAAATAGGTGGTGGATAACTGCCTGTAGAAGCTCGATTCGTTCAACTAAACATCGGTGCTAATAAACAAGCTTACTAATATATAACTTAATCTTACGTCTAATAAGATTTATTTTTCAATAGGTAATTTATTCGGTGTTCCTGGCTTACGCGGATATTTCTTTGGCGTTTTTCTCTTTTTCTCAATCAATAAAATGTTACGTTCGCTTTCCTCGAATGGTAATTGGAACGTAGACATCCCTTTTAATTCACCACCAAGTGCTTGTAAAGCATATTTACCATTTTCAATTTCTTCGTTTGCAGCTGCACCTTTCATTGCAATAAATGTTCCCCCTACTTTCGCAAGCGGTAAGCACAATTCACTTAAGACAGAAAGGCGAGCAACGGCGCGTGCCATTACAATATCAAAAGATTCACGTATTCCTTCTTTTTGTCCGAATGTTTCCGCACGATCATGACAAAATGCTACGTCTTGTAATTCTAATTTTGTTGCTAAATGATTTAAAAACGTAATACGTTTTTGCAAAGAATCGACAATTGTAATTTTTAAATTTGGAAAACATATTTTTAATGGAATGCTTGGGAACCCCGCCCCTGCGCCAACATCACAAATAGAAAACGGTTTTGAAAAATCATAATAAAAAGCAGCTGTAATAGAATCAAAAAAGTGTTTTAAATACACGTCTTCCTTCTCTGTAATTGCAGTTAAGTTCATTTTTTCATTCCATTCAACTAATGTCTCAAAATAGACTTCAAATTGTTCTAACTGCCTAGCAGAAAGAGTAATCCCTCTTTCTACTAGCATAGATTGAAATTGTTCTATATTCATCTCGCTATATCTCCTAACTATTTATTGGTTCGATACTCGTGCAATTTTTCCTTGTTCTATATACACAAGTAAAATGGAAATATCAGCTGGATTTACCCCAGAAATACGAGATGCTTGCCCCATAGATAGCGGACGGACATCTTTTAATTTTTGACGTGCTTCAGAAGCTATTCCAGAAATTGCATCGTAATCAATATCAACCGGAATCTTTTTGCTTTCCATACGTTTCATACGTTCTACTTGTTGTAAAGATTTTTCAATATATCCTTCATATTTAAGCTGAATCTCGACTTGCTCTGCTACTTCATCACTAACTTCTATTTCACTTGGAGCAAGAAGATGAATGTGCTCATATGTCATTTCTGGACGGCGTAATAAATCACTCGCACGTATACCATCCTTGAGTTCACTTCCGCCAGCTCCTCGGATGAGCTCTTGTACTTCAGGACGCGGCTTAATAATACTACTTGCTAAACGGTCTTTTTCTTTTTCGATTTTCTCTTTCTTTGCTGTAAAACGTTCATATCGTTCTTCTGGAATCAACCCAATTTCATGCCCAATCTCTGTTAAACGCAGGTCCGCATTGTCATGACGTAGTAATAATCGATATTCTGCACGGGATGTTAATAAGCGATATGGCTCATTTGTACCTTTTGTAACTAAATCATCGATTAAAACACCAATGTATGCATCTGAACGATTTAA
The DNA here is from genome assembly GCF_023715645.1 of Bacillus cytotoxicus. Taxonomy (GTDB): domain Bacteria; phylum Bacillota; class Bacilli; order Bacillales; family Bacillaceae_G; genus Bacillus_A; species Bacillus_A cytotoxicus_A. Next base: position 14,840 of record NZ_JAMBOP010000011.1, on the reverse strand, counting down.
AATCACTTCTTTTTTACCTAATGAACGACATGCAGCGTTAATACCGGCCATTAAACCTTGTCCTGCCGCTTCCTCATAACCAGATGTTCCATTAATTTGACCCGCTGTATATAAATTTTGTATTTTCTTTGTTTCAAGTGTTGGCCAAAGCTGCGTTGGTACAATTGCATCATATTCAATTGCATATCCTGTGCGCATCATTTCTACGTTCTCTAGGCCAGGAATAGTCTTTAACATCTCACGTTGCACATCTTCTGGTAAACTTGTTGATAAACCTTGTACGTATACTTCTTGTGTATTACGGCCTTCTGGCTCTAAGAAAATTTGATGACGCGGCTTATCGTGGAAACGAACAACCTTATCTTCAATAGATGGACAGTACCTTGGGCCTGTTCCTTTGATCATGCCAGAATACATAGCAGAACGATGCAAGTTTCCATCGATTAAACGATGCGTTTCTTCACTTGTATATGTTAACCAACATGGAATTTGATCCATGATGAACTTCGTTGTTTCAAAAGAAAATGCACGCGGTGTATCATCACCTGGCTGAATTTCTGTTTTGCTATAATCAATTGTACGACTATCTACACGTGGAGGTGTACCTGTTTTAAAACGAACTAGTTCAAACCCAAGCTCTTCTAAATGCTCCGATAGTTTCACAGATGGTTGTTGGTTATTTGGACCGCTTGAATATTTTAAATTCCCAACGATAATTTCACCGCGTAAAAACGTACCAGTTGTAATAACAACTGTTTTCGCTGTATATTCTGCTCCAGTCTGTGTAACAACACCTTTACATACACCATCTTCCACAACTAAGCGTTCAACCAGTGCTTGACACAATGTTAAATTTGGCGTTTCTTCGATTGTCTTTTTCAGTTCATGCTGATACGCAAATTTATCTGCTTGGGCACGTAGTGCACGTACCGCTGGGCCTTTCCCTGTGTTTAACATACGCATTTGAATATGTGTTTTATCAATATTTCTTCCCATTTCGCCACCAAGCGCATCAATTTCGCGAACAACAATTCCCTTTGCAGGTCCACCAACTGAAGGGTTACACGGCATAAACGCGACCATATCTAAGTTAATTGTTAACATTAATGTTTTTGCCCCCATACGAGCTGCTGCTAAACCAGCTTCACATCCTGCATGGCCCGCACCGATTACAATCACATCATAAGAACCAGCGTTGTATCCCACTTTCCATTCCTCCTTACAATTACTTTCCTAAACAAAATTGAGAGAATAACTGATCAATTAAGCTTTCGTGTACAGTGTCTCCCGTAATTTCACCGAGTATTTCCCACGTTCTTGTTAAATCAATCTGGACCATATCGATTGGCACCCCGCTATGGATAGCCGCAATTGCATCACCGATCGTCTTTTCCGCTTGTGTTAATAAACCAATGTGACGAGCATTCGATACATATGTCATATCAGTCGCTTCAATTGCTCCTTCAAAGAAGAGATCAGCAATCGCCTTTTCTAGTTCATCTACACCTTTCTCTTCAAGTAAAGCCGTTGTAATAACACGAGCTGAACCAGCCAATTTTGCAACATGCTCCATATCAATTTGCTTTGGTAAATCTGTTTTATTTACAATGACGATAAAGTCTTTTCCTTGTACCGCTCGGAATAACTCCTCATCTTCGCTTGTTAACGCTTCGCTATAATTTACAACAAGAAGAACTAAATCTGCCTTATTCATCATCTCTTTTGAGCGTTCGACACCAATTTGTTCTACAATATCCTCTGTCTCGCGAATACCAGCTGTATCAATCAGTTTAAGTGGTACACCGCGCACGTTCACATATTCTTCAATAACATCTCGAGTTGTTCCTGCTATATCTGTTACAATTGCTTTCTTTTCCTGTACAAGGCTATTTAATAGCGATGACTTTCCAACATTCGGTCTTCCGATAATAGCCGTTGCAATTCCTTCACGCAAAATCTTCCCTTGCTTTGAAGTTTGTAACAACTTTTCTATTTCTGATTTGACATAAGTTGCCTTCTCAATTAAAACACTATGCGTCATTTCTTCTACGTCATCGTATTCCGGATAATCAATGTTTACTTCTACATGAGCTAACGTTTCCAAAATTTCTTGTCGCAAACGACCAATTAATTTTGATAATCGCCCTTCCATTTGATTAATCGCAACATTCATTGCACGATCTGTTTTAGCGCGAATTAAATCCATAACAGCTTCTGCTTGCGATAAGTCAATACGCCCATTTAGAAAAGCACGCTTTGTAAATTCTCCAGGCTCTGCCAAGCGAACACCTTGTGATAAAATAAGCTGTAATACTTTATTTACAGAAACAAGGCCACCATGACAATTTACCTCAACAATATCTTCACGCGTAAATGTCTTTGGTGCCCGCATAATTGAAACCATAACTTCTTCAATCACTTTATTTGTATCTAAATCCACTATATGTCCATACTGAATTGTATGAGATGGAACTGTCGTTAAATCTTTTCCTTTAAAAATACGGTTTACCTTTTCTACCGCATCATCTCCACTTACTCGAACAATGGCAATTGCACCTTCCCCAAGAGCTGTGGAAATCGCAGCAATTGTATCAAATTCCATGTTCTTTCACCTCACTTGCTTATTTCTCTATATTTCAACACGATTTTTTCTTTCACTAAATTATTAGGATACCATAACGAAACTGCGTAAAAAAGAATAATAACTTATTTTATTATGTCCCCACCTAAATCGCACTAAACTTATCCACTGTGTATAAGTTTAGTGCGATTTTTTATCCACAGATCATTTCTCTGTTTTTATATTTTATCCAATAAAAAACCGGCACTCAAACGAGTTACCGGTTTATCCCGCTCTAAAAAACAGTTAAACTCCTACTTCAATCTTCTAAGAAATGTAAAGTAGATAAGTTACCTAGTAAGAGCCTAGTTTGTTCAACTAGCCCGCCATCTAGAATCCATTCCTTAGGATGGCAGTTTTATTTTATTTCGGAGATACAACAACATGTCGATGTGGTTCTTTACCTTCAGACGTTGTAATCACATATGGATGATTCGAAAGTGCTTGATGTATAATTTTTCTTTCAAAAGAAGGCATCGGTTCTAACACAACCCTTTTTTTCGTATTACTAACTTGCTTTGCTAACCGAAGCGCAAGCGATTCTAACGTGTTTTTTCGTTTCTCACGATAATTTTCAGCGTCGATTGTTACACCGATATATTGTTTTGTACTACGATTCGCAACAAGTTTTGTTATATATTGTAAAGAATTTAATATATTTCCTCTTTTTCCAATTAACACACCGACATCACTACCAGCAAGTGTAAAATGGATATCCCGTCCTTTTACATCTGTTCCAACAGTTATATCAACATCCATTTTTTTTATGATACTTTTCAAATAAAGTTCTGCTTCTTCTGCAGGATCTTTTTTTACAATGACATCTACAATAGCAGGGCGTCCTCCAATAAAACCAAGAAAAGGTTTTTTTCCTTCATCAATGACAAGTATCTCCACTTTATCCCTTGATACTTGTAATTGTTCTAATGCACATCGCACTGCCAGTTCGACTGTTTGTCCTTTAGCAGTAATCATACTCACTTACTTGATCCTTCTGCCTTACTAGCCTTCAGATCCGGCCCTTTGATCAAATATGTTTGAGCAATACCAAAGATGTTACCTACTACCCAGTAAAGAGATAATGCAGCTGGGAAGTTAATTGCGAACACTAAAATCATGATAGGCATAAGCCACATCATCATTGCCATTTGTGGATTTTGCCCCGCAGTGCCAGCCATCGCAAGCTTTTGTTGAATAAACGTTGTGATCGCCGCAACAACTGGAAGAATGTAATATGGATCAGCATGACCTAAATCAAACCATAAAAAACTATGTTGTTTGATTTCTGCCGTTCTGATAATTGCATGATAAAATGCAAATAAAATTGGCATTTGAATAAATATTGGTAAACAACCTGCTAATGGATTGATACCATGCTTTTGATACAATTGCATCATTTCTTGTTGCAATTTTTGTTGAGTTGCTTGGTCTTTAGAGCTATGTTTTTCTTTTAATTTCGCCATTTCAGGTTGTACTACTTGCATTGCTTTCGTGCTCTTCGTTTGCTTAATCATTAATGGTAATAACGCAAAACGAATGATAAGAGTCGTAACAACAATCGCTAAACCATAGTTATTGCCAAATAATTTTGCAAAATACGTGATTAACTGAGAAAGTGGATATACGAAATATTCATTCCAAATTCCCGTACTTTGCGGTGTAATCGGCTGACCTGTTTGATTACAACCAGCAGCAATTGCCATAACAGCAATAAGCATGACTAGTAAGCCCATCTTTTTTTTCACAGCCTGCTCCTCCTTGTTTCGGTATGTATATTGTGTAATTCATTTTCCTCTTTTTTCGCCATTTTTTGCCCGTTTTACTCCCGAGCGTTGCAGAGCATGAATTAAGCTTTTCTTTAATTGTTCATAGTCCATGTCTGAACAAGGTTTCCTTGCTATTATAACAAAATCCTTCCCAGAATCTATCTCATCTTTTAATTCTGTAAAAGCTTGACGGATCATACGTTTAATACGATTACGCATGACTGCATTCCCTAATTTTTTACTAACGGAAAGACCAATTCGAAAATACGGTTGATCAGGCTTCTCCAACTGATAGATAACAAATTGACGATTGGCATTTGATTTTCCATTTTGAAAAACAGCTTGAAATTCCTCATTCTTCTTTACACGATTCTTTTTCTTCATATCAATTGAACACTCCTGTATTTCGCCAGTGGAAAATTCATAATTACTAGAAAAAAAGACCACTGAACGATCAGTGGCCTACGCAGATAATACTTTTCTACCTTTACGACGACGAGCTGCTAGAACCTTACGTCCGTTCGCTGTGCTCATACGGCTACGGAAACCATGTACTTTGCTGCGCTTACGTTTATTTGGTTGATAAGTTCTTTTCATTATATGACACCTCCCTGAGGAATAACTGTTACAGACAGTCCTATAAATTATAGTTAATTTACTAGGAAAATGTCAATGCCTCTAGAAATTTTAATTAAATATTCATTTTTTCTTTATTCACAAGGTTGTTCACAGCATACTCCATTTGTTGTGGATAATTTTTTTCGCCACTTTTTTCTATCCACAAATTTTTTTTCGTTTTCACACAGTATATCGTACTGTGGACAAGTTTATTCCACAAGGTATTGATTTTGTGGATAACTTTCCGAAATACATTGCTATCGCTATCTTTTTTTGATATTATAGTTGTGTTTTCACCTTGAACAAGTTTTTCACACTTATTATTTATCCACAATTTGTGCATAACATGTGGACATGTATAATCACATGTGCATAAAAAGTTTTCCACAACGTGTTTTTTTGTCGAAAACTCTATTTCATATTTCAAACACTTTTTCCTTTCAAAAAAGTGTTTCGTATAAATATACAGCGTTCTTCGCTTGCGTTATACAAATATTAAATGCCTTGTTGAATCATCATCTTTTGTAAAGGAGGGACAACTTTGGAAAATATTTCGGATTTATGGAATAGCACCTTAAAAGAATTAGAAAAAAAAGTTAGTAAACCTAGTTATGAAACGTGGCTTAAGTCTACAAAAGCGTATTCTTTAAAAAAGGACATTTTAACAATTACTGCACCGAATGAATTTGCACGTGATTGGTTGGAATCCCATTACTCTGATCTTATTTCAGAAACAATTATTCATTTAATGGGGGCAGAACTTACAATTCGCTTTATCATTCCACAAAGTCAAACAGAAGAGGAATTTGACTATCCTCCTGTTCAAAAGAATAAAACACTGCATGATGAACCTAACCATTTCCCAAAAAGTATGCTTAATCCTAAATATATATTTGATACTTTTGTAATCGGTTCTGGCAATCGTTTTGCCCATGCTGCTTCTTTAGCTGTGGCCGAAGCGCCCGCTAAAGCATACAATCCCTTATTTATTTACGGGGGAGTAGGACTAGGAAAAACGCATTTAATGCATGCGATTGGCCATTATGTCATCGAACATAATCCAAACGCAAAAGTCGTTTATCTATCATCTGAAAAATTTACAAATGAATTTATTAATTCTATTCGTGATAATAAAGCAGTTGATTTTCGTAATAAATATCGAAACGTCGATGTTCTGCTTATAGATGATATTCAATTTCTTGCTGGAAAAGAACAGACGCAAGAAGAGTTCTTCCATACGTTTAATGCATTGCACGAAGAAAGTAAACAAATTGTAATTTCAAGTGATCGTCCACCAAAAGAAATTCCAACATTAGAAGATCGTTTACGCTCACGTTTTGAATGGGGACTCATTACAGATATTACCCCTCCAGATTTAGAAACAAGGATTGCGATTTTACGTAAGAAAGCAAAGGCTGAGGGGCTTGATATCCCAAATGAAGTTATGCTTTATATTGCGAATCAAATTGACTCTAACATTCGTGAATTAGAAGGTGCCCTCATTCGTGTTGTAGCGTATTCTTCTTTAATTAATAAGGATATGAATGCTGATTTAGCTGCTGAGGCACTAAAACATATTATTCCAAATTCAAAGCCAAAAATTATTTCAATTTATGAAATTCAGAAGGCTGTAGGGGATGTTTTCCAAGTAAAATTAGAAGACTTTAAAGCAAAAAAGCGCACAAAATCTGTCGCTTTTCCTCGTCAAATTGCAATGTATCTGTCTCGTGAATTAACGGATTCCTCTTTACCAAAAATCGGTGAAGAGTTCGGCGGACGTGATCACACTACAGTCATTCATGCCCATGAAAAAATTTCAAAGTTGTTAAAAACAGATACACAATTCCAAAGACAACTTGAAGAAATTCGCGATATTTTAAAATAATAATCGTAACTACTCAGTTACTTTATGAAAAAAGGGCAGAACAACATTTTTTAAAATGGGCGAGAGGGACTGGCGATGCATAGGAGCCAAGACCTTTTCCTGCCACATGCAAAATTTGAAAACAAAAGCAGACAATAAGTGCAGGCCCCTGCCCTGTTTGCATGACAGCAGTCTATATGCCGAAAAATGAATTTAAAAATAATAGAGAGACACATCTTCACTAGAACCGTACCCTTTTCTAAATTTCTAAAAGGTATGGCTGAGTAGTTACTAATAATCCAATAATGTGAACAACGTGAATAACTATTCTTGTTTTATAAACAGTCTATCCACATGTAGATAGACTGTTTTCCCGTCTTTTTATTAAGTTATCCACATATCCACAGGCCCTATTACTATTACTACTAATTTTTTATTATTATCTAATAAACTCAATTTTATACTTACCGGAGGTTTTCGATATGCATTTTTCAATTCAAAAAGACTACCTTGTCAGAAGTGTACAAGATGTAATGAAAGCTGTTTCCTCTCGTACAACAATTCCAATTCTTACAGGGATTAAACTTGTAGCAAATGAGGAAGGTGTTACATTAACAGGTAGTGACGCAAATATATCCATTGAATCTTTTATTCCTGTCGAAGAAGATGGGAAAGAAATTGTAGAAGTAAAACAATATGGAAGTATTGTTTTACAAGCAAAATATTTCAGTGAAATTGTAAAAAAATTACCGAAAGATACAGTTGAAATTTCTGTTGAAAGTCATTTTATGACAAAAATAAAATCTGGAAAATCCGAGTTTAATCTAAATGGTTTAGATTCAGCGGAGTATCCATTATTACCACAGATTGAAGAACATCATGTATTTCAAATCCCAACAGATCTTTTAAAGCATATGGTTCGTCAAACTGTATTCGCTGTATCCACATCAGAAACACGCCCGATCTTGACAGGTGTAAACTGGAAGGTATATAACAGCGAGTTGACTTGTATTGCAACAGATAGTCATCGTTTAGCACTTCGTAAAGCAAAAATTGCAGGCCAAACGATTGCAAATGAATTTCAAGCAAATGTTGTGATTCCAGGAAAAAGTTTAAATGAGTTAAGTAAAATTCTTGATGAATCAGAAGAGAAGGTAGATATTGTTATAACGGAGTATCAAGTTCTATTCCGTACAAAACATTTGTTATTTTTCTCTAGACTATTAGAAGGCAGTTATCCTGATACTACAAGACTAATTCCGCCTGATAGTAAAACAGATCTTTTTGTAAATACAAAAGAATTTTTACAAGCGATTGATCGAGCGTCATTATTAGCAAGAGATGGACGCAATAATGTTGTGAAATTATCAACTTTAGAAAATCAAATATTGGAAATTTCTTCAAATTCTCCAGAAATCGGAAAAGTTGTGGAAGAAGTTCAATGTGAGCAATTTACAGGAGAAGAGTTAAAAATTTCCTTCAGTGCAAAATATATGATGGATGCATTAAAAGCGTTGGATAGTACGGAAATAAAAGTTAGTTTTACTGGTGCAATGAGACCATTTTTAATTCGTACTGTTAACGACGATTCCATTATTCAATTAATTTTACCAGTACGTACGTACTAAAATATGATAAGGGTTACTAGTAAAAATCTACTAGTAACCCTTTTGATTTCTCGCTATTACTTTCCTAATGCTTGTTTATTTAGTACAATGAAAGAATGAACACTTTTAGAAAGTGAGCGATTTATGATGAAGCGTATTCAAATTTCGACAGAATATATTACATTAGGACAATTTTTAAAACTGGCTGACGTGATTGATACAGGCGGAGCGGTAAAGTGGTTTTTACAAGAGTATGAAGTGTATGTAAATAAAGAACTTGAAAATCGACGAGGCCGAAAATTATATACAAATGATATTGTTGAAATTCCGGAGATCGGAACATTTCAAGTTCAAGGATAAAGGGGGATCCCTTTGTATATTACAGAATTACATTTACAAAACTATCGCAATTATGAAAAGTTAGATCTTTCCTTCGAAGATAAAGTAAACGTAATTATTGGTGAAAATGCGCAAGGAAAAACCAATTTGATGGAAGCGATCTACGTATTAGCGATGGCGAAATCTCATCGAACTTCTAATGATCGTGAACTTATCCGATGGGATGAGGATTATGGTAAAATAAAAGGGAAACTACAAAAAAGAAACAACTCTTTGTCTTTAGAACTGAATGTTTCTAAAAAAGGAAAAAAGGCAAAGTTAAATGGGCTTGAGCAACAAAAATTAAGTCAATATATTGGTGTGATGAATGTTGTTATGTTTGCACCAGAAGATTTAAACCTTGTTAAAGGAAGTCCTCAAGTCCGAAGACGTTTTTTAGACATGGAGCTTGGACAAATAGCTCCTGTGTATTTGTATGAATTAAGTCAATATCAAAAAGTCCTTACACAGCGTAATCATTTGCTTAAGAAAATGCAAGGAAACAGTAAGAGTGATGAAGCTATGCTAGACGTGTTTACAATTCAACTCGTTGAACATGGTGTAAAAGTATTAAAAAAACGTTTTGAATTTTTACGTCTATTGCAAGAATGGGCAGCTCCAATTCATCGAGGAATTAGCAGAGGACTTGAAGAACTAGAAATAGTTTATAAACCAAGCATAGATGTATCAGAATCCATGGATTTGTCGAAAATAGAAGAAGTATACTATGAAAATTTCCAATCTGTGAAACAACGTGAAATCTTCCGTGGTACAACCTTAATTGGGCCTCATCGTGACGATTTGCAATTCTTTGTTAATGGGAAAAACGTTCAAGTTTTTGGTTCGCAAGGACAACAACGAACGACCGCGCTTTCCCTAAAGTTAGCTGAGATCGAATTGATTTATTCAGAAGTTAACGAATATCCAATCCTTTTATTAGATGATGTGTTATCGGAACTAGATGATTACAGGCAATCACATCTGCTTAATACGATTCAAGGAAAAGTGCAAACGTTTGTAACAACGACAAGTGTTGATGGAATTGAGCATGATACATTAAAACAAGCAAAAACAATTCATGTAACGAACGGCACGGTGGATTGTGGAGAAGAAGATAAATAACTTCTGTCTAAATGGAAAAGTAGGTGATCTTTGTGTCAATGGAACAAAAGCAAATGCAAGAGAATGCATATGATGAAAGTCAAATACAGGTGTTGGAAGGACTAGAAGCAGTTCGAAAACGACCAGGGATGTACATTGGTTCGACGAGTGGAAAAGGTCTTCATCATCTTGTATGGGAAATTGTTGATAATAGTATTGACGAGGCATTAGCAGGATATTGTGATGAGATTAATCTAGCTATTGAAGAAGATAATAGTATTACAGTAACAGATAATGGTCGTGGTATTCCAGTTGGTACTCATGAGAAAATGGGGCGTCCGGCTGTAGAGGTTATTATGACTGTTCTTCATGCAGGTGGTAAATTCGGCGGCGGCGGTTATAAAGTTTCTGGTGGTTTACATGGTGTAGGTGCTTCTGTCGTGAACGCATTATCAACGGAGTTAGAGGTGTTCGTTCATCGTGATGGGCAGATTCATTATCAAAAGTATGAACGTGGTATTCCAGCTGCAGACTTAAAGGCGATTGGAGATACAGATCACACAGGAACTGTAACGCGTTTCAAACCAGATGCAGAAATTTTTACTGAAACTACGGAATATGAATTTGATACGTTAGCAACTCGTTTACGAGAACTAGCGTTTTTAAATCGTAATATTAAACTAACAATTGAAGATAAACGTGAGCATAAACAAAAGAAAGAATTCCATTATGAAGGCGGTATTAAATCTTATGTTGAGCATTTAAATCGCTCTAAAGAACCAATACATGAAGAGCCGGTATATGTAGAAGGTGAGAAAGATGGAGTTCAAGTTGAAGTTGCTCTTCAATACAATGAAGGATATACAACTAACATTTATTCATTTACAAATAACATTCATACGTATGAAGGTGGTACGCATGAAGTAGGATTTAAAACAGCATTAACACGTGTGATTAATGATTACGGTCGAAAAAACAATATTTTAAAAGATGCTGATAGTAATTTAACGGGTGAAGATGTTCGTGAAGGTTTAACGGCTATTGTATCCATTAAACACCCAAATCCACAATTTGAAGGGCAAACAAAGACAAAGCTTGGAAATAGCGAAGCGAGAACAATTACAGAATCAGTTTTCTCTGAAGCACTTGAAAAGTTTTTACTAGAAAATCCAAATGTCGCTCGAAAAATTGTAGATAAGGGAACGATGGCAGCACGTGCACGCGTAGCGGCGAAAAAGGCCCGGGAATTAACACGTAGAAAAAGTGCGCTAGAAGTATCAAGCTTACCGGGGAAACTTGCGGATTGCTCTTCTAAAGATCCTTCTATTAGTGAAATTTATATCGTAGAGGGTGATTCAGCGGGTGGTTCAGCAAAACAAGGGCGCGATCGTCATTTCCAAGCGATTTTACCGCTTAAGGGGAAAATTATTAACGTCGAAAAAGCTCGTTTAGATAAAATTTTATCAAACGATGAGGTGCGTACAATTATTACTGCGCTTGGCACTGGTATTGGTGGAGATTTTGATATTGAAAAGGCGCGTTATCATAAAGTTATTATTATGACGGATGCTGATGTCGACGGTGCTCATATTCGGACCCTACTATTAACGTTCTTCTATCGTTATATGCGTCAAATTATTGAGCACGGTTATATATATATTGCACAACCGCCATTATATAAAGTGCAACAAGGTAAGCGAGTTGAATATGCTTACAACGATAAAGAACTTGAAAGTATATTAGCAGAGATTCCGAAACAGCCAAAACCAGGTATTCAACGTTATAAAGGTCTCGGAGAAATGAATCCGACGCAGCTATGGGAAACAACAATGGATCCAGAAGTACGTTCACTTCTTCAAGTTTCGCTTCAAGATGCAATCGAAGCAGATGAAACATTTGAAATTTTAATGGGTGACAAAGTTGAACCGCGTCGTAACTTTATCCAAGAAAATGCAAAATATGTGAAAAATCTTGATATTTAATGACTGATGACAGGAATCGGAGTATTCCTGTCTTCTACGTATAAATGAACATGATATATCGATCGGAAATGTAATGAGGAGGTGCTGGTTGATGTCAGACAACCAACAACAAGGCCGAATTCGAGAAATTAATATTAGCCAGGAAATGCGTACCTCGTTTTTAGATTATGCGATGAGCGTTATCGTATCTCGTGCACTGCCAGATGTTCGTGATGGATTAAAACCTGTTCACCGTAGAATTTTATATGCGATGAACGATTTAGGAATTACTGCTGATAAAGCGTATAAGAAGTCCGCGCGTATTGTTGGTGAAGTAATTGGTAAGTATCATCCACACGGTGATTCAGCGGTATATGAAACAATGGTGCGAATGGCCCAAGACTTTAGTCAACGTTATATGCTAGTAAATGGACATGGTAACTTCGGTTCTGTCGATGGTGATTCGGCGGCTGCGATGCGTTATACAGAGGCAAAAATGTCCAAGATTTCTATGGAACTATTGCGTGATATCACCAAAAATACGATTGATTATCAAGATAACTATGATGGTTCAGAAAGAGAACCAATTGTATTGCCAGCTCGTTTTCCTAATTTATTAGTAAATGGTGCAACTGGTATTGCTGTTGGGATGGCAACGAATATTCCTCCGCATCAGCTTGGGGAAGTAATTGATGGGGTATTGGCGTTAAGTCATAATTCCGATATTACAATTGCAGAATTAATGGAGTATATTCCCGGCCCAGATTTCCCAACAGCTGGTCAAATTCTTGGACGGAGTGGAATTCGAAGAGCGTATGAAACAGGGCGTGGTACAGTAATTCTTCGTGCAAGAGTAGAGATCGAAGAGAAGGCAAATGGGAAACAATCTATTATTGTAACTGAACTACCATATCAAGTGAATAAAGCAAGATTGATTGAAAAAATTGCAGAGCTTGTTCGAGACAAAAAGATTGATGGTATTACAGATTTACGTGATGAATCAGATCGAACTGGTATGCGTATCGTCATGGAATTACGACGAGATGCAAATGCAAATGTGTTATTGAATAACTTATATAAACATACAGCACTTCAGACAAGCTTTGGTATTAATATGCTATCGCTCGTAAATGGAGAGCCGAAAGTATTAAATTTAAAAGAATGTCTTTATTATTACCTGGAGCATCAGAAGGTTGTTATCCGTAGACGTACTGCATATGAATTAGAGAAAGCAGAAGCTCGTGCTCATATTTTAGAAGGTTTACGTGTTGCGTTAGATCACCTTGATGAAGTAATTACTCTAATTCGTAATTCAAAGACAGCAGACATTGCAAAGCAAGGGTTAATGGAACATTTTGGTTTAAGCGAAAAGCAAGCACAAGCAATTTTAGATATGCGTTTGCAACGTTTAACAGGGTTAGAGCGTGAAAAAATCGAACAAGAATATCAAGAACTACTTACATTGATTGCGGAGTTAAAAGCAATTCTCGCAGATGAAGAGAAAGTTCTTGAAATTATTCGTGAAGAATTAACAGAAGTGAAAGAGCGCTTTAATGATACACGAAGATCAGAAATTACAATTGGTGGTCTGGAAGCAATCGAAGATGAGGATTTAATCCCAGAGCAAAACATTGTAATCACACTTACTCATAATGGGTATGTGAAACGATTACCAGCTTCTACGTACAAAACGCAAAATCGTGGCGGACGTGGAGTTCAAGGTATGGGAACAAATGATGATGATTTTGTGGAACATTTATTAACAACATCTACGCATGATCACATTTTATTCTTCACAAATAAAGGGAAAGTATACCGTACGAAAGGGTATGAAATTCCTGAATATAGTCGGACAGCAAAAGGGATACCGATTATTAACTTATTAGAAGTAGATAAAGGTGAATGGGTAAATGCGATTATCCCAATCCGAGAATTTAATGATGATCAATTTTTATTCTTTACAACAAAACACGGTATTGCAAAAAGAACGCCGCTTTCTTCATTTGCTAACATTCGTAACAACGGTCTAATTGCTATTTCTCTTCGTGAAGAAGATGAATTAATTTCCGTCCGTTTAACAACGGGTGAAAAAGATATGATTGTTGGAACGAGCAACGGGATGTTAATTCGTTTCCATGAAGAAGATGTTCGATCAATGGGACGAAATGCAGCCGGTGTTAAAGCCATTACACTTGGCGATGAGGATCAAGTTGTTGGTATGGAAATTGTAGAAGAAAATATGGATGTTTTAATTGTTACGAAAAATGGTTATGGTAAGCGGACGCCAGTTGAAGAATATCGCCTCCAAAGCCGTGGGGGGAAAGGCCTTAAAACATGTAATATTACAGATAAGAATGGTAAGTTAATTGCCGTTAAATCTGTAAATGGTGAAGAAGATATTATGTTGATTACAGCGGCGGGTGTTTTAATCCGTATGCCGGTTGATCAAATCTCTCAAATGGGACGTAATACACAAGGTGTTCGTTTAATTCGTTTAGAGGGCGAGCAAGAAGTAGCAACGGTAGCGAAAACACAAAAAGAAGATGAAGAAGACATACAAGAAGATCAAGAAAGCTCAGAAGAATAAGGGGATTACCCTTATTCTTTTTTTATAAAAAGTGCTTGCATAGGAGGGGCGAATTCTATATAATAGGCAGAGTCAGCAATTGATTGAAACAAAATGTTAAAATAAGTTGTTGACGAACATGAAATGTTATGTTATATTATAAAAGTCGCCAAAACGCGATATTGAACTTTGAAAACTAAACGAAACAAACAACGTGAAACGTCAATTTTTATTTATGATGCTAGACAAACACTTTATTGGAGAGTTTGATCCTGGCTCAGGATGAACGCTGGCGGCGTGCCTAATACATGCAAGTCGAGCGAACCTCTTAAGAGCTTGCTCTTAAGAGGTTAGCGGCG
>NZ_JAMBOP010000109.1 GCF_023715645.1 Bacillus cytotoxicus | reverse complement strand
GCCGACGCCACTGCAGCAGCAGCGTCGCTCGCAGCAGCCGTTGCCGACGAAGCAGCAGCCGAAGCGTCGCTCGCAGCACCAGCAACTGCCGAAGCAGCCGACGAAGCAGCAGCAGCCGCGTCGCTTGCAGCCGACGAAGCAGCTTGATCAGCGCGCTTGTGGCAAGCCGCCAGTGCAACAGCAGCCAACAGGGAAGCTACGAGGAGGGATTTCTTCATGATCACGTCCTTTTATGGTTAAAGGTAAGCAACAGCGCGAAACAATACCGGTAATGTGCTCCAACACCGACCTGGGCCGCTGGTGGAGATGCACTTCTTAGAGCGTGAATCTTCCCTACGGCTTGGGCGGAAATTATATGCACTTTCCTATCGACCGTCGACAAATGCGGGGTCAATACGTTGTCTTTCCCATACAGAATTTGAT
>NZ_JAMBOP010000108.1 GCF_023715645.1 Bacillus cytotoxicus | reverse complement strand
CCCTCAGCACCTGAGATGGAGGCATTGTTTGCGATGACTAGTCCAAAGGCACCAGCAGCAAAGAGGAAATCCAATTGTTGCTCGTGGCTGAGGTCTAATTTTTCAATAGCAGCAGTGAGAACGGAAGGGAGACAACCGGCACTTCCTGCGGTAGGAGTAGCGCAGACCAAGCCCATTTTAGCATTGTGTTCATTGACTGCGATAGCATTTCGGGCAGCCGAGAGAATCGTGTAATCTGATAAAGTTTTTTCGTTTTTGATGTAGTGATCCAATTTGGCAGCATCTCCACCTGTCAGGCCACTACGAGATTTATTTTCATTGAGGCCAAGTTGGACAGAGGCTTTCATAACTTCCAGATTGCGTTCCATGAGAAGGAAGACTTCTTCACGTTCGCGACCGGTCAATTCAAACTCTGTTGTAATC
>NZ_JAMBOP010000107.1 GCF_023715645.1 Bacillus cytotoxicus | reverse complement strand
GCGAATGCGTGCTTCGATCTGCTGAGCGCGCGCGAGAAACTGCAATCGGCCGACGACGAAGTCAGCGCGCTCACGCGGCTCGAAAGCGACACGCGGCGCATGGCGCAGCTCGGGATGACGACGATCGGCGACACCGCCGAGATCGAGGCGCGCCGCAGCCTCGCGCACTCCGACGAGGCGCTCGCGCAGACCGACGTCGACGCGCGGCGCGCGCGTTACGAGACCTTGCTCGGCTCGACGATAGATTTCGCGCGCTGGCCGCGGCTCGCGATGCGCGGGTCTTCGCCGCGCATTCCGTCCGGCGACTACGCGCCGCAGGACAACCCCGCGTACCGGCAGGCCTATCGCGACGTTCAGGTCGCGCGGCTCGCCGCGAAACGTGTCAGCGCCGAGCACTTGCCGACCGTCGACCTGTTCGCGTAGTATT
>NZ_JAMBOP010000106.1 GCF_023715645.1 Bacillus cytotoxicus | reverse complement strand
CAGGAGATCGCCGGTTCGACCCCGGTCGGGACCGCCATTTATATTAAGGCTCGGTAGCTCAGTCGGTAGAGCAGAGGACTGAAAATCCTCGTGTCGGCGGTTCGATTCCGTCCCGAGCCACCATTTTTTTTTGTAAATTAGCCGGCTTAGCTCAATTGGTAGAGCAACTGACTTGTAATCAGTAGGTTGGGGGTTCAAGTCCTCTAGCCGGCATCACATAGGGGCATAGTTTAACGGTAGAACAGAGGTCTCCAAAACCTCCAGCGTGGGTTCGATTCCTACTGCCCCTGTAAAGAGAGATATGGGCCTATAGCTCAGCTGGTTAGAGCGCACGCCTGATAAGCGTGAGGTCGATGGTTCGAGTCCATTTAGGCCCACCATATTCCGCAGTAGCTCAGTGGTAGAGCTATCGGCTGTTAACCGATCG
>NZ_JAMBOP010000105.1 GCF_023715645.1 Bacillus cytotoxicus | reverse complement strand
ATGCACGGCGCATGCTTCTTCGCCTGCTCGAACATGTCGCGCACACGGGCCGCGCCGACGCCGACGAACATTTCGACGAAGTCCGAACCCGAGATGCTGAAGAACGGCACCTTCGCTTCACCCGCGATCGCGCGGGCGAGCAGCGTCTTGCCGGTACCCGGAGGGCCGACCAGCAGCACGCCGCGCGGAATGCGACCGCCCAGTTTCTGGAATTTCTGCGGATCGCGCAGGAAGTCGACGAGCTCGGACACTTCTTCCTTCGCTTCGTAGCAGCCCGCGACGTCGGAGAAGTTCACCGCGTTGTTGTTTTCGTCGATCAGCCGCGCACGCGATTTCCCGAACGAGAATGCGCCGCCTTTGCCGCCCCCCTGCATCTGCCTCATCATGTAGAACCAGAACACGATGATCAGGATCGTCGGCCCGAGGTAGTAC
>NZ_JAMBOP010000104.1 GCF_023715645.1 Bacillus cytotoxicus | reverse complement strand
AAAAGACCTTGTCCAAATTTATCAGCATAAAATTTATGAATACCTAAACCTCCAAGAAATAATGCAACAATAACATAAATGGCTTTATTGACTTTCATTTGTAAATCCTCCTTAACTATAATTCTACTTAAATTCGTTGTGAAAACCAATATTTCTAACTTTAGAATTTTCAAACTTTCTAAAATTATAAGTATATCTTTTTAAAATAAGCTAGAATTTCTATATAATAAATGTTAATAACGTAAAAGGGAATGATGACATAGTGATACGTCAAGCACGTCCAGAGGACCGATTTGATATTGCGAAGTTAGTTTATATGGTTTGGGATGATATGGAATTAGAATTGGTAAAGCATCTACCTAAAGACATGGTATTAGATGCAATTGAAAAAAGCTGTGTTGATGCAACATATCGAACTTTTTATCAGCATATTTT
>NZ_JAMBOP010000103.1 GCF_023715645.1 Bacillus cytotoxicus | reverse complement strand
ATCATCCACTTGATCCACGCAAGACGCGTGGCCCGAAGTCGCGGCTCAGCGTCATCGGCCTCCGCATCGAACCCGGAATCGCGACGTGCTCGGAGCCACGACTCTAGTACATTATGGGCCCCGAGGGACGCACGGATAGCGGCGCGCACCTTTTGAGCTTCTACACTGTAGATACCGGGCTTTCCTTGGTCCAGCGCTTCCCCCGCTGCCTGCACCGCGCAGCACACGAAATAATTCGGTGATACAGTTTTCAATGGTGTTGCCTGCACCAACGAATGTGCCAGCTCCAGCACCGCATATCGAATCTTGTTCATGCTTGTTCTCCGCACCAGTTTTCGAGCATCCACTCGGCCCACGCGATGCGGGATTCAAGAACACCGGGCAACGAATCGATGTAGCCAGAGTAGGGAGCGTCTCCCACCGTGCCCTCGTATTCAGGA
>NZ_JAMBOP010000102.1 GCF_023715645.1 Bacillus cytotoxicus | reverse complement strand
CCCTGCAGGCGCGCCATCGGCAGCAGGATCACCTGGAACGGAATGAAGCAGCCGACCAGCATCATCGTGAACAGCGCGTCCGCGCCGCGAAAGCGCCAGTGCGTGAGCACGTAGCCGTTGAACGCGCCGATCAGCGACGAGATCAGCACGGCCGGGATCACCATCTGCAGCGAGTTCAGGAAGAACGGCTTCATCCCGTCGCAGCGCACGCCGGTACAGGCGCCGCTCCAGGCCTTCACCCACGGCTCGACGGTCCTCGTGGTGGGCGGCGTCAGCAGGTTGCCAGTGCGCAGCTGGTCGAGGTCCTTGAACGACGTCGACAGAATCACGTAGATCGGGAACAGGAAATACAGCGCGAACAGGATCAGTGCCGCATAGATCACTGCCCGGCTGATCGTCATCTTAGGCTGCATTGCGGGTGCTCCTCGATTCCATATACA
>NZ_JAMBOP010000101.1 GCF_023715645.1 Bacillus cytotoxicus | reverse complement strand
ATCACTACGTGAAGCGCGGGGAGATGGTGGTCGTGCTCGATCGCTGCTTCGTCTGCGAAGGCGACATTCATGCGATCTGGCCGAAGACGCGCTACCTGCCGCGCAAGACGCGCTGCGTGATCGATGCGCTCGTGGAGGCGGTGCCGCCGATGATCGAGCGCTGAGCGCGACAGAACCGCAACGAAATACGCGGCAACCGACGCGCCGCGCGGGCGCGTCGGCTCATCGCATCACGCCGCGCCGAGATCGGCGAGCGGATGCGCGAACAGCTTCCACGGCGACGTCAGGAAATGCCGCACGCGTTCGGCGCGCAGCTCGACGAGCGATGCGGGCGCCCAGCGCGGCTTGCGATCCTTGTCGACGAGATGTGCGCGCACGCCTTCGCAGAAATCGCCTTCCTCGATCGCGCGCGCGACGATGCCGAGCTCCATCCGGAACGAT
>NZ_JAMBOP010000100.1 GCF_023715645.1 Bacillus cytotoxicus | reverse complement strand
ATTACGCGCGACGCCAGCCGGGCGCCGACGCCGTACGCTGGTTCGCGTGCACGCTCGACGGCCTGCCGCCGGGCGCGCCGTTCGATGCGGTCGTGATGACCGGTCACGCGTTCCAGTGCCTACTGACCGACGACGACATCGACGCGACGCTGCGCGGCGTGCGACGCGTGCTCGCCGACGGCGGCCGCTTCCTGTTCGACACCCGCAACCCGCGCACCGAACCGTGGCGAGCATGGACGCCCGCGCAGTCGGCGCGCCGCATCGAGTCGCACGAATTCGGCATCGTCGATCTCCATCACGCGGTGCGGGCGATCGACGGCGCGGTCGTGACGTTCGACACGCACTACCGCTTCCGCCGCGACGACACGCTGCTGACGAATACGAGCCGGCTGCGTTTCATCGCGCAACCTGAACTGCAGGCGCACGTGATCGCAGCCGGCTC
>NZ_JAMBOP010000010.1 GCF_023715645.1 Bacillus cytotoxicus | reverse complement strand
ACGCTGTTCTACAATTGAGCGGAGTTTTGCCGATGCAAAAGAACTACATGGCTATCGATACGCCCGGTTCCGAGGGATGAAGTCTGTCCAAATACAGGCATATCTCACCGCAGCCTGCCAAAACATGGAAAAAATAGCCCTTCATCTGACCAGAAAGGGTCAATTGAAGGGCTGTTTTTCTTATTTTTTATTGTTTCGTACAATTTTTTTATACATAGTTACAATAAAGGTCATCAGAGGTTGGGAAACCCAAAGGGTTTCCCAACACTCTGAAAAAGAGAGGACTCTTCCTCTCTTTTCACTACTGATGTTTGACCATTTTTACCATTAAATTTGCAATCGTATGTTGCTCTTGTTCATCTGCAACTTTCCATAGCTCCGCCAATAATTTTTCTTGGTCATTACGCGCTTCTACTTCATGTGCTAGATAATCCCCAATACGATAAGCCATATCAGAAATTGCACCGCCGTCTAAACCTTTTCCTTGCGCTTGGTCTAAACGCTCTCCTAAAAAGCCTTTCCATTGTTCAAAGTTATCTAATACTGACATCGTTAAGCACCTCACTATAAAGTAATGGAGTCATATTTACTATTTGCCACTGCGTTCTTTTTTATGTACGAACAAAACAGCAAAATACTCCACTTCTTTCTTTAAGCGATTAACAATGCCATCCTCCATTCACTCCAATGATTTGACCTGTTATATAAGATGCTTGAGAAGAAATTACAAATGAAACTGCATTTGCAACTTCCTCTTTCGTCCCTAATCGGCCAAGCGGAATTTCTTCTGCAATTTCTTGTTTTTCTTCATTCGAAAATACACGCATCATTTCTGTTTCAATTGCACCTGGAGCAATCGCATTCACCCGCACACCACTTAATGCAACTTCTTTCGCCAATGCTTTTACGTATGAATTTTGCGCTCCTTTCACCATTGAATATAACACTTCGCATGAAGCACCTATTTGTCCCCAAATGGAAGAAATTACAACAATATTTCCACTTCGATTTCGAATCATTGAAGGAAGTGCAAATGAAACAAGTTTATATACATTTTTCACTTGCAGCTCCACCATCTCATTTAATTGTTCATCAGTAACATCTGTCGTCAACCCAAAGATACTTTGCCCAGCTGCATATACAATCGTCTCAATAGGATGATGAATTTGCGACCATAATTGTGAAGCACCATCTATTTCTGATAAATTAGCCTGAACAGGAATAATATCTTTCAGTTCTCGTTCTAATTGCTGAACTTTCTTTTCACCTTGGTTATAATGAACATACACCGCATAGCCATCTTTTATTAATTGTCCTACAATGGCAGAGCCGATTCCCCCACTTCCCCCGGTAACTAATGCAAACTTCTTCATCTTTTTCCTCTCTCTACTTCATCATTTCTTTGGAAGCACTTGGCAAACACTTACTCGTTCTTCTTTTAATAAGCTCTTTGCAACTATTTGTAAATCTTGAATTGATAAACTTTCCAAAACAGATAATGCGTCAAACAAACTAGAGCCGTTAAATGCATATCGAGTGAATTGATTTGCAATATATTCTGGTGAATTTAGCGAACGTAAAAAACCACCTATTTTCTTCTTCTTCACACGTTCTAACGTTTCCGCGCATAACTCATCATAATTTGTTTGAAGTAAAATATCCGTTATTCGCTTTGCTAATTCATCTGGTTGTTTCGTATCTCCACCAATCATTGCGAAACCGAAACTGCTTTCTTCTGTATAATCGTACGAAAACGTATCATCAATTAAGCCTTCATTATACAATGTTTCATAATGGGTTGAACTTTTTCCAAATAAATAATCTAACATAAGCGTCAAAGCAATTTCTTGTTTTAACAAGTCTTTTCCTTCTTGCTTCAAGTCTTTCGTTTTCACACCAACCAAACATTTCGGTGTTTGTACCGGCATTGTAATGACCATTTTTTTCTCATTTACTTGTTCTGGTTCTTCATTAAAAGACCGCGCAATTTCAGATTGAGCCGTATAACTTTTCTTCGCTTGATTTTCACGCACTAAATCCATTGTCTTCTCTGGATCAATAGAACCAACAACAAATAGCAACATATTGCTTGGGTGATAAAATGTGTGATAACACTCATACAACAAATCTTTCGTAATTTTACTGATTGAATCAATTGTTCCAGCGATATCAATCTTTACCGGATGTTCCTTATATAAACTGTCAATTAATCCAAAATATAAACGCCAATCGGCATTATCTTGATACATTTGAATTTCTTGCCCAATAATCCCCTTCTCTTTCTCCACCGTTTGTTCAGAAAAATATGGATCTTGCACAAAATCTAATAATGTTTCTAGATTCTTTTCAACGTTTGATGTGCAAGAAAATAAATATGCAGTTCTTGTAAATGATGTGAACGCGTTCGAAGAAGCTCCTTGTTTACTAAATAATTGAAACGCATCATGATCCTCTTTTTCAAATAATTTATGCTCTAGAAAATGTGCAATTCCATCTGGTACACGAAGCATCTCGTCTTTCTCAAGCGGTACAAACGTGTTGTCAATAGAACCATACTTTGTCGTAAATGTTGCATATGTTTTATTAAACCCTTGCTTTGGGAGAATATATACTTCTAGGCCATTGGACAGTTTTTCGTAATACAGCGTTTCTTTTAATTGTTCATATACGATTTTTTCCATCTTAAACACCCTCCGTCCCATGTAAGAAGTAAATTGTATCTAGCTGAATATGATTAGCTACTTTAACGATTTCATCTTTCGTTACTCGTTCAATCTCTGTTAGCCATCCTTCTACAGGGCGGTCATAGTTTGCGATTACACCATGGTACAGAAGTTCTACAAGACCACGCGGCGTATCAATCGTCTCTAAAACTTGATTTTTAATTACGCTTTTTGTTTGTACGATTTCCTCATCAGTGAAGTCACCATTTTGCATCGCTATCATTTGTTCTTTAATAATCGTAACAGCTTTTTCATAATTTTTCCCTTCAATTCCAGACATTACGAATAGAAGCCCTTTATGACTTTCATAACGAGAGGCAGCATAATATGCCAAGCTGTTTTTCTCACGTACATTCACAAATAATTTTGAATGCGAAAAACCACCAAACAAGCCATTAAATAACTGCAATGCAAAATAATCTTCGTCTTGATACGTAATAAATGTGCGATATCCAATATTTAATTTACTTTGCTTTAGTTCCTGTTTTTCTACAACTTCTTGCTCTTCTTCGCTTTTCTTATGAAGCAATACATTTCTTTCTTTCGGTTCACGTTTAGAAACAGAAAAGTACTGTTTCACAAGTTCAAGAGCCCCTTGTTCAAAATCACCTATAATGTATAAATCTATTTCATCTTCATTTAATACTTTTTGATAATATTGATACAACGTTTCGTTTGTAATTGCAGAAACACGCTCTTTTTGACCATTTGCACTTAAGCGATACGGTTCAACTTTACACATTTCTTCGATAAGACGTTCATTGGCATAGCGCATTTTATCATCAAACGTAGATTCAATCCGCTGCATAAGTGCACGTTTTTCACTTTCTACTACCGTTTGTAGGAAACCATTTCCTTCTGTTGCTGGTCTTTGCATAATATCCGCAAGCATAGCAAGCGCTTTTTCAAAGAGCGGCGGTGCTTCTTGTAAATATGTTTCGTTTGCAATGTCTATATAAATAGAAATAATATGATCTTCACCTTTTTTACTTACATCAACAGCCAATGACGAACCATATAACTCCTCTAAATATTGACGAATTTGAATAACAGATGGGTACGTTTCTGTAGCACTCTGTAATACATAAGGCAACAAAGCACGTTCTGTTACGGTTTCTTCACATAACGGTGACTTTAATCGTAGCACAAATGTATTCGTTTTATATTTTTCAGTTGAAATCATATGTACGCGTAATCCATCTAATTCATGTGTTTCTTGTTTTATAAGCTCCATTCGTAAACCTCCTCTAAAAAGGAATTTTCTTCTTCAATATACAGTTTTCACAAAAGAAAATGCAAATTTTTCTCATGTATTAACGTTATTGTATGTAAAAAAGCTCGCACTAATGTGTGAGCTTTTTAGCTTTTATCGTTTTCCTTTTTCATACGGTGTTCCGAGTGCTTTCGGAGCCTCAGATCGCCCAACAAAACCAACAAGTGCAAAAATTGTTAATACGTATGGTAATATCGTTAAAAAGATACTTGGAATTTGATCTATAACAGGAATTGTACCACCTGTAACACCAAGTGACTGTGCAAATCCAAAGAATAACGCTGCACCTAAAGCGCCAATTGGATGCCACTTTCCAAAAATCATTGCTGCTAACGCTAAAAATCCTTGACCTGTAATTGTAGCGCCAGAGAAATTATTTGAAATAGATGTTGAAAACACAGCACCGCCAACACCCGCAAACATACCTGATAGACAAACTGCAATGTAGCGCATTTTATAAACATTTATCCCCATCGTATCAGCTGCCATCGGATGTTCACCAACTGCACGTAATCGTAAACCAAATGGTGTTTTATAAATTACATACCAAACTACAAATGCTAAAATGATTGCAATATATGAAGTTAATGGTACATCAGAGAAAAACACTTTTCCAATAACAGGAATATCAGAAAGGCCAGGAATATCAATTTTTTCAATACGATATTGGATAAAATCGGTTTGACCTTTTCCAAAAATCTTTTTAATCGCAAACACTGTTAATCCTAACGCTAAAAAGTTAATCGCTACTCCGCTAACAACTTGATCCGCACGGAACGTAATGGACGCAACCGCATGAAGAAGGGCAAACAATCCTCCGCCAATTGCTGCAAAAATAAGTGCAATCCACGGTGTCGTCGCTCCCCATGTATCTCCCATTAATAAATTTGTAACAACCCCAATAAACGCACCAAACAACATTAAACCTTCTAGCGCAATATTTACAACACCAGAACGTTCACTAAATACGCCTCCAAGTGCTGTAAAAATAAGTGGCGCTGCCGTATATAACGTACCTGTCACAAGAATGGCTACAATATCTAGGAAACTCATTTATTTCCCCTCCTTGCTAAAACGAGAAAGTGCCCATCGTAAAACGTAGCTACATGCTACAAAGAAAATAATACATGCGATAATAACATTAATGAGTTCAGATGGAACGTTCGCTTCAAAGTTCATTTGCGGTGCAGCACTTTTCAATCCGCCAAATAATAGTGCTGATAACAAAATGCCAAATGCATTATTTGCACCAAGAAGAGCCACGGCAATACCATCAAATCCTATTCCTGTAAAAGAAGACATTGCTGTCATACTTTGGAATGTTCCAAGCCCCTCCATTGCACCGCCAATCCCAGCAAATGCACCAGCAATTGTCATTGATAATACAACATTACGCGATACTTTCATTCCGGCATATTTAGAAGCGTGCTGATTAAATCCAACCGATTTAAGCTCGTAACCTAATGTTGTGCGCTCTAATAAAAACCACATTATAAGCGCGACAACAATCGCGACAACGATTCCCCAGTGCAGACGAGAACCATCTGTTAAAGAGGATAACCAAGAAGAAGTTAAAGACGCACTCGCTTTTATGTCATACGATTTTTCATTTGCTTCATGTAGAAAATTCCTTATGATGTAATACGTTACATAAAGCGCGATATAGTTCATCATAATTGTGACAATAACTTCATTTACCTTAAACTTCCCTTTTAAATATCCAGGTATAAATCCCCACAGTCCTCCAACAAGCGCTGCAAATAATATTGATAATGGAACATGGAGGATTGCTGGTAAAGAAACAGCATAACCGAACCAAACCGCAGCAAGCCATCCCACTAATAATTGACCTTCTACCCCGATATTAAACAGACCTGTACGGAAGGCAAAGGCTACTGATAAACCAGCAAGAACAAGCGGAATCATCGTTCTCAGTGTTTCCCCTATTGCACGTGGATTACCAACCATACCATCCCATAATGCGGCATAGCCGACGATTGGATCGTATCCGCTCGTAATCATAACAATGGCTCCAACAAGTAAACCAAAAATAACGGATAATACAGGTACTAAAATATTAATTGTTCGCTCCGTTAAAAATTTTTTAGCCATTTGTGTTCACCTTCTCTTTCTTCTTTCCCCCAGCCATTAATAGACCTAGCTGTTGCTCATTTGTTTCTTTTGCATTGACAATCTCAACAATTTTACCTTCATAAATGACAGCAACTCGGTCACTTACATTTAAAATTTCATCAAGCTCTAACGAAAGCAATAGAACTGCCTTCCCTTTATCACGTTGTTCAATTAACTTTTTATGAATAAACTCAATTGCACCAACATCTAAACCACGCGTTGGCTGTGCAGCAATTAATAAATCCGGATCACGATCTACTTCACGGGCAATAATCGCCTTTTGCTGATTCCCTCCCGATAAAGCTCGTGCTGGCGTATGCTCACTCGGTGTACGAACATCGAACTGCTCAATTAATGATTTTGCTTTTTCATAAATCTTTGTGAAGTTTAAAACACCTTTTTTAGAAAATGGATTTTTATAGTACGTTTGCAATACCATATTGTCTCCGATAGAAAAATCAAGAACAAGCCCATGCTTATGACGATCTTCAGGGATGTGTCCAACACCTTCCTCTGTAATACGTCTAACCGGCCAACTTGTTATGTCTTTCTCTCTTAACGTAATAGAGCCTGACTCAACTTTTCGTAAACCAGTAATCGCTTCTATTAATTCACTTTGTCCATTCCCATCGATTCCTGCAATACCAACAATTTCTCCTGCACGAACAGTTAAGTCAAGTCCTTTTACGGTAGGTAAATGACGTGCATCGTGCACAATAAGATTGGAAATTTTCAGTACGTTTTCACATGGTTTGGCGTCTGACTTTTCTATTTTAAAATTCACTTGACGTCCGACCATTAATTCTGCAAGCTTGTTTTCATCTGTATTTGCAACGTCTACCGTTCCGATTCCCTTTCCTTTACGAATAATTGTACAACGATCACATACTTCCATTATTTCTTTCAACTTATGTGTGATAAGAATAATAGATTTTCCTTCTTGCACAAGCTTTTTCATAATATGAATAAGTTCTTGAATCTCCTGCGGCGTTAACACAGCTGTCGGTTCGTCAAAAATTAAAATTTCTGCTCCGCGGTAGAGTGTTTTCAAAATTTCTACGCGCTGCTGCATTCCAACAGAAATATCTTCTATTTTCGCATATGGATCTACTGCCAATCCGTATTGCTCAGATAATGCTTTAATTTCCTTAGCAGCATTGTCAATCGCAATTTTCCCGCTTTTCTTCGGTTCATTTCCGAGAATAATATTTTCTGTAACTGTAAAATTATGTACTAGCATAAAGTGCTGATGCACCATACCAATCCCAAGATCATTTGCTATATTTGGATTGGTAATGTTCACAGGTTGGCCTTTAATTTTAATTTCACCTTGTTCTGGTTGATACAACCCAAACAATACATTCATAAGTGTGGATTTTCCAGCACCATTCTCTCCAAGCAAAGCATGAATTTCTCCCTGTTTCACTTGTAGCGTAATATCATCATTCGCCACAATTCCTGGGAATACTTTTGTAATGTTATTCATCTCAATTACGTATTCCATATTAATCCTCCTAACAGGATAAAGTTCTATATATATCCAACTTAATTTTTTAACACATAGATTGCTGCTATGTAGAACACAACATGCCTGCTCCTTTTGTTTTAAAACATGGTACGTGGCAGAAAAAGGCCCTGACCGCACCTAAGCGCGGCCAGATGCTCTCATCCACCCTTAAAAAAGGAAGGTTTTATGTCAGTTTTTCAAAGTGGATTTATATATATGCAAAGGTTAGTTCTTAGAACTAACCTTTGCTATTTATCTATCATTATTTTTTAAGAGAAGCCTCATATGTTTTGTACTCATTTGGAGTAGAAGGTACTTTAATTTCACCATTTACAATTTTCTTTTTCAATTCTTCTACTTTTGTTAAAATTTCTGGATTTACTTTTTTCACGTTGTCAGTTGTTTTTGCAATTCCAACACCATCATCTTGTAAACCAAACGCTTCTGTTTTACCGCCTTCAAGTTTACCGTCTTTTGCTTTTTCTGAAACTTTTTCTACTGCAACATCAACACGTTTTACCATTGAAGTTAATGTTACGTTTTCTGGCATACCTTCTTGGTTTTGGTCACGGTCAACGCCGATTACCCAAACATTTTCACCTTTTTTCTTACGGTTTTTCGCTTCTGTAAATACACCGTTCCCAGTTGCACCAGATGCATGATAAATTACGTCAACGCCTTGTCCATACATAGCAGAAGCTAATACAGAACCTTTTTCCGGCTTATCAAATGCTTCTGCATATTGAGATACAACTTCAATATTCGGATTTACATATTTTGCCCCAGCCTTGAAGCCAGATTCAAATTTTTCGATTAGAGGACTTTTAATTCCACCAATGAATCCTACTTTATTTGATTTTGTTGTCATTGCTGCAACAGCACCTACAAGGAAAGAACCTTCATGGTCTTTAAATGTAATGCTTGTTACGTTTGGCTTGTCAACTACTGCGTCAACAATTGCAAATTGTTTTTTTGAATTTTTTACTGCTGTTTCTTGGATAGCCTCTTGCATTTTATAACCGATTCCAAATGTTAAATTGTAGTTAGTGTCTACAAACTTAGCTAGGTTTGGAATATAGTCTGCATCCTTAGCAGATTCAAGATAGCGATATCCTTCATTCTCTTTTAACTTGTTATCTTTACCAAACTTCTTTAAACCTTCCCAAGCAGATTGGTTAAATGATTTATCATCTACTCCACCAACGTCTGTAACCATACCAACTTTAAAGTTTTTACTATCTTTTCCCTCTTTTTTGTCGCTTGACTTCTCAGTGTTTCCACAAGCTCCTAAAATTGTACTTGCTGCTAACGTTAATGATAATAAAATCCCCGCTTTTTTCTTCATACTAAAAACCCCTCCTAAAATATGTATCTAGCTAATTCTACAATCATGTCCCTATTTTCTTGCTGTCACCTCCCTAAAATGGGTACACTTTACATACGTTTTCTTAACACATGGAAGCTAAATTTGTCTGCCCGAAAATAATTAACAGAATATAAGATCGGTTCATCATTTTGATCATAGTGCATTTGCTTTAACACAAGTAGAGCCGTTTCTGGTCCACATTCTAGAATTGGTGATATTTTAGAGTGATAACCAAGTGGTTCAATATGAGCAACAGCATATGTAATGCGTTTATGTGTATTTCTATGAATAACTGTAAGTAATGATTCCTCTTTGTATTCTGACAAATCAGGAAGAATTTCTTTTGGTAACTTATCAACGCAATAAACAACAGGTTCCCCATCTGCTGTACGAACGCGTTCAATCATAAGTGTTTCAAAACCATCTTCACTATTAAATTTTTCTTTTTCTTCTTCCGTTAAGCTCCCCACTGCTGATGATAGAAATACTGTGCCTGGCTTTTTCCCCGCACTCGTAATCATATCTGTAATACTAGATAATTGTTCAATTCCTGAAGAAAACAAAGGCTTTGCATTTACAAACGTTCCGACACCATGCCGCCGAATGACAACGCTTTCTTCCTCTAAAATTCGAAGTGCTTCTCGCAAGGTCGCTCTACTAACGCCTAATTCTTTTGCTAAATCAAATTCGGACGGTAGCTTTTGTTTTTCTTTATATACCCCGCTTTTAATCTTTTCTTTAATGTGGTCAATCACTCGTAAATACAAATGTCGACTATCTGACTTTACTGACATAAGACTCCCCTCGCACTTCACTTATTCGACCTCTGATGTAAGACCTCTTTTCTCTTTTTTTCCACAATCAATATATCATGAATTCCCCTAAATAAAAATAAGAAAGTTTCAACTTATCGAATAAGTGCTAATAATTTCGTTTTATGAAATTTTCTTTCTTTAACCCATAAAAAAAACTTTGCACCTTACATTTCTCATATGATGAAAAAGTTAGGAACAAAGTTGCTGTACACCTTGTATTGACACTTTTTCCTCATAGTCTAGCAAATGTATGGTTGCTAGGTAGAAACTTATGGACCTTATTACCAAGATTATATGAGGTTTATTTTGATTTCGAAGTAATCGTACCATTTGATATGATAACTGTCAATACAATCCAATAAAAAAATCGAACGTTGAAATCAAAAAAAATACAACCATTCGTATTCTCATTAACATTCGCAATTAGTAAGCGTTATCATTTTTAACTATTAAAGAAACCGACTAGAATTCTTCCTAATCGGTTTCTTTATCCCGCTATTCGTGGGCAGTAAGACCCCCACTGATTAAAGTTTCACTTTATCACGAACTTTTCTCTTGAATATCTTTTATCAGCACTTCACGAGGCTTACTTCCCTCATATGGGCCAACAACACCGTTCAGCTCCATTGCATCAATTAACCGTGCTGCACGCGTATATCCAACACGAAACCTGCGCTGTAACATAGAGACTGAAGCAGTTTGCATGTCTACAACGAGTTGCACTGCTTCATCATATAAGTTATCTTCTACCTCTTGCTTCGTTTCTTGTACATCTTGCGGAATCATATCTTCTTGATATTGTGCCTTTTGCTGCGCAACAACATACTCTACTACTTTTTCTACTTCATCATCTGATAAAAATGCACCTTGGACGCGAACTGGCTTAGAAGCACCAATTGGTACAAACAGCATATCACCTCGCCCTAACAATTTCTCCGCTCCTCCTGTATCAAGAATCGTTCTTGAGTCAATTTGAGAGGAAACGGCAAAAGCGATCCGCGATGGAATATTTGCTTTAATAACACCAGTAATAACATCTACAGATGGACGCTGCGTTGCAATAATTAAATGAATACCAGCCGCACGTGCCATTTGTGCCAAACGCATAATCGCATCCTCTACATCAGAAGAAGCAACCATCATTAAATCGGCCAACTCATCTACAATAACAACAATGTACGGAAGTTCTGGTTGCTTCGCTTCGGATTGTTCATTATGTTGTTTAATGTATTCGTTATATCCTTCAATATTACGCGTTCCACTATGTGCAAACAACTCATAACGCCGTTCCATTTCATTGACAACCTTTTTTAATGCCTGTGACGCTTTTTTCGGGTTTGTCACAACAGGTGTTAATAAATGCGGAACACCATTGTATACATTTAATTCTACCATTTTGGGATCAATCATCATGAGTTTCACTTCATGCGGTTTAGCGCGCATTAATATACTTGTAATAATACCGTTAATACATACGCTCTTTCCGCTACCAGTTGCCCCCGCTACAAGTAAATGGGGCATTTTATTTAGACGTGCTAAGACAGCCTCACCTGTAATATCGCGTCCAAGTCCAATTAATAACTTTTCTTCTGGATGATTATTCGCTTTCGAATCCAACACTTCTCTTAACGTAACTACTGCAACTTCTGAATTTGGCACTTCA
Organism: Bacillus cytotoxicus; assembly: GCF_023715645.1. Lineage (GTDB taxonomy): Bacteria > Bacillota > Bacilli > Bacillales > Bacillaceae_G > Bacillus_A > Bacillus_A cytotoxicus_A. Next base: position 126,047 of record NZ_JAMBOP010000010.1, on the reverse strand, counting down.
ATACCAACAGCTGATTTCCCTGGGATTGGTGCTTCAATTCGAATATCTTTCGCCGCTAAAGCTAGTGCTAAGTCATCACTTAAACTAACAATTTTACTAACCTTCACTCCCATATCAGGATACACTTCATATTTTGTAACAGCTGGTCCTCGATGAACCTTTGTTACTTTCGCCTTCACACCGAAGCTTTGGAATGTTCGTTCTAACTTTCGAGCATTTTCATAAATTGTCTCATTCTCATTTGTCACTTGTTTATTGTTTGGAAACTTTAATAAATCTAAAGACGGCAACTTATAGTCTTTATTTTCAACATCCGAAAAATGCATTGGCGGCGCTTTCGCCTCTCCAGCAAGCGATTCAACAATTTTTTCACCTTTTTTCCGCTTTTGCTCCTCTTCCTGCATCGACATAGTCTCTTCTTGCATTGCTTCAGGAGTAGCCAATTCCTTACGTATTGGTTCTGGCGTTGCATAGTTTTCAGTAAAGTTTGATATAATTGGCGGCGCTACATCCACTTCTTCTATACGCTCTGCTAACTCCGGCACTTCTGGCACATGACGTTCACTTCGCGTACGAGCAGGCTTTTTCTTTTCAGTTTTTTCAGCAGCTCGTTTCCTTTGCCACTCTTTATAATCACCTTGCATCACTTGAAATTGCCGTCTAAGTATACGTCCAATCGGCGCAAGCACTTCTCCTATATGTTTATTTGTAATACATAATAAGCCAAGTACAATGAGAATCATTCCAATTATGTACGCACCAACCTCATCAAATAAAAAGTAACATGTCGCAAACATAATAGCTCCAAACATTCCCCCGCCTAAATGTACCGAATCGACCCCTTTTTTCATTTCATGAAAGAACAAATCTTTCGTCGTTACAATAACAGATGAACTTTGCACTGCCCCATCTTTTGTTAGAAGATTGACTAATGTAATGTGACTAAACATCAAGATAGCTAATATAATTAAATATAGACCAATCAATCGTTTGTTCAATAAATTCGGCCACTCTCGTTTTATAACAAATGCTATAGAAAGTGCAATAACCCCAAGTACTCCAAGTATGTACCATTCTCCAAAGAAAAAGCGAAAAAATAGCACGAATGCTTTTCCGACAACACCTAGTTGCATAATTGTAATGATGGAGAGCGCAAAAAGAGTTAAACCGACGATTTCGTAGTACAAAGTTGGCTTTATGGTACGTCTTGCTTTTGTTTTCGTCACTCTTTGCTTTTGTTTTGCCATTTCTTCACCTCAAATTCTCATTCAAAAATATAACATTATAGTCCCACGCAAACCGGATTTTACAGGATAAACTGAAGAAAGCAGCCTATACACACGGCTGCTTCACCCTCTTGTTTTTTATATTATACCATAGCTCATAAACAAAATCCTGCTTTTACGAAAAGGATATTTTCTGCCCAGGTTCATATTGTAAAAAATGTTGGGGGTTTGTACTTAGTACACGTACAACAGAATAATTATTTTCATTTCCCATTTCCACAACCATCTCAATACCGTCTACATGTATAATTTTCTGTTTCATAAATTCTATATAATCTATTGGATACACAAGTTGCTCCGGCATAATCGTATATAAAATCATTGTAACAACGCCCCGCCTTGTTCAGTTGATGATTTTGCCTCAATTAATTCATTTAATTTTTTGATTGCTTGGCCAATCCCTCCGACATCATCAATTAATCCATATTTTACCGCATCCATACCTACAACATTTGTACCAATATCTCGTGTTAAATTCCCTTTTGCAAACATTAACTCCTTAAAACGGTCTTCTGTTACTTTGGAATGCTTTGTTACAAAACGAATAACACGCTCTTGCATTTTATCTAAATACTCAAATGTTTGCGGAACACCTATTACAAGACCTGTAAGACGAATAGGATGAATTGTCATTGTTGCTGTTTCTGCAATGAATGAATAATCTGTTGATACCGCAATCGGCACACCAATCGAATGACCTCCGCCTAGAACAATTGAAACAGTCGGTTTCGAAAGAGAAGCAATCATTTCGGAAATCGCAAGCCCAGCTTCCACATCTCCCCCAACTGTATTTAACAAAATTAATAATCCTTCGATTTTAGGATTTTGTTCAATTGCTACAATTTGCGGAATGACATGTTCATATTTCGTCGTTTTATTTTGTGGTGGCAATTGCACATGTCCTTCAATTTGCCCTACAATCGTTAAACAATGAATGCGTGATTCACTTAATTGCGGGACATTCGTCTGGCCAAGTTGCTGAATTTTCTCCAATACAGAAGCTTCTTTCATCTCCTCTTTTTTCACAGGCCCTGTTTCTTCATTTTTTATTTCATCACGCTCTATCATGTCGTATCCCCTTTCTCACGTATACAACTATTATTTGTTAAGTTATAAATTTCATTCGACAGAGGATACAAGAAAAAGCTGCCTATAAATAGGCAGCTCTCTCTTATACTTCCATGATAATTGGTAAAATCATCGGTCTTCTCTTCGTTTTTTCAAATAAAAATTGTCCAAGTAGCTCACGAATATTTTGTTTTAACGTTGACCATTCAATTGAATATTCTTTAATAGATTGTTCTACAATTGTACGTACGATATCCGTCGATTTTTCAATCAATGCTTCAGATTCACGAACATAAACAAAGCCTCGCGAAATTATTTCTGGTCCAGAAATAATTTTTTTCCCATCTTTTCCAAGTGTTACAACAACGACTAAAATACCGTCTTGCGATAACATTTTTCGATCACGTAACACAATATTTCCAACATCACCAACGCCTAATCCATCAATCAACACATTTCCAGCTGGAACCTTCCCTGCTGGTTTCGCTTCACCATCTGTAAAGGAGATTACTTCACCTTTTTCTGTGATAAAAATACGATTCGACTGAATTCCAACATCTTGAGCTAAACGGGCGTGTGCCTTTTGCATACGAAATTCACCATGTACAGGCAAGAAATATTTCGGTTTCATTAAATTCAACATTAACTTCAATTCTTCTTGACTACCGTGCCCGGAAACATGAACTTTCTTCTCTCCATAATATACGACATCCGCACCTGCTCTAAATAGTAAATCAATTGTTCTTGAGACAGATGTTTCATTCCCTGGAATTGGGGATGCTGCAATAATGACTGTATCACCTTTACGAATTGAAATTTGTTTATGAGCTTGTCTGGCCATTCTAGAAAGGGCAGCCATTGGCTCACCTTGACTTCCAGTCGTTAAAATTGCCACCTTTTTCTCAGGATAATTATCAACATCCTGCAGTGAGATTAACATACCGTCTGGAATATTTAAATACCCTAGATTATACGCAATATCAACTACCTTTACCATACTTCGTCCAACTACCGCTACCTTACGACCAGTTTCATAAGCCGCATCAAAAACTTGTTGAACACGATGAACATTAGACGCAAATGAAGCTACAATAATACGACCTTCTGAATTATAAAATACTTTGGAAATCTCTATACCAACTTCCCTCTCAGAACCTGTATAGCCAGGTCGCTCTGCATTTGTACTATCAGATAGTAAGCAAAGTACACCCTCATTTCCGATTTGCGCCATTTTCCCAATATCTGCACCATTATTCCCAATAGGAGTTTGATCAAATTTAAAATCACCAGTATATACAATTGCACCTTGTGAAGTATAGAAACAAACACCTACTGCATCTGGAATACTATGAGTTGTTTTAAAGAATGAAACTGTTGTTGTATCAAATTCTACAGTAGCATTAGAATCAATTGTTCTTAAATCAACACGGCCTAACATGCCCGCTTCTCCTAATTTTTCTTTCACAAGACCGTTCGTTAGCTTCGTTCCATAAACTGGAATATCCAATTTTCTTAACACATAAACAATACCACCAATATGATCTTCATGACCATGTGTTAAAAACAGCCCTTTTACGCGCTCTTTATTTTCTACTAAATATGTAATATCTGGTATAACAATATCTATTCCAAACATCTCTTCTTCTGGAAACATAAGTCCTGCATCCACAATAAAAATTTCAGAATCAATTTCCACGCAGTACATATTCTTTCCAATTTCGCCCACTCCGCCGAGAGCGAATACTTTTACAGTATCTATCTCTTTCTTCTTCATGTTGTTGCCTGGTTTAAAAATAGTATAAAAACTGATCCCACTAACACTGTAGAGAAACCAGGGGAAACTCCACCATCATTTTTCAACATCTAAAACGAAGGTCTTATCACGTTTTTTGTTTTTAAACCAGGTCCCACCTCTCTTTCATTATATAGATCAAATATTTCATGTAATTTCAAACAAAATCCGATAATCCGTAAGGTTTTCCCATTTTTGCTAAGCATACCCGTACTAAGCTACTTAGCCATATTATAACTGATATAAGAAATAGAACACAAGTTAAATTATAAGAAAGCACAATGAAGTATCTAGCAGTAGTGATTTTCTTAATATCTATTTATATATAATTACAATTTGAAACAACGATATAAAAACCTCTTTCTTTTTTAGATGGACGAGAGTATCTGGCCGCGCATAGGAGCAGTTAGGGCCTTTTTCTGCCACATGCAAGATTTAAAACAAAGGGAGAAAGTCAGTAGCGGTCAGGTTGTGTTTTACATAGCAGTCTGTATGTTGAATAATCAAAAGGATTTTATATATACATGTTAAAAAAATGCTATAAAACCAATTTCCTTTTAGGGGGGACGAGAGCATCTGGCCACGCATAGTAGCGGTCAGGACATTTTTCTGCCTCATGCGTTAATACAAAAGGAGCAAGTAAGTAGCAGGATAAAATACAAAAAGCGGCTTAGTACATATCACTAGGCCGCTTTCCTATTAGCGAGGAATAGATTGGATAACTTCAAGTAATTGCGTTCTTTCTGCTTCAGTTAATGGTAGAAGAGGCAAACGAACAGAACCAACGTCTAACCCTACGATTTGCAATGCCGTCTTAACAGGAGTCGGACTCGGTGCCATAAATAATGAATTTGTCACTCTTACTAACAATTGATGAAGCTTTTGCGCTGTTTTCATATCGCCAGTTTGAAATGCCACAATCATGTCTTGCATTTCGTTACCAATAATATGAGAAGCAACAGATACAATACCTTTTGCTCCAATTGCCATTGCTGGCAATGTTAATCCGTCATCACCACTGTATACAGCAAAATCATCATCAGTTTTTTCAATGATTTCTGTCATCGTTAATACGTCGCCGCCCGCATCTTTGATTGCAACAATGTTTGGAATTTTCGATAAACGAATAACTGTATCCACCGAAATTTGAACAATAGATCGCCCTGGAACGTTATATAACATGATCGGAAGCTTTGTATTTTCAGCAATTGTTTTAAAGTGCTGATACATACCTTCTTGACTAGGTTTATTATAATACGGTGCAACTAACATAATCGCATCTACGCCTACTTCTTCCGCTTTTTTCGTAAGCTCCACAGAAGCATGTGTATTATTGCTGCCAGTTCCAGCTATCACAGGCACCCTTTTATCGACAACAGATACAACATGACGATATAAAGCTACCTTTTCTTCAGATGTTAATGTAGGAGATTCACCTGTTGTTCCTCCTACAACAATTGCTGTTGTCCCGTTATCAATCAAATAATTTACCAATTTTGTTGTCTTTGCAAAATCGATGTTTCCATTTTTATCAAATGGTGTGACCATCGCTGTTGCAATTGTCCCAAAATCTCTCATGGTCTCACTCCTTATAATTCCAGTTGCTTTTCTTTTGAAAGCTCAAATGCACGATGAAGTGCATTTACAGCATCTACAAGTTTCTCTTCTTTCACAAGTACCCATATTGTTGTATGGCTATCTGCTGATTGCAATATTTGAACACCATTTTCAGCTAATGCTGTAACAATTTTCGCCGTGACACCTGGAACACCTGCGATACCTGCTCCAACAATAGATACTTTTGCACAGTGCTCCGTTACAATTGGATCATATCCAAGTTTATGAAGCACTTCAACCGCTCGATCTGCAACATCATCACTCACTGTATATGCTACACCCGTAGGAGAAATATTGATCAAGTCTACGCTAATCTTTTCTTTTGCCATTTCTTTGAACACTTTTGTTTGTAAATCGTACGCTCCGTCCTTGGCCAACACTTTAATTTGTGTGACACTTGAAGAATGAGCAATACCGGTTACAGGACGCTCTTGTACGTCGCGTGCACCATCATACGCTGCAATTAAAGTTCCCTCGCTATCAGAATACGTAGAACGTACACGAAGTGGTACTTTCGCATGCATCGCAATTTCAATCGCACGCGGATGAACAACCTTTGCACCTTGATATGCCATATTACAGATTTCATTATATGTTACATTTTCAAGGTGACGCGCATCTTTTACAATACGAGGATCAGCTGTCATCACACCTTCTACATCTGTAAAGATATCAATATATTCGGCATGAAGCGCAACACCTAATGCTGACGCTGATGTATCACTTCCACCACGTCCAAGTGTTGTCGTATCGCCTTCTTTTGTTTGTCCTTGAAATCCTGTTACGACAATTACATCTACTTCTTCTAACTCTTTTCTTATACGTTCACAGTTCATTTCAATGATTTTAGCGTTTGTAAAATCATCATTTGTAATAAAGCCAGCTTGTGCACCATTGAACGCTGCCGCTTTAATTTCATTTTCATTTAACATATTTGAAAACACAATTGCCGAAATTAACTCACCACAAGATAACAATAAATCTTGTTCACGTTTTGAAATACATGATTGTTTTTCATTTACAAGGCCTAATAATGTATCAGTCGCATACGGCTCACCTTTGCGCCCCATCGCAGATACAACGACTACAATTTTATAGCCTTCTTTCAATGATTTTTTGATGTGGTGAAGGGCATGTTTTCGACCATTTTCATCACGTACAGATGTACCACCAAATTTTTGGACAATAATTTTCATTTTCGCACCTTCTTTTAGCCGTTTACACTAATTGTAATTTCACTAATCGTTCTGCAATTTGTACAGAGTTCCATGCAGCACCTTTTAATAAGTTATCAGATACGACCCAAAGATGGAATCCTTTATCATTGTTTAAATCTTTACGAATACGCCCAACGAATACTTCGTTTTTACCAACTGCAGTTGCTGGCATTGGATATACTTGTTCTGCTGGATTATCTTGCAGAATAATTCCTTCTGCATTCGCTAGCAGATTACGTACATCTTCTACTGTTACACCTTCTTTTTCCACTTCAATGTAAACAGATTCTGAGTGACCAGATACAACTGGCAAGCGGACACATGTTGCCGCTACCTCAAGTTCTGGCATATGCATAATTTTCTTAGTTTCATTAATCATTTTCATTTCTTCAAATGTAAAGCCATTATCTTCAAACTTATCGATTTGCGGAATCGCATTAAATGCAATTGGATAATGCTTTTCATCACCTTTTACTGGTAAAACATTTGCTTTTACTGCTTCACCGTTTAAAATGGCTTGTGATTGTTCATGAAGCTCTTCAATTGCAGCTGCTCCCGCTCCTGATACAGCTTGATATGTGGAAACGATTACTCGTTTTAAACCAAAGTTTTGACGAACTGGTTCAAGAGCAACTACCATTTGAATGGTAGAACAGTTTGGATTTGCAATAATTCCATTATGCTCTAATAAGTCTTTTTCGTTTACTTCTGGTACAACAAGTGGAACATTTTCTGTCATACGAAACGCACTCGTATTATCGACAACGATTGCACCGCGTTTTGCTGCTTCTGGTGCTAATTGTTTCGATACAGATCCACCCGCACTAAAGAGTGCGATATCCACTCCTTCAAAACTTTCAGGAGTAGCCTCTTGGACCGTTACTTCTTCTCCTTTAAATAAAAGCATTTTGCCTGCAGAACGTTTAGATGAAAGTAATGTTAACTTTCCAATTGGAAAATTACGTTTCTCTAAAGTATTTAACATTTGTTCACCAACTGCGCCGGTTGCTCCAACTACAGCGACATGAAAAGATTTTTTCTTTTCCATCACTATGCCCCTTTCTAGGTACCAATCCTTCTATACTTAGAATAAAAAGGAGTAAAAAATACTCCTTCTCATTCTTAATAGAATTAATTTTATCATATTCTGCGATAAGAATGATGGTTTCATGAAAAAAATTGTCTGCTTTTTGATTGTTAATTCATATACTTGAATTTTTCTACAACTACAGGTTGGAGTTGTTTCCCTTCTAGCGATTCAACAATTGTATCTTGTAATAATTCCATTCGCGCCACCATAGAATTGGGCTTATTATGCGGTGAATCTTGCCCAAATGGCACAAAATAAATATTTTTTGTTGCCATAAGGCGCATTAGGTTCACACCAACTTGGTGATAACAAAATATATTTTTTTACTTCCCTCCATTATATATAAAACAGTGTAAAAAAATAAACACAAAAGAAACAAGCCCTTCTCACATGAGAGGGCTTGTTTTACGTCTCTACTCATTATTCACTTTTACTTGCGAACAATTTTATTATTTTTCCAATCAATTGTATAATTATCTGTAACTTGATTAAAGGCTTGATCTTTATAGTTGTTTCCTACCCAACCTCGGAAGTCAATATATGTTAAACTATAATTGTCTTTTAATCTACCTTGTTTTACAGATAAATCAGTTGATGTTTCATTTTTGTCTGCAGTTACAATCGCCAATGTACTTGGTTGAAAACCAAATCTTACTAGAGCTGGGAATTCATCATTAGATATAAAATTGTCTGCTGCACCAATGAATGGGTTAGTACGTGAGCTCATAAATAACTGATTCCCATACAAATCACTCCATGAATCTCTACTGTAAAATCCATATCCTCTATTATCGAACTTACTAAATTCAACTGTCCAATCTACTTTTTTATCCGTAGAGTTTTCTAAAAATGTTTTATAATCTGGTTGCTCATATGATACAGTAGTTGACCAAGATGCACCAGCTGTTGCACTTGCACTTGCTCCAGTATCTTGCTTAACTTCTAAACCTCCACCTACATTATATGCAACTGTAGAAGAGACATTCTTTGTTTCTATATTATTTTTAGGTGAAACTTTATAAAACGCTGCACTATCATTACTTGTAATCTCTAATCCTGTTTTATAAGCGGATGGCCACTCTACACGAGCATAATAACTACTTGCATCACCAGGGGTACGATAAAATCCTGAACCAATATTACTTCCTTCTGTAGAAATAATAGCAAATTTTTTATCAGTATTTGGATCATCAATAAATGAAACTTTTATTGAATTTTTTATGTTTTCTGCAGCATTATATTTTACATCTATGCTATCTATAACTTTTGCACCTTTTCCAATGTCTTTAATTGAATCAGCATGTGCAGCTGAAGAATTAAATGCTAATGATCCACTAACAACAGTAGTTGCTAACGCTAAAACTTGTACTATTTTTTTTGTTTTTTTCATGTTTTTCTTTTTTGTAATCATTTTCAATCTCCTGTCATATTTCTTATAATTCATGTCAACAAGTTCATCATAATTTATATATCTTTCGAAATCCTTGCATAAATATTACGAAAGTCTTGCGAAAATATAACAAAAGAATAACATCGCTATCAAATTAAGAAACACATTCAAAACAAAAAAACTTAATTAAATACCTATGAATAACTATAAAAATAGGAAATTAACTGCAGAATATAAATTAGTTATATAAACCTTGAGAACATAAAAAAGGGTGACTAGTAAGCGGTAAACACTTGTAATATCTAAATCATTTTACTTTTATTAACAAAACACTTCCAATAATAAGGGTATTATGTTATTGTCATATGGTGTTTTAACACAACTCGCTTTTGTATTTGTAATGTCATAACAAAAGTTTGATTAGAGAGCCGTTTCTTATCAAACAACAAAAATCCCTGATGCCTACTTCATCAGGGATTTTTGCTTGTTATCTCAACCAATTCACATAAGACTCATCAAGTTCACACCTACTTGGAAGGAAAAAAATATTTTTTTCCTTCCTTCCATGATTTCAATAGCTACCTTCACAAATACATTATTGCGCCACTCCAAATACATTGATTTCAGCCGCACTTGTCCATGGATTATTGTTTATCTCGCTTAAGGCACGCAATTTAATATAGCGACCTGTCTTGGTTGCAAAGCTGACTTCTTTCAAAGTGGTATCACTTGTAAAGGTACCTGTGGCTACAGCTGTTCCCCAATTCACTCCATCACTACTGACGTAGAACTCATATCCCTTAATCGTTCCGTTCACTTGGCCGTCTTGTCTTGGCAAGTAGTTGAATTTGGAGAGATTATAGGTTGCGCCTAAATCAATTTGAATCTCGTGCGGCATTGGAGCTACGGGGCTCCAGTTCGTATGCCAAAACGTGTTTTTGTTTCCATCAAAGGCATACGTACCCAAATCGTACGAACTATAGCTGTCTACATATTTTAGTGTCCAATTTGTTTGCGGAATCCAATTAGCTTCTTTTGTTGTGACCGCTACATTCATGGCAGAACCACTTGTGCTTGTCGTCGTAATCGATACTCCCGATTTTTCTCCAGTGTAGGTATTACTGTTCGGATTGGTGTCTGGACCAAAGGAAGCAGCGTGATTTTGATTCGTGTAATAGAATGGGTCTTGGTATTCACTGACGGATTGCTCTATATCAATGAAAGGATGAGGATCATTATCAATATTATTCATGGATTCATCAATATGCCAAACCGCGACGCCACCAGAATTTGTTGGCAAGCTTGCATCATACCCAACCTTTTGGCGATTCTCAACTAAAAAATACGTATTATCCTTTAAAGGAATCTTTAAAACATTATAGTTATTTGAGGTCGTATTTAGAGTAAAATTGTTGGTGGTATTTACTACAGTTGGTGTTACAAATCCTAATTTTACTTTTGACCAGGCATCCATATGATCAGGTGTAGCTCCATAATCTTCTCCTTGAAGACTATTCCAAGCTCCATTCGCCATTATACTTAGACTACCCACATGATTATTAACGCCATATAAATCTGGAAGGCCAAAGGAATGACCCAATTCATGAGCAGGGATACCGATCGTTGCCATATGACCATATTGTTTTTCACCCTGCGTCGTATACATACCTGATACTGTAACACCATCATGATTTGTGTTAGGAGCATACCACTGATGTGCCCAAACATTTGGCGCTGCACCACCACTAGCCTCTTCATTGCCAGCAAGAACAGTTACAATGTAGAAGCCATCTTTAGAGTTAATGACTTGATCATTATTGGTATCAAAACTAGCAAAATTCACCGTAGGATCAGCTTTAGCCAGTGCATCTGTTATAACCGTTCTAATGTCTTTTCCCGATGTATCCGGATGAGCATAATCTAATTTCACTTTAACCACCCCATCATTTTGCGTACCATATGTTTCGGATGCCGGAGTGATCTGTGCTTTTCCATTACTCACTTCATTATAGTAATTCTTTACTGACTTTTGATTTGCAGAAAAGAATCTGTTGCTCCAATCGTTTTCGTTATATGCGATATCAACATCTGTAAACCCAATTAACACAACAAGTAATTTTTGAGGTCCCGAAATTGGAGTGACAGTTCCGTCAACATTTTCTGGTGATCCCGTAAATTCTTTTGGTAGCTCATTCTTGAACTCCTGTTTTTTCTTTTCTTGAGGGTTGTATTTCTCTATCCATTTGTTCAAATTGTTCTCATTGACCGCTTTTGCAGGCTTCTTGTCAATTTTATATTTTTTCCCCGTCGATTTCAGTTCGTCTGATGTAAGTTCAGCGTAATTCCAATACCCCTTCTGATCTTGTAAAAGTACGTCACCATCCATTGTGCTTGCCCAATGGAACCATTCATCTCCATGCACCGTAGCTTGAAACGATTCGCCTGACGGTTGCTCCATTTTGACAACTCCATCGTGTGCTGGTGCGGCAAAAGCGTTCGTTTGAAAGTACAAAACACAAATCAAAGAAAAAATGGACGTGAACAGAAATTTAAAACTTCTCTGCATAAATCTTCCTCCTTTTAGAAATTGTTATCATGTGGAATCGTTTCCTCTATAGATTCATGAAGATCACCTCCCCCCCTTTAAAAATATTCAACAGCATAACTTTGATGACATTTTATGGAAGAAAGGAGTTTGGAAATAAGTTGAGAAATACGATTATTGGAAATATAAATAAAGGAATTTGTTTTGTAATTGCAATTGGCTGAACACTTCATCTGTCTTCTATAGAAACCTTAATTACAAGATAAAAATTCTTTAAAAAGGAGTAAAATATATAATTGATTCCTTAACGTACAGGGAATCGGTTAAGGTGTTTCTAAACGCATAATTTTCTTTTTTAATATGGCGCCTCCTATAAAATTAAAAAATGCATAAAAAAAAGAGCCAACTCATAGGAGTCAGCTCTATTCATTATCTAAGCCAATGCACATAAGACTCATCAAAATACATCCAACCTTCCACACCTTCACCCGTTACATAAATCCAGTTTTCATAACGATAATGTACATCGTAAGCAGAACGTTTTGTAATTTTGTTGATAACAACATCCCCTGTGGAAGCGCCTTTTCTAAGGTTAATGTCAGTACCATTTACCCACACAACACCTTTTGATTTGCCATCTTTATTGATACTTGCTGTATCATCACGCATCCAGTTTTCTGGGTTTACTCGATACCAGAAATGAGAACCATCATAAGACCATTCATAATACGTATGCCCTTGCCCTTTTGTCGCTTGACGCATAATAGGTGCATTTACATTAGGTTCTTTTCGAATATTTGCTACATCAGCAGTTGTTGTAAGGTATCCTAAAGCTTCTTCTTGTGGTTGTAAGGATGGATCACTACCACCTGTAAACCATTCTAAAGACTTGTCACCGTTCAGATAGTTCAAGTCTACCTTTCCAATACCATCAAGCCAGCCACCTGTTTCACCATCTGCATATTGCCATAAGTCGCATGTATATTTTGGTGGATTTGTACTGTATCGTGGGATCCATAAGAAATCAGCTTGTACACTTTGCAAATTATAAGATGCATACATTTCATGAGATACATAGAATCTTACTTTCCAACCAGCTTCTTTTAAAGTGTCAATAAACGCCTGTGAAGCTTCTGCTAAGTTTCTACCGCCACATGAATCTAATGTATCCTTCTCACAATCTAAGACTAAGAATTTGGCATTTGGATTTACACGTGCTAAAAAGTCTTTTGCTTCCACAATTGCATCATTTACTGAGATATAGCAGCCGTATGCATATGCAGCGTGCGGAATGCCATATGATTCTAACGCCTCCACATATTCATTGTATTTAACATCTTTCTTATTCGAACCATATTGCACTCGGCAAATGGCTAAATCTAATTGTGGCGCTAATACATCCCAATCTGGATTTCCGTTGTGGTATGAAATATCGATAATACGTTTAGTCATTATTTATTCTCTCCTTTTTCTTTTTCGTTTTCAATTACATGTAATTTATTTGAAATCACTGAAGGAACTTTCACACCAATTTGTGTAAGGTTCTCAATGATGGATAACCCCTCATTTGCGACATAAAAAAGAACCGTAGCAAATGCCACAGCTCCATTAAGCGACAAAATAACATCTATAATGTTTGCTAGAATAATAATCCCAAATACTCCAATTTTACGAGCATAACCGAAAAGAGCGCTTCTGCTATGTAATCGGTTCTCCTTAATTGCTCTTGTGATACCTGTTATAATATCAACGAGCATTAGAATACCCAGTAAATCAAGAAACTTTACACCTCCGAATAAATAGGCATGTACAATTTGTAAATTCTCCATATTAATTAACACTTTCATTCTCCTTCCAAAATAAAAAGAGAGACATATTTGTCTCTCCTTTTTACAAGCTATTAAATTCTAAAAAATCGAATTTAGTTATCTTTCTTATCAAGATCGCCGGATAATTCTTTTAAAATATCACGTGCTTCTTTCTTTTCATCTTCTGTTAATTTCGCTTTCTTACTTTTTGCTCGAAGTGATTTCAGTACTTCCATGTATGTACTTTCTTTTGTACATACATTGTCTGTATAGTCATCACCAATTGCCATTATGGAAAAATATCTATCTTCCACTTTTGGAACACCGCCACTATACCAGTCACCTGGAATATATAAAGTACCGTCTTTATCAATTACTATTGAGCTATTAGGACTACCAAAACGAAAAGCTGAATGATTGAATTTCCACTTAAGCGTTGCATCAGGGTTTAATGCATACATGTCCCTACTTGTTCTAAAATAAATTACACCATTTTTATCAATTACAGGTGCCTCGTAAACACTCCCTATACCTTCAATTCGGTACTTCCATTTTAAGGAGTAGTCTGGATTATACGCATAAAGATAATTTTCTCCACCTACGTAAATTGTTCCATCTGTAGAAGAAACAGTAGGTGCGGAAAGCAATACTTCTTTATCTTTTTCTTTCCATTGATGCACTATGTTCCCATTATTATTAAAAACATATAATTGGTCTCGTGTATTTAAAAATATTTCATTATTTTTGCCTAAAGCAAACCCATTACCGAAGTAATCCCCCGGAACACATTTATGCCATAATTCCTTACCATTTTTGTCATGAGCATAGAGATGTTTATTCCCAAGAACTCCAACTAACGTATAAATGATGCCATCTTTTGAAATAAGCATGGATCCGTATCCTATATATCCATCCGCTACTTCATTTGATGACCATTTCTTTGTTCCATCCGGATTATAGGCCTCTAATCGTTTTGTTTGATAATTGTGTACATAAATTGTTCCATCATGATCCAAAACAGGCATTGAAGCTGCAACTGAATCTTTCGTTCTCCATTTAATTGAACCATCTGGATTTACAGCAGTTAAACTACCTCTGCTAACATAAATAGTTCCATCTTCTGCAATAACTGGCACACTATCCATTGTTACCAGATTATCTTTAGCCCATTTAACAGATCCATCTTTATTAAGTGCAAATAGTTTTCCATTCTGGTTTGCTGCATAAATAGTACCATCGCGTCCAATCGCCGGAGGGGTATAGAATTGTCGGACATCACTACCCAAGGAAGCATCTTTATAATAAACTTTATACTCCCATTTTACTTTAGGATTTTCAGTTCCTGTAAAAGGTGAGTTTCTATTCCAATTCTGTCCGAAAGGAGATTCAGCTTGTAAATCATAATTCCCTTGTTCAAATTGTTCACCTTGTGTGTTAGTAGTTTGTGCCTGTGTTATTGAACGAGGACTTAATCCTACCATCAAAGCAAACAGTAGCAACATTAACATAAATCTCTTTTTCATAGTTTTCCTCCTATGTAATAATTTGTGAGACATAACATTTAAAATGATAACACATTAACTATATATTGCAATTTACTATTTTAAGTGATTATCAAAATAAAAAGCCTTACTTATTAGCAGACTTGGGTTTCAACTTCTCATTTTCTTCTCTTAACTTTTGGTTTTCCGCTTCTAGTTCGATTACGCGTGCTAAAAATATGTTTTTCTCTTGCGTGGCTGCATCTAGCTGTTCTTCCACCACTTTTGCGTATACTTCTGCGTTTGCTGTTATTTTCACTATTAATCACCTTTTCTATTTGATTTAGTCTATCGTCTGTTTTTTCTACATATTGTTGAAAACCTTTTATCGTGACTGATAAAGAACCATATAGATTGACACCGTTACGTTGCTCATCAGTAAATGGTAATGGACAATCATCAACCATAAAACCATAATGCTTTGGAATATCTTTCAATGTGTACGGAACTTGTCCAGTTTCTTTTTTTGTCCGCATTTCATATAAAGTAGCTACATCGCTTTTGAAGTAGTATTCTTTAATTTGTAAATCTAAAACATCTTGTAAAGCATTAAACTGTAAATCTTTTATATATGTTTTTAGTTTCCGTTGAGACGTAGTTTGAAATTCTGTTGCCACTACACCATTATGACTTGATCCATTGCCGGATTTAATTTGTAATTTTCCATTCCAATGGTCGCTACAATCAAGCATTGTTTTATATAGAGTTAAATGTGATGCGTTAGACTCGGTAACCCATTCATTCTGATAGCGACCATTAACATTATAAAAATGGATCGCATCTGATGCTATATCTGCAACTTCACCTCTCTCGGGATTGTCAAGTTTTAATGATGGTCTCCATCCTCTGGTTGAATCATATGTTTGAGCAGTAATGTTTTTATTTTGACCTCTGTCATTTAAAACAAACATTCTACCGTTATATGATCCAGAGTCATTACCATTGTTAAAATTCAATCCCCATGATGCAATATTTACATAGTTTGCTTCACTGCCATCTTCTTTATAACCTCTACTATAAAAAAGCCCTTTTTCTAAACCTGTAACAATTTTCTTCGCCCATGTGTTAGACTCACTTGGAGTTACAAAACCTTGCGTAAAAAGTCGTCCGTTCGACATCTCTGAAAAGTTATTGCCATCGTTTGGATCTTTCGCTCTAATAGTGATACCTTCGAGCAATTTACCAGCAATACTTTCAGCTGTAACAGCACCTTTTAAGTTAATTTTTTTAGCTTCAATTTGAATCTTTTCTGCCGTTTGGTTAATACTTGAGATGAGATTACCGACCCTAACTGTGCTTTGAATACTTTTTTCAGTAACATCAATACGCGATTCCATCGTTTTTACGTAAGCATCTTTAGCATATCTTCCGTCAGCTTCCACATGACCAGGATAATTTTTTAATGCTGTGTAAATCTCTGACCCTTCGTATACATAACCACCAAGACTATTAATTGATACGATTAAGTCCTCTCCATTGGCACTATCAAGTTCCTTTATAACCTTCCCAGGATTAGTAGCATCCATTTCTAACCAATCATAAATCCAAGCTTCGTCATTAGAAATGATTGGGCCTTTAATATCAAGCTTCACCGTCATCGTCTTTCTCACCTCCTTCAGATTCATTCAATTTAGTATAGTTTTTCGTAATATGATGGACATTTAAGTTCGGATCATCTGAAATTTCATACCCTACTTCTACCCTAATTTCGTTAGCAGTAAATGCACTGGAAGAAATGAGTTTATCAATGCTTGTTGCAAGATCAAATATACTTTGATAAGAAACAGATTTAACCTCAATTTTTTGTCCTTCAAGATACTCATCCATTTCAAAGAATTTCACGTTCGCTTCATCGGATATCTTTTTTAACAAAGGTTTCACTGTGAACAGCATGTAATTTTTTGTTTGCTTCTCTACATCGGCCATCTCTCCATATAGTAAAGCGGTTGGAATTCCAATCGCCATTGCAACTTGATTTAAGAAACCATTTGTTACTTTGTTGATTTCTTCCACACTAGGGCCATTAGCAGAACCGTTATATACTTCTTTGTATTCAATCCCTTTTTGTTGCGGGACAATAGCAACTTCTTTATCCCTGACAGCTTTATACATATTATTTATAAACTCTTGTAACTTATCTATTTGTTCTTGAGTTTTAGCACCAATCATATCCATGTCAACTGTACCACGAACTTGATTTTTACGTTTTTGAGAGCTTAATATTCTACCAAATAAATCACCATAATCAGCGAAAATCCCATCAATAAGTGGTGATAACTTATCATTTCGATATTTCAAATGGATGACTTCACTTTGCTTAAAACTTCTCTTGAAAAGATAGTCTTTTATAGTCACATTTGTAAATGTATCTTCAAAAACAGCATATTCATTGTGCTGAAAATCATCTACAATGAGTAGATCGCCATCATCAGCTTGTATAACTAAACATTCGTTATCATAAATAAGCTTACGAACGAACTTTTCCCAAAAGGTGCTCGCTGTCATATTTTTATTCGGTCTAACATTTAGGCGGTAATACAGTTCATCCTTTACAAATTCTTGCTTATTCTTCACTCTGAATTCTGATTGACTAATTGTTCTTCCCAAAAAGGATATACATGTATTAATCGCCAATCGTTTCATGTGAACTCTGCTTGTTGCATCGACAAACATGTCTACATCAAACATAAATGCTATTTCCTTATTCCTGTTTAATACTCCATCTAGCCATCCAATTGTTCTCACCCCCTTTTATTAGAATTTGATATCACCTATTACAAAGTCCGTTGATTCTTGTATCTCATCCGCTCTATAAAGGGCATGTACAAAACATTGGAATCCATCGGTTTTTCTTCGCACTGGTTCTTTCTTTTCATATATTTTGTTTCCGTCCCCCTTGATAACAACCAACACATTTTGCGTATACCAACGCATTAGCGGATTATCATCAAAAACAATTTGTTTATTTGCAAATGCCATTTCAATACGTGGAGCTAATAAACTATGAATTGCTTTTGGGTTTCGTATAACTTCTATTTCAAACCCTTCTGCTACTAATAGTGGCCTTATTGCTTCCATTCTGAAGTTATCAGCTATAATCTTTTTAATCCCATATTGTTCTCGCATTTCTACAAACCAATCAACAATGTGTTGAGGATTAATAGTCGGTTCATCCACAACTGTTAGTAGACCTTGCTCTTCCCACTCTTTTATAGGAGCAAATTTCTGCTTTTTAAACTCACCCGCTTTTTTAGAATATCCGTAATAGATATCAACAAATTCTTTTCGAACAAAGGAATGAGTTTTAAAAATGTATTCCCCATTTTGCCTGAATAAAAGACCACATGCTGCAAAATCTCGAATACTTGCAAAGTCTAATGCTCCTATGCATTCTTGAGCATATAAATTAGGGAATGGACGATTTGTAGCAAGAATTTCTGACCACTTTGCAACAGAACGCTCTAAGTTTGTAACCGGTAAGTTCATACGCTTTGTCATAAACTCTTCTCGATTGCTTGGGTCGTCTTCTAACTCTTCATATTCTTCCTTTATCGTTTCAAGTAATCCTTCGGCATACTCACTTAATGGCTTTGATAACATAGGATTTGCCATTTCCCAACTATTGATATCATCAACTTCCTTTTCATCATTCAACTTACAAATGAAAGGAAATATAGCATTGGGACGGGCTTCACCGTTTAAAACTTTCATTGCTTTTTCTTTTTGTTTATCTAAAAATCCATCTCGCACATATCCATCTGTACCAATGTAAAATTCGCGTGGATTTTTCTTTTTCCCTAAGCCGCTGATATGAACGCGAACGTCTTTATTACTTTCATATTGATGTATTTCATCAAATACAACTGCACCATCACGTAAACCATCTTTTGTATCTCCGTTTGATGTCCTAAACTTCAATACACTTCCAGTAGCTTTTGAAACAGTTTGGGTTAATGTTGTTTTAAATGCCCGTTGTAATATTTCATTTCGTTTAACACATTTATGAACTTCATCAGGACTTGTTTTGGCTTGTTCCTCACTGTTTGCAACAACGGAAATGTTATACTCCGGAATACCATGCATTTCACTAATTAAAAAGTGAATGATGACTGATATTAATCCGTTTTTACCGCCACCACGTCCAAGCATCCACAAGAATTTCCGATAAAATACACGTCCGTTTTTCTTATAAAATAAAAAGACGAATGCTATTAAGAATTTCTGAAATGATTGTAACGGGAAGTACCACTTCTCACCAAAACGGATACACTTCTCAATCATTTCATCATCAAAATACAAATCGTCTCTGTTTAAAATATATTTTTCTAGATATTCTATTAACAGTTCTCTTTCTTTGTTGAACTTTACTTTTCCACTTCGATAAAGTTCAATATATTCATCAACGTACTTTTGCCTAATCATATTAAATCACTTGTACTATATCCCGAATTAGGAACACCAGCTTTAGGAACAAACTTTATATCCCTTCCTAAAGCAATTAAAGAACTGTTAATTTTATTTCTCTCACTTATAAGAGGGTGGGCCTTAACAAAAACTTGAGATCCGTTTTTAATTGTTACGGACTCACCTTCTTTAGTAATCGTTTTATTAATTTTTCTAAATGCTTTAACTAGATCGATATATCTTTCTACCTTTTCAACCTCGACCAAATCCGTAGTATCAATACTGTTCATGAGCTGTTCTTTCAATCTTGTAATACTAACTGCCATCTACCCACCCCCCTTACGTGCGTAATTTCGAAAAAAACCTGACAGTTAACCCCATCCCCGGTGCCCAGATCGGCGAAAAAGGCCGAAGTTTTTGACCGGGGGGTATTTTCTTTTTTTCTATCACTTTTCATCGTGTTCCCACTTATTTTGTTTCTTTTCGAACGTTCTTCCGTGTTCTTTGTTATGACAATCCACACAGACTGTTTCGAGATTATCTTTTTCTAATGCGAGTTCTGGATGATGTTCGAGTTCTTTTATATGATGGACAATAAGTTGAATCTTCTTACGCCTTGCATGCTTGCTGTACTCATTGGTATCAATGCGAACACGACCCTTGCGTTTGCACTCCTGACATTCGTAGTTATCACGCTTCTTTATTTCTTCTCGCAGTCGTTTCCATTCAACACTATCATAGAACTTACGCTTCTGTTGTTTTGTTTTGTATTCTTTCATCGATCACTACAACCACCTCACAATAAACTCTTGAATATATTTCAACTATATTGTATTATCTAGATGCGGACATTTATTAAACTATTCAATTTATTACCAATCTATTTTCTTACCTTTTTTCAGAACCTAGCTTCCTTAGGTTCTTTTTTTTACGTAATAAAAAGAAGAGCACCTGTTTCCTCAAGCGCCCTTCTATAGGATCTGGATTACGAGATTCCTTTTAACAAAAGTTAAACGGTGTACAAGCAGTATATGCTCGTCCTTCTCAAAATGTGAGAAGAGCACCTAAATAGATGCTTTTTCATCATTTATTTCCGCTTGCGTTCTTTTATCTTGTCTTGAATATAGTCCACAGTAACAGCCAAAAAAACAGCCCACGAAACTATGACAGAAATAGCACGTATAAGCGTACTATCAAAATTCCTAGCGACTAATAAAAAAGTTAACGACGCACCAACTAGAATTACACTGAAAACGTCTTTTTTGTCTTTATCATCCATGTATAGTTAACCACCTTCATAATACAAAATATCTATTTATATATAACAATAAATAACTCCGTTTGTTATTATTACATTTTCATGATCATTCCATTTATACGTTGAAAGAATTCTATTAGAAACGTTTCAGCTCTTTACCTTTGAATGATTTCAATTTTTTATCATTTATTTTTGCCTATACTTTTTTATCATGTCTCTAATAAATTCTACTATTATAGCTAAAAGAACTGCCCCAGCAAATAAAACACCCAAACCCGCAACAGCGTAGTAGCCTAAACTTCTAGCCGTTGTAATTACAGTAACAGTTATACCTAATAAAATCATTGAAAATATCCTTTTTCTACCATCTCCTTCTAACAAATAAAATCCTTCCTCTCTCACTATACACAACGAATATTTCTCTATTCAAATTAGTAAATTTATCTATTTTTATTATCACATTTCCATGATAATTACACAATATCTCCCTTGCATTTATGTACTAGATAAAAGATACTATCATTCTATTTGCACGTTGAAAGAATTCTATCTGAAACGTTTCAGCTCTTTTACCTTTGAATGATTTCAATTTTCATATGATAAAAAGAGCAACCGTGCACCAGTTGCCCTTTCGTCAAAAACTTATGCTATTACTATAAATACGGTAAATGAAGTTTTTACTCTCGATCAAATAAAGTAAAAAACCGCTACCTCGATTGGATAACGATCTTTCAAAAATAAACAAGTCATATGCGCTTCATATTTCATTAAATTTGGTTAAGGAGTTTCCACGCCTCTTTCAACTGATGGTATATGATATAAAGCACTGCTACCATCAGTTCAAAGAAGAGCAAAAGCTCTCCTATTAGCGTGATCATTCAATCTGCACCATTACAGCTGGATTCGGATTTGTAGTAATTATGCCGCTAATATGGAACCGTTTAGAATTATAAAGTTATCCTTGTGAGTCGTGTTATTTCCGTCACTTCTCACAATACAAATATATCACGTTGAATCCAAAACAACCGGCACTTTTGCGGTCAAAAAACGGTCACGATTCTGCCAACATTTTTGTGATACTGCTAATTTCTTGATCATCTAAAATATGAACTACTTTTATGTCTCCTGTTGCAAGATACTCAATCTTACTACTATTTACAATCTCACCTTGCCAATATCTCATAGCATTATCTCTAACTTTACTAATCGCTATAGGATTACCTTCAATAAGTGATGCATCACATTCAAAAAGATTACCTGTAATTTGAACCTCGACAACTTGATATTCTGTATGCTTGAAGGTTTCAAGCCAATATTTAAGATTATCTTGTGAAGTAACATATAAGCACTTTTGTCTCGAAGGTAAGCATGGAAAATACTCTCTTCTTACTTCTTCAAAGGTAGATTCTCTTGCGAAGTGCCAATAATACGTAGTCAGCTGAAATAAATAGTTCGGATCCATCGTAATTTTTGGAATATCCCGCTTCTCGTATACACCATAAAACGGATTGTACTCTTTTCCAGCATGAAGTAATTGTCCAACAACTAATTTACTATTAGCTCCTGTATTTCTTATATGATACAACTTTGTTTCTTCAACCTTCCCCATCTACCGCACATCTCCTTTTTATTTCTATTGGTAAACTATCCACTTTTATTTTACTATGCTTTTCCTTTAACTCTTTCTCTTCATCCTTTACTAATATTCTCTCACTTACCCATATCTTATATTTTGTGTAACTAAGCCAAACGCTGAACCACTTGCTATCAGTAACTTTATAAGACTTTCTATTTTGAGTTACACAACACAATAAAAATGGTTAACTATAAGTAAAAAAAGAAAAAGACCGACTTCTATCGGCCTTTTCAAATATTCTTATATTGTCGGTCTCTTCTAAGACCTAGATTTTCTAGGACCTACAATTAGTTTGATTGCTGTTCTTTCTTGATTATCGATTGAAACCTCGTGAAACGCTGGAATGAGAACCAAGTCAATACCACTAGGAGCTATGAATCCTCTTGCAATAGCAATGGCTTTAATCGCTTGATTTATAGCGCCAGCTCCAATCGCTTGAATTTCTACATTACCCCTTTCTCTTAATACGCCTGCAACTGCGCCTGCAACTGAATTGGGATTTGATTTTGATGATACTTTTAATATATTTTCCATGTAAGTTGCTCCCTCTTTTATTTAATCGCCTTTTTGGTTACTGACTGGAATGTAATTAACGTATCTTTAACTAATATTCATATCAAAGGCAAACAATACTATTGAATGTATTTATTCGATACTTTTTATGTTGTACCTGCCCATCTACATAAATAAAAAGCGAATTACTAAATCTTAAACTTAGTCATCGCTCTATCCATTGCATCTTGGTTTACCCCTATATATCTAAGTGTTACTCTTTCTGATGAATGATTAAATATCTCCATAAGCAACGCTATATTCTTTGTCTGCATGTACATATGATATCCGAATGTCTTACGTAATGTATGTGTGCCAATCTCATCTATACCAAACTCTGCCGCTGTACTTCTAAGTATTTTGTATGCCATACTACGACCAATCGGTTTGTTACTACCTTGTCTGCTTTTAATTAAGTACTCATAATCTTCTCTCTCTTCAATGAACCATTTCAACTCTCTTCTTAATGCTGCAGTAATTTGAATACGTTTCTGCTTACCTGTTTTCATTTCGCGCATTGAGATATGACTGCCTTTTAAATCTCCAACCTTCAATTTTAAAATATCACTTATGCGTAATCCAGTGTTAACACCCACAACAAACAGGATATAATTACGTTCACTCTTCTCTTTCAAATATTCTTTTATTTGTTGTATTTGCTCTGGATCACGAATAGGTTGAACAAAGTTCATTACTCACCACCTACCTGTTCCTCTTGCTCGTAAACTTCTAACCTAAGAGCAAAAGCAAGTTTATAAAAAGCATTAGATTTATTTCGTCTATATGTCCGTTCACTCATTCCAATCTCGTTATAAACCATATAATCAAAGATTTCTTCATCTTCCAAGTAACGTTTTACAATTATGTCTCGTTGATTCTTGCTAAAACGACTTAATGTCTTATCCACTTGAAAAGATAGGCGTTGTAGTCTCTCTTCTCGCTTACTCAATTCTACATTTTCAAGAGCAACATCTTCAGCTGGATTACCCACCACATTTGTTGGCCCGTGATATCTCACTTCACAAGAAGCTGTCACTTTCATTTCATTTCTAATCATGCCAAATTGTCTATAAATCCGAATACTTTCAAGAACTGCTTCTATGCGATCTTGTGTAGCTTTACGATCAATTTTCGGTAAGAATGTTAATTGTTCCATATATAAAACATTCCTTATCTATTTGATAACAAACAAAAAGCGGACACCAAACCAAAGAGCATGATTGCTGCTCTTTATAGTTTGATGTCCGCTGGTTCTTCCAGTAGGACTAAATATTTAATTTTTCATTATTATACATTCATAATAACAAATGTTGAATACCACTTACACTAAATAGTTGTCAAAATGCTATTTCCTCATTAATTAACATTTGCAGCTCTACACATTGTTTTTCTTTATTCCACCCATAAGATGCCATAGGTACCATTTTTCGTTCTTTTTGTTCTCCCATTCCTCATCCCTCCGCATAATATTTCACCATCTGCACATACTACAGTTAGGTTGCCACTTGTATTTGCATTCTGTAGGCCAGTTTCCCTCTCCAAGGGTGAGCAGTTAGCTTTTGCTAGCTGCTTTTTTTGGTATAATATTTGGACATCAACACATACTACATTTAAGCTATCTAACAGCTTGATCCAATTTTCTTTCTCTTAACCCTTTTGAGAGAGCAGTTAGTTTTTACTGACTGCTCTTTTCTATCTCAACGTTTTTCTCTTTTCCGTATAACATTTCAACATCTGTACATACTACATATAAGCTATCCCTCGGGCGACAGCTATTTTTGAATCCTCCCTTCAAAATGGCAGTTAGCTTTTGCTAGCTGCCATTTTTTAATTCCCCATGCATCTTTTAGATAAAACAAGTATATATTGTATTAAGCTTTGACTAAATGCATAGTTTTTTTCTCCTTATTGTTTACCCGTAGCTTCGCTTCTTAAGAAGAGCACTTATAAACGGTGCTCTTTTTTTATTAAAAAGGTATTGCCAAAGAAGTTTTTTACATACAGGCACTTTTTAGTTCCATATCACATAATGTAATGTAAATCCGCTGAAATATCTGTAACCATCGCTACCATTGTTTGTTTCCTCATCAAAAGGAGGAATATATTATGGGTTTTGGAGCTGGTTGTTGTGGCTTCGGCAGCGGATTCGCCTTACTGATTGTGTTATTTATCTTATTAATCATAATCGGTTGTAGCTGTTCTGGAGGCGGATTTGGCTGCTGATGCTAAAAGAAGGGCACTCAATTTGAGTGTCTTTTCTTATTGGATTCACCTGCATAACATCTAAAATGCTGCACATACTACAAACACGGTACCCTTAGGTATTTGAATCCTCTTTTCAAAAGGGCAGCTAGCTTTTGCTGGTTGCTCTTTTATTCATTTTCAATTGGACACATTTACCAATATTATTTCTATAAAATTCATGTTATCGTAATTTAGTCTAGTACGTTGTTACTTGACAAAATACCTTTTGAGGCCCTGTGATAAACAGGGCTTCTTTTATACAAAATGAAATTCTTATTAGATATTTAGACCTCGATGAGTATCTGGCATATATTATCATGTGTGCCACTTTCCACTCTATGAGGGCCTTAATAAGAGCACTTTTGTTTAGCACTCTTTTTTATTTTTCAAATAGACATCTTATTTTTACATATTTTTAAAAAGGATGCACACACTATCCATGAGCCGTTCGGACTAGCGGCTTCACTCTTTCTTTCAATGAGTAAGCGATTGATTAATCACTCAAACTCATGAGATCCACAGGCAGGCAACTAAAAAGTTGTCTGTTATTTTTCAGTATAATCCTTTCCTATTCACACATACTATTCATGAGTCAATTTACCAATACGAGTCATTTTGGTGCTTTTCAGATCTCCCTAAGTTATTTTACTCCTCATAGGACAAGCAATTTCGCTTGTCCTATTTATTTGCAATTAAAGCTTTATCTTTATGTCCCTTTTCCCGATTTTCTACATTTATATTTATTTTTTTATTTAGTTAGTATTAAAAGCAAAAGTTTGTACATTATAAAAGATGTTGCTCACTACTATGTGAGTACAAAAGGAGGATTATAAAATGGACAAACGAACAGAGAAACAAGTTGAAGCGGTAGCACGTAAAGCTGCTGATTTAGAAGTTTCACAAGAATTAACTAGTCTTAAAAATCAAATTCAACAGTTACAACAGTCTTTACCTCAAGCATCTCAAGGTCAACAACAGCAACAAGGATTGCAACAAGCTAACCAACTAATGCAACAGCTTCAACAATTTAGCCACCAGTCTCAACAACAAATGCAACAAGCTGATCAACAATTACAACAAACTATTCAACAAGCTATTCAAACACTAAATCAAGGATTACAATATCTACAAGCTAATCAGACATTAAGCCAAGTAAATCAAGCTATTTCTCAGGCCCAATCACAAGTCGGCCAAGTGGGCGGACAACAAGGGCAACAAATGGGTAACCAGCAAGGTCAGCAAGCGAGCGGACAACAAGGGCAACAAATGGGTAACCAGCAAGGTCAGCAAGCGGGCGGACAACAACTATTTTAATAAACGCATTCTTAGCAACCCAAGAAGCAGTAAATTTTCCGTATCTTATATAACAGTGAGTAAGCTCCAATTTCTTTTTATTAGTTATTATTAGTATCAAATAAACGGCAATACAAATTCTTGAAAGAGCACTTTATATAATGCTCTTTTTTGACACATGAAATAATGTCAAAATGAAGTTTTTATCATGAAACAAGCCTTGAATGTTTATATCACTTTTAGACATCCTAAAAATAAGAGGTGATATATATGAATAACTCTAAAAAAGAAAAAAATAATGTGACAAATAATAATGTGCTTGGTCTTGATTTAGATGAACAGGCTATGAACGGATTATACGGAATGCCTGAAACTGATATTGAGGACAAAGATCACCGTAAAAAAAGTGATTCACAAAATATCTAATACATATCAGATATCACATAAAGGCTACCCCTTAAGTCCTTTCTCTAATGGTGAGCAGTTAGCTTTTGCTGACTGCTTTTCTTCGTATAATATTTCACCATCTGCACATACTACAGATAAGCTGTTTTAGCAGCTTAGTCCAGTGTTCTTTTTTTTAACTCTTTTTAAAGGGCAGTTAGCTTTTGCTAGCTGCTCTTTTATTGGAAACATTTACTTGATGTTTTTAATTTAATATCGCGTTATTATAATAACTGTTCAAATAAATCGAACTGTTATACCCATTACCCTAGGAGACTAGGGTTTTTATTTATACAAAATGAAATATTTATTAATACATTCTAATTTTTTTCTCAACAACCTTAATATGGAATTCAATTACCTTTTTTGGTAATATAAAGGCAACCCTAACGTTTTACATATTTTTTATTAGGGCCTGTAGCGCACCTCAGGCCCTAATTTTTTTACAATAGCATTTTTATTAAAATAGCGTCATCTGTCCGCTCTTATTCTGCTCTTCCAATTCCTTTATTCTCTTCTCGAGTCTCAATATTTCTTGATTCAGAAAATGGATCGTTTTATTATTGTTGGTTCGTAAATTAAGGCACCTTCTATGGACCATGTTGTTGTATTGATCAAAATCAATCTCATCTTCAAAAATTAATTCTTCGCATACCGGACATTCACCTAAAATACAACCAGATGCCATATCCATTCCCCTTTTCTTTCAAATAACTATTTTGTTATATTTCTTTTACTTCCACTTCACAATCATCATCTTCACTTACCACCTGGATATTGATAGCATCAAAGATTTTCCAATCATCTTTAGCAACTCCAATTGGAGGGATTCCGCTTTCTAAGGGAATCCCATAACCTTCAATACACTCATGCCCGAACCTAGCTCTATACTGAGCAATCATGTCTGCATGACCTTTTAAATCTTCAATGTTATAAAAGTTATTTTTGAAGTTTTCTAACCAACTTGTATCCATCTTACTTTCATCTAATTCAATAACAAATTTATCTACACGAGTTACCGTACACTCAAACTTTTTCATCTTTCATTTCCTCTTTTCGTTTTAAATTAACGCTTTTATATGAAATCCGTACACATTTTTGACACATCCACTACCAATATATCCTGAAAATTCGTGATAATATTAATTTGTTGAATATGCCAATTTTCGACATTGTACGACAATGTTATCTCCCTTAGTGAATCCCTGTCCCCCAGGGATTTTTCCTTTTATTCATTACTCTTTATTTCACTAAATTTTCATCCTGAACAAAATTCAAATTTGGCCTTAATCAACTTTCCCCATTTATGGGGAAAGTTCGAATTATACTGCAACCACACCTTCGCCACTTGTGGCGACAATTTCAAATCGTATTAAATCAACACTGTTTCCCGCTTTTCAATACGAATTACTTTATTGTTCTTGTATATTAAAGAATGCTCGCCATGTCCGCTAGATGGTGGATCTATTTGCTTAATCTGTCCATCTTTCACTACATAAGTCTTGTTTTCTTTTAAATCTATTTTAGCTGTCATTTCCGCAATATTTTCTTGAATAATTGCCACTGAAATCACTCCCATTTATGTTATAATTACTTTGTCGGAGTAAGTCGGGATCAATCTCGGCTTTTTTATTTTGTGTAATCTCATAAATACTGCACGACATCTTCTGGGATAAATGTTTGTTCCACTGACAAGTAAAGCCGTATTGGAATCGGTTGTTTATTATCCCTTGCTTGCCTACATAATTCTTCAGCTTTCTCCCAACCAAAGCGCTGATCTTCCGCCCGCTTATATCGCCAAATACGAATTGTATAATCCTCAAACAATTCGTATTTTGCATCATATGCTGTTGTTGGTTTTAACTCATCAATCGCTTTGGCCCTGCGTGGAATTTGAACCATCACATCTGTATAACGTACTTGAGAGTTTGCATATTGAACTTGAGCTCTCTTAATATCAAATTGAGATACTGGCTCAACATCAAAGATTGTTAACTGCTTTGTCATGAGTCTCACCCTTTTCTCTTCTCATCACCACAACCTCACTGTGCCTCCTGCCTAGATTCGTTATCAAATCTACGTCAAGATTGATAAACTTACTAAACTCTTTAATAAAAGCCAGTTCTACAACGCCTACAGGGCCGTTTCTCTGTTTAGCTAGAATAATTTCAGTTACATTTTTATTAGCTGTTTCTGCATCGTAATAATCTTCACGGTATAGGAATGCAATTAAATCCGCGTCTTGCTCGATTTGTCCAGTCTCACGTAAATCAGATAACAACGGCCGCTTATCTTGTCTATTTTCAACAGCACGACTTAACTGTGATAATGCAATTACACAAACTTTTAATTCTCTGGCCATCAATTTCAACTTGCGGCTAATCTCACCAATTTCTTGCATGCGGTTTCCTTTATGTTTTGGATCACCTACGATAAGTTGTAGATAATCGATTGCTATCAAGACCTTTTTATTTGGGTATTTACGTTTTAATTTTCTTGTCTTTGCATAAATTTCTTGCATTGTTACATTTGGCTTATCATATATTTCTAGCGGCAAGTTATTAATTAATCCCATCGCTTGACTAATCTTTTCCCAGTCCTTGATGTTACATAGTTTTTTAGGGTTCTTCATCTTTGTTGCATCAACGTTTCCAGCGCTTGAGATCATACGCCTAAGCAATTGTTCTTCTCCCATCTCTAGTGAAAATATTCCTGTCGCTGCATCTGAACTTGCTGCATTATACGCGATGTTTAACACAAATGCAGTTTTCCCCATGGATGGGCGTCCGCCAACAATGATTAAGTCCCCGTCCTGCAATCCAGATGTCATTCTATTCAAGTCGTTGTAACCAGTATTTATGCCTGTTAAATCACCAACATCAATCTGCATTTTTTGATATAACTCTACAAGAGTTCCTCTTAAATCAAATTCACCTGCATATCCTGTCTCCTCAATGGCATTCAACTAATCAATTGTGTTGCTAATCGCACTAATATCCTTGTCATTTTTAAGATTGTTATATAAATTAAAAACTACTTCTTGAGCGTGCCTCATCTTCCAAGTTTCGATAACTAGACCTTCGTGATAAGAGAAATTCTTTGTTGTTGAAACGATCTCGGTTAAATTAACAAAAAACTCTACACCACCAATTTGTTGGATAAAGGTTTCATCAAATTTAGCAATTACTGATACAAGATCTATTGGGCTCTCAGCATCATCTAATTCCTTCATAGCCTTAAAAACAATTTGATGTGCTGGATGTAAAAATTGTTTTTCTCTTAACTGAAAATCTTTAATTAAATCACCTTCAAGAAAGATGCTACCTAAAACACTTTGTTCGGCTTCTATATTGCGAATGATTTCGTTACTCATCGCATCATCCATCCGTTCTGTTGGTTAAGCGCTGCAAGTTCTTCATCAGTAGGCGCATTTTGTTGCCAAGACTCTTGCTGTTGTAATACTTGCTTAGTTGATTCATATAAACCTTTTTGTTGATAAGTTAGTTGTTGCTTCACTTGCGCTGTTTTCTTAGCGCGAAATGCTTTATCGGCCACCTCGACATCAGCTACTGTCTTTAGACCTTTAAGATGCCAATCCCGTAAAATTGTATTTACGTAAGACATATTTCTAGTATTTTTCTCTAAAGCGATTTCCATTGCTTTAACAACAAGCTCTGCATTTAGGTCGTCTATCCAACCATGAATACCTTCTGCAATAAAAGGTGTAATGAATCCGAAGTTTTGTTCGTAAAAAGAAATTGGATTAACAACAACAACTTCTTCCGCGCTCGCGCGTTCTTCTTGTTGTTGTTCTTTTTCTTTTTCTTCTTGCCCACCTGTCGTTGACGTATCGTCGGGCGTATCGTTAGCAACCAGAAATTCTTCGAAAATAGAACGAATTTTATTACTTTTAACTTTTTGTGCAACTAAACCGACCAAACTAACATCTGATACTCCATCTAATTCTTTACGGACACAATCCTCAATCGGTTTACCACCTCTATTAAGGTTGTATTTTCCCCAGTTGACAATCGCTAATTCTCGTGTTTCTGGATTATACTTAACTAATTTATGGTGCTTTTCAAAACGATCTAAGAGTGAATTAATACTTTCCATAGAGTAACCTAAATCAAAAGCCATTTGCTTTTTTGTAATTTGGTATACGCCAATTTGTGTAGTACGTGGATTTGTAAGAAGATACAAATTAAACAACTTATCTTCTGGAGTCATTTCCTCAATAACTTTTGCATCCTGCCAAAATGAAACTTGTACTTGTCTATAAACTGCCATGTTATTCATCCTCCTGTTTACATATCGCAAATCCATCTTCTATATGTAATAAGCGATAATTCCTATATCCTTTTGCGAGATACTGCTGCACTAAATGAATGAGATGTTGCTTTGATGTCGATTGCTGAAATACCTTAGGATTCAGCAACACTCTATGTATTTTTTTGTCTAAAAGCATGCAACACCCTCCATTGTTGTCCAGCGTTTAATTTGGTATAATTAACCTAACTTAATTTTGGAAAGCACTTAATCTATCGCTCTGCAAAGCGGTAGATTTTTTTATTCCCTTCGCTTCACTAAAGAAGCATTAACCCCATTCGCTTGGAGTCCCTTAATCACCACACGATAGCTTTTATATACCTCATGTTCTTCTTTTGCATCACGAAGCATTTTAAATTCTTTCATGCATCTATCCAGTTCTTCTTCCCAGCGATTTGATTCTTCAGCTGATTTTGCATTAAACATGTTATGAATGCTCGAAATCATACAATCATGGAGCTTATTCGCAAACGAAAAATCTCCCGGAAGAACAAGATCATGTAGACGATC
Source organism: Bacillus cytotoxicus (assembly GCF_023715645.1). Lineage (GTDB taxonomy): Bacteria > Bacillota > Bacilli > Bacillales > Bacillaceae_G > Bacillus_A > Bacillus_A cytotoxicus_A. The sequence goes on along the minus strand of NZ_JAMBOP010000010.1, from coordinate 94,023 downwards.
ATATTTAGTTGTCATAGTTCACACCTCTTCTTTATTTGAATTTGATGCTGTACGCATCGTTACAACCAGAAAGGAGAATCATTTTTAAGGGGATGGGGTAACAACCCTTTCTGGTCATAACGACAAGCACAACGGCTTGTCTAAATGATTAATAAAATGTTATAATTGCTTTGTTGATATTCTTTTTAGCTACTGTTGTCTAGGCGGTAGCTTTTTCTTTTGCATTTTTATGTTTTAAAATGAATGCCGCTTCGATGATTTGTATTCTGATTCCAACTAATTTCTTTTCTTGATTTAACTTTTCAACTTTGCTGTAATCCCCAAACGTTTTAGCTATTTTTACTTCTCCGTTTAGCCTTGCATCAAAACGAATCAATTCTTTATACTCATGTAAACTAGGATTTTGATAATCTACTGTCATTTGTTTTTACCACCTTTCCCAGTAAGTAGTTCAATAGATTGTTCTAATTCTTTTAAATATGCTTTTGCATTCATCAGTTCTCTTTCTTGAGCACTAGCAAATGCACTGTACATTCCAAAGTTAACCAAATTTTCTCGATCGACAATTTTTAAAGATGCGTCTGCTTTACTTTCATTTTCAGGAATTTGTTTTTCTAAAAATCCAATTCGATGCTGTAAGTCTTTAATTAATCGCAATTGAATTTGAAGCGAAAACTCAATCTCTTTTTTACGTGTCATTTTATTCCCCTCCTTTACAACGCTTTTGTTAGGGCCATTAAACTATCTACCGTTTGAATTACTACATTGTCTGATATAGCTTTTTGCAACCAACTTCTTTGTATTTGATCCATAATGCCAAAGTGAACTTGTTCCAATGCTTGTACTACACATTGAGTCGCTTGAATCGTATCGAAGATTTCCTTTGCATGAACTGCGTATTCGTGTTTCTTCTTTTCATCGAGCTGCCATGATCTTGTTGTAACTTGCAAGCTCATAATTTCCTTTGCTGCCACAATCCCCTCTTCAGCTTGTTTGACATAGTTCATCAATTGTAAATTCAAATCTTGAGTTAAACGCGGATCTGTAGGTGGTAAACCAACGCCATAAATATGTTTAATTGCTTGTTGATTCAACTTTGCCCCTGTTGCATGGCACCAATCCATCGCAAGCTCAAATTCTGGTTTAGAAAGCCCAGATTCAATACGGGTTAATCGTTCATGTGTAATGCCAAGGTACTTAGATAGTCCTTTCTTAGTTTTCAGATGAACATTGTCACAACATTCTCTAGCATTCTGTAGCAATTCCCCTATTGCTGAATTGCAGTATATGCTTGTTCCCATATTTGTTCGCCTCCATATTTAGTTTTCAAATGGTTACAATGAATTTAATACATACGTAACTTGTCTATTTTTTATGTAAAAAGAGAGGAGCTATTCCTCGATGTTTTCTTTCACTTGCATTTCTTTGATGATGGCCCAACCAGCCTTGTAATATGCTTGAAGGATTTTATCAATATCCTTTTGCGATTTAGGTTCAGGAGCTACGACATGGACTTTCGTTTTTCCAAATTCATAAGTCGCTGCATATTCTTCTTGTTGGCTCACGGTGTCACCTCTTGAAGTGCTTTTTATATGTGTATGCTGCTGATCTGTTGGTACTGCCATTGGAAGTGTTGTCATTTTTCTACCCCCTCAAGGACACATTTCGTTTCCTTTTTAGTTAAAAAAAAGATTATCTATTGTATTTTTATATAAATCAGCTATTTTTTTAGCTAAGTCTAGAGATGGCGTTCTATCACCTCTTTCAATGGCTCCCAACATTTGTGGAGTTATATCTAATTTTTTTGCAATTTCATTTCTTGATTTACCATTTCTATACAGAATCAATTTGTTTCTTTTTCCGTTCACTTCTTCACCACCTTGATGGAAACATTTTGTTTCTCGTTAACTTAAATATATAGAAACAATTTGTTTCTGTTAATATTTTTTAGAAACTTTTTGTTTCCTTTGTAGAAATAGAAACTAAACGTTTCTATAATTAACTTTAATGACTCTATCCTTATACAGAAAGAAGGAAGAATTTATGCTTGGGAAAAAGATTGCTGAGCTTAGAAAGAACCAAAAACTAAGTCAATATGAATTAGCCGATCGATTAGGATTTTCACGTGGGAAATTAGCTAACTATGAACAAGGAACTCGCGAACCTGATTATGAGACACTAAAAAAAATTGCTGATTTTTTTGAAGTATCGACAGACTATTTATTAGATAGAACAGTAAAAAAAGAATTGCCTTCTAATGAGCTACCTAATTTATCTAAAAAAGAAGAACGTGACATAGCGCGCGATTTAGAAAAAACATTAGAAGACCTCGAAAATAGTGAAGATGCACTAATGTTCGATGGGGAACCAATAGACGAGCATACAAAAGAAATGATTCGTATCTCTCTTGAAAATTCGATGCGGATGGCTAAACAATTAGCTAAACAGAAATTCACTCCTAAAAAATATCGAAAAGAATAAAAGGAGTGCATCAAAATGACCATCAAAGAATATGTACTACACATCATAAAAAAACATGAATCAACAGATCCTTTCGATATTGCCAGGCAAAATGAAATTATAGTGCTGTATGAAGACCTAGGGAACACTCTCGGTTTTTACAGCTCTTATAAACGCTTTAAATTCATTCATGTTAATAATCAAATTGACGAAATCACTCAACGATTTGTTTGCGCTCATGAATTAGGCCATGCTGTACTTCATCCTAAAGCGAACACTCCTTTCTTACGCAACCAAACTTTCTTTTCGGTAGATCGCTTAGAAATTGAAGCAAATACATTTGCTGTAGAGTTGTTATTGACTGACGAGATGATTTCTGAATATGAAAATACAAATCTTTCTATTCAAGAAGTTGCTGAAATTCATGGTGTTCCACAAAGTTTCGCTCGTCTAAAAACTTATGAAACCTTTAGAAAGGAAGCGTATTTATGAAACTTTCCAAGAAAAAACTGATAGTAATTACTATTGTGTTAGCAATTACATTAATAATTATAAATGTAATTATTCAGAGGAATAAAACAATCACAAATAACACTACTAAAGACTTGAATATTAGTATTGATTCCGGGAAATCAAGAATGTGGGAATCAGATAAAAAACAGAAATTTGTTTATTATGATAATGCTTCATTCAGTGATGAATTTAATGGACTCGAACTAAAAATAAATCCATTATTTTTAATTTATGAATTACCAGAGGCTAACGGATCAGTTGGTGCGCAATTTTATATAAATAATAAATCTAGTAATCAATTTGAAGTAGATACAAATAATATAGAAGTTGTAACTAATGATGGGGAAATTATGAAACCGGCACCAGGAGGAAATTCGATTAATCAAATTATATTTAATCCTAAAGATGTAAAAAAAGATGTAATTGTATTCTTTTCTGAAAACCCTAATATAGAAAAATTAGATTGGATTAAATTTAGATTTAAAGTAATAAATAAGAGCAATAATGATATAGCGCGCTCTTATGAAATTAAATTTAATATTACAGATCATCCGAAAATTAATAGCATTCCAAAAGATGCTCAGACATTTACAGAAAGATATCAAAAATTTGCAGAAGTAAATAGTAATCTAGATTTATTGCCGATTCAAACTAATAACATTAAAGTGAAAACATCGGAAATAGATGGAAAACCTGCACATGTTATTGATTTATTAAAAAGTGATACAGCAAATGATTATTCTACCTTTTCATTAATACTTAGTGAAGATAAGAAAAAGATTAATAATATTTTTTTTACAGGAACTACTAAAAACGGACTTCAAGCTTTATTAGGTACAGCTGGAGCATTAGGAATACAAGGTAACAAGGACCTACAAACTTTCTTAACTGACGAACTGGTATCAGTAATTAATAACAATCAAGATAAATACTCAAAAACTCTAACAATAGACGATTATACTATTTTAATTACATACGGCAAAAGTATGGGATTAACGTTTTTCGTGAATTTTTAAAAGTTGAAGACAAATCTTAGATCAAGAAATTTAACGATTCATACGTGTATGATAAGGCAAAACGTAAGGCGTTCTTTAAGAAATTTGTTACTGTCCAATAATATTTGTCTTAGAGAGTCTATCCTTATTCAATACTAATAATATACTAGAAAATAAAAGGCTGATATCCTCACGCCTTTTATTTCTCCTCTTAATACGAACGTATGTTTTATACCGAACTCAAAAATATATATTTATTCGTATGCTCTTCCGTATAATAAATAATAAGAAGGAGGTTCTTTCACTATGAGAACTGCAATCTACTTACGCAAATCCCGTGCCGATCTTGAGGCCGAAGCACGTGGCGAAGGTGAAACTTTAGCAAAGCATCGCACTACCCTGCTGAAAATCGCAAAGGAAATGAACTTAGATGTTTTAGCTGTTCGTGAAGAAATCGTTTCTGGTGAGAGCTTAGTAAAACGTCCTGAAATGCTGGCACTTCTCGAAGAAATTGAAGATAACAAATATGATGTTGTCCTATGCATGGATATGGACCGTTTAGGTCGTGGTGGTATGAAAGAACAAGGAATCATCTTAGAGACGTTTAAACGCTCGAATACGAAGATTATGACACCTCGGAAGACTTATGACCTTAATGATGAGTGGGACGAAGAATACAGCGAATTTGAGGCGTTTATGGCACGGAAAGAATTAAAGATTATTACACGTCGTATGCAACGCGGTCGTGTCGCAAGTGTAGAGGCTGGTAATTACCTCGGTACACATGCACCTTACGGATATGATATCCATCGCTTAAATAAACGAGAACGCACGTTAGCAATTAATTCAGAAGAAGCATCTGTTGTAAGAATGATATTTGAGTGGTATGCCAATGAAGATATGGGTGCAAATGCAATTATGCGTAAATTAAATGAGCTTGGCTACAAAAGCAAGTTAGGTAATGATTGGAACCCATACAGTATATTGGATATGTTAAAAAATCATATTTATATTGGCAAAGTCACATGGCAAAAACGAAAAGAAGTAAAACGCCCTGATACTGTAAAACGTAGTAATACAAGGCAAGATAAATCAGAATGGATTATCGCTGATGGAAAACATGATCCTATCATCTCAGAAGGCTTATTTGGAAAGGTACAGGAGAAATTAAATACCAGATATCATGTTCCTTATAATACAAACGGATTAACGAATCCACTAGCTGGGATTATTAGATGCAGAAAATGTGGCTACAGTATGGTACAACGGTATCCAAAGAATCGAAAACATACAATGGATTGTAAACATCGTGGTTGTGAAAATAAATCAAGTTATACAGAGTTGATTGAGAAGCGTTTGCTCGAGGCATTAAAAGAATGGTACATCAATTATAAAGCTGATTTCGAAAAACATAAGCAAGATGATAAATTGAAAGAAACGCAAATTATTCAAATGAATGAAGTTGCATTACGAAAACTTGAAAAAGAATTAGTGGATGTCCAAAAACAAAAAAATAATTTACACGACTTATTAGAGCGTGGCGTTTATACTGTTGATATGTTTTTAGAGCGATCTAATGTTGTTTCCGATCGCATCAATGAAATTACTAACACGATGGAAAGCCTAAAAAAAGAAATTAAAACAGAAATCAAAAAAGAAATAGCAAAGAAAGATACCATCCCTCAAGTCGAGCATGTTTTAGATCTGTACTTCAAAACAGATGATCCGAAAAAGAAAAACAGCCTCCTAAAGTCGGTTTTAGAAAAGGCTGTTTATAAGAAAGAAAAGTGGCAAAGACTCGATGATTTCGAACTTGTGCTTTATCCTAAGCTCCCTCAAGATGGCGACAAATAAGCATTCGTTCTTTGTCGCCATCTTGTTGGTGTAATTAGGTTCACACCATTTAATCCAAGAGCATCATTCGTTGAAACTGCTAATACAACCGGTTTACCATTTCGTAGTGTAGCTTTAGCAGCCATTAATACAGGTGAATCTGTCATTGCATTCGCAAATTTACTCATCGTATTTCCTGTTAATGGTGCTATAACCATACAATCCAATGGAATTTTCGGACCAAGTGGTTCTGCCCCCACAATAGAGTCAATTACTTTATAACCAGTTATAGCTTCTATTTTCTCAATCCATTCTGCCCCTTCACCAAATCTTGTGTTTGTCGTTTGTAATGTATACGATACAACAGGGCGTACTTCCGCTCCATCCGCAACAAGTTTTTCTAAGTGTGGCATGACTTCTGCATACGTACAATGTGAGCCTGTTAATCCAAAACCAATTCGTTTACCTTTTACACTCATTGTTTATTCTCCTTTCTTACGTCTACATCTGCCATTAATAAATTAGAAAGAACATTTGCGAGAATTTGTCCTGCTGTTTTTGGTGCAACTATCCCTGGAAGTCCAGGCGCTAACAAAGCCTTAATTCCTCGTTTTTCTGCATAGCGGAAGTCTGTCCCTCCTGGTTTAGAAGCTAAATCAATGATTAATGTATGAGCAGGCATTTTTGAAATTGCGCTTGCCGTTACAACAAGATGAGGGATTGTATTAATAACAATGTCAACATCGTGTACTTCTCGCTCTATATCGTGCATTTGAAATGGCGTAAATGTCATCTCAGTAATACGAGCAATATGTTCAGAACGTCTGGCACCTACTTTCACTTTCGCTCCTAATGACTGAAATGCTCTTGCTACACTCATTCCAGTTCTCCCAAAACCTAATACCATTACCGTAGACCCATGAATGGTGTAATCGGTATGTTGAATAACCATCATAATAGTCCCTTCAACAGTTGGTATTGAGTTATAAATCGCTACATCATCACGATCAAACAATTTGACAAGTTTTCGATTCGTTGAAGAAGCAATTGTATCTAAGTAAGCGTTACTTATACCTGAATATATTGTAAAATGGTCTGGTGTTTTTTCAATCTGTTCTTTTGTTATCATAACCTTTTCATTCGAAAAAATTGTATCAATCTTCCCGTTTGCATCAGTTCCAGCTACCGGCAAAATAATGGCATCTAAAGAAGTAAAATCGAGATTTTGCATACTCTCTTTTGCTGACCCTGTAAATCCATGATCCAACTGATCAAAGCCTACCAATGAGAGTTTTGCATCAAGCTCAACTAACTTACGAATGACTTCAAGCTGCCTTGCATCTCCTCCTATGACAGCGATATGAATATCAGTCAACATGCTTTTCTTCACCTTCTTTTTCTCTCATTATAAGAAAAGTGCCTACTTTTTTGTTTTCCTCCACATCATATGTAATGTACGAGTATAAGGTGATTGAAAACAACAAAGTAAGAATGACTTATATCTATAGATTTCCATAATAAAAAAGACGACCGTAATGGTCATCTCTTAATTTAAATCTGAATAATTAACAAGATCAAAAATAATCATATCTTGCCCAACTTTTTTAATTCTACTCCACTCTACCCTGACTTCTTGTTGCCCTCGTTTAAATCCTCCCCATTTTCCAACCGGAATAATGAGCGCTTGAATCTTCCCATCTTTCTCATCAATCTCAAGATCGGCGTGCCCTAATACTCCCATTCGTTCCGCACGCTGTAAATCCACAATTTCTTTTCCGCTTAGTTCACTTAATCGCATTCCATCCTCTCCTTACATAACACTCTACTTAAAAGATTTCTTGTAACTACTCAGTTACTTTATGAAAAAAAGGCAGAAAAGCATTTTTTGAAATGGGCGAGAGGGACTGGCGATGCATAGGAGCGGTCAGGGCCTTTCCCTTCCACGTGCAAGGTTTGAAAACAAAAGTAGACGATAAGTGCAGGCCCCTGCCCTGTTTGCATGACAGCAGTCTATATGCCCAAAAATGAATTTATAAGTAATAGAGAGACACATCTTCACTAGAATCATACCCTTTTCTAAATTTCTAAAAAATATAGCTGAGTAGTTACGATTTCTTTATATTAAGTACCTATTCTAGACTTTTTTAAAAAATGCCTATATATACACCTTAAAAACCTTTTCTTTTTAGATGAGCGAGAGCATCCGGCCATGGGTGCCTTTTTTTGCCACGGGCGATGTTCAAACAAAGAGAGAAAGACAGTAGCAAATTACTTTTTGTTTGGCATAGCAGCGACTTGTGTGCTAGAAAGTCAAGTTGGATTTATAGAGAATAGCAGCTAAAAACCTGACATAAAAACCTTTTCTTTTTAGATGGGCGAGAGCATCTGGCCGTGGATAGAAGCGGTCAGGGCCTTTTTCTGCCACATGCAAAGTTTAAAACAACAGGAGAAAGCAAGTAGCGATCTTGTTGTATTCTGCATAGCAGCAACTAATATACAAAAAGGTAAATGCAAATTAAAACACCGTTTCCTCTTAATAAGAAACGGTGTTTTATAGATATTTATTTTCGACTTATCCCTTTTGGAAGCTCACCATTTGGACTAATCAATGCTGCAGAAAATTCATCTGTAAACATATTACGAATCAATGTGTCTACATCTGTTTTTGTAACACTGTCTACACTTTCAATAATTTCATCTAAAGAACGGTGTTTTTTTAGAAGTAATTCATTTTTACCATTGCGGCTCATTCGACTATTTGTACTTTCTAAACTTAACATAAGATTTCCTTTTAGTTGCTCTTTACTGTTAAGCAATTCTTTTTCTGTAATACCTGTATTTTTTAATGTATCCAGCGTTTGCTGAATTGTTTCGTACAACATCTCGAGCTGTTGACTGCCCGTTCCTCCGTAAATTGTTAACATGCCTGTATCTTCATAAGAAGAATGATAAGAAAATACAGAGTATGCTAAGCCGCGTTGCTCACGCACTTCTTGGAACAAACGACTACTCATACTGCCGCCCAGAATATTATTCAATACAATCAGATTATAAACACTTTCATCACCCATCTGTAATCCTTTAAATCCTAAACATAAATGAGCTTGTTCTGTTTCTTTTTTACGTGCTACTTTGTTTGGATGAAAAATAGGGTTATGTACTTGTTCACGATTTGTCGTTCCTTCATAACTTCCAAAATATTGTTCAACGATTTGGACGAATGATTCATCAATGTTGCCAGCAATAGAAATAACGACATTTTCTGGCGTATAATGATCCTTCATATATTCACGAAGCGTATCACCTGTAAATGTTTCAAGCGTTTGCTCCGTTCCTAAAATAGGATATGCCAGCGGGTGTGTCTCATACGTCGCTTTTGTTAACATATCATGGACAATATCATCCGGCGTATCTTCATACATTTTAATTTCTTCAAACACAACATTTTTTTCTTTTTTTAATTCTTCCTCAACAAACGTTGAGTGAAAGAACATGTCCGCTAAAATATCAAGTGCATATTTCGCGTGCTCATCTAACACTTTCGCATAGTAACATGTATATTCCTTTGATGTAAACGCATTAACTTGCCCACCAATACTATCAAAGGATTCTGCGATTTCTCTAGCACTACGGGTTTTGGTCCCTTTAAAAAACATATGTTCTAAAAAGTGAGAAATCCCATTGTTTTTTTCATTTTCATTTCGCGATCCCGCATGAATCCATACTCCAATTGCAACAGAACGCACTGTTGGAATATGTTCCATTACAATCCTTACTCCATTTTTACACGTATATTTTTTGATCAAAAGCCTTCCTCCTATTAACAATTTCTCTGTTAAAAAATTCTATTATATAATCATAACAAGTTTAAAGACGAATGTCATGCAAATGTGTTTAGTCAATCCGCTTTTCATCTACTAAATCAGATACATTCCCTACAGTATATCCTTTTTCTTTTAGCTTTGAAATCAATGTATCCAGCGATTCTGCCGAAGAAGAAGTTGGATGCATTAAAATAATGGCACCGGGATGTACTTTACTTAATACTCTTTGGAGCAACACATGCGGCTCTGGATGCTTCCAATCAATTGTATCCACTGTCCACATGATCGTCCCCATGTGCAATTTTGCAGCAGTATGTACAACATCGTCACGAAAACTGCCACTTGGAGGTGCAAACCAACGCACTTTTTGATTCGTTGCCGCTTCAATGACTTGATTCGTTTTTTGTAATTGCTCTTGAATTGAAGAAAGCGACAGCGTTTTCATATCAGGATGCGTATATGAATGATTTCCCACTTCCTGGTTCGCATCCGCAATCATTTTTGCAAACCGCAAATTTTCTTTCACCCATCTTCCCTCTAAAAAAAAAGTTGCCTTCACATTGTGCTTTTGTAGTACTTCTAACATCTTTGAAAGATATTCATTTCCCCAAGCAACATTAATGGTAAGTGCAATCATTTTTTTACTTGGATTCCCTCTATAAATAGGAGCAGGTGATAAGTCTGCTAAATGTACTTTAGGCGACACTTCTCGATATACCAATTGTTTCTCGTCAAAACGACCCTGTTTTTTCATGTTATCATAGGAAGCTCGGATATCCACTTCTTTTCCATTATATCCTGGCGTCGCTTTCCATACCTTATCAATACATGCATTTTGCGGTGGAATCGCATACACTTTTGCCCTTTCTTCAATCTCTTCATACAGGCTGTCTTTTGCATATGATATATGCGAAACATGCATTGCGGAGAACCATAATATAACTATAAGTAAAATATTACGAATTTTCATTCATCACCCTCCAATAAAATAATACCTCATCAGTCAAGAACCTTCCATCCGCAGACTAATAGTTAGCTTCTATTCTTTTGATGTACACCTCGTTAAACGAAAGTAATAACAATTTCTTTTTATCCCGCTATTCGTGGGCAGTAAGATCCCACCTCAAGATTGAGAGCGAATCGTTGTCCAGCTTCAGTGGCTAGAATGCTCGGTGGCTTCGCTTATTCCTGCGAGGTAAAAAACACCTCTACGTCAGAAGCTCCATCCCCCTCACATTCTGAACGAGCCACTTCCGCTTTTCTAAAGAAGATAGGTGGGGGATAACTGCCCGTTAAAGCCCGATTGGTGAGAGCTTTCCATCAGCTAGGAATAAAGCCCCCCACTGATGGAAGTTTCACTTTATTGTTAATTTAAACGTTCTCGTTAAAACTATACTCTGTTATATACAAAAAAACCTTGAGATATATCCCAAGGTTTTTACATAAAAAAAAAAAGCTAAGGGAATCCCTTAACTTTTTTTTCCTATTCTTGTTCTTGCTCTTGTTTTTGTTCTTGCTCTTGTTTTGCAGCTTCTTTTTCCTGCTCTTCTTTAAGCAAGACTTTTCGAGATAAGTTTACACGACCTTGTTTATCGATTTCGATAACTTTTACAGAAATCTCATCACCGATTTTCACAACATCTTCTACTTTCCCTACACGTTCAAGTGCTAATTCAGAAATATGAACAAGACCGTCTTTACCACTGAATAATTCAACGAAAGCACCAAATTTTTCAATTCGTTTTACTTTTCCTAAGTAAATTTCACCTACTTGCACTTCACGAACGATATCTTCAATAATTTTCTTCGCTTTTTCGTTCATTTCTTGATCAATAGATGAAATAAAGACTGTACCATCTTGTTCAATATCAATTTTCACGCCTGTTTCTTCAATAATCTTGTTAATTTGCTTTCCACTTGGCCCAATAACATCACGGATTTTATCCGGATTAATTGTCATTGTCACAATCTTCGGAGCATATTTGGATAACTCTTTACGCGGCTCAGCAATAACAGATAACATATGTTCTAAGATATGCATGCGTCCAATTTTCGCTTGTTGCAATGCCTCTTCTAAAATTTCACGAGATAAACCTTCAATTTTAATGTCCATTTGAAGTGCTGTTACACCTTTCGCTGTACCAGCTACCTTAAAGTCCATATCACCTAAGTGATCTTCCATACCTTGAATATCAGTTAAAATTGTATAGTGTTCACCAGACTTTACAAGTCCCATTGCAATACCGGCTACTGGTGCTTTCAAAGGAACACCTGCATCCATCATTGCTAAAGTGCTACCGCAAATACTCGCTTGAGAAGTAGAACCATTTGATTCTAAAACTTCTGATACAAGACGAACTGTATATGGGAAATCTTTTTCAGATGGGATAACCGGTTCAAGAGCACGCTCACCTAACGCTCCGTGACCAATTTCACGACGACCTGGTCCACGCATCGGTCTTGTTTCACCAACACTGAAGGACGGGAAATTATAATGATGCATAAAACGTTTAGATTCCTCTACACCAAGACCATCTAAAATTTGCACATCGCCTAATGCCCCTAATGTACAAATGCTTAATGCTTGCGTTTGTCCACGTGTAAACAAACCAGAACCATGCGTACGAGATAAAATTCCTACTTCTGATGCTAAAGGACGAATTTCATCACCTTTACGTCCATCTGGGCGGATTTTTTCAACTGTAATAAGACGACGTACTTCTTCTTTTACAATTTTATATAAAATCTCATTTACTTGTCCTATTGTTTCAGCATCAGCTTCTTGCGCTTCATAATGCTGGATAACACGCTTTTTCACTGCATTAATTGCATCTTCACGCGCGTGTTTTTCGTGCACTTGAATTGCTGAATGCATTTCTTGCTCTGCCATTTCACGTACAGTTTGATTAAGATCAGCATCCACTTCATAAAGTTGCACTTCTGTTTTTTCTTTACCTACAGCCTGTACAATCTCTTCTTGGAAAGCAATTAGACGTTTAATTTCTTCATGACCAAACATAATCGCTTCTAACATTGTTTCTTCAGGCACTTGATCTGCACCAGCTTCTACCATGTTAATCGCATCTTTTGTTCCCGCAACAACAAGATGAATATCACTCTTCTCTTGTTGTTCAACTGTTGGATTCATAATAAATTCGCCATCAATACGACCAACTGTCGCACCAGCAATCGGACCTTCAAATGGAATATCTGAAATCGATAACGCTAATGAAGAACCAAGCATAGCTGCCATTTCTGAAGAACAATCTTGATCTACACTCATTACAATGCTGACAACTTGTACTTCATTACGGAAACCATCAGCAAAAAGAGGACGAATTGGACGATCGATTAAACGGCTCGCTAAAATTGCTTTCTCGCTTGGACGACCTTCACGTTTAATAAAGCCTCCTGGAATTTTCCCTACTGCATATAAACGCTCTTCATAGTTTACTGTTAATGGGAAGAAATCTACATTTTTTGCCTCTTTTGATGCAGTTGCTGTAGATAGAACCGCTGTGTCGCCATATCTTACTAAAACCGCTCCGTTTGCTTGTTTTGCAAGCTGACCTGCTTCAATTGTTAGCTGACGACCAGCCAAATCTATCGAGAAGACTTGCTTTTCCTGACTCATTTAAGTACCCCTCTCAATTTAAAATATTCAATTCTTCTATGTAAATGGATAATATATCACAATATTCTTCCTCTAGTATTACCGAAAATACAGTAAGCTATCAAGAGTAGAAGATATATTTTTACCTAACAAAAAAGCGGGAATATTCCCGCTTTTTTTGACTATCGACGTAATCCAAGCTTTGTGATTAATTCACGGTAGCGAGTGATGTCATTGTTACGAAGGTAAGTAAGTAAGTTACGACGTTTACCAACCATCTTTAAAAGACCGCGACGTGAATGATGATCTTTCTTGTGAGTACGTAAGTGCTCATTTAGAGTGTTAATTTGCTCTGTTAGGACAGCAACTTGAACCTCTGGAGAACCAGTATCAGTCTCATGAGTTCTAAATTGTGCTATGATTTCATTTTTACGCTCTTGCGTTAAAGCCATCCTATTTCACCTCCTAAGTATTAAATCCCCAATTACCTAGCAAACGTCGGTGAGTCGTAATGCCAAGCAATGGTTATTGTAAAGTACATAAGATAGAATACTACTTTTCATTAGAAAAAGCAAGTATATTATTTGTGTGGCTAAAATAATCTTCCGCCGTTCTCTTATCTTTTGCAATTTGTACTACTAACTCATCAATTCCGTTAAACTTTTTTTCTTCACGAATGCGGATGTGCCACTCCACAACAACAGATTCATCATATATATCGCGCTGAAATTCAAAAAGATGTACTTCAATAGAAAGCTGCTTTTCATTTTCCTTAAAAGTAGGTTTATATCCGATATTACATACACCTTCATGCCACTCATCATTCACGTTCATTCGAACAGCATATACACCAACAGGCGGCAAAAGATATTCATCACTTAAAGCCAAATTAGCTGTTGGAAAGCCAATTTGGCGTCCTCGTTTATCTCCGTGAACAACTATGCCTTCAACTGTATATGGTCGTCCTAAAATAGCTGGGATTCGTTCCATTTCACCATTACGAATATGTCTTCGTAATAATGTGGAACTTACTTTTTCTTCTTGAAATTCTACTTTTTCAATCACGGTTTGTGTAAACTCCCCTCTTGCATGAAATGGCAAAGTTTCCATCGTCCCTTTTCCTAAACGTCCATATGAATAATCAAAACCAGCTACAACATGTTTTGCATTCAGCCCAATGATATAATCATCTACAAATTGTTGTGGGAGTAAATTTGCAAATGATTCGTCAAATTTCACAACATATAAAATATCAATTCCTAAACTTGCAATCACTTTTTCTTTACTTCGTAAAGGAGTAATATACTCTACATGCGCTTCCTTTTTCCCTAATACAACAGACGGATGCGGATGAAAAGTCATCACAGCACTTTTAAAACCTCGTTCTTCTGCAACCTTTTTCGCAGTACGAATGACACGTTGATGACCTAAATGAATACCATCAAAATAGCCTAATGCCATCACAGTAGGCTCTATTTCCGTTTTGTTTAATACATGGGGATGAGTTAAATGAATGAGTTTCACGCTTGAATTCACCTTTTTCTGTAATAATCCTTCCAATTATTCATTATAGCTGTAATTCTTGATTATTCACAAGTACTTTCATAGGTTTCAACATACCTTGATGCTTTGGGTGATGTTCATAAATTGCTAAGCAGCGTTCATTTTCATCAAAAACTGTAATGAATGGCGCTGTTACTTGTTCTTTATTCGGTAAAAACATGCCATTCTTCACTTTTTCTGCTTGTTCTCTACTAACAACCATTTTTGGAAATTTACGCAATGCTTCATCAATCGAAATGAAGATAGATTCCACTGTTCCATTTTGCACGTTTTGTTCAATTTCTTCAAATGATATGCAATTTTCTAATTTAAACTCTCCTGATGCTGTTCTTACAAGATCGGACATATGCGCTGGAAACCCAAGCTCTTCCCCAATCATAACAGCTAATGTTCTTACGTATGTTCCTTTACTACAAGTCACACGGAAACGTAAGGAAATTGTCTCTCCTTCAAATAATTCACGATTATCAAGTAAAGTAAACTCACGAATCGTAATTGTACGAACAGGACGCTCTACTTCTATTCCCGCTCTTGCATATTCATATAGTTTCTTTCCATTCACTTTTACAGCTGAATACATTGGTGGTACTTGTTCGATTGTTCCTGTTAAACCAGCTAATACAGATTCTACTTCTTCGCGCGTAATAACACGATTGACATCTTGCTTTTCAACAACTTCACCTGAAGCATCTTCTGTAGTCGTCGAAAATCCTAGTGTAACTTCACCTTCGTACGTTTTTGTTTCACTCGTTAAAAATTGTGCAATTTTCGTAGCACGCCCTACACAAATTGGTAATACTCCTGTCACATCCGGATCTAAAGTTCCTGTATGCCCTATACGTTTTTCCCTTAATATTTTTCTTAATTTGAATACACAATCATGTGATGTCATTCCTTTTGGTTTATGTAATAGTACTACACCTTCCATATATTCACCTCATCGTTATACTATTGAATGCCGGACTTAATTTAGATTGAAAAAATGGATAGACATATGTCTATCCATTATTCTTCACGTTTACCTTCTTTATTAATTTCATGTAAAAGTGTATCAATTCGATGACCATATCCAATTGATTCATCAAATTCAAAGGAGATTTCAGGCGTTTTTCGAAGACGAATACGCTGTCCAATTTCGGAACGAATAAAGCCTTTTGCCTTCGCTAAACCTTTTAATGTATTTTCTTTCTGCTCTTCGTCTCCTAAAACAGAAATATATACTTTGGCAATCTGTAAATCCCCACTTACTTGCACATCTGTTACCGTCACAAAACCGATACGTGGGTCTTTAATTTTGCGACTGATAATTTCGCCTAATTCTTTCTTCATTTGCTCGCCCACGCGATTTGCACGTAGCTTCATAACTAATCACCTCATTCAATACCATTCCAATTGCGTTATCGTACGTTCAATCTCAGGAAATGAATCAACGTACGCAAGTACACGATTCATTTCTTTTTCACAGACAACACGATTTGAGGATACAGAAACAATTGCAATTTCTGTACGTTGCCATACATCTTGGTGCCCAACTTCTGAAACAGATACATTGTAACGCTGTTTCACGCGAGTTAAAACACGCTGTAAAATTGCTCGTTTCTCTTTTAAAGAATGCACATCATAAATCATACATTCGAATGAGAGCGAAGCGATAATCATCGCTTCACTTCTTCCATAACGTACGCCTCAATGATGTCCCCTTCTTTAAGATCATTATATCTTTCAATTGTAATACCACACTCATAGTTTTGTGCAACTTCTTTTACGTCATCTTTGAAACGTTTTAACGTATCAAGTTGTCCTTCGAAAATAACTACGCCATCACGAATGATACGTACGCCACTATCACGTGTGATTTTACCATCAGTTACATAACAGCCTGCAATTGTTCCAACTTTCGTTACTTTGAATGTTTGACGAACCTCTGCTTGACCGATTACTTTTTCTACGAATTCAGGATCTAGCATACCTTGCATCGCTGCTTCGATCTCTTCAATTACTTTATAAATAATGCGGTGCAAACGAATATCAACGTTTTCTAATTCAGCTGTACGCTTCGCATTAACATCAGGACGTACGTTAAATCCAATTACAATTGCATTAGATGCAGAGGCTAAAATAATATCAGATTCTGTAATCGCACCTACACCAGTATGGATGATTTTCACTTTTACGCCTTCAACATCAATTTTACGAAGTGATGCTGCCATTGCTTCCACAGAACCTTGTACGTCTGCTTTCACAATCAAGTTAATTTCTTTTACATCGCCTTCTTTAATTTGTTGGAATAAATCTTCAAGACTTAATTTAGATTTTTCACCACGCTGTGCAACCAATGCTTGTTGTGCACGAGATTCACCGATTTGACGAGCTTTCTTCTCATCAGCAAATGCCATGAAGCGATCGCCTGCTTGTGGTACTTCATTTAAACCTGTAATCTCAACAGGAGTAGATGGACCAGCAACTTTTACACGACGGCCAATATCATTTACCATTGCACGAACACGGCCGAATGATGTACCAACAACGATTGGATCTCCAACTCGCAATGTACCGTTTTGAACAAGTAATGTCGCGATTGTTCCTTTACCTTTATCAAGCTGTGCTTCAATTACAGTACCTGTTGCATAGCGGTTAGGATTCGCTTTATATTCTTCTACTTCACTTACAAGTAGAATCATTTCTAATAAATTGTCAATTCCTTCGCCTTTAATCGCAGCAATCGGTACGAAGATTGTATCGCCGCCCCAAGCTTCTGGAACTAACTCATATTCAGTTAATTCTTGCATTACACGGTCTGGATTTGCTGATGGTTTATCCATTTTATTCACAGCAACAATAATTGGTACTCCAGCAGCTTTCGCGTGGTTAATCGCTTCAACCGTTTGTGGCATAACACCGTCATCAGCTGCTACAACAAGAATTGTAATATCCGTAACTTGTGCACCGCGTGCACGCATTGTTGTAAACGCTGCGTGACCTGGTGTATCTAAGAACGTAATTTTCTTGTCATTTACTTCAACTTGGTATGCACCAATATGCTGCGTAATTCCGCCCGCTTCACCAGCAGTTACTTTTGAATTACGAATAGAGTCAAGTAATGTTGTTTTACCATGGTCAACGTGTCCCATAATTGTAACGACAGCCGGACGCTCTTTTAAATTTTCTTCATTGTCTTGTTCGTCCATAAACGTTTCGAATTCTGTTTCACTAACAATTACTTCTTCTTCTACTTCAATACCGTAATCACTTGCAATTAACTCAATTGTTTCTTTATCTAAATCTTGGTTAATTGTTGCCATGATTCCAAGCATAAAGAGCTTTTTAATAATTTCAGATGGCTCTTTGCTTAATTTTTTCGCAAGTTCACCTACTGTAAGCGTGCCAGAGAAAGTGATTTTGTCTGGTGTTTCTATCACTTGCGTTTGTTGTCTTCCAGCAAAGTTTTCTTGACGTTTGTCTTGATTCCCTTTGCCTTTTTTCTTATTCTTATTGCTGTTCTTTTTGCTGCGAACAACTTTTTCTTCTACTTCAAACTCATCTGCAACAGAAGGTTTTTCTGCCCCAGCATTATACTGATTATCTAACTTGTTTACTACTTCATCATCTAACATCGCCATATGATTCGAAACCTCAATATTCATTTCTTTTAGTTTTGTAATAATATCCTTACTTGAGATATTGTGTTTTTTTGCATATTCGTGTATTCGAATTTTACTCATACCTTCACCCCCGGTAAGTTGTATCGAGCATGCTAAGCAACTTTTTAGCAAAGCCGTCGTCTAACACTGCTACAACGACTCGTTCTTCTCTCCCAATCGCATGCCCTAATTCTTGTCGATTTTCGACCTTTCTCATTGGTACGTTGTAGTACGTTGTTTTGTCCGTAATGCGCTTTGTTGTATTTGCTGACGCATCTTCAGAAAGCAATACGAGCTTTGCTTTTCCACCTCGAACTTCTTTTAAAACAAGCTCTTCACCCGATATAATCTTTCGGGCCCGATTTGCCAGCCCTAAAAACGATTTCCAATTGGACACTTACTTCGACTCCTTCTCAACAAGCTCGATTAGCTCTTCATAAAGAGAGTCATCAATTTTCGCTTTTAGGTGATGTTCCAAAACGTTTTTCTTTTTCGCCTGAGAAATGCATTCTTTATCTTTTGACAAGTATGCACCGCGTCCTGATTGTTTGCCTGTCAAATCAATCGACACGACTCCCTCTTTGGAACGAACAATGCGAATGAGCTCGCGTTTTGATTTCATCTCTTGTGTTACCACACATTTTCGTAACGGAACTTTTCGATTGCTCACGTTCATCACCTCTATTCGATTTCATCTTCAGCAGAATCGAATGCGAGCATCATATCTTCTTCTGTTAAAAGTCCTAGTTGTTTCGCATCAGACTCACTCTTAATGTCAATTTTCCAATTCGTTAATTTTGCTGCAAGGCGCGCGTTTTGTCCACGCTTACCAATTGCTAAGGAAAGTTGATGATCTGGAACAATTACTGTAGTTGCTTTTTCTTCTTCGTTTACAAGTACTTTTACAACTTGTGATGGACTTAATGCATTTGCTACATATTCCACCGGATCATCTGACCAGCGAACGATATCAATTTTTTCACCTTTTAGCTCATCTACGATGCGTTGTACACGTTGGCCTTTCGGTCCTACACAAGAACCAACTGGATCTACATCTACGTTTTCAGAGTAAACAGAGATTTTCGAGCGATCTCCTGCTTCACGTGCCACAGAACGAATTTCTACTGTTCCATCATAAATTTCTGGCACTTCAATTTCAAATAAACGCTTTAAAAGCCCTGGATGCGTACGTGATACATAAATTTGCGGTCCTTTTGTTGTTTTCTCTACTTTTGTAATGAAAACACGGATGCGATCATGTGGTTTGTACTGTTCGTTTGGCATTTGCTCGCTTACTGGTAAAAGTGCTTCTACTTTCCCTAAACTTACATAAATAAAGCGAGCATCTTGACGTTGTACAATACCAACCATAATGTCTTCTTCACGGTCGCTGAACTCAGAATAAATCACGCCACGTTCTGCTTCACGTACACGCTGCGTTACAACTTGTTTTGCTGTTTGTGCTGCAATACGCCCGAAATCTTTTGGTGTTACTTCAATTTCTAATACGTCGCCCTCTTGGTAATTTGGGTTAATTTGTCTTGCCTTTTCAACAGAAATTTCAAGACGTGGATCAAATACATTTTCCACTATATCCTTACGCGCTAATACTTGAATCGTACCAACTTCAGGATTGAAGCTAACGCGAACGTTTTGCGCTTGGTTGAAATTTCGTTTATAAGCAGAAATTAAAGCTGCTTCAATAGCATCAATAATAATATCTTTGCTAATACCTTTTTCTTGTTCTAATACGAGCAAAGCATCTAACAACTCAGTGCTCATGAAGATCCCCCTTCTTACTAAAACGTAACTGCAAGTCGCGCATTGGCCACTTTATCCATTGGAATTTGGATTTCTTTTTTACGTGTTTTAATTGTTAATAGTAATGTAATTGTTGTTCCATCATATGCAAGTAGTTTTCCTTCAAACATTTTTTCACCATTGATTGGCTCGTATGTTTTAATTGCAACTTGTTTGTCTACTGCTTGGTGGAAATCTTTTTCTTTCTTTAATGGACGCTCCGCTCCTGGAGAGGAAACATCTAAGAAATAAAGATGAGGAATTGGATCCTCTTTATCTAGAGCTTCACTTAACCGCTCACTTACCGCTCCACATTCCTCAATATCTACTCCTGTATCAGAGTCAATGGATACGCGTAAAAACCAATCTTTGCCTTCTTTCACATACTCTACATCTACAAGCTCAAGACCAAGCTCTTCGACAATTGGCTGCGCAAGTGCTTCAACAACTTCTGTAACTTTCTTATCCATAAACAGCCTCCTTTCTGCCGCCATGTAACAGTTGAAAGATTTCACTCTGCGTACTTTTAACCAATGCAGTTTGTATATTCTTTCTCGTTAGCTAACAAAAGCCCCTGCTAATAAGCAGGGAATATCTGTCTTAGTATTACCAAATTTAAGAAGTAAAACTTGTAACAAAATATGTATATACGACAGAAACGTCTACGAATTTTTTAGACGCAGAAACGTAGATAGTAAAACGAAAGAGTGGGTTTCCCCACTCTTTTTTTCACAAAATATACATGCCATGGTTATCTCGGTATCTAGTATAGCATAGTAACCATAGTTTTGCAAAGACTTTTCCTGCCTATTAGAACAATGATAACTGGTTTTGGTCTGGTAAATCTCCTAGACAACCTTGGCTATCTAAATACTCAATAATTGTTTTAGAAATCTTACTGCGCTGTTGTAAATCCTCTTTCGATAAAAACTCACCATTTTTGCGCGCTGCTACAATATTTAAAGCAGCATTTGTACCTAGACCAGGTATTGCATTAAACGGAGGAATTAGTGTATTCCCATCAATAATAAAATCAGTTGCACTAGAACGGTATAAATCAACTTTTTGGAATGAATAGCCACGTTCACACATTTCAAGAGTCATTTCTAATACTGTTAACAAACTTTTTTCTTTCGGCGATGCATCTAATCCTTTTTGCGTAATTTCATCAATTTTAACACGGATAGATGCTGGGCCTTTCACCATCGCATCTAGATCAAAATCATCGGCACGAACAGTAAAGTAAGCTGCGTAGAATAACAGTGCAAAATGCACTTTGAAATAGGCAATGCGCACAGCCATCAGTACATATGCTGCTGCATGGGCCTTTGGGAACATATACTTAATCTTTTTACATGAATCAATATACCATCCCGGCACATTATTATTGCGCATTTCTTCCTCCCACTCTGGAGGTACGCCTTTCCCTTTACGTACAGATTCCATAATTTTAAACGCTAAAGATGGTTCTAGACCTTGATAAATTAAATATACCATAATGTCATCACGACAACCGATTACTTCACTCAGTGTACATGTGCCATCATAAATGAGTTCATTTGCGTTTCCTAGCCATACATCTGTACCGTGTGATAGTCCAGAAATTTGGACAAGCTCTGAGAATGTCGTTGGCTTCGTTTCTTCTAACATTTGGCGAACGAATTTCGTACCAAATTCCGGAATACCAAGCGTACCTGTTTTACAATTAATTTGTTCCTCTGTTACACCAAGTGATTCTGTACCCGAGAAAATTTTCATTACTTCTGGATCATCAGTTGGAATCGTCTTTGGATCCACTCCACTTAAATCTTGAAGCATACGAATCACTGTCGGATCATCGTGTCCAAGTATATCAAGTTTTAATAAGTTATCATGAATAGAATGGAAGTCAAAATGTGTGGTTCTCCATTCTGCATCTAAAGAATCTGCTGGAAATTGAATTGGTGTAAAATCAAAGACATCCATGTAATCCGGCACTACGATAATACCACCTGGATGTTGCCCTGTCGTTCTCTTAACACCGGTACATCCTGCTACAAGGCGATCTACTTCTGCTCCTCGTATCGTTAAATTATGATCTGAAGCATAGCCTTTCACATAACCATACGCGGTCTTTTCAGCAACGGTACCTATTGTACCAGCACGATATACATTATCTTCACCGAACAGTACTTTCGTATAGTTATGGGCACGAGGCTGATATTCTCCTGAGAAATATAGTGATAGGTAAGCATTTGATATTATCTCCCGCTTTTCCCCCACTCCACACCGTGCATGAGGCTTTCACACTCACACGGCGTTCCATCGTTAACTTTATCGAAGTTTTTTTCGACGTTAACGACTTGTGCCCTTCCCTCTGAAATGTTTTTATCCTCCGACTTATTGGTTATTCAGTCATCTTCAGCATTTCATTAAGCGGTACTACGGCACTACTGCCACTCTCGTAAAATGTGTTATAGCATCTGCCTTTCCACATACCATCGTCATCGAAGTACAACCTTCTCTTATGTCGAAAGCTTCACACGTTCCACTATTCCTATCTGTACATAATCCCCTTAGGTTCCCCCTAAATTCCGCCAAGCTTGACTGTGCCTGTAACACAGTATGGATTTTCATAACCAAACGCTTACTCATCCACACTTGGAAGTCCTATTTGGACCCCGTAACATTTCTACTACGTGACATTCACGAAAAGTCAGTCGAGGGTTCGTCCCAGTGATTCTACTGATTCTAACCATAGGAATTTTATAGACACCAGACCTATCATTCACAGAAGGTTTCTACCTCCCTTTCCTTGTCTCTACGTTAGGGTGAACTTCAGCCTACTTTAACGGGCTTCAAACGATGTTGATGTTTGCAATATCGCTATCGCTTGCCGTAGCTTCAGTGAGTGTGTTTTAGGGCGTTACTCCATCATTCCACACTTCGAAATAGCAGTTCTACTAGCAAATGCTAATGCTTAACCTTTTCAGTTAAGAACGTGTCGCACTCAAATCAATATCCGGAACCTTATCTCCTTTAAAGCCAAGGAACGTTTCGAACGGAATATCATGACCGTCTTTTTTATATGCAATTCCACAGTTTGGGCAATCTTTATCAGGTAAGTCAAACCCAGAACCGACCGAACCATCATTAAAAAACTGTGATTGCTTACAATTTGGACAAACATAATGCGGCGGCAAAGGGTTTACCTCTGTAATTTCCATCATTGTCGCAACAAATGAGGAACCAACCGAACCACGTGAACCAACAAGATATCCATCAATAAGTGATTTCTTTACAAGCTTATGTGAAATTAAATAAATAACAGCAAATCCATGTCCAATGATACTTTTCAATTCTTTTTCTAAGCGGGCTTCTACAATTTCTGGCAGTTCATCTCCGTATATACTTCGAGCCATTTCGTAACTCATGTCACGCGTTTCATCATCTGCACCTTCGATTTTTGGCGTGTACAGGTCATCTTTTACAGGCTTTACATCACCGATCATCGCTGCGACTTTTTGTGTATTTGTTACAACAATTTCTTTTGCTTTTTCTTCGCCTAAGAAGGAGAAGCATTCTAACATTTCATTTGTTGTTCGGAAATACACCGGCGGCAATGAATGGCGATTTAATGGATTGGCTCCGCCTTGCGAACTCACTAAAATTTTCCGATACATTGCATCTTCTGGATTTAAATAATGAACATTTCCTGTTGCAACAACAGGCTTGTCTAATGTTTCACCTAGCTTTACTAAGTTAGAAATTATTGTTTTTAATTGCCCTTCATCACGAATGAGCTCGAGCTCTACCAAATGTCGTAACACTTCTGGAGGCATAACCTCAATGTAATCATAAAACTGTGCAATTTCCTCTACTTCTTCCGGTGCCTTTTGCATCATCGCTTCAAATACTTCGCCTTTATCACAAGCTGTACCGACTAAGATACCTTCGCGATACTTCTTTAATAATGAACGCGGAATACGAGGTACACGATAGAAGTATTGAAGATGTGCGTAAGAAACAAGTTTATATAAATTTTTCAATCCTTCATCAGACGTTGCAAGAAGCGTCACATGACTTGGACGACCACGTTTATACGCATCTCCCTGTCCCATACTGTCATTTAACTGATCGTGATATTCAAAGTCTTTCTCAATCACATTTTTCAGCATTTTCACAAGCAAATAGCCCGTCGCTTCTGTATCATAAATTGCCCGGTGATGCTGTGTTAGTTCGATATCAAGCTTTTTACATAACGTATTTAAACGATGGTTTTTCATCTCTGGAAATAAGAAACGAGCCAACTCTAACGTATCGATAACTGGATTTTTCGTTTTTTCTAATCCGCTTTTCTTAAATCCAACGTTTAAAAATCCCATATCAAAGCTTGCATTATGAGCTACAAGCGTATGATTACCCATCCACTGTTCAAACCTTTTAAATACTTCTCCTACTTCCGGAGCATCCGTTAGCATATCATCTGTAATACCTGTTAATTCAATGATTGTTGCTGATAGCGGTTGATGTGGATTGGCAAAGGATTCAAAACGATCAATAATCTCTCCGCCCTTTACTTTTACAGCAGCAAGCTCAATAACCGTATCATATACAGCTGATAATCCTGTTGTTTCGACGTCAAATACAACATATGTTTCGTCTGCAAGTAATCGATGCTCCTCATTATAGGCAATTGGCACACCGTCATTAACAAGATTCGCTTCTACACCAAAAATCACTTTAACTCCTGCTTTTTTCCCCGCAGAATACGCTTCAGGAAAAGCTTGTGCAACAGCATGATCTGTCACAGCTACTGCTTCATGTCCCCATTTTCCCGCTTGACTCACAAGTGTAGATACAGAAGTTACAGCATCCATTTGACTCATCGGCGTATGCATATGAAGTTCTACCCTTTTTTCTCCTTCAGTTGCTTTATCTTTCCGAGACGGACCTGTTATTTCATTAATATCATTTGCAATCATAACTAAGTCTCGAACGAACGTATCATTTTGAATCGATCCACGTGCTTTTACCCACATTCCTTTTTTCAATGATTGTAAGAGTGGAATGTCTTCTTTATCGCGTGAAAACATTTTAATCATAATGGAATCGGTGTAATCAGTTATCTTTAATGTCAATAACGTACGTCCACTTCGTAATTCTTTCGTTTCCACATGGAAGATATAACCTTGAACAGTTTTTCTTCTTTCTTCATCTTGAATTTCACGTAGTGGTGTAATCTCCTCATCAGGCTTAATGAGATAACCGAGTACAATCGGCCCTTCGTGTACAACATCATTTTCTTCCGCTTGTTTCTTGGCCATTTCTTCCATGGCTTGTATAACACGCTGACGATCCTCTTGCTGTGTTTGTTCACGAAACTTTTGAACTTCCTCTTCATTTTGTTTTATATTTGTTTCTAGCTGAAAACGAGGAAATCCAAAAACTTCATATTGGTCTCCGACTGGCTTCGCAAGATTTTTCTTTAGCGCAGTAGATTCTAAATCATTATTCACATCAAGTAACAACTTCACTCCGTTTACATGCGGAAGTTGCTTTTTTAAATACGCAAACATAGGTGAGAAAGTAATTCGATCTGTACAGAGCGGCCAATACGCCTTGACCTCTTCTTCCGTAAATTGCTTATTCTCTGTTTCTAGTGAAAATGATGTTTTTGCAATATGAGAAAATGACTGCTTAAGCTGTGTTTCAAGCAATTCATATAATTCTGTTGGTAAAATACGTGGTACTTGTAAATCAAAATGCCAACTCTTATTTGCTTTATCAACAACTAACCTTTGAATGCCACCACCTTGTAAATATTGATTGATAAGGTCTTCAGGCATTTGTAACTGTTCAAGCAAAATCTGAAATCGCTCTTGTTGTTCGTTTGTTAATGACATAAGCAACCTCCTTCCATCTGCTATTATAAATTGAAACGTTCCACAAAGA
This sequence comes from Bacillus cytotoxicus, assembly GCF_023715645.1. Lineage (GTDB taxonomy): Bacteria > Bacillota > Bacilli > Bacillales > Bacillaceae_G > Bacillus_A > Bacillus_A cytotoxicus_A. The sequence goes on along the minus strand of NZ_JAMBOP010000010.1, from coordinate 67,847 downwards.
AAGAGAAGGTACCTCACCTGGAGGTACCTCTTCTTATTTTAAAATATTTGCAATGTATGTGTGAAGTTCTTCGACTTTCACTTCTGCCGATTCACTTGTTGCACGTACTTTCACTTCAACAATACCTTCATCAGCTTTTTTACCAACCGTTACTCGAACTGGAAGACCGAATAAATCTGCATCAGCAAATTTTACACCGGCACGCTCAGCACGGTCATCTAATAATACTTCATATCCTTGTTCTTGTAATGAATTGTAAATACTTTCGCCCACTTCACGCTGTACATCAGATTTCATATTTACCGGAATCACGTGTACATGGAATGGTGCAACTGCTTTTGGCCAAACCAAACCATTTTCATCATTAAATTGCTCAGCAATAGCTGCAACTGTACGAGATACACCAATTCCGTAGCAACCCATAATGATCGGCTGTGTTTTACCATTTTCATCTAGGAATGTTGCATTCATAGATTCACTATAGCGAGTACCTAGTTTAAAGACATGTCCCACCTCAATACCGCGAGCAAAACGAATTGTTCCCTCGCCGTCTGGAGAAAGGTCTCCTTCTTGAATAAAACGTAAATCAGTATATTGGCTTACTTTAAAGTCACGTTCTGGATTTACATTAACATAATGGAAACCTTCCTCATTTGCACCGCAGCAACCATTTACGATCGCTTGCACTGCATGGTCAGCAATGATTTCTACTTCTGCTGTGCCAATTGGACCTAAAGAACCAACTTCACAGTTTAACAACTCTTTTACTTCTTCATGCGTTGCAAGTTCAACAACTGAAGCACCGTATAAATTTTTCAACTTAACATCGTTTACTTCATGATCTCCGCGAACAAGTGCAACGATAAGCTTCTCGTCTATTTTAAAGACCATAGACTTAATACAATTTGTTGCTTCAATATTTAAGAACGCACTTACTTCTTCAATTGCCTTTTGATCTGGCGTTGCTACTTTTTCAAGCGCTTTTTCTGCTTCATCATTCTTTTTATAAGATGCAATAACAGGTGCCATCTCAATATTTGCAGCATAACCAGATGTGTCAGAGTATGCAATTGTATCTTCTCCTACATCTGATAATACCATAAATTCATGTGTATCTTTTCCGCCCATTGCTCCAGAGTCAGCGATAACGGCACGGAAATTTAAACCACAACGTGTGAAAATATTCGAGTACGCTTGGAAAAGACGGTTATATACTTCATCTAAACTCTCTTGCGTCGCGTGGAAAGAATATGCATCCTTCATTAAAAATTCTCTTCCGCGCAACAAACCGAAACGAGGTCTTTGCTCATCACGGAATTTTGTTTGAATTTGATAAAGCGTCAAAGGTAATTTCTTATAGGACTTAATTTCGTCACGTACAAGATCTGTAATTACCTCTTCATGCGTTGCTCCTAAAGCAAACTCACGCTTATTACGGTCGTTCATACGCATTAATTCTGGACCATATGAATACCAGCGTCCAGATTCTTGCCATAATTCTGCTGCTTGAAGAGCAGGCATTAACAATTCAACAGCACCGGCTTTCTCCATTTCTTCACGAACAATGCGTTCTACTTTATGCAGCACTTTCAGACCAAGCGGTAAAAAACTATATATGCCTGAAGCATTTTGACGCATAAATCCTGCGCGTAGTAGGAGTTGATGACTTTTAATTTCCGCATCAGCTGGTACTTCACGCAGTGTAGGACTAAATATCATACTTTGTTTCATTCAATAGCACCTCTTTTATAAGAAAAACTTCCGTATATCATTCCATGTTACCACTAACATAAGTAACATTAATAAAGCAAAACCAATAAAGTGAACCATTCCTTCTTTTTGACGGTCAATCGGCTTTCCGCGAAGCGCTTCAATTAAGAAGAAGAAAAGACGGCCTCCATCAAGTGCAGGAACAGGTAATAAGTTAAATAAACCAAGATTTATACTTAAAACAGCTGCTAAACTCATCACACGAATCGTACCATATTCTACAACTTGGTCTGTTAAATTATAAATCCCTACCGGACCAGATAAATCGTTAATAGAAAAATGTCCTGTAACGAGCTGAATAAGCGAGACAAATATGAGCTTTGTCCATCTGTATGTTTCTTCAAACCCTGATTTGATAGAACCTAAAACTGATTTCTCAACAGGCGATTGTACCCCAAGTCTACCAACTGTAACATCGCCCTCTTTTTCAGCAGCAGGAGTAACTTGAATTGCTACTTTTTTACTATCACGTGTTACATCCATCGTAATTTCTTTTGCTGGATTTTCACGGACAATATTTACGACATCTTTCCAACTATTTGTTGGCTTACTATTAATCGACGTAATGACATCATCTTCATGTAGACCTGCTTTCTCTGCTACACTACCTGAAACTACTTTTCCAATCATCGGTTTATCTACTGGAATTCCCTGTACAAAACCGATAATGATAAAAATAACAAAAGCAAGCACAAAGTTCATTGCAGGACCAGCAAAAATGGCAAGCGCTCGCTGTCCTAATGTCTTTGAACCAAATTGTCGGTTAAATGGAGCAATTTGTGTCTCCTCTCCTGCTGAAACAAAGCGAGCTTTCTCATGTACTCGAAATGTTTGTAACTCTTCCTCATACTCTTCATATCCAGATATACTCAGCTTATGTTCCAAGTCAGCTTGTTCTACTTCAATAACACGAACATTTGGATATTTCTCACGATTATCCAAAACAATTTTCGTAACCTCTTCTTTTTCGTTTAGAACAAGACCCACTTTTGTACCAGGCTTTAGTTCAACTGTTTCTGGATCTTCTCCAGCCATCCGTACATATCCGCCAAGGGGGAGTAAACGAATTGTATAAACTGTTTCATTTTTTTCAAACGCAAACAATTTCGGGCCAAAACCGATGGCAAATTCACGACATAAAATGCCAGCACGTTTGGCAAAGTACAAATGTCCAAGTTCATGGAAAAATACAAGTGCACCAAAAATTAAAATAAAGGCAATCGCTGTATTCAATTCTCATAACCACCTTTGCTAAATTTGTTCCATCACAAACCGTCTTGTGGCAGCATCTATTTCCTGAATTTCTTCTAAGCTTGGACGCGCAATGACATTGTGATGGTGCATTGCTTTTTCAATGAGATCTTCTACTGTTAAGAAACTAATTTTCTTTTGCAGAAAAGCTTCTACAGCGGCTTCATTAGCAGCATTCATCACAGTTGGCATACTTCCCCCCATTTTTCCAGCTTCATATGCAAATTGAAGACAACGGAAACGTTCCATATCCATTGTTTGAAAATGTAATGTCCCAATTTCCCATAAATTCAGCTGTTTAGCATTTGGAAGTGAAAAACGATCAGGGTAAGTAAGTGCATATTGAATCGGAACACGCATATCTGGTGTACCAAGCTGCGCCATTACACTGCGATCTTCAAACTCAACCATAGAGTGAATGATACTTTCTTTATGTAATACAACATCGATTTGCTCATAGGGGATATTAAAAAGCCAATGCGCTTCAATAACCTCTAATCCCTTATTCATCATTGTAGCAGAATCAATAGTAATTTTCGAACCCATAGACCAGTTTGGATGACGAAGTGCATCTTCCACTGTTACATGTTTAAGCTCATCCCTCGTTTTATCTCGGAAACTTCCACCTGATGCCGTTAAAATTAATCTAGAAATGCGCTTCTCATTTTCTCCATTCAAACATTGGAAAATAGCAGAATGTTCACTATCTACAGGAAGCAAAGGTACGTTATGTTTCTTTGCAGCTTCCATAACTAAATGTCCTGCCGTTACTAATGTTTCTTTATTTGCAAGTGCTATCGTTTTTTTCGCTTCAATTGCTCGCAATGTCGGTAATAGTCCAACACTTCCAACAACGGCGTTTACAACTATTTCTACATCTGGATGAAGTGCAACTGCAAGCAGCCCTTCCTCTCCATATACAATTTTCGTATTTCCACAAACCGTCTGTAATCTCAAAGCATCTTCTTTTTCTTGTACAGAAACAATCTCAGGAGAAAATTCTTGAATCATTTGCTGAGCAAACTCAATATTTCTTCCAACAGAAAAAGCAACGAGACGGAATTGGTCTTGGTGCGTGCGCAATACATCTAATGTTTGCGTTCCAATTGAGCCACTTGCACCTAATAAACTAATGGTTTTCATTACTTCTACTCCTCGTCCATTCATTAAATGAAATGTAAGAAATGTAATAGCGGTAATACAAATAGCCAACTGTCAGTGCGATCGAGAATACCACCATGTCCTGGCAAAATTGAACCCGAATCTTTCACACCGTAATGACGTTTAAACGCTGACTCTACTAAGTCTCCAATTTGGCCAAATACAGAAATTGCAATCGTTACTCCAATTAACATGGCAATATTTCCCTCGACGAAAAAAAACATATTGTACACAACAGCTACTACAATACCGCATACAATACCGCCAAGAGATCCTTCAATCGTTTTATTTGGACTAATTTCAGGCCATAGTTTTCTTTTCCCCATCGCTTTTCCGATGAAATACGCTCCTGAATCTGTTGCCCATATAACAAATAATGCATAAAACACAAATTGAATTCCAGCAATACGCGTTTCATTTAAATAAAAGAAACCCATTGCAACATACGTTGTTGCCATTAATAAAAATGCAGCATTGTCAAAAGTAAATGTATTCTTAGAAAGGACAGTATATGATAAAAGTAATAAGACAATTACAAATGTAATTTCTCCTTTTGATAAACCTATTGTATCAAATACGTCCGCTACGTTACTTGGAACTAAACTAATCCATAACAATACTGCTGCTAAAATTGTTGGTACAGAAATTATCGATAGTTTATTCATTCGAATTAATTCATATAATCCAACCGAAGCTAATGCATACACCAAAATTGTGAAAGGCACGCCACCGTAAAATACGATGGGGATGAATAGCGCGGCAGCAATCACTCCAGTAATTATTCTCTGTTTCACTACCAAACCCTCTCTTTCTACACGCCTCCAAATCTGCGACCTCTATTTTGGAAGTCAGTGATTGATTGTAATAAATGTTCTTCTGTAAAATCGGGCCAATATACATCTGTAAAACAAAACTCTGTGTAAGCAATTTGCCATAACATAAAATTACTTATGCGAAGTTCACCACTTGTTCGAATTAGCAAATCAGGATCAGGTAATGTTCTTGTCATTAAATATGAAGAAATCATTTCTTCTGTTATGTCTTCAGAACGAAGGTTTCCTTCCTCACTATCCTTCACCATATTTTGTACAGCTGACACAATTTCATCACGACTTCCATAGTTTAACGCAAAATTTAAAATTAACCCCGTGTTATCTTTTGTATCTTCTATTGCTTTATCCATCGCTCTTCTCGTATGAGTCGGAAGACGATCCTTTTGTCCTATCACACGTACTTGTACATTTTCTTCAACAAGCTCCGGTAAAAATGCACCTAGAAACTCTTCAGGAAGTTTCATTAAATAATCTACTTCCAATTTTGGTCTTTTCCAATTCTCTGTAGAGAAGGCATAAAGAGTTAACACTTTGACACCGAGCTTACTAGCAAACTTCGTAATTTTCTTTACGACTTGCATTCCTTCATGGTGGCCTGCAATACGAGGCATTGCTCTTCTTTTCGCCCATCTTCCATTACCATCCATAATGATTGCAATATGAGCTGGAATTTCTCCTTTTTTTGCTTCTTCTACGAGATGATCAAACGACGCAATCTTATTGCCTTTAAAAAAAGGAAGTTTTCTAAACATCATTCAAATCCTCCAACGAGCAGACATATGCCTAAAAGTGTAAAAAGACCCCCTTAAGAAGAGGGTCATATTTGCGAAAGTTCCGCGATTACACTTCCATAATTTCTTTTTCTTTGTTTTTTGTAACTTCGTCAACTTTTATGATATACTTATCCGTTTCTTTTTGGATGTCTTCTGTATATCCTCTTAAGTCATCTTCTGTAATCTCGCCGTTCTTCTCAAGTTTTTTAAGATCATCGTTTGCATCGCGGCGAACGTTACGAACAGCTACTTTTGCATCTTCAGAATATTTTTTCACAACTTTCACAAGTTCACGACGACGTTCTTCTGTTAACGCAGGGAATGCAATACGAATTACAGTACCATCATTAGAAGGATTTAAGCCTAAATCAGCTTTTAAAATCGCTTTCTCAATATCACCGATAGATGTCTTATCATACGGTTGAATTACTAGTAAACGTGCTTCTGGTACTGTGATATTTGCTAACTGTACAACTGGCGTTGGTGCACCGTAGTAATCTACTTGTACTTTATCTAGTACAGAAGCACTTGCACGACCTGCACGAACTGTTGAAAGTTCACGAGAATATGCAGCAACCGCTTTTTCCATTTTTTCTTTTGCATTATTCATTACTTGTTGTGCCATGTTATTTCCCCCTTACAATTGTTCCAATATTTTCGCCGAGAACGGCACGTTTAATGTTTCCTTCTTCCATAATCGAGAATACAATTAATGGAATATCATTGTCCATACATAAAGAAGAAGCTGTAGAGTCCATTACACCTAAACCTTCTTTTAAGACATCTAAATATGTAAGTGACTCATATTTTGTCGCTGTTTTATCAACAGTTGGATCTGCACTATATACGCCATCTACATTATTTTTTGCCATTAAAATAACATCTGCCTCAATCTCAGCTGCACGTAATGCTGCTGTTGTATCAGTAGAGAAGTAAGGGTTACCTGTACCTGCTGCAAAAATTACAACACGTTTCTTCTCTAAGTGACGATTTGCTTTACGACGAATGTAAGGCTCTGCTACTTGGCGCATTTCAATAGAAGTTTGCACACGTGTTTGAACTCCTAAATTTTCCAAGCTATCTTGAAGAGCTAAGGAATTCATTACTGTTGCTAACATGCCCATGTAATCGGCTGTTGCACGGTCCATTCCCATCTCGCTTCCGATTTTTCCACGCCAAATGTTACCGCCACCAACAACGACTGCAACTTCTACATCAAGCTCAGCAATTTCTTTTACTTGCTGTGCAACAGATTTAATAACAGACGGGTTAATTCCAAACCCTTTATCTCCAGCTAAAGCTTCACCGCTTAGCTTTAATACAACACGATTATATTTCGGCTTACTCATAATGAACCTCCAATGCCCACATCTTTATTTTAAAAAAGGGAACACAATGTGTCCCCCAATCTTTATTAGTTGCTGCCTTTTACTTGGTTCATTACTTCTTCAGCAAAGTTGTCTTGACGTTTTTCGATACCTTCACCAACTGCGTAGCGAACGAATCCTTTTAATGTACCGCCTTTAGACTCAACGAACTGACGAACTTTCATATCAGGATTTTTAACGAATGCTTGGTCAAGTAAGCAAATCTCTTCAAAGAATTTACCTAAGCGGCCTTCAACCATCTTAGCAACGATTTTTTCAGGCTTGCCTTCATTTAAAGCTTGTTGTGTTAATACTTCACGCTCATGCTCAACTTCTTCAGCTGTTACAGCATCACGGTCGATGTATTTTGGGTTAACTGCTGCAATGTGCATTGCTACGTCTTTAGCAGCTGCTTCATCAGTTGTACCTTCAAGAACTGTTACTACACCAATGCGTCCACCCATGTGTAGGTAAGCACCAAATGCATCTGCATCAGTTTTTGTTACGATTTCAAAACGACGAAGTGTAAGTTTTTCACCAATTTTAGCGATTGCTTCATTGATGTGCTCTTCTACTGTTTTACCGTTTGCAAATGTTTGAGCCATAGCTTCTTCAACGTTAGCAGGTTTGTTAGCTAATAAGTGAGCAGCTAATTCTTTGATTAAAGTTTGGAAACCTTCGTTTTTCGCAACGAAATCAGTTTCAGAGTTTAATTCTAAGATTAAAGCTTCGTTACCTTGTGTTTCGATGTAAGTTAAACCTTCAGCAGCAATGCGATCTGCTTTTTTCGCAGCTTTCGCAATACCTTTTTCACGTAAGAAGTCAATTGCTTTCTCCATATCACCGTTAGTTTCTGTTAGCGCTTTTTTACAATCCATCATACCAGCGCCAGTTTTTTCGCGAAGTTCTTTTACCATTTGTGCAGTAATTGCCATACTTTTCATCCTCCTAAAAATATGTATATACCTTAAAAAAGGTGATAAAAGGCCTAACCCCTTATCACCTTTCTAAATTTGTTACGCAGTAACAGTTTCTTCACCTTGTTTTGCTTCAAGGATCGCGTCTGCCATTTTAGATGTAAGAAGTTTTACAGCACGAATTGCATCATCGTTTGCTGGGATTACATGATCGATCTCATCTGGATCACAGTTTGTATCAACGATACCGATGATTGGAATGTTTAATTTGCGTGCTTCAGCAATTGCGATACGCTCTTTACGAGGGTCTACTACGAATAATGCATCCGGAAGACCTTTCATATCTTTAATGCCGCCTAAGAATTTTTCAAGACGCTCTAATTCTTTTTTAAGTTGTACAACTTCTTTCTTAGGAAGTACTTCGAAAGTGCCATCTTCTTGCATTCTTTCGATGTCTTTAAGGCGTTTAATACGCTTTTGAATTGTTTGGAAGTTTGTTAACGTACCACCTAACCAACGTTGGTTAACGAAATACATACCAGCGCGAGTTGCTTCTTCTTTAATAGCATCTTGTGCTTGTTTTTTTGTACCTACGAATAATACGTTACCGCCGTTAGCAGCGATATCTCTCATTACGTTGAAAGCTTCTTCAACTTTTTTCACAGTTTTTTGTAAGTCGATGATGTAGATACCGTTACGCTCTGTGAAAATGTAACGTTTCATTTTTGGGTTCCAACGACGAGTTTGATGTCCGAAGTGAACACCAGCTTCAAGCAATTGCTTCATAGAAATTACTGACATAGTTTAGTTCCTCCTAAATGGTTTTTGATATCCTCCGTTCACTTCATCTTTAAGCGAAACTACAAGCGTAGCACCAACACTTAAATCAATGAACGTGTGTACTTTGTACTGACACCACTGACAACTATATCACAACAAAATATCACAATCAAGTCGAAAATACATACATTGTCAAACTTTCTTTTTCATTGCTCTTTTTTACTATGAAATCATTACTCGCTCTTTACAACATTCCTAATTTTCATTCTTTTTTAGCTATTATTCCACCGACAAAGAATAGTTTTATGTCGATTTTTAAATTGGGATTTATGTATGAATCCCTTTTGTTTTTTCAACATAGAGATTACTGCTATAAAGTGAAACTTCCATCACCAATCGGGCTTTTACGGGCAGTTGTCCCCCACCTATCTTCTTTAGAAAAGCGGAAGCGGCTTGCTCAGAATTGCAGGACGCCCACGCCCCTGACAAAGAGGCGCTTTTTGCCTCGTCCGAGGGGGCGAAACGACCGGAGATTCTAGCCACTAGAGCTGGACAACGCTTCTCTCTGAATCTTGAGGTGGGGGTCTTACTGCCCACGAATAGCGGGATAAAAAAGAACCTGCACTGATTTTCACTGCGCACGTGGCAGAAAAAGACCCTGACCGCTTCTATGCACGGCTAGTTCCTCTCACCCACTCCTAAAAAAGGGGGGATATCCGTTTTTTAACTTGTATTTATATATGCTACTCCTACTAAAAAAAGCTCTTCTGTACTACACAGAAGAGCTCTTAGTCTATTGAAATTAGTTCGTTTTTAGTTTCGCAAGCTCATGTAAAAACTTGTCATTTAATACTTTGATGTATGTTCCTTTCATACCTAAAGAACGAGATTCAATTACACCAGCACTTTCTAACTTGCGGAGTGCGTTTACAATTACAGAACGTGTAATACCTACACGATCAGCAATTTTACTTGCAACAAGTAAACCTTCTGTTCCATTTAACTCTTCGAAAATATGCTCAATTGCTTCTAGTTCACTGTATGATAATGAGCTAATTGCCATTTGTACAACCGCTTTACTACGTGCTTCTTCTTCAATTTCTTCCGCTTTTTCACGTAGAATTTCCATACCTACTACAGTAGAACTATATTCAGCAAGAATTAAATCATCATCTAAAAATTCTTGACCAAGACGTGCTAATACTAATGTACCTAGACGCTCACCACCGCCAACGATTGGTACAATAGTTGTTAACCCTTGACCAAATAACTCTCTGTTTTCTACAGGGAACGCTGTATACTCACTGTTTACTTCTAAGTTTGGAGATGTTTCAGTTACATTAAATAAGTTCTTTGTATATTCTTCTGGGAACTGACGCTCAGCAAGCATTTGCTTCATGCGGTCGTTTTCGATTTGTTGGTGAATTGCATATCCTAATAATTTTCCGCGACGACTTACAATAAACACGTTCGCTTCAATTACTTCACACATTGTGTCAGCCATTTCTCTAAAGTTTACTGGTTTCCCTGCTGCGCTCTGTAATAACGCATTTAATTTTCTTGTTTTTGCTAATAATTCCATTTCTAAATTTCCTCCTACACATTATTCACATAGTTTTAATCACTTGGAAACTAGGGCGAGTCACCTGATGATACTATTACAAAATAAACTGGCTCACATCTTTATTTTTAGCAATCGTCGCTAATTTTTCCTCTACATACTGAGGTGTTATCGTTACCTTTTCTAACGTAATTTCAGATGCTTCAAATGATAAATCTTCAAGAAGTTTTTCCATAATAGTATGGAGCCTTCTTGCTCCAATATTATCTGTATCTTGATTGACTTGATAGGCAATCTCGGCAATCTTACGAATAGCTTCGTCAGAAAATTCAATTTCTATACCTTCAGTTTCCAATAGTGCTATATATTGTTTCGCTAAAGCATTATCTGGTTCCACTAGAATTTTCACAAAATCGTCTGCTGACAATTTCGTCAACTCTACGCGGATTGGAAACCTTCCTTGCAGTTCCGGAATTAAATCTGACGGCTTTGACATATGAAAAGCGCCCGCTGCAATGAATAAAACATAATCTGTTCTTATCGGTCCATATTTTGTCACAACAGTCGATCCTTCCACAATCGGTAAGATGTCTCGCTGCACGCCCTCACGTGATACATCAACGCTATTCGATTGTTTACCAGCAATTTTGTCAATCTCATCAATAAAAATAATCCCAAGTTGTTCAGCACGATAAACGGCTTCTTGTGTAACTTCATCCATATCAATTAAGCGCTGTGCTTCTTCATTTGTCAAGACTTTTCTTGCTTCTTTTACAGAAAGTTTCCGTTTTTTCGTTTTTTTCGGCATAAAACTTCCAAGTGCATCTTGAAAATTCATGCCCATCTGTTCCATTCCCGTACCTTGGAGCATATCAAACATAGATGATTGCAGTTCTGTCACTTCAATTGTAATCATTTCGTCTTCTAGTAAACCAGCAGCAAGCTGTTTCTCTACTTCTGTTCTTTTTTGCTCCACTTCTCTCTCATCCTGTTTTTCCGATGTTGGAGCAGTGTTTTGATTTTGATATCCGCCAAATAACATTTCTAATGGATTTTTAAATCCTGATTCTTTTTGTTTATGTGGTACTAAAATTTCAACAATTCGTTGATTAGCTTGCTCTTCCGCTTTGTCTTTAACATGAATCATTTTTTCTTCTTTTACAATTCGAACAGAAGTTTCTACAAGATCACGAACCATCGATTCAACATCACGGCCAACATAGCCTACTTCTGTAAATTTGGTTGCCTCTACTTTAATAAAAGGAGCCCCAACAAGCTTTGCAATGCGACGCGCCACTTCTGTTTTCCCGACCCCTGTCGGTCCAATCATTAAAATATTTTTCGGTGCAATTTCATCGCGAAGTCCTTCTTCCAATTTACTGCGGCGATAACGATTTCTAAGCGCCACTGCAACTGCTTTTTTCGCATCTTTTTGACCAATAATATATTGATCTAATTTTTCTACAATTTGTCGCGGAGTAAAATGTAAATGCATATGAAATGCCTCCCTTACAGTTCTACAGTTCTTCCACAATAATATTTTCGTTTGTATATACACAAATGTTGCTAGCGATTTCTAAACTCGCCTTCGCAATTTCTCTTGCTGTGAAATGAGAACCTGCATGTTGTTTTAAAGCGCGTCCCGCTGCAAGTGCGTAATGCCCACCAGAACCAATTGCTAAAATGCCATCATCAGGTTCAATCACTTCACCTGTCCCTGAAACAAGCAACATCGTATTTTTATCCATAACAATTAACATTGCCTCTAGTTGGCGAAGCATCTTATCTCCCCGCCACTGTTTTGCCATTTCTACCGCAGCTCGCTGTAAATTACCATTGTATTCCTCAAGCTTCCCTTCAAACATCTCAAATAGTGTAAAAGCATCAGCCACAGAACCTGCAAAACCAGCTAACACTTTGCCATGGAATAACTTTCGAACTTTACGAGCTGTATGCTTCATAACAACAGCATTCCCAAGTGTAACTTGCCCGTCACCAGCCATTGCACATTCTCCATTATGGTGAACCGCAAATATCGTTGTAGCATGGAAGTTTCCCATAGAAAAAACTCCTTTATTTGTTTTTATCCTGCTGCTAACAGGTGCTTAAACTCCAACCTCAAAATTCCGACAAATCAAAAAGATACTTAGGAGTTAACTACCTGCAAGAGCTCAATTGGTACACCTAACTATTAGCGAGAAAGAAGAAGAATCTCCTCCACTAGATAGTAAATTCACTTTATAACTTTTAGTAGCAATTTATGCGCGAGGATGGTGCATCATGTAAACCGATCGTAATCTTTCTTTTGAAACATGCGTATAAATTTGTGTCGCCGATAAATTTTCATGCCCTAACAATTCTTGTATAGCCCTTAAATCTGCCCCTTCATTTAACATATGAGTTGCAAATGTATGCCTTAACATATGGGGGCTTATATGCATTGTAAGGGATGTTTTTTTTATTAGTTCATTTAAAATATATCGAACTCCTCGATCAGTTAGCGGTGTGCCTTTCGCATTCAAAAACACCATTTGCGAGTGTTCTTGCGATTTTTTCTCCAGTTGTTTTCTCCCATTTTCTATGTAAGTTAGCAAAGCATCTTGTGCATAACTACCGAAAGGAACATAGCGTTGTTTCTTTCCTTTTCCCGTCACCAAAATCGCACCTGTTGAGAAGTCAATATCCGTAAGCTGAATATTCACGAATTCGCTTACACGAATCCCCGTCGCATACATAAGTTCTAATAATGCTTGATCTCGTTGTCCTAGCGGTTTAGAAGTATCCGAAACTTCAAATAGCTTTTCTAACTCTTCATTGTACAAAAATTTTGGTATTGACCATTCTTTTTTGGGGAGTGCGGCAAGTGCAAATGGATTATCTTCCCGATATCCTTCACGCATCAAAAAGCGATACAAGCTTCGCAAACTCGAGATTTTTCGCGCTACAGACCTCCTTGCTAACTTTTCATTATGCAAAGTTGTTAAATATAAACGAACATCAGTATACGTAACATCCTCAAAAGTCAAAATACCTTCTCGCTTCATAAATTGTATAAAATGTTCTACATCGTTTTGATAACTTGCAATTGTATATTTTGAATAATTTCTTTCAATTTGTAAATATCCGACGAATAATTGTAACATTTTATTCACATCTTCATTCATAATCTTCACCCCAATAAAGGCTACTAAATCGTATCACAATTTAGTAGCCTTTGCAAGAAATTTGACTAAATATTTACAAAATTCCGAATTGTTTCCAATGCACGATTTGCATATGCTTCATTACGTTCTTGTTTCTTTTTAATTTTCTTTTCTAACGGTACAAATAGCCCAAAATTCGCGTTCATCGGTTGGAAGTTTTTCGCATTCGTTGTTGTAATGTAATTTGCCATGCTCCCCATTGCTGTTACTGCTGGTAAAACAACTGGTTCTTCGCCTTTGACAAGACGCGCTGCATTTACACCTGCTAACAAGCCAGAAGCAGCTGATTCTACATATCCCTCTACCCCAGTCATTTGTCCTGCAAAGAATAAATCATCACGATTTTTATATTGGTACGTTGGACGAAGTAATTTCGGTGAATTAATAAACGTATTACGATGCATTACACCATAACGTACGATTTCTGCATTTTCTAATCCAGGAATCAATTGTAATACTTCTTTTTGCTGCCCCCATTTTAAGTGTGTTTGAAAGCCAACAATATTGTACAACGTTCCCGCTGCATCATCTTGACGCAATTGAACAACTGCATACGGCGTTTTCCCTGTTTTTGGATCTTCTAATCCGACTGGTTTCATTGGTCCAAATAATAACGTTTGTCTACCACGGCTTGCCATGACCTCTACCGGCATACACCCTTCAAAGAAAACTTCTTTCTCAAATTCTTTTAATGGCACTGTTTCTGCAGCAATTAACGCATCATAAAAACGGTTGAATTCTTCCTCTGTCATCGGACAGTTTAAATATGCCGCTTCCCCTTTGTCATAACGGGATTTTAAATATACTTTCTCCATATCAATGCTGTCTTTTTCTACAATTGGCGCTGCTGCATCATAGAAGTAAAAATAATCCTCACCTGTTAGCTCTTTCAGTTGTGCTGCTAGATTTGACGAAGTTAGAGGACCTGTTGCAATTACAGTAGGCCCTTCTGGAATTTCTGTAATTTCTTCATTGATTACCGTTACGTTCGGGTGATTTTTCACATATTCCGTTACTTTAGCCGCAAATTCGTGGCGGTCCACAGCAAGCGCACCGCCTGCTGGTACTGCACATTCGTCTGCTGCGCGAATAATAATAGAATCCATACAACGCATTTCTTCTTTAATTACACCAACCGCGTTTGTTAATGTATTTGCACGAAGCGAGTTGCTGCATACAAGCTCAGCAAATTTATCTGTATGATGAGCTGGTGTTTGTTTTACTGGACGCATTTCATATAACCTTACTTGAACACCGCGCTTTGCGATTTGATAAGCTGCTTCACTTCCTGCGAGTCCTGCACCAATTACGTTTACTACTTGTGTTGTCATGTATCTCACCTTTCTTTTTGCATTTCCCGAAAAAAATGTGAGCTGTTAGGCTCACATTTGTTGTTCTTCTTCATAATCACAAGAAATACACTGTACTTGAACGCCTTTTTTCAACTTCTTCTCAACGAGCATACCTTCACACTTTGGACATTTTCGACCAATTGGTTTATCCCAAGAAACAAAGTCACACTCTGGATATGTCCCACAGCCGTAAAAAAGACGTTTCTTTTTGTTGCTCCGTCGTTCAATAATTTGACCTTCATTACATTTTGGACATGTAACACCGATTTCTTTTACAATCGGTTTTGTATTCCGGCATTCCGGGAAATTAGAACACGCTGTGAACTTCCCGAATTTTCCCATTTTGAAGACCATCGGATTACCGCACAGTTCACAGTCTTCTCCAGCGGGTTCATCTTTAATTTCTACTTCGCGCATTTCTTTCTCCGCTTTTTCTAAACGCGGTTCAAACTCTTTGTAGAAATCATCAACAATTTGTACCCAATTTGCTTTCCCTTCTTCCACTTCATCAAGATTTTGCTCCATATTAGCGGTAAACTCGATATTAATAATTTCAGGGAAAAACTCTAAAATAAGTTCGGTTACAATTTCGCCAAGTTCAGTCGGAACAAATCGCTTATTGTCTAACCCTACATACCCACGTTTTTGAATTGTTTCTAGCGTCGGCACATATGTAGATGGTCTACCAATCCCAAGTTCTTCTAACGTTTTTACTAAACGTGCCTCCGTATAACGTGGTGGTGGCTGCGTAAAGTGTTGTTTCGGTTCGACATCCTTAGAGAAGACCGTTTCTCCTATTTCTAAGGCCGGTAACATTTTATCCTTCTCTTCTGTCCCGTCATCTTTTGATTCCACATACACCTTCATAAAGCCCGGAAACTTGACAACAGATCCATGCGCACGAAATTGAACAGAATTATTTACAAGTGTTGCTGTAACGGTATCCATTATAGCAGATGCCATTTGACTTGCAACAAATCGCTCCCAAATCAGTTTATATAAACGATATTGGTCACGGCTCAAGTAACTTTTTAGTTCGTCTGGCTTACGCAAAATAGATGATGGGCGAATTGCCTCATGTGCATCTTGTGCGTTTGCTTTTTTCGTTTCTTTCTTTTTTTGTGTTCCGATGTAGTCTGCACCAAATGCCTCTTCAATATAAGAACGTGATTCTTGCTGTGCCGTTTCTGAAATTCTCGTTGAATCCGTTCTCATATATGTAATTAAACCCACTGTTCCTTGCTTCCCAATATCAATACCTTCATAAAGTTGCTGCGCAAGCATCATCGTTTTCTTTGCTCGCATATTTAACTTTCTCGCAGCTTCTTGTTGCAGAGAAGATGTCGTAAATGGTAATGCCGGATTACGTTTCCGTTCTTTTTTCGTTACATTTTCAACTGAAAAAGCATTTTCCTGCATTTTTCCAATAATTTCATTTACTTGTTGTTCATTTGTTAATTCTACTTTTTTCCCGTTTATCCCATAAAAGGCTGCTTCAAATGTCTCTTTACCTTTTACAAATTCAGTTTTAATTGTCCAGAATTCTTCTGGTATAAACGCTTGAATTTCTTTTTCTCGGTCAATGATTAAACGAACTGCAACTGACTGCACACGACCTGCACTTAGACCTTTTTTTACTTTCTTCCATAATAAAGGACTAATATTATAACCAACAAGCCTATCAAGCACACGTCTTGCTTGCTGTGCATCCACTAAATCCATATCAATCGCACGAGGATGTTTAAAAGATTCTTTAATAGCATCTTTTGTAATTTCATTGAACACAACACGGCAATCTGATTCTATATCTACGTTCAACGTATTAGCTAAGTGCCAAGCAATCGCTTCTCCTTCGCGATCCGGATCGGCTGCGAGATAAACTTTTTTTACTTTTTTTGCCGCTGTCTTCAAATCTTTTAAAACAGGCCCTTTACCACGAATGGTAATGTATTTCGGGGTGAAGTTATTTTTCACATCTATCCCCGTTTGGCTTTTAGGTAAATCGCGAACATGGCCCATAGACGCGACTACTTTGTATTTTTTCCCTAAATATTTTTCAATGGTTTTCGCCTTAGAAGGCGACTCCACGATTACAAGGTAATCTGACATGCTAGTGCCTCCTTAAGAGGTGGATTCAAGTCTTCATCTTTATTCACACAAAAGTTCCTTCCGAAAAGCTTCTAAGACCTTTTTGGAAGGATTATTGACTAATATTATTGATTTCTCTCATTTTTGTCAATCAACAATGAATATAACATACAGTGACTAGTTACTATTTGTCAATAATTGCTTAATAAAAAACATGAAATATACTGTATAAATTCAATTTAAAAAAGATATAAAACCCATTCTTTTTAGGTGAGCGAGAGCATCTGGCCATGCATAGGAGCGGTCAGGGCCTTTTTTTGCCACACGCGAGGTTTAAAACACAAGGCAGATAGCAAGAGCGGGTTATGTTTTATTTTACGTGACAAGGATATATAGATAACTTTAGAAATATAAGTTGAGAAAATGAAAGAAAACCCCCTTTCTTTTTAGCCGCGAGAGAGCATCTGGCCATGTATAGGAGCGGTCAGGGCCTTTTTCTGCCACGGGCGCGGTTTAAAACACAAGGTAGTTAGCAAGTGCCTGCTCCTTTTGTTTCTACATAGCAATAAACTATACGTCGAAAACTTAAAATGGATTCGTTTTATAATTTGAAAGTTCTTCTATCACTTCTTCGGCACATTGAACTAATTTTGCTCCTTGTTGGATGAGTTGATTCGTTCCAGCCGCACTCTTAATATAATTAGGACCCGGCATAGCAAACACTTCTCTATTTTGCTCTAGGGCGCAATCTGCTGTAATTAGAGAACCACTTCGCGCTTTCGCTTCTACTACGAGAACACCTGGACAAAGTCCACTTATAATACGATTTCTCCTCGGAAAATACCATTTTTGCGGTGCGTAATGCGGGGGATACTCTGTTACGAGCAATATTTGGTCTTTCCATTTTTCATAAAAAATTTGATTCTTCTTTGGATACATATATTTTAGACCATGCCCTAGCACTGCAATTGTCATAAAAGGGTGTTCTACAGCAATTTCATGAGCAATTGTATCAATACCATTTGCAAAACCACTCACAATGAGCCAATCATTGTTTATAAGCGGTCGTAAAATAGATTGTATGCTTCCTTTACCGTATAAAGAAGGGTTTCTCGTTCCAACAACAGCTATTTTTTTTGACCATTGCAATAATTCTTTTTTCCCCTTCCCATATAAAACATATGGTGGGTCAGAGATTTCTCGCAATAAACTTGGATAGTCATCATCCCATATCGTCATGTAAAAGACGTGTTCTTCTTGTAATTGTTGAACGTAAAAAGAGGGCGATGTTTTTTGAAGATAAGAAACAAGTGCAGAGGCTTTTTGTATAGATAACCCAAGGTATTTTTCAATTTGAGGAGCTTGAAAGGAATAAATATCCGATAACTGAGGATCAATAGCTAATATACGCTTCAGTACTTTCCACTGATCTGCCAAGAAGTAGTGAAGATGTAATAATCTTTCACGTTTCATATTCATTCTCCTTACCCATAATTTTAATTATGTTAACTGGAAAAGGGATAAAAGACACCCTCTTTTATAGAAGGTGTCTTTCTAAATAATTAATAATTTTTACACGTTTCAAATAAGCCTTTTTCTTTTAAAACAGAAATTAAAGTTTCGCCCATTACAGCTGGTGTTTCAGCAACTTTAATACCGCATGCTTCCATTGTTTTAATCTTTTCAGCAGCTGTACCTTTACCACCAGAAATAATCGCACCTGCATGACCCATACGCTTTCCTGGAGGTGCTGTTTGGCCACCAATAAAGCCGACAACAGGTTTTGTCATGTTCGCTTTTACCCATTCAGCAGCTTCTTCTTCTGCCGTTCCACCGATTTCACCAATCATAATAACAGCATGTGTCTCTTCGTCTTCATTGAATGCTTTCAAAGCATCAATGAAGTTTGTACCATTAACAGGGTCCCCGCCGATACCAACTGCAGTTGATTGGCCGATTCCTTCTTGTGTTAATTGATGTACAGCTTCATAAGTTAACGTACCTGAACGAGACACGATACCTACATGACCCTTTTTATGAATGTATCCTGGCATAATACCAATCTTACACTCATCTGGCGTAATAACACCTGGACAGTTTGGTCCAAGAAGACGCGTCTTTTTACCATCCATATATTTTTTAACATTTACCATATCTAATACAGGAATACCTTCTGTAATACAGACTACTAAATCAAGTTCTGCATCAACAGCTTCCATAATTGCATCTGCAGCAAAAGCAGGTGGAACGTATACAACAGAAGCGTTTGCACCTGTCGCTTTTACAGCGTCTTCTACTGTATTAAATACTGGTACACCTTCGATTTCAGTACCACCTTTACCAGGCGTTACACCACCGACAATTTTCGTACCGTATTCAATCATTTGTTTTGTATGGAATAAACCTTGAGAACCTGTAATACCTTGTACAATAACTTTTGTATCTTTATTAACTAATACGCTCATTTCTTCTCCCCCGCTTTCTATTAGCCTACTAGTGAAACAATTTTTTGCGCACCGTCTGCCATAGATTCTGCTGCAACAATATTTAAGCCAGATTCATTTAAAATTTTCTTTCCTAGCTCCACATTTGTACCTTCTAAACGAACAACTAGAGGTAATTCAAGACCTACTTGTTTTGTCGCTTCGATAACACCTTCTGCAATTACATCACATTTCATAATGCCGCCAAAAATGTTAACAAAAATACCTTTTACATTTTTATCAGAAAGAATAATTTTGAAAGCTTCTGTAACTTTTTCTGCTGTTGCACCGCCACCAACATCTAAGAAGTTAGCTGGGTCACCGCTATAATGTTTAATAATGTCCATCGTTGCCATTGCAAGTCCTGCACCATTTACCATACAACCAATGTTTCCATCTAATGAAATATAGTTCAGGTCATATTTAGAAGCTTCAACTTCTTTCGGATCTTCTTCATCAAGATCACGAAGCTCTAAAATATCTTTATGACGATATAAAGCATTAGAATCGAAGTTTAATTTTGCATCTAACGCCATAACTTTTCCGTCACCTGTTGTAACAAGTGGGTTAATTTCTGCGATAGAACAATCTTTTTCAATAAACGCACGGTATAAGCCCATCATAAACTTTACAGCTTGGCCAACAAGCTTGTTTGGAATATTGATATTAAACGCAATACGACGCGCCTGGAAGCCTTGTAGGCCTACTGCAGGATCAATATATTCTTTAAAGATCTTTTCTGGTGTTTTCTCTGCTACTTCCTCAATTTCTGTTCCGCCTTCTTCAGACGCCATTAACACAACTTGAGAAGTCGCGCGATCTAACACAAGACCAACATAATATTCTTTTTTAATGTCGCATCCTTCTTCGATAAGTAAGCGTTTTACTTCTTTACCTTCAGGACCTGTTTGATGAGTTACAAGTGTTTTCCCTAGAATTTCTTCTGCATATGTACGAACTTCATCTAAGTTCTTTGCTACTTTTACACCGCCAGCTTTGCCGCGTCCGCCAGCATGAATTTGCGCTTTTACTACACATACACTTGTTCCTAATTCTTTCGCTGCTTCTACAGCTTCTTCTACTGTAAAGGCAACCTTCCCGTTCGGAACACTTACCCCATAGTTTCTAAGGACTTCTTTACCCTGATACTCGTGGATATTCATGGTCCCATCCTCCCCTATTTTCCTGTTTTACTCGAAAAGTTTTTTTAATGTTTTTAAAACACTACATTGCCATTGTATAAAATGATTGGCACGCTGTCTACAATAAAGTGTCAGAAAACTGAAATCGCTTTATTCTTTTTTAAAAATAATAATGTTAGTATACGAAAATAAAAAAATAAGCCGTGAATTCACAACTTATTTTTCAATCATATCTTTAATTGGGGCAAACGTTTTTCGATGTTCCTCTAATACACCATATGTTTCAATCGCTTGTAAATGCTGTTTCGTTCCATATCCCATATGTTGCTCAAATCCATACTGCGGATATTGTTTCCCAAGTTCCTTCATCATGCGATCTCTCGTGACTTTTGCAATAATAGACGCAGCTGAAATCGAAATACTTTTCGCATCTCCCTTAATTATAGACGTCTGCGGGATAGAAACCTTAAGTTCCATTGCATCAATTAGCAAATGCCCTGGTTGAAATGATAAATTACTTACCGCCTCTAACATCGCTTGTTTCGTTGCTTGATAAATGTTTATCTCATCTATTACATGGGATGGAATAATCCCAACCCCAATTGCTAACGCCTGTTCTTTAATTCCATCATAAAACAGCTCACGCTTTGCCTCACTCAGTTTTTTCGAGTCATTCAAGCCAGGCATATAGAAATCTTCCGGAAGCACAACAGCAGCCGCAACAACAGGGCCTGCTAATGGTCCTCTTCCGACTTCATCAATACCAGCAATGGATACAATCCCCTTTTGACGAAGTACATTCTCATACTTGGACATCTCAGTGAATTTTTGTCTTTCTTTTTCTTTATCACCTTGCTTTTTTTTCCATTTCGAAATAAGTCTTTGTACGCCTTTTCGTTCGTCTACTAATAACATACGAAAACGCTCGTCGTCTTCTCGTTCAATTTCTTGCAATGAAACTTCGATTTCTTGAATTGTTTGTTTTTTAGACATACGTAGTTCCTCCTACAAGTAAGAAAAGGCGCGCAGTAGCGTGCCTTTTCTCTCCCATTTAACAATAGCAAGCCTTATCTTTTCATTTAGAAAACACAAGACAATTGGTGAAAAAATAATTACCTGTAAAATCCATCGAATGAAATGAACGAAATATATAAATCCAACTTGGCTTTTGGGCACACAAGTTACCACCATGCCAAGCAAAAAGTAACCCTCTACTTTCTTCCTCTCTTTGTTTAAACATCGCATGTGGCAGAAAAAGAAACTGACCGCTTCTACTCATGGCCAGACGCTCTCGTCCATCTAAAAAGAAAAAGGGGCATGTCAAATTTCTAATTTGGATTTATATAGAAGTATCGCTCTATGCTTCTTCCACTATCTCTTCTGGTGTTTCAAATGTCATTTTCCCAAGTTTACCACCACGAAGCTCACGAAGAACAAGTTCTGATGTTTTATCATAATCAACAAGTCCCCCGCCCATTAAACAGCCTCTATTTTTCCCAATTGCATCAAATAGCTCTACAATATCTTCTGGAATTCCATTTAACTTATAACGATCTTTTAAACGTTCTGGATACTGTTTTTCCATAAAACGAAGTGCATACACAGCAACATCTTGCAAATTTAAAATGGAATCTTTAATCGCTCCTGTCGTTGCAAGACGGAGTCCAACCATTTCATCCTCGAATTTTGGCCATAAAATACCAGGCGTATCTAATAGTTCCATTTCTTTCCCTACTTTAATCCATTGCTGCGCCGTTGTTACACCTGGACGATCGCCAGTTTTAGCAATATTTTTCTTCGCTAATTTATTAATTAATGTTGATTTTCCAACGTTCGGAATCCCAACAATTAAAGCACGAATTGCTCTTGGTTTAATACCTTTTGCAATCATTTTATCAAATTTTTCTTTAACAAGCTCTTTACAAGCTGCTGTAATTTCTTTCATGCCTTGTCCAGCTTGCGCATTGATAGAGATCGCTTTATGACCTTTTTCTTCAAAATAAGCAATCCATTCTTTTGTTAGACGATCATCTGCCATATCTGCTTTATTTAAAACAACAAGTCTTGGCTTGTGCGTAATAATTTCATCAATCATTGGATTTCGTGATGATAATGGCAACCTTGCATCAACAAGTTCAATTACCACATCGATTAATTTTAATTTCTCTGTTACTTGGCGCCTTGCTTTAGCCATATGGCCAGGAAACCATTGAATTACCATACTTCCACCTTCTTTTCTACAATCATTTTACAATACGTGCATCTTTAAATGGCCAATACAATATATTTGCTTTTCCAATTACTTGATCTATTGAAACTGTTCCAATTGTACGACTATCCTTACTAAAACGGCGATTATCTCCTAATACAAATAATTCTCCTTTTGGAACTGTTGTCTTCCCTGTAATTTCTTCAAGCTTAAAATCATACGTTAACGGACCATCAGCTAGCTGCTTTTTCTGCTTCTCTAAATACGGCTCCTTATACGGTTCTCCGTTAATATAGAGTGTGTCGTTTCGATATTCTATCTGATCACCAGGTAAACCTATAATACGTTTAATGTAATCTTTATCTTCTGTCGCTTGAAACACAATGATATCAAAGCGTTTTGGTTCTCCAATGTGATAACCTATTTTATTGACGATCATACGATCACGATCATGAAGCGTCGGTGACATCGATACACCATCTACAAGAATCGGTGCAAAGAAAAAATGCCTAATAATCCAAGCTAAGACAACAGCAATTAAAATAGCTTTTGTCCATTCCCAAAGCGTACTCTTTTGTTTCGTCATGCAATTCCCCTCCACGGTTATGTAAGCTGTTTATATGTACGTTAAAACACAGCTAGATTGGAAAAAGGGAGCTTGCAAATACAAGCTCCCATACATGTCTTATCGAATTTCTTTAATACGTGCTTTTTTACCGCGAAGGTTGCGTAAGTAGTATAACTTAGCACGACGTACTTTACCACGGCGAAGTACTTCGATTTTCGCGATTCTTGGCGTGTGAACTGGGAATGTACGTTCAACACCTACACCGTAAGAAATCTTACGAACTGTGAATGTTTCGCTAATTCCGCCACCACGACGTTTAATTACAACACCTTCAAAAATCTGAATTCTCTCACGAGTACCCTCTACTACTTTTACGTGTACGCGTAAAGTGTCACCAGGACGGAATGAAGGTAAATCAGTTTTTAATTGATTTTTTGTAATTTCTGCGATTAATTGTTGCATATTCAATTCTCTCCTTCCAAACAGATGCTCATGCAAAGTCATATCGTAAATTGCAGCGGAACACCGTTGTTAACGGCTACTCTCTATAAGTAGCACAAGTGTTATAATAGCATATTGCTTGGTTTGTTGCAATAGCATTTTTTACTTCTCTTCTTTAAATTCTGCTAACCATTTTTCCTCTTGTTTAGATAAACTACGTTCATCTAGTAAATCAGGGCGGCGCATAAAAGTACGTCGCAACGACTCTTTATGACGCCATTCTTCAATATATTTATGATTTCCAGACATAAGTACATCCGGCACTTTCATCCCACGAAACTCTGCTGGTCTTGTATAATGCGGATGCTCTAGTAAACCTGTACTAAATGAATCTTCTATTTGTGATTGTTGATTCCCTAAAACGTCGGGTAATAAGCGGACAACGCTATCTGTAATAACCATAGACGCCAATTCTCCGCCCGTTAATACGTAATCACCTATTGAAATTTCATCAGTTACAAGATGCTCACGAACGCGCTCATCATACCCTTCATAATGACCACAAATGAAAATTAGATGTTCTTCTTCAGCTAATTCTTCAGCTTTCTTTTGTGTAAAACGCTCTCCTTGCGGACACATTAACACAACACGTGGTTTACGTTCCGTTTCCTTCGTTAACTCTTCTACCGCATCAAAAATGGGCTGCGGCGTCAATACCATTCCAGCTCCGCCGCCGTACGGATAATCATCCACACTATTATGTTTATTCGTTGAATAATCACGAAAATTAACAACCCTTAGCTTCACTACTTCTTTTTCTTGCGCTTTTTTTAATATAGAAGAACCAAAGACACCTGTAAACATTTCCGGAAACAATGTTAAAATATCAATTTTCATTACAGTAATCCTTCCATTACGTGAATGGTCACAAGCTTTTCATTGATATTTACCTGTAAGACAACTTCCTCAATATATGGAATTAAAACATCTTGGCCTCTCGGCTGTTTGATGACCCAAACATCATTGGCACCCGGAGAAAGAACTTCTTTAATCGTACCGATTGTCTCTCCATCTTCTGTTACAACTGTACAACCAATAATTTCGTGATAATAATACTCGCCTTCAGCCAATTCTCCAAGCTGGTCTTCTGGGACTTTTAGTAAAGAACCTTTCAACCCTTCTACTTCATTTACATTGTTATAACCTTCGAATGTCAATAAATCAAAAGACTTATGACTACGATGAGAAGTAATCTTTACAGCTAATGGCTCAGCTTCTTCCTCTTGCCATATGTATAATGTGTTCCCTACTTTATATCGCTCTTCCGGAAAATCTGTACGTGAAACGACACGGACCTCACCTTTCACACCGTGAGTATTTACAATTTTCCCTACATTAAACCATTTCGTCATAAACAGCACGTCACCCCTGTTCGCTATATGTCGTTAGCATCTCCATTCTTTTTGCTAGAGATGCGATTTATCTTAAAATGTTAAAAAAGGGAGAGGAACAGATCCTCGCCCTTTTTATACTTATTGAATTTCCAGCGTCACTTTTTCATTTTCATGATGTCCCGCTGCATATAAAATCGTTCGAATTGCCTTTGCAACTCGCCCTTGTTTCCCAATGACTTTACCCACATCCTCAGGATGTACGGTTAATCGATACTTCATCTCTCCGTTGTACAGTTCCTTTGTAACCTTTACATCTTCAGGATGATCCACAAGGGGTTCAATAATCGTTTCGATTAACCCTGACATAGCCATTGCTTTAATTACTTACCTTGTTTAGATAAGTGGAATTTCTCCATGATACCTTGCTTAGAGAAAAGGTTACGAACTGTATCAGATGGTTTCGCACCGTTTCCTAACCATTTTAATGCTGCTTCTTCGTTGATTTTAACTTCAGCTGGAACAACAACTGGATTGTAAGTTCCGATTTCCTCGATGAAACGTCCGTCACGAGGAGAACGAGAATCTGCAACAACTACACGATAGAAAGGAGATTTTTTAGCTCCCATACGTTTTAAACGAATTTTAACTGCCATTTATAAAGCACCTCCGAATATATTTCACACAGATAATAATATTAGCAAAAAGAGTAGCCCTTTGTAAAGTATTTTTTCTTAACAGAGCCATCTTTTTTTCCTTACATAAATGGAAACTTTAAACCACCTAGTCCTTTTTTCTTACCTTTTTGCATACCAGACATCGTTTTCATCATCTTTTTCATATCTTCAAATTGCTTCAAAAGACGATTGATCTCTTGTACAGTTGTACCACTACCTTTAGCGATACGTTTCTTACGACTGGCGTTAATGATTTCCGGTTGTTCACGCTCTAATTTCGTCATTGAGCGAATAATCGCTTCAATGTGTCCGATTTGCTTTTCATCAACTTGGACATTTTTTAATCCTTTAATTTTCCCAGCACCAGGAAGCATATTTAACAGCTCATCAAGCGGTCCTAATTGACGCACTTGTCCTAGTTGCTCTAGAAAATCATCTAACGTAAAGGAAAGTGTGCGCAGTTTTTGCTCAAGTTCTCTTGCTTTTTCTTCATCAACTGTCGCTTGCGCCTTTTCAATTAACGTTAGTACATCACCCATACCTAAAATGCGCGATGCCATACGTTCTGGATGAAATGCCTCTATGGCATCTAATTTCTCACCCATACCAGCAAACTTAATCGGTGTATTTGTAACTGCTTTAATAGATAGCGCCGCACCTCCGCGCGTATCACCATCTAACTTCGTTAATACTACACCTGTTAAACCTAACTGTTCATGAAAACTTTGTGCAACATTAACCGCATCTTGTCCTGTCATTGCATCAACAACAAGGAAAATCTCGTCCGGTTTCGCTACTTCTTTCACTTGTGCTAATTCACCCATAAGCTCTTCATCGATATGCAGACGACCTGCTGTATCAATAAGAACATAATCATGGTGATCTTCTTTCGCCTTTGCAATTGCTTGTTTTGCGATCTCAACAGGACTTACTTTATCTCCTAAGGAGAAAACTGGCATATCCAATTGTTTACCGAGTGTTTCAAGTTGCTTAATTGCCGCTGGACGATAAATATCAGCTGCAACAAGCATCGGTTTCCGATTATGCTTTTTACGAAGTAAATTCGCAAGCTTACCTGTTGTCGTCGTTTTCCCTGCCCCTTGCAAGCCTACCATCATAATAACGGTTGGCGGACGGTTAGAGACAGCAATTTTACTCTGCTGGCCGCCCATTAATTGTGTAAGTTCTTCCTGTACTACTTTAATAACTTGCTGTCCAGGTGTTAAACTTTTCATTACATCTTGTCCGACAGCACGTTCAGACACACGCTTAACAAAATCTTTCACTACTTTAAAGTTAACGTCTGCTTCTAAAAGCGCAAGACGAACTTCTCTCATCATTTCTTTTACGTCGGCTTCGGATACTTTCCCTTTACCGCGAATTTTTTGCATTGTCTGTTGAAGTCGGTCGGCTAATCCTTCAAATGCCATATTGCCGCCCTCCTAATCTAAATTTTCGATAGCTTCAACAACTTGTTTCACTTGTTCATCTACATGCTCTTCTTCGCTGATTAGCTGCTTTAACTTTGCAACAAGTTGCTGCCTTTCTTGAAACTTTTGAAGTAATACTAACTTTTCTTCATATTCTTCAAGCATCGCTTCTGTCCGTTTAATATTATCATACACTGCTTGGCGGCTCACTTCAAATTCTTCTGCAATTTCACCAAGCGATAGATCATCAAGATAGTAAAGTGACATATAACTTCTTTGTTTTGGCGTTAACAACGATTGATAAAAATCAAACAAATAATTCATTCTCGTTGTTTTTTCGAGCATGTTGAATCACCCTTTGTTAAGTGAATTACCTTTACATGGATTAGTTTACATGGAGAGTAAAGGTGTGTCAAGTTTTTTTCTTAACATCTTAATTTTAGTCAAAAAGAAAAAGCGGTAAACACCGCTCCTTCTTTTTCTACATATGTTTTAAACTCATGCTTGTTACTGAACTCTAACTACTTTTATGCATAGCTAGATGGTCTCTCACTTAAAACAAATGGGATTTTCATGTTGGTTTTTAATTTATATTTACATAGATAAAAACTATCCCCAATCAAACCTACACTTTATCCCGCATGAACGGACAGTAAGCCCCCCTCAAGATGCAGAGAAAAGCGAAGAAGATAAGCCTGTCCGTAAAAGCCCGATTCGTTCAACTAACCATCAGTAGGAGATGAAGAAAACCCCACTGATGGAAGTTTCACTTTATTCTGCTTCTACAAAGTCCGCAAACAACCCGTATACATATTGTTCTGGATCAAACGCTTGTAAGTCATCCATTTGTTCTCCTAGACCAACAAATTTCACCGGTACATCCATTTCATTTCGAATCGCTAATACAATTCCACCTTTAGCAGTTCCGTCCAATTTCGTTAAGACAATCCCCGTTACATTTGTCGCCTCGCGAAATGTCTTCGCTTGGCTTAAACCATTTTGCCCTGTTGTTGCATCAATGACAAGCAATACTTCATGAGGAGCTCCAGGAACTTCACGTTCAATTACACGTTTTACTTTCTCTAACTCTTTCATTAGGTTGACTTTATTTTGCAAACGACCTGCCGTATCACATAACAAAACATCAACTTTTCGCGATTTTGCAGCTTGAATTGCATCGAACATAACAGCTGCCGGGTCAGAACCTGATCCCTGTTTAATTACCTCTACACCAACGCGTTCTCCCCACACTTCTAGCTGCTCAATTGCACCTGCACGGAATGTATCACCAGCTGCTAATAATACAGATTTGCCGTCCGATTTAAATTTATGTGCCATTTTTCCAATCGTCGTTGTTTTTCCAACTCCGTTTACTCCGACAAATAAAACAACTGTCAACGCGTTATCTTGCACATTAATTTCATTATTAAAATTACCGTCACCTTTATAAATCTCAACTAATTTTTCAGAGATAACAGCTTGTACTTCTTTTGGGTCTTGAATATTACGACGCTTCACTTCATCTCTTAATTGGTCAATTAACTCCATTACTACGGACACACCCACATCCGCACCAATTAATATTTCCTCTAACTCTTCGAAAAACTCTTCGTCAACTTTACGATAACGATATACTAAATCATTCACTTTTTCTGCAAAAGAGTTTCTTGTTTTCTCTAAACCTTGTTTAAACTTCTCCGTTACCGTATCTGTTTGCTTTGAAATTTTTTCTTTTAATTTTTTAAAAAAACTCATTCTTTCCCATCCTTCCTATTTGCTCGTAACAAGCTCTTCTCCATCATCTAAACGAACGGAAACAAGTTTGGACACACCAGACTCTTGCATCGTTACACCATATAACACGTCTGATTCTTCCATCGTACCCTTTCGATGTGTAATCACAATAAACTGCGTTTCATCACTAAATTTTTTCAAGTACTGTGCAAAACGAGCAACGTTCGCTTCATCTAGCGCGGCTTCAACTTCGTCTAGCACACAAAACGGTACAGGACGAACTTTTAAAATACCAAATAGCAATGCAATAGCTGTCAATGCTCGTTCGCCTCCAGAAAGAAGACCTAAATTTTGCAACTTTTTCCCTGGAGGTTGTGCAACAATATCAATTCCTGTATTTAATAAATCTTTCGGGTTTGTCATGACCAAGTCTGCACGCCCGCCGCCAAATAATTCACTAAATACAAACTGGAATTCTGTACGAATTGCTTCGAATGTATAAGAAAAACGCTTTTTCATTTCTTCATCCATCTCGTCAATTACTTGATGCAGCGTTGTTTTCGCCTCTTGCAAATCATCCCGTTGCTCTAACAAGAACGTATGACGCTCAGATACACGCTCAAACTCATCAATTGCACCTATATTTACTGTGCCAAGTTCATCAATGGATAATTTAATTAATTTCACTTTTTTACAAGCTTCCTCACTGGACATTGTCATCGTATATTTTTGTTTCGCAGCTTCAAACGAAGTGGTATACGTTTCTCGAAGGTGTTGCAAGCGGTTTTCTAACTCCACGTCTAAACGATTTATTTTCACTTCTTGATCTTTTAATACATCAAGTAAGTATTTATACCCACGCTTCGCTTCTTTTACCTCTAACTCTAGATGTTCTAACCGCCCTTGTAAATCAAGACGTTGTTCACGGCGCGAGCTAATTAATTCTACAGTTTGATTTCTATCGTGTGTTTTCTTTTCAATCAGACTTGTAATTTGCTCTTCGCCACTAGAATTCGATGTCATTTCTTGTTTTAAGAATGCTAAATCTTCTCTTGTCTTTATAAGATTCTTTTTCGTTTCATCTCGTTCTCTTGTCAGACGTTCTACTGTTTCTTTTTGGTTCGATAATCGTTGATGCTTTTCAGCTGCTTGTACTTTTAGATCGGTAATCTCTTTCTGGACTTTTTCCCTTGAAGAATGCTGCTCATTCTTTTGTTGTGTTAACTCTGCAATCGTTATATCGAGTTCCGAAATTTTTCTTTGCAGCTCAGTAAGCGTTTCTTCCAGCTTAGTTTTTCGCCCTTGTATCTTGGCTTGATCTTGCAAAAATCCTTCTAGTTCTAAATCATAAATAGATAAACGCTCATTAATGCGCTGTTCTTCCAGCTCTAACTGGTTCATTTCTTCTTTGCATTTTTGTTCGTCTACACGCTTTTCATCAATATTTTGCCTTAGTTCCTTCAACTTCACTTCTTTTTCTTGTATTTCTTGTTTTAACGCTTTAACAAAGTTCTCAAGCTTTTCCGTCTTTTCTTCCATATCTGTCAACTTTTCTTTCCACTCTTCCAATTCGCGTTGACGTCCTAATAAAGAAGAATTTGTTTGCTTCACCGCACCGCCTGTCATTGAACCACCAGGATTCACAAGATCCCCTTCTAATGTAACAATACGATAACGATACTGCATTTGCTTCGCTAATTCATTTGCCCCTTTTAAATCTTGGGCAACTATAACTGTACCTAATAAATTTGTAATTACATTTTCATATTTATTATCGTACTGTACAAGCTCTGAAGCAATCCCTATAAATGACGGATGCTGACTTATCATACGAAGTTGCTCTCTATTAAGCGCACGGCCCTTTATAACACTTTGCGGTAAGAAGGTCGCACGGCCATGGCGGTTTTGCTTTAAGAATGTAATAGCTCGGCGAGCATGTTCTTCTGTTTGTACAACCACATGTTGCATTGCTGCCCCAAGCGCAATTTCCATCGCCACTTCATATTTTTTCGGTACAGTAAGAAGTTCTGCAACCGCCCCTTCAATGCCCTGCAACTGGCTTTCACGCGCCTTTAATACTTCACGGACACCTTGATAAAACCCTGAATAATCTTCTTGCATTTCTTCAAGCATTTCTTTACGTGAACGAGCTTGCTGAACATATTGATATGCTTGATACAGTTTGGTCTCATTCTCACTATATTGCTCTTTGCATTTACCAAGCGCAGTTTCCGTTTGCTGTATACTTGACAATAAAGTTGTGATTTGCTCTTTTATATGTTCATATTTTTCAACGAAAGTTGATTTTTTCTGCGCAATGCCTATACGCATTTGTACATATTTTTCATTTTCTTCGTCAAGACGCTGATTTTTGAAATCTCGCTGTTTAAATTGTTCCTCTAACATAGACAATTCATTTCGATAGCTTGCCTGTTGATTTAAAAGTTCAATATAATCCCCTTTTAAATGTTCAATTTTCTCATCTAAATTTTGTTCATATGTAGACAACAATCGTTCGCAATCATGCAACTTCTGCTCTAACTCTTTTACATGATTTGCTAATTTCATCAATTCTTCTGTTCCTTGTAGCGTACTTCCTTCATATACAGAAAATTTTTCTGTTAATTCGTGGATGGATGCTTCTAACTGCGCGCAATGCGCGGTTGCGTTGCTCTTTCTTTCTTTCAGTAGTTCACGTTGCCCTTCTAGCTTTTCAAGTTCTTTACTAGAAAGAAGAAGAACTTCTTGTAAAGATTGAATAGATTCATCAATGGCTTGTACATTTCCACGTACTTCCTCTAAATCCGCTTCATCTTTTTGAAGCTGCGTTGATACCTTCACTTCTTCATCTTTGTTATGTGTAAATTGTTCACGAAGCGTTTCCCATTTCCCATGTAATTCTTCGATTTCATATACGATTAATGCCGCTTCAACTTTTTCCAGTTCATCCTTTTTCTCAAGATAATCTTTTGCAATAGAAGCTTGTCTTTCAAGAGGTTCAATTTGCGTACTCAATTCATGAACAATATCTTCTACACGATTTAAATTATCTTGCGTTTCAGCTAATTTCCCTTCCGCTTTCTTCTTGCGAATTTTATATTTCAACACACCAGCCGCTTCTTCAAACACACTGCGGCGATCTTCTGCTTTGCTACTTAAAATTTCTTCCACTTTACCTTGACTAATAATAGAAAACGCTTCACGCCCCATACCTGAGTCCATGAATAAATCTACAATATCTTTTAAACGACAAGATTGTTTATTAATAAGAAAATCACTATCTCCAGAACGATATACTCGTCTCGTTACACTTACTTCGTTATATTCAATTGGTAAACGCTGTTCTTCATTATTTAATGTTAATGTAACTTCCGCAATATTTAACGCTTTACGTGTATCACTGCCCGAGAAAACAATATCTTCCATTTTTGCACCACGAAGCGATTTTACAGATTGTTCACCAAGCACCCAACGAATGGCATCTATAATATTACTCTTCCCACTTCCGTTTGGCCCTACCACAGACGTTACACCTGGTACAAAATCAATTGACACACGTTCTGCAAAAGATTTAAATCCTACTATTTCTAATCGTTTCAAAAACACGAAAGGCCTTCCCCCTTTATGCACAAGGAATCCCCCTAAGTATAAGGGGGATTCGCTATAAGTGCTCTTTTAACTTTTTCAATGCTTCTTGGGCAGCATGCTGTTCTGCCTCTTTCTTAGACTTCCCACTTCCAAGACCTAACGTTTCACCATTCAATGTAACACGCGATACAAATTCCCGATTATGAGCCGGTCCTTTTTCTTGCAGAATTTGATATTCTATATTCCCGCTACCATCACGTTGTATTAACTCTTGTAATTGGCTTTTAAAATCCATCACATGAGAAAAAGCACCTTCATTAATTTTCGGATAAACAACTGTTTTCAAAAATCCCCATACCTTTTCCAAACCTTGGTCAAGGTAAAGTGCGCCAATAAATGCTTCAAAGACATCCGCTAATAACGCTGGACGTTCACGCCCTCCTGTCATTTCCTCTCCCTTTCCTAAAAGAACCAGGCTCCCAAATGATAGCTCATTTGCAAAGCGAACGAGAGAAGGTTCACATACAATAGCAGCGCGAAGTTTTGTTAATTCGCCCTCACTCATTGTCGGATATTTTTGAAACAAGTATTGTGAAACTGTCAGTTCTAATACAGCATCTCCAAGAAATTCAAGACGCTCGTTATCTTCATGTGGCTTTTTTCGATGCTCATTCACATACGATGAATGCGTAAATGCTTGGATCAACAACTTTTCATTTGTAAATGTAATACCTATTTTCTCCTGAAACTTTTTAAAAACCTCTCGATATTTAGTTTCATTCTTCTTATCTCTATACTTTCTGTACGGCATAGGTCCCTCCAGGTATATATGCTGAGAAAGCCCCGTATATAAACGGGACTTCATCAAGCATTATAGATGACTCTCTATGTAAGTCACAGCATCGCCAACAGTAGCAATCTTCTCTGCGTCCTCATCAGAAATTTCCATTTCAAACTCATCTTCTAATTGCATCACAAGTTCTACTACATCTAAGGAATCAGCACCTAAATCTTCTTTAAAGTTCGCAGCTAGTGTTACCTCTGTTTCGTCTACTCCTAGACGATCTACGATGATTTTCGTTACACGCTCTAAAACGTCTGCCATATTC
Organism: Bacillus cytotoxicus; assembly: GCF_023715645.1. Classification (GTDB taxonomy): domain Bacteria; phylum Bacillota; class Bacilli; order Bacillales; family Bacillaceae_G; genus Bacillus_A; species Bacillus_A cytotoxicus_A. The sequence continues at coordinate 34,019 of NZ_JAMBOP010000010.1, read as the reverse complement.
ATTCACCTCCTTTAAAAAGTATAAACAAACAATTACTGTTTTTCGTTCATCCGCTCTTCTCAAGACATCATATTTAATATTGTACAGAAAAACGAGATGAAATCAACCTATTTCTATAGTTTCTTCACTTACATCACCATGCCGCCGTCAACATGAAGGGTTTGCCCAGTAATATAACGACTCGCATCTGACGCCAAAAAGGCAACTGCGTTTGAAATATCTTCAGCTTCTCCAAATTTTGCAATTGGAATTAACTTTAGCATTTCGTTCTTTACATCTTCTGTTAATACATCTGTCATATCTGTTACGATAAATCCAGGAGCAATCGCATTTACTGTAATATTACGACTTGCTAGCTCTTTTGCTGCAGTTTTTGTTAATCCAATTACACCAGCTTTTGCCGCTACGTAGTTTGCTTGTCCTGGATTTCCAGTAACACCAACTACTGAAGCAATATTAATAATGCGACCATGACGTTGACGCATCATATAACGTGATACAGCCTTTGTACATAAAAAGACACCTTTTAAGTTTGTGTTAATAACCGCATCCCATTCTTCTTCTTTCATACGCATTAACAAATTATCTTTCGTAATGCCAGCATTATTTACAAGAATGTCGATCTGACCAAATGTATCAACAGTTTGCTTTATCATGTCAGCTACTTCTTCGCTACTTGCAACATTTGCTTTTATTGCAATTGCTTCTGATCCTAAATTTGTAATCTCATCAACAACTTCGTTTGCTTTCAATTCGTTTCCTGCGTAGTTTACAACTACTTTTGCACCTTTTTTTGCCAAATCTAATGCAATTGCACGGCCAATTCCGCGAGATGCTCCCGTTACTAACGCAACTTTGTCTTTTAATAACATTAGGCTTCTCCTCTCAGTTTCGAAATGGTATCTTTCATCGTCTCTTCATCGTATATCGCATATACTTTCGCAGAAGGAGCGATTGATTTCATAAGACCAGCTAAAACTTTTCCAGGCCCAATTTCAATAAATGTATCTACACCAAGCTCTACCATACGTTCAATGGATGGGTACCATAATACAGGGGAATAGAGTTGCTCAATTAATTTTTCTTGTATGTCTTCTTTACGCGTAATACAATCTGCTGTTACATTTGCAACTACCGGAATTTTTGTATCTTCAATCTCAATTTCATTTAGCACGTCTCGAAACTTCTCAGCCGCTGGTTTCATAAGTGATGAATGAAATGGACCGCTAACACGTAGTGGAACTGCACGCTTTGCGCCGTTTCCTTTCGCTCTTTCCGAAGCCAATTCTACACCTTGCTTTGTACCAGAAATTACGATTTGTTTTGTACTATTCATATTCGCAACTTGAACAGGATAACCTTCATTCGTCACTTCCTCAGTTACCTGCTTTAACATATCAGGATCTGCTCCCAAAATAGCCGCCATGGCACCTTCACCATTTGGCACAGCCTCTTCCATGTATTCACCACGTTTTCTAACAGCATAAACACCATCTTCAAATGATAGAGCACCTGCTGCTACGAGCGCACTATACTCACCTAAGCTATGTCCTGCAACATAATCAGGTGTAATATCGTACTGCTCCAATACCTTTAAAATCGCAACACAAGTCGTTACCAATGCCGGTTGTGCATTAGTTGTTAACGTCAATGTTTCTTGAGGTCCCTCAAAAATAAGTGATGAAAGAGAATCCTTTAAAATTTCATCAGCCTGACGAAATACTTTTGTAGCCTCTTCATAACTTTCTGCTAATTGTCTTCCCATTCCAACTGCTTGTGAACCTTGTCCCGGAAAAAGAAATGCCAGTTTTCCCATTTCAAACCCTCCTCATTATTGAAGCGGTTGTTCCTCCATTACACTCTTAATAGTAGGAATAACTTCCTTCGCTACCATTTCCCGTGTTTGACGAATCGCACTAAAAATTGATTGATCATTTGAAGAACCATGCGCTTTGATGACAGGAGCTTTCAATCCAAATAAAGCTGCTCCTCCATACTCTGAATAATCCATTTTATCTTTTAATACCATTAATTTTGGTTTTAATACCGCTGCCGCTAATTTGCTTGTAAATGAACTCATTAATTGCTCTTTCAACATTGAGAATAAAGATATTGCGGTACCCTCTAATGTTTTAAGAGCAACATTTCCAGTAAATCCGTCACAAACAACCACGTCCGCTACACCTTGTAATAAGTCTCGTGATTCTACATTTCCAACAAAGTTAACCGGTGCGTCCTTTAACATTGCAAAGACTTGTTTAGTGAGTTCGTTTCCTTTTCCGTCCTCAGTTCCAACATTCAAAAGACCTACTCGCGGATTCGAAATTCCTCTTACCTTCTCTGCATATACAGATCCCATTACAGCATATTGGTATAAATGGATCGCTTTCGCATCGACATTTGCACCAACGTCTAGCATAACAAATCCTTTTCCATCTACTGTTGGCATCGTCGGCGAAAGAGCAGGGCGTTCTATCCCTTCTATACGTCCTACTACAAATAATCCAGCTGCCATAAGGGCCCCTGTATTCCCAGCTGAAATACAGGCATCAGCTACACCTTCTTTTACTTGCTGCGCAGCAAGTACCATGGAAGCTTGTTTTTTTCGACGAACTGCTCGTACCGGCTCATCCGTCCCTTCAATTACTTCGTCTGTATGTAGTACTGTGATACGCTCTTCGCTCGTTAAATATTTGCGAATTTCATCTTCTTTTCCAACTAAAGTAATATGTAAATCTGAATATTCTTTAATTGCTTTCATTGCTCCATGTACGACAGATTTCGGCGCATGATCGCCGCCCATTGCATCTATTGCGATTCTCATAAGTTGTTACCTTCCTCACTATAGTTACTAGATCGATACATTTCAAAAGTGCCTGAAAAAACAAGTTCATCTGCAACAAAACTTTGCACTTTGACAACCGTCCGTCCTTTATCATTCTCCACATTTTCAACACGTGCTTTCGCAACAACACGCTCTCTTATCTTTACAGGACGAATATATCGAATGGTAGACTTCGCAGTTAAAGCTAATTCTTCATCTATAACTGCAACAGCTAATGAGTTTGCTTGCGCAAATAAATGATGCCCACGAGCAATTTGATTACGTTTAAAGACATGTTCTTCTTTCACTTCAAAAATGGAAATCGCATGTCTATCTAATTCTATATCAATAATTTCTCCTACCACTTCATCAAGCGGTAAAGATTTTACATCTTCTTCATGTTGTTTCGTTGCCACATGTTTTATTCGTTCTCGTAATTCTGGAATCGAAAGTTCCATTCGATCGAGACGAATTGTTTGAATACTCACTTGAAATTGTTCAGCTAATTCTTCATCCGTAATAAACGGATTTTCTTCTATTGTTTGTTGTAACAACTCTTGTCTTTCTTTTTTCCTTTTCTTTTTCATTCCGCACCATCCATTTTATGACTAGGTACTAAAAGTAGTATATAAGCATTAAATACAGATTGCAACATTTTTTTACGCATTGCGCTTTAATCCAGCTTTTCTCCTTGAAAAACACCTGATTTCTCTAAATAATTCCGCAGCATTTCATACTGTTCACTTTGCCAAAAGGCAGTCGAATCAACAAGTAGCGCAGCATCTTGCCTTGCTGTTTCTAACGCTCGATAATCATGTACCATATCAGCTAATTTAAATTCAGGTAAACCACTTTGCTTACTCCCAAAGAAATCCCCAGGACCACGCAATTCTAAATCTTTTTCCGATAGGACAAACCCATCATTTGTCTCTGTCATAATACGCATGCGTTCTTTTCCCGTTTCCGATTTCGGATCAGCAATTAAAATACAATAAGATTGTTCACTTCCACGTCCCACACGCCCACGAAGTTGGTGAAGTTGCGATAACCCAAAACGTTCTGCATCATAAATAACCATCATTGTCGCATTCGGTACATTCACACCAACTTCCACAACCGTTGTCGAAACGAGAATTTGCACTTTATTTTCACTAAATTGATGCATTACTTCATCTTTCTCCTGAGAAGAAAGGCGGCCATGCATTAGCCCAACTTGAAATTTCCCTTTATAGTGATGAATCAACATACTATGCAAATCAATTGCATTTTGCACATCAAGTTTCTCTGATTCTTCAATCAATGGACAAATGACATATGCTTGTCGCCCCTTTTTTACTTCTTTCTCTACAAATCCGAGAACACGTTCAAACACATCATGTTTCGCCCAGTACGTTTCAATGACTTTACGACCTGCCGGCATCTCATCAATAATGGATACATCCATTTCACCAAACGCAGTAATTGCTAATGTACGAGGAATTGGTGTTGCTGTCATAAATAAAACATCTGGATTTTCACCTTTTTCCCTTAACACACGACGCTGCGCTACACCGAAGCGATGTTGTTCGTCCGTAACTACAAGTCCAAGCCTGTGAAATATGACTTCATTTTGAATTAAAGCATGCGTTCCTACGAGAATATCAATTTCTCCTTGTTCTAGTCTTGCTAGTATCTCGCGGCGACGCACTCCCTTTACAGAGCTTGTTAATAATTCAATGTTCATATTAAAATGAGAAAATATAGATACTAAAGATTGATAGTGCTGCTCTGCTAAAATTTCTGTCGGTACCATTAATGCCCCTTGATATCCAGCTAATTTTGCAGCATACAAAGCAATTGCAGCCACTACTGTTTTCCCAGAACCTACATCACCTTGCAGTAAACGATTCATTCTATAAGGAGACTGCAAATCCTTCATAATTTCTGTAACAACACGACGCTGCGCATTTGTTAATGGAAACGGAAGAGCACCAATAAATTCTTCTAATTGTTCAAGAGATAGATCTTTTTTTATTCCCTTTGAACTTTCCCGCTCCATTTTGCGAAGTGCTTGCATCTTCAATTGGAACAAGAAAAACTCTTCGTATACGAAGCGGCGACGCGCCTGTTTCATATCTTCTTGTCCCCTAGGAAAATGCAAAGCATAAAGCGCTTCATAACGAGATAATAACTTATAACGCGACAATACCCCTTCTGGTAACATTTCTTTCACAATAGAACCATACTCTTTAAACGCCCCCGCAATAAAGCGACGCATTTGTTTCACCGTCAATTTCCCTTTAACTGAATATACTGGCTCTACTTCTTGTTGACGAGCAACCGGACCAAAGTGAAGTTCAGTTACTGAAATCGTTTGACGATGTTGATCCCATTTTCCAGATATCATTACCGTTTCATCAATATTTAATTTTTGCTTATAATAGGGTCTGTTAAAGCATACAGCTGTAATTAAATAACGCCCCACGAGAACACGTACAGTTAGACGAGATTTCTTTTTCCCATAATATTGCAAAAGAGGGGCACTATGTACTTTTCCTTCTACAGTTACCCGTTCTTCATGTTTAACTTCAGCCAAATCTTTCATCGCATAGTCTTCATAACGATACGGAAAATGCTCTAGTAAATCAGAAACCGTAAAAATCCCCATCTCATTTAGTAATACAGCTGTTTCTTCTCCAATTCCTTTCACATCCGTAATCGGAATTTGCACCACTTCATTCAAGATCTTCACGCCCCGTCAAATCTTATTCCTAACCTTTCCTATATAACACACATTTTCTTTACTTGTAGGCTATATCTCAACAACGGATTGCGTTTTTACGTTAAATACGCAATCCGTACCTCTCCTATTCTACCATAGCATCAAGAAAGCATAGTAGTCATTTCCCAAAAAGAAAGAGAGCCTCGCCACATATGCTAGCAAGGCCCTCTTCTTATTTATATTCGTTCATCTCATAATAGAGTAATTACATTTTAAACAAAAAAACTTTATTCCACAGAAAAAATGAAAGAATATAGAGGTTGATTTCCATTATGAACTTCCACTTCTACATCTTCGAATTTATCTTCTACAAATGTTACTAACGCATCTACTTCTTCTTCTGATGCATCTTCACCCTGTAAAATCGTTAAAATTTCTGCATCTTCATCAAGCATATTTTCTAGCAGTTTTTTCGCAGCTGTAATTTTTTCTACATCTGTTGATACAATTTTCCCATCTGCAATGCACATGAAATCATCTTTATTAATTGTTACGCCATCAATTTCTGTATCACGAACCGCATACGTGATTTGACCTGTTTTCACATGAGTAAGCGCTTCGTTCATTTGCGCTTCGTTTTCTTCAAGAGTTCCTGCTGGATTGAACGCAAGCATTGCTGCCATACCTTGTGGAACTGTTTTTGAGCGAACAACAATTACTTCTTGATCCACTACAGAAGCCGCTTGCTCTGCAGCCATTACAATATTACCATTGTTCGGTAATATAATTACTTTTTCTGCATTCGCTTCTTCAATCGCTTTTACAATATCTTCTGTACTTGGATTCATCGTTTGACCACCTTCAATAACTACCGTCGCCCCGATGCTTTCAAATAATTCTTTAATACCAGAACCCATTGCTACTGTTATAATTCCATAAGGCTGTTTTTCTGCAGGTTGTTTTACTTCTACATGCATCGCCGCAGGCTCATCTAATAAAGCAGTATGTTGTTCACGCATATTCTCTACTTTAATTTTGATTAAGCTTCCATAACGTTGTCCGTAGTTCATCGCATCCCCAGGATGCTCTGCATGAATATGAACTTTTACGATTTCATCATCAGATACAACAAGCAATGAATCACCATACACACTAATCTCTTCACGGAATTTTTGCTCAGAGAAATTATGTTCTTTCATTTTCTCTTCGTCCAATTTAACCATAAACTCTGTGCAGTATCCATATGTAATATCTTCTGTACTCAATTGGCTTTGTACACTGCGGTGATGCTCTGCACGTACCATTTCGTTCATTGATGGTTGTGTTGGCTGATTCGAGGCGATTGTTTCACCTTTTAAGTCCGCTAAAAACCCTTCGTAAACAACTACAAGACCTTTCCCACCGCTATCTACAACACCAACTTGTTTTAATACAGGCAATAAATCAGGTGTACGATTTAATGATGCATTCGCTTCTTTCACAACTTCTTCCATAAACAAAACAAAGTCGCGCTGCTTTTTCGCAACTGTGACTGCATGTTTACTCGTTTCCCTTGCAACAGTTAAAATTGTTCCTTCAATTGGCTTCATAACTGCTTTATATGCCGTTTCTACACCCGCTTCTAACGCATCAGCAAAATCAATTGTTGTTAATTCTTCTTTTTGTTCAATGGATTTCGAAAAACCACGGAACAACTGAGATAAAATAACACCTGAGTTACCACGCGCTCCCATTAATAATCCTTTGGCTAAACGTACTCCGACCTTCCCAGCGTGTTGTGAAGGATTTCCCTTCACCTCGCGCGCACCTGAAGTCATCGATAAGTTCATATTTGTACCGGTATCGCCATCTGGAACTGGAAAAACGTTTAGAGCATCAACAAGTTGAACATTGTTTGTTAAATTATTTGCTCCTTGTATGATCATTTGTGACAAACGTTTTCCATCAATTTTTTGAATTGACACAGTTCTTCCTCCTTAATGCACATTACAAGTTTATTACTTTAACTCCTTGTACGTAGATGTTTACAGAATCTACTGCTAGTCCTACCGTTTGATCCAGTGTATATTTCACTTTCGTTTGGACGTTATGTGCTACCTCTGAAATTTTTGTACCATAGCTCACGATAATATACATATCAATATGTACTTCATCTTCGGCTTTACGAACAATAACGCCTCTAGTGAAGTTTTCTTTTCGTAAAATTTCTGTTAACCCATCTTTTAATTGATTTTTAGAAGCCATACCGACGATGCCGTAACAGTCTACTGCAGCGCCTCCAGCAATTGTTGCAATTACATCTGTACTAATATCAATTTGACCGTACTTTGTCTTAATTTCAATTGACATCTCGTTTCCCCCTTCTGAAATGGTGAAAGTGAGCTAGACTACTTTATTTACTATCATATAATCTTTTCAAAGAAAATTCCATCGTTCTTTCTTTTCGCTCTCACATTTATATAATTAAATGGCACTTTTTATAGTGAGCAAAATAGTCCATTGTTATTATACAACATCTATCACTGCAATATGTCAAGTGATTTTTCTTGATTTCAACTTTTGATTTCTTACATATAGTGTCAAGTATTTTTTCTTGATTTCTTTTTTATACACTGTTGCATTCTCTTTTTAGTTGTGTTAAATTATAGTAGTGTTTTTAGCATCGCAAAAAAAGACTAACATTGAAAATTACGTAGGTTACGGTAGTTAAGGGAGGGAAATATACATGGCTCGTGTTTGTGCTATCACTGGAAGAAAAGCTCGTTCTGGTAACTCTCGTTCTCACGCAATGAACGCTACAAAACGTAAATGGGGCGCTAACCTTCAAAAAGTTCGCGTACGCATCGACGGTAAAGTTCAACGTGTTTACGTTTCTGCTAGAGCATTAAAATCTGGCAAAATCGAACGTGTTTAATAATAAAAAAGAGAGCCTGTTGGCTCTTTTTTTATTATGCTCATGAAAAAAGCACCGGTTATAGGTGCTTTTTATCCTTTTTTAAAGGTATTCAATACCGCGCGAACAATTCCACCAAGAAATTTCGGTAACTTAATTGTATAAAATCTCATGGTTTCCCTCCTAATCCCCATTACTCCACTTGTTTACTATAGACGCCTTAACAACAGTATTTCTTCAATCAGTGCTTCTTATCACCATTAATATGCCAGAAGTAAATGAAAAAGTACCTTTTTCCACAACGAGTTCATTACTAATACAAAGTGTCGCTCCCCATTTTATCGTTTTATCAATAAGAGGGTATTTAAAACCACGAAGTGTAATTCCCGTTACTATTTCTGTTACTGGAACAAAAGATATGTAAGGAAATGATGCATTTTCTTCAATTGTATATGTACCGGATTCCCTAATTAAAATTTCATTTTTATAATCCACAATGCTTATATTGATATCGGATTGTAAGCCTTTTATTAGCATTTGAATATTAGCTAAGCTATGATCCAACCTTCCACCTGTTGCACCAAAAATACGAATTTGTTCTGGTTGTTGCTTTAAGGCCCAATTAATCGCAATTTCTAAATCAGTTTGATCCTTTTCTTTCGCTACAATATGCAGATCATGTTTTTGCTTTTGCATCCATACTAGTTCCTCCGCTGTAACAGAATCATAATCACCAAACGCTACTTGCGGCATTATTCCATACTGCAACAAATGGTATACTCCGCGATCAACAGCTGCCCATACAACCTCTTCACTCTCATATTTAGAAAAATCTGCCCAGCACTCTACTGGACCTCCAGCTAAAATATGAATAATCACGTGCTCTCTCCTCCTATAGAAAAAAGGCAATCTGCTAATAGCTAGATTACCTTTTCTTTTCAACAAAACTCCTATATATATAAATCCAACTTGACTTGTGGGCACACAAGTCGCTACCAAACAAAAAGCAACCTACTACTTTCTCTCTTTGTTTGAAACTTCGCATGTGGCAGGAGCAGGCACTGACCGCTTCTATGCACGGCCAGATGCTCTCGCCCTCCTAAAAAGAAAAGGTTTTTTTACTGTTATATATATGCTACTACATTCTTATCCACGAATCGCAGCGATTGCTGCACCGCGGTCTTTTTCATTATATACTGCAGATCCAGCAACAAGAACATTCGCTCCTGCTTCTACACATAGTTTTGCTGTTTCTGTATTCACGCCGCCATCAATTTCAATCTCCACTTGTAAATTACGGTCACGAATCATATCAGCAACTTGTTTCACTTTCGGCAATACAGAATGAATAAATTTTTGTCCGCCAAACCCTGGATTTACAGTCATTAGTAGAACCATATCGATATCTTCTAATACGTGTTCAATCATGGAAACTGGTGTATGTGGATTTAAAACAACACCCGCTTTAATTCCTTGTGATTTAATTAATTGAATCGTACGATGTAAGTGTGGGCAAGCTTCTACATGTACAGTAATAATGTCCGCTCCCGCTTTCGCAAAAGTCTCAATATACTGATCCGGATTTTCAATCATAAGATGAACATCTAATGGTAAAGAAGTAATTGGGCGAATAGCTTCCACAATTAACGGTCCGATTGTAATGTTTGGAACAAAGTGTCCGTCCATTACATCAACATGTATGTAATCCGCTCCGCCTTTTTCTACATCTTTAATTTCTTCTCCCAATCTTGAAAAATCTGCTGATAAAATCGATGGTGCAATTTTAATCATAATTAATACCTCGGCTTTCTCTCTCTAATTTCTTCAATAAATTGCACATAGTGCTCATAGCGATAGCTTGTAATATTCCCTTCTTCTACCGCTTCTTTCACCGCACACTTCGGTTCAGAAAGATGTGTACAACCTCTAAATTTACAGTATTGACTCTGTTCTTTCAACTCTGGAAAACAATATGTGAGATCTTCTACTTCTATATCGATAAAATCGAGTGAACTAAATCCAGGTGTATCTGCCACAAGTCCACTCCCTACTTCAATTAATTCTACATGTCTTGTCGTATGCTTCCCTCGCCCTAAATGAGCTGAAATCCCACTCGTTTTTAGCGCCAAATCTGGACGCAATACATTTAAAAGCGAAGATTTCCCTACACCAGATTGTCCTGCTACAACAGAAACATGCCCTTCTAAAAACGGCTTTAATACTTCTATACTTTCTGATGTTGTCGTTGAAGTGAATACAACATCATATCCAATTTCCATGTAATCCTTTGCATATGCTTCAATCTTTTCACGTGTTTTCACATCTACTAAATCCATCTTACTAATACAAATAATCGGCTTAATATTATGAAACTCAATTAAAACTAAAAACCGATCTAATAGGATTGGATTGAATTCTGGCTCTACAGCTGAAAACACAAGAAGTGCTTGATCAATATTCGCAATCGGTGGACGTACAAGCTCATTTTTCCGCTCTAATATCTCCAGAACATATCCTTCACTCGGATTATCAGCTTGAAACACAACTTGATCACCAACAAGCGGTGTAATCTTATGCTTCCGAAACACACCACGTCCTCGGCACTGTGTAATCCCTTCGTCATGCTGTACATAGTAGAACCCACTTAAAGCTTTTATAATTTTCCCTTCTGGCATACATTCTCTCCTTTATTTATCTTGTTCTAAAAGACACAACAATAGCCCTTCATAATCTACTTTAGAACGAGATTCGTTCAACTCACCATTTATAATTTTTGTAACTACTCAGTCATACATTTTGGGATTTCCCCCATATTTCAGCATCTAGATCGCTGCCATGAAGATAAAAACGGACCTACAGTTTGCTACCTTTCTCTGTTTTAAAGCTTTGCGCGTGGCAGGAAAAGGCCCTGACCGCTTCTATGCATGGCCAGTCCCTCTCGCCCATTTAAAAAGGTGCTTTTCTTCCTTTTTTTCATAGAGGGGCTGAGTAGTTACTAATTTTTTATAATAGGCGTTTTACTTTATTGCGTTGGATACAAAACTTCTTTTTCAATCAAGGTCGTTCCATCACGAACAATTTTGTAACGCCCCTTTTTCCCTTCTTGAATTATAAATTCAAGAGAGATTGTCGTTGACTCTGTTATTGTTCTCGTTTCAAACGGTTTATCCATCGTATTTTGCATATCTTCTTTATATATTTCAATCTTTTGTGGTGTTTTCTCTCCAGTTGCTGGCCCTTGATACTGAATTGGGATATTGTCAACTTTTACAATCTTTGTTGGTTTTTCCTTCTGTCCGTCAGAGACAGTAATCGTTACTTTTGTCCCTTCTTTTAAATTCGTATCTGGCTTTGGTGATTGTGAAATAACAAGCCCTTTATCCACTGCACTGGAATATTCTCTCTTTATTACCGGCACAAGTTTTTTCTCATTTAAATAGCTATTCACGCTACTTTCTGTCCAACCGGAAAAATCAACGAGGCTAATTTGTTTTGGCCCTTTACTAATCCACACCTTTACCTCTTGCTCTTCTTCTATAATAGATTGTCCTGCTTCTGGACTTTGTAACACAATTTCACCTTGCGGCTTTTCACTTTCAATATAATCAGGAACAACCCCTTTATACGGAGTCAATTCATCTTTACTCTTTTCATAATCTTTCCCTATTAAATTAGGCATTTTTTTCATTTGCTTTCCACCTGATTTGAAAATCGTAATTTTTGTACTTTTTCGTACAACTTGTCCTGCCGCTGGACTTGTTTTAATAACCTTACCTTCTTCCACTTCATTCGTATATATAACTTGCGGTGATGTCAATTCAAATTCTTTTTTCCCAAGTGTATTCACTGCTTTTTCATATGTCATTCCAGACACATCTGGCACTTTTACTTCCTTTGGAATAAAGAAACCTGGTATCACCGTCACTGCCAATACTCCACAAACAACTAAAAAGAGGAACGTCGTTAACAAAATTTTAAGCCATCGATTGCTCTTTTTCTTTTTTTGTTCTTCCGGTTCATCCTGCTGTTTTTCTTCTTTCGATTTTCCAGGTAAAACAATTGTTTCTTCAGTATTTGAATTTATTAACTGTTCCTGCTGAATGATAGGAATCGCTTTTGTAGCTTCCATATCTTCCGGTATATAGAAAGGTTGTTCATTTATTCGCTCTGGATATAATGCAGTTTCAATATCACGTTTCATTGCATTTACAGACTGATAACGATGAAATGGATCTTTCGCTGTTGACTTTAAAATAATATTTTCTACACTTTGCGGAATATTAGGATTCCACCTTTTTGGAGATGGTGTTTCATTTTGTAAATGTTTCAGTGCAATAGAAACAGCGGATTCTCCGGAAAATGGCGGCCTTCCAGTTAATAATTCAAACATTACAATTCCAAGAGAATAAATGTCTGATTGCTTATTTGCAACACCACCTCTTGCCTGTTCAGGAGACAAATAATGAACAGAACCAAGAACAGAATTTGTATGTGTTATGGTAGTTGCACTTGTTGCAGTTGCAATCCCAAAATCTGTAACCTTTACAACACCATCATTTCGAATTAAAATATTGTGTGGCTTAATATCACGGTGGACAATTTCAAAATGATGCGCATGAGCCATCGCAGCAGTTAATTGTTCCATAATAGCAATCGCTTCTTCTACAGGAAGAAGACCTCTTTGTTGTATGTATTGTTTTAACGTTTGACCTGGTACATATTCCATAACAAGATAATAGATTCCATCTTCTTCTCCCACATCATACATATTCACAATGTTTGGATGCGATAGAGTTGTAACCGACTGTGCTTCCCGATGGAAACGCTTAATAAATTCCTCATTATTTGAATAGTCAAGCCGCAACATTTTTACAGCTACATCACGATCGAGTATGTCATCATGCGCCAAATATACATTGGCCATTCCCCCGCCGCCAATCATTTTAAGCAGCTTGTAACGGTCATTTAGGCGTCTTCCAATCATCACGTTGTCATTCACCTACTTTCGTTCGCCGAGTCCGCATATTGAATAATGACAAGAGTAATATTGTCTTCCCCTCCAAAATCATTTGCAAGCTGCACAAGCTGTTGACTTTTTATTGGCAGAGGCTCATTAGATTGTAAAATTTCTTGCATATTACTCATTGCAACTTTATTAGATAACCCATCCGAACAGAGTAACAACTGATCTCCCTCTTCTAATACTAAGGTTTTCACATCTAATATTACGGTTTCTTCCGTTCCAAGCGCTCTAAGTAAAACATTTTTTCTTGGATGATATTCAGCATCTTCTTTTGAAATTTCCCCATGCCGGACAAGTTCATTTACAAGGGAATGATCTTCTGTAACAAGTGACATATAATCATCTGATAGTATATAACAGCGGCTATCTCCAATATGACCAATCGTCACGAAAGTATCCGTACATATAGCAGCAACGATTGTTGTTCCCATTCCACTGCATTCTGAATGTTCTCCAGAATATTTATATACTCGTTCATTAATAATTTGCGCATGATTATGTAGCCATTGTTCCGCTTTTTTAGGTGTATCCATATTATATGTTTGTTTCCAGTAGTCATGGAACAGTTGGATTGCCATCGAGCTAGCAACATCGCCTGCTCGATGACCTCCCATTCCATCTGCTACAACCGCTAAAATATCTCCATCTAAATTATGAAATACTCCTGCACTATCTTCATTATGTTGACGAACTTTTCCTTTATCTGATAAAAACACGGTTTTCATCATTTCACCTCGTCTCTTCTTTGCGCTCCTTTGCACGCAATTGACCGCAGGCTGCATCAATATCATGACCTTGTTCACGACGAATTGTTACGTTAACACCTCGATCTTTTAATGTTTTTTCAAACAAGAAAATTTGTTCGCGAGGCGTTCTCACATAATCGCGTTCTGGTACATAGTTAACTGGAATTAAGTTAACATGACATTTCACACCTTTTAACAGCTGCGCTAATTCTACAGCATGTTCAACTTGATCATTTTCCCCTCCAAATAAGCCATATTCAAACGTCACGCGGCGTCCTGTTTTTTCAGTGTAATATTTAATAGCTTCCATTAAATCTGGCAGCTTGTACGCTCGGTTAATTGGCATTAATTTTGAGCGTAGCTCTGTATTTGGAGCATGTAAAGAAACTGCAAAGTTAATTTGGATATTTTCTTCAGCAAACTTATAAATTTTCGGGATAATTCCACTTGTTGATACCGTCATATGACGCGCCCCAATGTGAAGTCCCTTTTCATGATTCACGATGCGTAAAAACGCCATTAAACTGTCATAATTATCAAATGGTTCTCCGATTCCCATCACAACAAGAGAGCTGACACGCTCATCTGTAGCGTCTAACTCACGTTGTACTTCGACAACTTGCGCAACAATCTCACCAGCTTCTAAATTACGTTTTAAACCACCAAGTGTTGACGCACAAAATGTACAGCCAATTCGGCAGCCAACTTGTGTTGTCACACAAATTGAATTTCCGTACTCATGACGCATTAATACCGTTTCAATCGAATAACCATCATGCAGTTGGAATAAAAATTTAATCGTTCCATCTGAAGACGTTTGTTTTACTAACGTTTTTAAAGTCGTAATATCAAAGGAATTCGACAATTTCTCACGCAATCCTTTAGATAGATTTAACATATCCTCAAAAGTTGTTACTCTTTTTTTGTATAACCAATCAAAAATTTGACCGGCACGGAATTTAGGTTCTCCTTGCTCCTTTAACCATTGTTCCATATCATGAAGCTGCAAGGAATAAATAGATGGTTTTTTTTCTTCTAATTCTTTTTTTTGTTTTTTTACAGTAGTTTCCATGATGCTACACCTTCTTTCTTAAACAAGCAATATAAAATCCATCCGTTGCAAAGTAATGCGGTAAAATTTGCACTTCACCTTTCTCCACATACGATTGCACAGCTTTTGGCAATCGGTCTTTCATTGTTGTATCCCATTCAAATTCAGAATGGATTTGTAAAAACTGTTCTATTACTTGTTCATTTTCTACTTTCTCAATTGTACACGTGCTATAAACAAGGCGCCCTCCTTTTTTCAATAAAGGAGCTACCTTTTCTAATATAGATAATTGAATACCAGCAAGTCTTTCACTATCTTCTTTTTGTTTGCCCATTTTAATATCTGGCTTACGGCGAATTACCCCAAATCCAGAACACGGTGCATCTACTAATATTTTATCAAAGCTCTCTTGTGTAAAATGCTCTTGTACTTTTCGAGCATCAAGTGCTCTTGCTTCGACATTCTCTAGATGAAGGCGGTTTGCTTGCTGCTGAATTAACCGTACTTTATGTGGGTGTAAATCAAGAGAAATAACTTTCCCCGTTCCTTCCATACGTTCAGCAATATGCGTCGTTTTCCCACCAGGAGCAGCGCAGCTATCCAAAATGATATCTCCTGCTTCCGGATTAAGTGCACGAGCTACAAGCATCGAACTCTCATCTTGAATTGATAACATTCCTTTTTGAAATGCTTCTGTATGAGCTACATTCCCTTTTTCAATTTGAATCGCATCTTCCGATAAATCGCCATGCTTTGCTTGAATACCCTCAGTTTCTAACATTTTGAGCGCATCTTCCACAGACGTTTTTGCTACATTCACCCTGGCTGTCGGAACTGGCGGAACTAAGTTTACTTCACACATTTGCGTTGCCGTTTCAAATCCAAATGCTTCTATCCACTCTTTTACAAGCCATTCTGGATGACTCGTTGCAATAGCAAGGCGCTTTTCCGGACTTTTAATCTCATCAAGCGCTGGAACACCTTCACGTTGAATCGAGCGAAGTACGCCGTTCACAAGTCCGGCAATTCCTTTATGACCACGACGCTTCGCAATTTCAACCGCTTCATGAATAGCTGCCCGCTCTGGAACACGATCTAAATACAGCATTTGATATAAAGAAAGACGAAGCAATACTTTTACCCACAGTTCAATCTTTTTTCGCAAAAACGGCTGTAAATAATAATCAAGTGTATCTTGTCGTTGAATTGTTCCATATACAATTTCAGTTAACAATCCAACATCTTTTTTATCAATATTACTTTTTTCAATAAGGTTGTTTAAAAGCAAGTTGCTATATGCGCTGCTTTTTTCAACTTGCACTAAACCGTCAAGAGCTAATTCACGGACATTTTGTTTCATGCGTCTTCTCCTAACATTGTACCTATTTCAGGTTTTGTTCCACGTAAAAATTGTGAACAGTCCATGCGTTTTTTACCAGATGGTTGCAACTCAGTAATCTTAATTGCCGTTTCATTTCCTGTAGCCACAACGAAACCATCTTCTTCAATTGCAACAACTGTTCCAGCTTCAGCTTTCTCCGTGACAGAAACTTTCTCTCCCCACCATACTTTTACAACTTGTCCTGCTAATATTGTATAAGCAACTGGCCAAGGATTTAAGCCACGGATATGATTGTATATCTCTTCTCCTGTTTTCGTCCAATCAATCTTTTCCTGCTCACGTTTAATATTATAAGCAAATGTTGCTTCTTCTTCGTTTTGTTTAATTGGTTTTAATTTTCCTTGTATTAAAAGCGGAACTGTTTCAGATAATAAATGAGCTCCAGCTACGCTTAATTTATCAAATAATGAGCCGGTTGTTTCGCGTTCAGTAATTTCTACTTCTACTTGCGTTAAAATATCACCCGCATCTAATTTTTCAACCATATACATAATCGTAATGCCTGTTTTTTCTTTTCCTTGCATAATCGAATAATGAATAGGTGCACCGCCGCGAAGTTCTGGAAGTAATGAAGCATGAACATTAATACATCCATATTTCGGTGCTTCTAAAATTTCATTTGGTACGATCTGTCCAAATGCAGCTGTCACAATTAAATCTGGCTCTAATGCCAACACCTTTTCATATTCATCTTTTTCACGGATCTTTAACGGTTGTAATACCGGAATACCATGTTTTTCCGCTTCAACTTTCACAGGCGTTGGAGTTAACACTTTTTTTCTACCTACTGGACGATCAGGCTGCGTCACAACACCAATCACATCATATCCATCTTCAATAAGACGACGAAGCACCGGCACTGAAAAGTCCGGTGTTCCCATAAATACAACTTTTATCATTTGAAAAACTCTCCTTTTACATCTCGTCTAATTCATTTTCCTCATAATATCGCGTTACTTTAGATGTAAATAACACACCATGCAAATGATCGATTTCATGTTGAATTGCACGGGCTAAAAATCCATCTGCTTCTAATAAAAACACTTTCCCGCGGCGATTTTGAGCACGTACTTTAATATATTCAGCACGTGTTACATCACCAAAAAGTCCCGGAAAACTTAAGCAGCCTTCGGGACCTACTTGTTCACCACGTTGTTCTAAAATAATAGGATTAATCAATTCAATTTTCCCGTTATCATCATCAATGTCTACAACAGCAACTTGCAGACTTACACCAACTTGCGGCGCTGCTAATCCAACACCATCCGCAATTAACATTGTTTCGTGCATATCTTTTAAAAGCTTCACTAACTTTTTATCAAAATTTATAACACGTTCACACGGCGTTTCTAATACTTCATTTGGATGTTTTACAATTTCTAAGGTTGCCATACTGCTCTCCTTTTCAACATACAATCAGATTAAACTAAAGTAAAACTTCCAATTAACAGGGCATTCTTCTTACCTACTTAACCGGACACATACCAGTAGCAAGACGCCCCCTCTATTTATAAAGATTTCACTTTAATTTCTCCATTCACCTCTAAATTCAGCCCTACTACATCAAAATAGTTGGATTAAAATCAATTGAGATTTGCAAGTCTTTTTGCATTTCTGCTTGATAATGTTCATTTACCATTTTAAGCACGTACTTTAAGTTTGGTTCCCGTTTGTATTTTATCATGCATTGGTATCGATATCTATCTTTTATACGAGGAATTGCCGAAGCAACTGGTCCTAAGATCATCGCTTGCTGTGAACAATGTTGTCGTAAAAAACCTACAATTTTCTCTGTTACCTGCACTGCTTTTAATAGCTCTGGATGTGATACTGTAACCAGTGCGACGTAATAATATGGTGGATATTGCCGCATTTTCCTCATGTACATCTCACGTTCAAAAAACACATCATACTTCTGCTGTTTTGCTAATTCTATACTATAGTGTTCAGGTGTATACGTTTGAATGACTACTTCTCCAGGTAGTTCGTGGCGTCCAGCTCTACCGCTTACTTGCGTTAAAAGCTGATATGTTTTTTCACTCGCCCGGAAATCCGGCAAATGCAACATTGTATCTGCTGTCAATACACCTACAAGCGTCACGTTTGGAAAATCAAGACCTTTCGCAATCATTTGTGTTCCAAGTAAAATATCTGCCTCGCCTGCCCCAAATGATTTTAGAAGTTTTTCATGCATACCTTTACGACTTGTCGTATCTACATCCATTCGAATAACGCGCGCTTCTGGAAACAATTTTGTAATTTCTTCTTCAACCTTTTGTGTCCCTGTCCCAAAGAAGCGGATATAGGAACTCTTACAAGCAGGACAAGCATTCGGTAAATTTTCCTCATAGCTACAATAATGACATTTCAAGCGGTTATTCATTCTGTGATATGTAAGTGAAATATCACAGTGCGGGCATTGCACGACATATCCGCAATCACGGCACATGACAAAAGTCGAATGCCCTCTTCGATTTAAAAAAAGTACCATTTGTTCTTTTTTCTCTAATCGATCCGCTATTTTCTCATGAAGAAGCTGAGAAAACATAGAACGATTGCCATCCCTAAGTTCTTCTCTCATATCAATAATCTCAACTGCCGGTAAATCCCTTTCATTCATTCGCTTTGTCATTGTAAGCAGCTTATATACACCTTTTTGAGCGCGGGCAAATGATTCAAGTGTAGGCGTAGCACTTCCTAATACAATAGGACAATTGTGATATTCTCCCCGCCGAATCGCAACAGAACGTGCGTGGTAGCGTGGATTATCCTCCTGTTTATAACTCGATTCATGTTCTTCATCAATAATAATAATTCCTAAATTCTCAAATGGAGCAAAAATTGCTGAACGCGCCCCTACAACTACTTTGGCTTCTTTCCGTAAAATCTTACGCCATTCATCATATTTTTCCCCAACAGACAATGCACTATGAAGAACTGCAACTTGGGAACCAAATCGTCCTTTAAAACGATCCACCATTTGCGGTGTTAACGAAATTTCAGGCACAAGTACAATGGCTTCCTTTCCTTTGCTAAGCACTTCTTCAATCGACTGTAAATACACTTCTGTTTTTCCACTTCCGGTGACACCGTACAATAAAAAAGTCTCATGTTGCTCTTCTGTAATGGAGTTTAAGATCGGTGCAATTACCTGTCGTTGCTCTTCTGTAAGTGGGAATGGTTTTGTGCGTTCAAAAGCATCATCATCATAGGGATTTCGATATACTTCCACATATTTTTCAGCTAACAAACCTTTTTTCACAAGTGATTTAATGGGAGCATCCGTCATTTGCAATTCTTCCATTACTATTTTTAACGGCACTGACTGATAATGCTCAATAAAGTAATACAATACATCTTGCTGCTTCTTACTTTTTAAATTGAAGGCTACCTCCTCTAATTCTTCATGAGGTAAAACCGGCTGAATCACTTTTTGTTTTTTCTTTTGCGCTTTATCTTTTACTTCATAAACAACTTCCACAGTCCCTTTCGCAATTTCCGCTTGCACTGCACGGTACAGCTGTGGCCATTCATCAAGCACATTCCAATCAATGCTTTCTTTTCCTTGAAAAAGCAATTTCACATTGGCCGCTATGTCTTCTGGCTGATGAAGATGCAGCTGTTTTTTATATGTCGCTTTAATTGCTGTTGGTAACATAACTTGGAACGCTGAAATTGTAAAACAAAGTGTTTCTTCTTTGAGCCAATTTCCAAGCTGCAACAATTCCTCATTTAATACAGGTGTTACATCTAACAATTCATGCAATGTTTTCAACTTATTCACATCTACATCTACTGTATCTTTTATCCCAATGACAAATCCCTGTAATTTTCGCGGCCCAAAAGGAACAACAACTCGCATACCCGTTTGAACAAGATCTTCCCAACGCTTAGGAATAATATAATCGAATGGCCTATCCGTTTGTCTTGCTGGAACATCGACAATTACACTTGCAAATTTCATGCAGGATCATCTTCCAACATTTTTTCAACATGCAGTAATATTTCTTTCGCTACTTCCTGCTTTGTTAATAGCGGCAATTCAACCACGGCACCATTTCGTTTATACATCGTCACAATATTTGTGTCCGTACCAAATCCTGCCCCCTCTGCTTTTACATCATTCGCAACAATCATGTCAGCATTTTTTTCGCGTAATTTTTTCGTTGCATACTCTTCAACATTTGTTGTTTCTGCTGCAAAACCAATAAGGAATTGATGTTCTTTTCGATCACCTAATGTTTTCAAAATATCTGTCGTTCTTTCTAATTCAATAACTGTGTCTCCGCTTTTCTTTTTCATCTTCTCATCGTACACAAACTTTGGACGGTAATCCGCTACTGCTGCTGTTTTAATTACAACATTCATATTCGTGTAATGACATAATACCGCCTCTAACATATCTTGTGCAGATTGTACTTGTATTGTTGTTACATTCGCAGGCGGTGTTAGCGCCGTTGGACCAGAAATAAGAATGACTTCTGCACCAAGATTTGCTGCAACTTCCGCAAGTGCATATCCCATTTTCCCAGAAGAAAAATTCGTCATAAAACGAACGGGGTCAATTTTTTCTCGTGTCGGGCCAGCTGTCACCAATATTCGTTTTCCCTTCAGCGGCTTTTCTTCTGAAAAATGCTTCTCTAACATCATCGCAATAGTTTCTGGTTCTTCTAACCGACCTTTAGCAACATAGCCACAAGCTAAAAAACCTTCTCCAGGTTCGATAAATGTATAGCCTAACTGTTTTAACGTTTGCATATTTTTTTGGACAACAGGATTTTCGTACATATGAACATTCATCGCAGGCGCAATCCACACTGGAGCTGTCGTTGCAAGAAGCGTCGTTGAAACCATATCATCAGCAATACCATTTGCGAATTTACCGATGATATTTGCTGTCGCAGGTGCAACAAGAACAAGATCAGCCCAGTCTGCTAAGTCAATATGAGCAATGACTGCTGAATCTTTTTCATCAAATGTATCTGTGTATACATCATGACGAGAAAGCGCCTGAAATGTAAGCGGTGTAACAAACTTCATTGCCGACTCACTCATCATTACTTTCACAAGCGCACCTGCCTGTGTTAATTTACTTGTTAGCGCAGCTGCTTTAAATACAGCAATACCTCCTGTGACACACAAAAGTATTTTTTTCCCTTTTAGCATACGTCTCGTCCTCTTTCTTTCATGACCCTTAGTCTTTTTCGACCTTCAAGTCATTCATCATCACAGCCTGCAAATATAAGCTGCCGTTATTCTCTATCCTTAATAAATCCATTTTGATTTTTTGTCATATAGATTACTGCTTTATAGAAAAAAAGAAGTCCGCACTTGCCTGCTCCCTCTGTTTAAACTTCGCATGTGGCCAGAAATAAGCACTGACCGCTTCTACGCATGGCCAGTCGCTCTCGCCAACCTTAAAAGAAAGCTTTTTTGTCGTTTTTTATTTTCGAATTTATATAGATTCTTTTGATCTTTCAACATATCCTTTGATGCTTTACAGAAAAAAAGAAGTCCCCACTTGCTTGCTCCCTCTGTTTAAGCTTCGCACGTGGCAGATATAAGCCCTGACCGCTCCTATGCATGGCTAGTCGCTCTCGCCAACCTTAAAAGAAAGCTTTTATATTATTTTTGTATTCATATAAACTCGTTTGTTTTTTCGACATATAGATTACTGCTATGCAGAAATAAGAAGTCCGCACTTGCTTTCTCCCTCTGTTTAAACTTCGCACGTGGCGGATATAAGCACTGACCGCTTCTACGCATGGCCAGTCGCTCTCACCAACCTTAAAAAGAATGCTTTTATGTTTATCTACATAGTAAAAAAATAACAACCTACTTGTAAATAGGTTGTTACTGTTACATAGAAAAGCATAATACCTATGCCTCTATTTGTCGAAAATAACGCATTAGTTTTGGTTGTTATCTTCACTTGGTTCGTAGTTTAATATTTGTGCATTAATTTCTTCTAACGCTTTTCCTACAAATTTATGAGATACTGGCTGCTCAACACCGCAATCATTACGCTCTTGCATTTCACGAGCGCGCTTTGCCGCTACTGTTACTAGCGTATATTTAGAATCAATTTTTTGTAACAATGAATCAATAGATGGGTTTAACATATTATAATTCCTCCGTCATTTCTTTATAATATTTTGCTACTCGCTCACGGCGACAATGTTCACCTATCACAATTGCATTAATACGTTCGCAAGCAAGCTCTACTTCATCGTTTTCTACTACGTAGTCATAAGCATCCATCATTTCGATTTCTTCTTTTGCTACTGTTAAACGATTTTGAATTACTTCTTCTGTTTCTGTACCACGTCCCACAATGCGGTTTTTTAGTTCCGATAAACTTGGAGGAGCTAAAAAGATAAATACTCCTTCCGGAAAAGCTTTCTTTACTTGAATAGCACCTTGCACTTCAATTTCTAAGAAAACGTCTTTCCCTTGCTGTAATGTTTGCTCAACGTAATCGACTGGTGTTCCATAATAGTTCCCAACAAATTCCGCCCATTCCAGCAGTTTATTATTTTGAATCATCTCTTCAAACTCTTCTCTCATTTTAAAGAAATAATCAACGCCGTCTACTTCTCCTTCACGTGGTTTACGCGTTGTTACAGAAATAGAATATTGTAAATTTGTATCTTCTTGATTGAACAATTCTTTTCGAACTGTTCCTTTTCCAACACCAGAAGGCCCTGAAAGAACAATGAGCAACCCTCTTCTACTTCTCATATATATGTTAAACCTACCCTTCGTCACTTAAATCTTCTTTATTATTTAACCGATGTGCAATTGTTTCCGGTTGTATGGGACTTAAAACAATATGTCCATCATCCATAACAATCACCGCTCGCGTTTTGCGACCATAGGTAGCATCAAGCAGCACATTTTGTTCGCGAGCTTCTTGCACTAACCTTTTAATCGGTGCTGATTCCGGACTTACAATAGAAATAATTCGATGTGCAGATACGATATTTCCATATCCAATATTTAAAAACCGCATGGCCATAATTTGCGCCTCCTAGTAAGTCTATCCGATTTCTCCCTCTCGTATAACTTCGTATACAATTGACAGCTACTCAATATTTTGTACTTGTTCACGAATTTTTTCAAGATTATTTTTCATTTCAACAACATATTTTGAAATGGTTAAGTCATTTGCTTTTGAACCAATTGTATTTATTTCACGATGCATTTCTTGTACGATGAAATCTAATTTCCTTCCAACGGGCTCTTTACTTTGCAGCGCCTCTTGAAATTGTTCTAAATGACTTTGCAAACGAACTAATTCTTCATCAATATCACAGCGATCTGCAAATACCGCTATCTCTGTAAGTAATCGTTGTTCTTCTAATTCTTGATTATGTAATTCCTTCAAACGGTTTTCCAAGCGCTCACGATACTTTTGAATAACTGACGGCGCATAAGGAATAATAGCACGTACACACGTATTAATTCCTTGTAAACGATGCTCCAAATCTTTATGCAGTCGTTCTCCCTCACCGTCACGCATCGTTTTTAACATACTAGCTGCGCAGCGAACCGCTTCATACAAACTATGTTCAAATGTTTCATTTACATTTTCAACTTCTTCAATTGCTGTCACTTCCGGCATAGCAATAAGCTGCTGTAATGTAATCGAATCCTGTAATTGAAATTTCCCCTTCGCTTCTTCCATAATGAGCTTATATTGCTCTAATAGGGACCAATCCACGCGTAATTTTCGTTCAACGAGTCCTTCCCCTTCAACAATAATCGATACTTCAATACGTCCGCGGCCTACTTGTTCTGCAATTAATTTGCGGATTTTATCCTCGAACACCATCATTTGCTTCGGAAGACGAATATTCATCTCTAAAAAACGATGGTTGACCGACTTCATTTCTACTGTAATTTGAAACGCATCACTTTCTACTTTTGCGCGTCCAAAACCTGTCATACTCGAAATCATTTTATCACATCCAAGCCATGATCTTACTCAATGAAAAAGGTAATAGAGACTATACTCTACTACCTTTTCAAATTATAGCACACTTTTATATCATTTACTATTTCAAGTTTACACCTCTTTTATACACAATTGTTTTCTTCTTTTCAGACTTTCCAGTTAGTAAAGATCCTACTAATAAAAATGTCGGAATAGAAGAAAGTCCCACAATTAAGAGCCAATCTTTCGCTTGAATTGGCATCGTACTAAAAATCGGTTGCAGCGGTGGGTAATAAATCACTACTAGCATAAGTAAAATCGAAATGATTACCGCTCCTACTAAATACATATTTCCAAATGGATTACGGTGAAAGACGGAGTGCTCACTTCGGCAATCAAACACATGAATAAGCTGAGCTAAAACGAGTGTTGCAAACGCAACTGTTTGCGCATACTTTAATTCATTTGGATGTTGATTGTATGCAATAATAAATGCTAAGAGTGTCATCACACCGATTAAAAAGCCACGACTCACAATTTTCCATGCAAGCCCTCTCGCAAATACCCCTTCTTTTGGATGACGTGGTTTTCTTCGCATTACATCACCTTCTGCTGCATCAAGTCCGAGCGCCATCGCTGGCAAACCGTCAGTTACTAAATTCACCCATAAGATTTGAATGGGCACAAGCGGCAATGGCAATGCTAAAATCATCGCAAATAGCATAACTAAAATTTCGCCAACATTAGACGCTAGTAAATAACGAATAAACTTCCGAATGTTTTCGTAAATATTTCTTCCTTCTTTAATTGCTGCTTTTATAGTTGCAAAATTGTCATCTAATAACACAAGAGATGATGCTTCTTTCGCAACATCCGTCCCAGTAACTCCCATCGCCACACCAATATCAGCTGCTTTTATAGCAGGCGCATCGTTCACACCGTCGCCGGTCATTGCCACAATATGATCTTTATTTTGCAGCGCCTTCACAATTTTCAACTTATGTTCCGGTGAAACACGCGCAAAGACATATGTTTCATCCACAATATTTTCTAACTCTTCAACTGACATGTTTGCAAGTTCAATTCCTTCCACAACGCGACCACCAGGTGGTAAAACCCCCAGTTGCTCGGCGATTGCCATCGCTGTTACTTTATGGTCTCCTGTAATCATAATTGTTTTAATCCCAGCCTCTTTACACTCGTGCACCGCTTGTTTCACTTCCAGTCTTGGCGGATCAATCATTCCTTGCAGTCCAATAAACATTAAATCTCGTTCTGCTTCTCGTTCACTTTGTAATTGCTCTGTTGTTTTTAATGGTTTAAAAGCAATTGCAATTGTACGTAGTGCTTGACTTCCTAAATGATGAATTGCCGTTTGCACTTCATTTCGATACAATTCTGTCAATGGCTGCTGTTTATTTCCCCATAAAATAGTTTGACTCATTTGTAATAAAACATCAGGCGCTCCCTTAGTTACTACAAATTTTTTCCCTGCCTTGTCACGAACAATGACACTCATCATTTTCCGCGTTGAATCAAATGGAAACTCATGAATGACCTCAAATTGATCCTTTATCCCTTCTCTTGAAATACCAGCCTTCATTGCCGATACAACGAGGGCACCTTCTGTCGGATCACCATCTAATACGTATGATTTTTTCTTTTTCACAATATTTGCATTGTTACATAGACACCCAAATGTAAGTAGTTGATATAAAGAGCGAGCCGCTGTTGGATTTATTTTTTTATCATCTTTCATAAATTCGCCTTTTGGTTCATAACCTTGCCCCGTTACATGCCACGTTTCACCACTCGACCATACATGTGTGACCATCATTTTATTTTGCGTCATTGTCCCTGTTTTGTCTGAACAAATGACAGATGCGCACCCTAATGTTTCAACCGCAGGTAACTTTCTTACAATCGCTTGTTTCTTAATCATCCGTTGAACACCAAGTGAGAGCGCTACTGTAACAATGGCTGGCAATCCTTCAGGAATCGCTGCAACCGCAAGCGAAACACCCGCTAAAAACATATGATACATTTCATTTCCTTGATAAACACCTACTAATACAACGAGTGCTGTTAAAATTAATGCAACGATAATTAAAATTTTCCCAAGCTGCTCAAGCCTTCTCTGTAGCGGCGTTTCATTTTGCTCCGCATTTTGCAACATATTTGCAATTTGTCCCATCGTTGTATTCATTCCAGTTCCAATAACAACTCCAATACCGGATCCTCTCGTAATCATCGTTCCCATAAATGCCATATTTGTTTGATCACCAATTGAAACATCCGCGCCATGCAAAACATCAATCTTCTTTTGGACCGGCACTGATTCTCCAGTTAATGCTGACTCTTCAATATATAGACTTGAAGCTTCAATGAGCCGTATATCCGCACCAATACGATCCCCGCTAGAAAATTTAATAATATCTCCAAGCACAAGGCCTTTCGAAGGAATTTTCATCCAATTCTCATTTCGAAGTACTGTTACTTGCGGGGCGGCCAGCTCTTTTAATGCTTCCAGTGATTTTTCTGCTTTTCTCTCTTGAAAAAAGCCGAGAATACCATTGATAATGACAATTGCTACAATCGCAATTGCATCCACATATTCTCCCAAAAAAGCAGAAATAATCGTTGCTCCAAACAAAACAAGTACCATAAAATCCTTAAATTGCGCCAAAAACACAAGAAGTGCAGAAGGCCTTTTTGCTTCTTGTAATTCGTTTGGGCCAAGTTTTTTCAGCCGAATTTCCACCTCTTGCTCCGTCAACCCTGTTTTTACATTTGTATTCGTTCGCTCTTCTACTTCATGTGCACGCAGTTCATACCAATTCATCTCGCTACCTCCTGATTGCAGACATACTCTAATGAAAGCTTATTCAGCCTCGTCCGAAAAAATGCTATAATTAACTATTAGTGAGAAAGGAGTGTTCAACGTGGCATTCGATGGATTATTTACAAGAGCAATCACACATGAAATTGCAAACTCTCTTCAAACAGGAAGAATTTCAAAAATATATCAACCGTCAAAATATGAAATTTTATTACATATTCGGGCAAACGGAAAAAATCAAAAATTACTTCTTTCCGCACACCCAACATATGCACGGATGCATCTAACAACACAAAATTATGATTCCCCTGCATTACCGCCAATGTTTTGCATGCTTCTTCGCAAACATTTAGAAGGTGGATTTATTGAAAAAATTGAACAAATTGAATTAGAACGAATTGTTCAATTTACTATTCGTAGCCGTAACGAAATTGGTGATGAATCACTAAAAACATTAATCATTGAAATCATGGGGCGTCATAGCAATATCATTTTAGTAGACTCCAAAACAAATATAATTTTGGATAGCTTAAAACACGTTTCTTTAGCGGTAAACCGTCACCGCACTGTATACGCTGGGGCTGAATATATTGCACCGCCAACACAGCAGAAAATCAATCCCTTGCAAATTGAAACGCAAGAAGATTTTATTTGCCCGCTCGACTTTTTATCAGGAAATATGGATAAACAACTTGTAGAAGCTTTTACAGGAATTTCTCCACTATTTGCAAAAGAGGTAGTTGCAAAGGCTGGCATGGTAAATGAACATGCATTATCCGAAGCATTTTTCACATTACAAAAACCGCTCTTACAGCATCAATATACGCCTTCGATGATTGTAGCAAATGGGAAAGAATTCTTTTATTTGTTCCCACTTGCACACTTAAAAGGTGAAGAGAAAACATTCTCATCTGTAAGTGAATTACTAGATCGATTTTTCTTCGGAAAAGCAGAGCGTGACCGCGTAAAGCAACAGGCTCATGATTTAGAACGGTTTATGCAAAATGAAAAAGCAAAGAATGAAAAGAAATTAATTAAATTACAAAAAACGTTAGAAGACGCAGGCAAAGCAGATAAATATCAACTATTTGGTGAATTGCTTACAGCGAATATGTATGCAATGAAAAAAGGCGACAAAGAAATTGAAGTTATCAATTACTATGATGAAAATAGCAGTACTGTAAAAATAGCTTTAGATCCACTGCGCACACCGTCAGAAAATGCACAGCGTTATTTCCAAAAATATCAAAAGGCTAAAAATTCGATTGCAATCGTTACAGAACAGATTGCAATCACAAACGGAGAAATCCTTTACTTTGACAGCTTACTACAACAAATGGAAGCTGCTTCTTCTAAAGATATTGCGGAAATTCGTGAAGAATTAGCGGAAGAAGGCTATATGCGAAATCGCAAGTCGAAAAACGTAAAGAAAAAACCTACAAA
Organism: Bacillus cytotoxicus; assembly: GCF_023715645.1. Taxonomy (GTDB): domain Bacteria; phylum Bacillota; class Bacilli; order Bacillales; family Bacillaceae_G; genus Bacillus_A; species Bacillus_A cytotoxicus_A. Next base: position 5,161 of record NZ_JAMBOP010000010.1, on the reverse strand, counting down.
ACCTATATTAGACAAATATATTGCAAGTGACGGAACAGAAATTTTAGTCGGGAAAAATAATAAACAAAACGATTATTTAACGAATAAACTTGCACGCCGTGATGAAATTTGGCTTCATACGAAAGACATTCCAGGCTCACACGTAGTCATTCGTTCATTAGAGCCGAGCGACGAAACAGTAATGGAAGCTGCAAAGCTCGCTGCTTACTTTAGTAAAGCAAAAGAATCGAGCTCAGTTCCAGTCGATTATACGAAAATTCGTTATGTGAAAAAGCCGAGCGGCGCAAAGCTTGGATTTGTGACATACGATAATCAACAAACGGTCTATGTAACACCAGACGCTGATACAGTGATGAAATTAAAGGCTTAAAGACAAAAAGAGAGGATTACAATTGGGTAATCCTCTCTTTTCCGTTCATTTTTTACACATTCATTTTCCTGTCAAATAATATAGACACAAATTCATCTTGTGTGTCTATATTATTTGACAGGAATAGAACGAAACTCTTTTCACAGCAAAGCTTACTCCCACTTCATGCTAAACAAACAATTTTTTCTCTTATATAAAACATTGGCATTATTCTTGCTTTATATAAGGAGATGAAAGGGAGGTATTAAAATGAATTCGAGAATAAAAAAAATACAAGAACAGCTACATCAATATGGAATAGACGGATTACTTATTACAAAAAAAGAAAATCGTAGGTACGCTACTGGATTTACCGGTACTGCTGGAGTTGTCTTACTCTCTCCTACAAATGCCGTATTTATTACTGATTTTCGTTATACAGATCAAGCGAAAACGCAAGTACAAGAAGCAGAAATTATTATGCATAAAGGAAACATGGAAAAAGAGATTGCAGATCAAGTAGATAAATTACAAATTAACAAACTAGGTATAGAAGAAAATAATATGACGCTAAAACAATACACAGCGCTAAAAAAATATACAAATATCAAACTTGTTCATGTAAATGAAATAATTGAGACCATTCGTACCGTTAAGGAAGACTTCGAAATCGAAATGATTAAAATTGCTGCTCGCATCGCAGATGATGCTTTTAAACATATTTTAACTTTCCTAAAACCAGGCGTATCCGAACGCGATGTCAGAGATGAATTAGAATTTTTCATGCGAAAGCAAGGGGCTTCCTCTTCATCATTTGACATTATCATAGCGTCCGGTATTCGATCTTCTCTCCCACACGGAGTAGCGACAAGCAAAATCATTGAAGACGGGGACATTGTTACATTAGACTTTGGTGCACTTTATAACGGATATTGCTCTGATATAACGCGTACTGTTGCAATTGGCAGCTGTTCCGAGGAATTTGCAAAAATATATAACATTATCCTTGAAGCTTTAAAACGAGGCACGGAAGCAATTCGCCCCGGCGAATCAGCAAAAACAATCGATGACATTACAAGAAATTACATTACTGAACATGGCTACGGTGAATACTTCGGTCATTCAACAGGACATGGCCTTGGATTAGAACTTCATGAACCTCTTCGATTATCAAAAGACAGTACAGACACACTGCAAGAAGGGATGGTTGTCACTGTAGAACCAGGTATTTATATCCCAAACTTTGGCGGCTGTAGAATTGAAGACGATATTGTCGTAACGAAAACTGGACATGAAGTGATTACACATGCGAATAGAGAGCTTATTGTTCTGGGGTAAAGTGAAACTTTAATCAGTGGGGGTTTTCTTCATCCCCCACTGATTATTAGTTGAACCAATCGGGCTTTTACGGGCAGTTTATCTCCCACCTAACTTCTTTGCTTTCGTTGAATTTTGCGGTGGGAGTATTACTGCCCGTTAATGCGGGATAAAATTGAAAAACTGACATAAAACCCTTTTCTTTTTAGATGGTCGAGAGCTTCTGGCCATGCATAGAAGCGGTCAGGTCCTATTTCTGCCACATGCCAGGTTTTAAACAAAAGGAGCAGGCCAGTAGCGGACATGTTGTATTTTTTATAGCGGCAATCTATATATAAAAAATCAAAGTGAATTTCTATATGTCTTATTTAAGAAAGTATCGCGTTTCACTTTTAAATTTTTGAGTTGAACATAAAATTCACAAACATAAAAGTTCAAGATCAATCAATACATTTACATTCCTCTGTATAAAAAAAGGAATCTCTTCCTATCTGGAGAAATGAAATATATGTCGTTATTTCATAACAGGAGGATTACAATGGAGAATTTATTTTTAATTGATAAAATTGACGGATTAAGCGAAGATTTTTCTAAGCTTGTTTCAATGATGAACTATGCACGCTTCTCAACATTACGTGCTGTTCAAGATTTAACAACTAAAGAACTAGATTACTTATATGATGAAAATGCAAATTCAATCGGGATGCTTCTGTATCATATGGCAGCTATCGAGTTTTATTATCAAATTCATACCTTTGAAGACAGAGAGCCAGCAGAAGAAGAGCTAGAACGCTGGTTACCAGCCGTTGAATTAGGTGATTTAGGGCGCGAAAAAATCAAAAACCTACCGTTAGACTTCTACATCAACACATTACAAGAAGTACGCGAGAAAACAATCGCTACATTCAAATCCCTTCCAAATGAATGGCTATTTAAAACAACTTCATTTTGGGAGGATAAACCTGCAAATAATTATTTCAAATGGTTTCATGTGTTTGAAGACGAACTGAATCACCGTGGACAAATTCGCATGATTAAAAAAATGCAACAGGTTCATTCTGTAAAATAATATTTAAAAATCTGTATTACTGTGAAGTAGTACAGATTTTTGTTATGATTTTGATTTATCCCTGGACAGTAAGACCCCACTGATGGAAGTTTCACTTTATTTCACTTCAGTAAAAGACACTCCTATTTTGGTAAATGAAATTATATATTTTCTTTTTCCACAGACTCACACTCACCTTTTATCTTCATAACGTAACAAAGCACGCCTATTCAATAGAAGCGTGCTCTGATGATTATTGGATTACCGGCCCAAATATGCTATTCTTATTCCCCTCATAAATTTAGCCTATATGCTTTAATTGCGTTTCTTCTTTCTTTCTATTCCGTCCTTTAAATAAAGCAACACCAATTAAAATTACTAAAGTTGTAAAACAAACCACTGTTCCGACTGAAATCCCATTACTAAACGTTGAACCTATGAAAATAATACATAATCCTACGATTCCAATAATAGTCGTAGTTGGAAAAAAACTCATTTTAAAATTAGGCATTGTTGCATAAGTTGGACGTAATTTGAGTTGCGCAAAACAAATACTTAACCAAAGCAATAACATTGTAAACCCTGGAATTGTCATCATTGTTCCGATAATACTATCTGGAGCAAAGAATGCTAGTCCTGCCCCTATTAATAATAATAAGCCATTCAAAGAAATTGCAATGATTGGTGCACCTGATTTCGCAGTCTGCTTCAATATTTTTGGCGCTTCTCCTTTTTCAGCTAATGCAACCATTGTCCTAGAAGTAGCAAAAACTCCTGAATTCGCAGCTGAAAGAACTGCAGTTAATAAAACAAAATTCATGATGTGTGCAACACCTGGAATACCAATAGCATTCATTACTTGTATAAATGGACTTTCATTTCCTGCAACTTTATTCCAAGGTATTAATCCCGCAATAATTATAATGGGCAAGATATAAAATATGATAACGCGCCAAACAACACCCTTTATCACTTTAGGTAAAACCTTTTCAACGTCCTTTGTCTCAGAAATTGCTACTCCTATTAACTCAGATCCTCCGAATGAAAACATTACAATAAAACAAGCACTAAATACCCCTTTCATACCAGTCGGAAAGAATCCCCCATGTCCAAATAAATGCTCTGTTGGTGTCGATGGAGCAAAACTCGTTAATCCAAATAAGACTGCTCCACCTAAAAGGATGAATAATACCAGTGCCAAAATTTTTATACTAGCAAACCAAAATTCCATTTCACCGTAGAATTTCACCTGAAAGCTGTTAATCCCCACAACTAACAGCGCACAAACAGCACTTAGTAACCAAAGAGGTACATTCGAAAACCAAAATTGTAAAAAAGAGCCTGCAGCTAATATTTCTACAATTGTAACAAGTGTCCAGTTAATCCAGTATAGCCATCCAACTACAAATGATACATGAAATCCAAAAGCCTTATGAACTAAATGTTGAACATTATGATTTGGATAAACAACAGCCATTTCGGCTAAAGCCACCATAACAATCATCATTAATAATCCACCAAGTAAGTACGAAACAATTACACCAGGACCAGCAATCCCTAAAGTATCTCCACTACCTTTAAAAATACCCGTACCAATCATTCCCGCTAACGCTAAAAATTGAACATGTCTAGGTAATAACTCTTTCTTTAAGCCATCTTTCTCCATTCTTTTCTCCTCTTTCTATTCCTAATTTTTTTAATTGTTTTGCAAGTAATTTTAAATAACAATAGCCATCTTCCATGGCTATTCACCTCCTTTACATCACTATTTTTACTTGGTGAATAAATTGATTTGTATGATCAAAATCTATTTTTTAAGAATAAAAGCCTGTCAGCCTCCTAAAAACAACATCATCATTCATACATTTAGGTACTTCTACTTTTAAAGGGAAATAAAAAATCCCTACTGAAATTAATCAGTAGGGACGATTTTATTCGCGGTACCACCCTAGTTATTGACAAAATTTATATGCCAATCTCTTCATTTTCTATAACGGCTCTTCACCGTCTTCCCCTTACAATTCGCTCGAAGAAGATGCTCCTGGACTGTAATTCATGTTGTTCTATGTACTGACTTACACCGACCGTCAGCTCTCTTTGACAGGGAGAACATACATTACTCTATTCCATTCATCGCTTATCTATTATGTAGTTGTTATGAAAATACAAAAAATCCCTACTGAAATTAATCAGTAGGGACGATTTTATTCGCGGTACCACCCTAGTTATTGACAAAATTTATATGCCAATCTCTTCATTCTTTATAACGGCTCTTCACCGTCTTCCCCTTACAATTCGCTCGAAGAAGATGCTCCTGGATTGTAATTCATGTTGTTCTATGTACTGACTTACACCGACCGTCAGCTCTCTTTGACAGGGAGAACATACATTACTCTATTCCATTCATCGCTTATCTATTATGTAGTTGTTATGAAAATACAAAAAAT
>NZ_JAMBOP010000001.1 GCF_023715645.1 Bacillus cytotoxicus | reverse complement strand
ATGAGATTTCCCATAGCGTTAAGCTAGTAAGATCCCTGAAAGATGATCAGGTTGATAGGTTCGAGGTGGAAGCGTGGTGACATGTGGAGCTGACGAATACTAATAGATCGAGGACTTAATCAAATAATATGAAGCGAATGTTATCTAGTTTTGAGAGAACATAAAAAACTTGTTGACTTTTTTAGTGAATCAAGTATAATAATGATTGTCTCAAATGAATATAGTCTGGTAATGATGGCAGAGAGGTCACACCCGTTCCCATACCGAACACGGAAGTTAAGCTCTCTAGCGCCGATGGTAGTTGGGACTTTGTCCCTGTGAGAGTAGGACGTTGCCAGGCAAATGGAGGATTAGCTCAGCTGGGAGAGCACCTGCCTTACAAGCAGGGGGTCGGCGGTTCGATCCCGTCATCCTCCACCATATGCCGGCTTAGCTCAATTGGTAGAGCAACTGACTTGTAATCAGTAGGTTGGGGGTTCAAGTCCTCTAGCCGGCACCAGTATTATGGCGGCTGTGGCGAAGTGGTTAACGCACCGGATTGTGGCTCCGGCACTCGTGGGTTCGATTCCCATCAGTCGCCCCATTTTATAAAATAATATGCGGGTGTGGCGGAATTGGCAGACGCACCAGACTTAGGATCTGGCGCCTATGGCGTGGGGGTTCGACTCCCTTCACCCGCACTTTTAATTAAATAAGCAATAAGTCATATATGTTTTGCGGAAGTAGTTCAGTGGTAGAATACAACCTTGCCAAGGTTGGGGTCGCGGGTTCGAACCCCGTCTTCCGCTCCAATTTTCAATATGACGCCGGGGTGGCGGAACAGGCAGACGCACAGGACTTAAAATCCTGCGGTGGGTGACCACCGTGCGGGTTCGACCCCCGCCCTCGGCACCATATGCGCCCGTAGCTCAATTGGATAGAGCGTTTGACTACGGATCAAAAGGTTAGGGGTTCGAGTCCTCTCGGGCGCGCTTTATTAACGGGAAGTGGCTCAGCTTGGTAGAGCACCTGGTTTGGGACCAGGGGGTCGCAGGTTCGAATCCTGTCTTCCCGATAGTTTTAAAATGGGGCCTTAGCTCAGCTGGGAGAGCGCCTGCCTTGCACGCAGGAGGTCAGCGGTTCGATCCCGCTAGGCTCCACTTATAATTCTTTATGGCGGTGTAGCTCAGCTGGCTAGAGCGTACGGTTCATACCCGTGAGGTCGGGGGTTCGATCCCCTCCGCCGCTACCATAAAGGACCTTTAGCTCAGCTGGTTAGAGCAGACGGCTCATAACCGTCCGGTCGTAGGTTCGAGTCCTACAAGGTCCACCACTCAAGTTTTATATATATGGAGGTATACCCAAGTTCGGCTGAAGGGATCGGTCTTGAAAACCGACAGGCGGCGAGAGTCGCGCGGGGGTTCGAATCCCTCTACCTCCTCCATTTTTTTAAAAAAATAATATAATATCGTCGCGGGGTGGAGCAGTTCGGTAGCTCGTCGGGCTCATAACCCGAAGGTCGCAGGTTCAAATCCTGTCCCCGCAACCAATGGTCCCGTGGTGTAGTGGTTAACATGCCTGCCTGTCACGCAGGAGATCGCCGGTTCGACCCCGGTCGGGACCGCCATTTTTATTAAGGCTCGGTAGCTCAGTCGGTAGAGCAGAGGACTGAAAATCCTCGTGTCGGCGGTTCGATTCCGTCCCGAGCCACCATTTTGAAATAAACAAGCTAGAAACATTTCAAAATGAGCCATTAGCTCAGTTGGTAGAGCATCTGACTTTTAATCAGAGGGTCGAAGGTTCGAGTCCTTCATGGCTCACCATTTTTTATGCGGGTGTAGTTTAGTGGTAAAACAAGAGCCTTCCAAGCTCTGGTCGAGAGTTCGATTCTCTTCACCCGCTTTTTCTATGGGCCTATAGCTCAGCTGGTTAGAGCGCACGCCTGATAAGCGTGAGGTCGATGGTTCGAGTCCATTTAGGCCCACCATATTCCGCAGTAGCTCAGTGGTAGAGCTATCGGCTGTTAACCGATCGGTCGTAGGTTCGAGTCCTACCTGCGGAGCCATATAATATAGAGAAGTACCCAAGTGGCTCAAGGGGCTCCCCTGCTAAGGGAGTAGATCGCTTACGCGGTGCGAGGGTTCGAATCCCTTCTTCTCTGCCATAATTTTGGCCCGTTGGTCAAGTGGTTAAGACACCGCCCTTTCACGGCGGTAACACGGGTTCGAATCCCGTACGGGTCATATTAAAAGAGATAGCATGATTATGCTATCTCTTTTTTGTGTTATAAAACCTGACATAAACCCCTTTTCTTTTTAGCTGGACGAGAGCGTCTGGCCATGAGTAGAAGCGGTCAGTGCCCTTTTCTGCCACATACGATGTTCAAACAAAGAGAGAAAGAAAGTAGCAGGTGCTTTCTTTCTTGGCATGGCCGTGACTTAATTCGATTTTCACGGCACATACTAGCTGGCGGCTTTTCATTTTCAAATGGAGTTGCACTAGAAACCATCTGTACGGATTGTAAGCGTTCAGGGATTTTGTAGGCACAAGCTGCTGCATAAGCACCTCCTCCTGAGACACCTATAATAGAAAAAGTTTGTAGTTTTAGTTGATCTGCTAATTCATTTACATCTTCTGCCCAACTCAGAATTGTTCGATTCCGTTTTGGAGTAGAGAGCCCATAGCCAGGTCTATCTACTGAAATAAGTCGTATGCCTAATTCTTTCGCTATCATATCATCTGTTAATGCCCAAATCCTTGAGCCGGGTGTACCATGAAATAGCATAACTGGTAGCCCGTTTGTTTCACCATATTCAATATAGGCTAATTTGCGTCCGTCTTGTAGAGTTATGATGTGATCTCTCATACTATTCCCTCCTAATAACAAATTATAAACCGACCGTTCAGTCTGATTTTAACTAAAAGTAGTTTATTTGTAAATAATGGGTTTTTTATCATATAATATAGTCCATTGGTAAAGTGAAATACTGTATTATTTTTATTCACAATCTGAAGGAAACACTACTATTAATATCGATTCCACAATTGGTATTATAGCTTTCCACTATCTGTGATAAAGTTCACAAATAGGTCGAAAAATGTGAATGCATTCACAAGAGAACATGCTACAATATGAATGTAAAGAAGTTAAACAACATAAAAATAGTATTTTAATTATTTACTTAAATGACAATGATAATGATAATAATGAAATTGGAAAATAGAGAGGGGATTTTACCATGAAAAAAGGTATTAACCGCGTAGTATTAGTAGGAACAGGTGCTGTAGGTTGCAGCTATGCATATTCTATGATTAACCAAGGTGTAGTGGAAGAGTTTGTTCTTGTTGATGTAAACGAAGCGAAAGCAGAAGGCGAAGCAATGGATTTAAGCCATGCGGTTCCATTTGCTCCATCACCAACAAAAGTTTGGAAAGGTAGCTATGCAGATTGTAAAGAGGCAGATCTTGTTGTTATCACTGCTGGATTACCGCAAAAGCCAGGTGAAACTCGCCTTGATTTAGTTGAGAAGAATACAAAAATTTATAAACAAATCGTTCGCGGTATTATGGATAGTGGTTTTGATGGCATTTTCTTAGTCGCAACTAATCCAGTGGACATTTTAACTTATGTAACTTGGAAAGAATCTGGATTACCAAAAGAGCGCGTAATTGGTTCTGGTACAACTCTAGACTCTGCTCGTTTCCGTTATATGCTAGGTGAGTACTTAGAGGTAGATCCACGTAATGTGCATGCGTATATCATTGGTGAACATGGTGACACAGAGCTTCCTGTATGGAGTCATGCTACTATTGGCGTACAAAAGCTAGAAACAATCTTAGCGAACAATGAAAAGTACAACCAAAGCGATTTAGATGAAATCTTTGCAAATGTACGAGATGCTGCTTATCATATTATTCAACGTAAAGGTTCAACTTACTACGGTATCGGTATGTCACTATTGCGTGTAACTAAAGCGATCTTAAACAATGAGAGCAGCATATTGACAGTATCTGCATATCTTGAAGGGCAATATGGTCAACAAGATGTTTACATAGGTGTTCCAGCAGTTATCAATCGTCAAGGTGTTCGCGAAATTGTGGAGCTTGAATTAAATGCAGAAGAAGAATTGAAGTTTGATCATTCTATAAAAGTGTTAAAAGAAACTATGGCACCAGTACTATAATTCAAATTGTATAAATCCCTTTTCGGCCTCTTCCCCCCTTTTTGTCGGAAGGGGTTTTTTATGTTTCATTTTAATGGAAAGTAATAACAAAATAGAGCAGTAAATTCATTTTCTTTTCCCCTAAAAAAATTATTCTAAAATAAAACGCTTACAATGAATATTCGCCAAAATTCGATATTTTTCGGTTAAATTTCTTGAAAATATCGCGGATTTCTATAAATAAACGTATGTTTTTTTAGGAAATCGCAAGGATATTTCAATTTACTGAAGAATAGTAATAACGTATTTAAAATTCTGTCATCTTGTGAGGTGAACATAGTGATTGAAACAAAATGTGATGTGAAAGACATGTTATTGTTCCATGAAGGAAAGCTCTATGATAGCTACGAGATTCTTGGTGCTCATTTGACGATGGAAAATGGAATGGAGGGCACACGTTTTTCTGTATGGGCACCTCATGCACAAGCTGTGAGTATTGTGGGAGATTTTAATGAGTGGAATTGCGAAATGCATGAAATGATACGAGTGACAGAGAAAGGGATCTGGTCTTTATTTATACCGAATGTTCTTCAGCAAGAATTATACAAGTATGCGATTCAAACACAAGAAGGGCATACGATTTTAAAAGCAGATCCGTATGCAATATATGCTGAAGTTCGGCCAAATACGGCATCTGTTGTTTATGACATAAAAGGATATAAGTGGAAAAACCAAAAGTGGTTTCAAAAAAAGAAACGAAAGCCGATCTATAACGAACCGTTAGCCATTTATGAGCTTCACTTTGGTTCATGGAAAAAGAAAGAAGATGGGTCTTTTTTTTCTTATAGAGAAATGGCAGATGAACTTATTCCGTATATAGCGGAGCATCAATTTACTCATGTGGAAATTATGCCGCTCATTGAACATCCATATGACCGTTCCTGGGGATATCAGGGAACGGGATATTATGCACCGACTAGTAGATACGGAACGCCACAAGATTTTATGTATTTTGTCGATGAATGTCACAAATATGGGATCGGTGTCATTTTAGATTGGGTACCGGGGCATTTTTGTAAAGACGCTCATGGGCTTTATTTGTTTGACGGGGAACCGACGTATGAATATATAGATCTTGATGTGCAAGAAAATCGTGTATGGGGGACAGTGAATTTTGATTTAGGAAAACAAGAAGTGCGAAATTTTCTTATTTCAAATGCGCTGTTTTGGATGAAGATTTATCATATTGACGGTTTTCGGGTGGATGCGGTTGCGAATATGTTGTATTGGGAGCGAAATGGAGAGCAGGAAAGCAACGAACATGCAGTAGCATTCCTACAACAGTTAAATGAAGCTGTATTTGCAGAAGATCCTACTTTCTTAATGACTGCGGAAGATTCAACAGCATGGCCGCTTGTAACAGCACCGACTTATGAAGGTGGACTTGGCTTTAATTATAAGTGGAATATGGGCTGGATGAATGACATTTTAAAATATATGGAATGTGCGCCGGAGTATCGGAAATATATTCATGACAAAGTAACATTTTCGCTGCTGTACGCGTATTCTGAGAACTTTATTTTACCTTTATCGCATGATGAGGTTGTGCATGGGAAGAAGTCGCTGTTAAACAAAATGCCGGGTGATTATTGGTCCAAGTTTGCGCAGCTTCGTTTATTATACGGCTATTTATTTACACATCCAGGGAAGAAATTGCTCTTTATGGGCGGTGAGTTTGGACAATTTGATGAATGGAAAGACCTTGAAGACTTAGATTGGAGTTTACATGATTTTGAGATGCATAATTGTATGCATGATTATTTTAAGGAGCTCATAGCATTGTATAAGCGCTCTAAGCCGCTTTGGCAGCTTGATCATACATCGAAAGGATTTCAGTGGATTGATGCGGATAACCGTGAGCAAAGTGTTTTCTCGTTTATTCGCCAAGGTGAACGGGAGGAGGATGTTCTCGTTATCGTTTGTAATTTTACGAGCGTGGTGTATGAAAACTATAAAGTTGGTGTACCAGCATTTCGTTATTATAACGAAATTTTAAATAGCGATAGTTCTACATATGGCGGTTCAGGACAAATGAATAAGAAGCGATTAAAGGCGATTATGGAACCTTACCATAATCAGCTTGCACATGTCGAAATGACAATACCACCATTTGGAATTTCAATTTTACGACCAGTGAAAACACGAAAGGGGAGTAGTAAACAAGATGGTTCAAAAGCAGAAGTGCGTAGCAATGTTATTGGCAGGGGGAAAAGGTAGTCGCCTAAGTGCATTAACAAAAAATTTAGCTAAGCCAGCTGTTCCATTTGGGGGGAAGTATCGCATTATTGATTTTACATTAAGTAACTGTGCGAACTCTGGTATCGAAACAGTCGGGATTTTAACACAATATCAGCCGTTAGAGCTGCATAGTTATATCGGTATTGGAGATGCATGGGATCTAGATCGTGTAAATGGAGGAGTTACTGTACTGCCTCCTTATGCAGAGTCTTCAGGTGTGAAATGGTATACAGGAACGGCAAGTGCCATTTATCAAAATTTAAACTATTTAAAGCAGTATGATCCAGAACATGTTCTCATTTTATCTGGAGATCATATTTATAAGATGGACTATGCAAAAATGCTTGATTATCACATGGAGAGAGAGGCAGACGTCTCTATTTCTGTGATTGAAGTACCTTGGGATGAAGCAAGCCGCTTTGGCATTATGAATACGGATGAAGCGATGGAGATTGTTGAATTTGAAGAAAAGCCGCAATTTCCCAAAAGCAACCTAGCTTCAATGGGAATTTATATTTTTAATTGGGCTATTTTAAAAGAGTATTTAGAAATGGATGCAAGAAATCCGGAATCTAGTAATGACTTTGGGAAAGATGTCATTCCACTTTTACTAGACGAAGGTAAAAAACTTGTTGCTTACCCGTTTAGCGGGTATTGGAAAGATGTTGGAACAGTTAAAAGTTTATGGGAGGCAAATATGGATTTGCTTCAGGAAGATTCATCGCTTAATTTATATGATCTTGATTGGAGAATTTGTTCTGTAAATCCGAATCAGCCGCCGCAATATATTGCACCCTCAGCGGAAGTGGAAGAATCGTTAATTAATGAAGGTTGTGTTGTGGAAGGAAATGTGCAGCATTCTGTATTGTTTCAAGGGGTAATTGTCGAAAAAGGAAGCAGAATTGTCGACTCCGTTATTATGCCAGATGCTAAAGTTGGAAAGAATGTTGTGATTGAGCGGGCAATTGTTGGGCCAGGAATGGTTATTGAAGATGGGGCCATTATTCGTCCAGAAAAAAATATAGAAGATGTTGTGTTAATTGCAGAGGAAATGTAGAGCGTGACGAAAAGGGGATGAGATGAGTGAGAGAATCAATGTTAGGAATTATTAATGCGACAGAGAATTTTCCATCATTGCAGCAAGTAACAAATCATCGTTCGGTGGCGGTATTGCCGTTCGGCGGACGTTACCGTTTAATAGATTTTATGCTTTCCAATATGGTAAATTCTCATATTCATAGTGTAGCTATTTTCACAAGTCATAAAAATCGTTCACTCATGGATCATCTCGGTTCTGGGAAACAGTGGGATTTAGATCGGAAACGCGACGGCTTATTTTTATTTCCCCCAAATGGCCAATGTGCGCAAGATGAGTTTGGTTCATTTGCTCATTTTAGCAGACATACGGACTACTTTTTGCGTAGTAAGCAAGAATATGTTGTCATTACAAACAGTCATGTTGTAACAGCGCTCGATTTTCAAGCTGTATTAGAGCATCATTTATATACAAACGCACATATTACGGAAGTATGTCACCGTGGTAAAACGCTTCAGACGTATGTACTAAAGAAAGAATTATTATTACATTTGTTTGAGACATATCAAGATATGGGCTATTATAGCTTACTTGACATTGTTAAAGAAAGACGAAACACTTCATTGCGGATGGAAAGTTATGAGCATACTGGTTATGTGGCAGTCATAGATTCAATTGAGAGTTATTATAAACATAGTTTAGAAATACTGCAGCCGCACATTTGGAAGCAGCTCTTTAAAAAGGAGGCGCCAATTTTTACGAAAGTAAAGGATGAGCCGCCAACGAGGTACGGAAAAGAGGCAAGCGTACATAATGCGATGATTGCTAACGGCAGCATTATTGAGGGAGAAGTAAAAACTAGTGTTGTCTTTCGTTCTGTAAAGATTGGAAAAGGTTCTATCGTTCGTAATAGTGTTATTATGCAAAAGAGTCAAATTGGAGAGAATTGTATACTAGATGGTGTCATCCTTGATAAGGATGTAAAGATTGAAGATGGAACTATATTAACAGATGCAAGTGATCCATTGGTTGTAGAGAAAGGAAAGATTCAAAGTAGTAATGTAACAATGCATTAAGAGAAAAATTGAGAGGAGGAATCTGCATATGCGGCATAGGGAAATGTTTTACCTATGCTTAGCTATTGCGGAGAGACAATTACAGTGAATATATTATTTGCAGTATCAGAGTGCGTACCATTTATTAAATCGGGTGGATTAGCGGATGTAGCCGGGGCGCTTCCGAAAGCATTACAAAAACTTGGGATCAATGTGCGTGTTATGCTTCCGTACTATAGTTTAATTCCAGATCATATAAGAAAAAAATGTGTGCTTCATAAAGTGATTACGGTTCAGCTTGGCTGGCGTAATCAATATTGCGGTATTTTGAAAATGGAACATGAAGGAATTACGTATTACTTTATTGACAATGAGTATTACTTTAAACGTGATTCCATATATGGTCATTATGATGATGGCGAACGTTTTTCATTTTTCTCAAAGGCTGTATTAGAGTGCATTCCGCATTTAGACTTCGAAGTGGATGTTCTGCATTGCCACGATTGGCATACAGCGATGGCAAACTTTTTATTGCGAGAAAAATATCGTGATCAGCCATTATATGAAAAGATAAAGACTGTTTTTACGATTCATAATTTACAGTTTCAAGGTGTGTTTCCACGCAGTGTTATGCATGATTTGTTAGAGCTTGGTGATGAGTATTTTCATAGTGAGCAACTTGAGTTTTACGGAAACATGAACTTTATGAAAGGCGGAATTATTGCCTCTGATATCATTACAGCGGTAAGTCCGACATATAAAGAAGAAATCCAATATTCGTTTTTCGGAGAGAATCTAGATGGTTTATTGCGCAAATATAACGATAAACTTGTTGGGATTGTAAATGGAATTGATGATGTGTTGTACAACCCAAAGAATGATAAATCAATAGCAGCGATGTATGATGCAAATGCACTCTATAAAAAAAGAGAGAATAAACGTGCTCTGCAGCGTTATTTTGGATTACCGGAGAAAAAAGATGTCCCAATTATTGCAATGGTTACACGTTTAACGAAGCAAAAAGGATTAGATTTAGTACGCCATGTTTTTCATGAAATGATGCAAGAAGATGTGCAATTTATTGTGCTCGGATCTGGCGATAAAGAATACGAGCAGTTTTTTGAGAAAATGGCATACGAATACGCAGATAAAGTGAAAGTATATATCGGGTTTCATGAAGAACTGGCACATCAAGTATATGCCGGGTCCGATTTATTTTTAATGCCATCATTATTTGAACCATGTGGTCTTGGGCAGCTTATTGCCCTTATGTATGGGACGATTCCGGTTGTACGGGAAACAGGCGGTTTAAATGATACTGTTCAATCGTACAATGAATATTCAAATGAAGGAAATGGTTTTAGTTTTACGAACTTTAATGCGCACGATATGCTGCATACCGTGCAGCGTGCATTGCACTATTATCATGACAAAACAGTATGGCAGCCTCTTATGAAGCGTGCGATGACGGAGGATTATAGCTGGAAGCAGTCTGCACAGAAATATAAGGAGCTATATGAAAGCTTGTCCATTTCAAAAGAAGAACCGCAATCTATAAAGGAAAAAAGAAGAATAATCATAAACCACTGATTTTTTTATTAATAAGTAATAGCAGTAGAGCTAACCAGCGGCGAGAAACCCATTGCTGGAGGTTTCGCTTTGAAAGAGGTGAGAAAGTTGTTCTCAAATAAAGAGAGTTTTAAAGTAGCCTTTTTAGAAAAGCTAGAAACAATGTATGGAAAAAGTTTTAAAGATGCAACTGTGCAAGATCAATATAATACGCTCGGTCATATGGTACGTGAATATATTAGTCAGCGCTGGATTAGGACGAATGAACGGTACCGGACAGATAATCAGAAGCAGGTATATTATTTATCTATTGAGTTTTTATTAGGACGTTTGTTAGGAAGTAATATATTAAATTTAGGAATACGCGATGTATGTGAACGGGGATTAGAAGAGCTGGGGATTTATCTGCAAGATCTTGAGGAAATGGAAGCGGACGCGGGTCTTGGAAATGGAGGCCTTGGCCGTTTAGCAGCCTGTTTTCTTGATTCGCTTGCTTCATTAAATTTACCAGGGCACGGGTGTGGGATTCGCTATAAGCACGGTTTGTTTGATCAGAAAATTGTGGATGGTTATCAAATTGAACTGCCAGAGCAATGGCTGCGGCACGGGAATGTTTGGGAAGTGCGCAGGCATGACCAGGCGGTGGAAGTTAGTTTTTGGGGACAAGTTGACACATTTCAGTCTGGTGGGCGTCTTGAGTTTCGGCATATGAGTGCGGAGACAATTATGGCTGTACCGTACGATGTACCTGTTGTTGGGTATGAGACAAGTACTGTCAATACACTACGTCTTTGGAGTGCGGAGCCTGTTCCATTTCCGCCGAACTGTAAGGATGTATTGAAATATAAACGGGAAACAGAAGCAGTCTCGGAGTTCTTATATCCAGATGATACGCATGATGAAGGGAAAATACTTCGTTTGAAACAGCAGTATTTTCTTGTGTCGGCCAGCTTACAAAATATTGTGCGGTTGCACCGGGAACGAAATGGTACGCTTTGTAATCTACATGAGAAAATTGCCATCCATATTAATGATACGCATCCGGTTTTAGCAATTCCAGAATTAATGCGCATTTTGCTTGATGAGGAAAAGATGAGCTGGGAAGATGCGTGGTACGTTACAACACATACGGTTTCTTATACAAATCATACAACCTTATCAGAAGCGCTCGAAAAGTGGCCGATTCATATTTTTGAACCGTTATTACCACGCATTTATATGATTGTACAAGAAATTAATGAGCGCTTTTGTCATGAGTTATGGGAGCGCTATTCGTATGATTGGAGTCGGATCGAAAACATGGCGATCATTGCTCATGGGCTTGTGAAAATGGCGCACTTGGCGATTGTGGGGAGTCATAGTGTGAACGGCGTTGCGAAAATTCATACGGAAATATTAAAGCAGCGAGAAATGCGTTTGTTTTATGAGTTTTATCCAGAGAAGTTTAACAATAAGACAAATGGAATTACGCATCGGCGTTGGTTATTAAAGGCAAATCCGCAGTTATCGAAATTAATTTGTGACACGATTGGAACGGATTGGATGAAAGAACCGGATCAGCTGCAAGCTTTAGGAAATTATAAGTACGATGCAGCGTTTCAGGAGTCGCTTCATAATGTAAAACAAGTGCGAAAAGAATTGTTAATAAAACGAATTGAAAAACAAACTGGAATTGTTGTGGATCCATACTCAATTTTTGACGTACAAGTAAAACGTCTGCACGCTTATAAGCGGCAGCTATTAAATGTACTGCACATTTTATATTTGTACAATCGTTTAAAAGAAGATTCTAGTTTTTCTATTTATCCGCGTACATTTATTTTTGGTGCAAAGGCATCGCCTGGTTATTATTATGCAAAAAAGATTATTAAACTCATAAATGAATTGGCACGAAAAGTAAATGATGATCCGTATGTCAATCAATATATGAAAGTTATTTTTCTAGAAAACTATCGCGTTTCACTTGCTGAAGATATTTTTCCAGCCGCAGACGTGAGCGAACAGATTTCAACTGCAAGTAAAGAAGCATCAGGAACCGGGAATATGAAATTTATGATGAACGGTGCGGTAACGCTAGGTACATTAGACGGTGCGAATGTTGAAATTAAAGAGGCTGTTGGAAATAATGCTATTTTTATTTTCGGTTTAACGGCGGAGGAAGTACAGCACTATTACCAAAATGGCGGTTATCGTGCCGGTGATTATTATCACCATGATATGCGCATTCAAAAAGTTGCTAATCAGCTGACAAACGGCTTTTTTGAAGATGTGGGCGATGAGTTTGAAGCTGTTTTTGATTCTTTTCTTATTCAAAATGACGAATATTTTGTTCTCCGGGACTTCGCACCATATGTAGATATGCAAGAAAAAGTTGGCGAAACATATGGAAATCGAAAAAAATGGTTGGAAATAAGTACGATGAACATTGCGAAATCTGGTCACTTTGCAAGTGATCGAACCATTTTGCAGTATAGTCATGATATTTGGGGAATCAAAGAAGGTATGAGGGTGAGGTAAAAAAATGACATAAACCCCTTTTCTTTTTTGGGAAGGACGAGAGCGTCTGGCCGCGTATAGGAGCGGTCAGGTCCTTTTTCTGCCATGTGCCAGGTAAGGAGCAAACAAGTAGCATATTATTTTTTGTTTTACGCAACAGCAATCTGGATGTTGAAAAAACCAAAAAGGATTTATATATATCGGGGCTTTGGCGTGAAAGAAACGACTTGGAACATTCCAAGTCGTTTCTAGTATAGTAGGTTTCCAGGCGTATTCTTTTAGAAATGAGAAGAAATTGCCGTTTTATATGTTGTAATGTGATGGTTTTTTATAAAGGAATGCATATTTTTCGTAAAGGTCATACTGCGATGGGTATGGGAATATTCCCATTCATTTTCTTCAAATTGTACTTTACGGGGGGGAAGAAGCGGGACGACATCAAATAAATTTACGAAACGAAAGCTATTGGCAACTTGCATTTTATAATAATTTCGAAAGGCGATATCACCGACTTTTGGAGAGCCGAAACTGTAGAGTGTGTAATGAGAGAATGAAGTATTTACACGGGCATCTAGTATGTGTAAAGTAGCAAGGGCTCCTCCTAAACTATGTCCCGTAACGAAAATGGCTTTCGAGGAAGGTAAGGAGACGAGGGTGTCCATAATTGTATCGCGGCATGATTCATAAATAGAAAGAAAACCACTATGAACGTTCCCGCTATTTGCAGTATATGGATACGGTTTTTGTTGGACGATAGAATCAGCAATCCAATCACGATCTGATTGTGTACCGCGAAAGGCTACAATAATTTGATCGTCTGATTCTAAAATGAAGCCAAACCATGTTGTCATTTGAATAGCGGTTGCTTGAAAGCCCTGTACATACCGGAAGCCTTTCGGTATCGTAAAAACGCCATTTTGGTCATATTGCTCATATGCTAATTCAGAGCATGTAGCTAACAATACAGCGGTATCCTTATGAAAGGATACGGAAGTTGGCATAGGGAAATCCTCCTCATAATGAAGTATAATTTATATAAATACCAATTGAAAAGGAGACATAAAAATCCTTTTCTTTTTAGATGGGTGAGAGGATCTGGCCATGCATAGAAGCGGTCAGATCCTCTTCCTGCCACATGCCATACAAAAACAAAAAGAGAAAGCGAAGTAGCAAGTCACTTTTTGTTTTGCATAGCAGTAACTTCATGTTGAAAAATCAAAATGGATCTATCTAAATATATGAGGAGGATATATGTTTCATTCTTTTACAAGATTATTCGCTTCCATCAATCATGCGGCCGATTCCGCCAAGAATGCTACCTTCTCCAGAGTTTTTTGCTCCTGGCCCCATGATGCGCTGTGCTAAGCGGCTTAATGTTAAGGATTGAACCCAAACTGTTCCAGGACCTTGCAGTGTTGCGAAGAATAGACCTTCACCGCCAAAGATGGCGCTTTTTACATTGCCGACAAATTGAATATCATAGTCAACATCTTTCGTCATAGCAACAAGGCAACCTGTATCAATTTTGAGTTTCTCTCCTGGTTTTAAATCGCGCTGATAAACTGTTCCACCAGCATGCATGAATGCAAGGCCGTCGCCTTCAAGCTTCTGCATAATAAATCCTTCGCCCCCGAAGAAACCGCTTCCCATCTTTTTCGTAAATTCAATACCGACAGAAACTCCTTTGGCAGCACAGAGGAAAGAATCTTTTTGACAGATTATTTTTTCTTGATATCTTGTTAAGTCAACAGGAATAATTTTCCCTGGGTACGGAGCTGCAAACGAGACGTGACGTTTTTCATATCCTGTGTTTGTAAAGACAGTCATAAACAAGCTTTCACCTGTCACAAGACGTTTTCCAGCACCAACAAGCTTGCCGAAAAATCCACCTGTTTGGGCAGAACCGTCACCAAATACAGTTTCCATTTCAATATTGTCTTCCATCATCATCATAGCGCCGGCTTCAGCAACTACGCTCTCCTCTGGATCTAATTCAATTTCAACAAATTGCATATCATCGCCATATAATTTGTATTCAATTTCATGTGCTTTCATCAGTTCACCTCATAATAATAAATATGTATTCGTACATCTATATTGTACCGAAACATTTCGAAATAGAAAATACAAGTTTTGTAAAATTTTAAACAAGATAATTTTGTTTTGTTTGACGTTTTATTTCGGGCATGATATAGTAAAAGAACTATTGAGCTGCATAATGTGGTACGGAAATAAAGCGTGTTCGTTTCAAAGCGTTAGCTTGTGAGAAAATCATGATATTTATCACGACCGTTGTATGTGGTTTCCAATAGATAAATTTCTTTTTTATTTTTAGGAGGTACATGCAATGCAAACAGGTAAAGTAAAATGGTTTAACGGCGAAAAAGGTTTCGGTTTCATCGAAGTTGAAGGTGGCGAAGATGTATTCGTACATTTCTCTGCAATTCAAGGCGACGGATTCAAAACTTTAGAAGAAGGTCAAGAAGTTTCTTTCGAAATCGTTGAAGGTAACCGCGGAGCTCAAGCTGCTAACGTTACTAAAAAGTAATGATGGAAAAAAGAAACATTCCTGAATAAGGAATGTTTCTTTTTTTATGGCCTTGAACTGGACTCGTCTGAGGAAAGTTCACCTTTAAAGGTTCTTGCTTCGTAGTCATCTAGCATTTGTTCATATTCCTCATGTTCTTCTGTAGCATATACTTGTACGTTTTTCCCGTACATATCTGTTCCGATAAAGTTTTCAAAATCCTCCACATATCCGCGTGGCTCTTCAGCATCTACGTACATCTCATTAAAATTTTTAGAGTCGCGTCGCTCTAAATCAGCAGGTGTTTCTGATGTTCCATATAAAGCAACGTCTTGCCAAGCATCTTCAGCGTCATATCCAACGGCACTATCCATATCATATTTACCAAAAGGTGGTTCAATCAGTTCTTCCTCAATGGGACGCGCGCTTAGGATTAGCTTATTATGTGTATGTTCAATACAAGTCGTTGCGGTTGGCATTGCTTCTAAACGTTCAAACGGAATTGGTTCGCCTGATACTTCGCAAATTCCATATGTTCCAGCTGCTATTTTTTCTAAGGCGTGTTGTACGTCTGTAAGTTGTTTATGCCAAAATTCTACTAATCCTAAGTCTTTCTCGCGTTCATACAATTCTGTTCCCATATCTCCGGGATGATTATCATATGCCGAGAGTTCACCAACGGCATCGCGTTCAGAAGCTTGTCCTTTACCTTCATGATTTTGCAGCGTTTGTTTCAGCTCTTCCTTTTGCTTTTGTAGTATAGATTGAAAATGATTTATTTGTTGTGGAGTTAGCATAAAATCCACCTTCCTACAATTCTGTTTCTTTAAGTAGTATGAGCTCAATTGCGGGAATTATTACGTTAATATAACGGCGCTTTTTAGAATATATCGGTAGTTCGACATAATATATAAATACAGGTTGAAAAACGGACATAAAAACCTCTTTTCTTTTTAGTGGGCGAGAGCGACTGGTCATGCATAGAAGCGGTCAGGGCCTTTTCCTGCCCCGTGCGAAGTTAAAATAAAGAGAGAAAGCGAGGGCAAGGAACTTTTTGTTTTACATAACAGTAACTTATATGTTGAAAAAGTAAAATGGATTTATATAACGGTGCTTTGGCGCAATAAAGACACCTCGACAATATATGACATACATGCACAATAAAAAAGCGCAAGTGCCTCTGCACTTGCGCTTTTCTTATAGGAAATATCCGAGTAATACTCCAATTCCCATTAAAAATCCAAAAATTGTATTCGTTTTTGCAGTGGCAATCATTGCAGGTGCCATTTCCATTGGAATGCTCTTTCCAATAAAACCTTTTGCTGCTTTGAATGCTTTTGGAGCGCTTAAAAAGACTACAAGCATCCACGGTGAGGCAATGCCGACAAGAATAAGGGCGATCGTCCATATATAAGAAATGATAAACATAGATGCCAATACGCCGATTGCATTGTTTCGTCCAACTAAAATAGCTAATGTTCTTCTACCGTTTTCTTTATCGCCATCTAAATCGCGAATATTATTCGCAAGTAAAATAGATCCGATTAAAATTGCATTTGGAATGGACAGTAATACAACTTCTGATGTTACAGTTCCGGTTTGAATAAAGAATGAAATTCCAATAATCATAACACCCATAAATAACCCGGCTGTTAATTCACCAAAAGGTGTATAGGCAATTGGAAGTGGACCTCCAGTATATAAATAGGCAACAGCCATACAAATAAGACCAATCGCTGCGAGCCACCAACTAGAGTTCATGCAAATGTAAACCCCTAATAAAATCGCAATGCCAAAGAATCCGAACGCTAAGTTTAATACTGTTTTCGGCTGAATGCCATCGCGAACGATTGCACCGCCAATCCCAACAGATCCTTCGTGATCGAGTCCTCTTTTGTAATCGAAGTATTCATTAAACATGTTTGTTGCTGCTTGTATGAGAAGGCAAGCAAGAAGCATGATAAGGAAAAGAGGTACATTTATTTTGTTAATACCTTCAACCTGCATCACATAAGTTGTTCCAATAAAAACAGGAACAAAAGCTGCAGTTAATGTATGAGGACGTAATAAGCTCCACCAAATGCGCCAGCCTGTTTGTTTACTTGGCTGCATGGGAGAGGGATTCGTCTCAACTTTTGCTTCCATATGGAATCCTCCTATCTGTTTGTTTTATAAAGTAAAAATGAGTTCTTATTGCCCATTAGAGCGGGAAACGTACACAAAAAGTACACAATTAAGTGTAGGAAAAGTGTCATATAGTGTCAACGTTTATTTTCTAGGAATGTGCTCGGATTTTCTCAGAAATGCTAAACATTGACACACCTTTCATTTGAGGTGTATCTTAAAATCAAGCGTATTTATGACTATTTTTCGCCCATAGGGGGGAGATTCTGTGATTCAAACGAAACAACATGATGTTAAAGATGTGATTCTGACTGCAATTGAGCGCGCAGCTAAAGAGCAAGTACTCGTTAGTGTTGTCAAGCAAGTGGACTGGATCGATCCACTCCTTTTTTATGCAGCAGGAGCACAATTTAGATATAGAGATAGATGTTACTTTGCAGACCCAGCGCAGCATGTTATTTTCGCTGGAGTGGGCTCTGCTTTTACTATATCAAATTCTTCTGAAAATCGCTTTCAAAACGCTCGTGAAGAGTGGGAAAAGGTGAAAGAAGAAGCAGTAATGCACCGCGATGCTTATGAATTTGGAACAGGACCGCTTTTGTTTGGTGGTTTTTCTTTCGACCCGCGAAAAGAAAGAACAGATTTATGGAAGGCGTTTAACGATACGACGCTGCAATTACCGGCCTTTTTATTAACAGTAAAGAATGAAAAAGCTTGGTTAACAGTAAACCGTTTCGTATCAGGAAATGATTGTGCAAAGCAGATTTACGAGGAATTGCAAAGTGCTGAGGAGCAGTTGTTACAGCAAAGCAATAATTCCTTTGCGGAAGAACATGTAACCATTCTTTCAAAAGTAGAGGTAGAACCAGAGAAGTGGCTAAAAGCAATTGAACAAGTGCAGGAAGAAATGAAGCAAGGAGCTGTTCAAAAAGTTGTGTTAGCTCGTGAAATGCAACTTGTTATGGATAAAGATGTGGATTCGACTTCTGTTTTGGCAGCACTTCGCATGGGACAACCGGATTGTTATGTATTTGCGTTTGATTATAAAGGAACGTGTTTCTTAGGAGCAACACCAGAAAGGCTTCTTCGTAAGGAGGGGGAAACATATACATCCATGTGTCTTGCCGGTTCGATTGGACGAGGTGCTTCAGAAGAGGAAACGAAAGAGAATGGATATGAACTTTTACATGATAAGAAAAATTTAGCAGAGCATAGTTATGTGGTAAACATGATTCGCAGCGTGTTAACGAAGCATTGTGAAACCGTTGATATTCCATATGAACCGAGTTTATTGAAGACGAAAAATTTACTTCATTTATATACATCAGTAGAGGCAAAGGGAAATGGTGATTTGCTATCGATTATTGAGGAACTTCACCCAACACCAGCTCTTGGGGGGACGCCTCGAGAAGAAGCGCTAAAACTGATTCGTGAAGTAGAATTGTTAGACCGTGGTTTATACGGAGGGCCAATTGGCTGGATTGATGAGCAAGGAAACGGTGAGTTTGCGGTGGCACTTCGCTGCGGGTTATTGTCTGGCAAACATGTTTCATTATTTTCTGGATGTGGTATTGTCATCGATTCGAAGCCGCATTTAGAGTATGAAGAAACAAGCTTGAAATTTAAGCCGATGCTTTCTGCTTTGGAGGGACTATCTAGATGAGCGATCATATAGAAGGATTATCATATTACTTAGGCGCGTTTGTTGATGAATTGGCGCGCCTACGTGTAGAGGATGTCGTCATTAGCCCTGGTTCGCGGTCAACTCCGCTTGCCTTATTAATGACGCAGCATGAACAAATTCGCACATATTTACATGTAGATGAAAGATCAGCAGCCTTTTTTGCGCTTGGTATTGCTAAGGCAAAAAAACGTCCTGTCGCCTTGTTATGTACGTCAGGAACAGCGGCAGCAAACTATTATCCCGCTGTATGCGAAGCATTTCATTCGCGAGTGCCGCTTCTCGTGCTGACGGCGGATCGTCCGCATGAATTGAGAGATATTGGTGCACCGCAAGCGATGAAGCAATTTCATTTGTTCGGTTCGTTTGCAAAACAATTTATCGAAATGGCACTACCAGAAGCAGCAGAACCAATGTATCGGTATGCACGAATGACAGTCGGCCGTGCAGTAGCAGGGGCGTTGCAAACGCCAAAAGGACCTGTTCATTTAAACTTTCCGCTTCGTGAGCCGTTAATTCCTGACTTTTCTTTAGAGGAATTATGGGAAAAAGGTCGCGGAGAATACCAGGCAACTGTTCAGCAAGGGACAATAGCAATGACGGATGAATATGCAGCATCTTTACGAGAGCGCCTTTTGCATATGGAAAAGGGGCTTATTGTATGTGGCGATGATAGTCATCCAGATATCGCCGAAGCTGTCGTGGCTTTTTCTGAAGCATATGGCTATCCGATTCTTGCAGATCCGCTTTCTGGCCTTCGCAGTGGTGTGCATTGTAAAGAGACAATCATTGATTGCTATGATACTTTTTTACGAAATGAACAACTTCGTGATAGCTGGAAACCAGATGTGATTATTCGCTTCGGCGGTATGCCGGTTTCCAAAGCAATTATGCAATATTTGAAAAAACAGACAGAAGCGCTGCATATTGTCGTTGACGAATCCGGAAACTGGCGAGATTCAGCGCTTATGTCCACGGAAGTTGTGTATGCAAATGACGCTGCATTTTGTGAGCAACTTGTAAATGGTGTAAAGCATCAAAATAATCAAGAGTGGCTTCATATGTGGCAACATGTGAATGCCGCGGTAAAAGAAAAGCTTGCAGACATAAAATCGTATGAGCATGCTTTTGAAGGAAAAGTCATTACAGAACTTGTAGATGTTTTGCCAAAGGAGGCAACTTTATTTGTAAGTAATAGTATGCCAATTCGCGATACAGATACGTTTTTCTTTACAAATGAGAAGAATATCGAGGTAGTAGCCAATCGCGGTGTGAACGGTATTGACGGCATTGTTTCAACAGCGCTTGGCGTAAGTGTAGCTCGCGATCCGCTTGTATTAGTTGTGGGAGATTTATCGTTTTACCATGATTTAAACGGATTGTTAGCGGCGAAATTGCACGATTTACATGCGACGATTGTTGTTGTAAATAATGATGGCGGCGGCATTTTCTCGTTTTTACCACAGTATGAACAAAAAGAACATTTTGAAGCGCTATTTGGCACGCCGCTCGGACTTGATTATGAACATGTCGTGAAGATGTATAACGGTTCATTCCAGCGTGTCCATACGTGGGAGGCGTTTCGTCATGAGGTGAATAAAGGGACGAGAGAAAAGGGACTGCACGTTATTGAAATAAAAACAGATCGCGAAGAAAACTTGCACCTTCACCGTGACATGATGAAACAGGCCGCGGTAGTTGTTTCACAAGCGTTGCAAGGTGAAGGGAAATGAAAGTAAACGTACATGGAGTTTCTTACGAATATGAGGTGATTGGAAGCGGTGAGCCGCTTCTTGTTCTTCATGGTTTCACTGGCAGTATGGAAACGTGGCGTTCGTTTGTACCGGTGTGGAGCGAGCAGTTTCAAGTCATTTTAGTGGATCTAATTGGACACGGTAAAACAGACAGTCCAAAGGAAGTTCAGCACTATCATATTGAAACGGTAGCTGGGCACCTCATTGCGATTCTTGATTATTTACAAATTGAGAAAGTGCATCTGTTAGGGTATTCGATGGGAGGGCGCCTAGCACTTACGCTTGCTTGTTTATATCCAAAACGCATTTTCTCTCTTTTATTAGAAAACTGCACAGCAGGACTTGTAACGGAGGAAGAAAGGAAAGAGCGTAGACAAAAGGATGAACAGCTTGCAGGCAAGATTGAACAAGAAGGTATTGCTGCTTTTGTTGCAAAGTGGGAAGACATTCCGCTCTTTGCTACGCAAAAAAAGCTGCCTCTCCATGTACAAGCTAGTGTACGTGAAGAAAGATTAGCGAATCATCCTCGGGGCCTTGCGAATAGTCTGCGAGGCATGGGAACAGGAACGCAGCCATCTTGGTGGAATGAACTAGGGCACTTGCAAATGCCAGTCTTACTCATGAGCGGAGAATATGATGAAAAGTTCTTTTACATCTTAACAAAGATGAAAAAACAGATCCCTCATGCTGAATTTGTACAAATTATTGGAGCAGGCCATGCAATTCATGTGGAACAACCGCAAAAGTTTGATACAATAGTAAGGGGCTTTTTACAAAACATAAAAGGAGGTAGAGATACATGATGATTGAATGGGTAAAAGAAGGAAATTACGAAGATATTATTTACTCCACATACAATGGAATCGCAAAGATTTCGATTAACCGTCCTGAAGTACATAATGCATTCCGTCCAAAAACGGTAATGGAGTTAATCAATGCATTTGCACATGCACGCGATGACGAAAATGTTGGCGTTATTATTTTAACAGGTGAAGGTGGCCGTGCATTTTGTTCTGGCGGTGACCAAAAAGTTCGCGGTCATGGTGGATACGTTGGCGAAGATCAAATCCCACGCCTAAACGTATTAGACTTACAACGCTTAATTCGCGCAATTCCAAAACCGGTTATCGCAATGGTAGCAGGTTATGCAATCGGTGGCGGACATGTACTTCACATCGTATGTGATTTAACAATCGCAGCAGAAAATGCAGTGTTTGGCCAAACAGGTCCAAAAGTAGGTAGCTTTGACGGCGGGTACGGCGCTGGTTATTTAGCTCGTATGGTTGGTCATAAGAAAGCTCGTGAAATTTGGTACCTATGCCGTCAATACAATGCGCAAGAAGCACTTGATATGGGCTTAATTAACACAGTTGTACCATTAGAACAACTAGAAGAAGAAACTGTGAAATGGGCAGAAGAAATTTTAGCAAACAGCCCAATGGCACTTCGCTTCTTAAAAGCTGCGTTTAATGCAGACACAGATGGCCTTGCAGGTATACAGCAACTAGCTGGCGATGCAACGCTACTATATTACACAACAGACGAAGCAAAAGAAGGCCGCGATGCGTTTAAAGAAAAACGCCGTCCAGACTTCGGACAATTCCCTAGATTCCCGTGATCAAAGCGGATGCGGCTTGTTTAGAACAAGAGGACGTTGGAGCCCCTGACGTAGAGGCGCTCTATGCCTCGCAGGAAGGTGCGAAACGACCGAC
Organism: Bacillus cytotoxicus; assembly: GCF_023715645.1. Lineage (GTDB taxonomy): Bacteria > Bacillota > Bacilli > Bacillales > Bacillaceae_G > Bacillus_A > Bacillus_A cytotoxicus_A. Next base: position 331,865 of record NZ_JAMBOP010000001.1, on the reverse strand, counting down.
TGTTCTAGCCGCTGTAGCTGGATAGGATAAAAGCGGATGCGGCTCGTTTAGAACAAGAGGACGTTGGAGCCCCTGACGTAGAGGCGCTCTATGCCTCGCAGGAAGGTGCGAAACGACCGACTGTTCTAGCCGCTGTAGCTGGATAAGATAAAAGCGAAGCCGACTGTTCAGACCCGTCGGCTAAGGTTCTTTCGCACAGAAGGCGCAGTTAGATAAGAACGAAAAAAGAGACTTGATGGAATTTCATTAAGTCTCTTTTTAGTGTGCCAAGATTAGTTGTTGAAAGTCCAACCTAGGTAAGAACCTGCCGGGCAACCCTAAGAAATTAAGTTCTAGTAGGAATGCGAGTGAATCAGCAGACTGTAACATAAAGTGAACTGTTTATGTCTGTATATCAACAATTATGCATTTACAGTACCATGTTCTATAATGAATATATATAAACCTTAAGTAGAAGGGTTGGTATCTTATGACACAATTTAATTCAGTTAAACTTACTTCACTATCATCCAAGGGAGGATGTGGCTGTAAAATTGGTCCGGCGGATTTAGCACAGGTGATTCGTACACTTCCTCCAGCAACTCCAAATCCCGATTTGCTTGTGGGACTTGATACAAGTGACGATGCGGGGGTATATCGCCTCAACGATGACTTGGCAATTGTACAGACCGTTGATTTCTTTACGCCAATTGTGGATGATCCGTATTCGTTCGGACAGGTGGCGGCGGCTAATGCCATTAGTGATATATATGCGATGGGCGGTAAGCCGCTGACTGCACTTAATATTGTTGCTTTTCCTATTACGACATTGGATAAGCAGATTTTGGCGGATATTTTACGCGGTGCTGGTGATAAGCTTAAAGAAGCGGGAGCGACGCTTGTCGGCGGCCATTCAATTGATGATAAGGAACCGAAATTTGGACTTGCTGTAACTGGGATCGTTCATCCGAACAAAGTACGGACCAATGCGGGAGCGAAGCACGGAGACAAACTTATCTTGACAAAACCAATCGGGGTCGGTATATTGACGTCTTCCATTAAGCGTAATCTGCTGAATGATGAAGAAATTGCCCGCGTCACGCAGGTAATGGCAACATTGAATAAAACGGCGGCGGAAGCGATGGAGTCTTACAATGTACATGCTTGCACTGATGTTACTGGGTTCGGTTTGCTTGGACATGCATCGGAAATGGCTAAGGGCAGTGGTATGGGACTGCGCGTTGTGAAAGATCAGGTACCCGTTCTGCCGCGAGTGAGGGAACTTGCGGAAGCAGGCGTGATTCCTGGAGGAACGAAAAATAATTTTGTTCATTTGCAAGGAGCGGTGAATTTTCCAACGACGATGGATCAAATAGATCAATGGATTTTGTGTGATGCGGTTACATCTGGTGGACTGTTGATGTCCGTGGCTGGGGAAGAGGCGGAATTGCTTCTGGCGGATCTGCGGAAGGCTGGCGTGGAAGCTTGTATAATCGGTGAAGTGACAGAAGATCATCCAGGTCAAATTGTTGTTATATAAGCAATCTGTATTGCAGAAAGGTGGAAGGATCAGTGTTCCAAGATATCACTATTAATGAGTTATTGGCTTTGCATGATAAAAAGGAGCTTGTGCTGGTTGATGTTCGGTCACCTTCCGAATATAAGGATTCCACAATCCCTGGTAGCTTAAATATTTCATTGTTTAATGATGAGGAAAGAGCTGAGATTGGAACGATTTACAAACAAGTTAGCTTTCAAGCGGCTAAAGAACGTGGTCTTGAAATTGTTTCGGCGAAGTTGCCGGCTTTCGTTAAGGAGTTTGGGCAAATTGATGCACAAAAGGCTGTATTTTGCTGGCGTGGGGGCATGCGCAGCGGGACGGTGGCTACCGTTTTAGATTTAATGGGAATTCAAGTTTATCGTTTGCAAGGAGGCATCCGCGCTTATCGTAAGTGGGTTGTTGAAACTCTTGATCATCTGGATATCAAACAGGAAGCTTATGTTTTGAACGGGTATACGGGGGCAGGGAAAACTACCATTCTACGACGTCTTGGAAAAGATGGATACCCTATTCTTGATTTGGAGGGGATGGCTAACCATAGAGGTTCTGTCTTCGGACAGATTGGACTTGAACCGCATAATCAGAAAACGTTCGAATCTCTTCTTGTTCAAGAGGTCCTTCATTTACAGCAAGCTCCATATATGTTGTTTGAAGCAGAGAGCAAGCGAGTCGGGAAAGTAATGCTCCCCGATTTTATTCTTGAGAGGAAAGAACAGGGAATACAATTATTTATTGATATGCCTGTAGGAGAACGAGTAAGGCACATTTTAGAGGATTATTCTCCTTGGGATCATCAAGAGGAATGCATTGATGCTTTCCGAAAAATCAAAAGACGTATTCACACACCGGTCGCAGCAAAAATTGATAATGATTTACAATCAGGTAATTTTGATTCGGCGGTGCAACTGCTGCTTGAACATTACTATGATCCTCTTTATGAACATACGGCGAAACAGTATCCAGAGGAACGTAGGCTAACTATAAAAGTGCAGAATGTGGATGAAGCGACTGAGGCTATTCGGGATATGCTCTTGATTCCGTTCAAGTAAATGTAAAATAGAGAAGATGGCTCAGGTATCACTATACCGTAGTCATCTTTTTTCTTTAAACAGTAAATTTTCATGAAGAAGGAAAAGTGGTACAATTTTGAGAAAGTTTATGTTGATATTTCGAATTTAAATTGAAGTGATTCATGTTGAATATTAATAAGGAGAGGAAATAAGAGTAAGCATTCCAGAAAAAAATTGTTGGGATTAAGAGAGAAATAACAAGAAAAATACGGAAATATTTATACCGTTAAGAAATTGTATTCCTCATAGAAGTAATTCTTGTTTTCTTTCTATAAAGGTATTACATACTTAAATATGAATGATATGAACTATGCTAGTTTGAGAAAGGAGAATATGATATGGACAAAATGCCGAATTGGCTCATGCAACGAGCTTTTTTAACACCAGAGCGCACCGCAATGGAAACGAAGGATAATACGTATACGTTTTTACAACTTCATGAAGAAGTTCTTTCAATATGTGAACATCTTGCTTATTTACAAGTGAAAAAGGGAACAAAAGTGGCTGTTCTGATGAAAAATAGTATGGAGATGGTGATCGCGATTCATGCCCTTTCTTATGTAGGAGCAGTCGCCGCGGTGCTGAATATACGTCTTTCAAGAGAAGAGCTACTTTGGCAAATGGAGGATGCAGAAGTGTCTTGTTTGCTTACGGATGAAGAGTTTGCGGGAGAGAGGGTACCTGTATACTTATTTGCAGAGCTTACAACAATGCCGAAAGAAAAAGCAGTTGTGCAAAATGAGTTTGTTTTAGAAGAGACGATGACAATTATTTATACGTCAGGTACGACGGGAAAACCGAAAGGCGTAATGCTTACGTACGGAAATCATTGGTGGAGTGCAGTTGGTTCTTCGCTAAATTTAGGGCTTCGTGATGATGATTGTTGGTTAGCGTGTTTACCGCTTTTCCATGTGGGCGGGTTATCGCTTTTAATGAAAAATATTATGTATGGTATGAGGGTATTGCTTGTTCCGAAATATGATCCGGATTTTATTTATGAAGCGCTGCAAACGAGAGGCGTAACGATGATTTCTGTTGTATCTAAAATGCTGACGGATTTATTAGAGCGGCTGCAAGAAGATACATATCCACCGTCTCTTCGCTGCGTATTGCTTGGCGGAGGGCCAGCTCCAAGGCCGCTTTTAGAAACGTGCGTTGCAAAAGGAATACCCGTGTATCAAACATACGGTATGACGGAAACGTCTTCACAAATTTGTACATTGGCCGCTGATTATATGTTAACGAAAGTTGGCTCGGCTGGAAAACCGTTGTTTCCATGTCAAATTCGTATTGAGCAAGATGGAAGGGAAGCGAGCGTAGGAACTGCTGGGGAGATTGTTGTGAAGGGGCCGAATGTAACGAACGGTTATTTCAAGCGTGAAGAGGCGACAAAAGCAAGTATTGAAAATGGTTGGTTGCATACAGGAGACATTGGCTATTTAGATGAAGAGGGTTTTCTTTATGTGTTAGATCGCCGCAGTGATTTAATTATTTCCGGCGGAGAGAACATATACCCAGCGCAAATTGAGGAAGTCTTGCTTGCTCATCCCGCTGTTTTAGAAGCAGGAGTTGTTGGGGTGACCGATGAGAGATGGGGACAGGTCCCTGTCGCATTTGTTGTGAAATCACAAGAGGTAACGGTAGAAGAATTAATTACTTTTTGCGCGAGGAAACTTGCACGGTATAAAGTGCCAAAAGAGGTTCATTTTCTTTCTGACTTGCCGCGGGGTGCCTCTAAAAAATTACTGCGCCGTGAACTGCGGCAGCTGGCGGAGGAAATGTAAATGCGCATAAAAAAAGCGATCCTTCATATAACAGAAATGCCGCTCGTTATTCCATTCGCTGCAAGTTATGGGACGTATGAAAAGCGTGAAAGTATTGTAATTGAATTGATAGATGAAGAAGGAAGAAGCGGCTTTGGTGAAGTGGTTGCTTTTTCAGAACCGTGGTATACAGAAGAAACAGTTGTAACAGCGTTTCATATGTTGCAAGACTTTTTGTTGCCGGTACTATTTGATCAGAAGCTTTCTCATCCTTCTGATGTGACGTCTCTTTTTCAGCATATAAAGCGCAATAATATGGCGAAGGCAGGAATTGAAGGCGCATTATGGAATTTGTATGCACAGCGTGAGAATCAATCGCTTGCTGCGCTGCTTGGCGGTGCAAAACGAGAGATTGAAGTCGGTGTCGTGATTGGTCTTGATACAATTTCTAATATGTTAAAACGAATTGAGATGTACGCTGAAGAAGGATATAAACGATTTAAGGTGAAGATTAAACCGGATAATGACTATGCCTTGCTTCACGAAATTCGCAAAGTGTTTCCGACAATTCCATTGATGGCAGATGCCAATTCTGCCTATACATTGGCGGATGTGAAGCAGCTACAAAGGTTGGACGAATTTGATTTAATGATGATCGAACAGCCGTTAGCAGATAACGATTTTCTTGATCATGCCCGTTTGCAAAAGCAAATGGAAACAAGCATTTGCTTAGATGAAAGTATTCATTGTTTAGAAGATGCAAGGGTGGCGATACTACTGGGGAGCTGCCGCATTATCAACATAAAACCTGGACGAGTTGGCGGATTAACAGAGTCTATTCGTATTCATGATTATTGTCAGCAGCATGGTATTCCAGTTTGGTGCGGAGGTATGGTAGAAATGGGGATTTCCAGAGCGCAAAATATTGCGCTCGCATCGCTGCAAAACTTTACAATACCCGGGGATATTTCCGCTTCGAATAGGCATTGGGAGCAAGATATTATCTCGCCGGAAGTCACATTGCAACATGGGAAAATCGTCGTTCCTGAGCAAGCTGGGTTTGGTTATGATATAAACCGGGCAAGACTAGAAGAGATTACGAAACAATGCATTGTATGTGAGAGGTGAACAGATGCAAAAGCATGAACAGGTGCTACGTCATATACAAAATCGTTTGTTAGAAACGCCGTTTGTAAAAGTGGCGTACATTTTCGGAGTTCATGCAAAAAAAGAAGCAACACCTTCTTCGGATTATGAGATAGCGATTGAGACAACACATATTTCAGTAGGTGAGTTTCAATGGCTTTTGTTTCAATTAATGGAAGAGCTAAGCGGAATGGGAAAAGTTTCTGCGGTCCATTTGAATACATTGTCTGATAGCGAGCTGAAGCGTCACATTTTACGAGAAGGTCGGTTGATTGCACAGCGTATATAAAAAGAGTGGCGTTATTCTCAGGGTACTGAAAAACTGTCTACTTTGAGTCAGTAACAGAATTTTTATCAATATACAGCCATCAAAAAGAAGATAATCCCCTATATACAGTAGGTGGTTATCTTCTTTTTCTCTTTTAAGGGACTTTTTCAGTGGCCTCGTTATTCTAGCGCTGCTCTTTTGGTGTGAAACCGTGAAAATTCTCTCTCTTACTTTGCAGTCTGCTGCACTTTTGGGGGCATTGTCCCACTTTCACTTTTTTGGAAATTCTTCATGTTTTTTTCAGGGGATTGATTTGAAACCTTATAAGATCTTATGTTAGAACAAGCCTGTTTTTAAAAAGAACAAGCTTCTTATTTTTGTCCCAAACATAGGATAAATGGAATCCACTGAAAGGATCCGATAAAGAAGAAGGATTTTTTAATAAAGGAGGAAAAGAGGAATGGGTGAAAGTTTTGAACACGATCATGGACACGGGTTTCGTCATCACGGCAATGGCTTTGCGCTTGTAATCGTATTGTTTATTTTATTAATCATCATTGGTGCTGCCTGCTTCTGTGGCGGTGGTGGCTACGGTGGTTACGGTGGCTGTCCTAGCTACGGTTACGGCGGTGGCTTTTGTTAATAAGTTAAAAACTATTGAAAATAGCCTTGTGCTTTGCACGAGGCTATATTATTGTAGAAACGAAAACCCTAGGCTAGGCCTAGGGTTCTAAAAAGCTTTCAGCATGGTATTAAAAAAAACTCTTCCGAGGTGCTAAAATAAAATTGGTTCGCCAACCAATATTTGAGCAAACGGAGGAGTTTTTATGTCAAAAGACACTAATAGTTTAGCACACACAACCTGGAATTGTAAGTATCACATTGTGTTTGCGCCGAAATATAGAAGACAAGTAATTTATGGGAAAATAAAAAAGGATATAGGAGAAATATTAAGAAAACTGTGTGAAAGAAAAGGTGTAGAGATAATAGAAGCAACGGCATGTAAAGATCATGTGCATATGTTAGTAAGTATTCCGCCTAAATTAAGTGTGTCTGCATTTGTAGGATATTTAAAAGGAAAAAGTAGTTTAATGATATTTGATCGACATGCTCATTTGAAATATCGATATGGAAACCGCAAATTTTGGTGTACAGGATATTATGTGGACACAGTTGGAAGAAACAAGAAGGTAATAGAAGAATATATACGAAATCAAATACAAGATGATGTCGTGGCAGAACAATTAAGTTTCATGGAATATATTGATCCATTCACAGGTGAAGAAGTAAAGAAAAATAAGAGAAGATAAGCGGAGGCCTTTGAGGTCTGGCCAGTAGAAGTAGTACATATGGCGAACCGTTCAGTAGCCCTTTAGGGTTTGGTCAGTAACAAAGGCTTCCAGCCGCAGAGAAAACCACCCGTTATCACGGGTGGTTTTTATTTTCACAGCTTAATATGTTGTGACAATTTTTGAATGTAAAATGAACGTATAAGGAAAAAGAAGATGATTTCAATTATGCCGAAGAGGCCTAGTATTAAAATTTCTTCTTTTAATAGAGAAAAAGAAAGTGTGCTTTGTATGAATTTAATTGCAAATATCGTATGAACCGAAGCGATAACATAAGGAACAAAAAATAGGATTGCTAATTGAATGGTTGCTGAAGATGTCATTTCGGCTTTTGTTAATCCAATTTTTGTAATGGTCTTATATTTTTCTGTTTCTCTAGTTAAATCGGTATACATACGAAAATAAAGAACGCTTCCTGCTCCCATGAAGAAAATAACGCCAAGAAATGTACCGATAAAGAAGTTCGCAACGTTCCAGCGCTTATCGACATATAATTCATCACTTGATGTGAAGATTTTGAAAGGTATTTTCTTATCATGTACCGCTTGCTGATCTGAACTTGGCAATAAACTTTTTCCATCCGCAGTAGTCATATGCAAAATACGCTTTGTCAGCGGCAGTGTATTTTCCCAATTATCCACTTGGAAATTATAAAGCATAATTGGTTCAAGATGTGGAATTTCGTTGTCGACAGCATGATCTGGCAGTACGATTAAGTATGTAAAAGCCCCCTCTGGTATCATCGGTTTGTTAGGCATTTCTTTTATATGAAATTCTTTTTTATTAGATTCCAATGTAATATTGTTTTGTTTAAAAAAAGGATTGGTTAATAATTCTAATGTTGTAGGTGAATATTTTGGAATAACGTATGTTTCGTGTTCCAGTAACTGAATTTGAGAACGACCTAGAAATGTAGCAAGAATGTTATAGTCACTTTGCTTCATAATCCAAATATCTTGGTTAGCAGCACTATCTTTATAGATGAGTGATTTATGTTTTTGATATGTAAATTTGTCTGTATGTAGCTCATTTTCTAATGCTGCAATATGCTTTGTTTCTAATGTATTTCCTTCGTAAGATACATAAGTAAAAGGAAAAGGAAAACTTTCTAGTATAGAAGCTTTTGTGTATTTATTAAGTGCATATAATGTTGTGATAGTCGTAAACGTTATTGCAGAGAGCATTGTTACTATAAAAAGCATATTAATATTGATGCGAACGCGTGATGCTAAGTCAGAAACCCATAGCATATTCGTTTTTTTCATGTAAAAGCGTCGACGCTTTTTTAATATCCGAATGAAAAGCAAACTAGCCTGGGAGAATAGAAAATACGTCCCAATTGTAACGAGAGGAATAATGGTCAAAATAATGAGTAAACCAATTCCATTTGTTAAACTTTCTTCTGTTATATATCTTTGTGGATAAGCGGCAAAAATATAACCAGAAAATAGACATAGTAAACTAAAAATTGAAATGGTAACAGAAGGGGATCTCTCCTTCTGCTTGCGAATCCCCCCACTTAAAAGGTGAACGATTTTTTTTGTTCGAATTAAAGCAGGTGTAAAGATAGATACAATTATAAAAAGTATGAGAAATGTCGCTACAGTTGTCTGAATTGCTTTTGATGGCCAATATAAGTAGAGGCCGTTAATACCTGAAATCTTTGATGTAATTAATAAGAAAAAATTAGAAAATACAAGACCAGCTTGAAGGCCAACAAAAATAGAAAGAAGCCCTATAATTATATTTTCTAAAAAAATAAGACGCTTAAGTTGCCAGTGTGAAATACCTAAAATCGTTAAAACGCCAAACTGCTTTTTGCGTACGGCTAAAAATGTTCCAATTGAGTACACCAAAAAGAAAAAAGAAAACAGTACAATGACAAATTGAGTAAAACCAATTAAATCGAAAAGAGGCCCTGTTTCTCTATAGTTTTGTACATGTTGCAAACGTGGATGATACCGATACACGGCAAATGAAAAGAATACCGTAATGGAAAATGAGCTACTTAAAAAATAAGCAAAGTAAGCTCTTGAATTGCGAACGACATTCTTTAAAGCAAATTGCCAAAACTTCATCCACGTCTTCCTCCTAGCAATGCTAATACATCTAATATTTCTTGATAAAACTTTTCACGGTGTAGACCGCGGTGCAGTTCATTATAAAGCTCACCGTCTTTAATAAAAATGACGCGGTTGCAATAACTAGCAGCAAATGGATCGTGTGTCACCATTAAAATTGTCGCTTGTTCTTCTTTATTTAACTTCGTAAATAGTTCCATTACATCAATTGCCGCTTTTGAATCTAAGTTACCGGTTGGTTCATCCGCAAGCAATAAAGAAGGTTTATGGATGACTGCACGGGCCACTGCGGTACGCTGCGCTTGTCCCCCAGAAACTTCAAAAATTCGTTTATTTAAAATATGATCGATACCGAGTTTGTTTGAAATGGTAGCTAACTTTTCATCCATTTCAGCAAGTGGGACATTATCTAATGTTAAGGGTAAAACGATATTTTCCCCAATTGTTAATGTATCTAATAAGTTAAAACTTTGAAATACAAATCCTAATTCTTGCCGGCGAAAGATCGCTAACTTTTCGCTACGAAACGTATGAGGCTGCTTTCCATTAATAAAGACTTCTCCTGCTGTAGGAGAATCAATGGTCGAAATAACATTTAATAACGTTGATTTCCCGCTTCCAGACGGGCCCATAATCGCAACAAATTCCCCTTTATCTACATGTAAATTAATATTTTTTAACGCAGTATGAGGAACTTTCCCCTCATACACCTTCGATACATTTTGAATATGCAGTACTTCTTCCATATATCAATCACCTTTCTAACGCTATAAATCCATTTGACTTTCCAACACACAAGTCTGGCCATGCCAAACAAAAAGTACCATGCTACTTTCATCGTTTCTTTGTTTAAACATCGCATGTGGCAGAAAAAGGCCCTGACCGCTTCTATGCATGGCCAGACGCTCTCGCCCATCCAAAAAGAAAGGGCTTTTATTTTGATTTATATATTTTACATTTCTTTATAGTTTAATATGCTGAGACAACTTTTGCATATACAATGAACGAATTAAAAGGAAAAAGAGAATTTCAACCGTTCCAAAAATGATAAGGACAACACTAACCTCAGTGAACAAGGAGAGTTTTATTACGCCCTTCCACATTTTTGCGGCAAACATCGTATGGATGGAAGCCATTATATAGGGTACAAAAAATAAGATAGCAAGCTGAATGGTAGCTGACCGCTTCATTTCTGATTGTGTTAAACCAATTTTTGTAATTGTAATATATTTGTCTTGTTCATTCGTTAAATCCGTATACATTCGGAAATAGAGTACGCTTCCAGCACCGATAAAGAAGATTACCCCAAGGAATGTACCAATAAAGAAAAAGGAAGCGTTTTGTAGCTTCGTTTCATAGAGTTGATTACTTCCTTCAAAAGCCTCGTATAACGGTTCTTTAGAATAAATTTGTTTGCGATCATTCACAAGCTTTTGGATGAATGTAGCTGCTATGGTATGTGTATTTTCCCAATTTTGTACTTTAAAATTGTATAATGTCATATGTTTCATGACATCGGTTAGTGATTGCACTGTATTGTCTGATAAGATGATGACATTTGAAACGACTTCAGATGGAAGCACATTCTTATCGCCAGCACCTTTTACTTTTAATTCTAGGGAATGCGCGGAAAGGGCAATTGTTTGTTTTCGGTACAATGGGTCCCATTCACCAATCAGATTTTGATAAGCATGCCCGGGGAGTAAATACGTTTCATTATCTTTTAAGAAAACCTTTTGACGATGCAGAGCAGTAGCTAATTGATTATAATCACTTTGTTTCAATACATATACATATACTTCATCTTCATAGGGGAAATTTGTATCTTTTTGTAACGATACACCGTATAAGTCTACTTGTATTTTATTGTATTCAAATCCCTCGGTTTTTAGCTGCTGTTCTAACCAATCGATATGCTGCGAAGCGATTGGATTCGTATTGTATGAAAGATAAGTGAATGGAAATGGATTCTCTTTCACAATTTGTGCCTTTGTAAATTTCCCAAAACCATAGATAAAGGTAATCATCGTAAAGGCGAGAGTGGACAACATCGTTACGACAAAGAGCATATTAATATTTGTACGAATACGGCTTGCTAAGTCAGAAATCCACAGCATATTAATTCGTTTCATATAAAATTTCCGTCTTTTTTTCAACATATGAATGAGCAGAAAGCTAGTTTGCGAAAAGAAAAGGTATGTCCCAACTGCCACAAGTGTTGGAATGACAAAAATGCTAGAGAAAATGTACAGGACACCGATTATATCACCTTGTGAAATAAAGTACTTTGGACACCCTGCTAGTGTATATCCAGAAAGTAAACATGAAATGCCAAACAAGGAAACGAGTATAGACGGTTTCTTTTCTTTTTGATTTATTTTTCCTTCTTTTAAAAGACGTACAGCTTTTCTCGTTCGAATTAAAGCAGGAGTGAAAGCTGATACGAAAATAAAAAGTCCAAGAAAGATTGACGTTGTTGACAAAATAGCATCTTTTGGAAAATATAAATATAATCCGGGCATGTGCGTAATTTTTGCTGTTACTAATAAGAAAAGTTGTGAAAATACAATACCAGCTTGAATTCCAATAAAAATAGAAAGAAGTCCAATTAACATATTCTCAATGAAAATGAGTCGCTTTAATTGCTTTTTTGATATACCTAGAACAGTTAAAACGCCAAATTGTTTTTTTCGAACCTTTAAAAATGTACCGGTAGAATATAGTAAAAAGAAAAATGAAAAGAATACAATAACAGCCTCAGATACTCTCATTAAAGTATCGATACCGGAGGGTGTTTCAACATTTTGCAAACGAGGATGAAATAAATACACGGCGAACGAAAAGAAAATTGCAATGGAAAAGGAACTGCTTAAAAAGTAGGCAAAATAAGCACGAGAATTACGTGTTACGTTTTTAAATGCAAATTGCCAAAATGTCATATTGTTATCCTCTCAGTCTTAAAATCATTCTTATATGTTGCAAAAGTGTATGAAGAATCCGTTCCTCATACACTTTGTTATAAAGCTATATAAATTCATTTTAACCGCTCAGTCATACATTTCATTTAGAAGTTTGGTAAGGAATATGATTCCAGCGAAAATGCACCCCATTACCTATAGAAAGTTATTTTCATTTTCCAGCATATAGGTTGCTGTCATGAAGATAAAAATGGACCTACACCTCGCTACCTCTCTTTGTTTTAAAACTTTGCGCGAGGCAGGAAAAGGCCCTGACCGCTTCTATGTATAGCCAGGTGCTCTCGCCCATCTAAAAGGAAAGAGGGGTTTTAACTTATATTTTTATCTGTTCATCTGTTTTGTTTAGAGCAGCATTATGGAAAATAATTTTAATACTTGTCCCTTTACCAACTTCAGAATCTAGCTTAATGGAATGACCTAAATAGGAACAGATTTTATTTACGATATATAAGCCCATACCAGTAGATTCTCCAAACATTCGTCCATTTTTTCCTGTATAAAATGGTTCAAATACACGGCGAATATCTTCTTGCGGAATACCGACCCCTTCATCACGTACTTCTAAAATAATATCTTTCCCGCTTTGAACAGCAGATAAAAATACTTTTTTTCCTCTTTCTCCCGAATACCGAACCGCATTTGTCATTAACTGATAAATAATGAATTTCAACCACTTTGCATCAGAAACAACCAGTAAATCAGAATGTACTTCTAAAACAGGAAAGACACCGCTCCGAATAAACAGCTCTTTTAAGCTATTTATATTTTTTGTGACTGCGTCTTTTAACGAAATGTTTTCTACATGAAAGTCTTCGTGGAAATTAGTTAACCGTGCCATGTATAATGCCATATCTAGTCCTTGATTTAATTTTTCCAGCTCTTGTTTATATTTTGGAATAAGATGCTCATCTTCCATTTCAAGCACCATTAGCTGCATCACAGAAACGGGCGTTTTCATTTGATGTACCCATTGGTTAACAAACATTTGATGCTCTTGCTGTTTTACTTCATATGCTTGTAATTCTTTTTGAAACAGACGATATTGTGTACGAACAAGCTCGTTTACGCCATGTGGCATAGGGGCAGTTGCCCGCTCAATGAATGCATCTTCCATTTTGTCAGGCAGTTCACTTAGTCTTTTATATAATCTGCGATTTCGAACATAGCGATAAGCGAGAAAACAAATGAATAGATACAAACTGAGTACAATAAAATAAAATTTATTGTTTTTAAAACCATCAACGGTATCATACAAAACGAAGATGATACCAAAGTTTAAAATGTAAAGAAGGAAAAAATCAATGTGATCACGTAGAAATAACTTCATACTTTATTCGCTCCAAGTTGCATTTAACCGATAGCCTAAGCCGCGTACAGTCTCGATCGCATTTTCGATCCCAAGTTCAGTGAACTTTTTACGAAGACGTGTAATGTTTACGTTTAACGTGTTTTCTTCGACAAAACTTTCATCATCCCAAAGAGCAGATAACAAATCTTCTCTGTTTGCCGTACGAGGGTGTTTAGAAAGAAGCATTTCTGCTAAAATGGCCTCTTTTTTTGTGAGTAATACGTGCTCATTTTTAAAGTGAAGCTCTGGTCGTTCAGGATATAGTTTTAAACCTTCTACTTCAACGATACGTTCTGTCATACTTGGTGCATAATCACCATAAATGCGGCGTAATTGCCCTTTAATTTTCGCCATTACAACATCATAATGAAACGGTTTAGTAATATAATCATCAGCACCGCTTTCAATCGCCATAATTTGCTCCATTTCACCAGCACGAGCAGAAATGAAAACAATCGGACAAGTGGATTCATGACGAATTTGACGACACCAGTAGAAACCATCAAACTTCGGTAAATTTACATCTAATAAAACAAGATGTGGTTTTGTATGGTGAAATGAAACCATAATATCATCAAAGTTATCCGCAACAATTGCTTCATAACCGTATTTTTGAATGTGAGATTGCAGCAAAGATGAAATACTTGGATCGTCTTCTACAATTAAAATCTTGTACATGCGTAAATGCCTCCTCTAACTTTATGTATATTATATATAGTGTAACATTTGTTTTCTTCGTTTTCATTATGTCAATCCTTATTATATATACAAGTTGAAGAAAAGAAATAAAAACCCTTTTCTTTTTAGATGGAAGAGAGCGTCTGGCCATGCGTAGAAGCGGTCAGTGCCCTTTTTTGCCACGTGCCACGTGTAAGACAAAGAGAGAAAGCAAGTGGAGGTTATGTTTTGTTCTGCGAGGCCGCGATTTAGGTGTTGAAAAATGGTGTAAAACCCTTTTCTTTTCGGGTGTGAGAGATCGTCTGCCATGTGTAGAAGCGGTCAGTGCCTTTTTTGCCACGTGCCACGTGTAAGACAAAGAGAGAAAGCAAGTGGAGGTTATGTTTTGTTCTGCGAGGTAGTGATTTAGGTGTTAAAAAATGGTGTAAAAACATCTTTATTTTAGGGGGGACAAGACATTTTAGCGATTTTCATGTCGGAAAATTTAAAGTGATAGAGCAGAGATCGAATTGACAAAGGATAAAAGCCAATTTAATATTTAGATAAATATCTAAATGTCTAATTAATGAAAGGAAGAAAGACATTGAATCAAGCATTCAAAGCGTTAGCAGATCCGACGAGGCGCAAAATTTTAGACTTATTAAAAGAAGGCGACTTAACAGCAGGAGAAATTGCCGATCACTTCAACATGACAAAGCCGAGTATCTCTCATCATTTAAATGCGCTTAAAAACGCAGAGCTCATTCAAGATGAGAAAAAAGGGCAGTTTATTGTGTATTCATTAAATACGACTGTGTTTCAAGATTTGTTGACATGGGTGTTTACGTTTACGAATAGAGAGGAAGAAATATAATGAAGAAACACATTTTTGCCATTATCCTAATTAGTATAACAATATTGGCCTGGATTATTTCATGGCCACATCTTCCGAATACAATCGCCACACATCGGAGCGGTGACACCCCAGACGGTTATTCTTCTAAATTAAATGGAATGTTGTCGATGGTTGGAATTATGATTGGAACTTATATATTACTAAATGTCGTTTCAAAGGTCGATCCAAAGAAAGAGAATTATAAAAAATTCTCGAAAAGTTTTGCGATGATAACTTACAGTGTCCTCGTTGTATTGTTCATCGCAAACGTGGATATTATTGCAGCTGGACTAGGCTATGATTTATCAATAAATCGTTTTTCAGGATTGCTTGTTGGTATTCTATTTTTAGTAATAGGAAACTATTTACCGCAGTGTAAGCCAAACTATTTCATCGGCATTCGTACACCGTGGACATTAAGTAATGAAGAAGTATGGCGCAAAACACATCGTTTTGGCGGGAAAGTATTTATAATTTTAGGGATTATCATGTGCTTAAGTATTTTTGCTCCTGCTACTTGGAAATCATATATCATGCTGACTGTTGTTTTAGGCGGTGTGGTAGTCACAATGCTGTATTCTTATTTCGCTTATAAGAAAGAGATGAGAGTATAAAAGTCATTTTTCATTTGAGCAAATGCATATATTATCAATAGAGAAGCAAGGAGAGTATATCTTTCCTTGCTTTTTCTATTTAAATATCCTAAGTGAATACCCCCTCCTTATCCACCCTTCTCATTCCTTGAGGAAGGAGAATTCTTTTGGAAATATGTTAAAAAACTGACATAAAAACTCTTTTCTTTTCGGGTGTGAGAGAGCGTCTGCCATGTGTAGAAGCGGTCAGTGCCTTTTTCTGCACATGCGATGTTCAAAGAAGGTAGTGAGGGACTTTTTGTTTGGCATGGCAGTGACATATATCTATGTATTAGTCCCAATAAAGGTTCTATTTTAGAAGATAATACAGATGAAGTGATATATTAAAATAATTACAATCAGGATGTGTATTTAAATAAAAAACAAATTTATAAAAAGGCGTTATTCTACGTGAGAATAACGCCTTTTTTAACCTTACACAAATGTAAGGTTTGTGTAAGAGAAATAGATAGCCTGTTATTGTGGTAAATGTTATAGTAACGAGGTATTTTGGAAAAAAATTCTAATATAATTTTTATATAACGATTCAAATTGTGTAAGGAAGTGTGATCGTGGCAACAGTAATGATGAGCAAGGTAAAGCGAGGGATATCGTAATGAAGACAGTGTTAGAAGCTAATGATATTAGAAAAGTATATAATACCGGTGGAAATAAATATGAAGCGTTAAAATGCATTAACTTACAAGTGAAAGAAGGCGAGTTCGTTGGAATTATGGGGCCGTCTGGATCGGGGAAAACAACGTTATTAAATGTTCTTTCTACAATTGATAACGCAACGAGCGGTGAAATTTTAATTGCTGGAAATGATATTGTGAAAATGACTGATGATAAGTTAGCGTTGTTTCGTCGTGATCATTTAGGATTCATTTTCCAAGATTATAATTTATTGGATACGTTAACGGTGAAAGAAAACATTGCCCTCCCACTTGCGCTATCGAAAGTAAAGGCAAGTGAAATTGACCGCCTCGTTCTTGAAATCGCGAAAAAGTTTGGCATTGATCATATTTTAGGTCAATATCCATACCAAGTATCTGGTGGGCAAAAACAGCGCTGTGCAGCTTCTCGTGCCATTGTTACAAATCCAAGTATGATTTTTGGGGATGAGCCAACAGGTGCGCTAGATTCTAAGGCTGCAACTGATTTATTGGAGAGTTTGAAAGCATTAAATGAATATGATCAATCGACAATTTTAATGGTTACGCACGATGCATTTGCCGCAAGTTATTGTAAGCGCGTTATTTTCATTAAAGATGGTGAGTTATTTAAAGAACTGCACAAAGGAGAATTAACACGTAAGCAATTTTTTGAAAGGGTATTAGACGTAATGTCTATGATCTCTGGAGGTGCAGTAGATGACGTTATCTAGTATTGCCCTTCGCAATATAAAACGTAACTTTAAAGAGTATGCTTTATATTTTCTGTCGATAATTTTTAGTATCGTCATTTATTTTACATTTGCATCGCTTCAATATAATACGCAAATGGAAAAAGCAGCGGAAGGATCGAAGAAAATTAGCGGTGCATTTCAAGTTTCTAGCGTGATGCTCATTATTTTCGTAGCGGTATTTATTATTTATTCCAATGGTTTCTTTACACGTAAGCGAAAAAAAGAAGTCGGTTTATATTCTTTACTCGGAATTCGTAAACGCCAAATTGGGAAAATGCTGTTTTATGAAAATATGTTAATGGGGTTAATGTCGCTCGTAATTGGGATTGTAATTGGCAGCGTACTATCTAAGTTATTTCTTGAATTATTAGTAGGCTTGATGGGACTTGATTTACAAGTTCATTTTGAAGTATCACTAGCGGCGATTATGAATACAGCAATTGTTTTCTTTGTCATTATTTTATACACGTCGCTGCAAGGGTATTGTTTAATTTATCGCTTTAAACTCATTGAACTATTTCGCGCTGAACGTGAAGGGAAAGGGATGCCAAAAGGATCTATTATTATTGCTGGTATCGCTGTATTCTTAATTGGTTCTGGGTATTTCTTATCACTTCTGTTTACAAAAGTTATTCAGTATGCAGACTTCATGATGATCGTATTTTATATTTTATTTGCGACTGTACTAGGTACGTATTTATTATTTATGTTCTTTACAGTTGTTGTTTTAAGAAGAGCAAGGAATCATAAATCATCCTTTTATAATGGAATGAATATGGTAACTACATCTCAGCTTTTATACCGCATTAAAGGAAATGCAAAATCTTTGGCGACAATTGCTATTTTGAGCGCGGTAACATTAACGGCTGTTGGTACATCTGTTACAACGTATTATAATACATTTACACAAGCGAAAGATTTTGCTCCGTATAGTTTTTCTTATGAGAAAAAAGATGCAGCTTTCGAACAAAAGGTGAATGCAATCTTCGTTGAGGAGAAGAAACATAATCCGATTACAGAGCAATTTGAAATTGAAATGGTGCCGGTGAAAGGGGAATTCGCAGGCGAACAAGGAAATATAAGTATGAATGCTCATTATGTGATGACAGAACGATATCAACTTGTGTCGCAATCTGCCTTCAATATAATTGCGAAAAAAATGAATGTGGATGCGGTAAGTTTAACTGCTGGAGAAGCATTTGTATTTGATGGTACGTATATCGAAGGACGAGAGTTTAGTGCAGCATATAAAGGAAATAAAGCAGTGTTTCCGATTGGGAGTAAAACGAAGGCATTAACAATTAAAGATGCTGAAGGCCTTAATGTTACGAACTTAGGAGAATTAGTTGTTGTTGTGCCAGATGACGTATACGAGCAAGCGAAAAAGACAGCTGAAACGAGAGTTGTTAAAAATATTAATGTGAAAAATGAGAAAGACAGTAAAGTATTAACGAAGAAGCTAGTAAAGATTATGCCAAGAGAGTCTGAAGCTGCACCGGTCTTTAAAGATTTCTATACCGGGTTTAAAGGTGGAATGGAAACAACGGGTATGATGATGTTCATCGGTGTTTTCTTAGGGCTTGTATTTTTACTTGCAACAGGGTCTATTATTTATTTCAAACAGTTAACAGAAGCAAATGCAGACCGTGATCGCTACATTGTTCTTCGTAAAATTGGAGTAACAAAGCAAGAAATGAAGAAAGCGATCTCAAAACAAATCTTATTTATTTTTGCGATTCCATTAGTGGTTGGCATTCTGCATAGCTTATTTGCGCTAAAAGGATTATCGAACTTATTGCCGTTCGACATTTTCATTCCGTTATTAATGAGTATCGGCGTGTATAGTGTAATTTATATTGGTTATTACTTCTTAACCGTTCGTTCTTACTTTAAGATTGTAGCCAGGGAGTAATAGAAAAGCAGCTGCCTGCGATATATAAAAAACTCAGTCCAACGACATTATCTTTTCTCCCCTAAAATAGAAATAGCCCCTACTTTGATGATCGAAGTAGGGGCTATTTCTATTTTAGATAATGCTGATGTAAATTAAAGTTTTATTCGGATTTCCTGCCTAATTTTTCGCTAAAATTGCCATATAAGGCATTGTTGTAAATTCATTTGTCTTCAGTAAAGCGAGTACATTTTTTAGATAAACTGCGTTATGTTCAACTGTTTTTGCGAAAGATTGGATAAGTTTGATCACTAAATCAATCGTTAATCCTTTATGAAAGCCTGCCATGCCGATTAAATGAAGTTTTATCATTGAATAGTGAACGACTAGCATCACATAATCATCGAAAAGCGTTTTCTGTCCAAATGGGAATAAGTTTTTAAATATATAATTGACTAGGTAGTTTTCTAAAATGTATTCATGTTCTGTCATAAATGGCTCGTAAAATTCTTCAAAGGCCTTTTTATAGTTCTCTGTAAGTTCTTCAATAGTTGCTTCTTTTGTATATTGAATACCTTTTACCATCTCATCTAAACAGTCGCGGTATCGTTGGCTTGGGATAGATTGGTTAGTACGATAACCGACTAAATCTTTACACAATGCCATTTGCACAGATAACTGAGTAGGTATTTTGTCAAGCGACTCTTTCATTCCTTGATTAGACATCCCATTAGTGAAACTAGCAATGGTATTTGGAATTGCATGAACATCACCTTGATCGATGCGTTTCTGTACATTTTGATAGAACATTCCTAAAATGATAAGACGTTCTGCTAACGTATAAGATCGGTCTTGAATAACTTGAATAGAAAAAACACGTAATTCCCAAAAATATTTTTTTGGTGTATTATCCACTTTCAGGCCATCGGTTTTTAACTGTTTTGTAATGGATCCAGGAGTACTAACTGGCTCTTCAATCTCAGCAAAATCAAGTCCATTTGGATTCAAAAGAGCTAAACGTGCAGCTTCAGGACATGACATAGTGGCTGATTTCTCAATCACACCGTTAATACTATTAATAGAGCGAGGATAGACTGTACAAGTATTACATAAATACTCTGCTCCTAATTTTAATTGAACCTTACAAAGATTTTCTTCAGATAGGAAGGAACATCTTCCTCCATCTTCCATTTTAATTTTAGCGTAAGACGAAGAAGAAGGGTTTGAACGTTGTCTTGTTACTTTATTTTTGAAAAGTGGCTTTAGTTCTAAATCACGAGATTTTTTGTATTTTTTATAAGTATCTTCATCAACAGTCACTTTCCATCCAATGCAACAAGAATCTTCACACTCTGATCCTATACAAGAGAATTGTTGCATATACTGGGGAACAAGCAGCGATCTATTTTTGGTGTTATTAAGTGTCATGGTACTTATCTCCTTAGTTAATATTACAATAAACTAATAATCTTATATTAATTGTATATTAAGAAATACAGATTATCAATATTGGATTTGAGTCAATATTTTGGACATGAAAAAGCTAAATCTAAGCTATTTCTTTAAATCAAAAAACGAGGCTACCTAAAAGTTTTACTTTTAGGGAAACCTCGTTTTTGCTAAGTATAAATGTCGTATTATTTATCTGTTGCAACTGATGCGATATATGGTAAGTTACGATATTTTTCAGCACAGTCGATGCCATAGCCAACGATGAATTCATCTGGGATCACAAAGCCGACGTATTCAGCTGTTAGATCCACTTTACGACGTTCTGGTTTATCAAGAAGCGTACAGAATTTTAACGTTTTTGGTTTATGCATTAAGAAATGGTCTTTTAAGAAGTGAAGTGTTAAACCAGAATCGATAATATCTTCGACTACAATTACGTTTTTACCAGTAATATTTACATCGATATCTTTTAGTAATTTCACCTTTCCAGTTGTTGTTGTTTGGTTTCCGTAGCTAGATGCAGAAATGAAGTCAATTGTTACTTCATTTTTAATATGGCGAATTAAATCTGCTGCAAATACGAAAGAACCTTTTAATACAGCAATAACAAAAATTTCTTCTCCTTCAAAATCACGTTCAATTTGCAGCGCTAATTCTTTTACTTTTTCTTGTAGCTGTTCTTGTGAGAGTAAAGTATCTTTTAATTGAATATCCATGGAAAGCCTCCTACATTGTAAAACTTATGAACAGTTTGACTGTAAAGGATTGATAGGAAAAAGTCAAAAAAGAGGGTTCTTACTTTAAATAGGATATACATAATATTTAGGTAACGACTCAGTCACTCTATGAAAAACCAACAGAAAAGCATTTTTTTAAAATGGCCCTGAGGGACTGGCTATGCGTAGGAGTGGTCAGGGCCTTTTCCTGCCACGCGCAAAGTTTTAAAACAAAGAAAGGTAGCAAGGTGTACAAGGTGTAAGGTCACTGAAAAAGTCCCTTAAAAGAGAAAAAGAAGATAACCACCTACTGTATATAGGGGATTATCTTCTTTTTGATGGGGATTCTGTTACTTACTCAAAGTAGACAGTTTTTCAGTGCCCTACAAGGTGTAAGTTCATTTTTATCCCGCTATTCGTGGGCAGTACTGGCCAGGGAATCACTGGGAAGAAAACTGCCCGTAAAAGCCCGATTGGTGAGGGCTGATAATCAGTGGGGGGATAAAGCCCCCCACTGATTAAAGTTTCACTTTATCTGCAATATTTTTCTCTTAAAGCTAGTATATAATTTACAGATTGTTGCACACCTTTTTCTTGATCTTCAAGCATTTTTTCTAATAGATGTTCAGGTGGATAATAGTAATCTTCTGTCTTAAGAACATCTAAGTCATATGGAGGGTTTTCGACTTTGAATGCTCCCTCCCCGACTTCGTATACGCCTCCAGTTCCTTTTGGACGTTTAAATTGAGCTACATATGGAAAACACATTTCTACATTGATTCTTGTTAGTGTTGATTCATTCACTAATATTTTAAAACATTCTTCTAAGTCGATATTTCCAGTTCCTGCTGGAACCCCACAAACTATATGGTCTTCACCGTCATGAATGACAATATGATCTTTAAAATGAGTTGTGTAGGCATACGGAGCTAATTTTCTTACTGCTTCAACTGGATCTTCCCATGCCATCATTCCATTTCCTAAATCACAATGTGCTCCAACCCAAGGGCTATTCACCTCTTCAATAATTTTAATGACTTCAGCTGTTGTTTCTTCTTCGTGATTTTCAACTCCAAGTTTAATTCGATATTTTTTTAGTAATGGTACGACTTGTTTGAGTTCTTCAGGAGCTTTAGCCATCTTTTCAGCATCATATTCACCTACACAAACGTAAGTCCGAATGACATCTGCACCAATTTGATTTGCAATGTCTATTACTTTTGATAAATGTTCTATATCTGTACCTCTTGTATCAATTTCAGCATATAAACCATGTTTTTGAATTTCATCTCGAATCTTTTTCAAGTGTTCAGGCTCGTTCCCGCCAAGCACTCCCCACTCTGGATGTAAATGTTTGTCTGCCTCATTTGTAATAATATTAATTTGTACCCCGTCCAATCCAAGTTCAGCAGTTCTTCTTATAAAGTCAATAATATCCATACGTTTATTGTGGAAAAATAAATGATAGCTTTCTGTTTCTAATCCAATTTTCATGATAATCTCACCTTTCCTATCTCCATGTTATTAATCTCATACTTCATTTGAAATTGAACTTTCCTCATTTATTTGTAATTCTTTTTTCTTTTTGACAATTCGAACTAAATAACTGCTAATAATTAGACCAACTACGGAAAAAGCAATCATTGTTAAAAATACATGTCTATAACCAGCCATTCCTGGTGTTCTATCTAACATGTTTCCGTATAGAGAAAATGCAAACATCGAAGGTGAATATCCTATTAAACAAGCAATAGAAACTGATGCACCACTGATTTCTCTTGGGATTCCCACCTCATCAATAGGAGCAAAGAATACGGCTCTTTGAGTAAAAATAATTGTGCCAAAACTAAGTGTAAAGATCATTCCAGTATATACATTCATCGTCTCATGAGGTAAGAAGATAAAAATAGTCATTCCAATAATTGCGACTATAAAAGCAAATCTCAAATATTTAGATGGAGACTTGAATTTTTTATCAGCTAAGAACCCTCCTAGCGGACCACCAACCATTTTGATAGCGTATTGATTGATAATTCCATAAGCGCCTACTAGTGCAACAGGCATACCATAGATATCTTTTAAAAACGGGATAAAATATGTTAAACCTATGTAGACGGAATAAACAGAGAATATAGTAAATGCTACAGCCCATACTTCAGGCATCTTTAATGCCTGTAAAGCACCGTCTAGTGCAGCTTTACTTTGGTTAATTTTATTACCGTGTTCATCCGTATCTATTATTTCGTCATCTTCTACTAAGAAATAAGAAATGATCCCGATAACAATTGCTGCTGATGCAAGGAAAATAATTGCGCCTTTAAAGCCGGTTGCTCCAGATCCTAACCAACTAAAAATTCCAAGGGCACCAAAAGCGATAATTGTATCAACAACGCCTCTTCCTGCTTCAAGGAACCCGAATACTCTACCTTGTTCATCTTTATCCCCTAATAACCTTACAGCTTTGATTAACGCAGGCCAATAAGCAGTCTCTGCAAATAAGGCGAAAACAATCCAAACGGCTAAAACGCCATAATAACCAGGGAATGTTGTTAAATACAATCCTGATATTCCAACACCAATCAAGCTGAACGGTATGATTTTCTTCTTAGAAAACCTGTCTACGATATACATTGATGCGATATAACCAAATGCTTGGATGATTCCATAAACCGATAAGATTACACCTATTTGGGTATGAGACAAGTGAAAATATTCCATCATGGGAATATAAAAAGCATCTTTTAAAAACGGAAGTTTAAAAATTGTTCCTCCACCCAATATCAGTACGACAAGTGCAACCCACTTATTTTTTTTGGGAGTATCCATTCTTTTCCCCCCCTCAGAGGTTGATTTTTTCAAAAAAAGATAGCGCTTTCAAAACGTTAGAAACTTGTCACTCCATCACTATAAAGATTAAGTATTGTAATCGTTTCATAATAAGGGAATGTTATCTCATTTTTTATATTCAATTTTTCTGTATGAAAACTTTATAAAGTTGCGATCATCCTTTTCCTCCTCAGAGGTTGATCCTCCAAAAAAAAGATAGCGCTTTCATAAAGTTTGAAATGTTGCACTCCATCACTATAAAGATTAAGTATTGTAATCGTTTCATAATGAGGGAATGTTATCTCATTTTTCATATTCAATTTTTTGGTATGAAAACTTTATAAAGTTGCAATAACTTCAATTTCAACAAGTGCATCTTTTGGTAATCGTGCAATTTGAATGGCACTTCGAGCAGGAAAATTTTCTGTAAAGTAAGTAGTGTAAACTTCATTCATTTGTGCAAAATGATTCATATCTTTTAAAAATACGGTTGTTTTAACAACTTTACTTAAATCGCTGCCTGCTTCTTCTAGGATGGCTTTTACATTCTCTAATGACAGTGTTGTTTGCTCTTTAATTGTTTCAGGCATTTCTCCGTTTTTAGGGTCAATCGGCAGTTGCCCAGAAGTAAAGATAAAATTACCCGCTTTCATCGCTTGTGAATAAGGACCGATTGCACCAGGTGCATGTTTAGTAGAAATAACCGCATTCATCCAAAAAACCTCCTGTGATAATAATTTTTTTTAGTTATAATAATTTTTTAACACAAGTTCATTGTAATGTTATACTTTCTAAATTTCAATAGATATTTTAAAAAAGTTAAAAAATAATAATAAATTTTCATTGTAATAATAATTTGTTATTTGGTAAATTATTATTATAGAAAGGAAAAATCAAGAAAAACTGGGAAAAAGTCATCTTATTATCTTCAAGTAAGGATTGTGTAGTAATATAGTAGTGATTAAAGTCTTTAAGCCAGCTTTCTTTATGTCCTTTTTAGATATGTAGGAGGCTATGTTTTCTTATGTTGTATACTATAAAAGGAAGAAAGCAAAGTGTTGGTACGAAATTTTATACTTTCTTCTTATCTTAAAAAGAGGTGCGAGATCAATGGGAAATAAAGAAAAGTTAGAGCGGTATATTCCTCTTGTTCATTTCATTGCAGAAGTAATTGGAGAAAATGGAGAAGTTGTTTTGCATGATGTTACGAATCCAGACGAATCTATAATAGAAGTTGTAAACGGACATCTTAGTGGAAGAAAAGTTGGAGGACATTTAACAGATCTAGCTTTAAAGTTCATACAAGAAAAGAAATATATAGATAAACATTTCATTTCCAATTACAAAGGAAACTCAAAGAATAACCAAACGTTTCGTTCGTCAAGCTATTTTATTAAAGATGAACACGATAGCATAATTGGAATGCTGTGTGTGAACATTGATATTAGTAATATGGTAAAAGCAAGAGACTGGTTAGACAGTATAATTATGAGTAATACTAGTGTGAATGAAGAAGAAGAGAAGGCTCATCCTAATCTTGAATTAGACCTTTCTGAGAACTTAGAAGAAAATCTAGATAGTCTTCTTTCATCACTTATTACAGGAGTTTTATTAGAATGCGAAGTTCCGCCTGAGAGAATGTCTCCAGATGAAAAAATGGAAGTGATAAAAAAACTTAATGATAAAGGGGTATTTTTACTTAAAGGCGGCGTGAGTGAAGTGGCGAAGCATTTAAAAGCATCAGATGCGACTATTTATCGGTATTTAAACAAGGTAAAGTAAATGCATATTTTCCTTACTTTGTTTTGGAGGGGTACTGTTTATAAATCTAAATTAATAAACCCCTTTTCTTTTTAGATGGACGAGAGCGACTGGCCATGCGTAGAGGCGGTCAGTGCCTTTTTTTGCCACGAGCGATGTGTAAACAAAGAGAGGAAGAGAGTGGTAGGTAACTTTTTGCTTGGCGTGGCGGTGATTGGTGTGTTAGTAGGTCAGTTTGGATTTATGTATAAATCCAACTGACCTCTTTTCTTTTTAGATGGACGAGAGCGACTGGCCATGCATAGAGGCGGTCAGTGCCTTTTTTGGCCACGAGCGATGTTTAAACAAAGAGAGGAAGAGAGTTGTAGGTAACTTTTTGCTTGGCGTGGCGGTGATTGGTGTGTTGGTTTTTCAATTTGGATTTATGTATAACTCTAAATTAATAATCTAATATAAACCCCTTTTCTGTCGTTTTTTCATAGAGTGACTGAGTGTTTACCGTTATATTAAGATATACAAAAAACCTTACAAAAATGTAAGGTTTTTTGTAAGGTTAATCGATAGTTTAGCAGTATTATTTTGAATAAACTTATCTATGTAAGGCACACACATTTTAGGGAAATAAGACGTTAGGCACTACAATTGAAAGGAGAAAGAGAATGGAGAAGCGCTCAGCGGCTCTTGCTTTATTATTAGAGAATGATGCGATTATGTTAGCTAATAATAAAGATTGTACAACTGGCATTGATCGGCGAGAAATGCCAGTAGATTCACGTGATAAAATAGTATGGTACAAATGGAATGAAAATTACAAAGAGAACATAAACGAGCAATATCACATAGGGTATGATGTGCATAGAGTTGTTTTATGGAATGAGATGAAATCTTGGATTCATAAGCAAAACGGTAAAAATAATTTTGAAAGCAGCCGCGCACTCCATTCTCAATCTCCTGAAATGGTAAGAAACAGAGAGTCACATTAGGAAAGTAACTTGGAAAACTGAGACACAAAAAAGATTGCTTAAACAGCAATCTTTTTTACTTTGTATAAATACAAAGTAACTATATATATCCAAATTTAAAAAACGACATAAAAACCTCTTTCTTTTTAGGGGAGGATGAGAGCATCTGGTCGTGCATAGAAGCGGTCAGGGCCTTTTCCTACCACATGCGAGGTTTTAAACAAAGGGGGAAAGTGAGTGTAGGTAACGTTTGTTTTTTGGATAGCAGCGATTTATATGTTGAAAAATCAAAATAGATTTATATATACTTCTTCTACTAATAATTTGCTGTAATAAGTATAAAAAAATGCCCTTTATCTGATTTTTTTGGTCAGATGAAGGGCGTTTTCTTTCGTGTTTTGAGTTGTTTTAGGATTGGATTCCTTGTTTTTTGTTGTATGCTAGCTCTTTTGCACCTCGATGGGCAAATATACAGCAGATGATGCAGCAAACAGTTGCTGCTAGTAATACATAGAAACCACCATTCCAGCCTACCTTGTCGACCATTACACCAAAGAGAGTAGTACCTAAAGATGCACCTAAAATGTAACTCATAAAACCTCGTAAACCAACCGCAGAGCCTACGGCGAAAGGTGGAACTACCTCCATAGTTTGTACTGAAGCTAGAAATTGTGGAATGTAAATTAAGCATCCAATAATGGCAGCGAAGATAGTCACCCAATGTAAAGATGTACTTTGCCAGTAACCGATGATGCAGATGAGTATCATTGACATAGCAATGATTGCTGGCGGCATGCGGTGCCCCTTGAATAACTTGTCTGATAGATAACCAGCTAGAAGAGTAGATGGAATAGCTGCCCATTCAAAGAATAAAAAGGCAACGCTCATCTCTTCTTTAGTGAAATGTTTCACATGTAATAAATAAATAGGTAACCAGCTTATAATGCCGAAACGAACCATGTAAACGAAAACATCTACGAAGGAAATAAACCATGCATTTTTGTTAAATAAAACATAATTCTTGAAAATCTGCCAAGCACTCATATCCGTTGGCGGTTTTGAATCAGCATTTTGTTGTGTTTTTGAATCGGATTCGTCTTTGACGATTTCGTTTAACGGAGGTAATCCCTCACTTACTGGTGAGCCTTTAATAAGGGCTAGTATTACTAGAGAAATGACGATGGCTATAGCAGCCGGAACTTGGTAACTTGCCGTTTGCCAGTGATTGGTGCCTAACATAGCAAAACTCATACCAACGATAGGTGCTACAATCCCTCCACCTATATTGTGAGAAATATTCCATATAGCACCGATCGTTCCTCTTTCCTTACGAGGAAACCAATTTGCTATAGTGATAAAACTAGGCCCAACTCCCATTCCTTGAAAGAAACCATTGAAAACAACGAGAATTGCAAACATCCAAAATGCCGTGCTGAATCCCATCATAATATTGACCATAGCGCACAGAAGCAAACCAAGCGCCATATAACTTTTAGGATTAGCTTTGTCGGCCAAACTACTCATCAAACCTTTACTAACTCCATAAGCGATAAGCATGGAACTGCTTAATAATCCTACTTCTGTAGCACTGAGATTGAGTTGTTCCTTCAGATAAGGAGTAGATAAGGCAAAATTGTTACGTACTATATAGTAAGCTATGTAACCTAAAAATACTCCTAATAAAGATTGTAGTCGGAAAAGCTTATAGGTTTTTTGAACCTGATCTGGTGCTATTTTTGTAGTAGCAATTTTAGGTTTCAAAAATGAGAACATACTATCTACCTCGATTTCTTTATGTTGATTTACAGAAAAAACTTAGATTAACATGAAATTTAGTATTGCAATATAGTGCAAATTTCGTGAAGACGGTTTCAAAAATACTTGTGTTATATCATTCCTCCTTGGCTACATTATCTTATATGCCTATTCGTTAAACTATCAGTAAATATCTGATTTTGTGTCAGAATTTATCCTACAAACAGTATTTATGGATATATAAATCTGTGTTAATCTTTCAATATATAAGTTGTCGGTATACAGAACGAAATATACTCTGCACTTGCTTTCGTCCTTTGTTTTTAGCATTGTATATGGTTGAAAAAGAAAGGGGGCATTTTTTATTTGTATTTATAAATTTTCTGTCACAACTCTGACACGAAAAGTAGTGTTGTGTATAATCTTCCATGGATTTCATAGATTGTTTCGAAGTAATATATAAATATAAACTTCAAAAAACCTAAACCAAGCAGGATTCAATTAGGGGATTTTTATATATAAATACAACTTGATTTTTTAACACATAGATTGTTGCTATGTAGAATACAACATGCCCGCTACTGTCCTGCTCCTTTGTTTTGTTTAAAACCTGGCATGTGGCAGGAAAAGGATCTGACCGCTCCAATGCGCGGCCAGACGCTTTGGTTCTCCCCTAAAAGAGGAGGTTTTATGTCAGGTTTTCAATTTGGATTTATAAATATATAAAGTGAAACTTCTAGAAGCGGGGATTTTCATCTCCCGCTTCTGAAAAACTCTCACCAATCGGATTTTTACGGGTGATTATCCCTATCTGTCTTCCTTGCTTCTTTCTCAATTTTGAGGCGGAGAGTTCAGAAAAATAAATCCCTCGTCTGCAAGAATGGAGGAAAGTATGCCAAAGTGGTTGAGGATCTTTTTCATATTATTTATTACTTTACTTGTAATAGGATGTCAGCATGAGCGTTCAAGCCCTCAAATTGTTTTCTCCGAATCTGATACCATGCCCGTTGGTTCACAAGATGACAAGCCCTCTCCTGTACGTATTGCAATTTCAAGTGTATTATCAAAGACTGATACAATTATGTACTATAGGAAAATAGCAAATTATATTGGAGAAAAGCTTCATAGACCTGTAATTCTAATTCAGCGTAAGAGTTATAATGAGATTAGTATGTTGATGATGAATGGAGGTGCTGATATAGCCATACTTTCAACAGGAGCATATATTACCTACAGACATGTTGAAGGACTGGAAGCAATTGCCATGCAACAGAGGATGGGAGTTCCATATTATTATGGTTATGTCGTCGTACACCGCAAAAGTGAAATGTCTAGTATAGATGATTTGAGAGGGAAAAATGTCGCTTTTAGCGATCCAGGCAGTTATTCCGGCTATATTTTTGTGAAGAAAAAATTAGCTGAATTAAGTGAAACACCAGAGCATTTTTTCGGGCGTTATGTTTTTACATATAATCATGAAAGTTCACTAAGCGCTGTGATAAATGGAGTTGTTGATGCTGCAGCAGTTGATAGCTTAGTCTATGAGCGTACCAAACTTAAAAATCCAGAACAGATTAAGGATTTGAAAATTATTTCAAAAACGGAACCGATTGGTACCGGTCCTGTTGTCATCAACAGTAATTTACCTGATGAAGAGAAGCGAATTATTAAAGAAAGTTTTATTTCTATGCATGAACAAGAATTCATAAAACCAGCGTTTCAGGGACTGTTCATTGATCGTTTTGTTCCATTTGAACCACAATTATATGAGGGTCACCTATGAAATGGATGAATAAATTACAAATAAACCAGAAAATATTTGGAGCTATATTCGTTTCGTTACTCTTTCTTGCTCTAGTATTAGGATGTATCATTTGGGAGTCACTCACAAAAATCATGACAGAGGACCTTAAAAAACGTGGTGTAAATATTGCTGAAAATATTGCGTCATTGTCTTCGGATTACATACTGACTGACGACTACTATTCAATACATCTTCTCATTACCCGGGCACAGGAAGCTAACAAAGACGTTCGTTATATATTAGTCATTAACAATAACAATGTTCTTGTCGGAAATACATTTTCTAAGCACTTACCGAAAGGAATATTAAACGCACATAAGCCTGATGATAGCAATACTGGAAATTACGCCATGCTAACTTCAGATGAAGGAAACATTCATGACATACTGGTTCCAATCGAAGAGGGAGATGTCGGATTTGTTCGAGTTGGAATGGCAGAAAAACAGGCGGAAAGCTATATTTTTACTAAAATAATGGAATTGGTTTTTGCTACAATTTTGGTCTGTATGGGATCGGCGGGTATAGCTTATTATGTGACTCGTATTATTACTAGACCAATCAATAGTTTAGTTGGTACAGCAGCAGGTATATCAGCCGGTAATTTATCCTTAAGAGCTAAAGCAGTAGGTGACGATGAAGTTGGAAAATTAGCGCGGGCTTTTAATGAAATGGCTGACAATCTGATTAGTTCTAGGACTGCAGTAGAAAAATTATTGAAGGAACTTCAAGAAAAGGATGCCCTTCGAGATACGTTGATTTTGAAACTATTATCCGCTCATGAGGAGGAGAGAAAACGAATTTCTCGTGAACTTCATGATGAAACAAGCCAAGCCCTTACTTTTCTAATGGTTACAATGCGCATTTTGGCTAATGAAGCGAAAGATGACGAGCAACTTGAATTACTTAATACAAGTCGAGAGACAGCAGCGGGTATTTTACGAGAAATTAGAGATTTAGCGGTAGAATTAAGGCCTCCTATTCTTGATGATATGGGGTTAATTCCCGCATTAAGGAAATATGTAAGAAAGTTTGAAGAAAAATTCACTCTTACGGTAATTCTACATGCTCCTGATGATGTTGTCATAGATAGTCATATTGCTGTAGCATTATATCGGATCGTTCAAGAAAGTCTTACTAATGTAGTAAAACATACAGTAGCGACTGAAATTGTGATTAACATGGAGAGAAGGGATTGTTCTATCGAGTTGAACATCCATGATAACGGTCATGGTATAAATGGGAATGATTTCGAAAAAGCTCGTCAGCAAAATCGAATTGGAATATATGGAATGAAAGAAAGAGCTGAATTACTAGGTGGTTCATTTTTTATCAGAACTCACAATAACGGTGGAACGGAAGTTATGGTGTCTATCCCATTAAAACAGAGAGAAGGGTGTCAAGATGGAAAAGACAATCAGCATAATGCTAGTTGACGACCACGCTTTGATGAGAGCGGGTTTAAAACTACTATTACAAAAAAGGCCATCCTTAAAAGTTGTAGGTGAAGCTTCTGATGGATTTGAAGCACTCCGACTTTATGACAATTTACGGCCTGATATTCTGATATTAGATATATCTTTGCCACGCTTAGATGGAATTCAAGTTCTAAAAGAAGTTAAATTACGTTATAAACAAGCGAAAGTCATCGTGCTTACTATGCATGAAGATGAGGACTATATAACATCAATTATGAATGCAGGAGCTTCTGGTTATGTCCCTAAAGCAGCTGTAGATGAAGAATTATACAATGCTATTGATTCCGTTATGGATGGTTACATATACCTTCGTCCAAAGGAAATTTCAACGATGCTAAAAAAAGTGCAAAATGAGACAGATTCTCGAAATCCGTATGTGATTTTAAGTCCACGTGAACGAGAAGTATTGCAACTTCTTGTTCAAGGTTTTTCAATGTCTGAAATTGCTCAAGAATTAACTATCAGTATAAAAACGGTCGATACTCATAAAACAAGAATGTTGAACAAACTTAATTTTTCTAAAAAAAGTGAACTTGTTCAATATGCTATAAAGTATAATTTAATAAACATGATATAGCGTGAGAATGTTTGTTATGAAAGCTTTTTTTCTTTCGCTCATTTAAAATGACACAAAAATCCCATTTTAGAAAAATGGGATTTTTGTGTCATTATATTATAAATGCCTCGAGAATTTAATGTTTGTACGATTCATAGTAGCGTTTGTAAATAAACGCGGTGCTGTTGTGAATAAAACGACAAGTAAAACCGCACACAATGCGAAAGAGCCAATCATTGTAATGCCATTATAGATAAAGGAATATAAAACAGCCGATTGTCCTTTTGGTGCATATTGTCCGAAGAAGATTACACCGGCAATGAAGTGACAAAAGTAACGAGCTAAGCTACCGATGAATGTAGCGATAACGATATACATGATTGCTTTTATTTTTTGTCTATTGGCAAGTGCTTCTTGAATCGATGTATAAAATAATCCAGCAAAGCCAATAAAGGAAAAGGCAATAAAATATTCTATAAACGCTTGTATTGGCGTTAAAATATATGCATTTCCTACAACAATTTGTAATAAGCCCCAAACGAGACCACTTAAAAAACTAGCTTTAAATCCCCAACGGTAAGCAACAATAAAAATTGGAATCATAGCAAATGAGATCGAACCGCCGGCCGGAAATTTAACATATTTCCAAAAGAATTCCCCTTCCTCAAGGAATGAGAAGGTGTGAAGCCCAATGAGTAGGGAGGGGATGAATTTTGGTTGGCGTAAGCCAAAGGAATTTCCTCAAATCAGATAGAATACATGTAAAGAATGCTTTTGGTCTCAAGGTTATTGTTTGCTGGTTGTGGGCGATCCACCATTAGAAGTGCTAAAACAACACATCAAAATACAATGATAAAACCATTGGGAGGTGATGACAATGTTGTTGAATCAAAAATATGAAATCTTTCCAACAGAAGCACAAAAAGAAGTGTTAGACCGTTGGCTACAATATTGTCGTCAAACCTACAACTCCGCCTTGCTAGACAAAGAACGGAAATATAAGCAAAACAAAGAAAATTACGATCGTTATGATATGCAAAGACAACTTACATTGGATAAGAAGACGTATCCTTTTCTAAAAGAAATGCCTTCTCAGCCTTTGCAAGAAGTTTTTGTGCGTCTGAAAAAAGCGTTTGATCATTTCTTTCGTAAAGATGCAAAGTATCCAAAACAGAAAAAGTATAAAGACTACAATAGTATGACGTTTCCGCAATTTGGATGCAAGCCAAATGGAAAGCATCGTTATGCCATGTCTTTCTCTGATAACGGTAAGTTATACAGTAAAAAGTTGGGGGAAATAGGGATCCTACTTCATAGACCACTCGAAGGAACAATCAAACAACTGATTCTCAAACGTCAAGGGAAAAGATGGTACGCTATTTTCAGTGTCGAAAGACAAGTGGTACCATCTGATATCGATACCAATCGTGCGGTAGGAATTGACGTGGGATTACATAAGTATGCCGTTCTTTCTAATGGTTTAGAATATGAAAATCCTAGATTTCTCCGTGAAAAAGAAAAGCAACTCAAGAAAGCACAGCGAAAACTTTCTAAGAAGAAAAAAGGTTCTGTTAACTTCATAAAACAGGCCGAGCGTGTTCGCAAGCTATATGAAAAAGTAGCGAACCAGCGCAGAGATTTTCTTCATAAACTCAGTTACAATCTAGCGAAAGATTATTCTGTTATCGTTGTAGAAAATCTGAACATTCGTAACATGGTTAAAAATAGGAAGTTATCGAAATCTATTTCTGATGCTGGGTGGGGCATGTTTCGAAACATGCTTGCTTACAAATGCGAAAATCATGGCGGTATACTGATCAAAGTAGAACCAAAGTATACTTCACAAGACTGTTCTGTTTGTGGGAATCGCGTGAAGAAGTCTCTCTCTATTCGTACCCATATTTGTACAAAGTGTGGAACGATATTGGATAGAGATTATAATGCGAGCCAGAACATCTTACAAAAAGGATTAGAAGAATTGCTTGCCACAAACTAGAGTCTACAAACTGTAGGGCAAGGTTATGTCCGAACAGTATAATCTACGCCTGTGGAGACTGTGTAAGACGTAGTGGGACACCTCACTATGCAACGGTTTATGAAACAGGAAGCCCCTTCTTCAATCAGACCGTAAGGTCGATAAGGAGGGGTTATTCACTAGATAGCGGCAAAATATCGATAACTAACGCAAATGCTGCGAGAATCGCTGCCTCTATCATTGCCTGTAAATTTGTGTTACGCATGAAAAAATCCCCCTATCTCCAAGTTACAAAAGAAGAATCATGATCATAGGGGGATTTTGAAATACATAAATGAGAAAGTTTTGCTTATGTATATACGTTTGCACAATTCCTACGTTAGCATTAACTAACAGGTTCAAAGGGTCGGAACGAAGTGTTCCCTCTCAGCGACGCGGCTCCCCCTGTGACAACGAGATTCTTATATTGTTATTACCATTGTAATAATAATGGGTAAGTATGGCAAATAAAAATAAAAATGCAAAACCTTTTCTTTTTTGGGAGGGTGAGAGGAACTGGCCGTGCGTAGAGGTGGTCAGTTCCTTATTCTGCCACGAGCGATGTTTAAAACTGAGGTCTGGGGATATTTTATTCTGCATAGCAGCGGTTTTTATGTTAAATAAGGTGGAATGGTCAAAAAATAGTAATAAATTCACAACATATTGTATAGTGTTTTTTCAGAGAATCATGTTATAATCGAGACTGATAATAATTATCGTTATCTTTTGAGGGGGATAATTTGATGAACTTAGTTGATATGAGTATAGATGAAAAAGTACGTGTAAAAGACTTAAAGTCTCTTGATAAATTGTTAAAACGTCGTTTAGCTTCATTTGGATTTTCTGAAGGGTGCGAGCTTTGTGTCAAACAAAAGGCAATGTTAAATGGTCCGTGTACATTAGAATGTCGTGGGCAATTAATTTCTATTCGTCATTGTGACGCGAAAATGATAAAGGTGGAATTAACGTGAACAAGGTTGCTTTGCTAGGAAATCCGAATACGGGAAAAACATCATTGTTTAATGCACTTACTGGTTCTTATGAATATGTTGGGAACTGGAGCGGAGTAACCGTAGAAAAAAAGGTTGGTAAGTTAAAAGATAAAAAAGGAACTTTAATAGATTTACCGGGTGTATACGATTTAAATCCTGTATCCCGCGATGAAGGTGTTGTTACGCAATTTTTATTAACAGAAGAATTTCATCATATGTTAAATATTGTGGATTCCTCCCAGCTTGAACGGAATATGCATTTAACGTTGCAATTGTTGGAATTTGGGAAACCACTTTCTATCGGTTTAAATATGATTGATGTGGCAAAACAGCGCGGGATTGTGATTGATGTCAAGAAGCTATCTGAAATGCTAGGCGTAACAGTCATTCCCGTTGTAGCGAGAAGCGGAAAAGGCTGCGGGGAATTATTAGCTTCTCTTCATGAAAGTGATAAGGCGGAGCAGAAACCATTTATTCTTTCATACGGTAAAGCGGTAGAGGCAGGAATCCAGCGCGTTATGGATAAGTTGCAGCGAGGAAATGATGTGTATGCAAGGTGGCTTGCGCTGCAATTTTTAGGAAATAACGAAGTGGTAGAGAAAGAACTTGTCAAGTTGCCTATATATAATGAACTTGTAGCAATTCGTTCGGCATTAGAAGCTGAATTAGATGTTACGTTAGATCAGCACATATACGGAGTACGTGCAGCGTATATTGAAAAGTTGAAAACAAATGTAATTCGCCTTGAAAAAGAAGGAAGCATTCCTTTTTCGGAAAGAATTGATAAATTAATTACACATAAAATTTTGGGGCTTCCGATCTTTTTAGGGATTATGTTTTTAATTTTTCAAGTTACGTTTTCGTGGATTGGAAAGCCATTATCTGATCAATTTGATGCATTTGTTGGCGGTCCATTTACAGATTGGGTAACAACAGGACTTACGAATATCGGTGCGTCTGAGTTCATTCGAGCGCTCGTTACAGATGGAATTATTGCCGGGGTTGGTGCGATATTAGTATTCGTTCCGCAAATTTTTGCATTGTTCTTCTTCATTTCTTTACTAGAAGATTCCGGATATATGGCGCGTATCGCTGTTGTAATGGACCGAGTGATGGAGTTCTTTGGACTAAACGGAAAAGCGTTTATTCCGATGATTATCGGTTTTGGATGTAATGTACCAGGAGTAATGGCAGCGAGAACGATTGAGCAGGAGAAAGAGAGGCTGCTTACGATTTTAGTGACACCATTTATGTCATGTTCAGCTCGTTTGCCTGTATATGCATTATTTGCAGGGGTCTTTTTCCCGCATAGTCAAGCACTTGTCGTGTTCTCTTTATATCTCATTGGTATTATCCTTGCATTAGTTGTTACAAAAGTTATGTCCGTTACGATTTTAAAAGAAGAGAAATCAATTTTTGTAATTGAACTTCCACCTTACCGCGTGCCGCAAGCAAAAGCGTTATGGCGTAGTACGTGGGAAAAAGGAAAAGGATTTGTACGTAAGGCTGGTACATTTATTTTTGGTGGTTCTGTAGTAATTTGGTTATTAAACTATGCTGGTCCATCTGGATTTGGTGTAGATATGGGAGATAGTTTCTTAGCACTGATTGGCGGAGTATTTGCTCCAATTTTTGCGCCGCTTGGGTTTGGAACATGGCAAGCAGCTGCATCGTTAATAACAGGATTTTTAGCAAAAGAAGTTGTTGTTTCGACAATGGCAATTATTTATTCTGTGAAAGAAGATGTATTAGGAAACGTAATTGGTACTCATTTCACAACATTATCAGCATATGCGTTTATGTTCTTTGTTTTGTTATATGTACCATGTTTAGCAACAGTTGCGGTTATTCGTCGTGAAACAGGTTCTCTAAAGTGGACAGTCTTCTCTGTTGTGTATCCGCTTGTTGTTGCATACGTATTAACACTAGTTCTATACCAAGTCGGATCCATGCTCGGATTCTAAAAGGAGATGTATCATAATGATAGTTAATATTGTAATTGGAGCTGTCATTTTTGGATATGCAGGATATACGTTAATGAACTTCGTAAAGCGAAGTAAAAAAGGGAAATGTGCAGCATGTTCCTTAAATAAATCATGTAAGTCAAAGATTTGTAGCCCGAATATGGAGCAAGTCGTGAATAAGTAGAAGAAAAGCTTTGCGAATGTCGCAAAGCTTTTTTTCTACTTTCTACAAGTTGTAGTGGGAATGTCAGATTATCGCTTGTATATTTGTAAAACAAGATGTAAGTACGTTTTATTTTTGATATAATGTACACATAGGTTTGAAATATGAATATTCTTAATGTAAAGGGAAAATTTTGGGTTTTCCAAGTGCTGAATTTGAAATATGAAGCAATTAATTAGGAGGAATTTGAATGTCTGTATTTAAGCGATTAAGAGATTTAACGATGTCAAACGTGTATTCATTAATTGAAAAAGCAGAAGATCCAGTTAAAATGACGGATCAGTATTTACGTGATATGCAAGAGGATGTACAAGAAGCTGAGAAAAGTGTAGCTGCACAAATTGCACTTGAGAAAAAATTTAAATTGTTGTTTGAAGAGCAAGAAGCACTTGTAAAGAAACGTGAAGAACAAGCGCATATGGCTGTTCAAGCAAATAACATTGATCTTGCACGTCGTGCTTTAGAAGAAAAGCAAACTGCAGAACAAAAAATGAATGAATATAAAGCAAGCTATGAGCAAAATAAAGCGGCTGCTGATAATCTTCGCATGAAATTAGAAGAAATGCGTAAGCAATTAACAGAATTAAGAAATAAACGTGAAACGCTTGTAGCGCGTGTGAACGCAGCGAAAGCACAAAAAAATATTAATCAGGCAATGTCTGGTTTTGATGCGAATACAGCAAAAGCAGGTTTAAGCCGTATGGAAGAAAAAGCTCTTCAATTAGAAGCTGAAGCAGAAGCAAGCGGCGAAATCTACAAAAAAGAAAAATCATTAGATGACGAATTTGCGAGTTTAAACAAAAATTCAGTTGTTGATGATGAATTAGCTCGTATTATGAAGCAGTACGAGAAGTAAAAACCCTTTTTCTTTTTAGATGGATGAGAGCGACTGGCCGTGTGTGGTAGGGGTCAGTGCCTTTTTTTGCCACGTGCGAAGTTCAAACAAAGAGAGAAAGCGAGAGCAGGTCATGCTGTCTTTTGCATGGCGGCGATTTATATGTTAGGAATTTACAATGTGTTTATAGAAAATAGACAAGGGAACCGACATGTCATAGTAGGAAGTCATGTCGGTTTTCTATTATTTTTTCAGAGGTGGTTTTTTAATGACAGGGATGAATATTTTAGCCATGCTTGTGTGGACAGGTGCAAGCGCTGTTCTTTTATTTTTATTAATGTGGATTGATTCACTTTTTACTAAATATAAAGATTTAGAAGAAATTAAAAAAGGGAATGTGGCAGTGACGACGCGCTTTGCGATGAAGCTGTTTGCACAAGGATATATTTTATCGCAATCGATTTCGAAATCAAACGATCTATGGCAGGCACTATTTGCATCAGCGGTATCTTTTGTCATCTTATTATTTGTACAAATGTTTGTTGAACTTATTTTACGAAAAACGGTTAACTTAGATGTAGATGAGGGAACGAAGCAAGGTTATGTAGCTCATGCTGTATTAGCAGGTTCGTTACACATTGTCGGTGCCCTTATTTTAGCAGCATGTCTATAACGAGAAAAGGATGGGAGATCAATGAGTTTATTTAAACGGATTAAAAATATAATAAAAAGTCCGGAAC
Source organism: Bacillus cytotoxicus (assembly GCF_023715645.1). Lineage (GTDB taxonomy): Bacteria > Bacillota > Bacilli > Bacillales > Bacillaceae_G > Bacillus_A > Bacillus_A cytotoxicus_A. The sequence goes on along the minus strand of NZ_JAMBOP010000001.1, from coordinate 292,764 downwards.
CTGCTAAACCTGAGAAAACGGTACTCACGTTAGCGCCTGGTGATATGATTGAAGTTTCGTTAGTCATGTATGAAGTGATTGGAAAAACAAGCATGCATTCTCGCAACGAAATTATTTTAACATTGCGAGATGGAAGAACGATTCGATATTTAAAAATTGAAAATCGTGAGAACACGTATTATAAATTATATGCTCCTATTGATGGCCGATTAGATTCAATCAATGAGATTCCAACGACACTGGAAATGGATGGGATAGACTACCATATGGAAGAGCAATATAACGGGCGTGTTGTTGTCATGGGGAAAACACCATTTGCAGCAAATGATGAACAATACGTATGGGAGTTCCAATCTGATAATCGAAAGCTGCTTCGCGTTGAGTGGCAAGATGGACGTACAATGATGTATGAGGGAGAATCGATTCTTTCAGCTGATGTACAAATCATAAGAGCAACGTAAGGGGGCGTAATCATGTCAAAACGATTGTTTCCCATGATTAAATCGCTCGGCATCGCTATACTTGCTATTGTTATGTTACTTGTAATTGCAGGTTTTGCTTTATCGGGATGTCAAAATGGAAAGTCGATTCAAGACCGTTACCCATTAGAATCTGTTGCAAAAGACGGTAAGCAAGAATCTTATGTGTACCGGGCCGCCAATAAATCAGTTCCTCAAGTTTCCAAAGAATTAATTGATGAACAGGAACCAAAACAAGCGTCTAAAGAAGACGAAAATCAGATGTTCCTTGTGTATTCTGATAAAATCTATAACTTTCAGAAGGATAAAGAGAAGCCATCGGATACATTAATTGAAATCAGCAATAGAGAGTTTGTTCGCGAAAATTATCAACCATCTTTCTTGCAAGGTTTTCTGTTAGCAAGCATATTAGATGATATATTTGATTCGCGTAAATCGTATCACGGCGATTACCGCGGATATACAGATAGACGAAATCATAAACCGGTTATCCCAGAACGACCACCTACAAAAGAAGAAAAGAAAACACCGCCGCCTATTACGAAACAAGGGAAAGGCTCTATTATTAAAAGAAGTGATAAAGTAGAGAAAAAGCCATCTGTAGGTGATTCGGGAAGTATTACGGAAAAAGGCACGCAGAATGCGCCGCCTTCTACAGAGAATAAGGGTAAAATCATAAAACCATCAGGTGGTTCTAGTGAATCGGATGTCAAACCGAAATCATCGACAACAGGCCCGCCGAAGAATACGTCTCCCCCTAAAACAAAGGTTGGCGGTTCGGGGAAAGTTACGAAAAGAAAGTAAAGAAAAAAGCGCAAGAAGCATACTAGTTGTTTCTTGCGCTTTTTTTATGTGTTAAGAAAATAGAAAACTAATCGCTGTAAGGAGTCCGGAGAATCCTAAGATAACTCCTACAACCTTAATATGGCGTTGACGACCCATGACAACAATTGCAATATACTCTCGGATCATCGCATTTGGCCAATAATAAAAAGCGGTTTTGGAACCAATTCCTTGGCTGTTAAGTCCGGCTTCTTTTGCATATAATCCAGCGCGGAAAAGATGGAAATTGTTCGTTGTAAAGATACTTTTGTATTTTCCTTCTTTTCGTGAATCCATAATTTGCTTTGAAAATAACATATTTTGATACGTGTTAATAGAACAATCTTCTTTTATTGTATCCTGGATAGGAATCCCTTTTTCAACGGCGTACCTTTGCATTGCCTTAGCTTCAGGGATGTTTTCATCAGGGCCTTGTCCACCAGAGAAAATGATTGTAGGTGGGAAAGAAACGGCTGCTTGTTTCCAATAAAAATCAATTGCCTTATTAATTCGGCTTGCTAAAAGTGGTGGTACTTTATCATGAATTAATCCACTGCCAAGAACGATAATGAAATCTTGATTAAGTTTTGGTCTGTTGAATTGATACAGAAAATAAGCTGTTAAGAAGTTGGATAAGTGGAAAAAGAAATATACCATAATGAAAAATATCCCGCTAAAAATCGGTCCGAAATGAGGGGATAAAAATCGTGTGGGCCCAAATAGTAAGAATAATATACTAAATAAAATACCTAGTCCAGCTAGTAAAGTTAAACAATTTGAAAAGCGTCGCCCTTCTTTCCTCATTAAAATCCTTGCATTAAGAAATAACCCAATCATTAAAGCGAATATACCAAAGGTTAACATAAAGCCAATGATGAAAAGAGGGATAGCGGCAATTATTCGAAATGTTGCATTATCCGAGCTAAAACCTAAATAAACAAAAAGGATAAGGAATGAGCAAAAGAACAGGTTGAATAAAAATCCGATTATTAAACTTCTTGGATCTTTTAAATAAAAGATTAGAAAAATAATAAGTAGAATAAATGTGATGATTTCTAAAAACATATCTTTTGTAAATACCTCCATTTTCTAATAAATTCCTTTTAATTATATAGCAAGCAGTAAAGAAATTAACAGAAAAAACCATCCCCGGATAGAGGATGGTTCGTAATTTTAGTGATAACCTTTTGCAGAGTCTTTATGAATTTTCTCTTTAAAGATTGTGTAGCTCCATAATTGATAGCCGATAACGATCGGTACCATTACCATGGCAACAAAGAACATAATTTTTAAGTTTAGTTCACTACCTGCTGCTTGGAATAATGTTGTGCTGTATGCATCGTTAATGCGAGATGGTAGCATTCTTGGGAACATACCAGCAAAACCAGTTGCCATAAACGTAGCGATTGTTAGGCAAACAAATGTGAAAGCTAAACCAATTTTACGTTTGACAACCATCACAAGTGCGATGACGCTCAGTAACATCGCAAGTGCTGGGATTAAAAATAGTACAGGGTATTCCGTAAAGTTTTGGAATAAGTTTGTACGATTTGCTGTTGCAACGTAGAAGATAGCTAGAATAATTGCTGCTGCCATTGAAAATGGCTTCGCAATTTTATAAGCACGATCTGATACGTCACCAGTCGTTTTAATCATGACCCAAAGTGCACCGGATACGACAAAGATTGCTGTGAAGAACAGGCCGCCTAAAATGCCGTAAGGGTGTAATAAGCTAAGTAAATTTCCTTCATAGCCATTTTTACCAATTTGTAATCCATAGTAAAGGTTAGCAAATGTAACGCCGAATAAGAAAGCAATTAAGAAACTACCAACAGCATATGTCCATTTACAAACAGTTTGCCAAACTGGTGAATCATCTTTATGCATGAATTCTAGTCCTGCTGCACGAGCAAATAGAGCAAGTAATACTAAGAATAACGGTGTATATAAGTAACTGAACATGTTCGCATATGTGATTGGGAAAGCAGCAAATGTTGCTCCCCCAGCTGTAATTAGCCATACTTCATTTCCGCCCCAGAACGGTCCAATTGATTCTTGTAATTGATTGCGCTCTTGGCGATCTTTCGTAACGAATGGGAAAATCATTCCGTTACCAAGTGCATAGCCATCGAGAATAAAGTAAACTGTCCAAATCACGCCCCATAAGCCGAACCAAATAATTGCAAGTGTATCATGAGACATGAGCTGCACCTCCCTCTGTAGTCTCTTCTATTGCTTCAGGTCCCTTTTTCGCAAATTTCAACATAAGGTATACGTCAGCAATTAATAGTAAAGTGTAGAATAAGATTAAGCTAATTAAAGAGAACCAAATTTGCGGTACAGAAATTGGTGAAACTGATTCTGCTGTCCGCATTAGTTTATATACTGTCCAAGGTTGACGTCCCACTTCTGCCACAATCCAACCTGCGTTAATTGCGACATATGGAAGTAATACAGACCACATTGTAAGTTTTAAGAAACGTTTTGAGTTTTCTAGTTTTCCTTTGCGGCTTAAATAGAAACCAAACCATGTAAGTGCCATAAAGAATGTACCAAGTACAACCATTAAACGGAAGCTATAATAAACAAGATTTACGTTTGGACGCTCGTCTTTCGGAATATCGTTTAAACCGATAATTTTTCCATCAAATGAATTTGTGTAGAAGAAACTGCCGAGTTTTGGAATTGTTAAAGCTTCGAAGTTTTTCTCATTTTTCACATCAGGGATTTGAATAATGGAGAAACCTTTACCTTCACCAGTTTCCCAAACGGCTTCCATTGCTGCACCTTTAGCAGGTTGCATTTTCGCTGCGAAAGCACCAGATTCGTGACCGATGAAAGGTGTTGCAGTTGCTGCGAATAAACCAAGTATTAAACCGAACTTAAATGATTTTTTGAAGAATTCAACGTCATTTTTACGTAATAAATGGTAAGCGCTAATTGCCATAACGAAGAATGAACCAACGATATAACAACCAACAACAGTATGGAAGAACATATGCCATGCATATGGATTCGTAACTAGCGCCCAAAAGTCATTTAATTCAGCGCGACCATTTCTAACTACATAACCAACTGGATTTTGCATAAAACCGTTCGCTGTGATGATCCAAAGTGCAGAAATATTTGTTCCAAGTGCGACCATCCACATAGAAAATGCACGGAATTTTGGTGAGATTTTATCTTTACCGAACAACCAAATTCCCATGAAAGTAGATTCTAAGAAGAAGGCAACAAGTGCTTCTATTGCTAATGGAGATCCAAAAATATCTCCCATATATTTAGAGTACTCAGACCAGTTTGTTCCGAATTGGAATTCCATCGTAATCCCGGTGATGATTCCCATTATGAAGTTAATTGTAAATAACTTCCCCCAGAAATTAGCCATTTTTCGATATGTCGGATTTAATGTGCGTGCATATTGTGTTTCCATACACGCTACTAAAATAACAAGTCCGATTGTTAACGGTACAAATAAGAAATGATAGAAAATTGTAATTGCAAATTGAAAACGACTCAGTAACAAAACGTCGGACATAATAAAGTTCACTCCCTTTTTTCATTATCTACATTTAGTTTATAGTGAAAATGTGAGCAAGGTACGAGGTAGTTGTTACAGAACTGTGTGGAAATTATGGAAGAATTATGACTGTTGTCTGATAAATTATATTCTTATGATAAAGCAATACATTTTTCGTTTTTTTTGTTCTTTGGTAAACTTATAGTACAGCTACATAAAGAAAGAGGGGATTAACTATGAAAGCGCTAGAAGAGATTTTGCAATATAACAAGGAATTTGTTGAGAGTAAAAAGTATGAAGAATACGAAACAGGAAAATTTCCAAATAAAAAAATGGTCATCATCTCATGTATGGATACGCGTCTTGTCGAACTATTGCCAAAAGCGATGAATATGCGTAACGGTGATGTGAAAATTATTAAAGTAGCTGGCGCTGTTATTTCCCATCCATTTGGAAGTATTATGCGCAGCATTTTAGTTGCGATTTATGAACTTGGCGCAGATGAGGTGTGTGTAGTTGGCCATCATGATTGTGGGATGGCGAAAATTCAAGCGAGCAGCACGATTGAAAAAATGAAAGAGCGCGGCGTTTCCGAAGAAAAACTAGACACACTTCGTTACTCTGGAATCGACTTAGAGAAGTTTTTACGTGGATTCTCAAGTGTAGAAGAAAGCGTAGAACACAGTGTTTCTATCCTTCACAACCATCCGCTTATGCCGGCAGAAGTACCTGTACACGGACTTGTTATGCATCCAGACACTGGAAAGTTAAATGTTGTTGTGAATGGTTACGAAGGTTAATTCTTCTTCTCTTTTTTCTCTGGGACAGGATCGAATCCCCCTGGATGAAATGGATGGCATTTCAAAATGCGTTTCACTGTAAGCCAGCTTCCTTTTAATGCACCGTGAGTTTGAATCGCTTCAAGCCCGTAGTGAGAACACGTTGGATGAAAGCGGCACGTCGGCGGTGTCATTGGAGAAATGAACTTTTGATAAAAGCGAATAATACCGATGAAAATGCGTTTCATAATAGTTTTCCTTCCTGCATATGATGTAAGTATTATAGCACGGTCTGTACGTATATATATAAATTGAAGACCCAAGACCAAAAAACAAAACCTGAAACCTAGAACCTAAAACCCTTTTCTTTTTAGGCAGGGCGAGAGCATCTGGCCGTGCGTAGAAGCGGTCAGGGCCATTTTCTGCCACATGCCATGTTTAAACAAAGAGAGGAAGATAGTAGTAGGTTACTTTTTGTTTGGCATGGCGGCGACTTGCGTGTTGGAAAGTCAAGTTGGGTTTGTATATTAATTGAAAAAGCGGCATAAAGGCCCCTTTTTAGGAAGGCGAGAGCATCTGGCCATGCGTAGAAGCGGTCAGGGCCTTTTTTTGCCACGTGCCATGTTTTAAATAAAAAGAGTATGCAAGTAGTAGGTTACTTTTTGTTTGGCATGGCAGTGACTTGTGTGTTGGAAAATCAAGTTTGATATATATAATACTTTACTAATTTTTAATTCCGTTATATCATATTGGATATATAGGGATTATAAAAAGTGGGAGAGATAAATATGCCATCAGTAGAAAGCTTTGAATTAGATCATACAATTGTAAAAGCGCCATATGTAAGACATTGCGGCGTTCATCGAGTAGGTAGAGACGGTATTGTAAATAAATTTGATATTCGTTTTTGCCAACCAAATAAACAAGCGATGAAACCAGATGTTATTCATACGCTAGAGCATTTATTAGCATTTAATTTACGTAAATATATTGATCGTTATCCACACTTTGATATTATTGATATTTCGCCAATGGGCTGCCAAACAGGATATTACCTTGTCGTAAGCGGTACGCCAACAGTACGCGAAGTCATCGACTTATTAGAGTTAACATTGCAAGATGCAATACAAATTACAGAAATTCCTGCGGCAAACGAAACGCAGTGCGGCCAAGCGAAACTTCATGACTTAGAAGGTGCAAAACGCTTAATGAATTTCTGGCTAAGCCAAGATAAAGATGAACTTGAGAAAGTGTTTGGATAATATGTGAGAAAGCTGCCTGGGGAAGGCAGCTTTTTTAGTTGTAAATAAGAAAAATGCCAATTTTATTGAGACGAAATAAGTGTGCTACACTGATGATAAGAAAAGGAGGAGGGTGTAATGAACTGGTCAGAAGTGAGAAGGAAATATCCTCATACATTTGTCCTTATAGAGGCTGTTTCTGTGTATTCAAAAGACAATAAGCGTATGATTCAAGAAATGTCTGTGATAGATGAGTACAAAAGTACAAGCGATGCATGGAATGCGTATAAGAAATTACATCGCGAGTTCCCTAAAAGAGAGTTTTATATCTTTCATACGAGTAAAGAAGAAATTGAAGTGGAAGAACAGCAGTTTATTGGGGTAAGAGGGCGAGTATGAATATTAGAATGGAGCGCGCTCTTCCAATTGCATCGTTTACATTGCATTACGATGGGAATATGCTTTTTCTAGATAATGTATTACTTGATACAGGCTGTGCAACTACTATTTTTGATACAGATGTACTCGCAGATGTAGGAATAGAGTTAGATGTAATGAATGGGAAACCGAAACGAATGTATGGTGTCGGCGGATATATGTTGAATTTTGTCGAGGAATCTTTAAACCGTGTCGAAGCGCCGATATATTGTAAAAAGCGCTGATATATATGTCATTTCAGTCGATATGTTGTAAAAAGCGCCGATATACAGAAGTGAGAGCATTACCGGAACATTTTTACGAAGGCGACAAAGGATATAAAGATAGCAACACAAATGAATAAAATACCCATTGATTTGCGCTGTTCTTTTATCTCAGAAATTCCCCATGTTAGACAGGTCAGACTTAGGAATATTTGTATATAAAGAGGTAGCTGATCGCTTTCTGAGAAAAAGGAATAAGTAGCAAGAATTAAAGCAATTGTACTAAATAGAATACGAAGTGCTTTTAGCATGGTAGCCTCTCCTTATCATTTTTTGTGGTAGCTTTTAGCGAAAGAACTCCCAGAGCGGAATATATAACGCAAATGCACCAGCAACAAAAAGTAAAATTCCAGATATTTGTCGTCGTTCTTGTAGTTCTGCAATAGCAGCAAAGAAACACATGAGTCCCAAAGAGAGAAACATATAAGGTAAAAATAGTGCGTTATGTGTCGAAAGTCCCAATGTTGCTAGGAATATCGCAATGATTGAAAAGGTAATACGTAGTATTTTGAGCATATTTTTGTCCTCCTTAATTAAATTCCCCAAAATGGTACTGAGTGATTGAGATATTCTAGAAGCCACTATATTAAAAGGTGATATTTGGGTGTATTTGCATATAACGTGTTTCGGTTAGCGAAGGAACATTAGTATAACAACAAAGAAAAGGAATCCAGAAACGAAAAAAGATGTCATGCCCATGTCTTTTCGTTCAGCTTTTCTTTCGGAAATACCGATGAAGATAAACGTGATAGCAAGAGACAATTGCGTATAAGGAATCAGTGTAACATCTTGGGTAGACAAACTGTATATACCGATAGCGACTGTGAGCAGTCCAAAGAAAATACGTAATCCAGTTAGCATCTTCTTTCTCTCCTTTATGATTATTTTCGTAATAGTCGAATTCACAAAAGGTTTATTAAGAAGAGTATGTTTATATTACTAAGGATTTTGCTTTACTCTTAGTTTATCATTGAATCAATTGCATTTTACATATTTTTGTAAAAAAATGAAAACAATAGAAAGTAAAGTAGGTGAAAGAAGGGGCGTTTTATGGATAAGAAAACATACTATATTTCAGTTGCAAATGGCGAAATTTCACAAGTGAAAACGGCCAATACATATAGTTTTACGATTGAAGCGACGGATGAGGAAATTTTGAGTATGCGCGAGTATTTTGATAATGCATATCGTGAAGATCTTGGGACGTTTGTTCGCTCGCATGTGCCGTTTGTTGAATATCATCATGATTCCAATAATGATCGGTATGACGAACAACTGCAAAAAGCATATCGAATGATTTACGAACTTGGAGACAATGAAGCGAAAGAGTTAATTGCCCAAATGGGGATTATCGACGGGTTATGATAGGATAAGATTAGTCATACTAGTCAGAATGTGCTACAATTTATGGTAAGAAAATTGTAACCATCAATAGGGGAGTAGGGCATGTACACATTTAAAGATTACTATCATAACACTGTACAATTATCGTTTGAACGTTACCCATTTTCTCCCGAGCCAAAGCATGTGTGGGTTGTGTGCCGGTACGGAGATCAATGGTTATTAACCCATCACTTGCGCCGTGGTATTGAATTTCCAGGTGGAAAGGTAGAAGAGGGGGAAACCCCAGAAGAAGCGGCAGTTCGTGAAGTTCATGAAGAAACGGGCGGTATTGTATCGAGCTTAACGTATATTGGGCAATATAAAGTATCTGGAAAAGATAAAATAATCATTAAAAACATTTATTTCGCAACAATTAGTGCCGTAGAACAACATACGCACTATGAAGAAACGAAGGGATCTGTATTATTGACACAAATTCCAGCGGACATTAAAGAAAATAGACGCTTCAGTTTCATTATGCGCGATGATGTACTAGCGCGCACAATGCGGCATATAGAAGAAATCGGCTGTTTTACAAAGTAGAGCAACCGATTTCTTTTTTTATTTGGCTCTGTTAGAGTTAATTGTTGATTTACACTATAAAAACAGGTAGTCATATTATTTTATCACCTTTAACAAGACAACATGACCTGAACTCGCTTGCTTCCTTTGTTTTAAACACCGCATGTGGCAGAAACAGGCCTTGACCGCTTCTATGCATGGCCAGATGCTCTCGTCCCTCCTAAAAAGCAATAGGTTTTCAAACTTATATATAGATGTTCACATATCATTGTATCTTCTACCAAAATTGATTATGATTTCAGTGACACAATAGAGTATAAGGAGGATGTTATGAGGAAACACTATATTCATTTTTTATTTTTGCTTATGTTTATTTGCTTGATTAGTAGTTGTAGTAAAGCAAATAAAGCCGCAAAAGAAGTATGTAAAACAACAGAGGAATGTGTAAAAACAGGGGATGCATCCCTGAGTGAGATTAATAAAAATATGCAAGGAATCTCTGAATTAGAAACATATACAGAAGTAGAAAATAAAGAAGAATTAGCAGCGTACGAGGAACAAGGAAAAGACGACGAACGCTACTTCTTTTTAGCATCTTATTATATTGATAACAATGAATTAGTAGATCCGTATTTTGAAAATCTGGATAAAAAAAGATTACAGAAAGTCTTTGCTAATGATAAAGAGGCTAGGGAAGAAATTAGCGCATTTCATGAAGACACAGATTATCATCAAACATTATGGGATATGTACAGTGTGTTAATTCCAGCAAAATATAGAGAGAATATAAAGGAATTTGATATTGTATCGGATGGCTATGATAATATCGTTGCGCATGTGATGCAAAACGAAGACAATCCTGAGGAATGGGTATTAAGTTTAGATGCACTAGATTCCAACGTTTATATAAATGAAGTGATGAAAACATTAATTCATGAGACAGCTCACGTTTTAACGTTAAATAAAACGCAAATTCCTGTAGATAAAAAGTATGTAAAAGCTGTTACAGAAGAAAAGGATATCTCCGCATATGAATCGAAATGTACGACGCTGTTTTTAACAGAAGGCTGCTCAAAGAAAGAGTCGTATGTGAATCAATTTTATGAACAGTTCTGGAAACCACTTGAAAGTGAATGGAAAGAGAAAAAAGTAGAAACAGATTTGGAAGCGCAAATGCAGTTTTTTAAAGAACATGAAGACAAGTTTGTTTCTGAATATGCAACAACGAACGTCGCAGAAGATATTGCTGATACATTTACAGCATTCATTTTACAAGATTCTAACAAAGTGAAAGAGTCAAAAGAAGGAAAGTATCAAAAGATTGCTTTCTTTTATCAATTTCCAGAGCTTGTGAAGATGAGAGCGGAAGTGCTGGCGGGGTTACAACAAATTTCGGAGGAAGTGGAGGAAGCGTAGGAGACGTGCTATAAAAAGGAGAAGAGGCATCAGTTATGAATAATAGTGTAACAAACCTATTAAAAAATAAATTTATTTTAATAGTATTCATATTAATTATATCTTTTCATACGATTAATTTTACAATCTTTTTATTTTTTGCGATTACTGTTTTTATGTTTTGGGATAGTCCAAATGCTGATATGACGACATTCTATCTTCCTATAGTAATGCCGCATTTATATCCTGTTTTGATTGGCTGCTTATTTTTAATATTATCTCTATTTTTTTGTTATTTATATCAAAGGTTTGTATCTGAATCTATTTTGAAAAAAATAGTGATTCAAGGGATTTTTCTTGTTTTTGCAATTTTCATTCCTATGTATCTAGGTGCTTTTGAAATACCATTTTTTAATCAGTGAGTAAGGTAGTAATCCTATAATTCGTAAATAAAATGTCGAATTTGCTCGAAATTTATTGTAATATAAAATATGGTTTTAGTGATGAAGTTTATAGAGGAGATGCGAACCGCGAGGATCTATAAATACATCCAAAATCTAAAGAGAATATAGCAGAATGGAGAAGATGATATGCATCAAGGGTTAGCTGGGTTTTGGAGACGATTTGGAGCTAGTTTTTTAGATAAGCTAGTATTTGTTCCGTTTTTTGTGATTTTTATGCTTGTAGGTATGTCTATGGATACGGCAGAGAGTGTAGTAGGGATTTTAGCCATGTTATACATCCTAAGTGTGCCTGTTATGTGGGCAGGTTTTACAATAGGTAAGAGAGGATTAAACATTCGAATTGTACGTATAGATGGACAGAAAATCACGATTTGGACTACTATAAAACGTTACCTATTAAGTGGCATTGTATACTCAATTACGTTTGGAATCGGTTATATTGTAAGTGCGTTTATGGTAGCACTCCGAAAAGATAAACGTTCTATTCACGATCTTATTGCAGGAACACAAGTTATTCGTGATTAATAAGAAAGCAACCTACTATTAGTTAGGTTGCTTTTTTCGTGCGCGTAGCGAACTTTTCAAATGCTGCGACAAGTACATACATAAGCGTGGCGAGAACGCATGTGAGAATTACACTCAGCAAGACGAGCGTAAAGTTAAAGACTTGAAAGCCGTAGCTAATTAAATAGCCAAGTCCTTCTTTAGAGATGAGTAGTTCACCGAAAATAACCCCGACCCAAGAGAGACCGACATTTACTTTTAATGTGGAGATAATCGCTGGGAACGATGCTGGTAAAATGACTTGTTTATAACATTGCCATTTGTTTGCGCCAAAGGTGTGCATAACTTTTACATAATTGGCGTCTACTTCTTGAAAAGCGCTATAAATGACGAGAATTGTAACGATGATGGAAATGATGACACCCATTGCAACTGCCGATGAAATATTTGGCCCAAAGATGACGATAATAATGGGGCCAAGCGCCACTTTTGGCATTGCGTTTAAGACGACAAGATACGGATCAAGTACACGGGCAATGAATGGACTCCACCATAAAAAAGTTGCGATGCATGTGCCGAGAAGTGTTCCAAGGATAAAGCCGAGACACGTTTCAAGGAGTGTTGTATAGATGTGGGGCCAAAGGGAATGATCTTGCCATTTTGTGATAAGTAAGTGAAAGATACTAGATGGTGAGCTAAATAATAATGGATCAATCCACTCGTTTCGGCTAGCGATTTCCCATAATGCGAAAAAGAAGATAAGCAGGAGCAACTGCAGTGTTCGAACAGCAATTGTCCGCTTCGTTTCACGTTTTTGGAAGCTTTGATGAAATTCGTTTATATTATCCAAGTTGTTCCAACTCCTTCCATATTAATTGGAAGAATGAAGGGAAATCATGGTGCTGACGTGCTTCAAATGGCGAAAGGGAACGAATCGTTTCTGGGACTAAAAACACTTTCGCGATGCGGCCCGGTTTTGCTTGTAGTAAGTAAATGCGATCGCTCATCGCAATTGCCTCTTCAATGTCATGGGTAACGAGAAGTGATGTTTTCTTATATTCTTTTAAAATAGAGAAAACGAGTTCTTCTAATTTTAATTTTGTTTGATAATCAAGAGCGGAGAATGGTTCATCTAGTAATAATATTTTGGGATTTGTGACAAGTGTTCGAACGAGAGCAGCGCGCTGGCGCATTCCTCCGGATAATTCACGCGGGTATTGCCTTTCAACACCTTGCAGACCAACTTCTTCTAGCAAATGCAAGGCGTGTTGCTTCATTTTGGATGTGTATGTTTTTGTAATCTGTAAGCCGACGGATATATTATCTTCAATCGTTTTCCACGGAAACAAGTAATCTTGTTGGAGCATATAACCGATGGAAGACGTTGGTTTTGTAATACAGTCACCATCGAGAAAGACGGTTCCTTCAATGGGCTGCAGTAAACCTGAAATGATAGAAAGTAATGTTGTTTTACCACAGCCACTTGGACCGAGGAAGGAGATAAATTCCCCTTCTTCAATTGTTAAGGAAATATTCGACAAGACAAGGCTGGCATTTTCTTTTGAGAAGAAACAATGAGATACGTTAGACAGTTCTAGTAAATTCATTAGACTCGCCTCTATTTCTTAATGACACTTTCAGCGATAGATGTGTTCACTAATTCTTTATGGGGCACTTCTTTCGGTAATTCACCAGCTTCTTTCATAATGCTTTGCAGTTGTTTCCACTCTGCCTCGTCTAAGAGTGGATTCGTTGCGTACGAATGCTGTTGTTTATAGCGATCGATGACTTTTACCATAATATCTTTTGGCGTATCTTTAAAGCGTGGTTCAACAGCCTTTGAAATTTCTTCTGGGCTATGTGTATCGACCCATTGCTGCGCTTTATAAATAGCGCGTGTAAATTTCTCCGCAGTTGCCTTATCTTTCTTTAAGAAGCTTTCTTTTGCCATAAAGGTTGTATACGGAACAGTTCCAGATTCAACACCGAATGAAGAGACGATATAGCCTTTCCCCTCTTTCTCGAAAATGCTAGCAGTTGGTTCAAAGAGCTGCACGAAATCGCCCGTACCGGATGCAAAGGAGTTTGCGATATTCGCAAATTCGATATTTTGAATTAAATTTGTATCTTTGTGCGGATCAATTCCATGCTTTTTCAGTACATACTCTCCGGCCATTTGTGGCATCCCGCCTTTACGCTGACCGAGGAAAGTTGTACCTTTCACATCATTCCAGTTAAAAGAATTAAGCTTTTTGCGAGAAACGAGAAATGTTCCATCTGTTTGTGTTAACCTGGCAAAGTTAATCGCCGGATCTTTTGCTCCTTGCGTATAAACATAAATGGATGTTTCTGAACCGACAAGCGCAATATCGATGCCGTTTGATAATAAAGCTGTCATCGTTTTATCGCCGCCAGCAGTTGTTTGCAAATCAACTTCGAGTCCTTCATCTTTAAAAAATCCCTTTTCCATTGCGACATATAACGGAGCGTAAAATAATGAATGTGTCACCTCACCAACGCGCACTTTCTGTACCTTTGCACTCTCTTCTTTTTTATTACACGCAACAAATGTAAAGGCAGCAAGAAAAACAATTAAAAAACACGCTAGAATTTTTCGCAACGTATGACACCTCCCAAAATACATTTACTTTAATGTATGTAGGTAAAGGCCTATGTGTGAGTGGACATAGGAGGAATTTTTTGAATAGGGAAGAAGCTGACATTAGCCCTACTTCGAGTCAGCTTCTCTTTGTGTGCATAAAAAAATACAGCAATCGTTACAATAAAGTACATAAAAGGATGATGGAGGATACACGTGAAAAATACGCGGGAATTATTTCGGGAAAAATCCAGCGTACACGGATTGCTATGTTAGGTGGAATGATGATGATCCCCCTTATCTTATCAACGATTTACATATATAAATCCAACTTGACTTTTGGGCACACAAGTCACCGCCATGCTAAACAACCTCCTCTCTTTGTTTGAACATCGCATGCGGCAGGTCCATCTAAAAAGAAAAGGGTTTCATGTCAGGTATTCACTGTGAAGAAAGAAGAGAAGAGCAGTTTTCCTCAAAAAATGTATAGGAGAAACAACTATGAAGAACAGACAGATTTATATGGATCCTCCGAAAACATTAGTAGTAGGATTCGCTTTCATTATTTTCATTGGCGCGCTTTTTTTAACGCTTCCAGTAGCGACAAAAGACGGTCAAGGTCTTCCTTTTTTAAACGCATTGTTTACAGCTACATCTGCTACATGTGTAACTGGGCTTGTCGTAGTGGATACAGGAACAACTTTCACTTTGTTTGGTGAGCTTGTTATCTTGTTTCTTATTCAAATAGGCGGTTTAGGGTTTATGACGTTTGCGATCTTTTTTTCTATGCTGTTAGGAAAAAGGATATCTCTGAAAGAAAGGCTGTTATTACAAGAGGCGTTGAACAATTTATCCATTGCGGGCATTGTTCGTTTGGCAAAAAGAATTCTTATTTTTACAGTTGTGATTGAATTCATCGGTGCGATTTTATTAACGATTCGTTTTGCATTTGATATGCCGCTTCTAAAAGCGGTGTATTATGGGATATTCCATTCTGTTTCCAATTTTAATAACGCAGGATTCGATATAATGGGAAATTTTAAAAGCTTAACGGATTATGTAGAAGATCCAATTGTTACATTGGTAATTAGTGCACTCATTACACTAGGCGGTATTGGTTTTATCGTTATGAATGAAGTATATGAGTATAAACGGATTAGGCGACTTTCTTTGCATACAAAAGTAGTTCTTTTTACAAGTTCTTTGCTAGTAGTAGTGGGAACAATTCTAATTTTCATGTTGGAATTTCATAATCCAAAAACGTTACAACCGTTATCTGCGTTTGGGAAATGTTTAGCTTCTTTATTTCAAGCTGTCACACCAAGGACAGCTGGAGCGAATACGCTAAGTATTTCAGATTTACACCATTCAACCCTATTTATTATTATTATTCTCATGTATATCGGAGCTTCTCCTGGATCTACGGGGGGAGGAATCAAAACAACGACATTTGCAACCCTTTTAGGTGCAGTACGGTCACAAATAAAAGGAAAAGAAGATGTAATCTTTTTTCGAAAAAGAATTGCATACGGCACAATTTATAAATCACTTACCGTTATGTTAGCTGGTCTTTCTATCGTTATCATAGCTGCCATGCTACTAACAATAACCGAACCAGGAAAGGACTTTTTAATGATTCTCTTTGAAGCAACATCTGCTTTTGGAACGGTAGGGCTCTCTATGGGACTAACCCCTGAGTTATCTCCGCTTGGAAAAATCATTATTACTTTAACGATGTTTGCCGGAAGGGTAGGTCCATTGACCATCGCTTTTGCCGTTACGCTGCGAAGAAATTCAGATCCGTTCAGTTATCCGAAAGGGAAAATTATGATTGGATAGGTGTTTATTCATCCTTAGAGGAGCGATAGGAATATGAAAAAACAATACGCAGTTATTGGACTTGGAAGGTTTGGTTCAAGCATTGTAAATACATTAGTAGAAGCAGGAAATGAAGTATTGGCAATAGATAGCAATGAAAAACGTGTCAATGAGCTGGAGGATGCTGCTACTCATGCTATGATTGCTGACGCGACAGATGAAGAGGCATTAAAAGCAATAGGCATTCGGAATATTGATACAGTCATTGTAGCAATTGGAAATGATATTCAAGCAAGTATTTTAACAGTGTTGGTACTAAAAGAATTAGGAGTAAACAAAGTTGTTGTCAAGGCACTTAATAAACGGCATGGTAAAGTATTAGAGAAGGTAGGCGCGGATTGGGTTGTATTCCCTGAGTGGGATATGGGCGAACGGGTAGCACATCAGCTTATGTTACCGAATGTCCTTAATTTCATTGAACTCGCTAAAGATTATAATATTGAAGAAATTAAAGTGCCTTCCAGTATGGCAGGGAAAAGCTTGAAAGAACTGGATATTCGAGCGAAGTTAAACTTAAATGTCATTGCCATTAAAAGTAAGGGGAAAATCAATATTTCTCCTTCCCCAGATGAAGTAGTGCAAGAAGGGGATGGTTTAGTGATGATTGGGGAAAAGAGAAATTTGCATCGTTTTGCAGGTTTTGAATAAGCGGTAGGCTTAGAAACGACATAATTAACAAAAAACCTTTCTTTTTAGGAGGGATGAGAGCATCTGGCCGTGCATAGAAACGGTCAGGGCCTTTTTTTGCCACATGCCATGTTTAAAACAAAAGTAGAAAGCAAGTAATGGTCATGGTGTGGTTTGCATAGCAATAACCGAAACGTAAAAAATGAAAATCTATAAATGGAACGAGAGAAATCAAGAAAAAAGCGATGTAATAGCTCACTATATATAAGCTATTACATCGCTTTTTTCTACAGTCCTCATTCAACATGGTATCAAAATTCTGAAAAACAGTCTATTTCTTTTGGCATCATGCAGCTAACATGAAAGTGAAAACAATGATGAATGGGGGCTATTCTATGTCAGTGTTTGCACAATCTTCATTTCAGTGCCGGATCGAGCGGGGACGGCGCGGAGCTAGGGAAGCAGCAAGGCGCGGTGATATTACCATTATTGTTGATGTCCTTAGTTTTTCTTCAGCAGTAGCCAGCGCTTTACATGTAGGTGCGGAAATTTTTCCATATCCACCGCCATTGAATGAAAAGGCAAAAGCGTATGCGAATCAGTTAGGTGCAGAGCTTATATTAAGCAGGGCAGAAGCGGAAAAAACAGGAAAGCATTCTTTATCTCCAGTCACATTTAGTGCCGATGATTTCGGGAAAAGATTTGTTTTATGTTCGTTAAACGGTGCATCTTGTACGTGGATTGCTTCGAAAGTTCCAGCTCTTTTGATTGGCTGTTTGCTTAACGCTGCGGCAATTGCAAAGGCAGCGAACCATATTCAAAAACAAACTGGTGCCAATATAACAGTTGTTCCTTGCGGTGAACATTGGGAAGACCCAAAAGAAGATGAAAATGATCTAAGACCAGGAATAGAAGATTACTTAGGTGCAGGGGCAATCATAGAGAAATTGCAAGGGAGTAAATCAGTAGAAGCACAATTATGTATGGGTGCTTTTCAGTCGGCAAAGTCCAATCTTGATGAATTCATTAGGGATTGCGGAAGCGGTAGGGAGTTACGAGAGCGCGGCTTTGCGGAAGATGTAACGTATAGTGCAGCTGTAGATGTACTGCAAGTGGTACCTATGTTACAGAATGATCGGTTTGTGAATTTTGTAGAATAAGATCTCCTTGAGGTTTTTGTTGCAAAGTTACATGATATATAAATCAAATTTGACCTTCGAACATACAAGTCACCGCCAGCCTGAAAAGAAAAGGGTTTTATGCCAGTTTTTTAACTTGGATATGTATACAACTCTTTTCTTATTCTTTATCTAAAAAGCGAAGTCTTCATCAGCCTCCGCTTTTTACAAAATTGCTTAACATAACAAAAACTCAAGTTTGCTATGTTTGTTCAAAAGCTTGAACCAATACTTCCTTATTTTTGCAGAGGGGTCACTTTTAATTCTTTAATCCCTTCTTTTAATGTAATTGTATCTGTCGTTAATCTTTTCCAACTCACTTGAGCGGAATCCAAGGTAGGTTTTAAGAATTTAAATTTATTTTGATCGGCTTTTTCAGATGCCTTCTCGATATGTCCCAGTACTCCTGAATATTTAGAATCTAAATCATGCCATTGCGTGGACATATAAGTAAGAGAACTAATGGCTTTATCAATCGCACTATGCATTTCATTAATATTATTAAATGCAACGCCAACCACACGATTTAATGTTATTTTATAATCTACAGTTTGACGTAATTTTGCTAATTCTGGCTCTAACCAGCCTAAGTTACTTCTTGCTGTACTTATCATTACACCACCAGAAATCCATGTGGGAATAGTGGGGATCGATACTGTTATTATTCCATCAGATTCTAATTTTTTATAATAGTTTATTTGTCCTAAAACTTCCTCTAGACGTTTTTGATCAGCTTCAATATCAGCTCCTTGGTTTTTTAAAATCGATTGTAAGAGATCTTTATTGCTCCCAAATGCTCTAACATCTTGTCCAATATCTTCTTTTAACTTAGTTAATTCTTGTATTAATTTTTGTGCATGTTCTTGGTTTTGTTGAATTTCACCGCGTAAATCTGTAATTCCTTTTTTTAAAGTATCTCCATTCCCTGTATTAATTGCCTCTACTAATGTTCCGTAATGAGCGTCAAATTTTACATCATATTCAATAATATCTGTCAATGTATCTAAAAGCTGTTTTTTTACTTGCGTATCCCATGTAATAGCGTGTTCTCTAGCATTCTTTTGATCTTGTACAATTTTACCAGGCAAATCTACATACCCATTAATAGTAATTCCTTGAAAATTCACATCGGGATTATTAATTAATAAATAAGAATAGTCATTCATAGACTTTGCAAATACCGCAGCATCTTGCAAAGCTTTTTTCATCTGTTCTTCATTTGCTGAAAGAGACATATCTCTAGTAGTAGTTTGTTCAATTTCACTTGCAAAGGCTGTTACTGGTATAACTGCATTAGCCGTTGTAATCGTTAAAAATGTCGATACAGCGAGTATTTTGTAAGGGATTTTACTTATCATTTCATATTCCTCCTATGTAGGTTTTGATTGGAAGTTCTATTTACAAAGAAATTTTATAGTGAAAGGCGAAGTCTGTAATCAGACTCCGCCTTTTCGGTGTATAAGGAATTATTAATTGTTGTATACCTATTTAACAATATAATTCTAAATTCTCTATGTTTTAAGCAATTTTACAACAGAACCGATATTTCCTTATTTTTGTGAAGAAACAGGTTCCACTTTTAATTCTTTTATCCCATCTTTTAGTCTGAACGCATCTGTGTGTAAATTTCTCCAACTACTTTTAGCTGCATTCAAGTTGGCTTTTAAGAATGTAAATTTCTCTTGAGCAGCTTTTTCAGATACTGTATCAATTCTATCCAGTACCCCTTTATATTGAGAATCTAAATCATTCCATTGCGCAGACATATAAGTAAGAGAATTAATAGCCTCATCAAGCGCCTTATGCATTTCACTAATATTATTAAACGCAACTCCAACTACACGATTTAATGTTATTTTATAATCTACAGTCTGACGTAATTGTGTTAATGTAGGCTCTAACTTAGATAAATTATCTTGTGCTGCAACCACTACCATACCACCAATCAACGGTAGGCCGAAAAGGGCACCCTTCATTACATTAAATCCATCAGATTCTAATTGTTTATAATAGTTTACTGATCCTAAAACTTCCTCTAGACGCTTTTGATCGGCATCAACATCAGCACCTTGGCTTTTTAAAATTGACTGCAAGAGATCTTTATTGCCTCCAAACGCTCTAACATCTTCTCCAATAGTGTCTCTTAACTTACTTAATTCTTCTATTAATTTTTTTGTAGACGCTTGGTTTTTTTGAATTTCACTATGTAAATCTGAAATCCCTTCTTTTAAAGTATCTTTAGCTTCATTAGCTTCAGCCACTTTAGCCACTTTAACTTCAGCTACTTTAGATTCATTAGCCTCTTTAAACTTTTTAGTAGCCGTATCAGCCGCATTTACTAATGTTTCATAATAAGTGTCAAATGTTGTATCGTATTCGATAATGCCTGTCAATGTATCTAAAAGCTGTTTTTTAATTTCTGTATCCCATTTAATAGCATGTGCTCTTGCATTCTTTTGATTTTGTAGAATTTGACCAGGTAAATTAGGATACCCATTAATAGTGATTCCTTCAAAATTCACATCTGGATTCTTAATTAACATATAAGAATAGGCATTCATAGATTTTGCAAATAACCCAGTCTTGCTCAAAGCTGCATTCATCTTTTGTTCATTTGCTGAAAGAGACATATCTTCATTGTTAGTTTGTTCAATTTCACTTGCAAACGTTGCTACTGGTGAGACTACAGAAGTTGTTGTCATAGTTAAAAGCACCGATGCAGCGAGTAGCTTGTAAGGGATTTTTTTTATCATTTCATATTCCTCCCATATAGGTTTTGATTTTTAGTTCTTTGCTTCTTGTGTAAAAGCGATGTCTTTTGAAATGAATTCTGCATCTTTATGAATATCACTCCAACTTTGTTTAGCAGCTTTTAAATCATCAAGTATTAAAGAGAATTTACTTGGTTGCATAGAGTCGATATTATCATGTAAATCTGTATAATTTGCCCCCATTTTATTCCATTGTTGTTGGATACTTGTTAGAGACATGATCGCTTGATCCACTGATTGATACAGATCTGTCAAAGTTGCTTTCGCGTTAGTAAGCGAAATAACTGCTTGGCTAGCAAGATCGGCTTTCGTGCCTAGTTCACCAATTTTTGTAGAAATTTCGTTATAGGAGTCCATATGTTTAGACGCCGCGACACCA
Source organism: Bacillus cytotoxicus (assembly GCF_023715645.1). Lineage (GTDB taxonomy): Bacteria > Bacillota > Bacilli > Bacillales > Bacillaceae_G > Bacillus_A > Bacillus_A cytotoxicus_A. Next base: position 271,522 of record NZ_JAMBOP010000001.1, on the reverse strand, counting down.
GATGCTGTTCCTAAACCGATACCAGCTGCACCGAGAGCTGCAAGGCCACCAACAACAGCTGGTGTTGCTGTACCGCCAGTCACAATAATTACTACCGTTCCTGCAATGGCTGCAGCAACTAAAATGAATGCTCCCAATCCACCACCAATTGACCATGCTAATACATTGTTAAAATGCTCTGTCTGAGTAGAACGTAGCTTCTCAATTTCAGCTTGAAGTTGTGGAATCAGTGCATTATTTCCGGCTAATAGTGCCGTTAATCCACCTTGCCCATCTGGGCCACCAACATTATTTTTAAACCCTGTAGAATTGTCATACAGTTTTGTTTTGAAGTCTTGTAACATCTTAATTACTTCTGTAACTTCTTTTGAATTTGTATTAATTGTAGTGATTAAATCATTTAAGCCCTCTTTTAATTCTGCTTTATCTTTCTTTTGTGCAGCAGCTTCCAATATATCGTAATAACTTTTAAATTGTTCATCGTAATTTACAATATTACGTGCTGTTTGTTGAATCTTCGGCTTTGCTGTATCTAACCAATAATTCGCATTGATTCGTGACAGTTCCTGATTAAGGTGAATATTTTTAATTAATTCTGCTCCTTCTGAACCTAAATCAAGATTGGATAAATTTACATTTGGTTGTTTAATCATTGTTTTTGCGTACAAATCCATTACAAGAATATGAGATCCTGTTTCAGCTAATGCTTTCTTCAGCCCTTCAGGCCCTAATTCATAATTCCCTACTTTTTGTTCTTGAGCGGTTTGTTCCTGGGCAAGTACATGAATAGTGTTACCGTTAGTAGCAGTTATAAATGTTGCTAGAGTAGCTACAGCTAACACTTTAAATGGAAGTTTTTTCATAACTATTCTCCTTCTCAGTTTTTGATAGATTCTTATCATCTTTATATTATTTTTGTTACATGAATCCATTTTAATTTTTCGACATATAGATTGCAGCTATGAGGAAGAGCCTACAATTGCTTTCTCCCTTTGCCTTACCTTGCATGTGGCAGGAAAGAACACTGACCGCTTCTATGCATGGCCAAATGCTCTCGATCACCGAAAAAGAATGGTTTTATGTCGGATTTTTAATTTGGATTTAAATAAATTCGTAATATTAAAACTTATTAGCTTGTTCTTCAAGGTAACTTGTTACATGTTTTAATTGTCTTAATGTATCTTTTTGAGACTGCGGGTCAGTTGTATTAACATTAGTAGATAATTTTGTAATATTATTTTTAATTAGATCCCAATCTTCTTTATTGCGTTTTAGTAGGTCAAGTTCTACATCCACTTGATTTGCAAATGTATGTAAATCATTTTGCATAATAAGAAGCATTGATTTTTGTAAATCTGCTACTGTTAGGTTCTTTGTTAAATCATAAAATTTTTGGTTTTGTGTCTCTAAATCAGCTAAATGTGCTCGTTGCTCTGCTGTTAGTTTATTTACTTCAGCGAAGGCGCTATATGTTTTTTTAATTTTGTCAGGGTCAATAACTTTCGTAAGGTCATACTCTTTCGTTTTTGCAACTGCAGCTGCAGCTATTTCACTTTTTTTGTCTTTCTCAATTTCTTCACGAGCTGCTTTTTTTGCCGATTCAATCTCTAGAGTAGATTTACCCTTTTCTTTCGCTGCGTCCGCTGCTTTTTTCTCTGCTTCTAAAATAGACTTTTCAATTTCTTTTCCTTTGTTATACGCTGCCGCCGCTGCTTGTGCACTTGGTTCAATGATATCTTTTGAAAGATTATAGACTTCTTTGAATATAGTAAGTCCTTGTTCATTTAAAGCCCCTGGTAATAATGCTATTTGTTGTAAATCATTTTGAATTGATTTTTGAGTATTTAGTAATTCATTTTTTATCTGGTCCATTTTCCCTGTTCCATCTGAACTTAGGGCAACCTGCGCTTTTGTCACATCAGTATCGAGATCTTTCAATTTTTTATCAAGCTGTGATTTAAGATCTGTTAATTCATTAATCTGACGTTGTGCGTTTTCTTGGTTCGTTATAGCCATGTCTTGAAGAACTTTAAGTCTATCTACAAACCCTTCTTTATCTTCTTTACTGTCTACAAACGCTTTTAATGTTAGATAATAGCTATTAAATTTAGTTACAAATCCTTTACTTTTTGAATTTAATAGAATTAATTTTGGATAAAGTTCCGTTGACCATTCGTTCATATCTTTTTTGATTAGGTCTTGGTTCGTATTTAAAGATGGGACTTCTCCAAGCTGTACACTAGGACTCATTAAAGCATGATCTATATATGTTTGGATTAATTTAGATTGTGCACCTAATTTTCGTAATGATGAGGAAATATCCGTATTCTCTTGTTGTGTTTCTGCCTTAACGATTGGCGTTGCGAGAGTATTGATAGGAATAGCTGCCCCAGTAACAATTGATGTGATTAAAAATCCTGTAAGTATTTTATTTTTCATTCAGTGTGTCTCCTTGCTATTGTTTTTTATAATTTTATTTATACATCTTGATCGACCTATCGTTAGGTTTTCTCCTTGCATAATTGAGGAAGGAGAATTCTTTCAGATAGAGTGTTAAACTCAAGAAACTTTAGTAATGATTTACTTTCATAGAATGTAAGGACCCTACGCCCTCATTGTAAACACTGTGTTTTTAAGAAGTAAATAATAAAATTCTAATGTATAAATTTAAAAATTCAATTATTTCATAGTTGAATTAGAAAAAACATTATATCCAAAAAATTAAGTGCTATGGATCACTTCACTAAGTGAAATAATTTCAGTCTGATAATTAAGAGTAAAATATAATGTTTTTAATTCATTTATATGAATCAACTGATTTAAAGTTTTTTTAATATAATTTAATAGCACCTTGCATATGGATTTACTTTATTTGGGAAATGTAAAATTGCATATTAATATGGTCATGTGAATGGAAAATAATCCAAAAAAATATTATCGTATAAATAGTAATTATATGTTTTATAAACATTGTGAGAAGAGGTTTTCTTCTTTAGAGGTATGAAACTATTACGACAAAATATGACAAATAAAAATTTTATATCTGGTAATATAGATTAAGTAATTATGTACACAGTTTTTCTAGGAGGATTATTAGATGTTGAAAAAGTTAGTAACACTACTTATTTGTAGTGTATTTGCCTTTAGTTTAGCGGCATGTGGTAATAATGCGAAGGCAACAGAAAAGAAAGATGCAAAAGCAGAAGAACAAAAAAAGATTGAGGAACAAAAGAAAACTGAAGAATTAAAGAAACAAGAAGAGGAACAGAAAAAGCAGGAAGAACAAAAGAAACAACAGGAAAGCAGTACGTATGAAGACGTTACAGTGGCGGATCGTGAAAATAACACGCCAAATAATGCCGAAAATAAAGTGCAAAATGAAAACTTAGTGAATGATTCGATTCATCATATTGATGATGAAAAAAATAAAATGAATACGAATCGTGTTGTAAATGCAACTGTAATGAAAAATATTGACGGTGATACGCTGAAAGTGAAATTAGAGAATGGAAAAGAAGAAACAGTGCGCTTTTTGCTTGTTGATACACCGGAAACAAAACATCCCCGTTTAGGTGTACAGCCATTTGGACCTGAAGCAAGTGCATTCACGAAGAAATACGCAAGTGAAGGAAAGAAAATTCAGCTTGAATTAGATGTAAGTGAGCGTGAAAAATACGGGCGTCTATTAGCTTATGTATGGGTAGATGGCCAAATGTTAAACCGATTATTGGTTGAGCAAGGATTGGCACGCGTGGCGTATGTATATGCTCCGAATACAAAGTATGTCGATTATTTACGTGAATTTCAAACGAAGGCACAGGCAAATAAGAAAGGTATTTGGAGTGTAGAAAACTATGCAACAGATAACGGCTTTGATAAGAATAAAGCGGCAAAGCCTACTACTGCACCAGCTCCGAAGCAATCACAACCTGCGCCAACTGAAGCGCAGCCGAAGTCAGAACAGAAACAACAAATGCAGCAGCAACCAAATAACAACCTACCACAAGGGGAATACCATTTTAGCAGCTGTAAAGAAGCAAAGGCTGCCGGGTTCTCCAACATTCCGAAAGGTCACCCAGCTTATTCTTCTAAGCTAGACCGTGACGGTGATGGGATTGCTTGTGATAAGTAAATACAAAAGAAGCTGTTTCCAAAATATTTTGGAACAGCTTCTTTCTATAGCCTCAGCAGCCAAATCCGCCTCCAAAACAACTACAACCGATAATGATTAACAGAATAAACAACACAATCAGTAAGGCAAATCCGCCACCGAAGCCACTAGAACTAGCTCCAAAACCCATAATTTATTCCTCCTTTTAATAGAAACAAACAATGAGAGTTACAGTTAGAGATTTTTCGGCGGGTTTACAATACATTATGTGTCCTAGGATGATAGAGTGCATGGCTTAAAAGATAATTTTTGTTGCTTATGAAAAGGAGTTTAGAGTTATTGTGACTTATAATACAGCGTTTGTTTTCTTTAGAAGAAAGCCTGTAAATAATTAAGTTTTTGCAGAATCATAATAGTTGAACGAAAAGAGGAGGCGGAAATCGTTTTCCTCTTTTCAACATTTATTGGACTTCGAGGAGGCAGTATGAAACGTAAGACCATCTTTGGCTGCATTTTTTTATTGGGACTCGGTATTTTTCTGTATCCATTTATAAGTAATTGGCTAGCAACAAGAGCACATTACTCCCAAATCAGTTCCTATGATACAAAAGTAAAGGCACTGCAAAAGAAAGAATTAGAACGGCGAGAAAAAGAGGCGAATGAATATAATAAACAAGTGCAAAACTCTAGGCAAACATTTGCAGATCCTTTTGCACAAGAGCAAAAAGACAATCAAAAATCGTATGCAGATGCCCTAAATATAGGCGATGTAATGGGGTATGTGGAAATACCGAAAATTGATGTGAAACTCCCAATTTATCATGGAACTTCTGAGAAAGTGTTGAGCCGCGGAGTAGGTCATTTAGATGAGTCTTCTTTGCCGGTAGGCGGGAACAGCACACATACGGTTTTAACAGGACACCGGGGGTTGCCTTCCGCGACAATGTTTACCCATCTCGATAAAATGGAAAAAGGCGATGTTTTCTATATTCACTCGTTAGATAAAGTTCTTGCCTATAAAGTCGATCAAATTAAAGTTGTGCTTCCTGATGAAATTGATGATTTGTTAGTTATAAAAGATCAAGATTATACAACATTACTTACATGTACGCCTTACGGTGTGAATACACATCGATTGTTAGTGAGAGGCTATCGCGTATCTTATGAGCCGAAAGAAAAAGAATCCATTTCAAAACCATTTAGGTTAGAGGGATGGACGATAGGAGTTTCAATGGCTACTTTAGGGGTGCTTGCGCTGACCATCTATATAAGAAAGAAGAAACAGAGAGAAAAGTTAGATTGAAAATTTTTTGTAGAGTAGTACGATGACGAGGTGTATGTTCAATACATTGAAAATCAGACAATTTATGAATCGCCATAAGGATTTAAATTTTTCTTAGAATAGAAAATTTGAATCCTTATTTTTTGTTTAGATATCTTCAGCAAATCTAGAATCCTCTGTATTTTCTCTAAAAAAATAATAACGTCATAGTAACAATGAAAGACTTTTGTAAGACTTTTGTAATACTTATGAGAGAATATTGAAAGATTTAATAGATATGATGTAGTTAATCTTATTAGTAGGTGTTTTAACTCATCTAGAAACCAAGGAGGAAAATGACGATGAAGAAAAAGAAATTGAAGCCAGCATTTGCTGTATTAAGCAGTGTAGCGATGGCATTGACTTTGGGAGCCCCTGCTTTAGCAGAGGTACAACAGCCAAGTCCAGATAGTAAAGTTGAGAAATTTAAAGAGAATGCAAATGTAAAAGAAGAAAAAGCTGTTCTTGGAACTGACGGAAAAAAAGGACAGATTTCTACTGAAAAAATTGAAGTGCAAAATAATGATTGGGATAACGATGGCATTCCGAATGAATTAGAGACAAATGGATATAAAATTGAGTTCAATTACCAAACAGGGAAAAATGAAGCGAGTGCATGGGATCCAGAGAAAGATAAAGGGAAATTAAGATTCATTACTAACCCTATGAGTGCGAATTCAGATGGAGATCCTTTTTCAGATGCGTATGAAGTTCAGTATTTTGGTAGTGATTCTGATACTGATTTCAATCCGATGGTTGCTAATATGCCGAACTTACAAATCGGAATCAAACGTATTGGAGTTACTCCTATTAAGGAGATTACAGATTCAAAAGGTGGATCTATTAATAAAGGCTGGGAGAAAAGCGTATCAACGCAGCATTCCTTTAATGTTGGTTTAACTGTAGGAGGCGGTGTTGAAGGTTCAGCAGCGGGCCCTGTACCAAAAGCTGATGCTTCATTAAATGTAGGCTATGGATATTCAAAAACTGATACGGAAACAGAAAGCTATTCTAATAATTTTGATTGGTCTACTGCAACAACAATTGATACAGCAAAAGCAGCAAAAGTAAGCTTACAGTTAGAATATAAAAATGTAGGTACAGCATCAGCTGAAAACGTTTCTCCTCACTTTAACATTCGCCTAGGAGACAAAATTATCAATACAGTAAAGGCAACGCAAGATCGTTACAAAGCACAGCATTTAAGCACAGAAAAAGGTGGAAGAAATAAAACAGAAGTATTAATTGACAGTTTAGAAGGTCAAGCGGATGTAAATATTTACTTAACGCTAGATGAATTAAAAGCTGTTGAACAAGGTGCACTTCTTTCTGTTGAAGTATTACCTACGAGTACAATGGACGTGTCTATTGAGAAAGATGAAGAATTTAAAAACTTAGGAGATGCAGGGAAATATGAAGCTCGTGTAAATGCATCTACTGCACTACTAGAGACAGATATCGGGAATAAGCCGAAGTTTAGAGTGTATGCGCCAGACAGTGTTAATTCTAATAATTTAACGTTTAATGATTTCTTTAAGCACGTTAACGTGGATTCTAAAAAGATAAATGCGATTGTAGATAATAGCAATGGAGAGCGAAAGATCTTTGAAGGGAATCTAGAAAATGTAAAAGGATCTATTGTAACAAAAGGAAATAAAGTGGGTGCTTTTGAAAAACTGCAACCACCAACATTATCATATAGTGCGTATGATCCAATTAAGAAAAAGTTGTATGCGGCAGTCGTACCGGGCTTATTTGGAGCAAGTAATGAAATCACTGCTACTTTTGAAAAGAAAAATTCTAAATCAACACAGCAAGTGACATTAGTTAAAAATGGGAATATATATGAGTCTAAAGAAACTGTAAGTTTGAATCAATTCGATCCATCAAAAGAAGTTACATTTGAAATCAATGACGCACAAAAGAAACTTCCGACACAAAAAACTTCTACAGTTGTTAAGTATAATAAAGAGTTTGATAATTTATTAGTAGATAATAAAGGTGAATTTATTGTAGAAGGAAAACCGTATTATTTGAAAACGTCTAGCTCAGAAATTCGTGAAGGTAATGTGAGAGAAGAGTGGAATGTAAGTACTTTATTTCAAACTGTAAACGGGAAATATGTGCACTTTAATCTAAAAGGAAACAACTGGGATGGATTAAGACTTGGACCGAAAAAACAAGCAATACATGGACCAGATATTGAAGCTACATCAGTAGTCATTGAGAGAAAAGGTCAGTCTAGACCAGGAGAGCCAATTGGAAAAGATGAGGAAGTATTCCTTAAATTTACGAACAGCACTCATGGTGGTTATCAGTATTTCAATGTTGGACAAGGGTATGATTATAGTTGGTTAGATCAAGAACGTAATAGATCCACAGTTAAGTTAGATAAAATCTCGAATGAAAAGAGCTTCTATTTAAAATCTGATTCTAATTATCTCACGTATAGATACAATAAATGGAATGGTAGTGTTGCGGATAATGGGATTTTCCCACCTGTATCTTTACATGAGAATATTTTAACAGGTGAGCATACAGATTCACCAGGTGAGAAACATAAATGGGAATTAGAAAGCATTAAATAAAGCAAGAAATCATAAGACTGCAAAGCATTTCTTTCAGAAAGCTTTGCAGTCTGTTTCTATTTGTGGGGGAGGTAATGCACAAATAGTAAGAAATATATAAATACAAATTGAAAAAATGACATAAAAACCACTTTTTTTTAGGGGAGGAGACCAGAGCAACTGGCCATGCATAGAAACGGTCAGTTCCTTTTCCTGCCGCGTGCAAAGTTTAAAACAAAGGTAGAAAGCAAGTAGAGGCCATGTTTTGTTCTGCATAGCAGCGACTTATATGTTAAAAAATCAACTTGTATGTATATAATGTAAAGTCTTTTTCTTTTTACATGGGAATTTGGTCATGGAGAGCAGCGTGAAAATAAACCTTACATATCAAATTATCTATCATACAATTATTCGTTTTAGTGCTTAACTTATTTATATTTTTTTCAACGATGCGTTTTTACTTTGGTTTGGTGTTCCTTTATCATTTAGTATTGGAGTCATTATGAGCTACCTTCAGAAGAATAAGGAATATGCAATAACCACAACAAGAAAACTCATTCCACTCCTTTCTTCAATTTTTTCAATCTATATGGTACTCTCATATATCATCGCTTTTTCTGTTATAATAGCTTTTGCAGTCAATTTTGGAATAGATACCATAATAATTGTCTTTTTGCTACAAGATTTTTCTAAGCTTAGTAGAATTTGATTATAGTATTGATAATTTGTAATAAAGTCTCCATTGATAGCAATGGAGACTTATATTATGTAAAAAGCCATTCTACTTCTATGCTCAAAGTTTAAAAACTTCGATATATAAATCCAAATTAAAAGCCTGACATAAACCCCTTTTCTTTTTAGATGGCCCTGAGCGTCTGGCCGTGCGTAGAAGCGGTCATGGCCTTTTTCTTTTCCACGTGCGAAGTTCAAACAAAGAGAGAACGAAAGTAGCAGATTATTTTTTGTTTAGCATGGCGGCGACTTGTGTGTTGGAAAGTCAAGTTGGATTTATATATAATCCTTCATGGGGTGCAAATATACTGTATTCTCTTTTTTTGTATAATGGATTCTCATGATTGTTTTATGAATATATGACTACGGTACTTGAATTAGGATAGATATATTGTTAATTATTATATTTACATAAATGATTGCTATAAGTATTTTAAAAAAGAGAAATGTTTTTACATTACTATAAAAGAACAGCGGGGATTCTAGTTATGAAAAAAAGAATTGTAATTGTAGAAGATGAAGAGAATATTAGAGAAATATGTAAACGGTATTTAGAGAGAGAAGGATATGAAGTATATACAGCTGAAAATGGAGCAGAAGGCTGGGATCTATTTCAACAACATCAGCCAGATTTAATTATTTTAGATTTAATGATGCCCAAAAAAGATGGTTGGGAGCTATGTGAAGAAATTCGTCAACAATCTAATGTTCCTATTATTATGTTAACTGCTCGGGGAGAGGAAAGAGATCGAATTTTAGGCTTAACAATCGGAGCAGATGATTATGTGACAAAGCCGTTTTCTCCTCGTGAGTTAGTATTAAGAGTGCAAATTATATTAAGAAGAGGCAATCAGCCAGCAGTGCAGACGAAAGAACCAGAGCCAGAACCAGAACCAGAACAAGAATTAGAAGTGATAAAGTTTCCTGATTTGGAGATTTATCCAACAAAGAGAAGTGTGTTTGTTTGTGGGCATGAAGTTGACTTGACAGTGAAAGAGTTTGAAGTACTTTATGCGATGGCAAAACATCCAAAACAAGTGTTTTCTCGGTCGCAACTTCTTGAACAAATTTGGGAGTTTGAATATGACGGGTGTACAAATACAGTAACGGTGTTAATGAGTCGCTTACGTGAAAAATTAGATAAACATACGACAAAGAACCGTTGGATTCATACAGTTTGGGGCATAGGGTATCGGTTTGATCCAAATGGAGGAAATGAAACATGAGATTACGTTATCAATTGTTATTGATGAATTTATTAAGCACGAGTATTATGGTCGTTGCTATATGGTACGGTGATACGAAAATGTTATTGGCACCGGAACAAACACGGTTATTAACAGGAATTGCAATTGTAGCAATGATTCTTTCTACTTTTATCTACTGGCTATTAACACGTCCGATTATGAGGTCGATTCAAAATTTAATTGCATTAACACAACAATTTAGTGATAGACATTTTGAAACGATATATATAATTGGAAAAGAACCACGAGAGTTTAAAGAATTAGCAACAGCCTTTCAAAAGATGGCGAAAAAGTTAGAAGAAGGTTTTACGAAGTTAGAAGAAGGAGAAAAAGCGCGTACAGAGCTGATCGCAAATATTTCACACGACTTACGAACACCTATCGCTAGCATACAATTGATGATAGAAGCACTACAAGATGATGTAATTGAAGATCCTGGCATGAAAAAGCAGTACTTAGCGACAATATTACAGGAAATGCAAAGACTAAATGGCTTAATTAATAATTTATTTGATCTGTCCAAGTTAGAACTTGGACAGGAAGAGTTTCATCCAAGTTTAACACATGTGGACAGAGTGTTAATAGACGTACTAGATTCACATGCCATTTTACTAGAGGAAAAACAGATGTATTTAGAAGTACAAGTGTCTGATACATTGCCTCGGCTTTGGATGATGCCGTGTAAAATAATGCGAGTTATTAGTAATTTGTTACATAATGCAATTCGGTATTCCCCTGCGTCCTCTACAATTGAGTTAATTGTAGAAGAAAATAAGCAGAAGCAGCATGTTCAATTTATTGTACGTGATGAAGGACAAGGAATCGCATATAATGATCAATTACGCATATTTGAACGCTTCTATAGAACGGATCAATCAAGAAGTTCGCAATCTGGTGGATCAGGGCTTGGATTAGCTATCGCAAAATCATTAGTTGAAATGCACAAAGGGGAAATTGGTGTGCGCGATCGTTCAGATGGGAAACAAGGAACTGAATTTTGGTTTACGCTTCCTATTACATCAGAAAAAAATAAGGCGTGAAAGACTTTTGTAATAGTTATGTTATGAAAATGAGAGAGTTTCTTGCTAATATATAAGTGTTAGAGGAGGGACTTACTTTATGAAAAGAAAATATATATTCCTTATCGGAGCATTCGTAATTGTTGGGGGGATACTGTGGTCTTTATTCCGCCCAGAGAAATTATTTATTGATAAGAAAGTAAATGAAACATTACCGCAAACAGAAATGAAGTCAAAAGAAACAAAGCAACAAGCAATAAGCGAAGGGCAGTTTCAAAATGGTGTTCATGAAACAACGGGAACAGCAACAATCTATCAATTAGCAGATGGAAAACGTATTTTACGCCTTAGCAATTTTTCAACTTCTAACGGCCCAGACGTTCGAGTTGTATTGATTCCTACAAATCAATTGAAAAATAATGAAGATGTTAAAAATTATAAGTATATTGAATTAGGGAAACTAAAAGGAAATAAAGGCGATCAAAACTATGAAATTCCTGATGAAATAGATGTAAGTGCATACGGCGCAGTTTCTGTATGGTGTAAGAGATTTAACGAGAACTTTGGTGTAGCTTATTTTGCAAAATAAGAGTAACTACTCAGTCACTCTATGAAAAACCGACAGAAAAGCATTTTTTTAAATGGTCGAGAAGGACTGGCCATGCATAGTAGCGGTCAGGGCCTTTTCCTGCCACGCGCAAAGTTTTAAAACAAAGAGAGGTAGCGAGGTGTAGGTCCATTTTTATCTTCATGACAGCAATCTATATGCTGGAAAATGAAAATAACTTTCTATAGGTAATGGGGCGCATTTTCGCTGGAGTCATACTCCTTACCAAACTTCTAAATGAAATGTATGACTGAGTAGTTACAAATAAGAAATAATAAAAACAGGTGATAGAATTGAAATCTATCGCCTGCTTTTTTGTTAAAAAGTTACTTTGCTGTCTATGATACATACCAAAAATATGACCTACAGAACCTGCTGCATCATTATAGTGCTCTTCAATTTATGATATAGTAATCCATCAATGATATGTGGAGATTCTTCTGAAGAACTAATCACTTGCACATAAAATGGGGCGTATTGATCTGATATATGTGTATAAAAACTTACGCCTGAATCTCTCTACCATGTTTGGCGTTTACTTGTGCTAAAGAAGCCAGCGTGTTAGTTCACGATATTATTTTTAAGTAAAAGTTCGAAATCCTAATGTATTTCTGATTTTTATTAAATGTTCTCTCCGAGTTGTATCACGCTCACGTGCATAATTCTGTATAGCTGAAGGTAAAATTCTTAATTGCTTAGCAATCGTATGTACAATAAAATCTGGAACTTTTTCATTTGCAGATAATGGTCTTCCTGGAAAACGTAAGTAGGCAATTTGTATTGCAAATCCTAATCTATTGGCGGCCCCACGCTGTTTATTTATAATTTATAATTTATAATTCTTCATCAGAAATTGTGTAATAACGTAGGATTTCTCTCTCATCCATATAATCGGGAAGTACATAAAAGGATTCTCTTTGTGCATTATTTTTTACAGAGCGGAACAATTGTCTTATCATTTAATCTTTAAAAATCTTACTTATTTCTATAAAAGAACCATTTGTTTCAGGAAAAAAACATAAATACAACAAAACCCATAGAGAACAAGAATGTTTTCTGTGGGTTTTGTTTAGTTCAAAAGAGCTTGGGGGAGCTCGGTTGGATCAATTTTATTTTTCTAACACATGTGAGCAAATTCATTTAAAATCATCTTTAGTGCATTAGAAAAATAAAATACACAGTTTATAAGGTAGTTCGCATATTTATTTGCGATAAACTAATCTTACTTTTAATATCTTTCAAAACACTTTCATAAATGTTATAAAAGTCTTTCAATGGCTGTATAGGAGTTCAATCGATATGAATGAAAAACAAGAAAATTTTAGGATCTCATTCACATTAGCAGTAATGTGTCTATTTGTTCTGTGTTTAAATCGATGAATTTTAAAGAGGTTTCTAGAGATATGCAATGAAAGGTACTCCTATGACTGGAGATGTAGCAAGCTGATGAAATGAATTATGTGCAGTTTTTTATGCCTAAATATTCTTTGAAAACGAAATTAGATGCTGTCCATACTTATAATAAAAAATACCCGCCACAATCGGAAATCTTTTCAGATGTGGCGAGTTATTCTTTGAATCGTTTCTATCCCTTTAAAGGAATCTTACTCACACAAATGACCTGCATATTAATAATTGATCTTTAATATGCAGGTCATTTGTATGATAATATTTTATAAATAATGACTGAATGATAAACTTACATAAATGCTTTTAAAAGTTCTTGAACGAATGGAAGTATTCCACCTATAAACTTTAAAACGGCTATTGCGCTTCTATTATTATTCCCTCCTCTTTTTTAACGTTAAGATGTGATGAATTTTTCACCTCTATTACAGTAAGCGTTTATAAATATATATCAATATATTTTAATATTTAATTATGTTATTGTAATAATATGTTATTTTTAAAAGAAACATATAAACGGAGGAAATGTTATGAACAAGAAATCAAAATTTACCCAAATGATGCTCGGTGTTAGTACATTAGCATTATCATTTGGAGGTATTCAAACACAAGTATCAGCGGAAGAAACAACACCTTATAATGTGTTACAAGTGAAACCAACTGGAGTGGGAACTTCAAAAGATGAACTTGCACATTCTACAAAGGCTGACGAAACATTGTCTTATGAAGAGCGTTTAAAAGCGAACGATTTTTCACAACGTCCAGCTCCGGCCATGAAACGAGCAGCGGCAAAACAATATCAGCAAAAGTATTCTTTAGCAGAGCTAAATAGAATGAGTAATGATGAATTCATCGATACATTGGGAAATATTAGTTGGAATCAGATTACAGATTTAGATCAATATAATCAAGAAACAAAAGCGTTTTATCAAAATAAAGATCGAATACAGCTTATTATTGATGAATTAGGCCGTCGTGGAAGCACATTTACAAAAGATGATACAAAAGGGATTGAGACGTTTGCTGAAGTATTACGTTCCGTATCATATGTAGGCTTTAATAATAAAGAGGTAAACTATTTATATGAGCGAAGCTTCCGTGATAAATGTTTACCGGCATTAAAAGCAATTGCCAAAAATCCGAATTTTAAACTTGGTACAGATAAACAGGATGCAGTGGTATCTGCATACGGTAAATTAATTAGAAACGCTACTTGTGATGCTGAAACAGTTCAATATGCAGGGAATATTTTAAAACAATATAACGATAATATTTCTACATATGTAAGTGACAAGAATAAAGGGGATGCCCTGTATAATCTTATACAAGCGATTGATAATGATATACAGTCGACAGGTAAAAAAGCGGATGAAACAATATGGTATGGGAAAATTGATGGTTACATAAGTGAATTTAGTCGAATGGCTCTTCTAAACCGTGTAACACCAGAAAATAAATGGTTAATTGATAATGGTATTTATTATACTGGTCGTTTAGGGAAATTTCATAGTAATCCCAATAAACCTTTAGAAGCACTTACACAAGCAATGCATATGTATCCTCGTTTAAGTGAAACTTATTTTACTGCGGTAGAGCAAATTGCAACAAACTATGGTGGAAAAGATTATAACGGAAATACAGTAGATTTAAAGAAAATCCGTGAAGAGGGCCAGCAGCAATACTTACCAAAAACGTATACATTCGATGACGGTTCTATTGTATTTAAAACAGGAGATAAAGTAACGGAAGAAAAAGTGAAGAGATTATATTGGGCTGCTAAAGAAGTAAAGGCGCAATATCATCGTGTAATTGGAAATAATGCAGCGTTAGAAGCAGGGAAAGCTGATGATGTACTGACAATCGTTATTTACAATAATCCAGATGAATATAAACGAAATAGTCAACTGTATGGATATTCAACAGATAATGGTGGAATTTATATTGAAGGCGTCGGAACGTTCTTTACATATGAACGTACACCGCAGCAAAGTAGTTATAGTTTGGAAGAGTTGTTCCGTCATGAATTTACACACTATTTACAGGGAAGATACGAAGTTCCAGGATCATGGGGACAAGCAGAAATGTATCGAAACGAACGTTTAACTTGGTTTGAAGAAGGAAATGCAGAATTTTTTGCGGGATCTACTCGTACGAATAACGTTGTTCCGCGCCAAAGTGTAATTAAAGGATTATCATCTAATCCTGCAGAGCGTTATACAGCAGAACGAACATTATTTTCAAAATATGGATCATGGGACTTTTATAATTATTCTTTTGCACTGCAGTCTTACTTATATACGCATCAATTTGAAACGTTCGATAAGATTCAAGACTTCATTCGTGCAAATGATGTGAAAGGTTACGATGCATATCGTGAAGCTTTAAGTAAAGATCCAAATTTAAATAAAGGATACCAAGACTATATGCAGCAGTTAATTGATAATCAGGGTACATATAATACCCCGCAAGTATCAGATGATTATTTAGCTGACCATGCGCCAAAGCCATTAGCTGATGTGAAGAAAGAAATTGAAGATGTAGCACATATAAAAGATGCAACAATGACAAAGCATAAGTCTCAATTTTTTGATACGTTTACATTAGAAGGAACATATACAGGCGGCGTAACAAAAGGAGAATCTGAAGATTGGAAAACGATGAGCAAACAAATCAACCAATCTTTAGAACAGTTAGCGCAAAAAGAATGGAGCGGCTACAAAACAGTCACAGCGTACTTTGTCAATTATCGCGTGAATGCGAACAATCAATTTGAATACGATGTTGTATTCCATGGCGTTGCAACGGGAGAAGAAGAAAAGCAGACAATTAAAGTGAATATGAATGGACCATACAACGAAATAGTAAATGAAAAAGTTGAGTTTCATAGCGATGGCACAGCAAGTACAGGTGGAAAAATTGTTTCTTATCTTTGGGATTTTGGTGATGGTACAACAAGTACAGAAGCAAACCCTACTCATGTATATGGAAAAGAAGGAACATATACTGCAAAGCTAACAGTGAAAGATAGTAAAGGAAAAGTAGGCCGAGGACAAACAACGGCTACTGTAAAGCAGGATGAACCAGCAGGCCATAACTATCAAAATGCAAAGGCAATTCGTTTTAATAAGCTTTTTAAAGGAAATATGGATAGACCTAATATGGCGTATATGTACACATTTAATGTAACATCTCCAAAAGAAGTAGATGTTTCTTTTCTAGATGAACAGGGAATTGGGATACAATGGGATGTTTATCACGAATCAGATTTAGAAAATCCTGTTGTTACGGGAAAAGCTGATGGAAATAATATAAAAGGGAAATTTGAAGCGAAACCTGGGAAGTATTACTTAGTTTCATTTTTTGACAAGGAAAACAGAAATGGAACATATTCATTAATAGTAAAGTAAATTTATTTTGAGGAAGCACATCTGAAAGCAACCAAATGCATCATGCATTTGGTTGCTTTCTATATTAATACCACCATTTCTCCTGGGGCAACAAGACAACATTTACATTAAAATTTTGCGAAAACCAGTCATACATTAACGTCTTTTTCACTAAATACTCCGATGCCGAGTGGGAAACACCAATGAGCGACATATTTGTATGCGATATGTGCTCCTTCATGATGTCATATTTCTTTTTGCCGTAGTCGTTATCAATGTGACAATGAACTTCCCCGGTAATATAAGCCTGCGCTCCTTTTTCCTCAGCTTCTTGCATCATGCTTACTTTATCACCGCAGCCAGCAATGATTGCGATTTTCGAAATATGAGAATTCGTTTTTCCTTCGAAATCTACATACGGAATATCAAAAATCCGTTTTGCTTTTTCTATTAGTTCATTTGTATTGGTTGGAGCAACTTCACAAATCAATCCATCGCCTTCAGCGAAACTTTCAATTACTGATGCTTGCAGTGCTTTAGCGATTGCGATACTCGTACCATATGTTTGATGGATATCCATTGGTGCATGGCACGTATACACGGATAATCCTTTTTCTTTTATTGCTCGTAAATAATGCCCTGGAATAGGAATGAATCCGCGCCCTGGTAAACCGTGCGGATCGCCGCATTCCATAACAAGCGGGTGATGCATGAAAAGTAAGTCTCCAGCTGTTCCTTCAGTAAGAAACCGATCAAGCACTTCGTCAGTTGGAAAAACAGCTAAAAAGACGTTGCGAACAACATCTGCTCCTTTTAGCATGAGCCCATTAAAGTATGTCACGAAATCATCTTCAAAGAACTCTTGCCAAGGAAACGAAATCGAATCATAAGCAGCTGGGAGGAAACGGCTAAACCCAGGGTCTACTCCGTATTGGTGCACGGAAAATAGTGTATGTAACTGATGCTCTATCTCTTGAAGTTTTGGCATAAGGAAAACCCCCTTTGGAAAAATATATCAATTTAATTATACGATTAAATGAATTTTCCGTATATAAAAAATTGAATAAACAACATAAAACCGCTCTTCTTTTTAGGGGAGGGCGAGAGCTATTGGACGGTTAGGACCTTTTTTTGCCACATGCGAGTTTTAAAACAAAGGGAGCGATTATGTTGTATCCTCCATAGCAGAGATTTGTATGTTAGTAAATCAAAATGAATGTATATAATTCGAACCAATTTATAAATAAAGAATGCTACAATAGGATAATCGTGATTGATGTAGGAGGAAAAATAATGAATGTTACTGTAACGGACGCCGCATATGCGAAAATAAAAGAGATGATTCCAAGTGAAGCGAAATATATAAAATTATTTTACGATATAGAAGGGTGCGGCTGCGTAATGAGTGGGATTATTGACTTAGTCGCTGTGTCTGAAAAAGATGAGCGTGACGTAGACATCGCATCAAACAGGTTTCAGTTTATTGCTGATCGAACGAAGCTTGTTTTTATGGATGATAATTTGACTGTTGATTTCTCTGAATCTGGAGGAACTTTTCAATTAAAAAGCCCAAGTCAATATTATAATCCGAATATGAAATTACATGTTCGGGTGTAAGGAATGAAAAATAAGAAAGCAGAGTAGATCTGCTTTCTTATTTTTTGATTTTCGGCAATAACATAAGATACAAAATTGCTATAACAAATGGAATCCAGTTAAGAACAGGGAAGCGGAAATAAGTGACGAGAATCATACCGGTGAGAAGAACGCTGAGGACAGCGTAGAAAACACTATGCTTAGGTGTATACCAATATAATGTTAAGCCGACGAGAGCCGGGATAACGAAATGAATAAGAGCGATGAGAAAGAAGAGCAATGGAAGTCCCTCCTTTATTGTGTACTTACTATATCATATCCATATTTTGTTAGATTGATATCTTATTTTATAAAAAAATGTTTTAAAAAGCGACACAATTCGACGCGTTATTTACAAGAGAAGTTTTGTATAATGTTATTTCTTAAATGTATTTTAATAACATAAACACTATCAAAATAATTGAAACTATGTAAATTCATTTTGATTTTTCGACATATAAGCCGCTGCAATGGAGAGATGATCTGTTTTTGTATTGCGCATAGTAGGGAATCGATCACATGCTTTTACCCACCTAAAAAAGTGGTTTTTACGTTGTTTTTTAATTTGGATGATATTTGATATAGAGATTCTGCAGTAGAGGAGTTGCAACATGATTAACATGTCGTTACAAACATTTAAAGTACAAATGTATTATATTTTAGCACTGATGATGCTCGGCTGGGCGTTTACTCCTTTTTCTCCGCACTTTTTAGGAATCGGTCTTGGTTTTCTCGTGAGCACGTATTGTGTTTGGATTTTAGGACGCCGCATTGAAAAAATCGGAGAGAGTATAGTGAAAAAAAGTAAGTCACCAACTCTTGGTATGATAAACAGATTTGCAGCAGCGATACTTGGTGCCATTATTATGTATGAAATTGAGCATCATATGGTGATGTGGGCATTTGCTGTTGGTATTATGGGCGGATATATATTAATTGTGATTAATTTAGCATATTACAGTATGAAAGATGCAAAGAAATAGGAAAGAGGCTTGCGAGATTACTCGTAAGCCTCTTTTATATGTAAGTATGCGCGATTACAAGAAAACGTGGGCTTTGTCGGTGAATACTTGTTTTCTTGCAATCACAACATACTTATTCACATGATTTAGGATATTTCACAGTAAAGTCAGGTTAGGCGATTGGCCCGCCTAGTTTTACAATTGTTTCAGAAACTTTATCAAACTTCTTGAAGTTTTCTTTAAACTTATTTGCAAGTTCAGTTGCTTTTACTTTGTAAGCTTCTTTATCAGTCCATGTTTGTTCTGGCATTAATACTTCATCAGGTACACCAGGAACATGAAGTGGTACTTCAAGACCGAAGATATCATGTTTTGCTGTTTCGGTGTTGTCAAGCTCGCCATTTAATGCAGCTTGCACCATTGCACGTGTATGACCTAGGTTCATACGTTTTCCAACGCCATATTCGCCGCCAGTCCAGCCGGTATTCACTAAGAACACGTTTGCATCATGTTTCTCGATTTTTTCACCAAGCATTTCTGCGTAGCGAGATGCATCAAGCGGTAAGAATGGAGAACCGAAGCATGTTGAGAATGTTGCTTGCGGTGAAGTAATACCGCGCTCAGTTCCTGCTAGTTTACTAGTGTAACCGCTTAAGAAATGATACATAGCTTGCTCTTTCGTTAATTTACTGATTGGAGGCAATACGCCGAATGCATCAGCAGTTAAGAAAATGATTGTATTTGGATGACCTGCAACGCTAGGTAATACGATGTTATCAATTGCATCAATTGGATAAGCTGCACGTGTATTTTCTGTTAATGCAGTGTCATCGTAATTTGCAATGCGTGTATGATCATCAATCACAACGTTTTCTAAAACAGAGCCGAATTTAATTGCATCAAAGATTTGTGGTTCTTTCTCGTGAGATAAGTTCACACATTTTGCATAGCAACCGCCTTCAATATTAAACACACCGTTATCAGACCAACCGTGCTCATCATCACCAATTAATTTACGGTGCGGATCAGCAGATAATGTTGTTTTACCTGTTCCAGATAAACCGAAGAATAAAGCAACATCGCCTTCTTCTCCTACGTTTGCAGAGCAGTGCATAGAGAAAATGTCTTGCTCTGGAAGTAAGTAGTTCATGATAGAGAAGATTGATTTTTTCATTTCACCAGCGTATTCTGTACCGCCGATTAATACGATACGCTTTTCAAAAGAAACGATAATAAACGTTTCTGAATTCGTGCCGTCAATCTCTGGATCTGCTTTAAAGTTTGGTGCAGATACAATTGTAAACTCTGCATCATGACTTTGTAATTCTTCCTCAGTTGGACGAATGAATAATTGATGCGCAAATAAATTATGCCAAGCGTATTCATTAATAACTTGAAGAGGAAGACGGTAGTTGCGGTCTGCTCCTGCAAATCCTTTGAATACAAATAGTTCTTCTTTATCTTTTAAGTACTCTAGTACTTTTGTATATAATTTATTGAAATGCTCTTCAGAAATTGGTTGGTTTACAGAGCCCCAAGCAATTTTGTCCGTAACAGATGCTTCGTTTACAATAAATTTATCTTTCGGAGAACGTCCTGTATATTTTCCTGTTGAAACAGAAACTGCGCCAGTAGAAGATAATTGACCTTCTTTTCTCATTAATACCTTTTCCGTTAATTGCGGAACGCTCAATTGAACCTGTGCATTGCTTCCGTTCAATAGTTCATGTAATCCAATTTGGACATTCGCAGTACTCATATTTACATACCATCCTTTATTTAATTTATGAATATTCCTCGTAATCCCCACCAAAAGTATAACACAATCATATAAATAATGTATACTATTTATTTGTTTTTTGTTTGTGTTATTATATTAGTTTTTTCCATAAATTTCTACACTGAAAAACTTATAGGAATATGTGTATATGGATTGACAAATGAAAGTCATTTCTTTAGTATAGTTGAGGACGGATACTCTCTTATCCCGAGCTGGCGGAGGGACAGGCCCGATGAAGCCCGGCAACCTCACTTGTATGTAATACAAACAAGTGAATAGGTGCTTAAACCTGTGCGAGGCGAATAGTCTCGAACGATAAGAGCGAAGGGCAAAAACAGTATGCAAGTAGCAATTACAACCTTTCCTCTTTTATAGGAAAGGTTTTTATTTTGCACTTGTGTGGGAAAATACATGAATGTCGCAGTTTGTGGCAAATTAAGGATGAGTTCCGTACAATATATACAATTACTGTAGGGAGGTTTACCACATGACAAAAAAACGTCATCTGTTCACATCTGAGTCTGTAACTGAAGGACATCCAGATAAAATTTGTGACCAAATTTCTGATTCTATTTTAGATGCAATCTTAGCAAAAGATGCAAACGCACGTGTAGCTTGTGAAACAACAGTAACAACTGGTTTAGTATTGGTAGCGGGGGAGATTACAACTTCTACTTATGTAGATATTCCAAAAATCGTTCGTGAAACAATTCAAGGAATCGGTTATACTCGTGCAAAATACGGATTCGATGCAGAAACTTGTGCAGTTTTAACATCTATCGATGAGCAATCTGCTGACATCGCAATGGGTGTTGACCAAGCGTTAGAAGCACGCGAAGGTCAAATGACTGACGAAGAGATTGAAGCAATCGGTGCTGGTGACCAAGGTTTAATGTTTGGATTTGCATGTAATGAAACAAAAGAATTAATGCCACTTCCAATCTCACTTGCTCACAAATTAGCTCGTCGTTTAACGGAAGTTCGTAAAGATGATACATTACCATACTTACGTCCAGACGGTAAAACACAAGTAACAGTTGAGTATGATGAAAATGGTAAACCAGTTCGCGTCGATACAATTGTAATTTCTACGCAACATCACCCAGAGATTGCTTGGGAACAAATCGATCGCAACTTAAAAGAATTTGTAATTACACCAGTTGTACCAGCTGAATTAATCGATGAAGAAACAAAATTCTTCATTAACCCAACTGGCCGCTTCGTTATCGGTGGACCACAAGGGGATGCTGGCTTAACAGGTCGTAAAATTATCGTAGATACTTACGGTGGATATGCTCGTCACGGCGGCGGTGCATTCTCTGGTAAGGATGCGACAAAAGTTGACCGCTCTGCAGCATATGCAGCTCGTTACGTTGCGAAAAACATCGTAGCATCAGGGCTTGCTGACAAAGCAGAAGTACAACTTGCATACGCAATCGGCGTAGCGCAACCAGTATCTATCTCTGTTGATACATTCGGCACTGGAAAAGTATCTGAAGAAGTATTAGTAGAACTAATTCGCAACAACTTCGATCTTCGCCCAGCTGGTATCATTAAAATGTTAGACTTACGTCGCCCAATTTACAAACAAACAGCAGCATACGGCCACTTCGGACGTACTGATGTAGATCTTTCATGGGAACGTACAGACAAAGCTGAAGCTTTAAAAGAACAAGCTGGTCTATAATATAGGAAGAAACAAGCTTTGCGCGTGTGCGCAAAGCTTGTTTTATTTTAATTTAGTGTGGAAAAATGAGAGTCTTACTGTTCACCAAAATATTTATGTTTATACGAATAAGTGTTAGGGTCTTAGCTATTTTTCTGTTTTTCTAGTTTCCCAGCACAAGAAGTGCAGTACACTTCACCGCCGAGTTCAATATACTTTTGTATATTTGTGATACCGCTTGGCGGATATTGCATGTAAATCCAAGAACATTCATGTACTGCAATTTCCTTCCCGCATGATGTACACGTAGTTGATTTTTTACCGAATATACTTATTCCCCTTTATGATAATGAATTCGTCCTGCACAAAAAGCCGAACAGAGTAAAAAGAGTGTGCCAAATCCCCAGCCGCCTATTGCTGCATACGGTACGGCGTCTTTTAGGGCCATGCCAGCGCTAATGGAAGCGACGAATAGGAGAATGAATAGTGTTGTTAATTTTCTCATTGTATCCATGTAAATCTCCCTCCCTTTAGAAATCCTTTATTTTTATTATGAGGTAAATTTTAGAAAAAGAATGTTTTTTCGATAAAGAAGTGTGACAGGACTCACTTTTTTTTGCTGCTATATGATATATGATAAAATTTAGATAAGCTTAGCAATGGGGAGGAAAAAAGAATGAGCGTCACAGAACATAAAAAACAAGCACCTGTACAAGTTCGCTGTAAAATTATCACGATTTCAGATACACGAACAGAAGAAACGGATAAAAGTGGACAGTTATTAAAAGAGTTATTAATAGAAGCAAATCATCAAGTAACAGCATATGAAATTGTGAAAGATGATAAAGAAAGCATTCAGCAAGCTGTATTAAATGGCTACCAGCAAGAAGATGTCGATGTTGTGTTAACAAATGGTGGCACTGGAATTACAAAGCGTGATGTTACAATTGAAGCAGTAGAAGCATTGCTTGATAAAGAAATTGTAGGATTTGGGGAACTATTTCGGATGATTAGTTATTTAGAAGATATCGGCAGCGCAGCGATGCTAAGCAGGGCGATTGGCGGAACAATTGGTAGAAAAGTGGTCTTTTCTATGCCAGGATCGACAGGAGCAGTGCGCCTTGCGATGAAGAAATTGATTTTACCAGAGCTTGGACACATTACATTTGAGCTGCATCGCCAATGAAATTTGCAGGAATTGTATTAGCCGGCGGAAAATCAAGTCGTTTTGGAGAACCAAAAGCATTAGCAATGTGGCAAGGAAAAACCTTTATTGAGCATAGTGTAGAAGCACTAAAGGAAGTTACAACAGATATCGTTGTTATTAGCCATCCAGATATTACAAATGAGCTTTCCCATATACTGAACGTGCCTGTTGTAGAAGACATCGAATTATATAAAGGAAACGGCCCACTTGCTGGTTTATTAACAGGGATGGAATTTATAGACGCAAATTGGTACATCGTTGCACCGTGTGACACACCAAACGTTTCGAAAGAGTGGGCACTGGAATTAATAGAACGAGCAGATGAAACATATGAAGCAATTGTTCCGTTAGTTGAAGGAAAGAAACAACCACTTTTAGCTCTATACCATGCGAAAGTAAAAGGGAGAATAGAACGGTTATTAAAGGAAGAAAAAAGAAGTATGCAAGGGCTATTATCGCAGTGTAACATACGGTATGTAACGGCGGAAGAAAGAGATGTATTTGTTAATGTGAATACAAAGGAAGAGTATAGTGAATTACAGAAGAAAAAGGGATGAAACTCTTTTTCTTTTTTTATATAAAAATGCTGAAAATTATAATTTTTCTGGTAAAATGAGTAAAGGATATCTTTAATATTAGGATATGGAGTTTTTAAGGGAGTGTACATAATGGAAAGTGAATTACTAAAAATATTTGATGAACATAGAAATCCAGTCGGAGTTGCAACGCGTGAAGAAGTACATAAAATAGGGCATTGGCATGAAACATTTCATTGCTGGTTTATAAGTAGAGAAAATGGAGTGAATTATATTCATCTTCAAATCCGTAGTCATGAAAAAAAGGATTATCCGAATTTGTTAGACATTACAGCTGCGGGACATATATTAGCTCATGAAAATGTGTACGATGGAATACGTGAAGTACAAGAAGAAGTAGGGATTGATGTCTCGTTTGATGAACTCATACCACTGGGCATTATTAATTATTGCACTGCAATGGAAGACTTTATTGATAAAGAATTAGCTCACGTTTTTTTATATGAAACGAAAGGCACAATGGACGATTATACAGTGCAAATAGAAGAAGTGTCAGGTATAGTCAAAATTGACTTTAACCACTTTTCTGAACTGTGGTTAGGAGAAAGAACTGAAGTTACAGTAGAAGGATTTGAAATGAATGAAGCGGGAGAAAAAGTCGCTATTCATAAAACGGTAGATAAAAGTCATTTTGTGTCGCATGAACTTTCGTATTATGAGAGCATAATTGCATTGGTTAGGAAGAATATGGAAGCATAAAAAGAAAGTACCACTTATGTTGTTTGAGTCACATAAGTGGTACCGTATATATCATTTCTATGCTTCTTGTTACCTTATTTTCATACATGTTTATCTCTTCATAGAATCTAAAGCATCAATCCCATAATAAGAGTATTATAATACACACCATTTATATACGTATCTTGCTCTAATAATCCCTCTTCTTTAAAGCCAACTTTCTTATAAAGTTCTATTGCTCTTTCATTGTCTGCTCGAGTTACAAGATGTAATTTCTTCGTTGTGCCGTTTCCTCTTGCCCATTCAATAAGTTCTTCCATCAATTTTTTACCTAAGCCAAATCCGCAGTACTTTTCTGCAATTACGATTCCGAGCGTTCCGATATGTTTCGTTCGTTCTTTTTGACTTGAGGTAATGGAGGCGATGCTGATAATCTCATCATCCATTGTTGCTAGCAATATAATTGAATTATGATCTTCTTTAGTCGATTCAATGAAGTTTTCATAATCAGGTAAAGACCTGGTGAACTCATTTTTTCCGAACGAAAGAAAATCAGTCTCTCCGCCGACTATATTATAAAAATTAATCATAGCCTGAGCATCTTCTTGTATAGCTTCTCTGATTATCACTTCTTTTCCATCTTTCAAACACATTTTTTTCATGTTTCTCAACTTCTTTCAATGTTAATTTTACTAGTGCCTATACAGAATACTACATGACTCGTACTAGTATTCTCCTTTTGTTTTTAATCTTGTATGAGACAGGAAAAGAACTCGACCGTTTCTATGCAAGGCCAGATGCTCTCGCCCATCTAAAAAAGGGGTTTTTATGTCGTTGTTTCAGGTGTTGCATTTATATATAGTTTATAATATTATCGTTTGAATTTTTATAGATTAATTTTAAATACTGTTCAAATTAACAAAAAGGCGAAGAATCTTTACGATTCTTCGCTTTTTTGAAATAAAATACTAGGGTATCTTGCTAAATATGAGATGAAATCCACTCTTTATCTATTATAACACTGTAAAATATTTGTATTTTATGCAATAATGCATATCGTAATTATCAAATATTGTTAACTTGTTAGTAACTACTCAGTCATACATTTCATTTAGAAGTTAGGTAAGGAGTATGATTTCAGCGAAAATACGTCCCTTATTACCTATAGAAATTTTTTTTCATGTTTCAGCATATAAATTGCTGTTATGAAGACACAAATGGACCTACATCTTGCTACCCCTTTGTTTGAAAACCTTGCACGTGGCAGGAAAAGGCCCTGACCGCTCCAACACGCGGCCAGATGCACTCGCCAATCTAAAAAGAAAGTGGTTTTTATGTCGGTTTTTCATAGATTAACTGAGTAGTTACGCTTGTTATTTACGCTATGAAACACACATAAAGTTTCTGATTTGTGAATAGCGATAGCTTACTTTGCGGCGGCGGCCTGCTTTCCATGTATATCCGGATACTCCATGTGTTCTTACTTCAGTAGGATAAAACCAAAAATCTCTTCCGAAAGGTCCTTGTCCTCTTAAACCAATAAATCCCCATCTTCCTAAACAATTACACATCGCTGATCGAACTTGAAACGTTTGTATAGGAGAAGAAAATGTAGATGGTGCTGCTGGTGATTGTGCTGGGGGTGCTGATGTTGGAGCATCTTCAGCATCGTCAGGACGATATACGTCATCATCGTTTTCTCTTACATCCTCGAAGGATTGATAACCCGGATTTTGCATGGGGTAATACTGTGGTTGCTGATAATTTGTATACGGAAAGTACGTTGGCTGATTATTCATGAAAACATCACCTCATCTTTTTAAATACACACTTAAGACATTAGTATGTTGTGTGATTCTTATATGAAGCTTATTTATAGCCCAAAAATGTTTTTATCCTCCGTTAAATTATTTAAAAACTATTAAAAAATAATATGAAATCTTACATATTTCATTTAATTAATTGAATAATATGTTATTTTATTATATTTATATATTGGTATGGAGGGAATTTATGAAAAAGAAAATGAATCAAATTATGCTTGGAATTAGTACAATGGCATTGTCGTTAGGTGCATTGCAAGTTGAAGTATCAGCGGAAGAAAAAGTACCTTATAATGTACTGCAAATGAAACCAGCAGGGATAGAGACGCCAAAAGATGCAGTTGCTCATTCCTCAAAAGCTGATGAAACATTATCATATGAAGAACGTTTAAAAGTAGGAGATTTTTCACAGAAGCCAGTCTCCGCTAAGAAAAATGTGAAAGCGAAGCAGTCGCAGGAAAGCTATACTTTGGATGAGCTGAATAAAATGAGCGATGAGAAGTTAATTGATACACTAGCGAATATTCGCAGCGGACAAATTAAAGGTTTATTTCAGTTTAACGAAGAAACAAAAGCTTTCTATGGAAATAAAGAGCGTATGCAGGTAATTATGGATGGATTAGAGAAACGAGGAAGTACATTTACAAAAAATGATGCAAAAGGAATTGATACATTTACCGAAGTGCTTCGTTCCGCTTTTTATGTTGGAGCTTATAATGAGGAATTAAGTTATTTAAAAGAGAGAAGCTTCAAGGATAAATGTTTACCTGCACTGAAAGCAATTGCAAAGAATCCAAACTTTAAACTTGGTACAGCTGAGCAAGATTTGGTTGTAAATGCATACGGAGATTTAATGAGGAATGCTTCTAGTGACGTTGAAACGGTGCAGTATGCAGCAAAAATTTTAAAACAGTATAATAATAACCTTTCTACATATGGAAGTGACCGTAAGAAAGGAGACGCTGTATATGCTTTAATGCAAGCCGTTGATGCCAATATAGATACTGATTGGTTCCTTGCGGGTAAAGAGACAAAAGCGACAATGTGGTATGGAAAGGTTGATAGTTTTATAAATGAAGTCAACAAAATGGCGCTTATAGGTAATGTAACGGATAAAAATGGTTGGCTCATTAATAATGGGATTTACTATGCAGGACGTTTTGGGAAGTTTCATAGTAATTCGAAGAAAGGGTTAGACGTTGTTACGCAAGCGCTGCAAATGTATCCATACTTAGGAGAGCAATATTTTGTCGCGGCAGAACAGATTGCTATAAACTACGGCGGAGTAGATGCCAACGGAAAAACAGTAAATTTAGGTCAAATTAAAGAAGATGGCAAGAAGAAATTTTTACCTAAGACGTATACATTTGATGACGGAGCAATTGTCTTTAAAACGGGAGATAAAGTGACAGAGGAAAAAATCCAAAGAATGTACTGGGCTGCGAAAGAAGTAAAAGCACAATATCACCGTGTCATCGGAAATGATAAAGCATTAGAACAAGGGAATGCGGATGATGTATTGACAATCGTAATTTACAACACGCCAGATGAATATAAAATTAACCAGCAATTGTACGGATATGACACGGATAATGGTGGTATTTATATCGAAAACGTCGGAACGTTCTTTACATATGAACGTACGCCGCAGCAAAGTATTTATAGTTTAGAGGAATTATTCCGTCATGAATTTACACACTATTTACAAGGAAGATATGAAGTGCCTGGATTATTTGGGCAAGGAGATATACAGCAAAATGAACGTTTGACATGGTATGCAGAAGGAAATGCGGAATTTTTTGCAGGATCGACACGTACGAATAATGTAGTGCCGCGTGAGAGTGTTATCAGAGGCTTATCAAACGAACCAGCAAAACGCTATACAGCAGAACAAACATTATTTGCAAAATACGGGACGTGGGATTTTTATAACTATTCCTTTGCATTGCAGTCTTATATGTATAATCATAAATTTGATACATTCGATAAGGTACAAGATTTAATTCGTGCAAATGATGTACAAGGTTATGATGCATACCGTGAGCAGTTAAGTAAAGATGCACAATTGAATAAAGAATATCAAACATATATGCAGCAATTAGTTGATAATCGAGAAAAATTTACTGTGCCGCAAGTATCAGATGATTATTTAGTAAGTCATGCACAGAAGGCACTACCTGAAGTGGAGCAGGAAATTGCAGATGTTGCGAATGTAAAAGATGCAAAGATTACAAAGCATAAGTCTCAATTCTTTAATACATTTACAGTTGAAGGTACGTATACAGGCGATGTAACAAAAGGTGAATCTGAAGACTGGAAAACGATGGGTAAACAAGTGAACGAAGCATTAGATAAGCTGTCACAAAAAGAATGGAGCGGTTATAAAACAGTAACAGCGTACTTTGTAAATTATCGTGTAAATAATGAAAATCAGTTCCAATATGATATTGTTTTCCACGGCATTGCAACAGATGAAGGCGAAAGTCAAGGAACAATTGTAAGGAGAAAAGATTCATATTCCGGGGAAGCAAATAACGCAATTCAGTTTAAGAGCGATAGTTCAAAAGCTGAAGATCGAAAAATCGTTTCTTACCTTTGGGACTTTGGAGATGGTAATACAAGCACAGAAGCAAATCCTACTCATGCATATGAAAAAGAAGGAACGTATACGGCAACCGTAACAATTACAGATGATAAAGGAAAAGAAAGTAAAGAACAAATGACAGTTACTGTAGATCGAGCAAGAGAAACATATTACGGGGAAGAAAATAGCGCAATTCAGTTTAAGAGCGATAATTCAAAAACTGAAGGTCGAAAAATCGTTTCTTACCTTTGGGACTTTGGAGATGGTAACACAAGCACAGAAGCAAATCCTACTCATGCATATGAAAAAGAAGGAACGTATACAGCAACCGTAACAATGACAGATGATAAAGGAAAAGAAAGTAAAGAACAAATGACAGTTACTGTAGATCGAATAGGAGCAACTGAAACAGAACCAAATAGTCGTTTTGAAAAAGCAAATGTAATTCCATTTAATACGCTTCTTAAAGGTTCATTTAAGGATGAGGATTATACCGATATTTATACGTTTAATGTGTCATCACCAAAAGAAATAGACATTTCTGTCATAAACGAAGATAAAATCAACATGATATGGACGCTTATTCATGAATCAGATCTGAGAAAAACCATTGCAGGTGGAAAACCTAATGGAAATATATGCGGAGAAAAAGTTGCTGTAAAACCAGGGAAGTATTATTTATGTGTGTATACAACTGATAGAAGAGATGGGACATATACTGTTAAAGTAAAATAAATATAGAAATAGGGGTACTTCTTTTTAGGAAGAAGTACTTCTATTTTATTTAGTGAATCGTAACTTATGGAAGATCAGGAGTTAGTTGCTAATAGATTTTTACAGCTATTGTTTGCTGCTAAGGTTATAGAAGGAAGTTTATACGAGTAGTGACTATTTTGTAATAAATAAACCCGTTAAACTATTCATTAGCGGGTTTATTTATAATTTTGATAGTAGGACATTTTTCTTTTAATAAATCGATAAATTGCTCTTCTTCTTGTGGTACACAAACTGTTACTACATCAAATAAACCATACATAATTTCTAATCGCTGTCTTGTCCATTTTTTTGAATGTAGTGTTTTTCCGTAGTATTTCATATGTTGGATATTTTTTAAAGGGATTTCAGTGTTTATTAAATAATATTTAATGATAATTGATTCATCGGTGATTGTGTAAGTGGATGATCTATAAACAAATAAAAGATTGATTATGTTTAACAAAATCATACACCTAAAGAAAAGGTTATTATCTTCTTGTAGGAAAAACAGTGCAATAAAGATGAAAATAGTTACTAAATATATAAACATATGAAAAGGGTTTTTCTTTACCTTGAATTTCATGTATACCCACCTCGGAATTTTCTGATTTTAATATTATCATAATATAATAATAAAATGGTAAATATGCATTATTGCATATTTTATCTTTGGTTAATGATGTAAACTCTTTAATGTATTTTCATTTTCTTATGAAATGAATAAAGAAGAAGGGTTTTGGTAATTTGTTAGGAATTAAAGTGACAAGAACAGAAGAGGAATTAGTGATTGAATGGCAATTAGCAAAAATTTGTATTCCATTGGAGGAAATTATTGAGATTATTGAAGATGACACTTATGGTGGAGAGGAAGCAAATGCGATTCGAATCGGAACGCCGTATGGAACAACAGATCGAATCTTGATTAAGACTAAAAAACATAATTATTTGTTATTTACTACTAATAAAACTTCAATTTTGAATGCGATACATTCAGTTTAAGATGTTTGCTGAGTTTTGCATAAAGCCCTTGGGAACCGTCCTAAGGGCTTTAGTTTTACATAAAAAGCGGAATGAATTGATAGTATGAAACAATGCCGGATATTGTTCCGAGACACATGCCGACAAGTACATCCGATGGATAGTGCAGGCCGAGATAAATACGTGAAATGCCAACGCAAATTGCAACGGGAAGTAGCAAGAATGTCATGCTTGGTTCATATAATATAAAAGGAATGATCACAGAAAAGATAGCCGTCGTGTGTCCAGAGGGAAAAGAATGGTCCACTAATGGATTCGTCGGATACTTTGCGTTATGAATGATTAAATAAGGGCGTTTTCGCGGATAATACTTTTTAAAAATTTGTACAGGAATGTGACTAATCGTAAGAGAAATAGCGCTAGCAATTACTATGCCTCGTAAAGATCCGTTTGTGAGAACAAGTAAGAATACAATAAGAGAGAGTGTAAATGTTGCCCCGCCCATATGAGTAATAGTGCGAAAAAAGATGTTTAAAGGTTTACGCTCAAAATAGCGATTAATTCCTTTGAAGATGTAGCACTCTATTCTATATAAGGAGCTGATGGATTTCGTTTTCATCAAACTTCTCCCCCTCATTACATATATTTAAAGTATCATTGTTATTTTAATGCGATTTTATTGAGGGAATACTAAGATTTTGTAAAGAAAATGTAGAGTTTTACGGAGAAAAAGCTGCCATTTTAGGTGGCAGCAAAAAAGCTTATTTCGTTTGCAAATCCTTATAATACTGTCCTTTTTCAACGTATTGACGGCGAATGCGAGCCATATCTTCACGGTCTTCTTCTGTTAGTTCGCGAATTACTTTGGCAGGGCGACCGAATGCAAGGGTATTTGGCGGGATTTTCTTTCCTTGCGGTACTAAACTGCCGGCCCCAATAAATGCACCTTCACCAATCTCAGCTCCGTCTAGAATAATGGAACCCATCCCGATTAAAGCATCTTTTTTCACTGTACAACTATGTAAAATGACTTGATGTCCAATTGTGACATCATCTTCTAAAATAAGCGGATACTTTGGACTTTGATGAAGTGTACATTGATCTTGTATATTAGTCCGATCTCCGATAATTGTTGGAGAAACATCTCCGCGGATGATAGTGTTAAACCAAACGCTTGATTCTTCACCAATTGTAACATCGCCTGTAATTGTGACATAGTCAGCGATAAATGCACTATCAGCAATTTTTGGGTTTTTGTCTTTGTAAGGATAAATCATATAAGTAACCTTCCTCTCCTAGAAACTAATATTAGTGTAGCAAATTATGAAATAGAGTGAAATGGAGGAATTTTATGTGGAATTATGAAGCAGAAGAGGCAAAAGGTGTTATAGTTATAGTACATGGTGCAATGGAGCATCATGGACGATACGAGGCACTAGCAGACATGTGGCGTTCTCTTGGCTTTCATGTTGTGATGGGAGATTTACCTGCGCACGGAACCACTTCAAGAAATAGAGGACATATTACGTCATTTGATGAATACATAGAAGAAGTAAAGACATGGATTAAGGAAGCGAAAAAATATTACTTACCCCTTTTTCTATGCGGGCATAGTATGGGAGGATTGGTAGTCATTCGTGTGCTGCAAGAAACGAAAATGGATGTGCAGGGAGTCGTTTTGACTTCGCCATGTTTAGGAGTGTTATTAGCGCCGAAACTACCGGTTCGTACGATTGCAAAAGTGCTAAATGTTGTGGCGCCAAAAATGCAATTTCAATCAAATATTACAGTGGAAATGGCCACGCGCAATCATGAAATTCGCGATGCGATGGAAAATGATTCGTTGTTCTTGCGTAAAGTATCAGTTCGTTGGTATAGTGAGTTAATTAAAGCGATAGAAGTTGCACATGAAAAGCGAGACGAATTTCCAGAAGTACCGCTCTTGCTAATGCAAGCATGTGAAGATAAAATTGTAGATAAAACACGTGTCCGCAATTGGTTTGATAGTCTAAAAATTAGTGACAAATCATACAAAGAATGGCCGAAGTGTTATCATGAGCTGTTTAATGAGTATGAAAAAGATGAAGTTTTTGCCTATGCAAAATCATTTGTAGAAACACATGTAATGCAGAAAACAGAAATAAATAATTGAATAGTATACAGAACGTATTAGACCATATTCATTTAGAGGAGATGAAGAAAGTAGTGAAAGTACCGAGTAACCCCATAACGCTCATGGCGAAAGTATACCGAGATGTGTTTCCGGTCGTACACCATGAGCTCGCAATGTGGAAAGAACGCGCTTACCATATTCCGAATGATGAACTCCATAATCAAGCCTTAGCAAGTATTGAGCATAAAACATTTCACTGTGAAGGCGGCGGCATTTTAGCGTTGCTTGCTGATGAACATCGCGAGGAATGCATTCAATTCATTGTAGCATATCAAACAATTAGTGATTATTTAGATAATTTATGCGACCGTAGTACATCACTTGATCCAAATGATTTTGCCGCGCTTCATGAGTCAATGCTTGCGGCGCTAACACCAGGAAGTGAAGGAAGCAACTATTATCGTTACCGTGATGATCAAGATGATGGTGGTTATTTAGATGAACTTGTAACAACTTGTCAAGAAGTGCTTACAAAGACGAAGCACTATGACAAAATTGCTCCAATTCTTCATGAACTTGCTTGCTATTACTGCGATTTACAAATTCATAAACACGTAAAGCGAGAAGAGAGAGAAGAGCGCTTAAAGACGTGGTTTGCAGCACATCGTGAAAAAGTCCCGCCAATGAGCTGGTTTGAATTTTCCGCTTGTGCCGGTTCAACGCTCGGTATTTTCTGCCTTGTAGCCTATGCATTCCATGATGAATTAACAGACGATGATATTATGAAAATTAAACAAGGGTATTTTCCTTATGTACAAGGATTACATATTTTACTTGATTATTTCATTGACCAAGAAGAAGATCGTATTGGTGGAGATTTAAATTTCTGTAGCTATTATGAAAATAAAGAAGCAACGCTTGCGAGATTGAAACATTTTGTAATAGAAGCAGAAAAAAGCTTAGAACAACTGCCGCATATGAAATTCCATCGCCTTATAAGCCGCGGTTTGCTTGGCATTTATTTATCAGACGAGAAAGTGTCGCAGCAAAAAGAAATGCAGTACATGGCACGGCGCATTGTGAAATACGGAGGCTTTACTTCACGCTTTTTCTATTGGAATGGAAAGATGTATCGGAAGAAGATTGCGCAGTAATGAAAACGAGCTGTATTCTACAGGAGGTAGGATGCAGCTCGTTTTTTATATTAATGCATAAAGTGAAACTTTAATCAGTGGGGGTTTTCTTCATCCCCCACTGATTATCAGCCCTCACCAATCGGGCTTTTACGGGCAGTTTATCTCCCACCTAACTTCTTTAGAAAAGCGGAAGCGGCTCGCCCAGAATCGCAGGACGTTGGAGCACAGGGCGGAGAGGCGCTTTTTGCCTCGTCCGAGGGGGCGAAACGACCGGAGATTCTAGCCGCTAGAGCTAGACAATGCTTTCGCTGAATTTTGAGGTGGGAGTATTACTGCCCGTTAATGCGGGATAAAAGGATCATTCCGATGCTGATCATCTCTTCCTAATTCCTCATGAATGGTTTGGTTAGCTGATTTATTTGGAGCCTCAGATTTATATTTTCGCTGTAAGAAAAAACCTACACCAATAAGCAAAATGCAAATGGACCAAAATATGATACCGAAGATTGTCATGTATTCACCTCCTTTTTCTATTATATGGTAAAATATAAATATGGAAGTGCTCAGATGAAAAGATTTGTTATTAGTGTGCCTTTCTATTTCACTTGTACTTGATATTTATAATA
The DNA here is from genome assembly GCF_023715645.1 of Bacillus cytotoxicus. Lineage (GTDB taxonomy): Bacteria > Bacillota > Bacilli > Bacillales > Bacillaceae_G > Bacillus_A > Bacillus_A cytotoxicus_A. The sequence goes on along the minus strand of NZ_JAMBOP010000001.1, from coordinate 236,585 downwards.
TGCTGATAAAAGCAGGTGGACCAACAACTGTAGATTACATCGTGCAGGCGGTATTAGCAGTTGTTATTGTTGTGGATACATCAGGAGGAAACGAATTAAGGAGCGCTCAAGGAGACTCCTTTTGTTGTTATATCCATGTTGGATTTTGTCGAGGGGTCTTTAAATCGTGTCGAAGCGCCGATATATTTCAAAAAGCGCCGATATATGATGAAAAGCAGTCGATATATTTCAAAAAGCGCCGATATATGATGAAAAGCAGTCGATATATTTCAAAAAGCGCCGATATATGATGAAAAGCAGTCGATATATTTCAAAAGTCGCCGATATATCGATGAGACATTGGTTAGTTGCTAGAATCTATCAAAACAGAACGGCAATATTGCACACACCGTTCTGTGGAGTCAATTAGTTCTGGATCTCCTTTTTTTAAGCGTATTTGTAACGCTCTTTGAAAATAACTTAAGGCTGTAGAAATATCTCCTTCGTCGATTTTACATTTTCCATAATGCTGATAGAAAAAGTCCTCGTAGGCAGTTAACTCATTTTGCTGTAATACGTGTAAAAGCTCGTTAAAGATCTTATTTGCTTCTTCAAAATTTTTTTCCCAGTGATAAACGTGAGCGAGGCGTAGTTTGTTAATAAAAAGTCCTTGTATATGCTGGGAAATTTCATATTGATCAATCGCTTGCTGCAAATAAAATTTACTTTCAGATAGATTTCCGGCGATACGTTCATAGACACCGATTAGACCACATTGTTTTGCATAGGATATACCTGTGCTAGTTAAATTTGTTTTCAGAAATGTAATGCCTTGTTTCATTTGTTCAAGAGATAAAGGCTGTTCACGGAGGTTTTCATCAAATGTATATCCCATTTCGAATGGGATATGTTTCATTTTGTGTATGTCTCCTTTTGATAAGCTACATACTTATTTACAATAGCTTTGGCAAGACATGTAGCGGAATCTACAATGTAAAGATGATTTTGTTTTGTCTCTAATACGACATTCAAATCTGTACAGGCTATGACAACAGCATCAACAGTTTCAGTTAATTCTAAGCATAGTGTATGCCACAAGTTACTTGCTTCGTTTATTTGCCCTATTTTTATTTTATGTATCATTTGATTAACAACAGTTTGCCAACTATCTTTTTGGATATAATCGACACCACGTTTTACAAATCCTTCTTGATATATACCAGATTGAACGGTTGAATCAGTTGCTAAAAGAGCTAACTTTTGAACGTGAGTAGGTATTTCTTTTAGTGTTTCATTCACCATATTTAATACTGGAATTGAGAGGGATGCTTGTAGTTGATCAAAATAAAGATGTGCAGTATTACATGGCATAGCAATAAAATCAACACCCGTACTTTCAAGTTTTTGTGCTCCGTTTATAATAGCTCTTTCCATCTCTTCATGATTAATCGTTTTATCGATATAGAATGGCGTCGGACATGAGTAAATCATCATATGAGGAAAGTCCATGTCATCTTGCGCCCCGTAAATTTCTTGGCATTGTTTTACTACATTATCAACGAATGGTCCGGTAGACTTTGGTCCCATCCCTGCTAGTATTCCAATCATAGTTGTTCATCCCCTTTATTTTAATTCGAATATAGAAATTCTTGTTTTGAGTGAAAGAATCCTTCGTGAATAACCCCTCCTTATCCACCTTACGGTCTGATTGAAGAAGGGGCTTCCTGTTTCATAGACCGTTGCATAGCGGGGGGTCCCACTACGTCTTACACAGTCTCCACAGGCGTAGATTATACTGTTCGGACATAACCTTGCCCTACAGTTTGTAGACTCTAGTTTGTGGCAAGCAATTCTTCTAATCCTTTTCGCAAGATGTTCCGGCTTGCGTTATAGTCTCTATCCAATATCGTTCCACACTTTGTACAAATATGGGTACGAATAGAGAGAGACTTCTTCACACGATTTCCACAAACAGAACAGTCTTGTGAAGTATACTTTGGTTCTACTTTGATCAGTATACCGCCATGATTTTCGCATTTGTAAGCAAGCATGTTTCGAAACATACCCCACCCAGCATCAGAAATAGACTTCGATAATTTTCTATTTTTAACCATGTTTCGAATGTTCAAATTTTCTACAGCGATAACGTCATACTCTTTTGCAAGATTGTAACTGAATTTATGAAGAAAATCTCTGCGCTGGTTCGCTACTTTTTCATGTAGCTTGCGAACACGCTCGGCCTGTTTTATGAAGTTAACAGAGCCTTTTTTCTTCTTAGAAATTTTTCGCTGTGCTTTCTTGAGCTGCTTTTCTTTTTCACGGAGAAATCTAGGATTTTCATATTCTAAACCATTAGAAAGAACGGCATACTTATATAATCCCACGTCAATTCCTACCACACGATTGGTATCGATATCAGATGGTACCACTTGTCTTTCGACACTGAAAATAGCGTACCATCTTTTCCCTTGACGTTTGACAATCAGTTGTTTGATTGTTCCTTCGATTGGTCTATGAAGTAGGACATCTATTTCTCCCAATTTTTTATTATATAACTTACCGTTATCAGAAAAAGACATCGCATAACGATGCTTTCCGTTTCTTTTGCATCCAAATTGCGGAAACGTCATACTATTGTAGTCTTTATACTTTTTCTGTTTTGGATACTTTGCATCTTTACGAAAGAAATGATCAAACGCTTTTTTCAGACGCGCAAAAACTTCTTGCAAAGGCTGAGAAGGCATTTCTTTTAGAAAAGGATACGTCTTCTTATCCAATGTAAGTTGTCTTTGCATATCATAACGATCGTAATTTTCTTTGTTTTTCTTATATTTCCGTTCTTTGTCTAGCAAGGCAGAGTTGTAGGTTTGACGACAATATTGTAGCCAACGGTCTAACGCTTCTTTTTGTGCTTCTGTTGGAAAGATTTCATATTTTTGATTCAACAACATTGTCATCACCTCTCATTCGTTTTATCATTGTGGTTCGATGTGTGATTGTTTTAGCATTTCTAATGGTGCACGCCCACAGTCAGCAAACAATAACTTTGAGACCAAAAGCATTCTTTACATATATTCTATCTGATTTGAGGAAATTCCTTTGGCTTACGCCAACCAAAATTCATCCCCTCCCTACTCATTGGGCTTCACACCCTTCTCATTCCTTGAGGAAGGGGAATTCTTTTGGGAATATGTTAAACAATAAAAAATACGCACAATATGTACGTATTTTTGTAGGTGTAATTATGCTGGAATTTGTCGAAGGATCTTTAAACCCTGTCGAAGCACCGATATATTTCAAAGTCGCCGATATATGATGAAAATCGGTCGATATATCGAGAAAAGCGCCGATATATTGGCGCGGCACTTGTTCTATCTTTTTTCAATCGCAATAATAAACGGCGGGTTATTTTGTTGGTTCATAAATTCGTACTTTAGTACGTGTGCTTCTTTTTGAGCGAGCTGTTCTGCAAATTGGATAACGGCATCGCGTTCTATTTGTCCTTCAGGATGTCCGTGATAAATGACAAGGACGATGATTCCTTCTGGTGCCATAACTTCTAATAACTGCTCTATGGCAGAAAGAGTTGAATTTGGTTTTGTGACGATATTTTTGTCACCGCCAGGAAGGTAGCCTAAGTTAAAGATTGCTCCTGTTACTTTTCCGTTTGCTTCTTCTGGTAATACGGCTGTTAATGTATCGTGACTCTCATGAATAAGAACAGCACGCCCCGTCAGTCCTTTTTCTTGTAGCCGTGTGCTTGAGTTGGTGATGGCTTCTTCTTGAATATCAAAGCCAAATACTTTTCCACTTTCGCCAACAAGCTCTGCTAAAAAGCACGTATCATGACCGTTTCCGAGCGTTGCATCAACGGCATAATCTCCTTCTTTCACTGCTCGCTCTAGCAGCGTACGGGCAAAAGGCAATATGCGTTCTAATTTCATATTGGCTTCACCTCATTTGCATACTTCCCTTGCCAGCTGCCGCGGCGTACAAATTCATCATCGATTGCATTTAATACTTCCCACTTGTTTAAGCTCCACATCGGACCAATCATTAAATCGGGCGGACCGTCACCTGTGATGCGATGTACGATGACATTTGATGGAATGATTTCAAGCTGGTCAACAACGAGACTTACGTAGTCTTCAAGAGATAAAAATTCAAGTTGTCCTTTTTCATATTGCTTCACCATAGGTGTTCCTTTTAATAAGTGCAGCAAATGAATTTTAATCCCTTGAATATCAAGTTTTGCAACTTCGCGCGCTGTTTCCATCATCATGTCATAATCTTCAAGCGGGAGACCGTTAATGATATGTGAACACACGTTAATGTTATGCTTACGAAGTTTATTGATACCTTCTACATAGGAAGGATAATCGTGAGCACGGTTAATTAGAAGCGCTGTACGTTCATGTACGGTTTGCAAGCCAAGTTCGACCCAAAGGTATGTCCGTTTATTTAAATCAGCTAAATACTCGATAACATCATCAGGTAAGCAGTCTGGCCTTGTAGCGATTGAAAGACCGACAACGCCTTCTTCTTGTAAAAGCGGTTCGAATTTTTCTTTTAACACCTCAACAGGAGCATGTGTATTCGTATAAGCTTGGAAATAGGCAATACACTTACCATCTTTCCACTTCGTATGCATCTTTTCTTTCATTTCATGATATTGCGTAACAACATCATCGCGGCGGTCACCGGCAAAGTCTCCGGAACCAGCCGCACTGCAAAATGTACAGCCGCCGTAAGCAACTGTGCCATCACGGTTGGGGCAATCAAATCCAGCATCTAAGGAAACTTTAAAAATTTTCTCGCCGAAATGCCCACGCAGATGGTAGTTCCACGTATGGTAACGTTTATTGTCATTTGAATATGGGAAAGGATTTTGGACTTTCATACTATTCCTCCTCAATGATATGAGCAAAAATCATTATAACATACTCATAAGGTTCATATAGAACGGACAAGCTAAAGGAGAAATATAGGCAAGGAGGAACAAACATGGCAGAGCGTGAATCACTGGAAGCATGCATCCAGAATGCACATCAAGCAATGGAATATGCAAAAGAACAATTAGAAATTGGAATGAGACAAGAACATTACAATACGATGGAATATTCTGATGCACAGCTTCAATTAGAACAAGCTTACAATGAGATGCAAACGATGCAGCACTATGCAAATGATGAACAACGGGAAGAGCTGAATCGTGCGCGTATGGCAATACGACAATTACAACATCAAATGATCATTACACCGCATTAATAAGGAGTGATAAAAAATGGCAACGCGTTCAGATCAAAATAACCCAGAGCAAAAAACACAAAATGGACATAACGCTGAGTTTTCAAATGAATTAGATCCAGTGGTGCAGGCAAAGCAAAACAATCGTAAAAAGGGACAACCGCAAAAATCGAAGCAATCTGAGTAAACCGGGTCGAAATATGACCTGGTTTTATTTTTTGTATCTTACAAAAGTGTAAGTTAAATGTAAGTTTAATCAATGGAAGGGGATTTCCAAAAGGGGCAAAATAGAAACAGGAAAACAAAGTACAGGAGGATTTATATGAAAACACCAGTTGTAGACGTGAAACATGTTCAAAAAGTATACGGTAAAAAAGGTGAGAGCCAATCGCATGCATTAAAAGGCGTTTCATTCTCCATTCAAGAAGGTGAATTTGTTGGGGTTATGGGACCATCTGGTTCTGGGAAAACAACATTACTAAATGTTATTTCAACATTAGATAAGGCGACGGACGGTGTTGTTGAAATTGCAGGTATAGATATTACGAAAATGAAGCAAGGGGAATTATCTGATTTCCGTTCACAAAAACTAGGCTTCATATTCCAAGATTTTAACTTACTAGAAAATCTATCAATTTATGAAAATATTGCATTGCCTCTTTCACTGCAAGGCGTTCCTTCAAAAAAGATTGGACCGAAAGTAGAGAAGGTAGCAGAGATGCTAGGGATTTCAGAGATGCTTCAAAAATATCCATCTGAAGTATCTGGTGGACAAAAGCAACGTTCAGCAGCGGCACGTGCACTTGTACATGAACCAGCCATTATTTTAGGTGATGAGCCAACAGGAGCGCTAGATTCTAAAAATGCGACAAGTCTTTTAGAAGCGATGACAAGATTAAATGAAGAACAAGGTGTTTCTATTATGATGGTTACACATGACCCGTTTAGTGCAAGTTATTGCCGACGTATTTTATTTATCCAAGATGGTGAGTTATATAAAGAAATTCACCGCAAGGGTACACGTGAAGAATTTTATAAAGAAATTTTAGATGTGCTTGCAGACTTAGGCACACAAAAAGCGTAAGAAAGGAGAGGCAGTCATGTTATTTAAGCTTTCCATGTCAGGACTGAAAAGTAAATTGAAAGACTATATCGTTTTACTCGTTGGTCTTGTTATGTCAATTTCAATTTTTTACATGTTTCAAACGTTAGCATTAAATAAAGCGTTTATTGAAGCGAATTCTGTAATCAGTAGTATTCAATTCGTCTTCCATGCTGGTGCGGTACTATTAGCTATCATTACATTCTTTTACATTTTATATGCTAATTCTTTCTTACTATCACTTCGTCAAAAAGAATTTGGTATGTACATGATGCTAGGAGCGAAAAAACATAAGGTGACAATGCTTATGTTTATTGAAACAATTGTATTAGGAGCAGCATCTCTTGTAGTGGGTATTGCAGTAGGTGTAGGGCTAGCGCAAGGAATTGGTAAACTACTTATGCAGCAGCTTGAGTTTACTGCAGGTGGCTATCATGCGTTTTATACCCCATCTATGCTTGTTACATGTATTTTCTTCTTAGTACTATTTGTTTTATCAGCAATTATGAATAGTATCAAGTTATCGCGTATTACGGTTCTGCAACTGGTTCATGCAGATTCTAAAACGGAGCGTGTTTCTAGAGTAGGAATAAAGACTGTTATAGCTGCATTCGTTGGAATTATTCTGTTAGCAATCGGCTATGCTTCTATGATTTACATGGATAAGTTGTTGCAAATGGGGATTATTATTGCATTAATTACTGTAACGTCCGGAACTTACATGTTATTTGGAACATTCCTTCCGCTTATTATTAAAAAGCTTAAAAGTAATAAAAAGGTTACTGAAAAAGGGCTTAATGCCTTTACATTTGCACAATTAAATTTCCGTATCAATAGCTTAACAAAGGTATTAGCGACAGTAGCAATGTTAGTTGCGCTTGGAGCAGGTGCGATTTCTGGCGGTATGGCATTTAAGAATAATGTTATGCTTACTGTAGATGGTTTGGCAATTTATGATGTTGCAATTCATAATCCAACAGTCGAAGAAAAGAAAATTTTAGATGGTATTACATTTAAAGAGAAAAATGAATATCGTTATAAAATAGATGATAAATATGTGTATTATTTAAAAGAAGATTTAGAGAAAAATCGTCCTTTAGTACAAGATTTAAAAGTTTTTAAAGGGATGAAAGATATCGGTAAAGTGAAACGAGCTTCTGAAGAACTGCCAGTAGGTGCGATTTCGAGTTCCAGTCAAGAAAAATCTGATAATGTGATTCCAAAAGAGTGGGATCAGGCATTAAGCACGATTCATCTATCTTATGTATCCTCTAATCAAACAATCAAAATTGTAGACCAAAAAATGTATGATGGTTTGCAAGGCAAAGAGGGTGTTGCATTAATTGGAAAAGTAGATAATTTCTTAACATATAAAAAAGAATGGGAAAAAATTGACGAGTTGCAGCTAGCTAAATATAAAAATGTAAAAGAAAATTCCTTGCAAAGTAAGAACCAATTTTATACTGGATTTTATGGTATTGCGAGCGGAACCGTATTTATGGGCTTCTTCCTAGGAATCGCGTTCTTAGCAATGATGGCAAGCTGCTTAATGTTTAAAATCCTATCCGGAGCATCAAAAGATATTACACGTTACAACATGCTTCGTAAAATTGGTGTACGTCGTGAGTTGTTAACGAAGTCAATTTATAAAGAATTGTTCTTCGTATTCTTATTCCCTGCAATTATCGGGATTGTGCACGTATTAATCGGAATGAATATTTTTAGCTTCATCTTAATTAATCCATATTTCCGTATTTGGCTTCCAATTGTCATTTTCGTAGTCCTTTATACGATCTACTATTTTATTACAGTACAATTGTATAAAGGAATTGTTCTTCCAAAAGAGGAATAGGATTTGGGAAATACCGAGCGATGGTGCTCGGTATTTTTTACATTCACAAGGATGATTTAAATTATTGAATCTGTTAGAAAGTTTTTGTTACGATTATACGAGGGGGGTCTAGAAAATGAACAAGAAAAAAATAGGTATATTAATTTTAGGATTATTATTTATACTCGTTCCTTTATATATATATATCTTTTTAATCGAACACGAAGATAAGATAGCACTAACACCCGATATGATTTCAAAGGTAACATATTTAGAAACAGATTCGGTTGCTGAAGGTACGATTACAGATGGTGGCCAAGAGGCGAGAGATGTATTTCAAAAGTTAATCAGTTCAAAAAAAGTGGTAACACAAAAAGAATTTTTTAAGAAGAGATTTTTTGAACAATCTTCGCACCGTAAAATTGATTTTGTGTTAGATGACGGGAAAAGAATTACATTTAATGTAGTATTGTTTAGCGTTGAACCATACTATGCCGAAGCTTATGTTCAATGTGTTGGAAATAAAACGATCTATCACTTAAATAAAGAAGATGCAACAGATATAGGAATGCAATTTATGAATCGATAATTTGTTAACTTTAAAAAGCACTGTAACTACTCAGTCACTCTATGAAAAAACAACAGAAAAGCATTTTTTTAAATGGTCAAGAGGGACTGGCCATGCATAGGAGCCCTGCCACGCGCAAAGTTTTAAAACAAAGAGAGGTAGCGAGGTATAGGTCCATTTTTATCTTCATGACAGCAATCTAGATGCTGAAAAATGAAAATAACTTTCTATAGGTAATAAGGGGCGTGTTTTCACTGAAATCATACTCCTTACAAAACTTCTAAATGAAAGGTATGACTGAGTAGTTATAAAGCACTTATGAAATTTTCGAAAGTGCTTTTTTTAATGAACACAGATTATCCCCCTTATCAAGAAGGGTGGCTTGATAAGGGGGCGATAAAAAGAAAGAGTAGGAGAAACATAAGCATGGAAGTGAACAGTAAAACGGTAAGGAAAACTTAATTTTCAGAAAACTAAAAAGCTAAAAGGGTTTTTTCATTTACTCTTTCTTTATGATCTGAGTGTATCATTAAAAATAGAATAAATCAACGAAAAAAAGACAATTTTCTTATTAATTCGACATTTTTCGATAAAATACATGATTTAATTCGTACAAATGATGTTCCGGGGTACGATGCATATCGCTTTGCATTAAGTAAAGATAATAAATTAAATGCAGACTACCAATCTTATATGCAAATGCTGATTGATAATCGTGATAAGTATACAATTCCGCAAGTAGCAAATGATTATGTAGCACAGCATGCTCCAAAACCGCTTTCTGATGTTACAAATGAAGCGAAGTTAAAAGATGTGAAGGTAACAAAGAATAAATCATAATTCTTTAATACATTTACGCTACAAGGAACATATACAGGAAGTGCATCCAAAGGAGAAACTGAGGACTGGAAAGCAATGAATCAAGCAACGAATGATATGCTGAAACATCTTTCCGAAAAAGAGTGGAGCGGATACAAAACATTAACTGCTTATTTCGTGAATTACCGTGTCAATGTTGCTGGACAAGTTGAATATGATGTTGTGTTTAGCGGAGTGAATACGGAAGAAGATCCTACTGTAGAAAAAGAACCGAACGATACATTTGATAAAGCGAATCCACTATCTTTGAACGCGTTATTACGAGGCAATTTAAGTGATCGAGATCAAGTCGACCGATTTGTTATTGATGTAAAGGATCCGAAAGATTTACAGATTACCGTTATAAATGAACAAAACCTTGGACTGAATTGGGTATTATATTCTGAATCAGACCTAAATAATTATGCTGCTTATGCAACAAAACGTGACGGAAATAAACTGCTTGGAAATTATAATGCGAAGCCAGGGAAATATTATTTGAGTGTATATAAGTATGGTGGTGGAACAGGGAATTATACAGTACAGGTAAAATAGTTGAATATAGCAGTTAAAGTCCCGCCACAGAGAAAAGATAATTTCTCTGTGGCGGGACTTTACATTGTATCATCATTCTCATCGTATTCTGGTAAATCATCATGTGATAACCAATTTTCGTAGAAAGCATTTTTTGCTTTTTTTGAAAAGACAACAGCAGGAGTTTTATCTATTTCTTTGAGCAATTCTCTTGCAGTAGTTTCTCCAAAATCTCTTATATAAACTTTTTGATCTAATGGGAATTCCCAGATCTTCCAATCTGATGTGTGTTCTTTTCCGAATGGCTTTCGTAACCAGTAGAAGGCAATTTCTTTGTTGTAACTGATTACAACTTCATAATCATCTGTACCGATAGCATAAGCTTTCAGTTCTTTCTCGTCTTTTCTTCTTTTCATACTTTCCTCCTCTAGTTAATAAAAAATTTAAAATTTGAAGATAAAAATGTTCCTTATCATTTTATTGAAATAACTACAAATTTGGTAATAAATGTTATTATGAAAAAGAAACAAATAGGGTGGGGAATAGTAATGAAAAAAGCTAGCAAACGATTTGTTTGCTAGCTTTTTTGTTAACGAGTGATATACATAATTACAACAACAAAAATTAGTATAGCAACAAACCCTAGATTATCACCGATATCAAAGCTTTTCTTTTTCTGTTCTTTTTCTTCTTTTAAACTACGTACCTCATCTTTTAATTCATTAACAGATGCTTTCAATTCGTTAATTTCTTGCGTTACCCTCGTCGTATTATCCATTCTATTCTCTCTTTTCTTTTTTATTTTATTTTATTTTATTTATCCTAAACTTCCACCTGGTAAAGAAACATGAAAATCATCCCCTATGTGTAACTGCCAGCCTTCAAAAAAGCTACTATCATGAAAGATATCTAAAAAGATATTTTCGTCAAATTCAATTGTTAAATCGGAAATTGGTGAAAAATGATGTACCTTTTGTACTTTCCGATTTCGTAGTAATTTTTTTGCGATTTTACGGAATCTAGATCCATCCGAATTTGTAAGTTCATAGTCTGGTTTTCCTATTTGCACCTCACGATGGTTTCTTATACGCCACGCACATTCTACGGTTAAGCGTCCATCTTCAAATACAATGATAAGAGGAAGGTTTACTTCTTCGGGGATTATTTCTTTTACTGATTGACCAAGTAACTCCGAGAAATTGTACTCACTTATATTTTGCATGCGTAGCCTCCCGTTCTAAGAATAAGTTATTAAAATATCCAATCAAAGGCAGTATAAATCCCAAGTAGAGCAAACAAAATGATTAATATAAGTGCAGAGATACATCCAAAAGGAACGAGCCTATCTTGCCACGTTTCTTCAGGTTCTTCTATCATTTTTTCTGTTACTTTTTCTTGTAGAGAAGATACGTTATGTTCAGAACATAGCTCTTTAATCGTTTCGTTATCCCCTTTAAATTTTAAGGCTCTAGCTATCTGATTAGCGTTGTTCCCCATAGATTTTTCAAATAGTGAACATGCCTCAATCATTTCAGGTGTTTTCTGCTCTTCTAAGTACCAATATCGCCCGGCCATTGCGGGGTATTGTAATTTGTAATAGATATCCCCTAGTTTCTTACGAAGGTCTAATGCATTGGGATAAGCCGCAATTAAGCCGTGTAGTCGCTCTCTCGCTTTTCCTAAATCATTATTTTGAATATCGTTTTCGATCTTTTTTAACGTTTTTTCAGGTATGTTGTTGATAGGATAACTCTCCTTTTCATTTTATAAATTGCTTAGGATATCCTCTCGTATAGTTTTCATCATCACGCCAATCATATGTTTCTTGTTTCGAAATATGTAAAGTTTGATCTCCAATTTTCACTGTAGTTTCATTAAGCCATTCAACAAATGGATCTTTATCTGGGTAATTCCAGTATATCGTTTTAGTAGAATTCGTTTTCAGATGGACCAATTCACCTCTAACAGCGTCTAGACTTAATGATCCCCCATCTTGAAAATAAGTTTTCAATTTATAATCTCCATTTGGGGATTCAATTGTTCGAATTAATTCTCCTGTTGGAACACCTTGCAAACTAAAAAAATTCCAATATACAAAACAAGCTCCGATAATCAACATAGAAAGTAATACAATTCCTACTTTTCTCTTTGTTTTCTTGATTTCTTTTTGTGCTTTTTTAGTATTCATTTTCTTCTCCCTTAAAAATGGTTATATGTATTTTATACCATTTTGTGGATAATTTCTATATATGTCCAGATGTTCTTGCCTAACTAAAAAAGAGGATGTTTATGTTTTTTTTTAGGTTTATATATATTGGTTTTTCGACATATAAGTTGCTGCTATGCAGAATATAGCATGATCGCTATTTGCTTCCTCCTTTTGTTTTAAACATTGCACATGGCAGGAAAAGGCCCTGACCGCTCCTATGCATTTCCAGTCCCTCTCGCCCATTTAAAAAAATGCTTTTCTGCCCTTTTTTCATAAAGTAACTGAGTAGTTACGAAAATATTTTTTATTTTTTTGTCACAAACAGTGAATTTGTGGTTTCTTTATAGTGACAGTAGCTAATAAGGAGGAAGAAACGAGTGGAGGTGAAAGCTTCATTGTTACATATATATGAACAAGATTCAGTTTCCAATATACAGTTTCAAGATGTATTTAAAGAATATTATGCTCACGTCGTGAGACAAATTATGAGGATTGTGCGAGAGCAAGCAATTGCTGAAGATTTAGCGCAAGAAGTATTTTTGCAATTATATCATACAGAATGGAAACAGATTGAAAGTTTATCAGCATGGCTTGCAAAAGCATCTATTTATGCAGCATATAACTATTTGCGATCTGAAAAAAGGCATCAAGCAAGAATCGAAAAAGAAGCAAATTATAAACAGTCAATTAGTAGTCCGTCATCGGAAGAACAATGTATTCAAAAAGAAGAAATTACTCACGTACAAAGTACATTAAAAGAAATGGATGAGCGTGAACGTACCCTCTTATTAATGAAGTTTTCGGGATTTCAATATAAAGAAATCGCGGAGGCTACTCATATGGAAGTTTCCTCGGTTGGAACAATGCTAGCACGAGCGAAAGCAAAATTTCGGAAAATGTATAGAGGGATAAAGGAGGAGTGACAAATGAAGTGCCAAGATATTGGATTTATTCAGGCGTATTTAGATGGAGAATTAAACCGCGATGAAAGAAAGCAATATATTCAACATCTTGACCAATGTAAAGCCTGTCAAAAGGTGTTAGAAGAAATGAGCAAGCTTAATCAATGGGAACAAGTGATATTGGATGATGAATTTGCAAACGTTAGTCAAGATATTAATATTGATAAAGCTTGGAAAACCTTTGAACAAAATATCCAAAATCATAAAATGGAAGAAATAAATAGTGAAGAAAGTAAAAAGAAGGGAAGATGGCATAATATGAAGAAATCATCTAAACGTTGGATTACCGCAGCAGCAGCAGCGGCAGTTGTGTGTGTGTCTTTAACAGTTCCAGAAGTACGGGCAGGAGCAAGTAACTTGTTATCGATTTTTCGAGTAAAGGATGTACAGCTCGTTCAACTTACCGATTCGGACTTACGTGAAATTGAAGGATGGATCTCTAAAACGGAAGAGGGAGAGAAATCCATTAAAGGAATTGGTAAAATAGGGATCAAAGATAGTGGAAGTAAAAAAGATGCTCACTTTCAGTCGGATCAGCAAGCAAGAGAAGCGGGATATGCTGTTCCAAAAGTGCCAAATGGATATCGTGTAACGAATGTGGATGTGAACCCGTCATTTATTATGCAATTTGAACTCGATACAGAAAAAGCTAATAAATTGTTGAAACAACTACAAAGCAATACACAGTTTGAGAGTGCTTTGAATGGCAAGCAGTTTTCGGTCACAGTTCCGGAATCAGTACGCACACAAATAGAAGTTGAGGGCAATCGAACATCAAGTGGTTTTTCTTATAATGTGATTGATGCACCAAAAATTTCTGTTCCAGAAGGTGTAGATGTTGCGAAATTACAAAAAACAGTTTTAGAGCTTCCGATTATTCCTGGGAATGTGAAAACGCAACTTGCAGGTATTCAAGACTGGACACATACATTGCCGATTCCTTATGTAGCAAAAGATGCAAAAGTATCAGAGACAAAGGTTCAAGGAGTAAAGGCCGTTTTATATAATACAGATTATGAAAACGTGCTGATTTGGGAGAAAGACGGGAAAATGCACATGATTGAGCAACATAAAGAGCAGGAGAAAGATATGAATACAAACGATCTTATGAAACTTGCAAATGAATTAAAATAATGGTTGAACAAGAGCGGCTCCGCAAAAAGGGGTGGCTCTGTTCCTGTATAGGGCGGAGGTAAAATATGAATCAAGACTGGATTATTCAAACAAAAAACTTAACAAAACAATATAACGGAAAAGGCGGTATCAAAAGCATTTCATTAGAGGTGCCGCGCGGTACTGTATTCGGATTTATCGGTCCAAACGGTGCCGGGAAAAGTACGTTTGTGCGAACGATGCTCGGGTTAATTCACCCTGATTCTGGAACAGCACAAATGCTAGGACAGCCGATTGGGACGATTGAATCCAAACGGCGCATTGGCTATTTACCTGAACTGTTTCGCTATCCTGATTGGCTGACCGGATGGCAGTTACTTGAAACGCATGCGAAATTATGCGATCTTCCTTTTCGGGAGCGGAAAGCAAAAATGAATGAGGTTATTGAAAAGGTAGGCCTAAAGGGAAGGGAGAAAGAAAAAATACGCGGTTATTCAAAAGGGATGCAGCAACGTATCGGACTTGCTTGTGCCCTGCTTTCTGATCCAGAATTGATTTTCTTAGATGAACCAACATCAGCACTTGATCCAATCGGGCGAAAAGAAGTACGTCATTTAATGGAAGAGCTTCGTGACCAAGGGAAAACTGTATTTTTAAACAGTCATCTATTAAATGAAATTGAACATGTATGTGATCACGTGGCGATTATTAATAAGGGAGAGTTAATTGTTCAAGGAGATTGGCGCTCATTGATGATGATTCAAACGGAAGTTGAAGTAACACTTGGTGAAAAGAGCGAACTATTCTTTAAACAACTGCCTCCATTTATTAAAAATGTAAGGAAGATAGAAGAACAGGGAAATCGGAAACGGTGGATTATCACGCTGCAACAAGAAGATGACATTCCGAGATTGTTAGAAGCATTTGTATCACTACACATTCCTGTGTATCAGTTAAATCCGGTTCACCCGCATTTGGAAGATGTGTTTATGTACTGGGTAAATAAGAAAGAGGGGATGCAGCATGTGGACAATCGCCAAGTTATCGTTTAAAGAAATTCTGTTAAAACGTATTTTTACCATTACGTTATGTATGACATTTGCCTTTTTAATATTTTATGGAGTGGCCATTCATTATGCCGTTAGTGAAATCCTTCCAGGAGAATCTAGCGGTCTTTCGGCAGCTCAAGATTTTATGGGCAAAACTTTTATTTCTACACAGCTGCTTGGAGTGGGACTATACTTTTCTTCATTTATTACTGCGTTGCTAGCTATTTTAAGTAGTGTTGGCAGTATTGCCAATGAAATTGAAAGTCATCAAATTGATACATGGCTAACGAGACCGATTTCACGCTTTTCCTTTTTAATGGGGAAATGGGTCGGCTTATGCTTGTTACTGATTGCGTACGCAGCTTTCCTGTTTATAAGTATCGTGCTTATCCATCAAATAATGGGAGGAAGCACGTTTCATTTAGATTTCACGGCGACGCAGATTATAAAAGCATTAGCTCTTTTCTTGCTCCAGCCTGTTATTTTAATTAGCATCGCGATCTTACTGAGCACGCGTATGGCGACATTAAATGCTGGCATTGTGTTAATTATTTTGTACGGAACTGGATTTATTGGCGGATTTGTTGAACAAATCGGTACATTGGCACACAAAACCGCACTTGTAAACATGGGCATAATCGCAAGCCTTTTATTCCCAATTGATACAATGTATCGTAAAATGACAATCTATTTATTTGATTCATCAGACAATCCTTTATCAATAGCCTCACAAGGCGTGTTCGGAAGTGTGTCAACACCGAGTAACATGATGATTGTTTATGCTGTTTTCTATGTATTAGCAGCTATTTTTATAGCGATTCGTACATTTAAATCACGTGATTTATAGGGGGATGAAACTTCAGTGTATTTTCCCAATCCTATAAAGTGTGAGAAATAGCCATTTCGATTTTGCGATTAGTATAAGCTTTATACGACTATTTGCAGGAGATGAAAAATTACTGGTGGAAGACTCACTTTATATATTATAGTTAAAGCTCCTTCAATTGTAGAGAAGGAGCTTTAATTATGAATTTTTCTCTTGTTTATTCTAATAGCCATGATTAGCAATATAACGCCTAATAAACATGTGAGTATCGGATAAAGTAGAGGAAAGAATATGCTTGGATATCCTTTCATTATGTCTGAATAATGTCCCATTGACATTAAACCAGTATAAGAGAAGTTAATAAGTTCTACACCAAGATTATGGTTACTTCTTTCTTCATAAGTGAAGCGTTCTTCGAGAGACGTGCCATCTTGATTAATACAAATAATTTTCCATTTTCTTTTCTCCATAGGATCATTATCATTTGTTAGTCTCTGTAAAAAATAAACTTGCTGTTCACCAGTTCGTTTGTTTTTTACGGTTAATACATCTAACCATGAAAAATACTCTCCACCTTTTTGTCGATTTGAGAGCCATATCTCATCAGGGGTAGAAACCTCTTTATTATTTATAAAAAGATGAATATTAACGATTTCACCAGAAGGAACGTTGTCTTCTACGTCAAAAAAAGTGCGTGGTGCTAGTTTATTTGTTTTTTCTTCTTCTATTTTAAGATTGATACCATGCACATTTAATTCTTGAACATCTAATGAACTTTCAAATCCATCTTTATCTATATAGTCTTCGTGTATTTCATAAGTGTTTTCTATTTTTGTGACAATCCATAACTCTCTTAGTATATGAAACATCGGAATACAAGAAAGAGCGAGTAAGATGAAAGCAAAAATAAAATAAAAACGAGCTTTTTTCATGATTTTTCTCCTAGTATAATTATTTGTATATCATTATATTATCTTTGGTGTATTCTATAATACAACAAATTATGTTTAACTTTCATAAAATGGTATTTTAAGGTGAACAATCTTCAGCAATCATTTTTTTATGTTTGTGCTTTTATATATTGATATTATATAAATTCGTTTTAATGTTTCGACATTTTTGTCTAGCTCCAGCGGCTAGAACAGTCGGTGGCTTCGCGTCTTCCGCCGAGGCAAAAGGCGCCTCTATGTCAGAAGCTCCATCCCCCTCTTGTTCTGAGCGAGCCGCTTCCGCTTTTCCTTATAAGTCGCTGTTATGCAGAATACATTATGACCTGCACTTGCTTGCTCCTTTTGTTTTAAACCATTGCATGTGGCAGAAAAAGGCCCTGACCGCTTCTACGCATGGCCAGACGCTCTCGCCCATCTAAAAAGAAAATGGTTTTATGTCAGTTTTTTAATTTGTATTTATATGGTTTACATCCCATTATCTGAATTTCACCAAGTATTAATCAGTTGCCTTCTTATTTAAAAACGACTACAATTTTATTGTTATATAGGAACGAAAAAAAGAATAGGAGGGGAAATATGCCAAGGAAAGTATGGCTATTAGTAGCCGGGATGATTATTAATGTCACGGGTGCTTCTTTTTTATGGCCTTTTAATACGATTTATTTACATGATCATTTAGGAAAGTCGTTATCTGTGGCCGGAATGGTATTAATGATTAACTCGTTAACAGGAGTAATTGGTAATTTACTCGGCGGTTCTTTATTTGATAAATGGGGCGGATATAAATCGATTTTAGTTGGGATTGTGATTACACTATTAGCGATTTTAGGACTGGTATTTTTCCACGGTTGGCCATTTTATATTGTTTGGCTTGCGTTAATTGGATTTGGTTCTGGAATGGTCTTTCCGGCGATGTATGCGATGGTCGGAACGATTTGGCCAGAAGGCGGCCGGAGGGCATTTAATGCGATGTATGTTGGACAAAACGTTGGGATCGCTGTTGGAACGGCGTGCGGTGGTTTAGTTGCTTCTTATCGCTTCGATTATATTTTCTTAGCGAATTTTATTTTATACTTTGTTTTCTTCTTAATTGCTCTTATTGGATTCCGTGGTATGGAAGATAAGAAAGAGAAACATGTAGCTGTCAAAGAAAAAACGAAAAACGGCTTTTCACTTACACCGGGATTTAAGGCGCTTCTTATTGTATGTGTAGCATATGCCTTATGCTGGGTTGCGTATGTACAATGGCAAGGAGCGATTGCAACGCACATGCAGGAACTGAATATTAGTCTTCGCCACTATAGCTTATTATGGACGATAAACGGGGCGATGATTGTTTGTGCTCAGCCGCTAATAAGCATGATTATTAGCGCGATGAAACGTTCTTTAAAACAACAAATTATGATCGGAATTGGTATTTTTGCAGTGTCGTTTATCGTGTTAAGTCAAGCGCAGCAATTTACAATGTTCCTTGTTGCAATGGTGACATTAACAATTGGGGAATTATTTGTTTGGCCAGCTGTGCCAACGATTGCGAATATCCTTGCTCCAAAGGATAAGCTCGGTTTCTATCAAGGTGTTGTAAATAGTGCAGCGACTGTTGGGAAGATGTTTGGGCCGGTTGTCGGCGGAGCAATTGTAGATGTATATAATATGGAAGTATTATTTATAGCAATCATGGTCATGCTTGTAGTAGCAATTATCGCAACGAGTATTTATGATAAGAAAGTACGTGTTGAAGAAACAGAAGAAGAAAAAATTGCAGTTTAGTTTGACGGAACATGTAACTTGTTTTAGAATATACTTTAAATAACTCATATGTAATAACAGTGAGAAGGAGTAGTAGTAATAGAAACTGGTTTAGAGAGTTGACGGTCGGTGCAAGTCAATCCACGTTTTATTATGAACTCGCCTTTGAGTTGCAGTTGTGAAACAAAGTAGCAATTGCCGTCCATCCACGTTACGGATCTAAGCGAATGTATTAGTACATTAATTTAGGGTGGTACCGCGGGAATATAACCTCTCGTCCCTTTTTGGGATGAGGGGTTTTTTGTATTTTTGGCGGTGAAAAAATATAGAAAATTTGAAGGAGGGTATTTCATGAGCTTCAATCATCAAGAAATTGAAAAGAAGTGGCAAGCGTATTGGGAAGAAAACAAAACATTCCGTACGCCAGATGAAACAGAAAAACCGAAATTTTACGCACTAGATATGTTCCCATATCCATCAGGTGCAGGGCTGCACGTAGGGCATCCAGAAGGATATACAGCAACGGATATTTTATCTCGTATGAAACGTATGCAAGGCTACAACGTTCTTCATCCAATGGGATGGGATGCGTTCGGTCTTCCAGCTGAGCAATATGCGCTTGATACTGGAAACAGCCCAGCTGAATTTACAGAGAAAAACATTAACACATTCCGCAATCAAATTAAAGCATTAGGCTTCTCTTATGATTGGGATCGTGAAGTAAATACGACAGATCCAAACTACTACAAGTGGACGCAATGGATCTTCTTAAAACTATATGAAAAAGGGTTAGCTTACGTTGATGAAGTGCCAGTAAACTGGTGCCCAGCACTTGGTACAGTACTTGCGAACGAAGAAGTAATCGATGGCGTGAGTGAGCGCGGCGGACATCCTGTTGAGCGTCGTCCGATGAGACAATGGATGCTGAAAATTACAGCTTATGCAGACCGTCTACTAGAAGATTTAGATGAACTAGATTGGCCAGAGAGCTTAAAAGATATGCAGCGCAATTGGATTGGTCGTTCTGAAGGGGCAGAAGTTCACTTCGCTATCAACGGTACAGATGAGAAATTCACTGTATTTACAACGCGCCCAGATACATTATTCGGTGCAACGTACTGTGTACTTGCCCCAGAACACGCACTTGTTACAGACATTACAACAGCAGAGCAAAAAGAAGCAGTAGAAGCTTATATTGATTCTGTAAAAGCGAAAAGTGATTTAGAGCGTACAGAGCTTGCAAAAGAAAAAACTGGTGTATTCACAGGTGCTTATGCGATTAACCCAGTAAACGGTGAGAAATTACCAATTTGGATCGCTGATTATGTACTTGCAACTTACGGAACAGGTGCAGTAATGGCAGTTCCAGCACATGATGAGCGCGATTATGAGTTTGCGAAAACATTTGAACTGCAGATGAAAGAAGTTGTAGAAGGCGGAGACATTACGAAAGAAGCACATACAGGTGATGGTGCACACGTTAACTCTGCATTCTTAGATGGATTAAATAAAGAAGAAGCAATTGTGAAAATGATTGAATGGCTTGAAGTAACAAGCGCTGGAAATCAAAAAGTAACGTACCGTCTTCGTGACTGGTTATTTAGCCGTCAACGTTACTGGGGTGAGCCAATTCCAATTATTCATTGGGAAGATGGCACAATGTCAGCTGTGAAAGACGAAGAATTACCATTAGTTCTTCCGAAAACAGAGAACATTCGTCCATCTGGTACAGGCGAATCTCCACTTGCGAACATTGAAGAGTGGGTAAACGTTGTAGATCCTGAAACTGGTAAAAAAGGTCGTCGTGAAACAAATACAATGCCGCAATGGGCAGGTAGCTGCTGGTATTATTTGCGTTACATGGATCCAAACAACAGCGAAGCACTTGTAGATCCTGAAAAAGTAAAACAATGGCTTCCAGTTGATATTTATATCGGCGGTGCGGAGCATGCGGTACTTCACTTACTATATGCGCGCTTCTGGCATAAAGTATTATATGATATCGGTGTAGTTCCAACGAAAGAGCCATTCCAACAACTATTTAACCAAGGTATGATTTTAGGAGAAAACAACGAGAAAATGAGTAAATCAAAAGGTAATGTTGTAAATCCTGATGATATCGTAGCAAGCCATGGTGCAGATACACTTCGTCTATACGAAATGTTTATGGGACCGTTAGATGCTTCGATTGCTTGGTCTGAAAATGGCCTTGACGGAGCTCGTCGTTTCTTAGATCGTGTATGGCGTCTATTTGTTCAAGATAATGGTGAACTAAGTGAGAAGATTACAGATGCACCAAACAAAAATCTTGAAAAAGTATATCACCAAACAGTGAAGAAAGTAACAGAAGACTATGAAGAGCTTCGCTTTAACACGGCAATTTCGCAAATGATGGTATTCATTAATGATGCATATAAAGCAGAAACTCTTCCGAAAGAATATGTAGAAGGTTTCGTGAAAATGTTAGCTCCAGTTGCACCGCACGTTGCGGAAGAACTGTGGAGCAAGTTTGGATATAACGAAACAGTTTCATATGTAAGCTGGCCAACATTTGATGAGTCTAAACTTGTAGAAGATGAAGTGGAAATCGTTGTTCAAATCATGGGTAAAGTACGTGCGAAGTTAACAATGAAAAAAGACGCATCAAAAGAAGAAATGGAACAACTTGCAGTTGAAGCAATTAAAGAACAAATTGAAGGGAAAACAGTTCGTAAAGTAATTGTTGTTCCTGGAAAACTTGTAAATATCGTAGCGAACTAATGAAAAAGGGCACCTATTTTTAGGTGCCTTTTTCACATATATAAATCCAACTTGACATTCCAACCCACAAATCGCCGTCATGCCAAGCAAAAAGTAACCTGCTACTTTCTTCTTCTCTTTGTTTAAACATCGCATGTGGCAGGAAAAGGCCCTGACCGCTTCTACTCATGGCCAGACGCTCTCGCCTATCTAAAAAGAAAAAGGTTTTATGTTAGGTTTTTAATTTTGACTTATATATTAAACAGCCGATAAGAGCGGAATTATAGTATAGACAAACACCTATTTTTCTTTTCGAAATATGATAACATCGACACATCAAATCGCGAAGAAGAGGTGAATTAAATGAATTATAATGACTCACGACAAATGCCTAGTCCATATGGTATGGGGGGATTTCCACAGACACAAGTAGGACATTATCCACATGGAGGCTATCCTTATGGCTATCAACATGTAGGATATCATCCATATCATCACCATTATCCATATCATCATCATGGCTATCAACATGTTATTTATCATCCACATCACCCACATTACCCGCAGCATCCACAACATCCACATGTTCAGCATTATGGCATGCCCCACCAAGGCTAACAACATGTAAAATTAAAAAACTATGTAAAATCTCCTTCCATGTAAGGAGATTTTTTATTTGGGAATGATAAAGGAAAAGGGGGTGTTACATATGGGTAAAGGAAGAAGTAATAACGCTGGAAAAAAACAACCAAACTTCGATGATTCATCAAATTTCTCTAAAGGGAAACAAAGTCAAACGACAGCACCGAAGAAGAAGTAACAGAAAAGGAGCTATCAGTATAGATAGCTCCTTTCATATATTAGAATATAAAAAATAAAAACCACTTTTTTAGCTGGGCGAGAGCGTTTGGCCGCGCAAAGAAGCGGTCATGGCCCTTTTCTGCCACAGGCCATGTTAAAACAAAGTGAGCAAACGAGTAGCATATCACTTTTTGTTTTACATAACCGCAATCTGGATGTTAAAAAACAAAATGGATCGATATATATCGATCCATTTTCATCATATATCGACCGCTTTTCATCATATATCGGCGCTTTTTACGATATATCGGCGATTCGACACAACATAAAGACACTTCGACAATAGATGACAAGATCTCGCCGTTATTTTCCTACTTTTCGCGCTGACGCTCAATTTCCGCACGAAGTTGTGGTTCTGGTGCTTCCCATCCTTCAGGTTTTAAAATTTTGCCGTCACCTTCGCGGAAGCGTGGTTTGCCGTCTGGGAATAATTTTGCCATGTTTGCATTGTTTACAATTTCAAATCCTTTATCAGGGCGTACACCCATTTCGGCAAATGTTCCAAATGCAAAGTAAATTAAGTCGATTAGTGCATCATATTGATCTTCTACTGTGTTTACTTCTAAGAACTCTTCTAGTTCTTCTTGCATGAAGCTTGCACGAATTTTTGCACGCTCTTCTGTTAATTTTGTTGGTGTGTCTGCAACAGGGTGACCGAATACTTCATGCATTTTTGCAACAAGTTCGTAACCTTTATCTAAACCCTTTTCGTTTGTCATGTTGTTTCATCCTCTCTCGTTCTTTTCCGATTGTTATTGTAACATGATTCCGGTTAGGGTAGTGTACATTCTACCTTTACAAATGCTATTCTTTTTTTTCAGTTAAGGATAGCGTGATATCTATTCCAAACATTCCAATAATAAGTATCGGCACTGTTACAAGGAGATAACGAGTAAGGGAAGCATTTTTTAAATATGTATGAGCAAATAAAAAGACAGTGCAAAAGAGAATGACATGTAACATAGGTTTTATTAATTTTTTAGGCATGAGATCCCCCCGTTTAAAATTCTTAACTTTTAGTATATGGAATGAAATGTAATATGAAAAGCCATTTTGCGTTTGATCCTCTTTCCGGTTTCGATTTAGGAAAGAGGATTAAATATTTTACTCAATAACTCCTGAATTTGTAATATCAACCTCATACTGTACTTTTACAGGAACGTTTTTGTACATTTTTCTCCATTCCTTTAATTGAAACGGTCGGTAGTGCTGTTTAAATCTCGCACCTAAAGCGAGTGGATCTGCACCTAGAGATTGAAGCTTTTTTACTAATTTTTCTCCATCTGTATTCAAACTCTTTACAATGTCTTTTCGTATTTTTTCTACATTTTTTTTGTTTTCTAAGTTTGTATGCTTCGAAATTTCCTGAATACGAGCTGCCATTTTTACGCGAATAACAAAGGAAGGCTTTCCGTCCTTTACATATACATGATAAGAAGGAGAGGAACGAATATTGTTAATCGTTGTGTAGCCTAACTTGGTTTTAAATTCATGTGAGTCGAGTTGACTTTTATCGAGCAGCGTTTTAAGAAGAAACATATCCTTTTCTTCTACTTTTCCCACATATTTATCTTGTTTGAAAAGAGCCATACTGGTAATTTTAATGCTGTTCTTTTTCTTTTTTAATATAGGCATATATGTATCTTGACCTTCACGATAATATCGGAAAGTTTGCATGTATAAATTATCGCTTGGTACGTCACCTGATTTCATATTCTGTTCTAACATTTTTTTGATATAGATTGCTACGTTAGAAGCAGTGTTGTATTTGCCTGATAAAAGTTTTTTGCCTTCTCCATTGCCGCCTCCTTCAAGGATACCAATATATACTAAGTTTCCAATATTCACATCGCGAATCAGCGTATCAAATACACTAGAAAGGCCTTTTTCAGCTAATTTTTCTGTGAAAAGAGTAATGCGTATTTGCCCGCTTGCAAGAGGTTGTCCCGATTCTAAAGAGGTTGTTGTTTTCACTTGTTTAATTGTATTTCCGTAGCCTTGAAGTACTTGTACTTTGTTACCTTTTCTTTGAATTGGACAAACGTAAGTTACTTTTACTTTTCCGCGGTCTGAATTTGCATCTGAAGCGACATCAAAAACAGCACCTTGAATGAGGCTAAGATCGTCAATGATACTTTTTGGGACACATGCTGTTGTCAAAAATAAGCATAAACAAAAAAGGAATATTACTTGCTTCTTAGTGTTTGCCATTTCTTTTTCACCCACATTATAAGAAATAAGATTGGGATGTACACAAAAACAAGCCAAAAGCTTGCTTTTGATATGTAAGTAATAAAATTATTAATGTCATGCCGTTCGGTCAAAAGCTGTGAAATAATGACAGTTATAAATAATAAAGAAATTAATATGTACTTTTGTTTTACATGGAAGACTTCGTATAATCCTCTCGTTGCCCCCCATAATGGTAAGATGATACTTGTAATGACAATGATCGCGTAGCCAGAAATCGCAATATATTCTAGACGCTCAATGAAAGGAAGGTGAATGACTTGTGTAATCGATAGCTGCGACCAAATTGTTTTTGACAATTGTTTTTCGCTAAAAAATGCAAAAGCAAGGATTGTACTTAATAAATATAAAAAGTTGGAAAATAAAACACCATATTGTGCAAATTTATGAGATTTCTCAGGCGTTTTGATAAATGGATACATCATCAAAATAACTTCAAAACTAATCATTGTATAAGTCGATGATTGAGCTGCTTTTAAAATATCCCCAAAAGAATGAGAGAATACAGGAAGTAGGTTTCCGAAATTTGCATATTTAATAACTATAAATAGCTGCATGATATATCCACATGTAGCAATAACAGAAATGACACAAATGCCGGTCATAACCCGAAAGCCAGATGAAATAATGTAATAACTAAGTATGGATAAAAAAATTGTTAATTTCCATGTAGCTGCTGTGGGGAACATCCAAACTTGAATAATTTCTACGTATGTGCGCATAACGGAAACGCTGACAAGAAAGAAATATGCCATAAAGATTAGAGTAAATACATTTCCTATCCATTTTCCAAATATATGTTGATGTAATGTAATTAGGTTTCCGTTTACACTGTCTAATAAACGGTATATCATCCACATAATAATATGGATGATTATACCTGCAATAATAACCCCCATCCATGCATCGTATCCAGCAGCTTTTGCAATAACACGCGCAAATCCAAGAACACCAACACCGAATTGCGCGCTATGGACTAAGAAAAAAACAAAAATGGGAGATACTTTATAGTTGATTTTAACTGTACTCATATGCGCTCCTCGCTTTTTACTCATCGAAATCTGTCATACGTTTTTGAAACACTTCCTTTATATAACGACCAGCATGTTGTGTCCTTGCTTGAACCCCGCGCTTATCTATTTTAGATAATGGCATTCGTACGAAAGAGTCTTTCGTCGACTGCTTGCGAAATGGATAAACAAACCCATACGGCTTTCGAAGAGATGATAATCGAAAAAGCCGTGTTAATAGAAAAATAAATCCTAAAGAAATTCCTAATAATCCCCATAACTCAGCAAGTATGAGAAAGGGAAATCGAAGTAAACGAACGGCATTGCCCATTTGATAAATCGGTGTAATAAACGATGCAAGCGCAGATAAGGCCACAATGATTAACAAAATGTTACTTGTTAATCCTGCTTGGACAGACGCTTGTCCAATTACGATACCGCCTACAATGCCGAGCGTTTGTCCGACTTTCACTGGTAAACGTGCTCCTGCTTCCCGAAGAAGATCAATAGCTAACTCTAGGAAAATAGCCTCTATTATAGGCGGAAATGGTACTTGTGCCCGCGATAAAATTAATGTCTCCAGCAAATCACTAGGAATTAATTCATAGTGATAACTAAGCACAGCTACATATAGGGGCGTTGCACAAATGGAAAACGTAACTGCGATAAAACGTAATAAACGGGAAAAAGTTGCATAAAACCATGACACGCTGTAATCCTCTGGAGAGATGAAGAAATCCAGTAGAGATACAGGTGATAACAAAACATTTGGTGAGCCATCAACAAATGTAGCAATTTTTCCATCAATGAGCCCGTTGCTGACACGATCAGCACGTTCTGTATTAATAAATGTTGGGAAAATAGATGTATTGCCCATTAGCTGGGGAATATAATAGCTATCATTAATTTGTTCATATTGCATTGTGTTTAAGGCATTTTCTAGATATGTAACGTTTTCTTTTTCTGCTACATTACTCAAATACATGATAACAACTTTTGTTTTGGAGAATTCTCCAATTACCAGCTCTTTTGTTTTTAGCTCAAGAACCGGTAAACGTTTCCGAACAAGGTTAATGTTTGTATCGATATCCTCTACAAAACCTTCTTGCGGTCCGATAACTGTTGACTCGTTTAATGGTATAGTCGGTAATCTGTATTTCTCAATTGCGATATTCGCAAGTAGACATTCCGTATCATGCTCGTGTAGTTGAATGATAGCATGCCCCTTTAAAACCATTTCTTCAATTTTTTTTACGTCGCTTGTAATGATGAGTCCGCTTATTGGAACCATTGCCTTTACTTCTTCTAGTGTTGGTGCGGCATGGTGCAATAAAGCGGGCATTAAATAATTTTGTAATCTCATCCCATCCATTGACGTACGAAAAAATGAAATCCAATAAGGCTTAGTTGGATCGTCAGAAGTTTGATAGCGAACAAAATCGCTTGATTCTCGTAATTTTTGGATCAGTTCTTGTAGTGAATGAGCGGTTTCGTGTTCTGGCTTACTAAAATTGAAAATGTTGTTTTGACTTTGCTTTGATTGTTGATTCGTTGTAGTTCGTTGACTTGTCTGTTGCTTGTTAGTTTGAGCTTGCTGTTGACTTGTCTGTTGCTTGTTAGTTTGAGCTTGCTGTTGACTTGTCTGTTGCTTGTTAGTTTGAGCTTGCTGTTGACTTGTCTGTTGCTTGTTAGTTTGAGCTTGCTGTTGACTTGTCTGTTGTTTGTTAGTTTGAGCTTGCTGTTGACTTGTCTGTTGCTTGTTAGTTTGAGTTTGTTGTTGGTTTGTCTGCTGTTTGTTAGTTTGAGTTTGTTGCTTCTTTGTTTGCGCTACTTGCTTATTATTTGTTTGTTCATTTTGTTTCTTTTTTGTATCTGCATTGCTCTTCTCTACTTGTTTATTAGCGTTCTTTTTTTTGCGAAACCAATTGAAAAACATATGTATTCCCTCTTTACCCAAATAAGATAACTTTAGTCTGTGGGAATTTTTATATATTATGCATATATTTGTGTGGGAAAAAGTGAAATGTGAATAGAGAGAGAAGCAATTTGGGGTACGTAGTGATATGAGTTTTAGAGGATATAATAATTGAACAAATAAAGGAAATGTAGTTTCTCTTTTTGAATAGTCTTCTGTAGCGCACTTCATTTGTTTTATGTAGAAACGAAGTGTGAATTAAGGAGGCGAAAAGATGTTATTTGTACAAAAACAAGTATTTCGATTAGAGAAATTCACATTTACAAACGGTACATCAATTCCAATCCAAATCGGTTATGAAACATACGGTACGTTAAATCGGGAGAAATCAAATGCTATTTTAGTTTGTCATTATTTTAGTGCAACGAGTCATGCGGCAGGAAAGTATACAGAGCAAGATCTGGTTCCAGGTTGGTGGGATGAGTTAATTGGACCAGGAAAAGCAATTGATACAAATAAATATTTTGTGATTTGTACAGATAATCTTTGTAATGTACAAGTGAAAAATCCTTATGTTGTGACGACAGGGCCAAAAACGATAAATCCAGAAACAGGTGCCGAGTATGGAATGAACTTTCCAGTCTTTACGTTTCTTGATATGGCACGTATTCAGTATGAATTAATAAAGGATATGGGAATTGCTAGACTGCATACGGTTATCGGTCCATCTGCTGGAGGTATGATTGCTCAGCAATGGGCAGTTCATTATCCACATATGATGGAACGGGTGATTGGCGTAATTACAAATCCGCAAAATCCAGTTGTAACGTCTATTAATGTTTTGCAACATGCAATCGATGCAATTCAATTAGACCCAGCTTGGAAAGAGGGAAATTACGGAGAGCAGCAGCCTGTAAAAGGACTGCACCTAGCAGCGAAAATGATGTTTATAAATGCATATGATGCCCACTATTATGAAACGACATTTCCGCGGGGCAGTACAGAATCGGCACCTTATCAAGATTTCAATACGTTACCTTCATTTGAAGAAGCAATTAACGTAGCAACATTACAAAATATTGCCCTTGTTGATGCAAATTCATGGATGTACACCGCAAAAGCAACTTTACTACATGATATTGCTCACGGCTTTTCGTCGTTAGAGGAAGCACTTCGGCAAGTAGAAGCGAGCGTCCTAATGATTCCTTGTAAGCAAGATTTATTGCAGCCTCCTCGTTATAATTATGAGATGGTTGAACTGTTGAGAAAAAATGGGGAATTTGCAGAAGTATATGAAATTGAAAGTATATACGGGCATATGGCAGGTGTGTTTGAGACGCATTTATTTGCAGGGAAAGTGCATCAATTTCTTAATCAGAGAATCTCGAGTATGATGTAACTTATACACATATCTTGTTTTCTCATTGGTCCATGCTAAAATTGAGGAGAAAGAAGGAGGAGAGTTATGACTGAAGTAAAAGCAATTATGCCAGAAGAAGTACAAGAGCGTTTAGAAAAAGGAGAAACGCTATTTTTAGTAGATGTGCGTGAAGATGAAGAAGTAGCATACGGAAAAATTCCAGAAGCAGTTCATATCAAAATGGGTGATATTCCGCATAAATTAGATTTCTTTGATAAAGAAAATGAATATATTTTTATTTGCCGTTCCGGTGTGCGCAGCGAAAATGTTTGTCATTATTTAAATGAACAAGGTTATAAGACGCTGAACATGGTTGGCGGTATGATGCAGTACGAAGGAGAAATAAAGTGAAACTTTAATCAGTGGGAGGGTTCATCCCCACTGATGATTAGCCCTCACCAATCGGGCTTTTACGGGCAGTTTTCTTCCCTGTGCATCCCCACTTTGCTGCCCGTTAATGCGGGATAAAGTAAGCTACTATTTGTTAAAATGTAATAATTCTTTTGAAAACTTGAAACGCGTCCGTTTCAAGTTTTTTTCTTTTGCATACAGTGTAGAAAGCGCAAGATATTGTTCAGAAAGGTGGTTCAATGGTGAATTCACTTATTCGAAAAATTAAAATCATAAACAATAGAGGAGTAATTAATATGGGGAATTGCTACACTCTTTCTCCATTTTTTGCGAGGAAGGCATTTAGTGGTTCTGGTGGATCAAGCGTTGCAACATTCTTAAATGGGAAGTTAGCACCGCCGATAACACCGCAAACCACTGAATTTACTCCGCCTTTACCAACCGGTACATTAACAGCAGGAGTATAATAGAAAGGTTGTAAAAAAATGGGGGTTTGTATTAAGGAGTTTGTTATTGTCAATAATACTGGGAACATTTTCACAGGGGATAATTTGCGAGATACTTCGTTTTCTGCTTCGAAAACATTTACAGGCTCAACAGGGCCAACATGTATAGATGTTGTTGTTGTTATCGGGAATACAAATGAAGTTTGCTTACGCCCTGGAGATACGGTGACAACTACGATTACACGGGGGACTGGATTACCAGGCAGTAGTTCAAGCAGCAATTCAAGTAGTGATCCGAGCAGTAACCAAAGCAACAGTTCAAGTAGCAGTTGCGAGAGTGTTTTAATAGTACCTAATACAAATAATAAAGATTCCGAAGTAGGATTTTCGTGAAAAGCATCTTTACTTTTTTTAATGAAATGATTTATAAATAAGACTTCTGTTGTTTTAGAAATGTAGGTATATTATTTCTTTAAAAAGTATCCAGCATTGGAGGATGAAAACTCTCCAATGCTGGATGTTTTATCTGATCCATTCAACAACCGTATCCATTGTTTGACGGGTTTTTTCATGGTGAGGGTTTTCTAATCGATAGCCGAATGCTACTAAACAAGAGACACCAAATGCTTCTCCAGAAATGATCCCTTCTTCTCTTAAAAGGGATTCTACCTTTTCTTGATGAAAGCCTTCAATAGGACAAGAATCGATACCAATTTGAGCAGCTGCAGTCATCATATTACCTAAAGCAATGTATGTTTGTTTAGAAGCCCAATCAAACATAGCGCGATCACTTTCTAATAAATTGAAATCGGATTCTTGGAACGTTTTATAAAAATTACTTTTCATATTTACTACTTCTGGCGGAAGATTTTGGATGTTTGTCATGAAGTTAGAAATATAAGAAGAGTTATACATCATATCTTCTTTTTTTCGAGCTAATATCACAACAAAATGGCTAGCTGTTGGTAATTGTTTTTGTGCTCCCCATGCCACTGGAAAGAGCTTTTGACGAAGATTTTGATTTTGAATTACGACAAATTTCCAAGGTTCAAAGCCAAATGAACTTGGAGAAAGACGCCCTGTTTCGAGAATGAACTGAAAATCTTCATCAGAGATTTTTTTATTTACATCAAATACTTTGCATGCATGTCTAAATTGATAGGCTTTTAAAATTTCTTCTTTTGTATTGTTCATTTCAACAACCACCTTTAAATAATTTACTTTCTGTTAGTAAGTTGATTACAAAATGAATTTTACTATAATATATGTATAGATATAAGTACGCACATTTTTGACATATAGTATCAAAATGTAGGTCCGTTTTTACCCCGCTATTCGTGGGCAGTAAGGACTGGGGAAGTACGGGGAAGAAAACTGCCCGTAAAAGCCCGATTGGTGAGAGCTTTCCATCAGTGAGGAAAGCGTCACTGGTGGAAGTTTCACTTTATCTTCATGGCAGCAATCTAGATGCTGGAACGTGGGGGATTTTAAAATGAAATGTATGACTGGGTAGTTACATAAAAAGTGTGCAATCAAGATATTGCACACTTTTATTATTTCTATTAAAATTTTACCGGTTTGCGTTTCCGATAAATGATATAACTGCGTCGTAAGTATTTCACTGGTACGCTAAAGACATGAACGAGTCTTGTAAATGGCCATACTGCAAAGATACTCATTGCGGCAACGATATGAATTTTAAACCAAATTGGCACTTCCGCCATATATTCCGCTTTAGGCTGGAATATAAAGAGGCTGCGGAACCATGGGCCGATCGTTGTTCGATAATCAAAACCGTTTGAATCGATATTTAAAAATGTAGAAGAGAGTCCTGCAAACATTACGATGAGCAACAAGATGAGAGCGATATAATCACCGGTTGTGCTTGTTGCGATAATCCGTTTTACGGTAAAGCGGCGATACGTTAAAATGAATAATCCGATTACAGAAGCAATACCTGCCGGAAGACCGAAGCCGATCGCCATTACATGATACGTATGTTCAGAAATGCCGATGGAACTGTAGACGGACTCTGGAATTAAAATTCCCATAACGTGCCCGCCAATTACGAACATAATGCCAAAGTGAAATAGTAAGCTTCCGATTCGGAGCATTTTCTTCTCTAATAGTTCACTAGATTTTGATGTCCAACCAAATTGATCGTAGTTGTATCTGAAAATATGTCCACCAATAAAACTAACTAAAATGATATAAGGGAAGAGTACCCATAAAAATTGATCCATCATTCTTGACCTACTCCTTTCTATAAAAATCCATTTTGACTTTTTGACTTGTAGATTGCTGCTATGCAGAATACAACATACTTGCTACTGGCTTGCTCTTTTTGTTTTAAATCTGGCATGTGGCAGGAAAGGGCCCTGACCACTACTATGCGCGGCCAGTTGCTCTCGTCCTCCCCTAAAAGAGTAGGTTTTATGTCGACTTTTTAATTTGGATTTGTTTCACACTGCCATGCATCAATAGCAGTAAGTATGCAGCGGATAATTGGTTCATACATACTATTTGCATCTTGTAATTGTTGATGCAATGCTTTTATATTGTTTTCATATTTTTTCATAATCGGTTCACTATCTTCTTCATCAGCATTTGCGAGAAATTCTAGCATAAGCGGTAAATAATCAGGCAGTTCTTTATCTGTTACAGCGAGGCCTGCTTTTTGATAGTGTTGTTTAAGTTCTAGCAGTTCAATTCCTCGTTCTCGTTGTTCACCAGTGTTCAAATAAGTGAGATACATATTTGTTTTTTTGCCAAAATCAAATGTATATACAAACGATTGAATTAATTCATCATTTGTCTTTTGTTTTGCTTGTTCGATAAATGTTGTAAGGGTAGTGCGAATTTCCTCATGTTCGATCGTTTGAATATCATTTTTTAAATGAGTAAGTGCTTCTCTCCATCCTTGTTCAGGATAGGAGAGAAGAAAGGAAGAACAAGAGAAAGCTGTTTGTAAACTTTGATTCATAATTGTTACCTCCTTTATTTTAAGAGATTGTCATGCAAGAGCCAGGACCACCGGTAAAGGAAAGACCACAGCTTCCTTGCTCGTTATAAAGGTCTGCTACTTGCTCGCGGTGAGAAGTTGGAATGACGAAACGATCTTTATATTTCGCAATCGCAAGAAGACGATACATATCTTCAATGTCTTCTTTTGTTAAGTTCAATTCTTTTAATATATCTTCATTAGGTTCTTTATTTATTTGCAATGCTCTCATATGAGTACGCATGACAGCCAGCTTTTTCAATGTAAGACGAATATGAGATTCATCGCCTGCAGTTAATAGATTTGCTAAATATTGAATTGGAATACGCATATTATCAATCGCAGGGAAAATGTCTTCTGCTTGCCAGTTGCTTCCTTTTCCTTCGACCATGTTCATAATTGGGCTTAATGGCGGGATGTACCAAACCATTGGCAATGTACGATATTCTGGGTGAAGAGGAAGAGCGATTTTCCAATCGATAATCATTTTATAAATTGGTGATTGCTGAGCAGCCTTGATCCATTCTTCTGGAATCCCTTGTTTCTTTGCTTCAGCAGCTACTTCTGGATCGTTTGGATCTAGGAATACGTTAAGCTGAGACTCGTATAAGTCTTGTTCATCTGGTACAGATGCAGCTTCTTTTACTTTATCAGCGTCATATAACATAACTCCGATGTAACGAATGCGTCCGACGCATGTTTCTGAACAAATTGTTGGCATACCAGCTTCAATACGCGGGAAGCACATCGTACATTTTTCAGCTTTATTCGTTTGCCAGTTGAAATACACTTTTTTATACGGACAAGAAGATACACAAAATCTCCAAGCACGGCATGCATTTTGGTCGACAAGGACAATTCCATCTTCATCACGCTTATACATAGAGCCAGATGGACAAGAAGATACGCACGACGGATTGAGGCAATGTTCGCAAATGCGCGGTAAGTACATCATGAACACATTTTCAAAATCCGTTTTTATTTCTTCTTCCATTTTTTTGACGTTTGGATCTTGTAAGCCTGTTATATGTCCGCCTGCTAAATCATCTTCCCAGTTTGGACCCCATTCAATTTTGTCGATAAATTCACCTGTAATAGCTGACTTTGGGCGAGCAACTGGTTGGTGCTTACGCTGCGGGCTATTTGTTAATGTTTCATAATCGTAGTTCCAAGGCTCGAAGTAATCATCAATTGTCGGCTGATCTGGGTTATGGAAAATGTTCATGAGACGCTTCATTTTTGAACCGGATTTCAACTGAAGGTCTCCGTTTTTCAGCTCCCAGCCGCCTTTATATTTTTCTTGATCTTCCCATTGTTTTGGATAGCCAATGCCCGGTTTTGTTTCCACATTGTTAAAGTACATATACTCAGCACCTGGACGATTCGTCCAGGTGTTTTTGCATGTTACGCTACAAGTGTGACAGCCGATGCATTTATCAAGATTCATTACCATTCCGACTTGTGCTTTAATCTTCAAGCCAATCTACCTCCTTCAGTTTGCGGATGACAACATTTAAGTCACGCTGGTTTCCAGTTGGGCCATAGTAGTTAAAGCCATAGCTTAATTGACCGTATCCGCCAATCATATGAGTTGGTTTTACGTGAATACGCGTTGGACTATTATGTGTTCCGCCGCGGTTACTTGTTAAGTTCGTACCAGGCACGTTAATGTGGCGATCTTGTGCATGATGCATAAATGCCATTCCGCGCGGTATACGGTGTGTGACGACAGCGCGCGCAACAACGACACCATTTCGGTTAAAGCATTCAATCCAATCATTATCAGCAACACCTGCTTCAGCGGCATCATCTTTATTCATCCATACTGTCGGTCCGCCGCGGAATAGCGTTAACATCGGCAGTGAATCAAAGTACATACTATGAATAGACCACTTATTATGTGGTGTTAAATAGTTCAGCGTAATTTCTTTTCCTTCGACTTCAGGGCGAGATTTACGGAACGGTTTATGCTGTAAAATTGGTTTGAACGTTGCCATTGTTTCGCCAAATTCTTTCATCATGTCGTGATCTAAGTAGAAAGATTGACGCCCTGTTATTGTTCGCCAAGGAATGAGACGTTCTACATTTGTTGTAAACGGCGAGTAGCGACGTCCTCCTTTTTCAGAGCCAGTAAAAGCAGGTGATGTAATAACTGTTTTTGGTTGTGCTGTAATTTGTTCGAATGTGAAGCACTCTTCTTCACGTTCTTCTGCTAAATCGCGCAGTTGTAAATCCGTTTGTTTTTCAAGCGCTTCCCATGCTTTTACTGCCATATGACCATTTGTTGTTGAAGAAAGAGTTAAGACTGCTTCAGCAGCATTGATTGCTTCTGTTATGTTAGGACATCCTTTTGCGATGGAATCTGTACGGATGACACCTAATTTACTCTTTAGTTGTTCGTATTCTTCTTCCGCAGACCAGGATATTCCTTTCGTACCAATTGGTTGTTTTCCAACATTTGGTCCAAGTGCAGTCATTTTGTCGTACAGCGTTTTATAGTCGTGTTCTACAATATGAATTTGCGGCATTGTTTTGCCTGGGATTGGCTCGCATTCTCCTTTGCTCCAGTCTTTAATTTGACCGAGTGGTTGTGCTAATTCTTGCGGTGTATCGTGAAGAAGCGGCGTTGCAACAACTTCTTTCATTGGCTCAAGGTCTAATGTTTGTGCCAAATCAGAGACTGCTTTTGAAAGGGAGCAGAAAATATCCCAGTCAGAACGAGCTTCCCACGGTGAACCGATTGCTGGATTAAACGGATGCACGAACGGATGCATATCTGTACTGCTTAAATCATGTTTTTCATACCACGTTGAAGCAGGAAGAACGATGTCAGAGTATAGTGCTGTCCCGGCCATCCGGAAATCTAAGTTGATAAGTAAATCTAGTTTTCCTTCAGGTGCTTCTTCATGCCAGTTTATTTCCTCTGGTCGTAATGAATCATGATCATCGTTCATTAATCCGTTTGTTGTACCTAATAAATGTTTTAAGAAATACTCGTGTCCTTTACCAGAACTTGAGATTAAATTCGCGCGCCAAACGAATAAGTTGCGCGGGAAGTTATTTTTGTTATCAGGGTCTTCAATTGCAAATTTGAGCTCTTTTTCTTTTAGCTTCTCTGCAACATATTTCCCAATTTCTTCTTGGGTCGTTGCACCGCTAGCAACCGCTTCTTTGTATAATTCAATGCCATTCTTTTCGAATGTTGGATAAGAAGGTAGCCAGCCAAGGCGAGCGGCTAACACATTGTAATCACCGTGATGCTGATAACGTGAATTGCCGACAACTGGTGATGCTAGATGTCCAACTGGTGTATCTTCATAGCGCCACTGATCTGTAACGAAATAGAAGAAGGATGTACCGTTTTGTAGTTTCGGCGGACCTTGCCAATCTTTTGCCATCGCAATTGTTTGCCAACCTTCTGCTGGACGTAATTTTTCTTGGCCGACATAATGAGCCCAGCCTCCGCCGTTTACCCCTTGTGCACCAACAAGAAGAACGAGGTTTAACACAGCGCGGTAAATCGTATCAGAGTTAAACCAATGGTTAATACCAGCGCCGACAATAATCATCGAGCGTCCATTTGTATCAACGGCATTTTGCGCAAATTCACGAGCGATTTGAATAATAAGTTCGCGTTTTACACCTGTCACTTTTTCTTGCCATGCTGGCGTAAATGGAATATCTTCATCAAAGCTCTTCGGTTCTGGGCCACCAAGACCGCGGTCCACGCCGTAGTTTGCTAATGTTAAGTCATAAACAGTTGTTACGAAAATATCTCCGTCTGGTGTTGCAATCTTTTTCACTGGAATGGTACGTTCTAATACTTCATTTCCGTCATCAGAAAAGTACGGGATTTGTACAGTTCCAATTGCATCCTCCATACCGAGTAAAGAAAGACGCGGATCAATTTTTTCGCCTGTTTGCTCATCTTCTAAACGTAAATTCCATTTTTTCTCGTTATCCCAGCGCGATCCCATTGTCCCGTGCGGCGTAGCGAAGTCATGACTGTTATCGTTCCAAAGAACAGGTTTCCATTCGCTAAGCTTCGTTTCTCGGCCAATATCAGCGGCATTTAAGAAACGATCTGCAACAAATTGATCTCCTTGCTGCTTTAACGTGACAAGGAATGGGAAGTCCGTATATTGTTTTGCATAATTCATGAAGTAGTCTACTTGTTTGTCTACGTAGAATTCTTGTAAAATGACGTGCCCCATTGCCATTGCAAGTGCACCGTCTGTTCCTTGTTTTACACTGATCCAGTCATCAGCAAACTTTGTTGATTCGGCAAAATCAGGGCTAACAGAAACGACCTTCGTTCCTTTATAGCGCACTTCCGCTAAGAAGTGGGCATCTGGTGTTCGTGTCATTGGTACGTTTGAACCCCATGTCATAATGTAACCAGAGTTATACCAATCACTACTTTCAGGTACATCTGTTTGATCACCCCAAATTTGCGGTGAAGCTGGCGGTAAGTCAGCGTACCAATCGTAGAAGCTCAGCATCGGTCCGCCCATAAGCTGCATAAAGCGACTGCCAGCTGCGTGACTTAACATAGACATTGCCGGAATTGGCGAGAAGCCAACATTTCGATCAGGACCATACTTGATTACTGTATATAATAAGGAAGCGGCAACGAGCTGTAATACTTCATCCCAACTTGCACGAATGAAGCCGCCTTTTCCGCGTGCGCTTTTATATGTACGTGCTTTTTCTGGATTTTCAACAATGCTTTTCCAAGCATCTAACGGTGATTCATGTTTTTGTAGTTCTTCTTGCCACATACTCCAAAGGACGCCGCGTACATATGGATATTTCACACGAAGCGGACTATAAATGTACCAAGAAAAGCTTGCTCCGCGCGGGCAACCGCGTGGTTCAAAGTCTGGCATATCAGGACCAGTAGATGGATAATTTAACTCTTGTCCTTCCCAAGTAACAATTCCATCTTTTACGTAAATGTTCCAGCTGCAAGAACCGGTGCAGTTTACACCATGTGTGGAGCGGATTACTTTATCATGTTGCCACCGTTTTCGATAGGCATTTTCCCACTCCCGGTCTTCATACGTTTCTTGCGTATGATTATCGTTATAACGATCTATTGGAGAAAAATATTTTAAACGTTGCATGAATGGTGATAGTTTCTTTTTCATATCGTTCACTCCTTTAATACGTCTCTCTTACTTACTTTCACTATAAGAGGGCACGCAAAATAGGGATGTGATATCTATCACAGTTCAACAGATTGTCAAAAAATTATTGATATATAAGGGAAAATGGAAAAGATGTGACATTTTGCACATCACAAAGTATGTTTTGTATGTAAAGTAGGGGGGAGAAAGAAAAAAAGAGCAGTATCCTCAATCATATATCCAATTTAATTTTCCGACACATAAGTTGCTGCTATGCAGAATAAAACATCATTGCTACATGCGTGCTCCTTTTGGTTGAAACATAAAAGGCCCTGACCGCTTCTATGCACGGCCAGATGCTCTCGTCCCTCCCTTACAAAGAAAAGGGTTTTATGTCGGTCTTTTAACTTGTATATATAGAATGCTACTCAATACTACAAATAGAGGTAGGGCAATCCTCACAAGCGATTGCACATTTTAAAAAGTGTAAATTATGAATGGTGATTTTGCCTTTATGAATAGAAATAATGTCTTGTTTTTTTAAATCATTTAACATGCGATTGACACTTTCACGGGAGGTTGCACAGAAGTTTGCAAGCTCTTGATTCGTTAAGGGCAGATCGATAAGAATACCATCTTCTTTTAAAATACCATAACTATTCGTCATGCGAATGAGAGTGGAGTAGAGTGCTCCCTTTTTGCCGTGTAATACTAAATCACGAAACTTCGTTTGCATTCTTCGTAAATGTTCACTAACCCACTTCATAAATTCAAAGGCAAGAGCTGGTTTTTCCAGCAATGCTTTTTCTAATGCATCCCGCTTAATGACGCCGATTTCTGCATGTTCAAGTACTTTTGCATTTAATAAATATTTGGCATTTTCTGTAAATAATGTAAGTTCCCCCATAATATCATTCTCCGAACAAATGCGCAGTGTCAATTCTTGACCGTCGGCGCTAATTTTACTAATCTGCACTTTTCCAGAGTGAATAATGTATAGTTCCTTTGCTTCTACACCTTCTTGGAAAATATATTGAGATTTGTTCACTTGCATTTTATATTCGACAGATGCGAGTAATTCTTTTAAATCACTTGATAATTTCGTACTGCTTGTCAAAGCAATCACCTTTCTTTTCAGAACATTCTATTCCTTATTTTGAATATAAATATAGTGAAAATGCAAGCGTTTTTTTCCCTTGCCCAATTGTGAACAGTTTTTGACCAGATTTGTGAAGAATTTTTGAATGAGGAAATTGATGTGAGAAATATCACAACATAGATTGTAGTTCTTTTCTATGATGAAGACAAATGAAAGCACCTAAAAAAGATAAAGTGAAAGAGCAAAACCACCCTAGTTTAAAAATATATTATAATAGAATAAAAAGTATATATAATATCCAAGTTAAAAACCCTTTTCTTTTTAGGGGGGCATGAGCGTTTAGCTATGCGTAGAAGCAGCCGGTTCCTTTTTTTTCACTTGCGATGTTCAAACAAAGAGGAAAGATTTTGCTTGGCATGGTGGTGACTTGTGTGTTGGGAAGTCAAATTGGATTTATATATATGCAGCAAGAAGGAGGGGTGAAGATGACTGAGAAGATTGTAGATGTATGGCAGCGTCCGCTTCAAGATTTACGCATTTCTGTCGTTGATCGTTGTAATTTCCGGTGCACATATTGTATGCCGGCTGAAGTGTTTGGGCCAGATTATGCCTTTTTAAAAGAAGAGTTCCTCCTTACGTTCGATGAGATTGAGCGATTGGCTAAACTGTTTGTTCGTATGGGCGTTAGGAAAATTCGCTTAACTGGTGGCGAACCGTTACTTCGTAAAGATTTACCACAGCTCATTAAACGTCTTGTGAAAATAGAAGGTTTAACAGATATTGGGCTAACGACGAACGGCATTCATTTAACGAAGCAGGCAAAAGCATTAAAAGAAGCTGGTTTGCAGCGAGTAAACGTCAGCTTAGATGCGTTAGATGATGATGCATTTCGAAGTATTAATGGCCGTAATGTAAGCACAAAACCTGTATTACGCGGAATTGAAGAAGCAAAATCCGCCGGGTTAGACGTAAAAATCAATATGGTTGTGAAAAAGGGAATGAATGATGACCAAATTTTGAAGATGGCCGCTTATTGTAAAGAGCAGTGCATCCCTCTTCGCTTTATCGAATTTATGGATGTTGGAAGTACGAACGGCTGGAACTTTGAACAAGTCATTACGAAGAAAGAGTTAATTGATATGATTGGTCGCATCTATCCAATTGAACCGATAGATCCTCATTATTTCGGTGAAGTAGCCAAGCGATATCGATATGTTGGAACTGAGGCCGAAGTTGGTTTTATTACTTCTGTTTCTGAATCGTTTTGTTCTTCTTGTACGAGAGCGCGCATTTCAGCAGAAGGTCGATTGTATACTTGTTTATTTGCAACGACAGGAACGGATTTACGAACGTTGCTTCGCAGTGGAATAGAGGATGAGGACTTGTTTCAAATTGTGCAAGATGTGTGGAATAAGCGTAATGATCGTTATTCAGATGAACGAACGGAAGAAAGTGCAAATAACCGCCCAAAAATTGAAATGTCATACATCGGCGGATAGAAAGAAGGGGTTGAGATGCAAGAGCGGTACTCACGGCAAATACTGTTTTCTGAGATTGGGTACGTTGGTCAGCGTAATATAAATGAAAAACATGTATTAATCATCGGCGCTGGCGCACTTGGTGCAGCAAATGCTGAAGCGCTTGTCAGAGCCGGGATTGGCAAATTGACGATTGCAGATCGTGATTACGTCGAATGGAGCAATTTGCAAAGGCAGCAATTATATACAGAAGAAGATGCGAAGCACTATGTGCCGAAAGCAGTTGCAGCGGCGCAGCATTTAAGACGAATTAATTCTGAAGTAGCTATTGAGCCGGTTGTAACGGATGTAACGGTGCAAGAAATGGAACAGCTTGTGCAAAATGTGGATATTATAATCGATGCGACAGATAATTTCGATACGCGTCTTCTTATTAATGATATTTCGCAAAAGTATAATGTTCCGTGGATATACGGTGGCTGCGTTGGGAGTTATGGTGTAACGTATACGATTATTCCAGGGAAAACACCATGCTTTCGTTGTTTAATGGAACATCCAACGAGCGGAGCAACATGTGATACAGCGGGAATTATTCAACCAGCTGTGCAAATGGTCGTCGCTTATCAAGTTGCTGAAGCTTTAAAAATATTAGTTGGGGACTTCGCATCACTAAGGGAAACGATGGTATCATTTGATCTTTGGAATAATCAATATATGGCATTTAAAGTAAATCGGCAGAAAAAAGAAAACTGTCCATCATGCGGCAAGCTTCGTACATATCCAAGTTTAACATTTGAAGCGCAAACGAAAACAGAAGTGTTATGCGGCCGCAATACAGTTCAAATACGCCCAGGCATAAATCAGCCTCTTAACTTAGAAGAAATAGAAAAACGCTTACAAAGAAGCGTGCCAGTACAGAGGACGCCGTACTTATTATCATTTCATGCTGACGAATATCGCTTCGTTTTATTTCAAGACGGGCGCGCATTTGTTCATGGCACAAATGATATACAAGTGGCCAAACGATTATATGCGCGTTACATAGGGTAAATCCAAGGGAATCCCTCTTGGATTAAGAGGGATTTCTTGAATAATCACCGCTTTTGCCACCTGTTTTTTCAAACAAGTATGTTTCACCGATAATCATGCCTTTATCGACAGCTTTGCACATGTCGTATACGGTAAGAGCGGTAGCAGAAGCAGCAGTTAAGGCTTCCATTTCAACGCCGGTGCTGCCTTCTGTTTTTACTTTTACTTCAATAAGCAAACGATATTGTTCATCGGCAATGTGCCAGTTAAAGGAAATATCGACGCCTTTTAGAAGGAGTGGGTGACACATTGGAATAATATCAGAAGTGCGCTTTGCGGCCATAATACCGGCAATTTGTGCAACGGCTAGGACATCACCTTTTCCGATTTCATTATGAGTGATTTTATCGTAAATTTCTTTTGTCAAGGTGATGCTTGAGAGCGCAATAGCTGTGCGCACAGTAATCTTTTTATCGCTAATATCGACCATTTTGGCACGGCCTTGTTCGTTAAAATGAGTAAATGAAGACATGGAATTCCTCCTTGAAGTAATTGCTATTATGATTAGCATTGTACAACAAAAATTGTAATGAAGATGTGATATTTTGCAAATGTGGGGTGAAAATGATGCTAGAAAAACGAATACCAATTGCAGTTAGCGATGCAGTAGCGCGTGTAATGGAGTATGCAAAGTGCGGAGAAATTGAGCGAGTACCGCTTACAGAAAGTTATGGACGAATTCTTGGTGAAGATGTAGTTGCCGATCATGATGTGCCTCATTTTGACCGCTCGCCGTACGATGGTTTTGCGATTCGGGCCGAAGATACGAAGCAAGCAAGTTATGAGCATCCGGCCGAATTTGCAGTTGTTGGAGAAATTGGTGCTGGTTCTGTTTACACCGAGGAAGTGAAGGCTTTTCAAGCGGTGCGAATTATGACCGGTGCAGCGATTCCAACTGGCTGTGATGCGGTTGTCATGCTTGAGTTGACAGAAGGGTTTCAAAAAGACGAAAAGACGTATATGAAATTGAAGCGTCCGTTTCAGTCAGGCGATAATATTTCACGTAAAGGTGAAGATGTCAGGAAGCATCAAGTGCTTGTTGAAAAAGGAACGATGATTAACCCCGGAGTGGCCGCGCTTCTTGCAACGTTTGGCTATAGTGAAGTAGCCACTGTAAAGCGTCCGGTTATTGGAATTGTGACGACAGGAAGTGAATTGTTAGAAGTTCATGAGCCGCTTGAACCAGGGAAAATTCGTAACAGTAACTCCTATATGATCGCTGCGCAAATTATGCGAGCAGGCGGAACAGTTCGGTATTATGGACAATTTGCAGATGACTTTGATACTTGCTATGAGATGGTAAAAAAGACGATGGATGAAGTCGATATTCTCATTACGACAGGCGGCGTGTCAGTTGGTGATTATGACTACTTACCAGCTATTTATGAAAAGCTTGGAGCGCACGTACTGTTTAATAAAGTAGCGATGCGTCCGGGAAGTGTAACGACAGTAGCGGAAGTAAGTGGTAAATTGTTGTTTGGGTTATCAGGTAATCCATCTGCTTGCTATGTTGGATTTGAATTGTTTGTACGTCCGGTTGTTCGAACGTTTCTCCATATGAAAGAGCAGCATATGTATCGCGGTGATGCCATTTTAATGAATGGGTTCCCAAAAGCAAATCCATTTACACGCTTTGTGAGAGGAAAAGTAGAAATTGGAAATGGAAGGATGCAAGCTGTGCCAGTTGGGCTGGATAAATCAAGTGCTGTTTCTTCGCTCGCTGATGCGAATGCATTTATTGTCTTGCCAGGTGGAACGCGCGGCTTTGAAGAAGGTATGACAGTTACTGTCCTGTTATTGGACACAGAGCAAGGAAGTGAGTGGCCGTGGGAAGAGCCGTTCCAGTCTTACAAATTGTAGGGTATCAAAATAGCGGGAAGACAACGTTGACAGAGAAGCTAATTAAAGCGCTAACGAATGAAGGTGTGAAAGTAGGTGCAATTAAGCATCATGGGCACGGAGGCTATCCAGAAGTGCCGCTGCAAAAAGATAGCGAGCGCCACCGAGGGGCTGGGGCAATTGTCAGTGCAGTGGAAGGGGACGGATTATTATCTTTATCCACTAAGGGCGATTGGTCTTTAGAAAAAATTATTCGTTTGTATACATGTTTTGAAGCGGAAGTCATAATCGTTGAAGGTTATAAAAAAGAACGATATCCAAAAGTCGTTTTACTTCGGTCAGAGGAAGATGCTTCTTTATTAGAAAGTGCCGAAAATGTGATTGCTGTTATTACGTGGAATAAGGCTCTAAAAACAGGACAAGAATGCTATCAAATTTTTCATATAACAGAAGCGGAAAAATATATAAATTGGCTCGTACAAAAAATGAGGGATGCAAAATGACAAATACGTATTTTGAAGTAGTGGATACACCGATTTCGATTGAAGAAGTAGCGCAGAAAGTTATTCGCCGTGAATGCGGCGCTGTGACGACATTCATTGGGA
The DNA here is from genome assembly GCF_023715645.1 of Bacillus cytotoxicus. GTDB lineage: Bacteria > Bacillota > Bacilli > Bacillales > Bacillaceae_G > Bacillus_A > Bacillus_A cytotoxicus_A. The sequence continues at coordinate 192,376 of NZ_JAMBOP010000001.1, read as the reverse complement.
CAGTGCGCGAATTTACGAAAGGGCGTCGTACGCTTTATCTAGAATATGCTGCATACCATTCGATGGCTGAGAAAATGCTTGCTAAAATTGGGGAAGAAACGAAAGAAAAATGGCCGGGCACATATGTGGCAATCTCGCATCGCATTGGCACATTGCAAATTTCTGATATTGCCGTTGTTGTTGCTGTATCGACACCGCACCGAAAAGCGGCATACGAGGCAAATGAGTACATTATGGAGCGCATTAAACAAATCGTCCCTATTTGGAAGAAAGAGTTCTGGGAAGATGGTGAGAATTGGATTGGCGATCAATTAGAGCAAACATCGTATCCAAACGGAGAACCAGGAAAGGAGAATGTAGAATGATTACAGTATTATTATTTGCTCACCTGCAAGAAGAAGCTGGCGCGCATCAATTACAAATTGATGTACAAAACATTGCGGTAGCAGAGCTGAAGGAGCTTGTAATGAAAGACTACAATGTTTCCATTTCGGGACACACAATGGTAGCAATTAATGAAGAATATGCAAATGAAGACGACATGATTCAAGATGGTGATGTTGTCGCATTGATTCCACCAGTAAGCGGCGGGTGATTCTTTCCTGCCTAATTATGGAAGATTGTGATTAGGCAGGAGGGAAGCAATAGACAATGTGAAATATTGAACAAATTGGGGGAGAGACTGATGAAAAATCCGAATTTTCAGTTAGTGTTACAAACTTCAAATCTTATACTTGGCTTTATGGTATGGGTAATTTTATCTTCTTTAATGCCATTTATTAAAGCAGACATTGCGTTAACAGCAGGACAAATTTCTCTAGTAACGGCAGTACCAGTCATTTTAGGCTCTATTCTTCGCATTCCAATTGGTTACTGGACGAATCGTTACGGAGCGAGAAAATTATTCTTTATTAGTTTTATTATCCTATTATTCCCTGTCTCTTATATTAGTATGGCAACATCGGTGCTAGATTTAATTATTGGTGGGTTATTTGCTGGAATTGGCGGTGCTGTATTCTCTGTAGGGGTAACATCTCTTCTGAAATACTATCCGAAAGAAAAACATGGTTTTGTAAATGGCATGTACGGAATAGGAAATATAGGAACAGCAGTTACATCCTTTCTTGCACCAGTACTAGCAACTTCATTTGGCTGGAGAACAACGGTACAAATGTACTTAATCTTACTCGCTGCATTTGCATTAGCAAACTTCCTGTTAGGAGATCGTAACGAGAAAAAGGTAAATACACCATTAATTGAACAAATAAAAGGTGTATATAAAAATGAAAAACTTTGGTTCTTATGTATTTTCTATTTCTTAACGTTCGGTTCATTCGTTGCATTTACAGTTTATTTACCAAACTTCCTTGTATCTCACTTTGGCTTAGCGAAAGTAGATGCTGGATTACGCACAGCTGGTTTTATCGCTTTAGCAACGGCTATGCGTCCAATTGGGGGCTGGCTCGGCGACAAATTTAATCCATTTAAAATTTTAATCTTTGTCTTTACCGGTTTAACATTAGCAGGAATTATTTTATCATTCATGCCAAAGATGAATGTATACACATTCGGTTGTTTATTAGTTGCTTTTTGCGCTGGTACTGGAAATGGAACAATCTTTAAACTTGTACCAATGTATTTCTCCAAACAAGCTGGTATTGTAAATGGTCTTGTATCGGCACTTGGCGGACTTGGTGGTTTCTTCCCGCCATTAATCTTAACACTATTATTCCAACTAACAGGCCATTATGCAATTGGATTTATGGCATTATCAGAAGTCGCGCTTGCTTGTTTAATTATTACTGTTTGGATGTATAGTCAAGAGAAGTTAGTTGCAATGTTGCAGCATAGATAGTAAAAGAAGGTGTCCTCGAAATGATAATTTTCAGGACGCCTTTTTAGTATTTTAGGAAATTTAATTTGGTTATTTTTTGCTATTTGATCTGTTAGAAATTTTTTAAATCCCGGTGTTAATTTAACTATATAAATCCACCTTGATTTTCCAACGCACAAGTCGCCGCCATGATAAGCAAAAAGGAACCTGGTACTTTCTTCATCTCTTTGTGGCAGAAAAAGGACCTGACCGCTTCTACTCACGGCCAGACGCTCAAAAAGAAAGGGGTTCTATTTCGTTTTTTACTTGTATAAAGGAATGATCTAGCTAGTATAAGCATATTAGTTTATAGAGCTTATCTTTATGCGTAAGGGGAATGAAGAGCATGGATAGAATGAACAGGGTAGGAAAGAATGACTTTGTTTCTGGTTTTGTTCCACATCATAACCATGGGTCAGTGGATCATACATCTGTTGAGGGTGGACATGTACATCAATGCCTAGATGTAACATCTCCGCCCATTAAGACACAAGAGGGCGGGCATATCCATTATACAGAAGGATACGTCCTTTTCGAAGATGGGCATACACACTATTACAAGGCGTATTCAGGACCAGCGATCCCCGTTGGAAATGGGATGCATGTTCATTATTACGATTTTTATACGACGGAAGAGAATGGGCATAAACACTATGTTAAGGGAGTGGATCAGCCCGCCCCGGGTGATAAATAAAAGCTCTTGTAGCTTAAAGGGAGTGATTGTATGGCTCAAGAACAACCTGTCTCTGGGCAGTTTGAGATGGATCCTCAGCGCGCTATGCTTCTACCACCGGAATTGAAAGCAGCACCTTCTGAATCATTGACAGAACAAGTATTTATCGAAAGATCTTTAACAGAAAATCAATTTTGGCTGCGGATTATGAAAGAGCATGCCCTTTTTTTGAGTGAAGGATTTGATAGACATGAGAAAAACTTAATTCACCAAGTAGAGCAATTTTTTCATTTATTTGACCGGCATTTACAAAAGGCATTTTCTGTTCCTCACACAGTTCAAGCAGTTCGGAAATTAAATGAAGAAAGTATCGAACTTGTTTATGCTTTCCGTAATTATAAAAGAAATCTGTTAATTTTAATTATTAATTGTAAAGCAAAAGGGTTCAACTTCCCGTTATTAGTGGACCATACTGCACGAGAAGCGGAATATTTTATGAGAACACTCCAGAAATTTAACGAGGGAAAAATGGATCCGATTCAAGATTCAATCATTAGTGAAAATGTATTTTGGTTACGAATCATGATGGAACACTCTCGTTTTATTGCCTCTCTTCTTGATCAATCAGAAAGAAATTTAGTTCATACTGCGTCGAAATTCGGTGACGATTTTGAGATTCTCCTCAATCAAGCTAGAGATGTTGAATCGATGTTATATAAGAAACAACCGACATATCCGATTATTGGTAAAATGAATAAAGATAGCGAAAATGCAACTGTTGAATTAAGAAACTTCAAAAAAGCAGGACTGGAGTTCATCCAAACATGCCAAATTAAAAGTGTAATTAATCCTTTACTAGCGGATCACGTTTTAAGAGAAGCGAATCATTTTCTCTTTATGATTAGTGTTTTAGAACAGCGATTAAAACAAAAACAGATGGAGCAATCTTGAAAGTGATCATATAGCTGGGATCTCTAGCTTTAATATGGATATTGAATTATACTCTATAAGCCTTTATTATGAATATATTGGTTTTTATGTATTATTTTGGAGTTTTGGCATATCGATCGCAGAATCTGCGCTGGCTTTTATGTCAATTGTATATACATAGTAAAGGTGGAGTTACATGTTCTTTCAGAAATATAAAGGCTCAATTCTTGCGATAGTTGGTGCTGTTATTTACATGGTGACAACACTTTATTTTAAAGATTTAGAGTATGTATATAGAGTGTGTATCAAAATATCAGCAGTAATCATGATAATTATTGGAGGCATTATGATTGAGGAATCAAATCGCTTCTATAAAAAGCAGAGAGATAACAATGTATGACGCATGATTGTTTAAAACGATACACGCAAGGGAGAGTGCCTGCTGAGTATAAGCTTGGGGGCGCTTTGTTTTTATAAAATAAAAAGAAGAAAAGTGTTTCACACATTTCATTCATCATACGATTTACTAGTTTACTTAGTCATAATGTTTGTGAAGCAAAAAGAAATCAAATATATCCTCATAAAAGGATTTAATCTGATTTCTTTTTTTATCCCGCTATTCGTGGGCAGTAATACTCCCACCTCAAAATTCGGTGAAAACATTGTCTAGCTCTAGCGGCTAGAATCTCCGGTCGTTTCGCCCCCTCGGACGAGGCAAAAAGCGCCTCTCCGCCCTGTGCTCCAACGTCCTGCGATTCTGGGCGAGCCGCTTCCGCTTTTCTAAAGAAGTTAGGTGGGAGATAAACTGCCCGTAAAAGCCCGATTGGTGAGGGCTGATAATCAGTGGGGGATGAAGAAAACCCCCACTGATTAAAGTTTCACTTTATGTCTATTATTGTCCGTCTTGCTTTGCCTTTCTTCGTAAGAACCAAGCTCCAAGGAGTGCAAGAACTCCAGCAATTCCTGTTGTTTCAACAGCAGAACCTGTTTTTGGAAGTGATTGTACGTTTGTTGATTTGATAACTTGACCTGTTTCATGTGTGTTATTGCTATTGTTATTAGCATTGTTATTGTCACTATTGGAATTTCCGTTGTCACTGTTATTATTATTGTTATTATTCCCATTTCCATTTCCGTTGTTTGGATTATCTGTTTGTGAGAATACTAGTTTTGTTGCTTCACTTTCTAACCATTTATCAGTTTTTTTGTATCGGATGAGGGCTTTTTTTCCTTCTTCAATTGAAAGGTATCCCTTAATCACAAAGTCATTCCACGTTTTTCCTTCGTCAAGAGAGTATTCCATATGCCTAGATACACCAAAAATCTTCTTGTCTTTCATATCAGCAAAGACAACTGGTGCATCTGGACGATCACTGCGAGTTGGGAATTGATAGTCAAAATAATAACCCAAAATATCTTGCTCATCATTATTATCAGACTTAAACTTTTGCTGTAACAATTCGAGGTGCTTTTTCGCAAATGATCCATTTTTTAAATCAAATTTATTTTCTCCGATATTTAAATAAAGAAGTTTGGATGTGTTTAAGTTAGGTAAATCAGTTAGTGCATTGTTATTTAATTGTACATTGCGAATCATTACGCTTGGATTGAACTGTATAGAAGAAAGAGCATTGTGTTCTGCAAGGAAGTCGTGCAATGCGACTTGATTTTCTAAGTTCAAATTTGTTAGGTTGTTGTGATTTACATCGAGTCTTTGCAGTTTTGATTGTTTTGGCAAATGTAATTCTTTCATACCATTATGTATAACTGACAGATCAAGTAGTTTCGTTTGGTTAGATACATCTAATACAGCAATTTGATTGTTTTCTAAATGCAATGATTGTAGATCTTTATTATCAGATAAAGAGAGAGTATTGATTCCTAAATTACTTATAGCTAAGTGCATTAGTTTCTTATTGCTTGATAAATCAATAGAAAGAGGTGATTTAGTTAATGCCTTATTTACATTATTATTTGCATCCAAATTAAGCTCTTCTAAATTTGGTAATAACTGAAATCCTTGTAAGGAAGTAAATGTGCCCTCGTTCATAACGGAAAGTTCTGTTACTTGTTTTAATTCTTCTTCTGTTACATTATCGTTAGGTGTTTTGTCAAGTTCACTAGCAACTGCACTGGCAATGGTTGCGTCAGGGAACATTTCTGCGATTGTTTGTTTTGCTGGTGCTTGTGCTTGTTGGTTTGCTTTCTCTGTTGGTTTTCCTTCTTTCGTAGGTGCTGCGTTATTTTCTTGAGGAGATGGAGCAGTTGTTTTGCTTTGTTCTTGTACAGGTTTCGTTTGTTCAATTGGTTTTTGTTGTTGTTCTTCAGACTTCGTTTCTTTCTTTTGTGTAGTTTGAGGAGCATTTGTTTGTTTTTGTTCAAGTTCTTGCTTTTGTGCAGTTTGAGGAGCATTTTCTTGTTTTGATTCAAGTTCTTGCTTATTTACAGTTTCCTTTGTTTCCTCCGTTTGAGCGAAAGCGCTCATAGGTTGCAGTAATAAAGATGCTGCTGCTACAGTTTGTAAAGCGTACTTTTTCTTCACTAGAAACCACCTCTAAATTTTGAATTTTTTAAATGTTACAAGAAATTTATACCAAAAAATACAATATTAATCAACATAATTGGTTTTTTTTGTAACATTTTCTGTGTATGTAGAGAATTTTTGCTCTATATCACTCTTAATTGTAGTTACTAGTTGTAGATATGTGTTTTTTTGAAAAGACAGAGCACTTATACACCTTTTGTACTATTTGATCTAATCCTAATGAGCGATTTTAAGAAGTATATGACTATTTTAAAATAGGAGTTGAAAGTATTCTAAAATGATAGCGAGGGAATTGTATGGAAAGTTGGGTTCAATTTAGAATAGCAAGACCGACAGATAAATTGGAAGAAGTAATTCGATTTTACGAAGAAGGGTTAGGATTAAAGCGTATAGGGGAGTTTCACAATCATGAAGGCTATGATGGAGTAATGTTTGGATTACCTAGTGTAGAATATCATTTAGAGTTTACAAGACATGTGAACGGAAGCCCATGTCCTGCTCCAACAAAAGATAATTTACTAGTATTTTATATGCCGGATAAAGATCAAATTGAAAAAATAAGCCGTAGACTACACACAATGGGGTATTATGCAGTTGAACCAGAAAATCCTTATTGGAAAGAAGAAGGAATTACAATAGAAGACCCTGATGGATGGAGAATTGTACTTATGAATACAGAGGGATTGCACTCCGCTGACTAAACTTGTAAGTTCACTAATGCCCGGCATATCCCCTTAAATTTCATTCATAAAATAAAAAAACCTTAATACAATAAACCAATCCGTTCTTTTTCGAAAGGAGGGGTGAGGGGATGAGCCGTACAATTAAAATTGATATTACAGACAAGGTAGTGGCGAAGTTTAAGACAGATTATTTAGAATTATACTCTAATAAATTTATGATTGGTAAATTTTATGTCTATACTGAAGAGAAGCCGTATGTGTTAGAAGATGGCTATTTATATGAAGATGGCAAGTTTTATCGCATCATTGATACGCGCCGAGATAACAGTCTAGCGGTAGAAGGTTGTGACTTAGGATGGTGTTAATATGATTCGCGTGAAGATCTTTGATGAAAGTCATGAAAAGGATTTAGAAGAGGCAATCAACGTCTTTTTGAAGAAAATGGACGAAGAACAAATAGTAGATATTAAGTATCAAGTATCAGTTTCAAACAATGATGAAGAGAGTCAGATTTATTGTTTCTCTGCGATGGTTGTATATCGATCTTAAATACAAAAAGACGACTTCGCGTCGTCTTTTTTGTATTGCGTGCCCAGTTAAGCTGGGGAAACACGTGGAAGTTTCATTTTATCGGCGGAAATCCCTCATATATCGGCGCTTTTTAAAATATATCGGCGACTTTGAGCAATATAAAGATTCCTCGACACAATATAAAGACCCCTCGACGTAATTTGACATGAATCTCACCCCTGCCCCCGCGGTACACTCCACCTCAACACTTTTTTCTACAGCGCAGCATCTTTTTGCTTAGGTGCTGCTGTTTCTTGTTGTTTAGATTGTAAGCATAGCCATGCAATGATTAGACTGATAACAGCTAATATAAACGTGCCGCTAAAGATAATATGAACACTAGAAGCGAGCACTTCTTGCGAACGCGCTGCAGTACTTCCGTGTTCTGAAGTTACTAAGTTTACATTTCCGTCTCCGCTACTATGGATGACTGTATTGAAAATCGTTCCAAATACGGCAGCACCTAGCGTTTGACTAAATGTATTAATAAATGTATTTAAACCGACTGCTGTTCCTCGTTTATTTGACGGGACAGAAGCTTGAATTGTGACCATAAAGATTGGTGTGATCAATCCCATACCCATGCCGAACATCCCCATTGCAATGTAAATAAGAGATGGATGCGAATGCGTAGATAGCATGAATAATAAGAACGTTGCAGCGGATAAAATGCTGCCGCCAAGTACGATAATTTGTTTTGTTTGTAAACGGCCAACTAAGTTACCTGACATCATCGCACCAACTGTCCATAATACGGGAATTGGCATTAAAATCATACCAGCTTCCGTTGCATTTTTTCCTAATACCCCTTGTGTCCAAATTGGAAGGTACATTGTAATACTAATAATCATCGCACCAGTAATTAACGTTAATACGTTTATGATAGATACAGTTCGGTTAGCGAATAGCTCTAACGGAATTAATGGTTCTGGTGATTTTTTTTCTACAAGTAAGAAAAGAATAAATGCGAAAACGGCAAATACTAGCAGGCTGATGATTGTAATATCGCCCCAGTTTTGATGCTGACTTCCTGTTAGTAGTGCATAAAGTAAGGCAATCGTACTAAGTGAGAAGACAATTGCACCTGGATAATCGATATGATGTTTTGCTGGTTTGATGGATTCTTTATAAGAAATTGCAATCATCGCACAAGCAAAAATTCCAAATGGAATGTTTAAGAAAAAGATATAACGCCAAGATAGTGAATCCACTAAAAATCCGCCAACTAGCGGCCCAGCAACACCAGATACACCCCAAACAGCGCTCAGCCAACCTTGGGCTTTTGCTCGATCTTTTGCTTCGCTATATAAGTCACCGATAATAGTCATTGTAATTGGCATAACAGCACCTGCTCCTACTCCTTGCAGGGCGCGGAACAGAATTAATTGCTCCATTGATGTTGCAACGCCGCATAATGTAGAGCCGATTAAAAAGATGGCAGCTCCAATTAATAATATTTTTTTACGTCCAAATAAATCTGCTAGCTTCCCGTAAATCGGAGTTGTTACTGCGGTTGCTAACATATAAATCGCATACACCCAGCTTACAAGTCCTACTCCTGAAAGTTCGCTTGTAATGCGAGGTACCGCTGTGCTAACAATCGTTCCTTCAACAGCAGAAAGAAACGTCATTAACATTAAAGATATCATTACTTTTTTTCTCATCTGTTTTCCCCTTTTGCTTTTTTACAATTACATAATGAAAAGGAGTCTGTGATTAGGCTCCTTTTTTACTACTATATGGTAGCATTTTGACCAGCAGTCATTCCAGCAATTCGTCCTGTAACGAATGCGGAAGTAATATTATACCCGCCCGTATAACCATGAATATCAAGAATCTCTCCGCAGAAATATAAGCCGTTCATGACCTTGGATGACATTTCTTTCGGATTAATTTCTTTCACTGACACGCCGCCGCCTGTTACGAATGCTTTTTCAAGTGGCTGCGTTCCATTTACGCTAAAAGTAAACCCTTTGAAGTCTGCAGCAAGAGCACGGATTTTTTCATGAGAAATTTGTCCGCATTGCTGACTGCCGTCAATTTCATTTTTCTCTAATAGGAATAAGAAATAACGCTCCGGCACATAGCCTTTTAGTACATTTTTCACTGCTTTTTTAGGATCTTCTTTCATTTGTTTCATCATGAGCTGGAAGAGTTGTTCGCTATGTTCCCCTGGAAGCGCATCGATGCTCATTGTTACTTTGTTTGTTTTGAACTTTTTCATCGTTTTCAAGGCGAACTGACTGCAGCGAAGAGCAGCTGGCCCAGACACACCGAAGTGGGTAAAGAGCATATCCATTTTATGAGAGATAACCGCTTTTCCTTTTGGATTTAATACGCTTAGTTCTACATCACGAAGTGCTATGCCTTGTAATGTACGGTCGCGAATAAATGGTTCACTCGAAAGGAGTGGTACTTCCGTCGGGAATAATTCTGTAATGGTATGTCCTGCTTTTTCTGCCCAAGCGTAGCCATCTCCGGTAGAACCTGTATGTGGTACAGATTTCCCGCCAACGGCAATAACAACATGGTTCGTTTCAATCACTTCGCCATTTTGCAGGATGACCGCTTTCGTTTGGCCATTTTCGTACTCTACAGTTTTAACAGGAAGATTTGTCCGAATCGTAACGCGCAGTTCCTTTAAACGTGTTAGCAGTGCATCTACAACGGACTGTGCCTTGTTTGATACAGGAAACATACGGCCATGATCTTCTTCTTTTAATTTTACGCCAAGCTTTTCGAAGAACTGAATAATATCTTCATTATTAAAAATAGAAAAGGCACTGTATAAGAAACGACCATTTCCCGGAATATGTTTTACAATTTCATCGAGCGGAAGACGGTTTGTTACGTTGCAGCGTCCACCGCCAGAAATGGCAAGCTTTCTTCCTAATTTGTCGCCCTTATCAAGAAGTAAGACGCGTGCGCCTTCTTCAGCGGCACCGATTGCTGCCATTAATCCAGAAGGACCTCCACCAATGACAATTACATCATAATGCATATAAATCGACCTCATTTTCTTATTTTGCTGCATTCAAGAATATCATGTTTTCATAGAAAAGAAAAATGAAGGGATATACTGCTTCGAGCGGAAAGTATGGTACAATACAAAAGTTGGAGTTCAGCGTTTTGAATAATGGAGGAGGATTTTTTTATGTCCGATTCAAAATTTTTACGCGGAACGCTTATTGTGACGCTTGGGACATTTTTAGTGAAGTTACTCGGCATGATTTATGTTTTTCCGTTTCATGCGTTAGTTGGCACAGAAGGCGGGACGTTATATACGTATGGATATATTCCATATACAATCTTTTTAAGTATCGCAACGGCAGGGGTGCCGCTTGCAGTTTCGAAGTTTGTTTCGAAATACAATGCGCTTGGAGATTATAAGACGAGCCGGAGAATGTTTCGCTCTGGTATGGTTATGATGATCATAAGCGGAATTCTTTCCTTTTTAGTCTTGTATATGACAGCACCGTTGTTTGCTGAGGCAATGCTAGGGAAGAAAAGTTTACATAACAGCTTAGAAGATGTCACAATGATTATTCGTCTCGTTAGCTTTGCACTTCTTGTTGTACCAGCGGCGAGTTTAATTCGCGGTTATTTTCAAGGGTACCAATCAATGGGACCAACGACCGTTTCACAAATTATTGAACAAATTATTCGTATTGTCTTTTTACTTATAGGTAGTTTTATCGTTATAAAAGTAATGAAAGGTTCAGTCGCAACAGCAGTTGGCGTGGCGACATTTGCAGCGTTTGTTTCCGCTGTCGGAGCATTGGCTGTCCTCATTTGGTATTGGATGAAGCGAAGGCATCATTTAGATCAATATATCATCAATCAAAACGTACCAGAATCAACAGTTCGAACATTTGACTTATTTAAAGAACTGTTTGCTTATGCGATTCCTTATGTTGTCATTGGGTTAACGATTCCGCTTTATCAGCAAATTGATACGTTAACGTTTAACGCAATTATGCAAGCTATTGGACAAGGGGATATTGCCGAACGTGCCCTTGGTATTTTTACAATGTGGACGCATAAGTTAATTATGATTCCAGTATCGCTTGCAACGGCATACAGCTTAACGCTCGTACCAGCGATTACAAAGTCGTTTACAGAAGGGCAGTTCCGTTATTTGAAACAGCAAATTACTCAAACGTTTCAAATAAATATGTTTTTAACATTACCAGCTGTCGTTGGAATATCGACTTTAGCATATCCAATTTATACCGCATTTTATGAAGCTGATCCGCTCGGCGGGAAAATATTAATGTGGTACGCTCCAGTCGCGTTATTGTTTGCATTATTCACAGTAACAGCAGCTATTTTGCAAGGGATTAACCAGCAAAAGCATGCGATCGTTGCACTTGGCATGGGCGTTATTTTAAAATTATTATGTAACGTGGTGTTCATTCGTTATTTTGGACCGATTGGAGCGGTCGTAGCGACAGGTGTCGGGTTCGCCGTATCCATTTGGTATACAAATAAACAAATTCGAAAGTATGCTCACTTCTCATTTGCACTTGTGTATAAACGAACGTTTCAAATTGCAGTATTAACAGCGGTGATGCTTGTAGTTGTTAAAGTATTATTATGGATTCTTTCCTTTATGCTTCCATATGAGACAAACCGGTTTGCGGCACTTGTTACGGTCTTTATTTGTGCAATCGGAGGAGCGGCTGTGTACGGCTATTTAGCGTATCGTACCGGCGTAATAGAGAGAGTATTTGGCGGTGAATTTTTAGAGAAGATTCAGCGCAAACTTGGTGGTAGATTGAAGATAAAAACGAAAGGGGCGTAAATTGTGCGCCTCTCTTTTTCTAATTATATAAAGCAGGTGAAACGATGAGATTAGATAAATTATTAGCAAACATGGGCCATGGTAGCCGTAAAGAAGTAAAAAAACTATTAAAAGACGGCGTTGTTAAAATAGATGGCGTATCAGTGAAAGATGCAAAATATCATGTGAACGTGGAAGAACAAGAAGTTACGATTCACGGTGAAGTAGTCGAGTATAAAGAATTTGTATACTTAATGATGCATAAACCACAAGGGGTTATTTCGGCAACAGAAGATGACAATCATGAAACAGTTATCGATTTATTAGAAATGGATGATGCAATTTTTGATCCATTCCCAGTTGGAAGACTCGATATTGATACAGAAGGTTTTCTTTTATTAACAAATGACGGAAAGCTAACGCATCAACTTCTTTCTCCGAAAAAGCACGTGCCGAAAAAGTACTTTGCGAGAATAGCTGGGAAAGTGACAGAAGAAGATGTTGCAGCATTCAAAAAAGGCGTTATTTTAGATGATGGCTATGAAACAAAGCCAGGTGAACTAACAATTCTAGAAAGTGATGACGTGTCTGAAATTGAACTTGTTATTACAGAAGGGAAATTTCATCAAGTAAAGCGCATGTTTGAAGCGGTAGGGAAAAAGGTTGTGTACTTAAAGCGCACAGAGATGGGGCCTTTAGTATTGGATGAGGAATTAGAGCTTGGGCAGTACCGTGAATTGACAGAAGAAGAAGTGGAATTGTTGAAGTCTTGTAATAATCAAGTAGAGATGTAAGGATAAAAAATATAAAAACCCTTTCTTTTTTTGATGGGCGAGAGGTTCTGGCGATGCATAGAAGCGGTCAGGGCCTTTTTTTGCCACGTGCGATCTTAAAACAGAGAGATGAAACGAGAGGAAGTCACTTTTTGTTTTAGTAAGCAGTGAATTAGAGGATGAGAAATCAAAATGGATTTATACATAAATACAAGAGTATAAAAGCTTTTCTTTTTTTGATGGGCGAGAGGTTCTGGCGATGCATAGAAGTGGTCAGGACCTTTTTTTGCCGCGTGCGATGTTAAAACAAATAGATGAAACGAGTGCAAAAAGACCCCCATTCTTTTTATTAAGAATGGGGTATGTATATAATAATCAAGTTATACTCATTACGAGGTCATTCTCACTTTCTTTCCTGTTGTTGTCCATTTGCCGCGGCAAGGGCTATACACGAGTTCATTAAATTGCAACACATTCAGATCGCGCTGTATCGTTCGCGGTGTGATCCCGAACTCATCTACAAGGTCTTTCGTCGTTACGGTGCCTTTCTCATTAATGTACATATAGATTGATTTAATGCGTGTTAGCATACGAGTAGTTGTAGGTTTTATCAAAAAAACCACTCCTCTACAAGTTTTTTGACCCATTCAGGAAAGTTGGCCTTTGTATCCATTGTACTCCATAAAAAAAAAATGATACTCTAACTTGCTCAAGTTTTACAAAATTTTAACATATGATAGAGTTTATAGAAAGAAAGTTGTTGACATTTTGTTTCTCTTGACCAACTATACTTATGAATTTCTACGTAAAACGTCAAATTCCTGCAAATAATTTAAAAAAATAAGAAAAAACCAATTTAAATTATCTGAAATATCATAATTGTTCGTTATTAAATTTGAGCTTGCTAGCATAAAAGGAGATCGTTTGCTATGATGAAAGAGAGAACATAGAAGAAGGTGGAAGTATGACAAATATAAATTGGATGCAAGAAGTAGAGAAACGAAAAGATGCTCTAATCCATGATGTACAGCAATTTTTACAAATTAAAAGTGTATGGGAAGAGGAAACGGCAAAAGAAGGTGCACCGTTTGGAGAAGGTGTAGCAAAAGCATTATCTTTCATGTTAGATAAGGGAGAGACTGACGGATTTCTTTCGAAAAATTTAGAAGGATATGCAGGGCATTTAGAAATGGGACAAGGAGAAGAAATTGTTGGTATTTTATGTCACGTTGATGTCGTACCAGAAGGAGACGGCTGGACAACGCCGGCATATAGCGCTGATATTCGCGACGGTAAAATCTTTGCACGCGGTGCGATTGATGATAAAGGTCCAACAATGGCAGCTTACTACGCAATGAAAATTGTAAAAGAATTAGGGTTTCCTCTTTCAAAACGCGTGCGCATGATTTTAGGAACGGATGAAGAAAGTAACTGGAAGTGTGTAGACCATTACTTTAAACACGAAGAAATGCCGACGATGGGATTTGCCCCAGATGCAGATTTTCCAATTATTAATGCGGAAAAAGGAATTTGCGATTTATATGTCGTTCAAAATAAAAAAGAATATGTAGCAGGAGAAAATGAATTAGTATCTTTCTCATCAGGGCGCCGATTAAATATGGTTCCTGACTTTGCGGAAGCTGTCTTAACGAGCAAAAAAGCAGTAGAACTTGCAAGTCAGTATGAGAAATATGTACAAGAAGGAAAGAAAAACGGGAAAGTAATTGTAGAAGGAAATACAGTTACACTGCAAATAAAAGGTGTTTCGGCACACGGTTCCACACCGGAACAAGGAGAAAATGCGGGCTTAACACTTGTGAACTTCTTAACAACAATCTCTTTAGATGAACAAGGCGTCGCATTTGCTAGTTTAGCGGCAGAAACATTCACAAATGATACGCTTGGAGAAAAGGCTGGCATTGCGTATGCAGATGAGATTACAGGTCCATTGACAGTAAACGTTGGTCTTCTTTCTTATACAAAAGAAGAAGGCGGTAAGCTAGGATTAAACATTCGTTATCCAGTTACAACAAACTTAGAAGGAACGCTGCAAACATTAACAAATTACGTGAATGCAAAAGACTTTGCTATTACAAATGTGTCAGATTCTCGCCCACATCACGTTGATAAAGATCATGTATTAATTCGTACACTTCAGCGTGTATATGAAGAACAAACAGGCGAAAAAGCCGAGTTATTAGCAATTGGCGGCGGTACATATGCACGTTCATTGGAAGCTGGGGTTGCGTTCGGTCCGCTATTCCCAGGGAAAGAAGAATTAGCGCATCAAAAAGATGAGTATATTGAGATTGAGGATTTGCTTAAGGCGACAGCGATTTATGCACATGCTGTTTATGAATTAGCGAAGTAAAAAACGTAAAACGTAAAACGTAAAACCTAAAACCTTTCTTTTCTTAGGTGGGCGAGAGGGACTGGCCATGCGTAGGAGCGGTCAGGGCTTATTTTTACCACGTGCCATGTGTAAACACAGGGAGGAAGCGAGTGTAGGGAACGTTATGTTTTCTATACCGATGACTGTTGTGCGGAAAAGAATAAAAACCTTCTTTTTTTTAGTAGGTGAGAGGAACTGGTTATGCGTAGGAGCGGTCAGGGCTTATTGTTGCCACGTGCCGTGTGAAGACAAAGAGAGGAAATGAGTGCGAGCCACTTTTTGTTTTCTATACCGGCGACTGTTGTGCGGAAAAGAATAAAAACCTTCTTTTTTTTAGTAGGTGAGAGGAACTGGTTATGCGTAGGAGCGGTCAGTTCCTATTGTTGCCACGTGCCGTGTGAAAACAAAGGGAGGGAATGAGTGCGAGTCACTTTTTGTTTTCTATACCGGCGACTGGTGTGCTGAAAAATTGTACTTAATGAATGAACCGCTTTCGATTAGGAGAGCGGCTTGTTTCATATGTATGGAGAAATAACTTCACACGAATAATAGATGTATCGTAGGAAAAGGAGAGAGAAATGTGGCAAGGCATTATTTTGTTGCAGTGAAATTACCAAATGAGATAAAGAATGTCCTGGCAGAGTGGAAAGAGATGATAGAAGAAACGACCCCGTTTCGTTCTTGGGTGTATAAAGAAGATTATCATATTACACTGTCGTTTTTAGGGAGTGTTGAGGAAGGACGACTTAAAAAATTGAAACAAGACTTACAGCAACTGGCTAAAATGCCCTGTTTTTCACTTACATTGCAAGGGTGTCATACATTTGGTGTAAAAGAACAGCCGCGTGTGTTTTGGGCAGGGGTGGAAGAAGAACAGGCTTTGTTTGATTTACAAAAACAGGTGTATACGATATGTGAGAGAAATGGTTTTCAATTAGAAACGCGTCCGTATCATCCTCATATTACCGTGGCACGTAAATGGAAGGGAGGAGAAGCATTTAAGAAAAATCAGCTACCTACCCTGCCGCCGCGTATATTTGAAGTGGAAACAGTAACGTTATATGAAACGCATGTAGAACGGGTGCCGAAGTATGAGACAATTTATGAAATATCTTTACAGAATACAAAAGCTTGAAAACGTTTTCTGATTTTTTGAATATACTATAGAAAATGGAATGTCTCTTAGGAGGGGGGGTACATATGTTAAGCATACAGCGTACATTTGAAGCATATTTAGATGAAATGGATAAAATTACAGTTTTACTTCCGCATGCGTACGGGACGAGTAGCGTATTCCATTTACAACAAGGTGCAAATGAATGGGAGCTTACAATCGAATGTATCACCTCTCTTCCACATGCAACGAAATATGAATGTAAAGTGAGCGAACCCATTACATTGAGTAACTGTTATATGATACGTGATGAACAGGGGGCAGAAACGGACTTACAGATGGGCGCTGTTATTCGGACAGAGAAATTTGATGAGTTATATATGTATGAAGGGCGCGATTTAGGTGCTTCTTATTCCAGTAATCAAACTGTATTTAAAGTGTGGGCGCCGACAGCTACAAAAGCAAAAGTTCGCATTTATGAAACCGGGGCAGTGTATAAAGATTATGAAATGGAAGCACAGGAAACGGGTGTTTGGAGTTGCGAGTTAGCGGGAGACTGGGATGGTGCGAAATATACCTTTCTTGTTTGCGTTAATTTAATTTGGCGAGAAGCGGTTGATCCATATGCAAAATCAGTGTCTGTAAATGGTACGTATGGAATTGTCGTAAACCTTGCGAAAACATATGTGCAAGATGAGGAATCGCTGCCTCCTATGACTTCTATGACCGATGCTGTTATTTATGAAGCGCATATTCGAGATGTGACAGTTCATCCTCATAGCGGCGCAATGTATAAAGGAAAATATCTCGGTTTAGCAGAAGAAGGAACGACAGGAGAACGAGGGACGTTAACAGGCCTGTCTTATATAAAGGAATTAGGCGTTACACATCTTGAACTATTACCGATTCACCAGTACGCCGGAGTTGATGAGAAGGAGCCATTTGCAACATATAATTGGGGGTATAATCCGTTATTTTACAATGTTCCAAATGGTAGTTATGCAACAAATCCGTGTGATCCGTACAATCGCATTATTGAATGTAAACAAATGATTCAAGCGTTTCATCGAAATGGTCTGCGCGTCATTATCGATGTGGTTTATAACCATGTGTATGAAAGAGAAACATCTTCTTTTGAAAAGCTTGTTCCAGGCTATTATTTTCGGCATGATGAAAATGGAATGCCATCAAATGGGACGGGGGTTGGGAATGATATTGCCTCAGAACGCAGTATGGTACGAAGATTTATTATCGATTCCGTTCTATATTGGTTAACAGAGTATAAGGTGGATGGTTTTCGGTTTGATTTAATGGGAATTTTAGATATTGCGACAATGAACGAAATTCGGCAGAAAGTAAATAAAGTAAAAGAGCATGTCATATTATTAGGCGAAGGATGGGATTTACAAACACCGCTTGCTTCGGATCAAAAGGCAACATTACAAAATGCAGCAAAACTACCATGTATCGCTCAGTTTAATGATCAATTTCGCGATGGGATTAAGGGAAGTACATTTGACGTGCAAAAACACGGATATGCGCTTGGAGATACAACAAATAAAGAGCATATCCGATACTTGCTTACAGGAAGTATCCCCTATGAAAAACAGAAGAGTTTATTTATAGAACCTGTACAAAGTATTAACTATGTAGAATGTCACGATAATATGACGATGTGGGATAAGATTATTAGCAGCAATAAAGAAGTGGAACATATGCAAAAACGTCGCCATCGCCTTGCGACAACGATGACATTATTATCGCAAGGGATTCCGTTTTTACATGCTGGTCAAGAATTTTATCGCACAAAGCAAGGAAATGAAAATAGCTATAATGCCCCGGACTGTATCAATCAAATAGACTGGGATCAAAAAGAGCGAGAAGAAGAAACAATTTCTTATATAAAGGGAATCATTCGGATTCGCAAATCACACGGGGCCTTTCGTTTTACATCTTCTGAATTCATTAAGAGACATGTGTCTTTTTTTGATACAACTCCTTCTGTCGTTTCATATTATTTACAAGATGTCGGGCAGTTTGGAACGTGGAAAGAAATTATTGTGTTATTTCATAACGGAATAGAGGAGCAAACGGTTTCTTTGCCTAAAGGTGGTACATGGCACATCCTTGCAAATGAGGGAAAGGCACAAGAAAATTCAATTTCTTCGTTTGAGGGAGATACAATTTCTATTGCTCCAATTAGCACCTATATATTGACAAAATTGTGACAAATCGACCCTTGACGATGCGAATATAATAAATGTAGAATTGAATAAGGTGGCTATTCAGTTAAGTTGCCAATCTATTATTATTTTTGTAAAATAAAGTAAAAGAGTGAATAGCTTGTCTGTTTTTTCACTTTTACTTACTACTAGAAGCAGAATGGATGGAAACTCTGGGCATATGTGTAGATATGTTGTGGTTTTTCTTTTCATAACTATAAAAGATAAGGAATTGTTAACGGGTAATGAACATGGAATGGTTGGAACAATTGTTAGGAAAAGAATGGAAAGTAATACCAGCCGGAGGGGCAACAGGAGACGCCTACATTGCGCAAAACGAGCAGCGTAAAATCTTTTTAAAGCGCAATTCATCGCCCTTTCTTGCGGTATTGTCAGCAGAAGGAATTGTTCCAAAGTTACTTTGGACAAGACGATTAACAAATGGTGATGTGATTTCGGCACAAAAGTGGCTCCCAGGACAAAAATTAAAAACAAAAGATATGAGCGATGAGCGAGTGGCAGCATTGCTGAAAAAAATTCATTCTTCTGAAGCGTTGTTGCATATGATTCAAAAGCTTGGGAAACAGCCTTTGCATGCGCAAGATATGCTAGAAGAAGTGCTTATCACTTTACAAGAGGATGTAAAGCAAAATGAAGTCATTCAAAAAGGACTTCAGTATTTACAAAAGTCCCTTCAGAATGTAGAATTTGAACATCTTGCTGTTTGTCATTGTGATGTCAATCATAACAATTGGTTAGTAACAGACGATAACGAATTGTTTTTAATTGATTGGGACGGGGCAGTCATTGCAGACCCAGCTCTTGATATTGGGATGCTGCTCCATTGGTATATTCCGAAAGATGAATGGCATGAGTGGCTTGCGCATTATGGATTAGAACTTACTGATTCATTGCTAAGCCGTATGAAATGGTATGTTACATTGCAATGTATGATTTTCGTGCAATGGTATAGGGCAAAAAATAAGCAAGTAGAAGCAGAATATTGGCTTCAATATTTAATACAACTACTCGCTGCAGAATAAGTTAAGAAAAACTATCCATTCCTGTAATCCATTGTGACAGTTGTTCTTGATGACCAGAAATATGGTTATCTAAATCAGGAGAATATTTACCCGATTGACTATAGTAATATACATCGTTTAACATTGATTTAACCTCATTACTCACATTGTCATTTATGAGTAATGATTGAATGAGACGTTCTAATTGTTCACATTCAGAAACCGTTCCACAGCAATCACTTTGATGATTGACTAAGATGTCTTTTAAGATTGCCATTTGATGTTCATGATTAAGTGGCATTTTGACACATCCTTTTCAGTTGTTATCGTAACAATGAAACGAGCGTAACGAACCGCTGATGGAAATTACATTTCATACACTTTGTAGTTTCCATCAAAATAGTAAATTTTATACTTGAAAGAAACGGACCGAGTGCTCGTACGTACTTGGTTTTTTATATGATACACACAACTTGAAGTGCAGAGAGGGAGAGAACTATGCGTTTAAGACATAAACCATACGCAATGGACCGAACGAAAGAATATTCACAGTTTGTAATTGGAAATCCGGAAGAGCATAACGGAAAATGGAAAGAGCTATTTGGAAATGACAACCCGATTCACATTGAAGTTGGAACAGGCCGCGGCCGCTTTATGTACGAAATGGCAAAAGTAAATCCAAACGTAAACTATATTGGAATTGAAAAATTCACAAGCGTAGTTGTAGATGCACTTGATAAATTAATTGAAGAGCCCCTTCCGAATCTAAAACTAATTAATAAAGATGCCGAAGATTTAACAGTATTCTTTGCGAAGAATGAAATTGATCGCGTATATTTAAACTTCTCTGATCCATGGCCGAAGAATCGTCATGAAAAGCGCCGTTTAACGTATAAAACATTTTTACGCAACTATGAAACAGTACTTGTAAAAGGTGGAGAAGTTCATTTCAAAACAGATAATCAACCATTATTCGAATACTCTCTTACAAGTATGGCGGAATATGGCATGCTGCTGCCTTTTATTAGTTTAGACCTTCACAAAAGTGACTTTGAAGGCAACATTATGACGGAATACGAAGAAAAGTTCTCAAGCAAGGGAAATCGTATTTACCGCGTTGAAGCAAAATATCGTACAGAACCTGCGCAATAATGCGCGGGTTTTTTTATTCTTGACAAAGTAATTAAAAAGCGGATTCTTTTAAAGGATCCGCTTTTTATTGATTGATTAAAATAAACTGAAGTGTGATAGGAGTGCCAGCCGGTGGTGCCTCATTAGCCAATATTGTAAGCATCCCCGCTTGTACGTTATAAGAATTTTGCGATTGTATAACACCATTAATAAATAAATTCATATATGATACTTGATTTGGTGCTAAAATCTGCGTAGTTCCAAATTTAGGCAAACCGTCTGCGTTTGTGTATACAAGACTCGTGCCATCTGAAACAGTAAAGAACAGTAAATTTGTGGCAGGAATCAATCCTTGCAAAGTAGTACCTGTCGGCCCGGTAGTACCAGTTGGCCCAGTAGCGCCGTCAGGTCCGGTAGTACCAGTTGACCCAGTAGTGCTGTCAGGTCCGGTAGTACCAGTTGATCCAGTAGTGCCGCCAGGTCCGGTAGTACCAGTCGGCCCAGTAGCGCCGTTAGATCCGGTAGTACCAGTTGACTGACCAGTATATTCGGGGGCTGGAACGGGAAACGCCAAAGGAAAATAATAAGAATGGCAGTAATGTTTAGAGTGAAAAAATCCCAAAAAAGTTCCCCTCCTTTCGATGAACAGAATGAATTTATCCCGCACTAACGGGCAGTAAGACCCCCACCTCAAGACTAAGAGAAAGCGAAGAAGATAGGTGGGGGATAACTGCTCGTAAGAGCCCGATTGGTTCAACTAATTATCAGTGGGGGATGAAGAAAACCTCCACTGATGGAAGTTTCACTTTATTACATGTATATGGATAAATATGGTGTTTGACTGTACATTGGTTGTATTTTTTATTTCGTTTATATGGGAGTGGGAAGGGGATTAAAGTTCCTTGTTCTTATATTAGAGTTTAATGAACGGCTTGCTTCTTTTTTATTTGGATTTTTACAAGATATTTATGGACCACATAAATTATTTCTTGTATCGGGTCTTGTAGAGGTAGGGTTTGTTTTAATTGTTTTATTTTACTTGAGATTAATAAAAAGCTCTATGGAGCAACAAACAATAAAGAATAGTACAGGGGTGTAAGAAAATAAAAAAGCCGCCCCAAAGTCCTAGCTTTGTGACGACTTCTTGTAAGGATAAAGAAAGAGCGGGAGCAGCACAAGAATGTCAATGAAAGTTAAAAAGGTTTCAAGAACTAAATTTTCAGATAACTTATAAACTTAAGGTTTTTTCGCTACTCTTTCTTTATTAATTAAGAGTTTAACATGTATAGTAAAATAAATAAACGGAAAATAGACAATCTTCTTCTAAATTCGACATTTTAAAAAATGGATTAAAAAACACTTCTATCAATTTAATGTATCCATCAAGTTGGGTTATAGTAAATAAATATCACATATATGTTTATATAGGAGTGAAAAGAAGTGTTTCAGTTAAACAAAGGAGATAAAATAGGCATTTTTTCACCATCATTGCCTGGTACATATACATCCTCTAATCGTTTCGAACGTTCGAAACAGTTCATGGAAAGTAAAGGGTTTATTATCGTTGAAGGAAATCTTACTGGAAAATGTGATGGTTATCGATCTGGGAGTATAAAAGATCGTGCGCAAGAGTTGAACGAACTCATTCGGAATCCAGAAATTAAGTGTATCATGTCATCTGTTGGAGGAAGCAATTCGAATTCTTTACTTCCGTATTTAGATTACGAAGAAATAAAAAAACATCCGAAAGTTTTCATTGGGTATTCTGATGTCACGGCCATTTTGTTAAGTATTTATGCGCAAACGGGTATGACAACATTTTATGGCCCGTCCTTAATTTCATCATTGGGAGAATTGCCTCCGTATGTAAATGATACATTTTCATCATTTGAAGATGTGCTCATAAACAATAGTCCGCTTCCGTATGAATATCCAGTATATCCTGTTTGGACAGATGAGCAATTGAATTGGCAGACGCAAAATCGTTCTAAAGCAAGTTATCCGAATGAATGGGTTTGCGTCAAAGAAGGTGTAGCAACTGGTCGATTAATAGCCGGAAATTTAATGACGATGTTAAGTATATGGGGTAGTCCTTATATGCCTGTTATTCAAAAGGGAGATATTTTAATGATTGAAGACTGCAAAAAAACAGCAGCAATCGTTGAAAAGCATTTTAGTTTCTTACAAATAAACGGCGTATTCGAAAAGGTTGGCGGCATCATCTTAGGAAAGCATGAACAATTTGACGATCAAGGAACAGGGTTAACACCATATGACATTTTGCTCGAAGTAATTGGAGACACTAATATCCCAATCTTGGCTGATTTTGATTGTTGTCATACACATCCTATTGTTACAATGCCTATTGGCGGAACGATTGAATTAAATGCAACGGAGAAGACGGTTCGGATTCTGGAGTGCTGACTCGAAAAGGACTAATATCAGTCTTTTTTCGTGCATATAAAATGCCGAACGTTGTCGAGGTGTCTCTAAATCGTGTCGAATCGTCGATATATTGTAAAAAGCGCCGATATATCATTGAACATATAAGTAGGAGGTGATTCAAAAGATATCTACATTTCTTTTGAGTTACCTCCTTATCGCGTTATAAAGAATCAACATAATTTTTAGCTTCCAGTAATGACAACCCTAAAACCTCTCGTGCTTTCTTGATTGCTTTGATTTTTTCTCCATCTGTAACTAGCTGGCGAAGTTCGTCGTTGATTGTATGCTCTGGAATCTCTATTTGTTTAGTAATTTGATCTAGTTTATCTTCTGTCCATTTTAATCGTTTATTGATTCTGTTTAAATGATCGGAAATATAAAGTATACCAAAAACAATTAATGCTATTAGAAGCCAAGAGTTCATATTACTTTCTCCTCTCCTTATAAAATCACAATTAGAAGAATCATAACATAAATTCAACTTTAATTTTTAAAATAGTAAAACATTTCATCTTTTCTTTAATGAATTCCTTATCATACATAATTTTATGTTATCAAACATCAATTTCATTTTTCGCTTTCTGAATAACATCTACGATAAACGGTGCTTTTGCATTTGTGTATGCAACTCGATCAAAACGATGTTTATTTGCTAATTCCTTTTTTAATTGCTCATATTGCAGGCGTACATTGGGGTGATTTCTCAGGTAATCACGAAACAAAAGGTTATGATTCCATTCCTCACTACCATATTGATAAATATGTAAATGATGCGTTCCTGCTCTCCATAATCCTTTTCTGAAAAATCTTCTATTTGGAAATTCTTGATGAAATACGTGTCCATATTCGATTGTTTTCAATGGCTCAATGTACACATCTATGTCCTCAAAATTGCGAACACCAACCATCATATCAAGGATAGGTTTTGCGCTTAATCCTGCAACGGATGTACTTCCGATGTGTTCAATAGCAATTGTGACATCACCTATAATATTTGTGATGATTTTTTGTTCTTCTGTAAATTGTAATGCCCAATTTGTCGTATATTCTTCAATAATAACTGGTTTTTCCATATGTGTCCTCTCCTACATTATTTTTTTATGTACGTGATGAATCCTGATAGGAAAGCCATCAAAGAAAAAACAAAAGGATCATAAGGAATTGAGTCCTCACACATTTCTTGTACATTCTGACTCCATTCATACAATTGCATTTTGTATATTCATCTCAATATAATTTAAATGATTCTTAATATTTAAATTGTAACATGGGAAAAGTGTGCATAATCAAAGAAGCCAGGGGAAATATATGGTTAAAAAAGTCAAATCAAAAATAATTTGAACTCTGTAACTACTCAGTCATACATTTCATTTAGAAGTTAGGTAAGGAGTATGATTTCAGCGAAAATACGTCCCTTATTACCTATAGCAATTTATTTTCATGTTTCAGCATATAAATTGCTGTCATGAAGACACAAATGGACCTACACCTTGCTACCTTTCTTTGTTTGAAAACTTTGCACGTGGCAGGAAAAGGCCCTGACCGCTCCAACACGCGGCCAGATGCACTCGCCAATCTAAAAAGAAAGTGGTTTTTATGTCGGTTTTTCATAGAATAACGGAGTAGTTAATGACCACTTTTTTTAATTACAAAACCACTTACAAAACTTACAAAACCTATTATTACTATTGAAAGCGTTTTAATATTGTAAATAACAACATAAGGGGGTGCCTCTGTGGGGATTAAGAACCAAGTGGAAACGATGCCGTCTGCAGGTGAGGTAGAAACAAAGCAGGAAACATTCGTTTCAAAAATTATGAACATAAAAATTGGAGTTATACCGTTACCTGTATATCTTGTACTAGCAGCAGTTATTTACGGAGCATCTGTATATAATAAGTTGCCAGCGGATATGATTGGTGGGTTTGCAGTTATTATGATTATGGGTATTTTCTTAGGCGATATCGGAATGAGAATTCCAATTTTAAAGAACATTGGTGGACCAGCAATTCTTTCCTTATTTATTCCGTCATTTCTTGTGTTCTTTAATTGGATGAACCCAGCATCAATGAATGCTGTAAATATGTTAATGAAAAAATCGAACTTTTTATATTTATACATTTCTTGTTTAGTAATTGGAAGTGTTTTAGGAATGAGTCGTAAAGTGTTAGTACAAGGCTTTATGCGCATGTTTATTCCATTAGTTGTAGGGACACTTGCTTCGATTGCAGTTGGATTATTAGTTGGATCATTATTCGGATTTGAAATAAAGAGAACGTTCTTCTTTATTATTGTACCAATTGTGAGCGGTGGTATCGGAGAAGGGATTTTACCACTTTCCTTAGCTTACAGTGACATTTTACATCAATCATCAGCAACATTTGTATCTCAGCTTATTCCAGCAGCCGTTATCGGAAATATGTTTGCGATTGTAGGCGCTGGATACATGAAGCGATTAGGTGAGAAGAAACCAGAGCTTAGTGGTAATGGTATTTTAGTAAAAACAGGTAATCAAGATGACTTGTTAAAAGAACAAAATATAGAAAAACCAATTGATTTCTCATTAATGGGAGCAGGTTTATTAATTGCATGTACGTTCTTTATTTTCGGTGGATTGGCTTCTAAATTTATCGGTATTCCAGGCGCAATCATTATGATCTTCTCAGCAGCACTTGTGAAGTACTTTAAATTAATGCCAGCAAAAATGGAACAAGGTGCATATCACTTATACAAATTTATTTCAACAAGCTTAACGTGGCCATTAATGGTTGGTTTAGGATTACTGTACATTCCGTTAAAAGATGTAGCGGCTGTTCTTTCAGTTGGATATGTTGCGGTGTGTGCCTCTGTGGTAATCACAATGATCGCGACTGGTTTCCTTATTGGGAAATTTATGAAAATGTACCCAGTTGAATCTGCGATTGTAACAGGATGCCATAGTGGACTCGGCGGAACAGGGGACGTTGCAATTTTATCAGCTTCAAACCGTATGGAATTAATGCCGTTTGCACAAATTTCAACGCGTTTAGGCGGAGCGGCGATGGTTGTAACTGCATCAATTTTATTAAAAATGTTTTCGTAATGTAACGGCAGACAAGCTAGCTATGTAAAGACGTAGCTAGCTTGTAAAATTAGGAGGAGATTATTTTTATGTTAGAAAGTCAAATTAAAGAACGTTCGTTATTACTTCATAAAGAATTAATGGGGAAAATTGAAATTACAAGTAAAGTGGAAGTGAATTCAGCTGATGATTTAAGTTTGACATATACACCAGGCGTAGCGGAATCTTGTAAGGCGATTGCAGCGGATGAAGAAACAGCTTATGACTATACAGCGCGCGGTAATATGGTTGCGGTTGTCTCAGATGGAACAGCAGTACTTGGATTAGGGGATATTGGACCGAAAGCAGCTATGCCTGTTATGGAAGGGAAAAGTATTTTATTTAAAAAGTTTGCAAATGTCGATGCATTCCCGCTTTGTCTTGGAACGACTGATGTAGATGAAATCGTAACCATCGTTAAAAATTTAGAACCTACATTCGCGGGTATTAATTTAGAAGATATTGCAGCGCCGCGCTGTTTTGAAATTGAAAAGCGTTTAAAAGAAGAGACGAATATTCCAGTATTCCATGATGATCAGCACGGAACAGCAATTGTTGTTTTAGCGGCAGTTCTTAACGCGTTAAAAGTAGTAAATAAAACAATGGCCGAAGTGAAGATTGTTATTAATGGTGCCGGTTCTGCAGGAATTGCAATTAGTAAATTGTTATTAAAAGCAGGCGCACAGCATATGACATTAGTAAGCTTAGAAGGTATCGTGTGCGAGGGAGAGTCATGGATGAATCCTGCACAAATCGAGATTGCGAAAGAAACGAATCACGAACATGTACGTGGAACATTAAAAGAAGCGATTCAAGGCGCAGACATTTTTATTGGCGTATCGGCTCCTAACGTATTAACGAAAGAACATGTGAAAACAATGAATGCAAATCCAATTGTATTTGCAATGGCAAATCCAGTACCAGAAATATTCCCAGAAGAGGCACTAGAGGCTGGAGCAGCTGTTGTTGGAACAGGACGTTCTGATTATCCAAACCAAGTAAACAATGTATTAGCATTCCCAGGGATATTCCGCGGTGCATTAGATGTGCGTGCTACAGATGTTACTGAGGAAATGAAATTAGCTGCCGCATATGGAATTGCGAACATCATTACAGATGAAGAACGAAATGCAAATTATGTAATTCCAAATCCACTTGATAAAAGAGTTGTACCAAGTGTAGCAGCTGCAGTAGCAAAATCCGCAATTGAATCAGGTGTGGCACAAATTAAAAAAATACCAAACTATTCAATCGAACAATAAAGTGAAACTTCCTCTTGGGAAACGTTTTTCTTCCCAAGAGGTTAGTCCTCACCAATCGGGCTTTTACGGGCAGTTATCTTCTCGATGATTCCCTGATCTTTACTGCCCGTTAATGCGGGATAGAGTGAAACTTCCTCTTGTCAGCCTCTTTTCATGCATATAAAATGTCGAACGTTGTCGGGGTGTCTTTATTTCGTGTCGAAGCGCCGATATATTGTAAAAAGCGCTGATATATATGTCATTTCGGTCGATATATTTGAAAAAGCGCCGATATATCATTGAACATATAAGAAGGAGCTGAATCAAAAGACATTTATGTCTCTTTTGATTCAGCTCTTTTTTGTTCATCCTACATATAGTTATTTTGATTTGTAAATATAAAAATCTCTGCTATGCAGGGTACAACATGCCCGCGACTTGCTTTCTCCCTTTGTTTTAAACCTGGCATGTGGCAGAAAAAGGGCCTGACCGCTCCTACGCGCGGTCAGACGCTCTCGCCCCCCCTAAAAAGGGGGTTTTTTAATTTGTATTTATAAAGCAATCTTTCCAATTCTGTTAAAAATTCTTATAAATTTTCTTAGTATTTCGATGTGTAAAATAGTGTGTAAAATCTTACTCATGAAAAAAAGTTGTTTTCATTGAAAAGAATCAGTAATATAGATTTCGCACGGAGTATAGAAGAAACAGGGGGGAGAGCGGGATGGAGAAAAGGAAGAAATTTTTGAGCCTACAGAAAACCATTGCGTTGTTGGTCTGTGCTGTAGTTGTATTTTCTTTACTTGTAACAGATATTTTAATTAGTCATCATGTCGAGCGTACGACAGAAGATAGTCAAATAGAAAAAGCGAAAACAGTTGCACGTATTACAGCAAATTCACCGCTCGTAATCGATGCTTTATCGGGAAGGAAAGATGAATCTGAAATTCAGCCGAATGTGAATCGGCTTTTAAAAAATACAGATGTTCAATTCGTTGTCGTTATGGATATGAAGGGAATACGAAAATCTCATCCAGATCCGACGAAAATTGGTCAACATTTCGTCGGGGGCGATGAAGAAACGGCCTTGAAAGGAAAAGAATATGTATCAACAGCAAAAGGGACATTAGGAAAGTCTGTGCGAGTATTTATACCAATCTTTTCTGAAACGAAAAAACAAATAGGGGTTGTAGCTGTCGGAATTTCAGCTGATAATGTAGAAGAAATGGTCGAACAGAGCAGACATATTATGTACATAGGTATCGGCGTTGGGATTTTAGTAGGAGTTATTGGGGCGATTTTATTAGCTAGACATATTAAGAAAATTTTATTTGGCCTCGAACCTAATGAAATTTCCAAAATTTTAGAAGAACGCAATACGATGCTGCAATCTGTCAAAGAAGGAATTGTCGCAATTGATAAGGATGCGAGGATTACATTAATTAATAACGAAGCGCGGCGGTTAATTGAAAAAAGCGGGATTAAAGAAGAATTTATTGGTGAAGACATTAAAAAGTACATGCCAAATTCAAGGATAAAAGAAGTATTACAAACGGGAGTGGCGCAGCTTGATGAGGAACACAGTATGCATGGGATTTCAATTGTTTCGAATCGAGTTCCGTTATACGTAAAAGGAGAAATTGTTGGTGCGATTACAACATTTCGTGATAAAACGGAAATAAGAAAATTAGCTGAGCAGTTAACGGGTATTCGATTATATGCAGAGGCTTTACGTGCACAATCTCATGAATTTATGAATAAGCTGCATGTTGTATTAGGACTAACGCATATGAAGCATTATGAGCAATTAGAAAAGTATGTTAGCACCATGGTATCAGAGCATCAATATGAAATTGGAGATGTCATGCGGAAGATAAAAGATCCTGTGTTTGCAGGTTTTTTACTTGGGAAACTTAGCTATGCGAGAGAAAAAGGAATAGAATTAACGATTAGTGAAGATTCTTATTTACCGCAGACGGATGATGAGGGGATTATTCGTGAACTCATTACAATTGTAGGGAATTTAATTGATAATGCACTGGATGCAGTGGCAGATTGTAATCATAAGAAGGTAAATGTTGAAATTAAATATTATCATAAATTGATATTGAAGATTACAGATACAGGTAATGGAATTAAACAAGAAGAAATAGATAAATTATTTGTCAAAGGTTATTCTACAAAAGGAGAAAATAGGGGATATGGCTTATACCTTTTGAAGGAAAGTATAGAACGTATAAAAGGGAATATACATATTGATTCAGTATTAGGGGAACAAACAACAATCACAATTGAAACACCATATAAAAGTAGGGATGGGATGAAAGATGATTAAAGTTTTAATTGTAGAAGATGATCCAATGGTAGCAATGTTAAATAAACATTATTTAGAACAAGTTGGTGGGTTTGAACTTGTTCATATAGCTAACTCTGTAGACGAAGCGTTACAAGTACTAGAAGAATCCCACATAGATTTTGTATTGCTTGATATTTTTATGCCTGGCGATACTGGGTTTGAATTGTTATTGCATATTCGCAATAAAGAAAGAGAAATTGATGTGATGATGATTTCCGCAGTGCATGATATGGTCAGTATAAAAAAAGCATTGCAATATGGAGTTGTAGATTATTTAATTAAACCATTTACCTTTGAACGTTTTAAGGAAGCATTATCTGCTTATCGTGAAAAATTTAAATTTATGAAGGCGCAGCCAAATATAAATCAATCTGAACTGGATGAATTAATTTTACAAAAAGAAAAAAAAGAACTCTTTATAAGCAAGGCGCTTCCAAAAGGATTAACTAAGCAAACATTGCAGTTAGTTTGGAAACAGATCCAATCGCTTCACGCAAAAACATTTACAACAGAAGAAATGGCCCAATTAGTTGGAATTTCTAGAGTTTCCATTCGAAAGTATGTCATGTTTTTAATTGAGATTGAGGTTTTAGAGAATGAAATGGTGTATCAACAAGTAGGAAGGCCGGTAAGTAAACTACGCTGCATTGATGAAAGTAAAATACATTTGTACATATGAAATTGTCCAAAAAGGTCGTTGCATAACGGCTTTTTGTGGCAGTTTTTTTGTTATTTAGAACCTGTCTTTTTAAAACAAATAATCCTTTCTGCATATAGTGATAGGGAGAGTGGAGGGATAAAAATGGGGAGAATTGCGTATACAGAAAGTGAGGTAGATTTATTAGCTCGTCTCATGCGTGCAGAGGCAGAAGGAGAAGGGCAACAAGGGATGATGGCCGTAGGGACAGTTGGTGTGAATCGCGTCATGTGTGATTGTCTAGACTTTAAACAAATTACAAATGTTTCGCAAATGGTGTATCAGCAGCCAGGTGGATTTGAAGCAACGACGAAAGGATATTTTTATCAAAGAGCAAGAGAGAGCGAGAAGGAAATGGCAAGAAAGTGTTTGAATTATGCTCGCATATGGCCAGGTGTATATTCGCTTTGGTTCTTCAGGCCAGTTGGTGACTGTCCTCCTACGTGGTGGGATCAGCCTCTTGCAGGACGATACAAGAATCATTGTTTTTACGAACCGACTGGAGATGAATGCCCGAAAGTATATAGCGGAAAGTAGCGCAGGAGAAATATATCGGCGCTTCGACGATAATCGACATAGAAAAAGCCATCCTTTTCCAAAATGGGATGGCTTTTTCTCTTGTTAGTTATTAGAATATTTTCCCTTGGGAAATACATACTAAACAATAATATAGAATGCATGTAGAAAGCGGGGGAGTTCATGGCTAAATTTCTGAAACGGTTGAAAGGTAGAGGCAATCCTAAGTCGTTTTCAAGGTGCGACAATATTCATTTTCAGGATAAAAATATGGAGGACTCCCTCTTAGACGCTGATTTATCTAAAAACATAGGTGAGCTTCAGGAACTCTTTCGTCAAGCTCCTGATTTAGTGATTCGGCGGTTTTCAATGCCAGGAGATGGAATAGAAGCAGCTTTAGTATATTTGTCTGGATTAACTGATAAGCTATCGATTCAAAAACATGTTTTAACTCCATTGATGGATAGTGTCTATGATGCGAATGCGGAACTTCCAATTCCATTGGGTCATGTTGAAATAATTAATACGTGGGGCCGGATTGAAAATGCTGTTTTGGAAGGCGATAGTATTTTATTCCTTCATGGCCAAGCTACAGCGTATCAATTAGATACAAAAGGATGGCCGCAAAGAAATATTGAAGATACTCGTAATGAAATATCTCTAAAAGGTTCTCATCAAGCGTTTGTAGAAACTGGAAGTCAAAATATCGCAATGATTCGAAGATACATTCCTCATCGCGAATTCAAGGTGCAAGAAATAACAGTTGGTATGCGAAGTAAAACGAGAATTTCCATTTTATATTTGAAAGATGTAGCTTCTGAAGAGGTTCTGAAAGAATTGGAAACACGGATTCAAGGTATTACGGTCGACTCTATAGCGAGTGCGGGTGAACTTATCGAATTCATTGAAGATAATCCGTATTCACCGTTTCCGCAATTTATGATAACTGAAAGACCAGACGTGGCTGTATCTCATATTCTTCAAGGAAGATTTGTAGCTGTAGTGGATCGTTCTCCAAATGTATTAATTGCTCCAACAAACTTTATCTCCTTTTTTCAAGGAGTCGACGATTACGGGACACGTTGGTTAGTTGCTTCGTTTATTCGGATACTCCGGTTTATTGCTTTTATGATAGCTCTATTTTTACCTGCGAGTTATGTTGCGTTTATTTCCTTTAATTTTGAAGTTATTCCTGTAGAACTTTTTTTATCTATCGCGGAATCAAGAACGCGTGTACCTTTTTCTCCAGTTATGGAAGCGCTACTTATGGAAATGACACTGGAAATGATGAGAGAAGGCGCCCTGCGGCTACCTGCTCCAATCGGTCAAACAGTTGGAATTGTAGGCGGGATTATCATTGGACAGGCCGCTGTTCAAGCGGGAATTGTCAGCAACATTATGATTATCGTTGTTGCTGTTACGGCTATCGCTTCTTTTATTATTCCTAATTATGATATGGGAGCGGCGGTCAGGTTGCTACGCTTTCCTATGATGATATCGGCTGCTTTGTTTGGGATTGTCGGAATTGTTATCGGGTGGATGACATTAGTTGCACATCTCATCAGTCTTGAATCGCTCGGAACTCCTTATGGGACTCCGTTAGCACCGTTTCGCTTTGCTGATATGAAGGATACCTTTATACGCTTTCCTTTATGGACAATGAAAAATCGTCCTAAGGGTACGGGAGCTACTCAATCTATTCGACAAGGAAAAAATCACAACAAAAGGTGAAACTATGAAAAAGTATGCCTATAATGACATTACTCTTCTGCAGTATATTTTTTTAATTAATGGAATGCAGGTAGGAACTGGAGTTTTATCTCTCCCACGAGTGCTTGCAGAAAAAGCTGGAACGGATGGATGGATAGCTATACTTATCGGCTGGATATTCTCCACAATATCCGGTATTTTTATCGTGAAAACATCTGCAAGGTATCCAGAGGACACGCTATATGACATTCTTATACGATTGTTTGGCAAAATAGTTGGGAAAGCACTAATTGTTATTTATATGATCTATTTTGCTTGTTATTCGTGCATCATTCTTGTGAATACCATGCTGTATCTTAAGGGGTGGCTTCTTCCGAAAACGCCTGACTATATCATTATATTTTTGTTTTCAATTCCTACATTTCTTGTTGTGCGCAATGGCCTTCGGATAATAGGGCGTTACTGTGAACTCGTTTTTTATATGATGATTTGGCTGCCGCTCTTTTTTTTGATACCGCTAAAAGGAGGTTGGAGTTGGCTGCCGTTTTTTCCACTCTTAAAAGACGGATGGAAACCGGTATTAACAGCTGTACCGACTACTATTTTTACTTTTTTAGGGTTTGATATCGCGTTCTTTTTATATCCCTTCTTACAAAAAAAACAGTATGCAGTTCATGGAATCGTGATTGCCAATACTTTGACGATGTTATTTTATTTATTTACTACTCTTATTTGCTTTGCCTATTTTAGCCCTGACAGCATTACGGAATTTAATCAACCTGTACTAAATTTATTGAAAGTAATTGAATTTCGGTTTTTAGAACGTTTTGACATGTTTTTATTAGCTGTTTACTTAATTGTTGTTTCAACAGCTTGGATGCCTTGTATATACTGCGCTGTATTTTGCTCTAGTCAATTACTTGGAAAACAAGACCATAGCTCCCACGTCATGGTTCTATTATTACTTATTATCGGTTTCATACTTTGGAACCTTCCCACTTGGAATAAAGCTGATAGTTGGCAACAGGTAGTATCAAATGCGGGATTAGCATTGACGTATATATCGCCTATAATTTTATGGATATATAGCTGGGTATATGAGAAGTACCATCGGAGGGGAATACAGTGAAAAGGAAGGTGCTATGTTGCGTCTTGTTATTGACGTTTATGATGACAGGGTGTTTTGATCAAACAAATGTTGAGGACGTTTCTCTTAGCCTTATAATTGGTTTGGATTTAGATCATAATGATAATTTATTGGTGTACATGTCAAGCCCTATTTTTAATAAAGAAGCAAAGAGTAAAGAAGAAAATACTGGTGTGAAATCTGTTACAGTTCGAAATGCTAGAGAGAAATTCGATGCTACAGTTATGGCGTTAACATCAGGAAGTAAAACGCAAGTCTTCTTAGTTGGGAAACGGTTGCTGCAACGAAAAAATTGGACAGGTTACCTCGAACCATTTTACCGAGATCCCAAAAATACAGTGACTACAAGGGTTGTCGCTGTTGATGGACCTGTTTCGGACGTAATCTTTTATAACCCAAAAGATAAGCCACGGCTCCCTTTGTATTTAATGAAACTAGTTGAAACGGCCTCTGAACGAAATGTTGTGGTAAAAACAACTCTTCAAGAATTGCATGAACAAATGAAAGATAAAGGGATGACAGCGAGTATTACTGAGATGAAAAAAAAGAAGAAAATATGGATGACAGGAACAGCTCTTTTGGACCAAAAAGGAAAATATAAATTAACGCTGAAACCCGATGAAAACAGATTGTTACGCATTTTACAGCATAAAAATAAAGGTGAGTTTCTATTTACAATTGCAACCAATCCGAAAGCGGATGACAGTAATAAAGATTGGATAAGCTTTACTGCTCAAAATATTAAGGTAAAGACTAGGGTGAAATATGACAGTAAATTTATGTTTCATATAGATGTAAAGATGAGAATCGCCATTACAGAACGACTTTTTCCATTCGATATAAAAAAAGACGCAGCAAAGCTGGAAAAAGCTATTGAAACTAAATTGCAAGCTGATTTCAAGAAATTAATAAAGAAAATACAAGCTGCTGAAATCGATCCGATTGGACTTGGTACATATGCGAGAACTTATACATATCCAGAGTGGAAAAAAGTCCAAAATAATTGGAATAAGGAATTGGCAAAAGGTGATGTGAAGGTTAAGGTAAGTGTGACAATTGGTGGGATGGGAACGATTAAGTAATAAGTGTTTAACTGGAATTTGTAATAAAATTGCAAGCCCCTTCTTTTTTATGAAGGGGCTTTTCCTACTAAAGATGAATTAAAGCGGCAATACTTCTTCTAAATGTGTATGCAGTTCAAATATAAATCTGTTGATATCCGGATTTTTTATTACATCATAGCAAGCGAAGCTCTTTAGTGGCTTCATACCGATGAATTCTTGTGTTTGGTGTAAATGAGCGAGTGCTTCTTCTAAACTCTTTCCTCCAAAGAATTGTGCTGGATTGTTAAATGCTTGTTCCGGAGCATTCCATGTAGTTGAAAACATATAATGTTTGTCAGTTAATAAGCCGCCTCTTCCGTATTGCTCAGATCCTTTGAAAAATAATCCATAAGCATACACTTCGTCCATATATGTTTTCAGTAAGCCGGGCACATTGAACCAATAAATAGGTGTTTGGAAGATGACAATATCAGCCCATAAAAACTTACTTTGTTCTTCCTCGATACTGTATCCGTTTTGAACGACTGTTGTTTTGACATTGTGATTTGTACTGAATACATTCACCATGTTATCTGTCAAAGTTTTATTTAGTATTCCTCCTGCTGATCTATAGGTTTGATGGCCGTTTATAATAAGTATATTTTTCATTGTAGTTTTCTCCTTTATTTTATAATGTGTTTCGCTTAATTTTCCGGTACAGCGCCAAGTTGTTGCATAAGTGTGAGATTGTCTTCTAAGTGCCAGTCTTCAATGATTTTTCCATCTTTTACTCGTAAAATATCAATAGCAAAGAAATGAATTGCCCTGTCAGTTGGCTGTTTCTCTCCAAAGTTACCTTTATGTGTTCCAGTGAATGATAAACGAGCTGTTACTTTGTCTCCAGTTACTATTAAATCCTCAATGTTACATTGTAAGTCGGGCACAGCTTTCCGAAAATTACTTGATGCAAATGTTAAGCCTTTTGGTCCTTGAGGACGTCCTTTTGGTAATGTGTTATCCAAAAAATTGTCTGTAACAGTTTGTGAGATTAGATCGTCATTGCCAGTATTTTAAAATGCATAGAAGCGCTGCGCAATCTGAACCATCTCCGTAGCTTTTTGGTGCTCTAATGAAGGATCGATTGTCATCGTTTTAGGTTGAGGAAAATCCTTCAACAGTTGAATATCTTTCTTGGCTGATGCAGCAGTCTTGTATTCTGATGTTTGCGTATGACACGCTGCCATCATAATCATGAATCCGAAGATGCTTATGACACTAACTATGTTTTTCACACTCATTTTTATAACCTCCTTATTTTGTAAAAAGCGTTGGTTGCTAATGATATTGTATGTATAGTTAGTTCCTTTTGGGAAGTAGTGATATTTATTTCATATAGTTACCGTAAGGATAGAATTGTGATACCATAAAGAAAATTAGTGAAAAAATTTTTAGGAGCGTGTTTCGATGAGTAACATGGAGCCAATCAAATTAACGAAAGGAACACCAGGACAGATTTGTCCCATTGCGAAAACACTTGATGTAATCGGGACAAAGTGGACCTTTTTAATTATTCGAGATCTTCTTATTGAAGGAACGATGCGATTTAGTGATTTGCAAAAATCAATGGATGGAATTAGCCCGAAAACGCTCTCACTTCGTTTGAAGGAACTTGAAATGAAAGGGATTGTGGAAAGAACGGTATATCCAGAAGTTCCCCCGCGCGTTGAATACACATTAACAGAGAAGGGGAAACGTTTAGAACATATTTTCATTGAATTAAAGCGGTTCGGATTAACGTTATAGTGTAAAAGTACCTAATCACAAATAAAAACGCTCAGAACAATATCATTCTGAGCGTTCATTTATTATTTTGGAAAGCATTCGTTTGTGCTCTTACTTCACTAGAATGATTAGGTAACAAAGCTTCCCAAACTTTTGGCAAAGGTACACCCATAATTTCACGATATTTATCAATAGGGGTTACTGTATCCCATAACTGTAGTGAACGTAAATGGTTAAACGTATCATCAAGCGATAATTCTAAAATTTTTTCTGTTTGAAATAGAGTTCCATCCATATCAAAAATTAATGATTATAACATTGTTTTCTCTCCCTTATTATCATTGCTGATATAACTTGAATTTCTATTCAATGAATGTGACTTATCAGTTTACGTACAAATTCTCGTAATCTTTAAATAAATTTTAACATAAATTTACAATGGCCTTTCTCATTTTTTGTTAAGCATTATGAGAACAAGAATTTCGTAATACAAGGAGGAAAAAATGAAAAGGATTTTACTTGTGTTAGGAATTGTAATACTAGGATTGGCAGGATGGTGAAATCTATTTTTGACCCAAGAGGATTATTTGACGATGAATATGTGAAGTCGGTTAGTGAGTTTGTCGATAAAATGAATAGATGATGCGAATGCAGAAACTTTTAAAAGAGTACACCCTTTATGAAAAAAGAAACTTTCTATAAGGTAACTATGTGAATTAAATATCACTACTTCAAAAAAGAAAGTTATAGAATTACAATAACCTCAGCAAAGAAAAATAAGAAAAACTGGGGGAATTGAACATGTTGCACAATAAAAAAATTGTCATTATTGGTGGAAGTTCTGGAATTGGCTTAGAAACGGCGAGACTTGCGCTTATGCATGGTAGCGAGGTCATCATTGCTAGTCGTTCTGAGGAAAAATTGCAAAGGGCAAAGGATCAATTAGGGGGAAACGTAGCAATCTATGTGCTTGATACAGCGCAAGAACAACAAGTGCAGTCTTTCTTTGAACAAGTAGGTACAATTGATCATTTAGTTGTTACAGCAGCAGAAACATCTGGAGGCTCTTTTATCGATACAGATACAGCTTCGGCACGTCAGCTATTCGAAAATAAATTTTGGGGACAATTTTATGCAGCGAAATATGGTGCGCCGAACATTGCTGATAATGGTTCCATCACATTATTTTCCGGAGTTGTCGCTTATAAATCTATGATTGGATCGGCAACACTTGGTGCAGTCAATGCCGCTGTTTCTAACCTTGGTCAAACGCTAGCACTAGAACTAGCCCCAATTCGTGTGAATGTTGTCTCACCAGGAATTATTGATACACCATCACGCAGCAAAATGCCAGAAGAAGCACGAAACAAATTCTACGCTGACTTAGGAAATAAACTTCCTGCAGGGCGAGTGGGAAAAGCTGAAGATGTGGCCCAAGCTGTACTATATGTTATGCAAAGCGAGTTTGTTACAGGAACAGTTCTTCATGTTGAAGGTGGGCATACGCTAATCTAGTTTGTATGGATAGAATAGAAGACGCTATTCTTTTCGAGGGAATAGCGTTTTTCACTTTCCTATATAAATTTTAGAGGATAAAAAACCTTCACCTTACTCCAGTTCTTCTCCCACTTTTTCTTACGTATACGCTCCTCATATATATTTGCATATTCCTTCGTTTCTTCATAATAAGGAGTCGGTCTTAGTTCTAAGTTAATGACATCTTGTACACCCCAAGGAGCAGCTAGTACAATTTCATCTTGCTCATTTAATTTCAACCCAAGCGCTGTTGCGGTTTCTAGAAATTTTGATATAGCATCTACTGAAGAAGAAAAGGGCGGCATGTTGTTAATGATGTGCATTCTTGCTTCATTTTTTACAGACCAAGGTACATTTGGAGACATATTCAGTAGTTGTTGTTCGTATTTCTTTTCTTCGGATTCATCAATGTTTTTGGCATCAAAATAAACGACATCAATATCTGGAAAAGGCGTTCTTTCTTCAAACCCGTGCAGGGTATCCCATATTTTTGAACGGACAAATCCAGCGCATACCCACCAGTCGGGCAACTGTAATTGTTTAGCAGTTTGTAATATATCCATCATCCATTCATCTTCTTCTACTAATTGGATGATGTCTTGTTCGTTTGTTAGTTTCATAGATGTGTTCCCTTCAGTTTCTTTGTTATGTCTTTCCATTCACTTAAGTACATTTTATCAGTTCGGTCCAATTCAAAAGGGAGTCGAGCAATTAGTTCTAAGCTATTGCCATCAGGATCATTGAAATATACAGAGGCATGTGCTTGAGTTGGAAATACAATTGGTTCGATAGGCTCCATTCCAAAATCTTTCCGCGCCTCAATTCCTTTTTCTTTTAACCATTCAATTGCATGTTCTAAATCATGTAAATCTACTTGAAAGGCGATATGTCTAAGAGAAGGATGGTACTTTGTTTGGTATTCGCTTCCTTCCCAAAGTCCTAACCAGCTTTGTCCTTCTATAATCCAAAAGAAAGCGACTGTTTTATCTTTTTTGTATAGCTTTAAGCCTAATGCTTCATAGAATGAGATCGATGTTTTTAAATGACTGACAGGAAGGTGGGCTTCGTATAATCCTCTAATCATAAAAATGGCTCCTTTTTCACTTTGTAGACTGTTTTTTCTGAATTATATGATAACATAAAAGGAAAGGGGGATACAGAAAATGGAACATTTAAAAGTAGGAGATATACAAGTAACATGGCTGCGAGGAGGAAATACACATTTAGACGGCGGGGCAATGTTTGGCGTTGTACCAAAAGCACTTTGGTCACGCAAATATAGCCATAACGATAAAAATCAAATTTATTTACGAACAGATCCATTATTGTTGCAAACGAAAGATGGAAATTTTCTTATCGATTCAGGAATGGGTAACAACAAAATGAATGAGAAGATGAAGCGAAATCAAGGAGTGACAGAAGAGTCATCTGTTGAACAATCGCTTGCTCAGCTTGGACTAAAAGCAGAAGACATTCAGTACGTTTGTATGACACATCTTCATTTTGATCATGCATCTGGTTTAACGAAATGGGAAGGTGAAAAGCTTGTTTCGGTGTTTCCAAACGCAAAAATATATGTATCACAAACAGAATGGGATGAAATGAGAAATCCGAATATCCGTTCACGAAATACATATTGGAAAGAAAATTGGGAGCCAATTGTGCATCAAATTCAAACATTTACTGAAGAAGTCCGCATTACAGATGAAATTCGAATGGTTCATACAGGCGGACATAGTGATGGACATGCGGTTGTCATTGCACAAAGTAAAGATGAAACATTACTTCACTTAGCGGATTTACTGCCAACGCACGCACATCAAAATGTACTGTGGGTCATGGCGTATGATGATTATCCGATGACATCCATTGAAAATAAACAAAAGTGGATGAAATATGGGATAGAGAAAGATGCATGGTTTACGTTCTATCATGATGCTTATTACCGGGCGGCGAAGTGGGATGAAGATGGGCATATGGTAGAAAAAATAGAGCGGAAAGAGATAGAAGTGACGAGTGAAGTGTAAGAAAAGAATGGTGATTATTTGTAAATCTAAGTTAAAAAACGAACTTTCTTTTTAGGGTTGGCGAGAGGGTCTGGCCGTGCATAGAAACGGTCAGGGCCTTTTCCTGCCTCATGGGAGGTTTCGAACAAAGGGAGAAAGCAAGTAGCGGTCATGTTGTATTCTGCATAGCAGCGACTTATATGTTGAAGAATTAAAATGTATTTATATATATTAACTGATGCTTTTTTCACGTTTTAATAAAAGACTGAAAATATAGACATTTAAATGCAGGTGTTTTATAGTAGTTAATACAATAACTACTATTGAGGAGGGCTTATGGAAGAGAAAGCAATTACCGAATTGCAAAAACATGGATTTTCAAAATACGAATGTAAGGCTTACATCGGTTTATTAAAAGCGCCCGCCATCACTGGTTACGAATTAAGTAAGCGTTCTGGTGTCCCGCGTTCCATGATTTATGAGGTATTAGGAAAATTGCTTGATAAAGGAGCTATTCAAACGGTTCCTTCTGATCCGATTGTTTATAAACCTGTTGAACCGAAGCTGTTACTTGCTCGTTTGAAAGAAGAGATGGATGTGTCATTAGAAGTGCTCGAATCATCTCTTACGACGTTAGAAAGTGATCAAAAGATCGATGTTGTCACGAGAATTGTTCAATATGAACATATTGTTCAAGAAATGCTTTCGATGATTCGAGAGGCAAACAAAGAACTTTGGTTATCAATTTGGTCTCCGATTGTGAAAGATATTGAAAAAGCTGTTCGAGAAAAAGAAGGATCAATCCCTATTTTTACAGTTTTATTTGGAGCGGAAGATAAGACGCTAGGAAACACGTATCATCACAACTATATGGCGCCGGACATTGTGCGTAAACGGATGGGCGGGTATTTGACGATTCTCGTTCGAGATGAAGAAGAAGCGTTAATTGCTAAATTTAGCGATAGAGGTTCGGAATGGGCTGTGAAGTCAACTGACCCTGCACTCGTTCTAATTGCTACTGAATACATTCGGCATGACATTATGGTAGAAGAAATTACAACTGCGTTCGGTCCTGAAAAGCTAGATGAATTATGGAAGAAAAGGGAAGATTTAATTCATGTCATGACAGGGAAAAACAGCTTAGCGTAAAGCTGTTTTTTTAGCACGAAACAATAGTCGTTATAACTATGACTACTTTAGGAGTGAGTTATATGTATGCGAAATTAAAATTTGTCGCCTCTATGGCTATCTTTGGTTCTATCGGTTTATTTTCGATCAAAACGGGTCTACCATCAATTGAATTGGTTTTTGTACGGTGCCTCTGTGCAAGTGTTCTGTTAGGGGGAATATGGCTTTTTCGCTCATTCACAACGAAGCAGCATGAAAACTTTATCCCGCGCCAGGAGTATGCACTTGCCTTACTATGCGGCCTGTTTCTTATTATAAACTGGGTCTTTTTCTTTCGCTCCATTGAAGTCATGCCCATTACTGTAGCAATATCGATTTATCATTTAGCACCTGTGATTGTTCTTCTTGTAGGCTCTGTTATCTTTAAAGAAAAAATAACAGGAACAGGTTTATTTTTTTTCTTTATGTGCTTTGTAGGTACATTGTTAGTTGGAGGCATTCATCAACATACAACCATTTCAGAGTTTTTATCCACAGGTGTACTGTGGGCATTTGCTGCAGCACTTTTCTATGCGCTTACTTCTATTACAGGAAAGGGAATTCAAAAACTTAGCCCGTTATTAACAACTGTGATTCAAACGAGCCTTGGTGTTATCCTACTAATTCCATTTGTGGATTGGTCAAAGTTTATGCATCTTACAGTTGAAAATTGGGGATATATCCTTGTTACAGGCTTTGTTCATACAGGATTCGTATTTTATTTGTTCTTTAGTAGTTTACGAGAATTAAAGGCGCAAACAATTGCTATTTTAGTCTTTGTTGATCCGGTTGTTGCAATCTTACTGGATGTTACGATTTTACATTATCGTCCTGATATGTATCAGCTTCTCGGTATTTTTCTCGTGTTTGCGGGGATGAGTTATTCTCCGAAAAAAGAAAGGAGATTAGCAAAAGCATAAGTTTGTTCACTTAAACTAGTCCTGCAGGTTATTCTAGTAAATATGTTTAGGGCTTTAAAAAAAACATCATTAATTATATGGTGGTATACTTTTTTACAGGATTACTAAATGACTTCATTAATAGATTAGCTAAAGAAGGACTGTTTTAATAACTTGAAGAAAGGCGGAAATACTATTGGAATTTGAATACTTTGTTTATAATTCAATACCTGATACTGATATATTAGATAGAATTACAAAATTACATAAAAATATTTTCGGTACTTCTGATGATTTAATTAACAAAATGGCAAATAAACCTCAATTGTTAGTTATTACTGCGATGGATGGTATAAAAGTTGTTGGGTATAAGATTGGATATGCAATTGATAATAGTAAATTTTATAGTTGGCTAGGTGGAGTAGATGCTGATTATAGAAAGCGTGGTGTTGCCTCTATGTTAATGGAAAAGCAACACCAATATTTAAAAGAACATGATTATAATATCGTTCAAACAAAAACAATGAATAAATGGCGTAGTATGTTGATTTTGAATATTAAAAATGGATTTGATATCATTGATACTTATACTGATGAAAAAGGGTTACATAAAATCATCCTTGAAAAAGATTTACTCAACTAACGCACGGATTATTCATTTTGTTGTAATGAATGAGGTAATTTAGAGCACCAAAAAGGATAGGTAAGCAGATATTATTTCTGTTCACTTATCCTTTTTGTATTTTAGGTTGTTTTCGTCAAGTTTGTTGTTCTTTAATATAATAAAATTTGATTATCGAGAATAGATGTTTTGAAATATAGATATATATGGAGGTTGTATAAATGAGGCCAAATCTTACAAAAGAAATTAGTGTTCAAAATTTTAAAGATTTTTATTGGTTAAAAGAAGAATTGCAATCATTTTGTGGGGAAAATGGAATAAGTGCGTCGGGCTCTAAAATAGAGATTTCTGATAGAATTGAAACATTTCTTCGGACAGGAGAGATAAAAAAATCACACAGAAATGCAAAGGCTAATAATAAACCTCGAACTAATAGTGAATTAAGTCTTGATACAGTTATTACTGAAAATCATCGTTGTAGTCAGGACGTAAGAGCGTTTTTTAAGATGGTCATCAGTCCTAAGTTTCACTTTTCTACTTATATACAAAACTACTTTAAAAATAACGTAGGAAAAACGTATCGCGATGTTGTAGCGGCTTGGCATGAGGAAGAAGAGCGCAAGAAAGACCCAGCATTTAAGAAAGAAATTGCTCCTCAATTTGAATACAATCAATTTACGCGTGATTTTTTTGCGGATCCAAACAATAAAGAGAAAACTCGTAAAGAAGCGATTGAAGCTTGGAACAAGGTTAAGAAACTTCCTGGAAGTAATAAATATATCGCTAATCACTCCTAAGTGAAACGAAGCATTTGATGAATAAGTCAAATGCTATTTGTTTAGTTTTTTTTACTATCAAAGTGAATCGTCGCTGTCTCTATTTGTCGAAAGATTCACCTGTAAAGCATTCTGAAAATTGTTATAATAATTCCCAAGCTATCTTGTTTTTAATAGGAAGATAACTGAGAAATGAAAGCGTTTTAATGAATGGGAGGGGGAAGATATCGTGTATACGACTATTGGAAAACTACTAGAATTAACGAATGGAAATTACCCGAATAAGGAAGCAATTATTGAGCCTGAAAAACAGATTCGCTGGACGTATGCCGAGTGGAACGAACAGGTAAACAAACTTGCACATGCACTTCAACAAAGCGGGATCCGAAAAGGTGACTGCGTTTCGACATTTCTTTTCAATAGTAGTGCGCTGGCAACGACATGTTTTGCTTGTGCAAAAATTGGAGCTGTATTCAATCCAATTAATTTTCGGTTAAAGCCGCAAGAACTTACTTATATATTAGAAGACGCTTCTCCTAAGATCGTACTTTTTGAACAGCAACTATCCTCTCAAGTACAAAGCATTCATACACAATTTCCTCACATTCAGTTTTGGTACATCGATCAAAATGAGCCATCATTTTCTGTTTCTTATGAAGAAAAAGTAGCAAATGCTACGCCATATTTTGAAAAAGTAGAAGTCAATGAAAATGATATTTGTTCCATTATGTATACGAGTGGAACGACAGGCCAGCCAAAAGGCGTACTTCATCGCCACCGGGAAATTCTCGAGCAAAGCTTGATGGGCGTTGCTTATTTGCACTATACGGAAAATAGCCGTGGCCTTGTGACAGCGCCGATGTTTCATTGTGCGGAGCTTCATTGTTGTTTCATTCCGAGAGTACATAGCGGTGCAACAAATATCATTCTTCATCATTTTGATGCAAAGCTTGTCTTAAAGACGATTCAAAATGA
This sequence comes from Bacillus cytotoxicus, assembly GCF_023715645.1. GTDB lineage: Bacteria > Bacillota > Bacilli > Bacillales > Bacillaceae_G > Bacillus_A > Bacillus_A cytotoxicus_A. The sequence continues at coordinate 147,650 of NZ_JAMBOP010000001.1, read as the reverse complement.
AAAGGTGACGGTGATGTTTGCTGCACCGACAATGTGGAATATGATGCTGCAGGAAGATTTGGCGCAGTATGATTTATCATCGCTTCAATACGGTTTATACGGAGCGGCTTCGATGGCACCTGCGCTCGTTAAAGCTTGCGATGAAAAGTTGAATGTTTCGTTAGTACAAGCTTACGGAATGACAGAGATGGGACCAGCCGTTACATTTTTACGGGAGCATGAGCAACTTTCGAAAATTGGCTCGGCAGGAAAGGCTGGATATAATCATGAAATTCGAGTTGTCCGCCCGAACGATGATGAATCGTCTGAGCCAGAGGATGTGTTACCTCCATATGAAATTGGAGAAATTATTATGAGAGGCCCATGTGTGATGGCGGGTTATCACAATAATAAAGAAGCGACAGAAAAGGCGTTATATAAAGGGTGGTATCATTCAGGAGATTTAGGCTATGTCGATCGAGATGGCTATTTATATGTAGCTGATCGCGTTGATGATATGGTCGTGAGCGGCGGAGAGAATATTTATCCGCGTGAGGTTGAGGACTTTTTGTATACGCATGAAGGTGTGTTAGATGTCGCGGTATTAGGGGAGAAAGATGATCTGTGGGGGCAGCGTGTTGTTGCATACGTTGTTTCGAAGGACGGATCGCTTACAGAAGAAATGTTAGATGAATATTGCAGGCAAAGCGATAAACTTGCTGATTATAAACGCCCGCGTAGGTATGTGTTTATAGAGCAGCTACCGAGAAATGCGAGCGGGAAAATTCAAAAGTTTATTTTACGTAATCAAGGGGCAGAGGTGAAAAAAATACGATGAAACATGCCTATTTAGAGGAAGAGCATCACATTTTCCGTGATGCTTTCCGTAAATTTTTAGAAAAGGAAGCGTATCCGCACTATAACCAATGGGAGAAAGACGGGATCATTCCGCGGTCTTTCTGGAACAAGATGGGGAAGAATGGCTTTCTTTGTCCAATGGTCGAAGAGAAGTACGGCGGAGCTGAAGCTGATTTTGGATACTCAGTTGTCATAAATGAAGAGCTAGAAAAAGTAGGTTCGAGTTTAGTAGGAGTCGGTTTACATAATGATATTGTTGTTCCATATTTGACGGCATATGGAACAGAAGAGCAAAAGAAACGCTGGCTTTCAAAATGTGCGAGCGGTGAATATATTACCGCTATTGCGATGACAGAACCGGGAGCTGGTTCTGATTTAGCTGCTATCCGTACAACGGCGCGAAAAGAAGGAGATCATTATGTTGTGAATGGTGAAAAAACATTCATTACAAATGGGATTCATGCAGATTTAGTCGTTGTTGTTTGTAAGACAGATACAACTGTAAAACCAGCTCATAAAGGAATTAGTTTACTCGTTTTAGAAAGAGGAATGGAAGGATTCAAGAGAGGGAGAAAACTAGAAAAGGTTGGCCTGCATAGTCAAGATACAGCGGAACTTATTTTTGAAGATGTGAAAGTTCCTGCTTCTAATTTGTTAGGGGAAGAAGGAAAAGGCTTCTACTATTTAATGGACAAATTACAGCAGGAGCGACTCATTGTTGCCATTGCGGCAATAACCGCGGCGGAAGTGATGCTGCGCTTAACGAAGGACTATGTAAAAGAACGAAAGGCATTTGGGAAAAGTATTAGTGATTTTCAAACGGTGCAGTTTAGGCTTGCCGAAATGTATACAGAAATTGAAATTGGCCGCACGTTTGTGAATGAATGTATTGCAGCGCATATGCAAGGTGAAAACATTGTGACGAAAGTGTCGATGGCCAAGTGGTGGATCACACACATTGCGAAGAAAGTAGCGGCAGAGTGCATGCAGCTGCACGGCGGGTATGGGTATATGGAAGAATACGAGATTGCGAGAAGGTGCCGAGACATTCCAGTAAGCGCTATTTACGCAGGGACAAATGAAATTATGAAAAATATTATTGCGAAAAGTATGGGTTTGTAATGAAAGGGGAGGAACAATGATGATTCAAAATATTGCGGTGATTGGTGCTGGGATTATGGGAAGCGGCATTGTTCAAGCGTTGGCGATGGGCGGAAAATACGTGAAAATGTATGATGTATCAGAAGAAAGTATCCAAAAAGCATACAAGGGAATTACAGCAAGTCTAGAGCGCTTTGTGAAGGCAGGGCGGATGAGTGAAAAAGATAAAGAGCAAGTTCTTGCGAATATTGTCTCTACGATAACGCTAGAAGAAGCGTGTAAAGATGCCGAGCTTATTATTGAAGCTGCCACAGAAAATTTACAGTTGAAAAAAGAGATTTTTAAACAGCTAGATAGCTATGCTTCCCCTGCTACTATTCTGGCAACAAATACATCTGAATTAAGTGTAACGGCGATTGCAAGTGCGACAAATCGCACGGAGAAAGTGTTAGGGATGCATTGGTTTAATCCAGCACCTGTTATGAAATTAATTGAAATTGTGAGAGGAGTTGATACAGCAGAACAGACAATACAAGTAGTGAAAGAGTTAGCAGAAGAGATTGGAAAAGAAACCGTTGTTGTGAAAGATATGCAAGGGTTTGTCACTTCAAGAGCGATTGCGGTGCATTTGTTAGAGTGCATGCGTATGTATGAAGAAGGGATAGGCAGTAAAGAAGAGATTGATAAAGCGATTAAACTTGGCTTGAACTATCCGATGGGGCCGTTTGAGTTAGCAGATTATGTTGGATTGGATACGATGTTATTTGCCAGTCAAGGCTTAAGTGAAGCGTTCGGTGATAGGTTTCGCGCTCCGCAAACGCTTGTGAAACTTGTGGAAGCAGGACATCTGGGGCGGAAAACAGGAAAAGGGTTTTATAACTATGAAAAAGGGAAAGTGGGCGAAAAAATATGAACCGAGAAGTTGTAATTGTTGAAGCAGTACGTACGCCAGTTGGAAAAAGAAATGGTGCGTTTCGCGAACTTCATCCCGTGGAACTTGCAGCAACTGCACTGAATGAAGTGATGAAACGTGCCAATATCGAAAAAGAGCTTGTCGAGGATATTGTTATGGGCTGCGTGACACCAATTGCTGAGCAAGGCTTTAATATTGGGAGACTTGCTGCTTTAGAGGCAAATTTCCCAATTACCGTTCCCGCTGTAACGATTAATCGTCTTTGCGGATCAGGGCAACAAGCAATTCATTTTGCGGCGCAAGAAATTAAATCTGGTGATATGGACATTACTATTGCCGCTGGTGTCGAGCATATGACGAAAGTACCGATTTTAAGCGATGGCAATGCAAATACCATTCCGAGTAGTCTTCATGAAAAATATGAAATTGTCCATCAAGGTGTGTCGGCAGAACTAATTGCTGAAAAATATGGAATTACAAGAGAACAGCTAGATAACTATGCTTATGAAAGCCATCAGCGCGCACTCCAGGCAATCGAAGCGGGATACTTTAAGCGTGAAATTGTCCCAGTAAATGGGATAGATAAAGAAGGAAATGCAATACTCGTTACAAATGATGAAGGGCCAAGAGCAGATACTTCTCTTGAAGCATTAGCAAATTTAAAGACTGTATTTAAAGAGAATGGATCGATTACAGCAGGGAATGCGAGTCAAATTAGTGATGGAGCAGCGGCAATGTTGTTAATGGATAGTAAAAAAGCGAAAGAATTAGGATTGAAAGCACGGGCACGGATTGTGGGTCAAGTTGTCGTTGGTTCAGATCCGACAGTGATGCTAGACGGCGTCATTCCAGCTACGAAAAAAGTACTGCAAAAAGCAAACTTAACAATTCATGATATGGACGTAGTCGAAATTAATGAGGCATTTGCTTCTGTTGTTCTTGCGTGGCAAAAAGAACTAGAAGCAGATTTACATAAAGTAAATGTGAATGGCGGTGCGATAGCATTAGGCCACCCGCTCGGCGCAACAGGTGTGAAATTGATGACATCACTGCTTCATGAACTAGAACGAAGAAATGGAAAATACGGCTTGCTAACAATTTGTATCGGACACGGGATGTCAACGGCAACAATTATTGAAAGAATATAACAAAAGGTATAGAAACGATGTAAATTGTATACGAATTAGTAGACCAAATCACGATTCGATTTGGTCTTTTAAAATGATTGTGTACCGATTTAAACATACGGAATTGACAAGAAGACTATGGGAATATTCTTGTGAAGGAGCATGATATTGAAACATATATCATTGAAAACGATCGATAAGAGTAATTGGGAAGATGCGATTCAATTATCAGTGAATCAAGAACAACAATCATTTATTGCTTCCAATTTGTATTCAATTGCAGAAGTGCAGTTTCTAGACAATTTTTATGCAAAAGGAATATATCTTGATAACAAAATCGTAGGCTTTACTATGTTTGGAATAGACTACGACGATAATAATTATTGGATTTACAGACTGATGGTTGATAAAAGATTCCAAGGAAGAAGAATAGGAGTACATGCTATAAAATTGGTTATTGAAGAAATAAAGAGAATGAATGATATAAATATTCCACTTATTATGATTGGGTATCATCCTGAAAATCTTGCGGCAAAATTTGCTTATCAAAAGGCAGGTTTTGTGGAGACGGAATTATCATCTTGGGGTGAGCAGTTAGCAAAATTCTGTTTATGAAGAGACATATAAATAAAAAGCTTGGATGTACATGTAATCCAAGCTTTTTGGTGCTAGCTACTTAAAATCAATTTGCATCCTTAAGCAACTTTTACTTCTAAAATTGTACCTGTTTTTGCATCTACTAAAAATTCAAATCGTTCTTGTACGTCATGTAATAGCGTTGTAATACCACCGCGATATACATCGTAAGTAACATCATATTTTTCAAACGTCTCGGGAACCATATGTACCCAAGAACCTGTAATTTCACCTTTATGACTTAATGCCTGTTTTACCATTTTTAATGCTTTTTCAGAAGAAATGTGGGACTGTTCTTGTACTTTATTTGCAACAACATATCCAGCTGCAAATCCTAAACCAACACCAGCTAGTAAGTTTTTCCAGTTCATACATTCACCTCTATCCTGTTAAAGTTTCCCCATAAGTATAAATCAAATTACGTAAAAAAAGAAGAAACTAGAAAGATTTCGAAAATTTCGTTACAATGAAAAGAGAGATTCTATTACTGGATTGAAGGAAGGGCATTACGATGAATAAAGAGACAATGGAACTATTTCGGACGTTAACAGAACTACAAGGTGCTTCAGGATTTGAGCATGATGTGCGTCGGTTTATGAAGCAAGAATTAAGTAAATACTCGGATGAACTTGTACAAGATCGTTTAGGGAGTATCTTCGGTTTAAAAAAGGGTGACGAAAATGGTCCGCGCGTTCTTGTAGCTGGTCATATGGATGAAGTTGGCTTTATGGTAACGCAAATTACGAAAAACGGAATGGTTCGTTTTCAAACATTAGGCGGCTGGTGGAGCCAAGTGTTACTAGCACAGCGTGTACAAATTATGACAGACAACGGTCCGATTATCGGTGTAGTAGGTTCTGTTCCTCCGCACTTATTAAGTGATGAACAACGTAACAGACCAATGGATATCAAAAACATGTTAATTGATATCGGTGCAGATAGCAGTGAGGAAGCGCATGAAATTGGTGTGAAACCTGGTCAGCAAATTGTACCAATTTGTCCGTTTACACCGATGGCAAATCCGAAGAAAATTATGGCGAAAGCTTGGGATAACCGTTATGGTTGCGGTCTTGCGATTGAGTTATTGAAAGAGTTAAAAGATGAAAAATTGCCAAACACGCTATATTCCGGTGCAACTGTACAAGAAGAAGTGGGCCTTCGCGGTGCACAAACAGCTGCGAATATGATTCAGCCTGACATTTTCTATGCGTTAGATGCAGGACCAGCAAATGATGCATCAGGAGATAAAACACAATTTGGTCAAATTGGTAAAGGTGCTGTACTTCGCTTGTACGATCGTTCTATGGTAACGCATCGCGGCATTCGTGAATTTATTTTAGACACAGCGGAAACACATAACATTCCGTATCAATACTTCGTATCACAAGGCGGTACAGATGCAGGACGCGTCCATACAAGTAATTCTGGTGTACCATCTGCAGTTATTGGTGTATGTGCTCGTTACATTCATACGCATGCTTCGATTTTACATATTGATGACTATGCAGCAGCGAAAGAATTGTTGATTCAATTAGTAAAAGCGACAGATAAAACAACGTTTGAAACAATTAAAGAAAATGCGTAACTACTCCGTCACTTTATGAAAAACCGACAGAAAAGCATTTTTTAAAATGGCCCTGAGGGACTGGCTATGTATAGAAGCGGTCAGTGCCTTTTCCTGCCACGCGCAAAGTTTTAAACAAAGAAAGGTAGTAAGGTGTAGATCCATATCTATATACCGAAGAATGAAAATAACTTTCTATAGATAGGCGTATTTTCGCTGGAATCATACTTCTTACCAACCTTCTAAATGAAATGTGTGACTGAGTAGCTACAAAAATGCTTATTATGGAAAGGCCAAATGAGGCCTTTTCTTTTTGAATTCGAGGTGAAAATATGAAAGTGGTAATTGGATCTAAAAACAAAGTGAAAGTAAATGCGGTTCAGCAAGTGCTTACAGAAGCAGAAATTATTTCACTGTCTGTTCCGTCTCATGTGTCAGCGCAGCCATTTTCTGATGAAGAAACGCTGCAAGGAGCAAGCAACCGGGCAAAATTAGCAGTAGCAGAAGGGAAATCGGATATTGGAATTGGTTTAGAAGGCGGCGTAATGCATACGGATCATGGATTGTTTATGTGTAATTGGGGGGCTTTAGCAACGAAAGACGGCAAGCTATTTACCGCAGGTGGAGCACGTATGAAACTGCCAGATGAGTTTATTCAGCCTCTTGAAGAAGGAAAAGAATTAAGCGAAGTGATGGAAGACTACACGAAGCAGCGTGACATTCGCAGTAATGAAGGAGCAATCGGTATTTTTACAAACAATTATGTAGATCGGACCGATTTGTTTGTGCATGTTGTGAAGCTCTTAGTTGGACAATATATGTATGACAGAAGCAAAGCATAAACCTTGCACCGTACCTTATGTATGGTAGTATAGAAGTGCAAATTAAAAAAACGATTTAAAACCCTCTTTCTTTTTAGGTTGGAGAGAGCGTCTGGCCATGCATAGGAGCGGTCAGTGCCTTTTTCTGCCACATGCAGGGGTAGCGGGTACGAGGCTACTGAAAAAGTCCACGTCATAAGAAAAAGGAGTCCATCACCTACTGTATATAGGTGATAGGACCCTTTCTGTTTCCAGGATATTGATGAAATGCGTGTTGTTTTTTCAAAGTAATCACTTTTTCAGCGCCTTCAGCGACTTAATAAATATATACATACTTCTTTTTAGGGAGGAACAATAGATGAAAGCATTAGAAAGTATGGAGCAATTTCAAGAATTGAAAAACGAAGAGAAAGTGATCTTTTTATTCTCAGCAGATTGGTGTCCGGATTGCCGATTTATCGATCCATTTATGCCGGAAGTAGAAGAAAAGTATAGCGAGTTCTCTTTCTATTATGTAGACCGCGATGATTATATTGATCTATGCATCAAATTAGACGTATTTGGTATTCCAAGCTTTGTCGCTTACAATAAGGGAGAAGAAATTGGCCGATACGTAAATAAAGATCGTAAAACGCAAGAACAAATTGAAGAGTTCATTGAAGGTTTGCAATAAAGTGAAACTTTAATCAGTGGGGGGGTCTTCATCCCCCACTGATTATTAGTTGAACCAATCGGGCTTTTACGGGCAGTTTATCTCCTACCTAACTTCTTTGTTTTCGCTGAATTTTGAGGTGGGAGTATTACTGCCCGCGAATAGCGGGATAAAGTGAAATTGAAAACAACCTCTATCTTCATATGTGGGGGTTGTTTTTTTCGGAGGGGAGGTTAAGCGGTATGAAAATGACGAGTAAAAAGATGAAAGATGAGCTCATGAAGCACCTTGCAAGGGCAGAGTGGAGCTTCCAATACGATAGTGAAAAGGAAACGCTTCGCATTGAGCAAACAAATACGAAAAAGGGAATTACGGTTTCTCTTCCAGGTATTGTAGCGAAGTGGGAAGTGAAGAAAGAAAAGGCAATTGAAGAGGTTGTCTATTACGTAGAAGAAGCGCTCGTTGCGATGCATAAAGAAGTAACGAGTACGGCGAAAATTTTGCCTGTTATTCGCTCCACTTCTTTTCCGAAAGAAGCGGACAAAGGGAATCCGTTTGTCATGACGGAGCATACAGCGGAAACACGTATTTACTATGCATTGGATGCAGAGAAAACATATCGGCTTATTGACCAGCGCTTGCTAAAGCAAATTGGGATGACAGAAGAACAAGTGCGGGACATGGCACTATTCAACGTGCGCTCTTTACGCACTGACTTTAAACGAGATGAAGTCGCTGGAAATACGTTTTATTTCTTAAATGCAAATGACGGGTATGACGCAAGCCGGATTTTAAACGATTCATTATTGCGAGAGATGTATAAACAGATTTCTGGTGATATGGTTGTCGCAGTTCCACACCAAGATGTATTAATTGTTGCTGATATCGTGAACAAAATGGGTTATGATATTATTGCACAAATGACAATGAAGTTTTTTGCAGAAGGTCATGTTCCGATCACATCACTTTCATTCGTATATGAAGATGGTAATTTTGAACCAATTTTTATTTTGGCGAAAAATCGGAAGGAACGAAGTGAAAAAGAGAAAGGATGAACAAATTGAACGTTTTTTATAACCTTGAAGGTATTGGGGATACACTAATTGTTGCCCTGCAAGATATTACATTAGAAAACCGCACATTTGAACAAAAAGGAGATGTAGCGCGCGTTTTCGATCGTGAAAGCAATGTAACAGCAGGATTCAACATTTTTAATGCTTCTTCTTATATGGAAATCACAGAAACAGGCAATCTTACATTAACGAAAGAGCTTGTTGAAAAAATCAATGGAATTTTAGCGAAGAACGATTTTACAGAAACAGTAGAAGCGGATCTTTCACCGAAATTTGTTGTTGGTTATGTAGCAGAAAAAGAAAAGCATCCTAACGCAGATAAATTAAACGTATGTAAAGTAGAAGTTGGTACAGAAACATTACAAATCGTATGCGGTGCACCAAACGTTGACGCAGGTCAAAAAGTAGTAGTTGCGAAAATCGGTGCAGTAATGCCAAGCGGTATGTTAATTAAACCAGCAGAACTTCGCGGTATTCCATCTTCCGGTATGATTTGCTCAGCACGTGAATTAGAGCTTCCAGATGCTCCGCAAGAAAAAGGAATACTTGTACTCGAAGACAGCTACGAAGTTGGACAAGAGTTCAAATTCTAAATAAAAATAAGAGCTGACCCCATAATGTGGTCAGCTCTTATTTTTGTATGTACAGCGATATATCGGCGACTTTTGCAATATATCGACCGTTTTGTAGAATATATCGGCGCTTCGACATGATTTAAAGACGCTCCGACAATATTTGACATACTTTGCAACGACAAGTGAGCGTAAACATATTTAACAGATAAGTAAAACTCGCTTTCTTTCTTTGTTTTACCGCCGTACGTGGCAGGAAAAGGAACTGACCGCTACTATGCATGGTCAGATGCTCTCGCTCAATCTAAAAAGAAAAGGTTTTTATTCTTCAGGAAAAGAATTGTATTTTCAAAGTATATTAGGTAAAATCTAGGAAAAATAAAAAGAGGTATATCACATGATGCAGCATCCAAAAGTATACGAACTGCTTCAACTCATTCAAACTTCTCGTATTCATGACATTGAATTGCAATCGTTAGAAATTTACCTATTTCATAAACAAGAATTTGAAGGTGGGCAAATTGGTTATCGCTACGATAAGAAAAGAAATTCATTAATAGGAGAAAAAGAAGGAAGTTGGCAAGAAAGCTGGTTTGTGATTGGGTATGATACGGACATTGGTAATCCTATTTTTGTAGATATACAGAATTTACATGTGTATACTGCAGAGTGGGGGATGAGTACTTGGGGTCCGATTTGTATCGCGAGCCATGTAGATGAAATCATCGAACATATAAGGAAGTCTGTTTATAGGTAGGGAGATAATATGAAGTACATAAAAAATGTTTCTGTAATGATGATAGCCGCACTTTGTATGATAGGATGCACGAAGGAAATTGTAAAAACGGCACCGAAGCAAGAGGAAAAGCAACCTCCTCATGTCGAAAGTCCTGTACAAAATAATGAACCGAAAACGGAGCAAGCGAAAGAAGAGCAAGTGAAAGAAGAACCAGCACCTGCTCCTGCCAGGGAAAAACCGAAGTTTGTTGTATGTATTGATCCAGGTCACCAAAGAAAAGCAAATTTGGAATTAGAGCCAATTGGCCCAGGGGCAGCGAAACAAAAATATAAAGTGACAGATGGAACAACAGGAGTTGTAACGAAAAAGCGAGAGTTCGAATTAAATTTAGAAGCTGCTGTTCTATTGAAAGAGCTGTTAGAGGCAAAGGGTATTGAAGTGGTCATGACAAGAACGACGCACGATGTAAATATAAGTAATAAAGAAAGAGCGGCAATTGCTAATGAGCATCATGCGAATTTGTTTTTACGAATTCATGCAGATGGTTCAGAAAGTGCAGCAGAAAAGGGTTTTGCGGTGCTAACGCCGTCAAAAGAGAATGCTTTTACAAAAAATATTTATCAGGAGAGTTTAACCGCTTCTGAGTTCATTGTGAATAAAGTGAAGGAAAACAGTAACGTACAAGTAAACGGAATTAAATTTCGCGATGATTTGTCTGGATTTAACTGGGCAGAAGTGCCAGGTGTTTTGTTAGAACTAGGATTTATGTCAAATCCAGAAGAAGACAAAAAACTATCAGATGTGAATTATTTACGTCCTTTACTGCAAAGTGTAGCAGATAGTGTTGAAAGTTATCGAGTTAGTAAAGGATAATTTTTTCTTAGCTCCACTTTGATTTTTTAACACACAAATCGTATTTATGCAGAATACATTGCTTCTTATGTTTCAAATCTAAAAGGCCCTGACCGCTTCTATGCACGGCCAGATGCTCTTGTCCTCCCCTAAAAAAGGGGATTTTTTAATTCGGATATATATATGGAACTGTTTTTCTGTAATGATATTTTCATTTTTCTGTAAATGAAATGAATGCAATTTCATCTGCACTTTTTGCTGAATGCTGATACAATAAAGGGTGTTACTATTTAGTAGAAAGAGTGGTAAGCATGTTAGATTGGATGAAAAAGCTTTTTAAAAAAGAGGAAGAAAATGAAGCGATAGCATTAAGTACAATAGAAACTCCTGTAGAGAAAAAGGTTCCTTCTCGGATTCCTCTAAAATACTACTCTGATAAACGAGAAGATGAGCTGCAAGCGTCAAAATCAAATGCGGATGCTAATTTCCGTTTTCCGTTAATTCCTGATAATGGATTTGACGAGATTACGCAGGAATCATCTCGTCTAGAAAAGCTCGCTATACGAGAAAGACCAATTAGAGAACGGCGCCAATCAAGACGAGTAGAAGAAGTGCAAGAAATGACATATGTGGAACCAAGTACTGAGAAGGTAAGAAATACGCCTAAAGTTGAAAGTAAACGAAGACCGTTCCGCCCAACAGAAATAGTTTCGCCCATTTTTGGATATAATCGTCCAGAAGCAAGGAAAAAAGAAAATGAGGAAAGTAAACAACAACGAGAAGATATTGAAATATCAATGGAAGGAAAATCGGTTGTTGATGCGTGGTTAGAAAAGAATGGCTATATAAGTTCTGATGTATCACAAGATGGAGTAACAGAAGTTGAACCTGCTATTGTCAAAGCGAATGCAGAGCAAACAGTAGATATAGACAAAAATGAAGCAACGTTACATACCCATGAAGAAGAGAAATTGGGTATGTCTGAAGATGTTATCGTAGAAGATTTAACACAGCAAATTCATACATTTGAAAATGAAGTACAAGAACCGACTGTTGTAGAGACAAGTACTGAAGAACCAGTTATGGAAGCAGAAGAATCTGCGGAGATGGAAGAGTCAGCTGAAGAAGAACTTTCGGAAGAAGTCATAAGTGAAGTATCAGAAATAACGGAAGAACCAGTTATGGAAGAAGCGACAGTGGAAGCAGAAGAATCTGCGGAGACGGAAGAGTCAGTTGAAGAAGAAGAAATAAGAGAAGCATCAGAAATAACGGAAGAACCAGTTATAGAAGAAGCGACAGTGGAAGCGGAAGAATCTGAGGAGACGGAAGAGTCAGTTGAAGAAGAAGTCATAAGTGAAGTATCAGAAATAGCAGAAGAGCCAGTTATGGAAGAAGCGACAGTGGAAGCAGAAGAATCTGAGGAGACGGAAGAGTCAGTTGAAGAAGAAGTCATAAGAGAAGCATCAGAAATAACAGAAGAGCCTGTTATAGAAGAAGCGACAGTGGAAGCAGAGGAATCTGAGGAGACGGAAGAGTCAGTTGAAGAAGAAGTCATAAGAGAAGCATCAGAAATAACAGAAGAGCCAGTTATGGAAGAAGCGACAGTGGAAGCAGAGGAATCTGAGGAGACGGAAGAGTCAGTTGAAGAAGAAGTCATAAGAGAAGCATCAGAAATAACAGAAGAGCCTGCTATGGAAGAATTAACTGTAGAAGGTACAGACTTTGAGTTAGTAGTAGAAACATCTTTAACAGTGGAAGACTCCGATATGCAAGAAGAAACTGCAAGTGTTGAAGATTCTAGCATTCAAGAGGAAATGCCTGTAGCAGAGAAATCTACGGAAGAGTCATTTGAAGCTGAAGTATCAGAAGCAGAAAGTTTCACTGAAGAACAAACGGAAGAATTTGTTCAAGCTGATGAGCAAACAAAGCAAGCTGTGCAAGGCTTTGCAAATGTACTAATAGAAGAAACAGAAGCTAAGAAACAGCCAGAAGTGAAGGCGGAGCAAAAAGGAAAATTAATTGAAGAGCCAAAACGTGAGAAGAAACGTTTCGTTCCATTTAATGTAGTGATGTTGAGGCAAGATAAACAGATGTTTGAAAAAAAACGTCGTGTAGTAATGGAAACGCAACCTGAGAAAAAACAAAATATAGAGGTAGAAAAGCAACCAGTGCAAGAAGAAATGACGCACCGAGTTGTTGTTGAAACAGTGCAAGACGTTCGGAATGTTTTACAAGCGCCGCCAACATACGATTTTCCACCATTAACACTTTTAAATATTCCGAGTCATCCCGCGACAAATAATATTGAGTGGTTAGAGGAACAAAAAGAGTTGTTAAATACAACATTCCATAATTTCCATATTGGTGCAAAGGTTGTGAATGTGACGCAAGGACCAGCTGTTACTCGGTTTGAAGTGCAGCCAGAGCCTGGGGTGAAAGTAAATAAAATTACGAACTTAAGTGATGATATTAAACTGAACTTAGCGGCTCGTGATATTCGAATTGAAGCGCCCATTCCAGGGAAAAGTGCAGTTGGAATTGAAGTGCCAAATAGGGAAAGTAAAGCTGTATTCCTTCGAGAAATTTTACGAAGTCCAGTGTTTACGAAAAGTGAATCCCCGCTTACGGTTGCACTTGGTCTTGATATTTCAGGAGCACCGATTGTTACGGATATTCGAAAAATGCCGCACGGTTTAATCGCCGGATCGACAGGATCAGGAAAAAGCGTATGTATTAATGCAGTCTTAACAAGTATTTTATATAAGGCAAAACCGCATGAAGTAAAGCTGATGTTAATTGATCCGAAGATGGTGGAACTTGCGCCGTATAATTCTGTACCACATCTTGTTGCACCGGTTATTACCGATGTAAAAGCAGCGACGGCAGCTTTAAAATGGGCAGTAGATGAAATGGAACGCCGTTATGAATTGTTTGCACATGCAGGTGCCCGCGATTTATCACGTTACAATACAATTATGAGCGAACAAGAAATTCCAGGTGAAACGTTGCCGTATATCGTCATTGTGATTGATGAGTTAGCCGATTTAATGATGGTTGCGCCGGGTGATGTAGAAGAAGCAATTTGCCGCATTGCTCAAAAAGCAAGAGCTTGTGGAATTCATTTATTAGTAGCAACGCAGCGTCCATCTGTAGATGTGATTACAGGATTAATTAAATCAAATATTCCAACGCGAATTGCTTTTACAGTGTCATCGCAAGTAGACTCTCGTACAATCATTGATATTGGCGGAGCTGAGAAATTACTCGGACGCGGTGATATGTTATTTTTAGAAAATGGAACGTCAAAACCGGTTCGTGTGCAAGGGGTATATGTTTCAGATGAGGAAATTGAAAAGTCTGTTGCGCATGCGAAACGTCAAATGAAACCAAATTATTTATTCCAGCAAGAAGATTTATTGGCAAAAACAGAACAACAAGAATCTGAGGATGAGCTATTTTTTGAGGCATGTCAATTTGTTGTAGAACAAGGCGGAGCATCCACGTCTTCTGTACAGAGAAGATTCCGTATTGGTTATAACCGTGCTGCTCGTCTTATTGAAGAAATGGAAGCGCAAGGGATTATTTCTGAAGCACGCGGAACAAAACCAAGAGATGTCCTTATTACAGAGGATGAATTTGAGGCAATGCAGGATATGCATGTATAAGAAAAGGTTTTGCTGTATACTAAGAGAAAACGTTGGATAGTAAGGTAGGGAGTATAGCGACATGAAAGAAATCGAACTAAAATTACAAGGTGAAATAAAGCGACTGACAAATAAGACGTTCAAGTTTGATGAGCGCGTTGGTGAAGGATGGTTTTCGGCCGTTTATTTCTTAAAAACTCGTGATATTATTAAAGAATTTCGAACAGGAAGCGTTGTGACAATGCAATTTTTCCAAAAGGAACACGCTGTATTATGTGGAACAGATGAAGTACTTGCTTTATTACAAACATTTGCAGAGCATCCTGAAGAGCTTGAAATTCACACTTTAAAAGATGGGGATAAAGTAAGTCCATTTGAAACGGTATTAACGATTCGCGGGCCATATGAATATTTCGGTTATTTAGAAGGTGTCATTGATGGCATTTTAGGACGACGTACTTCTGTGGCAACAAATGTATATAACGTTGTCCAAGCTGCGCGCAGCGGTCAGAAAGAGAAGCCTGTTATTTTCATGGGCGATCGTGATGATCATTATACACAGCAAGCGGGTGATGGTTATGCTGCTTATATCGGCGGTATGAGCGCACAAGCGACGCATGCGATGAATGAATGGTGGGGTAGAAGTGGAATGGGAACAATGCCTCACGCTTTAATTCAGATGTTTAATGGTGATGTTGTAGAAGCGGCAAAAGCATATCATAAAAAGTTTCCAGAAGATGAGTTAGTCGTACTAATCGATTACAATAACGATGTCATTACAGATGCACTTCGTGTTGCGCGTGAGTTCGGATCAGAACTAAAAGGAGTACGTGTAGATACATCGCGCACGATGATTGATCAATACTTCATTCGTCATCCAGAAGTACTTGGCACATTTGATCCGCGCGGTGTGAATCCATCTTTAATCTTTGCACTTCGCAAAGCATTAGATGACGAAGGATTCCAGCACGTGAATATCGTAGTAAGCGGTGGCTTTGATGAAAAACGAATTCGTGAGTTTGAAGCACAAAATGTTCCTGTTGATATTTACGGTGTCGGCAGCAGCTTATTAAAAATGAACATTGGCTTTACTGGAGATAACGTAGAATTAAACGGAAAACCAGAAGCGAAAGCAGGACGCAAATATCGTCCAAATCCGCGTTTAGAACGAGTTCAATTGCAGGCAAGAGAAGAAGCGGAATAGCTAATTTTAAATAGTGGAATAAACGGATAGACTGGTAGGGAATTGACCCTATCAGTTTTTCTGTTATCATAGTATAACGGATTGTTTTTTGCTATAATGAGTTTGTTATGGACTTATATGGAAGTTCGGACGTGATTTTAAGAGATACGAGATGATTACCAAAGTAAGAATAAAATCATATACTGTCTTATAGATAGACCGTTGGAATAGTTCGAAATGTTGGAGGTTCTTTAAGATGACAGTTTACCATTTTGTGGGAATTAAAGGAACAGGGATGAGTGCTTTAGCGCAAATTTTACATGATATGAAGCATACTGTTCAAGGTTCTGATGTAGACAAACGTTTTTTTACGCAAACAGAGTTGGAAAAGTGTGGGATTTCTATCCTACCTTTTGATAAGAAGAATATTGAAGAAGGACAAGTGATTATTGCAGGAAATGCATTTCCTGATACGCATGAGGAAATTGCATATGCAAAGGAACTAAACTTGCCTATTTATCGTTATCATCACTTTTTAGGTGGTTTTATGAGCAAGTATACGAGCGTTGCTGTAACTGGTGCTCACGGAAAAACATCAACGACAGGGTTGTTATCCCATGTGATGCAAGGGGCGAGTCCTACATCTTGTTTAATTGGTGATGGAACAGGAATGGGAGTAGAGGGTAGTAAGTATTTTGTATTTGAAGCGTGTGAATATCGCCGTCATTTCTTGTCTTATCATCCAGACTATGCAATTATGACAAATATTGATTTTGATCACCCAGATTATTTTGCAGACATTAATGATGTATTTAATGCGTTTCAAGAGATGGCGCTGCAAGTGAAGAAAGGGATTATTGCGTGCGGTGATGATGAAGAACTTCAAAAGATTCATGCGAAAGTACCAGTTATTTTCTATGGATTTGGTGAAGATAATGATTTCCAAGCACGTAACATTCAAAAACGAACAGATGGCACTGGATTTGATGTTTTTGTTCGTAATACGTATTATGGAACATTCGACATTACAGGTTACGGCAATCATAGCGTACTAAATGCATTGGCAGTTATTGCCCTTTGTCATTATGAAAACATTGATGTCGAAGTTGTGAAACATCAGTTAACAACATTTGGCGGCGTAAAGCGTCGTTTCAATGAAAAAATAGTAGGTGAGCAAGTAATTATTGACGATTACGCACATCACCCAACAGAAATTACCGTAACAATTGAAGCGGCTCGTCAAAAACACCCAGAACGTGAAATCGTAGCAGTATTTCAGCCGCATACATTCTCTAGAACACAAAAATTCTTAGATGAATTTGCAGAAAGTTTATGTAAGGCAGACCAAGTATATTTATGTGATATTTTCGGTTCTGCGCGTGAGAATAGAGGAGAATTAACAATTCAAGACCTGCAACAACGCATTGATGGTGCAGAGCTAGTTACAGTTATGACGACAGAAATATTAAAGAAACATAAAAACGGCGTACTTATTTTCATGGGCGCTGGTGATATTCAAAAATTTGAAGCTGCTTATGTAAAGGAAGTACAAGTGGCGGAGAAAAAGTGAGAAAATGAAAAAGACGTGTAGAGATGCACGTCTTTTTTTATTATTGACCTAGAGTTAACTCTAGGTAGTAAGATGAGGTTGTGGAAGGTAAGGGGGAAATATGATGTATACAATTGGAAAAGTTGCAGAGTTAACAGGAATGAGCATTCATACACTTCGTTATTACGAAAAGCTAGGATTAGTGCCGCCACCAAAACGAAATAGCGGTATTCGGCAATATACAGATGGAGATGTTCAATTTTTGCAATTTCTTTATTCTTTAAAACAAACGGGAATGTCATTAGAGGAAATTGCGGAGTTTGCGAGTGACGGTTGCATTTTAGAAGAAATTAAGCAAAGAAAAGAAGAAGTGCCTTCGAAAATAAAAAAACGCATTTCCATTTTAAATGATCATTTAAAAAAGATAGAAGTGCAGAAGAAACAATTAGAACAAGTGTATTCGGCTATTTATGGTGGAATAACGGCATAGCTCAAATTGGGGCTGCCAAAACATCTTTGTTCTTTAACTTAGTTCCCGTTGTAACAATGATTGTTTCTTTTCTAAACGGTGTAAATATAACTTTGGCACAAGTACTAGGAATGATTTTAGTAATTAGCGGCGTTCTTCTTTCATCCGGATTTCTCATTTTAAGAGCTAAAAAAGAAAGTATAAACATCTAATTTTCATTAACAATTTCTAACTAAAAATGATAGAATAGTTAGAAAAAAGGGGATGGAGAAATGTTTACACTAAGAGTCGATGAAGAAATCCAATTACAATTGTTAGAAAAACATCATAAAGATGAGCTGTACGACTTGGTGGACAGCAATCGAGAGCATTTACGAGAATGGCTTCCATGGGTCGATCGTACGAAAACAGCGGAAGCATATAATGAAATCTTTCCGATGTGGCTACATCAATTCGCAGATGGAAATGGTTTTCAAGCTGGTATACGCTATAAAGGAAAGCTCGTTGGAATGGTTGGTATGCATCCAGTGAAGTGGGGAGAGAAGGCGGCAAGTCTTGGGTACTATCTTGCGGAAGAAGCAAGTGGAAAAGGCATTATGACGCGATGTGTAGATGTTGTACTCCGCTATGCTTTTGAAGAATTACAATTAAATAAAGTTGAAATTCATTGCGGAGCAGCAAATGTAAAGAGCCGTGCTATTCCAGAACGACTCAGTTTTCAATTAGATGGAATTATGCGTGATGGAGAATGGTTATATGATCATTTTCATGACATTGCGGTGTATAGTATGTTAGCGAGAGAATGGAAGGAAAGAAGCGTATAGCTATAACTTGAAATAACGACAGAAAAACCTTTTTCTTTTAGGGGGGACGAGAGCATCTGACCATGCATAGAAGCGGTCGGGGCCTTTTTCTGCCACATGCACGATTTAACACAAAGGGAGAAAGAGTTAGTAGTGGTCATGTTGTATCCTCCATCGCAGAGATTTGTATGTTAGCGAATGTATATAGAAAAGAGATTCTTTTTTCTGAATTTATAAACAACTGATGGTATAATATGGATAAGAGGTGATGAAGATGGAATTTCACGTGAAAAAAAATCCAATCATAATACTGTTTGCGGTGATTATGCTGCTACTTGTCGCATTCTCCTATGTTATATCATTTACGCTAAATGGAAAAGGATTGCTAACGGGGCTTGTAGTAGGAATATTATTTCTAGCTGTCAACAGTATTTCTATTTCTGAAGTGTTTGTGTTTCAACATAAAATCGTTAATGATGAGCTTGTAACAGGGCATTGGCTTACAAAAAAGAAAATTCCGCTTGTAAGTATTCGAACAATCCGGTTTGTTGGAAAAAGTAAAAAAAACCTGGAAATTACGTACGGCGATAATTTTGATGTGCATATGATTACAATGCCAAAAGAGAAAGATGTGTTTATGGAGCAGCTTTTGCAAGGAAATCCTTATGTGAGAATAGAAAATTAGACAGATATAAATTGAAAAACTTCTTTCTTTTAGGTGAGGATAGAGCATCTGGCCATGCATAGAAGCGGTCGGGGCCTTTTTCTGCCACATGCACGATTTAAAACAAAGGGGGAAGGATAGTAGCAATCATGTTGTATCTTCCATCGCAGAGATTTGTATGTTAGTAAATCAAAATGAATGTATATAAGGAGTGACCGATGAAAAATATAAAAGTATTATTTTGCTTTGAAATGTTCACGGTGCTTATAGTTTGTGTAAGAGGCCATGTCCGCTGGGGGTGGCCTCTATACATGTCAATTGGAGTAGGGGTTTTAGCGATTGTACTTCTCTATTATTTTCATTATCGATATGGAAAAAGCGAAGGGAAGCAATCTTTCAAGCAATAGAATATCAATATTCAACCGGAGGGTTCTCTATGAGCATTCTTTGGCATAACTCGGATCACATGGTTTTTGATTCGCTTTGGGAAGCAGAAGAATGGGGACGTTCCATCAGTAATGATATGCATGCAGGAGCATTTGATGGATATACGACTCCAAATGAGAAAGTTGCCTATGTTTTAGCCTTTCGCTTGGCGAGTGTTGATCAGTTCCATGTTCATACAGATACAGTTTAGCTTGGAGATAAAATAGTGTATAAAGTGTGGGGTACTTCATCTATTTAAAATAGGGGGCCAGAGATATGGAAGCTGGGGTGGCTTTATATAGTATTTTTTCAATATTAGGATTTGTTCTCTACGCTGCAGCAACAACCTTTGTAGTATGTGTTGTATTAATTGTATTAAAGAGAATGAGAGAACGAAATGAGTATTTAAAGGATATACGAGATGAACTTAGAAAGAGGAGTAATACTTCGAACTAAGTTCATTTTTCATAATTAGGAGGTTTTTCACATGACTAGAATAGGGATCATTCGTCACGGGAGTACACCGTGGAATAAAGAAGGAAGGGCACAGGGGAGTTCAGATATTTCTCTTGATCAAGCTGGAATAGCAGATGCATATAAATTAGCAGAGCGTTTACGTAAGGAGAATTGGGATGTCATCTATTCTAGTGATCTATTAAGAGCGAAGCAAACTGCGGAGATTATTGGTGAAAAACTTCCGAATATCCCACTTAATTTGGAAACTAGACTTCGGGAAGCAGGTGGGGGCCAGATTGAGGGGACAACGGAAGAAGAGCGAATTTCAAAGTGGGGGGAGAATTGGAGAGAGCTAGATTTAGGGATTGAAAGTGCGGATCGTGTGATAGCGAGAGGGCTTTCAGTCATTGAAGAGGTAGTATCTAAACATGAAAATATGAATATATTAATTGTTAGTCATGGCGCATTTATTAGACACGTTTTAAAGGAACTAGTGCCACATTTACATATGGCAGAATCCCCGAAAAATACGTCTTTAACAAAACTTATTCAATTAGAGAATGGTTGGGATTCAGAATTATATAATTGCACTGTGCATTTAGACTAGAGCGTTATATTGTAATCAAGGGTAACTACTCAGTTACTTTATGAAAAGCCGGCAGAAAAGCGTTTTTTTAAGTGGGAGAGAGGGACCGGCCATGTATAGTAGCGGTCAGGGCCCTTTCCTGCCAAGTGCGAAGTTTTAAAACAAAGAAAGATAACAAGGTGTAGGTCCATTCTTATCTTCATGGCTGGAATTATGCTGCCTACTAAACCTCTAAATGAAATGTATGGCTAAATAGTTACAATCAAGGATAGTAATACAAAGTATATATTTCTGTATACGACGTATTGTAGATGTCGGGTTTATGTTAGGACCATCTTCTCTACTAAACGATAATGTTATAAAGATATAGTTTTAACAGATTTTAGGTTTCCCAAAATGTCCCTTATAAATATATTCCTTCAAACTATTGACATTGATAATCATTATCTTTAATATTAATTTGATTTTTCATTTCATTAAGGGGGACATTTATGAAGGTTCGTAGTTTGGTTAGGAAGGTTCATTTATACCTTAGCATGATAGCGGGGATATTTATTGTGCTAATTGGATTGACTGGTAGTTTGCTTGTTTTTGATAACGAATTAAATCGTATGATGTATCCTGACTTATATAAAATAACTGAGGGACAACCGGTTACATATCAGAAAGCTTTGCAAGCGGTAACAGGCGCATACCCAAAGGGAGAAATTCAGCGTGTGTATACGCCGGATGATCCACATTCTCAAGGTGTTTATTTGTTTAATTTGAAAGAAGGAAAAGGGACGAAATCCGTATACGTTGATCCAGGGACTGGTAACGTAAATGGAGAATTAGGGGAAAAATCGTTCTTTAGTCAAGTTAAAGAAATTCATTATCATTTACTTTTGAAAGATTTCAATGGCAAAGAGATTGTTGGTATTATTGGATTTATTTTCTTTTTTATTAGTTTATCTGGTTTATATTTATGGTGGCCTGGAATCAAAAAGTGGATGTTTGGTTTTGTTATAAGACGCAGTAAGAATACATATGTGAAACAGTATGATCTACATAAAGCTATTGGGATCGTTGCTATGCCATTTTTATTAGTGGTGTCATTGACGGGTGCATTTTTCACATACGATAAGACAGTTTTTGGGTGGGTCGGAGCAAAAACGAGCGTAGCGCCACCGAAGGATAAACTTATTTCTAAGCCTCTTCCAGGAGGAAAACCCCCTCTTGATTCCTTGTTAAGTGCAGCTGAAAAGGCGGTTCCACAAGGGAATATTATGCAAGTGAGAATGCCAGCGAAAGCGAAAAAAGGAAAAGCAGAGGGTGCTGTGGAGATCCGGCTGAGTCGTCCATACGATCCAGGGAATGGGAATGTAAAAGTATGGATTGACCAGTATAGCGGGAAAGTGTTGGCTAAACTTGATCCAAAGATGGATGATGGGCTGACGTATCAGACATGGCTTAAACCACTACATACAGGGACGTTTGGTGGTGTATTTACAAAAATTCTATATGTAATTGCTGGTTTGACACCATCAATCTTAATGTTTACTGGTACGTATATGTGGTGGCATAAGAAGAAAAAGAAGCGAGGGCTAAAAGACTCTTCTGTAACTGCAGCGTAACGATAAAAGAATAGATAAGAACTCCCGTTAGAATAAAGTGAATGGGTTCAGTTTAGAGGGACAAACAAGTAAAGCGCATTAAAATTTACATGTGAATTTTAATGCGTTTTTTTTTAGAAAAGATTGATTCAAGGTAAGTCTTATATTCTGGGGAAAATCTATTGTTTTAAATTTAAAGAACCATAATTAATGCTTATTAAACATTATAATTAATCAATATTTCACTTATTGTAGTTAGTGTTATAAAATAAAAGAGTATTTAGAGGATTTGAAAAATTAGTTATAGTGGAAAACTAACACAAATTCAATTGATAATGGGAGAGGATTTTATGATTCTTGGTTTACATCACGCTCAGATAACTATTCCAAAAGGTGCTGAACAAGAAGGGAAAGAGTTTTATTGCGAAATTCTCGGTCTACCTGAGAAGGAAAAGCCCGAATCACTAAAGGGACGTGGAGGATTTTGGGTAAAGGTCGGAGATAGAGATGTACATATAGGTACAGAAGAAGGTTTTGACCGATTAAAAACAAAAGCCCATATAGCTTATCAAGTAGAGGATATATCGCATTGGAGAAATGTGTTAGAACAAAATAACATTCAGATAATTGAAGGAGTACCTATACCTGGTTTTGAACGGTTTGAGTTTAGAGACCCGTTCGGAAACAGAGTGGAGATGATTCAAGAAATTTAGTTACTCTATGAAAAAAGGAAGAAAAGCATCTTTTTAAATGGTTCTGAGGGACTGGCCATGCATAGAAGCGGTCAGGGCCTTTTCCTGCCACGCGCAAAGTTTTAAAACAAAGAGAGATAGCGAGGTGTAGGTACATTTTTATCTTCATGACAGCAATTTATATGCGGGAAAATGAAAATAACTTTCTATAGATAATGGGACGTATTTTCGCTGGAATCATACTCCTTACCAAATTTCTAAATGAAATGTATGACGGAGTAGTTACTAAAAATGACCAAGAGCTTAGGGGAACTCCTAAGCTCTTGGTCTGTAATTTATACTGAGAAATGGTATGTTTTTAATCGTTTTGTATAACAAATGCGAACACGCTAGAACAAAGTCTGGCGGGGTTTCTTAATGTATTACACAATTTTTTTAGAGGCTTTGTTATTTGAATAAAGACGATCCCAAAGTTCGTACATTTTGCTTCTGCCATTCTCGATTTCAGGATTGAACTGGATTGCAGCTTGTTTGCGAACAATATGGACATTCTGCACGGCTTGTTGTAATTTCTGATCAATTGTGCTGAGTCCCTTTCCAGCATGTTTGGCAATTGATACTCCTGCTGTTGTTCCTTGGGCCATAGCAATTTTTCCGCTTTCGATACCGGTAATGTTACCGGCGACAAAGAGCCCATCAAGAGGAGTTTCCATCGTCTCTGAATGGTGAGGAACGTGGCCGCCAAGTTCAGGAATGTATTGAAATGGGCATCCAGCAACAGCAGCAAGTTCTGCCAGCGGATATAAGCCGCCTGCAATGCAGACGAAATCTGCATTGTAAATTGTTTCAGATCCCTGAATAATATTTCCATTTGCATCTATATTGGCGATACGTACTCCTTCCACTTGATCTTTACCGATAATTTCGAGTGCTGCTTTCCGAAGCTGGAGAGGCGTGCCATTTACTTTCATACCGCTTTTTGGATAAAATTTCAACCCGATTTTTCTCATCCAATCATTTTTCATGAAATGGCTCCCAATGCGTAGCAGCGGCGATGGAGCAAGATGTGCTGCATGTAAGAGAGATTTCATGACTGCTTCAGGGTCACCAGCTTGTTTACTAAGGGCACTTTTTTCTGGAAGCACAATACGGTTAACTGTTATGCCAGCGAGTTGTAATTCATTTAAAATCGCAAATGATAAAATATTCGCTCCGATAATGATTCCTTTTTGGCCGACTTGGACGCGGTGAACATTTGTCATAACTTGCGCTGCGCCGATTGACATAACACCAGGAAGGGTCCAGCCTAGAAGTGGGATCGGATACTCAGCAGCGCCGGTAGCTACTAATACAAATGGTGCCTCGAACGTACCGATACTCGTATGCACATTCCATAGGTTATTTTCTTTCGTTAAGTTGTAAACAGATACGCCGCAACGAATATCGACCGTTAATTGCTGCGCTTTTTGATAAAGACGTTTCGATTCTTCAATTCCATTCCACCACTCACCAGAAGGCTCTTGATGCAGTTGTCCGAGTAATCGGCCACCTGGCTTTACAAATTCATCAATAACAGTTACTTTGAGGCCAAATTCCGCCGCAGCAATAGCTCCTGCTAATCCTGCTGGACCTGCTCCAATTACAATTACATCAATCATTGCTTTTCCACCATCCTTCTTACAATATTCGGATGCTGTTTCCCGCTTTCAACGACCATATCTTGCTGGGCGACTGTTAAGCAAGCTCTTACGTTTGGCTTTTGATTGACAGTTACACGACATTCTAAGCAGTGGCCGATGTTACAATAAATTCCTCTAGGTGTTCCAGTATCTTCGTGAACGCGTAGTTTTCTTATCCCATTTGCTAAAAGAGCAGCGGCAATCGTTTCATTTTCGTATGCTTCATATTCAACACCATCAAATTGAAAAGAAATACGTTCTCTATCATTTAAATTCCCTAAAATGGGATGATTCATGATTCTATTCATTGTTTTTCACCTACTGTTCCAAATGTTACTGGCCGAATTGGAGGCTGATATTTTAACGGAATTTCACTAGGTGAGATATTAGGAATGACGCTTTCAATAATGTTATCTAATGCAATTCTACAAGTGCGACCTCCACAAAAGCCCATTCCTGCCCGTGTTCTTAATTTTAATTCTCTTGCTGTGCATTTATGTTGATTTGCTGTTTCATGAAGATGTCCGTAAGTAACTTCTTCACAACGGCAAATTACAATGCTATCTTTGTTCCCCATTTGAATTCCTCCTCCATTGTTGTTCATCAAAATATTATGCAAAAAATGTGCCAACATAGAGGAGGTAGGCGATTAATTTAAGCCAAGCCGCTTTAAGCGATTATATAAAGTGGCTCTTGTAATACCAAGTTGTTTTGCACATTCTAATTTATTGCCATCTAATATATGTAACGCTCTTTCAATGATCTTTTTCTCATGTTGAGCCATTTCTTCTTGTAATGGTAAGATGGTGCAATCATTTTCTAGCAGGACATGAGATGCAGTCTGCACCGCACTTTCAAAACTAATATTTTTTGTATGGAAGGGTAAATACTCTCTTTTTATGACACCATCTGTTGCAAATACAATAAGTCGTTCTATGACATTACGCAGTTCGCGAATATTGCCAGGCCAATCATAACGAAGCAATTCATGCATGACTTCTGGCGGAAATTCATGTATTGGCCGCTGATAGCTTAAAGAAAAATCATGTAAGAAATAGTGAGTTAATTCAATAATATCTTCTTGCCGCTCTCTTAAAGGAGGGATGTTCAAACTCACTACATTGAGTCGGTAATATAAATCTTCACGGAACTGTCCTTGTTTCATTAATTCTTGTAAATCACGATTTGTGGCAGCGATGATACGGAAGTCGATGCTGAGTTCTTTTTCTCCGCCGACCCGGTAATATTTCCGTTCTTGCAGCACGCGAAGAAGCTTTACTTGCATTTCGAGCGGCATTTCGCCTATTTCATCGAGAAATAATGTCCCACCTTTTGCGAGTTCTATTTTTCCTTTTTTCCCTTTACTGTCAGCACCAGAGAAGGCACCTCGTTCATATCCGAATAGCTCACTTTCAAATAAAAATGCCGGTATTGCACCGCAGTTAATTGAAATGAAAGGCGCTTTCGGTTCCTCGCTTGCTTCATGAATAGCTTTGGCAAACACTTCTTTTCCGACGCCGCTTTCGCCTAATATGAGAACAGTCGATTTTACAGAACATACTCTTTTAGCTAAATCTACTGTTCTTTGCAGTGCGATACTTTTTCCCTTAATGGAATGAAAGGGATCGGATGAATCCTTATATTTTGCCACTTCTTGTTCTAGTCGGTGTACTTCATTGGACATATTAAATAATTTCTCATTCAGTACAACTTGATTTGTAATATCTGTTTCTGAAACGACTGCACCGATAATCTGATCGTTAAAATAAACCGGGTTAGAGTTAATTAAGACAAATAAATCAGACTGAGGCTGATGGTGCTGCCTTGCAATGCGTTTCCCTGTATGTAGAGATTGCAAGATCTCGAGATTTTTATAATCAAAGAAATCTGTAATTGGTTGGCCGATTATATCTTGTCCTTTAACTGAGAATATTTTTTCAGCTCCTTCTGTCCATGTACGAACACGTTCTTTATCATCAATGACCGTGACAGAAGAATCCGTCGTTTGAATGACAGTTTCATAAAAAGAATTTAGTTGATTGTAAGAGTTATGAAGAAAATGAATGAGTTGTGCAGCTGTTATACAGCCTACTGGATGTTTGTTTGTATCAAAAATAATAGCTGTGGAATGATGGTGAAACGCCTGAATCAAGGTGAATAATGAATCATCTTCGTATACGACTTTGCATGGAATAGCAGGCGTTTTTGATGTTGAACGATAATAAAATTCCCCGTTTTTCTGTTCGATCCGTTGTTTATCGAATGATGTGTCTATTAGATATTGTTTTATTATTTCTTTCACTGACGGTAATGAAAACATAATAATCCCCTCCATACTGTAAAAAAACATAAACACTGTAAAGAAAATTATACACCTGTTTACAAAAAATTTGAAATATTTTGTGATAAGGTAAAACTTCCATCAGTGGGGAGTTTTTATCCTCTACTCATCTTTCACATTTTCCCATCATTTTGAGGTGGGGCTTATTGAAGCGGAATAAAGTAGCAAGGGAAGAAATAATGTTCATTTTGAAAGTTTTGCGTTAATTGGCACACAAATTGCATTTTAAGTGATGAGGCCATTTCATCGAGAGGAGGAATGTTATGTGAAACATTGTGACGTGTTAGTCATTGGCGGGGGAATTATTGGCTGTTCAATTGCTTATTATGCATCTAAATATGGAAGAGATGTAACGATAATCGAAAAAGGAGAATTTGTTAGTGGCACGTCTTCAAGGTGTGACGGCAATATTTTGGCGATTGATAAAGACCCAGGTTTCGATAGTCAGATGTCGTTGTTTAGTCAAAATTTAGTGGGTGAATTAAGCAAAGAGTTAGAGCATTCATTTGAATATCGTGCTCCGGGAAGCATCCTTGTCTGTGAATCAGATGAGGAGATGGAGGCGGCGCAAAAATGGGTAGATCGTCAAAAAGCCGCTGGATTACCATTTCGAATGCTTGATCGGCAGGATATTCGGCAAGAGTCTCCCTTTTTTGCAGATGATTTATTAGGGGGGCTAGAATGCGCTACTGATTCCACAGTGAACCCGTATCTTTTAGCTTTTTCACTTTTGGAGGAAGCGAAAAAATTAGGAGCTAAAGCTTTCAAACATACAGAAGTAAAACAAATGAGAAAAGAAGAAAGTGGTTCATTTGTTGTCGAAACGACAAACGGAACTTTTACTGCCGATGATGTCGTTAATGCGGCTGGAGTATGGGCACCTAAAATAGGAAAGATGCTTGATATTTCAATACCAATTGAACCGAGAAAAGGGCATATTATTGTTGCTTCGAGGCAGCAGCACGTAGGGTGCCGAAAAGTAATGGAGTTTGGTTACTTAATTTCTAAGTTTGGTGGAAAGCGCATTGTCGATCCATTAACTGAAAAATACGGAGTCGCTCTTGTCTTTGAACCAACAGAAAGTCAAAACTTTTTAATTGGCAGCAGCAGAGAATTTGTTGGTTTTCAAACGGCAGTAAACAATGAAGTCATTAAATGTATTGCAAACAGAGCAATTAGATTTTATCCGAAAATGGCGGATATGATGGTCATTCGTTCATATACAGGGTTGCGTCCATGGACGGAGGATCATTTGCCAATCGTTTCACGCGTGGATACAATTCCAAATTATTATATTGCGGCGGGCCATGAAGGGGACGGCATTAGCCTCGCAGCAGTAACAGGGAAAATAGTAGAAGAACTCATTAACGAAAAAGAAACATCTATTCCTGTTGATCCGCTTAGCTTTAACCGATTTTCAGAAAGGATGTTGAGCCGATGAAGGCACAAAGAGTCTTTACGACAATTGATACACACACAGGCGGGAATCCGACGAGAACATTAATTAGCGGGCTTCCAAAACTAGTTGGGGAAACAATGTCAGAAAAAATGCTCCATATGAAAAAGGAATATGATTGGATTCGTAAACTGTTAATGAATGAACCGCGCGGCCATGATGTTATGTCTGGTGCTTTATTAACAGACCCTTGCCATCCAGAAGCAGATATTGGTGTGATTTACATAGAGACAGGTGGCTATTTACCGATGTGTGGACATGACACGATTGGTGTGTGCACAGCTCTAGTTGAGTCTGGATTAATTCCCATTCAAGAGCCAGTTACTTCCTTGAAATTGGATACGCCTGCTGGGCTCGTTGAAGTGGATATTTCAATTGAAAATGGAAAAGCAAAAGAAGTGTCTTTTTGCAATATCCCAGCGTTTCTTTTAAAACGTATTTCCGTTGATGTCGAGAGAATTGGGCGTGTAGATGCCGATATTGCGTATGGCGGGAATTTTTACGCAATCATTGATGCAAAATCGGTTAGACTCGAGCTAATTCCAGAGAATGCTTCTCACATAATTGAAACTGCAATCGACATTAGAAATACCATTAATGAAAAAGTTGAAATCGTTCATCCACAATATTCGTTTATTAAAGGGTTAACTCATGTGGAGTTTTTTACGGAACCAACCCATGAGGAAGCGGATGTGAAAAACACAGTGATTGTTCCGCCAGGAGGAATTGACCGTTCACCATGTGGAACAGGTACCTCTGCGAAATTGGCTGTCTTATATACGAATCAAGAAATTTCAATTGGCGAAGAATTTGTTCACGAAAGCATTGTCGGTTCCTTATTTAGGGGACGCGTACTAGAAACGACGGATGTGGAAGGGGTTGAGGCTGTTGTAACCAAAATTACTGGATCCGCTTGGTTAATGGGTATGCACCGATTCTTCTACAATGAGAAAGATCCGCTGAAAGAAGGCTTTCTGCTCATTCCGCCAATGGAACATGAAACGGAGGACGTGAAATGAAAATTCAGAAGACGTATGCAACGACAGATGTACACGTAGCTGGGGAAGCGTTTCGTGTTATTAAAGATGTCCCGTTCATTCATTATCAAAACTTAGAACAGTTAAATGAACGGTTTATGAATGTATTTGCAGATGAAATTTACCTTTTATTAAATGAGCCGCGCGGATTTGCTGGGTTGAATGGCTGTCTTGTTGTACGGGCGATTAACGAAGAAGCGGATGCCGCGGTATTATTTTTCAATCATGAAGGAACGGTTCCGATGCATTACGGCGGTATTGTTGCTGTTATTACAGCTTTATTGGAATGCGGTCATTTGCAGCCGAGAGCGTCAAATGAATATAAAATCGAAACGCTCAAAGGTGTGATTTCCGTTACCGCTATGATGGAGAATGATGAAGTAATTTCAGTGTTGATCGAAAGTGAACCGTGTCAAGTAATAGAAACGAACATTCCATTGTCTCATTCGAATATCAATACACAGTTTTCCCTCATACAAGCTGATCAATTGTATGCAGTGTTTGAAAAAGACGATATTGCTGCAGAGATTTGTGTTGAGGAACTGTCTGAATTGAAGAGATGGGGACAAATGGTGCGTCAGGCTCTTGAGTCAAAATTTCCAGTAAGAGGTATCATTTTAATGGATGATTCACAATTAAAAGAGGGCCGGATTAAAACAATCACGTTTCGTGAAGACCAGTATATCGTGCGCTCCCCGGGATTTGAATCGACAAAGGCGTGCTATACAAGTTTACTTTCTAAAGGGCGATTGTACTTGGAGCCGCCATTTGTAAATGAAAGTATTTTCGGTAGTACTTTGACAGTACAAGTAGCGAAACAAACAGAGGATGGATACAAATTCACTTTAAAAAGCCGCGGTTTTATTACAGGAATGCAAATGTTTGTATTAGATCCGACAGATCCATTACCTGCTGGGTTTTTACTAAAATAATAAAAATGATTGTTTAACTTATCTAAGGTTATTATGCCAGCTATATATACATTTTCACTTTTCGGCACATAAGTTGCTGTACAATTTCTCCTTTTGTTTTAAACGTTACCTGTGGTAGGAAAAGGCCCTGACCGTTTCTATGCGCGGCCAGTTGCTCTCGTCCACCCAAAAAGAAAGGGGTTTTAATGACTTGTATATATAGTAAAAAATATTAAGGAGGAAATACAAATGACAACAATTAGAGGGGCTTATCCAGTATTAATTACACCAATGACTGAGGCGCAAGAAATCGATTGGAGCGGCGTGAAAAATAATGTGAATTACTTCATAGATCAAGGCGTTGCAGGGATTGTAATTAACGGAAGTACTGGAGAGTTTGTCAGTTTATCAAAAGAAGAAAAGTTCCAAATGGTTGAAACTGTATTAAAAGAAGTGAATGGCCGTATTCCGGTTATTGTAGGAACAGCAGCTGAAACAACAAAAGAAACGATTGAGTATACGAAACAGGCGGAAACACATGGTGCAGATTGTGCTCTTATCATTAATTCTTACTACTGTAAACCGAAAGAGGAAGAGATTTATTTCCACTTTAAAGAAGTATCAAATGCAGTAAATATACCAATTATGCTGTACAACAATCCGTTTACATCTGGCGTTGATATGAGCACAGAATTGATGCTGAAAATCGGAAAAGAATGTGAAAGAGTGACTCACATTAAAGAATCAAGCGGAGATATCCGCAAGGCGAGAGATCTTGTTAGACACGGGAAAGGAGAAATTGAAATTTTCTGCGGGTCAGAAGATTTAGTTATGGAGTCTTATTTAGTCGGAGCAACAGGCTGGATTTCTGTTGCAGGTAATATTGTGCCAAAGCTTGTTACGCAAATGTTTAATCATTTCCAAAATGGTGAGTTAAAAGAAGCTTGGGAAATTAATGATCGCATTTTACCACTTTGTACATTCCTTGAAGGATCAGGAAAATACGTGCAAATTGTAAAACGTGCAATGGAATTAAACGGACAGGCAGGAGGACCTTCTCGCTATCCTCGTTTAGGATTGACAGCTGAGGAAGATCAAAAGCTTAAGGATATTTTAGCAAGTTTAACTGCAGAGCGTGTATAAAGTGAACAATCGTAACTACTAGAAAAACATTTTTTTTAAATGGCCCTGAGGGACTGGCTATGTATAGTAGCGGTCAGTGCCTTTTCCTGCCACGCGCAAAGTTTTAAAACAAAGAGAGGTAGCGAGGTTTAGGTCCATTTTTATCCTCATGACAGCAATCTATATGATGGAAAATGTAGGTAATAAGTGGAAGTCATCCCCCGTTGATGGTTAATTGCAGATTTCCTTTTGGTTTCTCATACCGCAAATAACGGGATATAAAATGTAAAGGGGAGAGGAATATGTTAACTGCACAAATGGAATTAAAACCGAGAGTAAAAGCTTTTTTAGAAGGAAATGTTGAACTTTTTATCGATGGGAAATTTGTACCATCAATAAGCGGCAAAACGTTTGAAACGTATAATCCAGCAACAGAAGAAGTGCTTGCTTTCGTAAGTGAAGCCGGGGAAGAAGATGTTGATTTAGCAGTGAAGGCTGCACGCAGAGCATTTGAAAAAGGAGCATGGCCTGATCTGAGCGCGGCTGAAAGAGCACATTTAATTTACAAGCTGGCTGATTTAATTGACGAGCA
Organism: Bacillus cytotoxicus; assembly: GCF_023715645.1. Taxonomy (GTDB): domain Bacteria; phylum Bacillota; class Bacilli; order Bacillales; family Bacillaceae_G; genus Bacillus_A; species Bacillus_A cytotoxicus_A. Next base: position 115,561 of record NZ_JAMBOP010000001.1, on the reverse strand, counting down.
TAAAGAAGAATTAGCGCAATTAGAAGCGCTAGATAATGGAAAACCATATCAAGTAGCATTAGAGGACGACATTCCAGCAACGGTAGAACATTACCGTTATTATGCTGGTTGGGCGACAAAAATACTTGGGCAAACAACACCGATTTCAAAGGATTATTTAAATTATACTCGTCATGAACCAATTGGGGTTGTCGGTCAAATTATTCCGTGGAACTATCCGCTAGTAATGGCTGCGTGGAAAATGGGAGCAGCACTGGCGACAGGATGTACAATCGTCTTAAAACCTGCTGAGCAAACACCGTTATCTCTATTATATACAGCGCAGCTTTTTAAAGAAGCGGGCTTCCCAGACGGCGTTGTGAACTTCGTCCCTGGATTTGGTCAAACAGCTGGAGCAGCAATCGTGAATCATCATGATATTGAAAAAGTAGCTTTTACAGGTTCGACTGCTACTGGTAAGTACATTATGCGCCAAGCAGCTGAAACAATTAAACATGTGACGCTAGAGCTTGGTGGAAAGTCACCAAATATTATTTTAGAAGATGCAAATATAGAAGAAGCAATTACTGGTGCTTTTAACGGTATTATGTACAAGCATGGTCAAAACTGCAGCGCGGGATCTCGCGTGTTCGTTCACCGAAAGCATTATGAAACAGTGGTGGAAGAATTAGCGAAACGTGCAAACGATGTAAAACTAGGTGCAGGAATGGAAACAGGTACAGAAATGGGACCACTTGTTTCGAAAAAGCAACAAGAGCGCGTGTTACATTATATCGAAAAAGGAAAAGAAGAAGGCGCAAGAATTGCAGCTGGCGGCGCGAAGACGTTTGAAAAAGGATACTTCGTTAGGCCAACCATTTTTGCGGATGTTACAGATGAAATGACGATCGCAAAAGAAGAAATATTCGGTCCAGTAGTGGCAGTTCTGCCGTTCGATACAGTTGAAGAAGTGATTGAAAGAGCAAATAATACGCCATTTGGACTCGCGGCAGGAGTGTGGACAGAAAACATTAAAACTGCACATAAAGTAGCGAATCGTTTAAAAGCTGGTACAGTATGGATTAATGATTACAACTTAGAAGATGCGGCAGCGCCGTTTGGCGGTTATAAACAATCAGGTATTGGGCGTGAAATGGGTTCTTATGCGCTTGATAATTATACAGAAGTGAAGAGCATTTGGGTGAACTTGAAGTAAAGGTTGAGAAAAACCTTTCTTTTTAGGGTGGACGAGAGTAACTGGCCGCGTATAGTAGCGGTCAGTGCCTTTTTCTGCCACGTGCGATGTTTAAAACAAAGAGAGACAGCGAGTGTGGGTTGCAAAGCAGTGACGTAGATGTCGATGAATGAAAGTAAATTTATACATGTTGTCCTTCTAGAAAATTATGAAGCAATGGCAATGGTCTCTCTTTAAAATACTGAATTTTTAGAAAATATAACAAGAGGGGAAGAGGTTAGGGATGGATAATAAAGGTAAGTTTAAAAGGGAAATATCGCTACTAGATTTAGCTTTTATCGGTTTTGGCTCTATGTTTGGATCTGGTTGGTTGTTTGCGGCTAGTCATGTTGCTGGAATAGCAGGTCCGGCGGGGATTATTTCATGGATCTTTGGCGGGATTGCCATTTTGTTATTAGGACTTGTATATTGTGAACTTGGGGCAGCGCTTCCGCGAGCTGGAGGGATTGTTCGTTATCCTGCTTATTCGCACGGTCCGATACTTGGATATTTACTCGGATTCATTACCCTTATTGCATTTTCAAGCTTAATCGCAATTGAAGTAGAAGCAGCTAGGCAGTATGCTGCAGCTTGGTGGCCAAATCTGACGCAAGAAAATTCTACATTACCGACTGTAAGCGGCTGGCTTATGCAGTTTGGACTACTCGTCATTTTCTTTTTATTAAATTATTGGAGTGTAAAAACATTTGCAAAATCAAATTTAATTATAACCATCTTTAAATTTTTTGTGCCAGCATTAACAATTATTGTATTGTTACTGTATTTAAAGGGCGATAATTTTTCAAGTGCTGGTTTTGCGCCGTTTGGATTTTCTGGTGTACAAGCAGCCATTTCTGCCGGCGGTGTTATTTTTGCTTATTTAGGATTGACGCCTATTGTATCAGTTGCAAGTGAAGTGAAAAATCCGCAAAGAACGATACCGATTGCTCTTCTTTTGTCTGTAATTTCTTCATTGATTGTTTATGTTCTCCTGCAAGTTGCTTTTATTGGAAGCATTCCAACTGAAATGCTTAGCAACGGCTGGGCAGGAATTAGTAAAGAATTTAGTTTACCATTTAAAGATATTTCTGTTTTATTAGGGATCGGCTGGATGGTCTATTTTATCGTTTCCGATGCAATTATATCACCGAGCGGAGCGGGGAATATTTATATGTCAGCTACTCCTCGCGTTATATATGGCTGGGCGCAAGGCGGAACATTATTTAAAGTATTTTCTAAAGTTGATGAAAAATCAGGGATACCAAGACCTGCACTTTGGCTTACTTTTGCTCTCTCTATTTTCTGGACATTACCGTTTCCTTCATGGGAAGCATTAATTAATGTTGTTTCTGCAGCGCTTGTATTGAGTTATGCCCTTGCACCGATTACAGCGGGGGCACTTAGAAAACGGGCCCCTGAGCTCAATCGTCCATTTTTAGTAAAAGGAATGTCAATCATTGGACCCCTTTCATTTATCGTTGCATCATTAATCGTGTACTGGTCTGGTTGGCAAACACTTTCTTGGTTATTATCTTCACAAGTTATCATGTTTGTCATCTATCTATGTTGCAAAAAATGGGCACCAACTTCACAAGTATCTTTTGCCCAGCAAATTAAATCATCGTTATGGCTCGTTTTTTACTACATTGCGATAATGGTTGTGTCATACTTTGGCATGTTTGGCGGAGGAAAAGGGTATTTAACTTATTCAACAGATTTACTAGCTGTTAGTATTGTTTCGTTGATTAGCTATTACTGGGCGATTCATACTGCTTTGCCGGTTGTGGATTTGGATGATGAAGATGAAGTGGAGAACTCTGATTATGTACAGGTAGAGGGTGCGCCGGTTAGTAAATGATTTAAAAACCTTTTTCTTTTTAAGTGGGATGAGAGTATCTGGCCGTGCATAGGAGCGGTCAGTGCCTATTCCTGCCACATGCAAGGTTTAAAACAAAAACATAGAAAAGAAGGAGCGCATAGAGATTGAACTGTACCCTGAATCATGGACACTTTTTTAAAAAGTCCATGATTCGGGGGTTTTGTGTATCAGACTATAAGTGTTGTCAAACGTTCCAATCCCTTCAATTGGTAATCGATACTTATTTATGAAGGATTATAATTATGATCTTTATCAATGGACACTCAAAAGGATGGCTTCGGTACAATACCGGAACCATCTGTTGAGTGCTTGATTTCTAAAGGTCTTTTTATTAAACTGTACATTTTGTAGGGTCCAGTTCAATCCTCTTTTTTATGTGATGGAATGAATCATTATATATTAAAAGTAGCGGAAATCTCCTTATTTCACTTCAGCCATTGGTAAGTTTCCATGCTTAATGAAACATACTGCAAGTAAGCCTAGACCGAGTATGGCTGCAAGTAGAATAAACGTCGTAGTGAAACTGAAAGCCTTCATAAACGTAAAAGAGATAATTGGACCAAAACTTGTTCCAGCAAATAAAATGACTGTGTACATTGATATTGCAATACTACGAGCTTTACCTCCTAATTGACCAACAAGGGAAACTAAAGAAGGTACGGAGAGTGCAATGCCACTTACAAAGACTATACTCATTACTGTTAAAAAGAATATGTTTGTAAGAAAGCCCATCGAAGCTAGGGCGAAAATGGAGAGAAGTAGCGCCCACCGAAGTACAAGCAGAACGCTAAAACGTTTTGCTAATTTACCTGCTAGTGGAGACAATATCATTCCTAGGACCCCAAATGAACGAATATACAGAAGTTCGTGATTGTTCATTTGGAAAGGTAGATTAGTTAAATATTGTCCTAAGGTGGTGTACATACTAACGAAAGACATGAGTAGAACAAACGCTATTACGTAACTAAATATTAGATTTTTATTAGTAAAGACAATGCCGAGTTGCTTCATTGGCTCCCAAATATTTTTCTTTTGATCATGACTTATACCTTTTGGAAGTAACCAGAACACTATTGCTGCAGTAAGAATATAAACTGCAGAAAGAGAGTGGAAAACAAATTGCCAATGAAATTGTTGGCTTACGTAAGCACTAAATACTTGACCAACGATTCCGGCAACGAGGAATCCTGTACTAATAAAACCAACAGCACCAACCTTTCTTTCGTTAGGGAATACTTCTAGTGTGTATGCTAACGCTACTGGTGAAAATGTTGCAGCAGCTAAACCTTGTAGACCTCTTAATACAACAATATATGAGAAAGAATGAACCATTCCAAGCAGTAATGAAATGACACTTAAAGAAATTAGTCCAATGCATATAATGTTTTTGCGGCCATATTTTTCAGAAATCGCACCGTAAATAAAACATCCACTAGCAAAACCTATTGAAAATATACTAGAAGTTGTAGCTGCTTGCGATAGAGAAACATGAAAATTATCACTAAACATGGTAATGAGTGGGATACTTACATATAAACTGGACATAACAACCATTCCAGTCCAGCATAATATGAGTGTCATAAGATTATAGTTGTGCTGTTTTTCAAAGTCGATCGCGATCATAAAATCACCTTCACCTTTATTTTAATTATATTAACTTATAGTTAGGTAACCTAATTAAATGGTTGAAAAAGAGCTACTATCTCTTTGGATAGGTAGCTGTTAATTGTTATTTATCGCCCAACGCCAAGTCGTACTTGCATATTTTCATTTAACTTCTTGATGATTTTCTCAAATACTTGGCGCTCAGTAGGATCTAATTCATCAAAAATAGAGGCACAAACGGACCAATATGTTGGCAATACTTTTTCAACAAACGTACGGCCTTCTTCGGTAATACTGACATGGATTTTTCTACGATCAAACGAGCTGTGTTTTCGTGTAACAAGGTTTCTTTTTTCCAACCAATCAATCATAGAAGTTGCAGATGCCCGCCTAATTCCTAAACGTTCAGCTATTGCTGAAGGAGTTATCACTTTGTTATCATGCAGAGTTATTAAGATTAGCAAATCAAGTTTGCTTTCTGTAATCCCGAAGTGAGCTAACTCTTGATCCATTACATCTAAGATATTATCGCTTAACCATAACATGATTAAGCCCATAGAGGCATCATTACGGTTTGTACTTGCTGCTGCTGAGTGATTAATAAGCTCTAAATAAGGGTGAATACCCAATTTTGGTAAGGTATCATCTGAATATGTTCCTTTTCCATTCTTACGCATTTTCTTTATGTCTACTCCTTTTAATTAGATTACCTAACTATAATTTATTCTAACTATAAGAAAGGAGTTACGCAAGAGGAATTTCAGGGAAATTTATGTTTTTTCTGAATTTACTAATTTTTCCGTGATATAATATGGATGGAATTTGTTAGGAGGCGGATGGGATGCGTGAGACTTTACAACAACGCTGGAGTTTGGAAGAGATTTTTCCTGGAGGAAGTGATTCTACTGACTTCAAATATTTTCTTATGAAACTAGGAGAAGATATTTCTAAAGAAATAGCGACAACGATGGAAATTGAGGAACTGGAATCAATAAGTGGATACGAAGAATGGATCAAACGAATGAATCGAATCCAAGAGTTATCTATTCGCTTGCTTGAAGCAACTCACTTTGTGGAATGTTTGAAATCAGAAAATGTGGAAGATGAGCAGGCTATTATGTTAAGTGAAAAAGTAAGGAATATCTCATCACAATTTGAGATTGTCGTAAGCGACTTTGAACGAACATTGGTACATATACCAGACGATACTTGGGAGCAGTTATTACAGCTAGAACAGATCAAACCGATTGCTTATCCACTTCAAGAAAAAAGAGAAGAGGCGAGAGGGAAATTACCAGCAGCACAGGAACAGTTGATTCAAGATCTTTCTATTAATGGTTATCATGCATGGGTTAATTTACATAACTCTGTCATTGGAAAAACAAGGATTGTTCTTGAGGAAGACGGACAAAGAGAATACCTTAATTTTGGACAAGCATATAATCGATTACATTCATCTATCAATCACCATAGTAGGAGGAATCTCGTAAATGCTTTACATAAGGAAAGTGAAAAAATAGCTGAGACATGCGCAGCAGCTCTAAATAACATTGCCGGTTTTCGATTACAGGTGTATAAACACCGAGGAATAGATTCCATTATAACAGAACCGCTCCGTTACAATAGAATGTCACAAACAACGCTAGATTCTATGTGGGAAGCTGTTAATCAAAGTAAGCCTATCATAACGTCATATTTAAAGAGAAAGGCACGTTTACTAGGATTAGAAAAAATGGATTGGTTCGATATATATACGCCTATAGGCAAAGTAACGAAGACTTATACATATGAAGAAGCTGCTGACATAATCCTTACTGGGTTTGATTCTTTTAGCCCTAAATTAGCGGATTATACAAAAAGAGCATTTCAAGAAAGCTGGATTGATTCTGAAAACAGGAACACAAAAGCAAGTGGAGGATTTTCAGCTAGATTTCCGCTAACGAAACAGGCTCGCATCTTTATGAATTTCCAAGGAACACATAATAATCTTGCTATACTTGCCCATGAATTAGGACATTCTTTTCATCAAGGTATTATTTCAAATGATGTTCCACCATTTGCCCAGCAGTATACGATGGCTGTTAGTGAAACAGCTTCTACCTTTGCTGAAACGATTATTTTAAATAAGGTCATTCAAGAGACTTCAAATGAACATGAGAAATTGCTCCTTCTAGAGGCAAAAATACAAAGTGCGCTTAGTTATTTAATCGGAGTACAGGCAAAGTATAGATTCGAAAAAGACTTTTATGAAATCCGAAAAGACCGGATTGTAGGGGTCGATGAATTGAACCATTTGACGGAGAAGGCTCAGCGGTATGCGTTCGATGATTCTCTTGCTTCTTATCATAATTTTTCGTGGGTTTGGAGTCGGCATTTCTATTTCACAGATAAACCTTTTTATAATTTTCCGTATACATTTGGCTTTCTATTTAGCCAAGGCATCTATGCAAATGCCCTTCAAGAAGGACATTCATTTGAAGAGAAATATATAGATTTGCTTCGCGATACTGGCAGAATGACTGCTGAGCAATTAGCATTTCACCATCTTGGCTTTGACTTAACAAAACAAAAATTTTGGGAGAAAGCAATGCAAATTGTTTTACAAGATATAAAAGACTTTCTTGCTTTAACAGAAAAGCCCTTGAGCGAGGAGGGAATGAAATGCTGAATATAGCATCAAAAACAGAAGAGTTAAGAACGAAATCACAAAACTCAGGCAATCGTTGACTGGGATAATGCTCTCATTGGTCATCCGCTTCTCGAACTAATGAGAATAGCAGAAGTAAATGAAGTGAATTGGAGCGAATTTAAAGCCGGGTATAAAAATGAGCATATTTTTGATTCTCTTCCTAAAATTATTTGTCTGTTTTACAGGCTTGATACGGCTGTGATGCTTGCGAATCTTTTTATTGCTCAGCTTAAAGTCAAAGATAAGGGATTGTATTATAAAGAACGTGTTGAAGCAATTAGTAGTGAAATACATAAAATTTTATAGAGTGAAGCTTTATAAAAATAGAAATTTGAAAACCGAAATAAAAAACATCTTTTTTTAGGTGGGCGAGAGCATCTGGCCATGCGTAGGAGCGGTCAGTGCCTATTTCTGCCACATGCGATGTTCAAACAAAGAGAGGAAGAAAGTAGCAGGTTACTTTTTGCTTGGCATGGCGGCGATTTGTGGATTGGAAGATATATGCGGTAAGTCAACTTTATTCAAAATAATTACGGGGAAATATTTCAAAATCAAGTAATGCTGGATGTCAATCAAATGCATGAATTGCAAAGGAATTCCTTGGGAGATAGGATGATAAATCGATATGAGTTACTTGATTGCTTTGGTACTTGCTGTTTTATTGGCTTTTTCATATAAAATTGTTGATATTACAGTTCGCGTTATTATGGGAAGAACGTTGTACCGAAAGATAGAAAATGAGATTATTTATATATGGGGAATACTGCTGACAGTAATTAGTTATTTTTATGAAGATAATTATGTATTCCGTTTACCAATTCACTACGAACCAACTGTTTTATTAATCTTGATTGCCGCGATAACGAATATTTTCATTTCGCGATACTCAGGATATAAGCCGATCGGGAAAAAGAATATCTTAAACTTTGTAATTATGTATCCTATTTTTGAAGAAGTAATTTTCAGAGGGATGATTATACCAGTACTTAACAATTCATTCTCAATATACCCTATTTTTGAAATAGCTTACATACCACTTACGGTACCGATTCTAATATCTTCCTTTCTATTCGCTGTAGCTCACTTACAATATTACAGCTTTAATAAGACTAGCATAAAATTCATGCTGTTCGCATTTGTCGGGGGAATCACATTTGGTGCGATTACGGATTACTCACTATCAATTGTTTTTCCACTGCTTTTGCATGTGGAGTTTAATTTACTTTCAGCATATTACTCAAAAAAAGTACAGCAAATTAATAAGTAAGTTTTATGCTCATAAAGGATTTGATACCATTGTGGCTGTTCGTCATCCCTATTCAGATGAACCGAATCAAGAAATTACAGTAGTAAGTCCATGCGGCATGTGCAGAGAACTTATTTCAGATTATGCGCCTCATTGTTTTGTACTTTTAGAGATTGGTAATGAAATTATTAAAACGACAGTTGATGAATTAATTCCTTATAAGTATAAAAGATAGTCAACTTAATAAATGTAGTCTATATATGTATGACGAGAGCATCTGGCCGTGCATAGAAGCGGTCAGTGTTTTTTCATGCATTTAGAATGTTGAACATTGTCGAAGCGTCGATATATCGAAAAAGTCGCCGATATATTCGAAGAGTCGCCGATATATTCGAAGAGTCGCCGATATATTAGTGAACATATAAGAAGGAGTTGATCAAAAAGATATCTACATCTTTTTGATCAACTCCTTTGTCTATCTTATTTTAAGTTCTCAGGGTTTAACGCTTCTAATTCAGGTACAACGAAGCGGCCGTCTTTACGGATTAATACGTCGTCGAAGTAAATTTCGCCGCCGCCGTATTCTGGGCGTTGGATGCATACTAAATCCCAGTGGATGTTAGAGTTGTTGCCATTCCATGCATCGTCGTATGCTTGTCCTGGTGTGAAGTGGAAGCTGCCGTCGATTTTTTCATCGAATAGAATATCGCCCATTGGGTGTAAAATGTATGGGTTTACGCCGATTGCAAATTCACCAACGTAGCGTGCGCCTTCGTCTGTATCGAAAATTTTGTTAATGCGCTCTGTATCGTTTGCAGTTGCTTCAACGATTTGACCGTCTTTAAATGTAAGTTTTACATTTTCGAACATGTAACCGTTGTATGGAGATGGTGTGTTGTAAGAAACTGTACCGTTAACAGAATCACGAACAGGCGCAGAGTATACTTCACCGTCTGGAATATTTAAGTGACCAGCACATTTAATTGCTGGAATGTCTTTAATAGAGAATGTTAGGTCAGTGCCAGGCCCAACAAGACGTACTTTATCTGTTTTGTTCATGAACTCAACAAGATTGTCCATCGCTTTATCCATTTTCGCGTAGTCTAAGTTACATACGTCAAAGTAGAAGTCTTCAAATCCTTCTGTGCTCATTTTTGCAAGCTGTGCCATCGCAGCATTTGGATAGCGTAGTACAACCCATCTTGTTTTTGGAACACGAATTTCTCTATGTACTTTTTTACCTACAGTGTTACCGTAAATTTTCATGCGCTCACTTGGAACGTCAGCTTGTTCATTTACGTTATCACCAGAGCGAAGACCGATATAAGCATCCATATCTTTCATTACACTTGCTTCATATGCAGCGATTTGCTCGAAATGTTCTTCTGTTGCGCCCATCATTAAAGAGCGGTCTACTTGATGATCTTTTAATAGTACGAATGGATAGCCACCAGCTTCGTATGCAGCTTTTACAAGCGCTGTTACTAGTTCTTTTTGTAAACCGAAGTTTTCGATTAATACTTTTTCGCCTTTTTGTAAACGAATAGAGTAATTAATTAAATTTTTTGCTAATGTTTCAATACGTGGGTCTTTCATAAGTAAAGCCTCCCTTATATGTGTATCCTTCCTTATTGTAACCTACTTATTTGAATTTGTTTAATAATTTATGTTTTATTTGACGAATAAATTTGAAAATTGGCACGGAATATCACTTTAAATTGAAAAAGTCAAAACCCACTCTTTTTAGGTGGGCGAGAGCATCTGGCTATGCATAGAAGCGGTCAGGGCCTTTTTCTTCCACATGCGGCGTGAAAACAAAGAGAGAAAGCAAGTGGAGGAGTCATGTTTCTACATAGCAGGTATTTAAATGTTGAAATATATCACTTCAAATTGAAAAAGAAAACCTCCACTATTTTTTAGGTGGGCGAGGGCATCTGACCATGCATAGTAGCAATCCATATGACGAAAAATTAAAATGCATGCATATAGAACAATTAGAATGAAACGGAAAATGATTGTATAATAGAAAAAAGTATAAAAAGATAAAGGAGTGGTTCGAATGCAAGTTCTTTTATACGTCAGTGTAGCTATTATCGCAATTGCGTTTGCCGTATTAGTTGTATATGTATGTCGAACGTTACTATCTGTTCAAAAAACGTTAGAAAATGTTGCGAGTACGATGGAAGGCTTGGAAAAACAAATGCAGGGCATTACAGTGGAAACTGAGCAACTTCTGCATAAAACAAATGTATTAGCAGAAGATATTCAAAAGAAATCACAGTCGCTAAATAAAGTGGTGGAAGGTGTAGAGGGAATCGGAACAACGATTCATTCCTTAAACACAAGATTACGCGGCGTTTCTGATTCTGTTGCCCATCAAGTAGAAAATAATGCTGATAAAGTAGCGCAAGTGGTGCAATGGAGTAATGCGGTCATTGATGTGTACAATCGCTTCCGGTCAAAGAAGAAAGAAGAGGAAGTAGAGCATGTTGAAAGAACAGAGAAAAAGCCGAGAAAAGAAAAGAAATTACCGCGGCTTCCGACTCGAATGAGAGGCGAATAATATGAGCATGACAAAGATTGAAACAATGGAACAATTTGAAGAAATCATAGCAAATAAAGAGCCATATATCTTGTTTAAACATAGCACGACATGCCCAGTTAGCCACGGTGGTTTCACAGCATTTCAAGAATACCTTGGTGAAGAGCAAGCTGTGCCAGCATACTATTTATATGTGCAAGATGCACGCCCTGTTTCCAATAAGATTGCGGAGCACTTTGGCATTAGACATGAATCGCCGCAAGTATTATACATAAAAAATGGGGAAGTGCTCTGGCATGCATCGCATTGGAACATTACGAAGCAAGCATTAAAAGAAAATATTAAATAAGGAAAAGCAAGCGAATGCGCTTGCTTTTTTATTTGCCGAAAATAGTATTGACGGGCTATATTTTTTTACAATTAAATGAAGAAAAAATAACGATTCCATACGCAGTCTTATGCGATGTGTATGAAGTGACATCTGCATATGTATCATATATAATAAATTATCTCGCTATTCGTGGGCAGTAATACTCACACCTTAAATTTCAGCGAAAGCAAGGAAGTTAGGTGGGAGATAAACTGCCCGTAAAAGCCCGATTGGTGAGGGCTAATAATCCGTGGGGGATGAGGAAAACCCCCACGGATTAAAGTTTCACTTTATCTTATGAATGATATTTATATTTGTTAGTATACATATAACACTTGAAAGAGGGGGCTTTATTATGGTATCACAGGAGTTAGAGCGGTTACGTTCTCAAATTGATGAAAAGAATTTACAAATTTTAAAGTTATTAAATGAGCGCGGTCGTCTTGTACAAGAAGTTGGTAAGTTAAAAGAAGTACAAGGTGTGAAACGTTTTGATCCAGTACGCGAACGCAAAATGCTCGATTTAATTGCGGAAAATAATGATGGGCCATTTGAAACATCAACGCTTCAACATTTATTTAAACAAATTTTTAAAACGGGATTAGAACTGCAAGAAGATGATCATCGTAAGGCACTTCTTGTATCACGTAAGAAAAAGTCAGAAGATACGATTGTTGATATTAAAGGCGAAAAAATTGGTGACGGCAATGCGCATTTTATTATGGGACCATGTGCAGTTGAAAGTTATGAGCAAGTTTGTCAAGTAGCTGAGGCAATGAAAAAACAAGGCTTAAAACTGATGCGCGGCGGAGCATTTAAACCGCGTACATCACCATATGATTTCCAAGGTCTTGGTGTTGAAGGTTTGAAAATTTTACGCCAAGTAGCAGATGAGTATGATTTAGCTATCATTAGTGAGATTTTAAATCCAAATGATATTGAAATGGCACTTGATTATGTAGATGTTATCCAAATTGGTGCCCGCAACATGCAAAACTTCGAGCTGTTAAAAGCCGCTGGTTCTGTGAATAAGCCGGTATTATTAAAACGAGGATTATCGGCAACAATTGAAGAGTTTATGTATGCAGCAGAGTATATTATTGCACAAGGAAACGGCGATATTATTTTATGTGAGCGTGGCATTCGTACGTATGAAAAAGCAACGCGAAATACATTAGATATTTCTGCTGTACCAATTTTAAAGAAAGAAACGCATTTGCCAGTTGTTGTTGACGTAACGCATTCAACAGGGCGCCGTGATTTATTATTGCCAACTGCAAAAGCGGCAATGGCAATTGGCGCAGATGCAATTATGGCAGAAGTGCATCCAGATCCAGCTGTCGCACTTTCTGATTCAGCGCAGCAAATGGATATTCCAGAGTTCAATGCATTTATGAATGAATTAAAAGCATTTCGTATGAGATAATGGCTTCAAAAATCTATGTAGCTGTGTGCTGCATAGATTTTTTTCTTGAAAATGGGTATTTTTATATTAAAAATATGAAAATATAAGAAAAGGAACGATTTTTTTCGAAACTTTTGCGGGAAAATATTGTCTCAATCCTTATTTGTATCGTATCATTAGTGAAAGGGCACGGAAGTGACATCTTTAAGTAGAGTGGATGTCTTTTTTTTATCAAGTTAACTGATACATATTATATAGATGAATTTTATAAAGGAGTGTGTGAAAAGATGAACGTAACAATATATGATGTAGCGCGCGAAGCAAATGTCTCAATGGCAACAGTATCACGTGTTGTGAACGGCAATCCGAATGTAAAACCAACAACAAGAAAGAAAGTATTAGAGGCGATTGAGCGTCTTGGTTACCGGCCGAATGCAGTAGCACGCGGATTAGCGAGTAAGAAAACAACAACAGTTGGGGTTATTATTCCAGATATCTCGAACACGTTTTATGCAGAACTTGCACGCGGTATTGAAGATATCGCAACAATGTACAAATATAATATTATTTTAAGTAACTCTGACCAAAATAAAGAGAAAGAGTTCCATTTATTAAATACAATGCTTGGGAAACAAGTAGATGGTATCGTATTTATGGGAGAAGATATTACAGAGGCTCACATAGAAGAATTTAAAAAATCCCCTGTTCCAATCGTACTTGCGGCGTCGTTTGATGAGCAAAATACTACACCGTCTGTAAATATCGACTACACACAAGCGGCTTACGATGCGATGAAACATTTCTTAGAGAAAGGTCATACAAGAATTGCTTTCGTATCTGGCCCTTACGTTGATAAAGCAGGAAGTGCAAAAAAATTACAAGGTTACAAACGTGCATTAGAAGAAGCAAGTATCGCTTACGACGAAGAGCTTGTTGTGGATGGTGATTACACGTACGATTCTGGTATGGAAGCATTAGACAAGCTATGGGAACTTGCTGAAAAACCAACAGCAGTATTCGTATCTTCTGATGAAATGGCACTAGGTGTCATTCACGCAGTACAAGATAAAGGTTTAAACGTACCAAATGACTTAGAAGTACTTGGCTTTGATAATACGCGTCTTGCCCTTATGGTACGTCCGCAGCTTTCAACAGTTGTACAACCAATGTATGACATCGGAGCAGTTGCAATGCGTCTATTAACAAAATACATGAACAAAGAAACTGTGGAAGATCATACAGTTATTTTACCGCACCGCATTCAATTTAGAAAATCAACGAAGTAATAAGAAGTTTGTATAAATATATTTACAGCTCACAAAAATGCTCAGAGTTTTTTACTCTGAGCATTTTTACAATCTCAATAATAAAGTGAAACTTTAATCAGTGGGGGTCTTACTGCCCACGAATAGCGGGATAAATTAAATTGCAGACAGCTTTTGTGTTTTTTTTATTGTTCTGCCATTCATTCTTGTGAAGAGTGTAATGGCAGTTTCCCTTTACTACTATTTCTAATGTATAATGATATTAAAGGCTATGTGAGGGGGAGATGAAATGATCATTCTTTGGGGAATTACACTTTTTGTGACGGCTCTATTTGCTTACATGACATTAAAACAGAGTGGTATGAGACGATTTATTCCTGGTAGTGCTTTGGCAGGAATAGCCCTAATCACATACGTTACTTCCATTTTTTTAGAAAGCGCTGGAGAACAAGTACACGAGAAATTTGTGTTTTTTGCTACGACATTTTTTGTAGGCGCTATCATTATTTTGCTTGTTGCAGGAATTATTTTGTTTATTCATACAAACTCAGAAACATTATGAAAAAAGAGAGCGGGCATACCAGCTCTCTTCATTTATCTATGCATTATCTTTTGATGTGTTTTGTTGTTTTATATCTTGCTGAGCGACCTTTTCAAATCCAGTAAGCTGAATGTGATACGAATGTTCATAATCACCGGAAGAAGGAGCTTGCAAAAGTAAAGTTTCGACTCGATTTGGATAAGCTAATGCATATTCTAGGCTAAGTTGTCCGCCAAAGGAATAACCAAGTAGATGGCATGCCGGAATTTGTAACGATTCTCTTAGTATTTCAAGATCATCGACTAAAGTAGCGATAGAGTAATCTTCTTCATTTTCGGGAGCATCAGAACGCCCGCACCCGCGTTGTTCATAATAAATGACGGTTGCAAACTTCTCTAGTTTTGGACCGATTGTTCGTTCAAATGTATAATGATTCCCGCCCGGCCCACCGTGAACGACGACAATGGGGGTGGTTCTATGTTCTACACCGGCAATTTTACACCAATGGCGTATGTGATTTACTGTTATGTAAGTCATTCCATTTTGAAGCATTATAAATGTTCACTCCCTTCCTTCAAAGAGTGATAGAATGCTGTAATCACAGATGAAAATTTCTCTTGCTCTTCTAAAAAAGGATAATGATTGCTGTGTTCAAAAGGAACAAAGGAGGAAGCTCGTATTCCTTTATGGATTTGCAAGGAAGATGAAACCGGACATTGTACATCATGTTTTCCACAAATGATTAACGTTTTTGTTGTTACGTTAGCAAGTTGTTCTTGTAAATCAAAGCTGCGAAATTCTTTTGCAAAATAGTTCATACGACTTGCGGCCATTGTTTTATAAATTGATTTTGAGAAGTATGTTTCATATTGTTCTGGCTTGTATAAAGATAACTTTGTACGCTCAGTTGATAAAATAGTTCTTTCTTTTTTCGTAAGGTGTGGCAATTTCAAATCTTCGATGAGCTGCTGCATATATGCAAACTGCGGGTGTTCGGGATGATAGATGCAGTCTTTCGTTTTTGAATAGTCACTAGCAGCAGCGCCGACTGCTACTAACGATTGTAAGGAATGGGGATAGTTTATCGCATACAAGAGTCCAAGCATACCGCCAGTAGAATGTCCTGCAAAATGCCATGATGAAATGTGCAGCGCTTTTCGAATGGCTTCTAAATCTTGAATCGTTTCTGTCATACTTAATTCATCTTCTTGAGAAGCAGTTACTGAATTTCCTGCATCTTTTAAATTAATTAATATAACTTTATATAAAGATGTAAAGTTATCAGCGAAATAATCGCCCGTCTCATTGAATTGTGAGTAAAGGTGTGTAATGCAAATCGGCTCTCCGTGTCCTTTTGTAAATAGTTCAAAAGTTCCACGGTCTGTATGGATAAATTGTTGTTTCCACATAAGCATATCTCCTTTGTATATAAAGTAAAACTGAGATCTTACTGGACGTAAATGCGGGATAAAATTCAACATAAAAGACAGCTACGCAGACAAAACATGCCATCTACTTGCTTGTTCTTTTTGTTTTAAACACGGCAAGTGGCAGAAAAAGGCCCTGACCGCTACTACGCACGGCCAGATGCTCTTGTCCCCCTTAAAAAGAAAGAGTTTTTACATAAATCCTTTTGAATTCTTCAACATAAAAGACAGCTACGCAGACAAAACATGCCCTCCACTTGTATTCTCCCTTTGTTTTAAACACGGCAAGTGGCAGAAAAAGGCCCTGACCGCTACTATGCACGGCCAGATGCTCTCGTCCCCCTTAAAAAGAAAGAGGTTTTTATCTTTAATACAAAATCTTTTTCATATTATTCCGAATTATCTCTAGACACTTCGCTACAGTTAATTCGTTCTTCTCCTCAATTTCTTGTTTGCGTGGAATCGGTTTATACATGTTGCTCTGGTCTTCCCATGTAAGTGGGAGGTCTGTCTTAGCTTGTCCTTTCCAAGCTTCTATCCATTCTGGGGGGAGATGTCCTGAGATGTTTTGGATGTTGTTCATTTCGAGCCAAATGAGTGCCCAAGCTCTTGGAACGACGCGCCATATATCATAACCGCCGCCGCCGACTGCAATCCAACGACCATTGCAGTATTCGTGAGCAATTTCATGAGCAAGCTTCGGAATTTCTCGGTAAATTTGTATTGTTGAACAAAGATGTGTAAGAGGGTCGTAATAATGAGCATCAGCTCCGTTTTGCGTTAAAATAATATCTGGTTTGAAATAGTCAGCGACTTCCCTGATAACGGTCCGATATGCATGTAGAAATGAATCATCTTCTGTAAAAGCATCAAGGGGAACGTTAAAAGAATAGCTGTATCCATTGCCTTGGCCACGCTCATTGACAGCACCTGTGCCTGGAAATAAGTAACGGCCTGTTTCATGCAATGAAACTGTGCAAACGTTAGGATCATCATAAAAGGACCACTGGACACCATCGCCGTGATGGGCGTCTGTATCGATATACAAAACACGAAGACCGTATTTTTGTTGTATATACTTAATCGCAATTGAACTGTCATTATAAATACAAAATCCAGAGGCTTTCCCGCGAAATCCGTGATGTAATCCTCCGCCGAGATTGAGAGCATGTTCTGCTTGTCCCTCAAGAATGGCATCGACCGCAGTTAAGGTGCCACCAACAAGAAGTGCGCTTGCTTCATGCATGTTTGGAAATATCGGTGTATCATCTGTTCCAAGGCCATATGACATTGCCAGTGATTGTTCTAGTGTTCCTTCTCCAGCGCGTTTTACCGCATTTATGTACTCTTCTGTATGAATTAAAGCAATTTCTTCATCAGTTGCGATTCGTGGTGGAATAACTTGCGAAGGGTGTATAAATCCGCTTTTTTGCAACAAATCATAGGATAATTTTACCCGAAGTTGATTAAAAGGATGATCAGGACTAAAGGAATAGCCCTGATAATCTTCTGAGTAAATGAATACATTTTTCATGTTCCCATCCCCGCAATATTTGGCCATAAAACACGATAGCCTTTTTGTTCTAACTCTTCAATTGCTTTAAGAGGATTCATCGTTTGAATACGGAAAACGAGAACTTTGTCGCTCTCTTCTTTTGCTGGATAGACGAGAACGCTCACGATGTTAATTTTCAGTTCACTGAAAACAGCAACGACTCTCCCGAGAATACCAGGTTCATTTTTCACTTGAATTTCAACTTGTGAACTTGGTTGATGAGCACCAGTTAATTTGACAAGTGTATATAATACTGTTGATTCTGAAATAATCCCGACAAGTTTACCGCTCTTTGTAACAGGAAGGCAGCCAATTTTATTCTCAAAAAATAACGTAGCAATTTCCTCAACGAAATCAAGAGGGTGACATGTCATAACGGGATGTTTCATAACACGTTCAATTGGCTCTTTAAGAGCAGTTTTTGAAACGTGTTCATCAAGAATAGACGGACTCGCATCGCGAACGTCACGGTCGGAAATAATCCCGACGACTTCATATTGTTCATTTACAACTGGAATGTGCCGAATACTATGTGCTGCTAATGTTCGTAAAGCTGTTTCAATCGTGTCGGTTGGGCGCAGCGTTGTTACATTTTGATTCATGATTTCTTCAACAATCATGATGTAATCCCCCTTTAGTACATGAAACGATTTTTGAAGCGTAAGCGATCAAATTGTTGAATGGATGCGGTATCGACTCGTTTTCCAATCCGAACCATTAAGCAGTTTGCTGGATGTGAACAAATTTCAGGGTCATCTGTTGCCATCCATTCCAGTCCACCGGCATTCATCATTTTCTCCATTACTTTTCGATATTCCCAAACATTAAGGCCTGTTTGTTTTAAATCCCAGTGCCAATAATATTCAGTTGTTAAAATAATATAGTCTTCCATATGGTCATCCATCATAGAAACTTCTAATAAGTTTTTTCCAACGGCGCAGCCGCGAAAATCAGGAACAACTTCAATGGCGCCAAGCTCAATTAAATTGTTCATTTTTCCTTCAGACCATCGTTCAAGAGGGTCTGGATATAAGTGCGTTACATAGCCAACAATTGTATTTTCATGACGAGCAATAATAATTCGAGCTTCCGGTAATTTAGAAATCTCGACAATTGCTGTATATTGCTGAGCCGCAGGTCGAAAGGCAATTAAATCAGGGTGAAACTCATACGTTTCTAAATTATGTGTTTTGACAGGGCCTTCAATAATTAAAGTTCCTTTTGGTGTTTTTAAATTTCTTGCATTGTACACTTTATTATGAATCAATGTTAGGCTCACCACCTTCAGAGCTTTGTGAATTTACTATCTATTTTTATACTACTGTACTCAGTATGCGATGTGAATCGAAATTTGTCAGTAAAAATTTGTCTGAATTTCGTAAAAAATACTGAAAATTATAAAATATATCCTTATAATAGACTTATATGTACATAGAAGGGGGATGTAAAAAATGAAAGTAGAAACACTTCCAGTTATTCAAGGGGAAAATAATTTATTAAATTACAATGAAGCATATCAAAATTTTAATTGGGAAGAAGTTAATCAAAATTTTTCTTGGCATGAAACTGGGCGAGTAAATATGGCTTATGAGACTATCGATCGACATGCCAAATCCCACCGGAAAAATAAAGTAGCACTATATTATCAAGACGGTGCAAGAAAAGAGAAATATACATTTAAAGAAATGAAGGAATTGTCGAATAAAGCAGGAAATGTTTTGAAAAATTATGGGGATGTTGAAAAGGGTGACCGCGTCTTTATTTTTATGCCTCGTTCACCAGAACTGTATTTTACTTTACTTGGTGCAGTAAAGCTTGGAGCAATTGTTGGTCCGTTATTTGAAGCTTTCATGGAATCTGCTGTATGTGACCGCCTGGTGGACAGTGAAGCAAAAGTGCTTGTGACAACACCGGAATTGTTAGAGCGTATACCTTTTAATGATTTACCAGCATTAAAAACAGTATTTGTTGTTGGTGAAGATGTAGAAGAGGGGGGCAAAATTGTCGCATTTAATCCGCTTTTTGAACAAGCTTCTAACAAGTTGAAAATTGAATGGCTTGGAAGAGAAGACGGACTCATTTTACATTATACATCTGGCTCAACAGGGAAACCAAAAGGGGTGCTGCATGCTCAAAATGCAATGGTGCAGCATTATCAAACAGCAAAATGGGTGCTGGATTTAAAAGAAGATGATGTGTATTGGTGCACAGCAGATCCGGGCTGGATAACTGGAACAGCATATGGTATTTTTGCACCTTGGTTAGTCGGAGCTTCTAACGTAGTTTTAGGGGGACGTTTTAGCCCTGAAGCTTGGTATGAAACGCTTCAAGATTACGGTGTAACAGTTTGGTATAGTGCACCGACAGCATTTCGTATGTTAATGGGTGCTGGTGACGATACGCTGAAGAAATATGATTTATCAGATCTTCGTCATATTTTAAGTGTTGGGGAACCGTTAAACCCAGAAGTAATTCGCTGGGCGATGAAAGTGTTCCATCTTCGCATTCACGATACGTGGTGGATGACGGAAACAGGAGGACAAGTTATCTGTAACTATCCTTGTATGGAAATTCGTCCAGGGTCAATGGGAAAACCAATTCCAGGTGTGAAGGCAGCAATCGTTGATAATGAAGGTAATGAAGTGCCGCCATACACAATGGGGAACTTAGCAATTGGAAAAGGCTGGCCGGCGATGATGCGTGCTGTTTGGAATAACCCACAAAAATATGAGTCTTATTTTATGCCAGGGGACTGGTATGTGTCAGGAGACTCTGCATATATGGATGAAGATGGATACTTCTGGTTCCAAGGACGTATTGACGATGTGATTATGACGTCTGGTGAACGGGTTGGTCCGTTTGAAGTAGAAAGTAAATTAATTGAGCATACAGCAGTTGCAGAAGCTGGTGTTATTGGAATTCCAGATCCTGTACGTGGAGAAATTATTAAAGCGTTCATCGCACTGCGCGCAGGTTATGAGCCATCTGAAGAACTAAAAGAAGATATTCGTCAATTTGTGAAAAAAGGACTAGCCGCTCATGCAGCGCCGAGACAAATTGAATTCCGAGATAAATTACCGAAAACGAGAAGCGGTAAAATTATGCGCCGTGTATTAAAGGCATGGGAGTTAAACTTACCAACAGGTGACTTGTCTACGATGGAAGATTAAACAAGAAAGGTCTGAACATTCTTCGTTCAGGCCTTTCTTGTTTAGCGTATAATGAAATTATGCAGCGTTACAGATAACTTATATATAAATGCAAATTGAAAAACTAACATAAAAAACCCTTTTCTTTTTCGGTGGGCGAGAGCAACTGGCCATGCATAGAGGCGGTCAGTTCCTTTTCCTGCCACATGCAAAGTTTAAAACAAAGATAGACAGCAAGTAGCGGCCATGTTTTGTTCTGCATAGCAGCGACTTAGATGTTAAAAAGTCAACTTGTATTTATATATGTAATGTATAAAATGCAGCAGAGCATGCAAGAAGGGTAATACAATGGTATAAAGAAAAGATTTAATCTTTTGGAGGGATGTTAGTGACGCAATATTATCTTTTTGTTACGATGTCAATTTTTCTTATTATTTTACCAGGACCTGATACAGGATTAGTAACGCAGAATACAATGCTGCAGGGGAAACAAGGCGGAATGAAAACTGTTTTTGGTATTCTATGCGGTTTAAGTATTCATACATTAGCAGCTGTACTGGGGATTTCTGCAATTCTTGTTAAATCGGCATTTTTATTTTCTGTTTTTAAGTATATTGGTGCTATTTATCTTATTTATTTAGGATGCGTTTCGTTGAGGTCTTTACGGAAGAAAGAAAAACAAGTAGAGGATATTACAGTTACAAATAAGTATCAGGGCACATCTTGCTTCCGGCAAGGTTTTCTTACTAATTTGTTAAACCCAAAAGTAGCTATTTTCTTTCTAACATTTTTACCACAATTTATACAGCATGATGGAAATACATTTTTTCAACTTTTGATCATGGGAATGACATATACAGTTTTAACCTTTCTGTGGTTTATCCTCTATATTTATTTAATCAATGCAATTCGGACGTGGATGAAAAAGCCGTCTACAGAGCGGGCGATTCAAGGCATAAGTGGTTTTGTGCTTGTGGCATTTGGTATTAAATTAGCGCTGGAAAAACGACCGTAATCATGAAAGAAATATAGTAAAACTTCCCTTAGTGGGGGAGATTCATTCTCTTCGCTTTCTTTGAATCGTGAGGTTATAGTGTTTCTGCCCAAAAGTAGCGGGATAAAAAAATAAAATGTTTTTTGAACCAATTGCTCCCATCATTTGTATAAGTTTATGAAGAGTAAATTAGGGGGGCACTTTAAATGTCGAATAAATGGATGCTTTCATTCGTTTTGATCAGTATTATAATCGTAATTGCTTTAGGGACACTTTTGCCTATAGCGATAGGATTTAAAGTTTCAATGATTACGTTAGCATGTATGATGATTATTATATTTTCAATCCTTATACCTTTTGACAAGAAATATATTGTTCGAAAGGCCGGGAATAAAATCGACTTTACAAAAACAAAAGTATACTTTCGCTGGAATGTATTTGATACAATATCCGTCTGTATTGCGGTATATGCTTGTATATGCGTACAAGTGTTAAACTTCTTAGTTTCAAGCGGATTAACAGTTCAAAATCCATATGTACAGTTTTTTACGAATCAATCTCAAATATGGACGATTGTTGCAAGTTTATATTTAATTACCCGCTTATCTCTAACGTTAAAGGGGATAAAGGAGATTAAAAAACATGGCGCAGATTGGGATTGAGGAAGAACTCATGCTTGCGTATCAAAATGGAGATAAGCGGGCAGGGGGAAAATTATATATTTTAATCAAACCTGCGTTATATACGTTTTTATATCGTTTTAATCGTGATGAACAATTGAGTCAAGATCTCGTCCAAGATACGTTTCTTACATTAGAACGTAAGAAGCAAATGTATGATGTTGAAAAGGGGAAAGTGAAAACGTATTTGTTTCAAATTGCATATCGGTTAATGATTAATAAGCTTAACCGTAGAAAAAAGTGGCGCTCGCTTCTTCCTTTTTTAATTCCGATTGAAGAGAAGGCGATTTCAAAAGAAGACCGTTTTACGATTCGAGAAGCTATTTTGAAAGTTCCAGAAGAGCAGCGAGCTGTTCTGATTCTTTCGTATTATCATGATATGCCTCATAAGGAAATTGCTGATGTATTATGTATTCCGATAGGGACGGTTAAATCAAGATTGCATCATGGAATAAAAAAATTGAAGCAATTGCTGGAGGTGGATGATATTGAACGAAAATCCCTTTGATAAAGAATATAGATTAAAACAGCATTTAGATAGTGATCATGTGGAAGTTCCTGATTTTCCGCAAAAAGTGAATAGGGGAGATCGATTTTTACGCTTTCTTGCGTCTCCGGCTAAAGATCCTGTTGAAGCGACAATTGGAAATGATTTGTCACTTGTGTTTCACATTTCTCTATTAGCAGGTGTGCCGCTTCTTTCTATACTAATGATACTCATTGCCAGCTAGTAAGTATAAGAGAAAAACCTGCGTTTGACAGGCACATATAAATGATGTTATAAAGAAGGGTATATAAATAATCGAGCGTGGAAAGTAAATTTTCATCGTTAAAAGGTCAAGTGCGCGAAGATATTACAAATGGTGAACATACACAAGCGTTAGATTGCATGGTTACAGAAAAAGACCGCATTGAAGGTGAATTTACAATCATTCGCCGCGGTAAGAAAAAATATTTCTTAATTCGTTACTAACATCCCAAAAAGCGTAAGGGCTCTTACGCTTTTTGTCTGTTAAAGGAGAGGAATTAGCATGTTGGATATTCAAGATATATTGAAAGAGTATGTTTTAAACCCTGAAAAATTAATGAAATTTGGGGGGATTATTCTTAAAATTATTCTTATTTTTATAGTGGCAAAAGTAATTATTCGCGTTGCTTCTGTAGGAATTGAACAAATATTTAAGATGAGCAGCAAGGCGCCTGTGCGTACGAATGAAAGACGTGAGGCGACATTAACGAAGCTATGTCAAAATATTGTTCATTATGTTGTGTATTTCATGATGGTTATGACGATTCTAGAAACAGTAGGAATCGATATTAAAGCGCTTCTTGCTGGGGTGAGTGTTGCCGGTTTAGCAATTGGTTTTGGGGCACAAAACTTAGTAAAAGATATTGTAACAGGATTCTTTATTATTTTTGAAGATCAATTTTCAGTTGGCGATAAAGTGAAAATTAATGATATTGAAGGTGTCATCGAAGAAGTAGGGCTTCGTACGACGCAGCTCGTTGCAGAAAGTGGAGAGATTTATTTCGTTTCAAACAGTTCAATTACAAAGGTTGCGAACTATTCTTTAGGTGAAAAACGTAAAGAAATAGCGTAAGAATATATATAAATTGAAAACCAGACAGAAACCCTTCTTTTTTAGGGGAGGATAGAGCGTCTGGCCACTCATAGGAGCGGTCAGTTCCTTTTTCTGCCACGTGCCACGTTTTAAACAGAAGGAGCGGACCAGTAGGAGGGCATGTTGTATTCTGCATAGCCGCAATCTGTGTGTTAAAAAATCAAAGTGGATTTATATATAAATTCAAATTGAAAACCAGGCAGAAACCCTCTTTTTTAGGGGAGGGCGAGAGCGTCTGGTCGCGACTTGTGTGTTGAAAAGTCAAGTGGGATCTATATAAAAATAAACAAAAGACTTCGGTAAGGCACCCGAAGTCTTTTGTTTGAAAATTTTCTGTTCCTGTACTCTTTGCGTAACGTAATATAGATTCAAAATTTTTAATGAAGAGAGCCAGTTCCTTTGTGGAGTTGGCTTTTTTGTTTCATATCATCTTTCATTATTTATTTTGGGATAGAATTATTAATAACTATAAAATCTATTGTTGTTATTAATAAATTATTATTGTTGCTATAAAGCATTTGCGGATTTATATTTTAGAAAATGTGGAATTTACGTGTTTTAGCTCATCCGTTTCTGTAAAATCAGTAGGCCTCTTTCCATATTTGCATTGCTTATCGATTGATTGTGCCAATCGATATTTCTCCCTATTTCAGCCATGTTTTAAACTTCTTCTTGTATTCATACGGAAATCACATGTAAGAGGTATGATGTATGTATAAGATAAAGTGAAGGGAGTGGTAAAACGTAATGTCACTAGAAGCGCTTATTATTTTTTCTTTGCTAAATGCAGGTCAGCTTGCGGAGAATACGAAAAGCGATGTACATATAAATCCAAAAGATGCTTATGTGTGTGTTCAAAAACATGAGGATGATAAATAAATTTTATATATAAATACAACTTGAAACAACGACATAAAAACCCATTTCTTTTGAGATGGATTTTTATGTCGTTTTACAAATCATAAAAATAGAAAAAACCCTAGAAAAGGCGTCATAACAACGTTTCTAGGGTTTTTAATACTGTTATCTACTAAGCGATTGAATTAACGAGAGTAGAACTCTACGATTAACGCTTCGTTGATTTCAGCAGCTAACTCAGCGCGCTCTGGTAAGCGAGTGAAAGTAGCTTCTAATTTGTCAGCATCGAAAGTTAAGTACTCAGGTACGAAGTTGTTAACTTCAACTGCTTCTTTAACAACAGCTAGGTTCTGAGATTTTTCGCGAAGGCTGATTGTTTGGCCTGGTTTAACGCGGTAAGATGGGATATCTACGCGAGCGCCATCTACCATGATGTGGCCGTGGTTTACTAATTGACGAGCAGCGCGACGAGTGCGAGCTAAGCCCATGCGGTAAACTAGGTTGTCAAGGCGAGCTTCAAGAAGGATCATGAAGTTTTCACCGTGTTTACCCATCATTTTACCAGCTTGATCAAATGTGCGACGGAATTGACGCTCAGTCATGCCGTACATGTGACGAAGTTTTTGTTTTTCTTGTAATTGTAAACCGTATTCTGAAAGTTTCTTACGTTGGTTAGGACCGTGTGGACCTGGTGCGTAAGGGCGTTTTTCTAATTCTTTACCTGTGCCGCTTAGAGAGACTCCAAGACGACGAGAAAGTTTCCAAGATGGACCTGTATAACGAGCCATGAATGACTCCTCCTTTAAATGTTTTTATTTTTGTAAAATAAAAACAGACGTAATTGACATTTATGCGCATTTCATTTTCATGTACCCTCGCTCCAGCAGCAGGGAGTTACACGATACACCTCATCGTGAGGAACAAAATACAAACAATAAACTCATCTTACAAGGCTGCCTTTTTATTTTACACAAAGGCTATTATATCTGTTTATTAGGAGGGAGTCAAGAACATCAAATTTCATTTTATACATTTAAAATTTGGAAAAGTGCAAGAAGGAATTTTGCAAATGCTCATGGAAAGGATAGCAACAGATAGAAAACGCTTACATAAAATGAGGTATAAGGGGGATGTTTGTATGAAAAAGAAACATATCGAAACGACGTTAATTCATCATGGGTATGATGCGGCCGAGCATAAAGGAAGTTTAACGCCGCCATTATTTCAAACATCTACGTATACATTTGAAACAGCGCGGCAAGGAGAAGCGAGCTTTGCTGGGGAGGATTCAGCTTATATTTATTCTAGACTTGGAAATCCGACAGTTGAGTTATTTGAGGAAAGAATGGCAGCGCTAGAAGAAGGGGAAGCGGCACTGGCATTTGGCTCTGGTATGGCTGCAATTTCGGGAACACTTTTAGCCTTTTTAAAAGCGGGAGATCATATTGTTTGTTCGAATGGTTTGTACGGTTGTACGTATGGCTTTTTAGAAGTGTTAGAAGAGAAATTTGCAATTGCGCATACATTATGCGAAATGGAAACAGAAGAGGAAATAAAAAATAGTATTGGGCCGAATACAAAAATCATTTTTGTAGAAACACCGATTAATCCAACGATGAAGCTAATTGATTTAGAACTTGTTATCAAAGTAGCGAAGCAGCATGGATTGCTCGTTATTGTGGATAATACATTTAGTTCACCGTACTTGCAAAGACCACTTACAATAGGCTGTGATATCGTCTTGCATAGTGCGACAAAATATATTGGTGGTCATGGTGATGTTGTGGCTGGTGTTACGATTTGTAAAACAAACGAGCTTGCTGAAAAAATTCGTCCAATCCGTAAAGATGTTGGTGGAATTATGGCACCGTTTGATGCGTGGCTACTGTTACGCGGGTTAAAAACATTAGCGGTCCGGATGGATCGTCACTCTGAAAATGCCGAAAAAATTGCTGCTTTTCTCCGAACTCATGAACTAGTAGAAGATGTTTGGTATCCAGAAGGAATGCTTGCAAATAGACAAATGAAGCGCGGGGGCGGTGTGCTGTCGTTTACAGTAAAAGGCGGAAAAGAAGAGGCGCAAGCTGTCATGGATAACTTAAAATTAATTGCCATTGCAGTGAGTCTTGGTGATACAGAAACGTTAATTCAGCACCCGGCAACGATGACGCATGCGGTCATTCCAAAACATGTTCGCGAACAAATGGGGATTTCTGATAACTTATTGCGCTTATCCGCAGGGCTTGAGTCATGGGAAGATATTGTATTTGACTTAGCGCAAGCACTCCAAAAAGAAAAAACGGCTTTATCGTAAGAGAATCGTACAATGGGACTGACTGGAAATGGTCAGTCTTTTCTTAATATATCGGCGCTTTGATAATGTTCGAATCTCTAAACAAAAAGGAGCTGATCGTAAGTCAGCTCCTTTGCATTACATATGTTTCAATAAAGTTTCGACAAATCCTTCTAAATATGTTCGATCGATTTCATCAAAGCGCCCTTTGTTTGGACTATCAATATCTAATACGCCAATGACTTCATCGTTTTTGATTAACGGTACAACGATTTCTGAATTAGAATTTGCATCGCAGGCGATATGCCCGGGGAACTTGTGAACATCAGCAACAAGCTGTGTTGTTTTCGTTTTTGCTGCTACTCCGCATACACCGCGGCCAAATGGAATGCGAACACAAGCCGGCAATCCTTGAAACGGTCCAAGTACAAGCTGATTTCCTTCTGTTACATAAAAACCTACCCAGTTAATATCTTGCAAAAACACATTCAGTAAAGCAGATGCATTTGCTAAGTTAGCTACTACATTTGATTCGCCTGTTAATAGAGCATCGAGTTGTTTAATTACTGTCTTGTATTGCTCCTCACGTGTACCAGTAAATTTGTCCGCTGTGAACATGGAAACGCCGCCCTTTCTGTAGGTAAATGTAAATTTTTTGCAAAATAAGCTATAATTCGCAAGACTTTGTCGATAGAAAATTAAAGGAATTTGTCTTAAAAGTCAAGAAATTTACATCAAGTTCAATTAATCGTGCTTTTACTGCCCACAAATAGCTGGAGGAGTGAGTGTATGACACAGGCAAGACAGAAGATTATCGATGCGGCAATTTCATTATTTTATGCAAAAGGCTATAATGGTACATCGGTGCGTGAGATAGCAAAACAAGCAGATGTCAATGTTGCAAATATTTCCTATTATTTTTCTGGAAAACAAGGATTACTGGAGCAGTTGGTATCAGATTTTTTAGAGGGCTACTTACGTATCGTTGAAATGACGTTTGAACAGCGAAATTTTTTGTCTGAAAAAGAAGTTTTATTTCAGATGGTGAGAAACATTTTACAATATCAATTTGAGCGAAGAGAGCTTACTCGTTTTTTCTATAGGGAACTTTCGTTAGATAGCACATTAATTCGCGAAATCATGACGATCTACTTTTCAAAAGAGAGATACTATATGGAACAACTTATTAGACAAGGACAAGAAAAGAAAGAATTTCAAAATGTATCATTCACGATGTTTATGACGCAGTTAAAGGGAATGATCAGTATGCCGTATTTATATCCGCAATATATATCAGAAGTGCTGCATTCTTTTCCGTCAGAAATCTTCTTTATTGAAATGTATATGAAGGAAGTAGAGCAGTGGATGGAGCGAACTCTTTGTATAAGGCATTTACAATATCCTCTGCCGAGAGTGGCGTATGTATAAGGAAAACAAAAAAACGTAAAACAGCTTGTTGCCAATATGTATGGGAATAAGCTGTTTTTATTTGGTTTTTATAAAGTGTTACCTTCTTTTTTAAATCTTTATATAGTAATATATCTATAAAATGATCATAATGGCATTTTAAATACACATATGTCATTGCCATACAAAACACAACACGCCCTCCCCTAAGTAAGAAGAATGGTTTTATGTTTTAGATGTATATAGAAATAATATACAGTCTTTTCGTGATTATAATTTCGAGTTAGAGGTGTGTATGAAATTGACTTAGAAGCAGTAAATTCTTTCGTGAAATTTTTCGAAAAACTAGGCCAAAAACATATAATTACATGGTATGATTAATACATTGCGAGTTGTTAAATATGGGGGATTTCCCTTTTCTTACATAACGCCTTCCATTTTAAAAAACGGAACGGACAAAAAATAAATAAATAGGAGGCATTTTGAATGGATTCAATCTTAACGATCGTTATCATCATCGTGAGTGCTATCTTGCTCTTCCTTATCGTAGAACTTGTGATGAGAAATCGTTTATATAAAGATATCGAAGCACTAAAGCAATGGAAGACAGAAATTAAGGATAAACCTGTAGCGGATGAACTAAAACGAGTGAAAGAGTTAAAGATGATCGGACAAACAGAAGAGCTGTTTGAAAAATGGCGAAATGACTGGGATGAAATTGTTACTAATATTCTTCCGAAAGCAGAAAAAGAATTAGAAAGCGCTCAAAAATTTGCCGCGCAATTTTCCTTCCGAAAAGCCAAACATACAATTAATGAATCCATTAGCGGTTTAGATGAGGCAGATCATCGAATTATGGATATTTTAAATGAACTGCAAGAATTGTTGGAAAGCTATGAGAAAAACAATTCAGAAATTGGGCAGTTGCGTGATACATATCGCAATTTGAAAAAGAGTATGCTTGCTCATCGTCATATGTTTGGCGCAGCAGAGAAGAAGATTGAAGGACAGCTTGATGCAGAGTCAAAGAAATTTCAAACGTTTGAAGAAGCAACGCAAAATGGAGATTATTTAAAAGCGCGTGAAATTGTAGTGAGTTTAGAAGAAGGACTAGCACATTTGGAAGTAATTGTGCATGAAATACCAGAATTACTAGTAGAATGTCAAACGACATTACCGGTGCAATTAGAAGATTTATCACAAGGTCACGACGATATGAAAAAACAAGGCTATGCATTAAATCATTTGGAAATCCCAAAAGAAGTAAGAGAGATGAACAAACAACTGCAAATATGCCTTGCTGATTTAGAATCTTTACACGTAGTGGAAGCAAAAGAAAGAATGGAAGTATTAAAAGAAAATCTTGATGCGTTATATGAACAGTTAGAATTAGAAGTAAGAGCGAAACATCATGTGGAACAGCGGGCGGTAATTGTGTACGAAGATTTAGAGGCAATTCGAGAACAAGCCTTGGAAACGAAAGCAGAAACACAATTTGTGAAGCAAAGTTATCAATTACAGGATAAAGACATCGAATCTCAAAAAGTAGTTGAAAAACAGATGCATGTTTTAATGAAACGCTTTGACGTGTTACAGCTTCGTATTGCAGAGCAAGATATCGCCTTTTCTGTCATTCGAGAAGAGTTAGAAGAAATTTATGAGCAATGTGAAACATTAAAAGTAATTCATGCTGAATACATAGATATGCTGCAAATGATGCGTAAAGATGAGTTTGAAGCGCGTGAGGCGTTAAAGGAAATGCGCCATACGCTGGTGGAATCAAAGCGTATGATGCAAAAATCAAATTTACCAGGTTTGCCAAATAGTATCATTGCCCAGTTGCAAAACGGACAACAAGCAATGCATAGTGTGTATGAGCAGCTAGAATTAAAGCCGCTTGATATGGGTGCGGTGAATCGTACACTAGAAGAGGCGGTAGCTATTGTAAATGGTGTTCACGAAGCAACACAAGAGTTAATTGAACAAGCATATTTAGTAGAGAAATTAATACAGTATGGGAATCGTTATCGCAGTCATGATGATATGTTAGCGGAAAGTTTAGATAACGCTGAGCATTTGTTCCGTGAATATGAATATGATGCAGCTCTAGAACAAGCAGCTTCTGTATTAGAGCAAATTGAACCAGGTATTGTGCAGAAGATTGCTGAATTTATTGACTTAGAACAAACTCCTTAATTGATTAAGGGGTTTGTTTTTTGTTCAAATAACTTTTGTATGCATTATGGTGTAATATTGCTATAATGAATAGCGGAATAAGGAGCGTTTTTTAGTTGGAGACAGAACAGCATACTTCCGCTTTAATGACGGAAACTATGAGAAAGCTTAGTGGAAATGCATGAATGTATGATAAGATGATCCCGCTACGAAGGTCTTTCTCGTAAAGGAAAGATAGGGATTTTGATATCGGTGAAAGGGGAAGAACAATGATTTACTTTGATAATAGTGCGACGACAAAGCCGTACCCGGAAGCCTTGCAATCTTATGTGACAGTTGCAGGAAAATATTTTGGAAATCCTTCTTCTATTCATTCCCTTGGAGGAGAATCAGAGCGATTATTAACGCAATCACGTACAATTGCAGCTCAGCTTCTTCGCGTAAAGTCTTCAGAAATTGTCTTTACGTCTGGAGGGACAGAAGGAAATAATCTTGCAATTAAAGGAATTGCGATGAGAAATCGCTCCCGTGGTAAGCACATGATTACAACAAACATTGAACACGCTTCTGTGTTTGAAGCATATAAACAGCTAGAAAATCTTGGTTTTGACGTTACATATTTGCCAGTAAATGAAAATGGTGTTGTATCAGTAGAAGATGTAAAACGAGCTCTTCGAGATGATACCATTCTTGTTTCTATGATTCATGTCAATAACGAAACAGGAGCGATTCAGCCTGTTGATGAAGTTGGGAAGTTATTAGCAAACTATCCGAAAGTACGATTCCATGTTGATCATGTACAAGGGATTGGAAAAGTCCCGCTTGATTTATATGAAAATCATATTGACCTTTGCACAATTTCGGGACATAAATTCCATAGTGTAAAAGGAACAGGACTTCTATATGTTCGAGATGGTGTAAGACTTGATCCAGTTTTATCCGGTGGTGGACAAGAGTTACGTTACCGTTCTGGTACAGAAAACTTGCCAGGAATTGTTGCGATGATCAAAGCCCTGCGAATGACTTTAGAAAAACAGTCAGAAAATACGAAGCATCTTCAAACGTTAAAGGAAGAACTGATTCGCATGTTTAAGGGTATGAAGGATGTTACAATTAATATGCCGAAAGAAAATACGGCACCGCATATTTTAAACGTATCATTTGTCGGATTAAAGCCAGAAGTTGTTGTACATGCTTTGGAAGAACGTGGTGTGTATGTGTCAACGAAATCTGCTTGTTCTTCCAGAGCAAACGAAGTAAGCCACGTTTTACTAGCGATGGGTTTGCCGCATACGGTAGCTGAAAGTGCGATTCGTATCAGTTTAACTGCAGAAAATACGATGGAAGAAGTAAAACAATTTGAAGAAATTATAAAAGAAACATTGCCAAAATTATATGAAGTGATGAGGTAAGGAAAGATGATGACATACGAATATATTTTAGTTCGCTACGGCGAAATGACAACAAAAGGAAAGAACCGTTCTAAGTTTGTAAGCACGTTAAAAGACAATGTGAAACATAAATTGAAAAAATTCACAAACATAAAAATTGATGCGACGCATGACCGCATGTATATCCAGTTAAATGGTGAAGATCATGAAGCGGTTTCAGAAAGATTGAAAGATGTATTTGGTATTCATAAGTTTAACTTAGCGATGAAAGTACCAACTGATTTAGAAGAAATTAAAAAAGGTGCACTCGCTGCTTTTCTGCAAGTAAAACGTGATGTGAAAACATTTAAAATTACTGTTCATCGTTCTTACAAGCATTTTCCGATGCGAACGATGGAATTACTTCCAGAAATTGGTGGATATATTTTACAAAATACAGAAGACATTACAGTAGATGTTCATAATCCGGATGTAAATGTTCGTGTTGAAATTCGAAGTGGTTATAGCTATATTATGTGTGATGAGCGCATGGGAGCTGGTGGCCTTCCAGTTGGTGTTGGCGGCAAAGTAATGCTTCTTCTTTCTGGTGGTATCGATAGCCCAGTTGCAGCATACTTAACAATGAAGCGCGGCGTGTCAGTGGAAGCTGTTCATTTCCATAGTCCTCCGTTTACAAGTGAGCGTGCAAAACAGAAAGTAATCGATTTAGCGCAGGAGCTAACGAAATATTGTAAACGTGTGACACTTCACCTTGTACCGTTTACAGAAGTGCAAAAAACAATTAATAAAGAAATTCCATCTAGCTATTCGATGACAATTATGCGCCGTATGATGATGCGTATTGCAGAGCGTATTGCCGAAGAGCGTAACGCGCTTGCTCTTGCGACAGGTGAAAGTCTTGGACAAGTAGCGAGTCAAACGTTAGATAGTATGCACACAATTAACGAAGTGACAAATTATCCAATTATCCGTCCACTAATTGCGATGGATAAGCTAGAAATTATTAAAATTGCGAATGAAATCGGTACGTATGACACTTCCATTCGTCCGTATGAAGATTGTTGTACAGTCTTTACACCAGCAAGTCCGGCAACAAAACCGAAGCGTGAAAAAGCAAATAAATTTGAATCATACTATGATTTTACACCGCTTATTGAATCCGCTGTTGCTAATACAGAAAAAATGGTATTGCAAACAGTTGAAGTAGCAGAAGAAGAACAATTCGAAGATTTATTTTAAAACCATAAATTACCATTAAAAGATATGTATGAAGCTCTATGGTTTATCACACTCTATACTCACAAGGAGGTGATACCATATGGCAAACAATAATTCAAATAACTTAGTAGTTCCTGGTGCAGAAGCTGCTTTAGATCAAATGAAGTATGAAATCGCTCAAGAGTTTGGTGTACAACTTGGGGGAGATACAACATCTCGCGCTAACGGATCTGTTGGTGGTGAAATTACAAAACGTTTAGTTGCAATGGCTGAACAACAATTAGGCGGTTTCCAACGATAACAACTATATATAGTGGCTTAGAGAGAGCGGGAGTTCCCGCTCTCTCTTTTTGATGTTGGCTTATCCTGCTATTTGCGGGCAGTAATACTCCCACCTCAAAATTCACCGAAAGTATTGTCTAGCTTCAGTGGTTAGAATGTTCGGTGGTTGTGCTTCTTCCTATGAGGTAAAAAATACCTCTACGTCAAAAGCCCCATCCCCCTCACATTCTGAATGAGCCGCTTCCACTTTTCTTAAGACGTTAGGTGGGAGATAAACTGCTGGCATGCGCCCGATTGGTGAGGGCTAATAATCAGTGGGGATGAAGAAAACCCCTACTGATTAAAGTTGCACTTTATGTCAAAATATAAGAGAAAACATCTACTATTGTCGCCAACTGGTCAAAATATAAACTAATTTGTCAAAAGAAGATAGTTTAAAATTGTCGGAAAATTCTTTATCATTAAAGGGAGGATGGACATAATAAAGGGGGAATAGTATGAACCGGGAAGAGTTGTTAGCGCCGCCGATGTATAATTTAGTCGAAGAGATGGAGCGTTATGCGCATGATCAAAATAGGCTTGCACTTATTTGGCAAGATGATCAAGGGAATAAACGGGAAGTCACATACGGGGAATTGTTACAAGGAGCGAATAAAATTGGAAACGCTTTTATAAAAAGTGGTCTGCAAAAAGGGGACAAGCTTCTTATTATGATGCCGCGTCTTATTGAAACATATATGACGTATATCGCTGCGATTAAAGCGGGGTTTGTCGTTATTCCAAGTTCGGAAATGCTGCGCAAAAAAGATATTGAATACCGAATCGAGCACGGAGAAGTAAAAGCGATTGTAAGCTATGAACCGTATGTAGGACAATTCGATGGAATTGAAGCAGTGCATGCCCTTCATAAATTTGTATTAAGCGAAAAACCGCTAGAAGGTTGGAAGAATCTACAGGATGCGCTTCATACAGAGAGCGCTGCATTAGAAATGGCAGAGACAAAGTGTGATGACATGGTGTTTTTATCGTATACATCTGGAACGACAGGTAATCCAAAGGGCGTTGTACATACGCACGCTTGGGCGTATGCTCATCTTCGTACAAGCGCTGCAAACTGGTTAGCGATTGAAGAAAATGATGTTGTCTGGGCAACAGCGAGTCCAGGGTGGCAAAAATGGGTGTGGAGTCCGTTTCTGGCGACGCTCGGTTCAGGTGCCACGGGATTTGTGTATCACGGGAAATTTGATCCGGAAACATATTTACAGTTATTGGATGATAACGAAGTAAATGTACTATGCTGCACGCCAACTGAATATCGATTAATGGCGAAAGTGGAGAACTTGCAGCGATATAATCTCTCTTCCTTGCATAGTGCAGTTTCGGCAGGAGAGCCATTAAACAGAGAGGTTATTAATACATTCCGAAATTATTTTCAAATAACGGTTCGTGACGGATATGGTCAAACAGAAAATACATTACTTGTTGGCGTATTAAAGGGAATGGAAATAAAACCTGGTTCGATGGGGAAACCAACACCAGGTAATCAAGTGGAGATTGTAGATGAAGATGGTAAGCCAGTTCTTCCAGGAGAAGTAGGAGATATTGCAGTACATGTGAAAACACCAGCATTATTTAAACAGTACTATAAAGATCTGGAGCGTACGGCTATGCAATTTCGCGGTGATTATTATATTACAGGTGATCAGGCCAAAAAGGATGAAGATGGCTACTTTTGGTTTGAAGGGCGCGGCGATGATATTATCATTAGCTCCGGTTATACAATTGGACCGTTCGAAGTGGAAGACGCGCTTGTCAAACATCCATATGTTAGAGAATGTGCAGTTGTAGCAAGTCCAGATGAAATACGAGGAAATATTGTAAAAGCCTTTATCGTATTAAGAGAAAATATCGATGAGCAAGACAGCGCGTTAATTCCGCTTCTGCAAGATCATGTAAAGGAATTAACGGCGCCTTATAAATACCCGCGTAAAATTGAATTCGTGAAAGAATTGCCAAAAACGATTTCCGGTAAAATTCGCCGCGTAGAGCTGCGAAAACGTGAAATGGAATTGGCTTCAAAGTAATATAGTACACTTCACTCTGCCCGATTCTATTCGACTAGAATTGGGTTTTTTGTTTAAAAGGAGGGAGTGTTTTATAATAATATTATAAGAAAATTAAGATAATGGGTTATGGTGTTTGGGGAGGGAAGAAAATGTACGGCGTAATTGCTTTATTTGATGAAGCAGTAGAAAAAGAAATACATACAGTATGGAATGAATTATGTAGAAACGGAATTTCTTATTATTCTAAAGAGGTTCCAGATAGAAGACCACATATTACAATTGCTAGCTATCAAAATTTTGAACAAGAATCTTTTATAGAAGACATGAATCAAGTTTTACAAGAGACAAGTAACATTCCTATAACGTTAAGCACATTGGGAACATTTTTGGCATCTAAGACAGTATTTCTGACGCCTATACCTACAAAAACGTTATTAGATTTTCATTGTAATTTCCATGGGCAAATGAAAAAATATAGCGATCATTCATCTTCGCTATACCTTCCTGACAATTGGATTCCGCATTGTACAATTGCTAATCATTTAACAGAAGAAAAATTTCATGAAGCTTTTCGATATTGTACAGATAGAATAGAGAAAATACATGCGGTTATTCGTGAAATTGCGCTTATTAAAGTTGAACATAAAAATGAAAAATGTGTGGATGCACCTATTATTTTTTCTAAAAGATTAACCAATGTCACAAACAATGTCTAAAAAAGGGGGAGAAGAAATGGGAGAACTTTGGCACGGTGGAAAGATTTATACGATGGAAGAAGAAGGAAGAGTCGTAGAAGCGGTTTACGTAGAAAACGGTAAAATTATTGCTACTGGAAGGAAAGAAGAACTAGAGATGAGGTATCAGCCGAATCAGTTCTTTAATTTAGAAGGGAAAACAATGCTTCCTGGCCTTGTCGATAGCCACATGCATCTTATTGGACACGGAGAACGATTGATTCACTTAGATTTATCAACATGCACATCTTATCAGGAAGTACTAGACCTTGTTGCTGAGCGCGTGAAAACAACGAAGCAAGGAGAATGGATTTATGGCGAGGGCTGGAATGAAAATAATTTTACAGATCGAAAAGATGTACATAAACGTGATTTAGATGCTTTATCAATTCATCACCCGATTGTATTGAAACGTGTTTGCCGCCATGTAACGTTGGTGAACTCTTATATTCTTGAGAAAGCTGAGATTATGCAAAATAAAGAAGACCCGAAAGGCGGGAAAATTGGCCGCGATCAACACGGGGAACTGACAGGTTTATTGTATGAACAAGCACAAGATTTGGTCGTTCCTCTTCTACCAGAAATCGATACAGCTTATTTAACGAAGGCGCTGCAAACTGCAATTCAAGATTGTTGGCAATACGGACTCGTTGGTGGTCATACAGAAGACTTAAACTATTATGGCGGTTTTCAAAAAACATATAATGCTTTTACGGAAGTGATTCGAAATTTACCGTTTAAAGCGCATCTGCTTGTCCATCATGAAGTAGCACATGAACGTGAGCGATATGAGAATACGCATTATATTGAGTTTGGGGCAATGAAAATTTTTTCAGATGGTTCCCTTGGCGGACGAACAGCGCTACTTAGTGAACCATATGAAGATGCAAAGGAAACGAATGGCGTTGCGATTTTTTCTCGTACAGAACTTGCAGAACTGGTCAAGCAAGCAAGGGGATTCCATATGCCTGTTGCGATTCATACAATTGGTGATTTATCGCTGGAATATGTAATCGATGCGCTTGAAATGCATCCGCCAGAAGAGAGGCAGCGTGATCGCATTATTCACTGTCAGCTTGCGCGTGAAGAGTTAATCCAGCGCATGAAGAAGCTCCCGGCAATTTTAGATATTCAACCTGTTTTCGTTTCTTCTGACTTTCCATCTGTTATTGAAAAGTTAGGTAAGCGGCGCCTTCGGTATGCATATGCCTGGAAAACGCTCCTTTCTGCCGGTTTACACTGCGCGGGCGGTTCGGATGCACCAATCGAGCATGTGAACCCGCTTTTAGGCATATACAGCGCTGTAACAAGAAACAGCTTTATAGATGGAAACTGTTACATGCCAGAAGAAAGATTGACAGTATTTGAAGCCGTTTCACTGTTCATAACAGGAAGCGCATATGCGATTGGAAAAGAAGAAAGCCGCGGAAAGATTACAGCTGGATATGAAGCGGATTTTACTGTGTTAGATAGAGATATATTTAACGTGCAGGAAGAGGAAATAAAAGGGATAAAGGTTATGATGACGGTTGTGGATGGTGGAGTTGTATACAAGAAATAAAGGCGGCATAAGCCGCCTTTATTTCTTATCCCTGGGAAATGGGTTCTGTCTCACAAGTTTCACTTTATAAAAACGTTCTTTGTACTTTTTCCCAGAACGAATTATTTTTTAGCTTTACTGTTTTGATTTGTTTATCGCTTAAACGAACAACTGCTTTTTCGACTTGTTTAATGCTAAGGGCTTCGTTATCCATACCCATAACAGGATAATTTTTATCAGTATGAGTTAATTTTAATGTTAACGTACGGTCGTTGCTTAAGATAAATGGGGAACCAAGGGTACGGTACGTATTGTTATTTAAAGAAGCAAGCTCACTTACTTGGAAACACGGAATTAATGGATCCACAACAGCTCCGCTTAGTGATTTATTATATGCAGTGCTTCCTGTTGGAGTAGAAACGACTAAGCCATCCCCTCTGAATGTTTCAAAATATAAATCATCGATGTACACATCTAACACAAATGTTTTAATCACACTAGAGCGCAGTGAAAATTCATTTAGGCAATAAAACGATGTGTCATGATCGACAGTTACTTGAATGGTTGGATATCTTCTTACTTTAATTTCATTTTTTGTGATTTCTTGAAGGGCGCTATCGACATGGTCGATGTGGAAGTCACAGTAAAAGGAAATATCATCTGTTGTCGAAACCCCTGCGTATAAGCAATCATCACGGAATCCTGTTTTTCTAACAGCCTGCAAAAATGTTCCGTCGTCGCCAACACTAACGATGGCATTTGCGTTCTTTGGATGGTCTAATATTGTAAATCCGTTTTCCTTTAAAATGTCGTATACTGGTTTCATTTTTTCGATAAGCGTTGCCTTGTCATCACCGTAAAAGAAAAATAAATTGCGACGATCTTCCATTTTGTATCCCTCCATGCAGTGAATAATATGTTCAAATAGTATATTTCGATAAAAATATGTAAAACCCTTCTGCTTTTAGAAAAATCTATATTTTCAATTTTGTTTATTTTTTTCATAGCGTGTCGATAATGGATACGAAATGAAAGGATGGTACGATGAAGTGGCTTGTGATTGGAATTGGAATACTTATTTTGCTTCTCTTGTTTATTTTATTATCGAAATTATCACTGAAAGTTAGTTTGTTATATACAGAAACAGAAAAGCAATGCTTGCTTGAAGTGAAAATCTGGATGATTCATTATACATTTGATGTGTTAGAACGGATTGAAAAGCAGCAAAGAAAAACAAGTCAAAAAATAGATAAAGCAGGAGAAGAGGGCGGAACCGAGGATAAATTTGTGGCATGGCTTGACAGCGTAGCGGAGATTATAAAAAGGCTGCAAGAAATCCATACTATGATTAAAGATTTTCTGCAAAAAGTGAAAATCAACAATTGGAGATGGCGTTCGCAAATTGGAACGGGAGATGCAGCGAGCACTGGGCTTGTAACGGGTTATGTATGGTCAGTAAAAGGAATGATTGTTGGTATTACTGGACATTATGTGCATATTATCAGTGCGCCGCAGCTTGAAATTACTCCAATCTTTCAAGGGAAAACAATGGCATCACATTGTGAATTAACAGCTTCGTTTCGTATATACCGTGCAGTTAAGGCAGCAATTCGCTTGTTTGTATTTTTGAAAAAACAAGGGGTTACTGCTACAGATCATGCTATGCAACATTAAAAATAAGGGGGATTATATGGACCATCCAATTCAAGGTTTAATGACAACAGCGATGCAGAATTTAAAGCATATGATTGATGTAAATACAATTATCGGTGATCCCATTCAGTCACCTGATGGAAGTGTTATCTTAACGGTTTCTAAAGTAAGCTTTGGCTTTGCGGCAGGTGGTAGTGAATTTGGAAAACTAGAAAATAATAATCATCATCCATTTGGCGGCGGGAGCGGCGGCGGTGTTTCTATTAATCCGGTTGCTTTTCTCGTTGTAAATAGTGAAGGTGTGAAAGTGCTTCATTTAGATAAACAGACGCACATACTGGATAAAATAATGGAATTAGCACCGCAAGCAGTTGATAAAGTGAAAGAAATGATGAATAAACAACAAGATGAACAGCCGGAGTATGAAATATAAGGAAATGAGGAGCTGACTCAATAAATGCCTGTTGAGTCAGCTTTTTTGCGTGTGGTAGGAAAAGGTCCTGACCATTTTATTTCTATGCGCGGCTAGATGCTCTCGTCCCCCAAAAAAAAAAAGAAAGGGGGCTTGATGTCGGTTTTATTAGTTCCATTCTTTTTTGTAAAAACAGAGCGATTCAGTTGCATTCTGTTTATTGAACAACTATCATTTACACTGTACATATTTTGTTTTTATAAAAGGGAGGATTTTCAAATGGCAAACGTAACGTTTAAAGGGAACCCAATCACTTTAGTTGGCACAGAAGTGAAAGTTGGCGAACAAGCACCAAATTTCCAAGTGTTAGCAAATGATTTATCGAAGGTAAACTTAGAAACATATAAAGGCGCAGTGAAATTAATTAGTGTTGTACCATCTATTGATACAGGTGTATGTGATACGCAAACTCGTCGTTTCAACGAAGATGCAGCTAGCATTGAAAACGCAAAAGTGTTAACAATTAGTGTTGATTTACCATTTGCTCAAAAGCGTTGGTGTGCAGCTAACGGTTTAGAAAATGTTGTAACACTTTCTG
Source organism: Bacillus cytotoxicus (assembly GCF_023715645.1). Taxonomy (GTDB): domain Bacteria; phylum Bacillota; class Bacilli; order Bacillales; family Bacillaceae_G; genus Bacillus_A; species Bacillus_A cytotoxicus_A. The sequence goes on along the minus strand of NZ_JAMBOP010000001.1, from coordinate 74,752 downwards.
ATCACCGCGATCTTTCTTTCGGCGAAGCATACGGTGTTGTAATGAAAGAACTTCGTTTACTTGCTCGTGCAGTATTCGTAGTAGACAGCAACGACAAAGTAGTTTACGTAGAATACGTAAGCGAAGGAACAAGCCATCCAAATTACGAAGCAGCATTAGAAGCAGCAAAAGCTGCGAAGTAATATAGGCAACAAAGAGCGACCTCTTTTAAAAGGGGTCGCTTTTTCTTGCCTGTATATATAAGTCCAACTTGACTTTCCAACACACAAGTCGCCGCCATGCCAAACAAAAAGTTGCCTCCTACTTTCTCTCTCACTTTCTTTAAACATCGCCCGTGGCAGAAAAAAGGCCCTACCGCTATTATGCATGGCCAGACGCCCTCACCCATCCAAAAAGAAAAAGGTTTTAAGTCATGTTTTTAATTTTGATTTTTCAACATAAGTACTGCTATGCAAAACAAAAAGTAATCCGCACACGCTTCCTCTTTTTGTTTTCATATCGCATGTGGAAAAAAAAGGACCTGCTCGCCACTACGCATGGCCAGACGCTCTCGCCCACCTAAAAAAAGAGGTTTTGTTTTTTAAATAAATGAAAAGAACTTAGAATATGGTATGATATAAGTTATGTGTATTTTAGTTTGAAGGAGGAATATTCGTGAGTTCAACAGTAGAAACATTATTTTCTATTTTTGATTCTTCTGCCGTAATTTTACGTAAAGAATTAGATATAACGTATTTAGAAGCACTTGTAGAAACAGGTGATAATTTATTTGAAGGAACAATTTTACAAGAAAACTTAGAACAACCAACAATTGAACGATTAGAACGTGAATATAGCAAGTTTAATGAAGAAAACTATAAAGGTGAAGAAATTCGCAAAGCGTTCCAACTTGCCCTATTAAAAGGGATGAAAGACGGCATACAAGCCAATCATGAAATGACGCCTGATGCAGTTGGGATGTTTATGAGTTATTTATTCCATAAATTTATGAAGGATCAAAAGGAAATAACTGTATTAGATCCTGCAGTTGGAACGGGTAATTTATTAACGACAATCTTGAATGGCCGTTCAGAAGAGACAACAATGAGTGGCTTTGGAGTCGATGTGGATGATTTACTTGTTAGACTTGCATTAGTCAATGCAAACCTACAAAAACAAGCGGTCGAGTTTTTTAATCAAGATGGACTAGCTTCTCTTTATATTGATCCAGTTGATACAGTTATTTGTGATTTACCAGTCGGATATTATCCAAATGAAATGAGTGCAAGTGAATATACGTTACAAGCAGACGAAGGTATGTCTTATGCACATCATCTGTTTATTGAACAAGGTGTCAAACATACAAAAGAAGGCGGCTATTTATTTTTCCTAGTGCCAAACTTCATTTTTGAAAGCGATCAGGCGCCAAAGCTTCATGCGTTTATTAAAGAAACATGTTTTGTACAAGGATTATTACAGTTACCTGTTTCCATGTTTAAGAATGAAAAAAATGCAAAAAGTATATTTGTTCTCCAAAAGAAAGGGCAAAACGTACAAATGCCAAAACAAGCGCTATTAGTAGAACTACCAAAATTCTCTAATATGCAAGCAATGGAGAACATTATGCAGCAAATTAATAGTTGGTTTGCTGAGAAAAACTAAAAAACGGTACGTATATAACAGATAGATACTCATATATAGTACAGTTTTATGTTGTTTACAAAATTAAGTAATGTATATAAGTGGTGATATTGAAAATATTAAATCTGTAATATAAAAAAAAATACTGTGTTACAATTTTTTCACTTGAAATATATGTCGCACGATGTTTAAATTAAAATCGTGAGTATTAAATTTTTATCAGTGAAACGGTTTTGTTATCTGAAAAAAATTAAAGACATAAAATAGAGCGGTTTGTGGAGGGATTCCACACGGCCAACAAGAGAAAAAGGGGCGAAAGACTAGATGTCAAAAATCATCGCGATTAATGCAGGAAGCTCTTCATTAAAATTTCAATTATTTGAAATGCCAAGTGAAACAGTATTAACAAAAGGTTTAGTAGAACGTATCGGTTTAGACGATGCGATCTTCACAATTACTGTGAATGGTGAAAAACAAACTGAAGTAACAAATATTCCAGACCATGGAGTAGCAGTTAATATGTTACTTAATAAATTAACAGAAAATGGAATTGTGAAATCTCTTGATGAGATTAGTGGTATCGGTCACCGTGTTGTACACGGCGGTGAAAAATTCGATGATTCTGCTCTAATTGACGATAAAGTATTAGCAGAAATCGATGCTTTAAGTGAGTTAGCACCACTTCATAACCCAGCACACGTTGTTGGTATTAAAGCGTTCCAAGCGGTACTTCCAAACGTACCATCAGTTGCAGTATTCGATACAGCATTCCATCAAACAATGCCAGAAGAATCTTTCTTATACAGCTTACCATATGAATACTATGAGAAATATGGCGTTCGTAAATACGGTTTCCACGGTACTTCTCATAAGTATGTAACAGAGCGCGCAGCTGAATTATTAGGACGTCCACTTGAAAGCTTACGTTTACTTTCTTGTCACTTAGGTAACGGTGCAAGTATCGCAGCTGTTGAAGGCGGAAAATCAATTGATACGTCTATGGGCTTCACACCACTTGCTGGTGTAACAATGGGTACACGTTCTGGTAACCTTGACCCTGCGTTAATTCCATATATTATGAAGAAAACAGGACAATCTGTAGATGAAGTTCTGAACGTATTAAACAAGAAAAGTGGTATGTTAGGTCTTTCTGGATTCTCAAGTGACTTACGTGATATTGAGAAAGCTGAAGAAGAAGGAAACCATCGTGCAGAAATAGCGCTAAAGATCTTTATCGACCGCATCCATCAATACATCGGTTCTTATGCAGCTCGTATGAAGGGCGTAGACGCGATCATCTTTACAGCTGGTATTGGTGAGAACAGTGCACTCATTCGTGAGCGTGTATTAGAAGGTCTTGAGTTTATGGGCGTATACTTTGATTCAAAACGTAACGATATTCGTGGTGAAGAAGCATTCATCAACTTCCCACACTCTCCAGTAAAAGTAATCATAATTCCAACTGACGAAGAAGTTATGATTGCTCGTGACGTAGTACGTCTTGGAAATATTGGTTAATATATGATGAAAAGACGGGATGATTCCCGTCTTTTTTTGTTACTTTTTTGAAAGTAGTTCAGTTAATCCGTTTGGGTATAATGTCTTTTCCTTTTGCAAAAACATTTCAATTGGGATCCATACAGCATACCTCCCTTTTTTATTGTGATTTATTTGAAAATAACATATTTTTCAGAAAAAAACAGGGCGTACGACCCCACGTGGCAAATATATTAGTAATGTAGAAAAAGGGGATGTTTGTATGCTGTCAAAGGGCGAGGAACGAATTTTACAGGATCTAAACAGCTGGGAGCAGCAATTCGTACAACATGAATCAACGGATTTTCAGCAAATGTTCGATAAATGGTTAAATCGTACATTTTCGAAGCTACCAGAAAAGAAACGAGATAATTTTTTTTCGAAGGCAGATGAATGGCTTTTTCATTTACATGCGTTCATTCAGAGCACGCAGTCGCAGCTAGATGCACGCGGGCAGATTTTGGGGGCGGCGCGCATGTTTGATGATTCCATTGAACACATTGAAGAAATGAGAGAATTATCTATTCATCAATTAACATACATAGCAGAACAACAAACAGCTCGTCATCGTTTATATTCTTTCGTGCAAGGAGGAGTAACAGGAATTGGTGGCTTTTTCTTATTAAGTGCAGATTTTCCTATATTGATTGCTTTAAATGTGAAAGCTGTGCAACTTATTGCTACATCATTTGGTTATGATGTGAGTAAACCGTATGAAATGATGTTAGCGTTAAAAGTGTTTCATGCGGCTATATTGCCAGTGCATTTACAGCAGTATGCTTGGTATAACTTACTACAAGAGTTAGAACAAGAAGAACCAGCTCCATTCTTTTATGAGGGAGAAGAGGAAGTATTAAATCCAGCATCATTACAAGTACTACTAAAACAAATTTTGAAAACGTTCATTATTTATTCACTGCGCCGCAAGTTGTTCCAGGGAGTACCAATACTTGGGGTTGCGATTGGGGCAACGGCGAATTATCGGCTAACGCGGAGCGTGACAGAATTTGCGAATCGATTTTATCAAATGCGTTATTTACGCCAAAAGTAAAAAGCGAAAGGCAGCTGCCTTTCGCTTCTAATTTGTTGCATGTTGTTTTGACAATGGAATTGCCACTGTTTTCTTTTCCTCTGCTGGATAATAGATTAAATCCAGTACTTTCGCCTGCACAGCAAGGGAAAGAATCGTAAAAGCAATTTGAGTCCATGTTAAATAATATAGTGAAAGTGCAATGACAATTGCGTCAAAAACGAAGAAAATTTGCCCAACTGTAAAGCGCGTTTTTTTGCTTAATACAATTGTTAAAATATCATCTCCGCCTGTTGCACCGCCGAATCGTAAAATAAGTCCAAGTCCAACTCCAGCTAAAGCTCCGCCTACTACTGCAGCTACAAATATATAATTAGATAAATCAACCGTAAACGGAGAATAATTTTCCATTAAAGAATAAAACACTCCGAATGAAATCGAACCGATAAATGAATAGCCGACCATTTTTTTACCTAAAAATGCAGCACATAGTAAAATGACTGGAATATCCATTAAAACAGTTGAAATGGATGGTGAAATATCAAAAAAGTTTTGTATAAACAGTGCGATTCCGATAAAGCCACCTTCAGTTAAGTGGTTTTGAAAATGAATGTGATATAGCGCGGTAGCTAAAATAAATGAACCAAGTAAAACCATAAAAATTTCTTTAACAACTTGTCGACTTTGGATGTTCCTCATCGTTATTCCTTCTCTCCGTAGTTAGTAGTTTTTTGTTTTTCATAAACTAACTACGCCTATATAGCAGCAGTTAGTTTTCATACATCTAACTACGCTATATATCACTGAAGAAATAACGAATAATCCTCTCGTCCATCAATTCTCCCTACTTTCGTTTTAGTTTAGGCCTAAAATAGACTAAACAAAACTTAGAGTAGGATTTTTTATTTAGCAATCCTATTCTCTTCTATGTTTTGTTTAGTGAGTGTCATACAACCTAAACAAAACGCTACGTGTAAGAAGAGTCTTTTCGTTGCCAAATTATCCTTCGGGCAATCATAATTTCCCCACTCTCGTATTTTTTTCGCTAGACAAAGTATCTAAGCAAAAAATACGCTACGTGTAAGATTCGTCAATTCGATGCCACATGCTCCTTCGAGCGATCATGATATCAAAATCCTTTCTATCAAGATTTTATACTATTATATCATACTCTTGGGAAATGTATGTTGTTGGAAACTGAAAATGGGTAAAGAAAAACCTACATAATTTGCAATTATATATATCCATACAAGGTGAAAACAAACATAAAACCACTCTTTTTTTAGGGAAGGGCGAGAGCGGTCAGGCCTTTTCTTGCCACATGTAAGCAGCGACTTATGTGTTGAAAAATCAAAGTGGATTTATAGATGAGTTTTCCCTTCAGACACATGCTGAGTAAGACGATACCAAAGCCATAAATCGTTAATGATGGAAGCGAGATCTGCGATTTCAGAATTGAGTCTACAGGAAATTTCAAAGTTTTCTTCGTTATTTAAGCGATGTTGTTTTGTATTAATATGATATTCAAGCTCTTTTATACGATCAGGTATTTTTCCGCGAATGTGTTCCCACTTTAATAAAATAGCATGTTGTGCTTTTTCAGGGATATCTTCCCATGCTCCTTGTAACGCAGGTATTTCCATTCCTAGGTGTTCATCGTACATAAAATACTGCTTCACATAGACACCTCCATTTTCTGTTTCCATTGTACCGAAAAAAAGAAGGGAGTTCGATGGAATTGGTAGAAATTTTGTAACTACTCAGTCATACATTTTATTTAGAAGTTTGGTAAGGAGTATGATTCCCGCGAAAATACGCTCCTTATTACCTATAGAAAGTTATTTTCATTTTACAGCATATAGATTGCTGCCATGAAGATAAAAAGTAGCTCCATCTTGTTACCTTTCTTTGTTTTAAAACTTTGCACGTGGCAGGAAAAGGCCCTGACCGCTCCTATGCATAGCCAGTCCCTCCAGGCCATTTAAAAAAATGCTTTTCTTTCGGTCTTTCATAGAGTAACTGAGTTGCCCCGGAACTTTTTTGATAATATCTCTTGATTCATTTTATAAAAGGTGTTAAATTATGAATTATTATTAATAAATATGAATAATTATTCTTTTGAGGAGGATATAAAATGGAGAAGAAAAAAGTTGTGTTAGCATATTCTGGAGGCCTTGATACTTCCGTTGCAATTAAATGGTTACAAGAGAAAAATTATGATGTTATCGCGCTTTGTTTAGATTTAGGGGAAGGTAAAGATTTAGCGTTTGTAAAAGAAAAAGCAATTTCAGTAGGTGCTGTTAAATCTTATATGATTGATGTTCAAGAAGAATTCGCTAATGAATATGCATTGATGGCCCTGCAAGGACATACGTTATATGAAGGGAAATATCCACTCGTTTCGGCATTATCGCGTCCTTTAATTGCGAAAAAACTAGTAGAAATTGCGGAGCAGGAAGGCGCGAGTGCAGTTGCGCATGGATGTACAGGAAAAGGGAATGACCAAGTTCGTTTTGAAGTTTCTATTCAAGCGTTGAATCCATATTTAGAAGTGATTGCGCCGGTTCGTGAATGGAAATGGTCACGTGAAGAAGAGATTGCGTATGCAAAAGAAAATAATGTACCGATTCCAATCAATTTAGATAGTCCGTTTTCAATTGACCAAAATTTATGGGGACGCAGCAATGAATGCGGGATTTTAGAAGATCCATGGGCAGCTCCTCCAAAAGAAGCATATGAAATGACAGTAGCACTAGAAGATACACCGAATACACCAGAGTTTGTGGAAATTGGTTTTAAAGCAGGTGTACCAACAACATTAAATGGCACTTCATATTCACTTTCTGAACTAATCAAAACGTTAAATGCTCTTGCTGGAAAACATGGTGTTGGCCGCATTGATCATGTGGAAAACCGCCTTGTGGGGATTAAATCACGTGAAGTATACGAATGCCCGGCGGCAATGACATTACTGACAGCGCATAAAGAGTTAGAAGATTTAACACTTGTAAAAGAAGTCGCTCACTTTAAACCGATGATTGAACAAAAATTGACAGAGCTTATTTATAACGGTTTATGGTTCTCGCCTTTAAAAGATGCCCTTGTTGCCTTTTTACAAGAAACGCAAAAACATGTGACAGGTACAGTGCGTGTCAAGCTATTTAAAGGACATGCAATTGTAGAAGGACGTAAATCGGATTATTCTCTATACGATGAAAAATTAGCAACATATACAGTGGATGATGAATTTAATCACGATGCAGCAGTTGGTTTTATTTCTTTATTTGGTCTTCCGACAAAAGTATACAGCCAAGTGAATCAGAAGAAGGTGGAGGCATGAGCAAACTATGGGGAGGCCGCTTTACAGAGCAGGCTGAACAGTGGGTCGAGGAGTTTGGAGCTTCCATCTCCTTTGACCAAAAATTAGTTGTAGAAGATATAGAAGGAAGTATTGCTCACGTTACGATGCTTGCCAAGCAAGGGATTGTGACGAGGGAAGAAGCAGAGAAAATTAAGGAAGGTTTACAACATTTACTCGAAAAGGCGAAAGAAAACGAGTTGACGTTTTCGGTAGATGCTGAAGATATTCATTTAAATATTGAAAAGATGTTAATTGAACAAATTGGTGATGTTGGTGGGAAACTTCATACAGGAAGAAGTCGTAATGATCAAGTTGCGACAGATATGCATTTATATTTACGTAATAAAGTGAACAATATAATAGAAGCAACGAAACAGCTGCAATCGGTTCTTGTTCATCAAGCAGAGAAACACATCGAAACGATTATGCCAGGATATACACATTTACAGCGTGCGCAGCCAATTTCGTTCGCTCATCATATGCTTGCTTACTTTTGGATGCTAGAGCGCGATGTAAATCGTTATGAAGATTCACTTGGGCGCATTAATATTTCTCCGCTTGGTGCAGGTGCTCTTGCAGGAACAACCTTTCCGATTGACCGTATGTATAGCGCGGAGCTTCTCGGCTTTGAAGGGATCTATGAAAATAGTTTAGATGCGGTAAGTGACCGTGATTTCATACTAGAATTTCTTAGTAACTCATCTATATTAATGATGCATTTATCGCGTTTTTGTGAAGAGCTCATTTTATGGAGTAGTCAGGAGTTTCAGTTTATTGAAATGAGCGATCAATATGCGACAGGAAGCAGCATTATGCCGCAAAAGAAAAATCCTGATATGGCTGAACTTATTCGTGGTAAAACAGGTAGAGTATACGGCAATTTATTTAGTTTATTAACCGTAATGAAAGGATTGCCGCTTGCTTATAACAAAGATTTGCAAGAAGATAAAGAAGGTATGTTTGATACGGTGAAAACAGTTGAAGGATGCCTGCACATTATGGCTGGTATGTTAGAAACGATGACTGTAAACAAAGAAAAAATGGGACAATCTGTAAAACAAGATTTCTCCAATGCAACAGAAATTGCCGATTATCTAGCAAATAAAGGACTTCCATTCCGCCAGGCTCATGAAATTGTCGGGAAACTCGTTCTTCATTGTACACAGCAGGGAATTTATTTATTAGATGTACCGCTAGAAACATATCAAGAAATGAGTCCATTATTTGAAGAAGATTTATATGAGGTTCTCGCGCCTTATACAGCTGTGAAACGTCGTAACAGTCTAGGCGGGACAGGATTCGAACAAATTCAAAAAGCGCTGGAAAAAGCGAAGGTGTTAGTGGGAGAAAATGTAGAGAGTTGAATTTCTACTTTTATATAAATGTAAATTAAAAACTGGACATAAAATCCTTTTCTTTTTCGCCTTTTTTTTCATAGAGTGACTGAGTAGTTACTTTATATATAAATACAACTTGATTTTTTAACACATAGATTGTTGCTATGTAGAATACAACATGCCCGCTACTGTCCTGCTCCTTTTGTTTAAAGCTTGGCATGTGGCAGGAAAAGGATCTGACCGCTTCAATGCGCGGTCAGACGCTCTCGTCCTCCCCTAAAAGAGGAGGTTTTATGTCAGGTTTTCAATTTGGATTTATAGATATTTAATTAATGTACTTTCTAATGCTTTTGATCTTTGCAGGGATGTTGTTTTTCGTTTACGACTTGTAGCAGTTCCAAACATAATATTTTCAATGTCTAGGCTATGTGTTCGGTAAGAGTTTATATCTGGGTTTTTTCCTCGTAGATTTCGGTGGGAATAGAATAAAATATGTCCGAGTTCGTGCGCAAGTGTATTTTCTAGTGAAGATCTTGTGAGGATAATATGGTTGAAACGACTTTTTGTCGTGAAGGAAGAGAACGTTCGTCCTGTCGTATTATTCGAGAGGTACTTTGCATCTGTATAGAATATTGAAATACTGTTTTGGTTTGGAAAGAGATACTTTCTTTCACGAAATAATCGTTGTACATTTTTGCTTTGTTTTGTACGAAATGAAGTATCATTTGTTCGAACAGAAAAATCTTTCAGCATGGTGATGTTAGTGATAATAAATTGTATCTTCCATATTTTTGTTGCTAGCTCAACCTGCTTCTTAATTTCTTTTTCTGTTACATTACAGCCGGGAAGAGTAAAAATACATAAGCTTATAAACGGAGTAGTGCGTTTGCTTTTCGTTGTGGTTTCGCTTTTTGATGTCTTTTCATTATTCAAAAAAAATCACACCTTTATGCTTGGACATATATATAGCGTATGCATAAAGGAAAAGGTTGCTTGGACAATAAATAAATCCACTTTGGGTTTTTAATATGTAGATTGCTGCTATGTATAATACAACATGCCTGCTACTGACCGAGTGCACTAAAAAAGTGATTGCTTTGAAAAAATCACACGCATTTCATCAATATGCTGAAAAGAAAAAGGAGCCTATCACTTGTATATAGTAAGTGACGGGCTCCTTTTTCTTATGACGTGGACTTTTCAGTGTCCTCCTACTGGCGCTTGCCCCTTTTGTTTAAAACATGGCATGTGGCAGAAAAAGGCCCTAACCGCTTCTATGCGCGGCCAGCCGCTCTCGTCCTCCCCTAAAAAAGGAGGTTTTATGTCAGGTTTTTAATTTGGATTTATATGTCTATATTCTTCATTCGTATTTGTGCTTTCCTTCTGTAATGCGAATATACTCAATGTCCATTAAGTCACGAAATAGTGCACCGTGACTTAATTCTACACCGTATTTTTCTTTAAAGTGGGCACAAATTGTTTCCACCATGTCGATTTCTTGTCCATTTAGATCAAGTATAATCCGTTCAGAACTTTCCATGTTATCCCTCCCATTCCTTTTTTCTTATCATAACCGCAGAAGATAATTTTATTTAAGAGGAATGAAAAAAACACCAAGCCATTATATAGAGGCTTGGTGCGGATTCATTATCGTTATTAAATTTCACCTTGTTCTTCTTCGCCGCGAACAACAAGGACATCGCATTTCGCATAGCGAATAATATGTTCAGAGACGCTACCGATTAAGAAACGTTCTACGGCATTTAAACCAGTTGCACCGCACATAATTAAATCAACTTTGTTCTTCGGTGCAATATCTTTTGAGATTTTTGATTTTGGATTACCAAATTCGAGTATAGTTTCTACTTTTGTAAGTCCTGCATCTAGTGCAACCTTTTTGTAGTCTTCTAACAAATCTTCAGCAAATAAATTTGCACGCTCTGCGACTGCACGGCTATATGCTTCTACTGCAGAATAAGCTTTGACGTCAACGATATGAGCGATTGTTAATGTAGCATTGTTACGCTTTGCTACTTGAATTGCCTTTTTAAATGCTCTTTCAGCTTCCTTAGAACCATCGACTGCAATTAAAATATTTGTATATGTATTATTCATGAACAATTCCTCCCGTTTTATAAGCGTTATAACTCTTTACATCTTTATTATAAAACAAATTATGGGAAAGTGTTTGACAGAAACGTTACAGAATTTTGAAAATTCCATTTCAAACATTTTAGTTGTAATTGTATAAAGAAGTTGTTACATATGAATTATAGCAAGAAAAAAGGAGGCTTATGTTTGTGAGACATGCGCTCATTACAGCCGGTACAAAAGGTTTAGGGAAGAAAGTAACAGAGAGTTTATTACATAAAGGATACTCAGTAACAGTAACATATCGTAGTGATGTACAAGCGGTGGAAATGTTAAAACAGCAATATAAACATCTTGCACATCGCATACAATTTGTGCAAGCAGATGTAACAAAAGAGGAAGATTTACATACAGTAGTAACAAAAGCGATGGACCGTTTTGGCCGCATTGATTTTTTGATTAATAATGCAGGTCCTTACGTATTCGAGCGTAAAAAGTTAGTTGAATATAAAGATGATGAATGGAATGAAATGATTCATGGTAATTTAACGGCTGTATTTCATTTATTAAAGCTTGTTGTTCCGATTATGCGCCGACAAAAATTTGGTCGTATTGTAAATTATGGATTTCAAGGAGCGGATAGTGCACCGGGATGGATATATCGCTCTGCTTTCGCGGCTGCAAAAGTTGGACTAGTTTCGCTTACGAAAACAATTGCTTATGAAGAAGCTGAATATGGAATTACATCAAATATGATTTGTCCCGGTGATATTATTGGTGATATGAAGGAAGCGACAATTGCGGCGGCGCGCACATTATCTAATCATCGCACACCGATTGGGCGTTCTGGTACAGGGGAAGATATCGCCCGCACAATTTCATTTTTATGTGAGGAAGATTCGGATATGATTACGGGAACTATTATAGAAGTAACCGGAGCAGTAGATGTCATTCATCGACATCGTCAAAATTAGACAAATTCTATTGGACTACTTGTATCATTTTTGTCAAAAAATCAGAACCTATGATAAAATATAAGAGGATAGAAAGCGCTTTATATATATTCATTTTGATTTACTGACATCCAAATCTCTGCTATGGAGGATACAACATGCCCGCTACTGGCCGGATCCTTTTGTTTAAAACCTGGCATGTAGCAGAAAAGGGCCCTGACCGCTCTAAGCATAGCCAGATGCCCTCAACCTCCCCTAAAAAAGGTGGTTTTTATGTCAGTTTTTCAATTTGGATTTATGTATAATCATTTAGGGGTAACTTTTAACATTTCAAGGGGGAATTTTCAATGCGTATCGGTGTGCCGACAGAAATTAAAAACAATGAAAATCGTGTAGCAATGACGCCAGCAGGTGTTGTTCATTTAGTTCACAACGGTCATGAAGTTTTTGTTCAAAAGGGTGCTGGTTTAGGGTCTGGATTTACAGATGAAGCGTATGTAGAAGCAGGCGCAACAATTGTAGAAACAGCACAAGAAGCTTGGAATCAAGAGATGGTTATGAAAGTAAAAGAGCCAATCCCAAGTGAATACGGTTATTTCCGCGAAGGCTTAATTTTATTCACGTACTTACATTTAGCTCCAGAACCAGAATTAACAAAAGCATTAATTGACAACAAAGTAGTTGGTATCGCGTATGAAACCGTTCAATTAGACAACCGTTCTTTACCATTACTTGCGCCTATGAGTGAAGTAGCAGGTCGTATGGCTGCGCAAATTGGTGCACAGTTCCTTGAAAAAAATAAAGGCGGTAAAGGTATTTTACTTGCCGGCGTTCCAGGCGTGAAACGCGGCAAAGTAGCAATTATCGGCGGTGGCCAAGCTGGTACAAACGCAGCGAAAATTGCCGTTGGTCTAGGGGCGGATGTAACAATTATCGACTTAAGCCCAGATCGTCTTCGTCAATTAGACGACATCTTTGGCAACCAAGTAACAACATTAATGTCTAATCCATATAACATTGCACAAGCTGTAAAAGAATCCGACCTTGTGATCGGTGCCGTATTAATTCCAGGTGCAAAAGCGCCAAAACTTGTAACAGAAGAAATGATTCAATCTATGGAACCAGGTTCTGTTGTAGTTGACATCGCAATTGACCAAGGTGGTATTTTTGAAACAACTGACCGCATTACAACACATGACAACCCAACTTACGAAAAACATGGTGTTGTTCATTACGCAGTTGCAAACATGCCAGGTGCGGTTCCGCGTACATCAACAATTGCGTTAACAAACGTAACAGTACCATACGCAGTACAAATCGCAAGTAAAGGTTACAAAAAAGCTTGCTTAGATAACATTGCCTTATTAAAAGGTATTAATACATTAGATGGCTACGTAACATTTGAAGCAGTTGCATCTGCACATGGTTTACAATATGCAGATGCAAAAAAGCTTCTTGAAAAAGCACCTGCTTTATCATAAGAAAGACTGTAAAGCGACTATCGGCTGATAGTCGCTTTTATGTGCGCCTTTTCTGTTTTTATTTTGTAAGTGAAACGGAGTGGTTCAATCAAAATGGTAGTCTCCTAAAAATTTATGTACTCCTTTCTAATAATAGAGAGAACTCAAATAAATTTAGGTCAAGAAAACCGAATAAATGAAATAAATTGATTCATCACTGTAACTTGTGATTGATTTTGTCACCCACGACTTTTGGTGGTGATCCAATAAATTGAATAAGTGGGTAAATAACGGAACCCATTTGTCGTTTTTACATACTTTATCAAAGAATAGAAAATCTTTAACACCTAGAAAGGAGAATTAGAATTGTCTCAAGCAAATTTACCTAATATTACGCCATCCATTACTTTAACTCGAACACAAGCGTTAAATTTACTGCTAGGTTCCATTGCATTAGAAGAGTTAGGTCGTCAATCTAGAAATGCTATGGCGATAAATATTTAAGGCCCTTTATCTTTTGCGGGTTTTAAGTTCATAATTGTTATTCTTACAAGGTTTTAAAAAAGGCATAAAAAGTAGCTTTTATAAATGAGACTTAATAATTATGGAAGAGATAGATAATGCGGAATTTTATGAAGATTGTTAATTAAGGAAGAAGTTTTTGTGGTATAATATGGATTGGATGTTACTATATGTATATATGTTAAAAAAACGACATAAAACATCTTTCTTTTTTATGGGAGGAGATGAAAGTGTCGAAACATTAAAATAAATTCATGTAATTCAATACACAATATTCATAATGAAGGATGACATACAAAATGCGAGAAAAGAGAATGGGCAGAACGTTTTTAAAATTTGCATTTACTGTTGCGTGTACAGCTATGTTAAGTGCATGTGGAAATGATGGGATAGATGGGACGTGGAAACTGTCTCAAGAGAAACAAAATCAATGTCCGATATACTATAAATTTGAAACGGTTACAAAAAAGGTAGAGAAAAAGGACGTTATTTATCATTTGGTAGAAATGCATACAAATGATAAAAAAGAAGACAAATATAAAGGGACGTATAAACAAGAGAATAAAGGAGATTCCTATATTCTTGACTATGGAAATTCCTTCATCTCAACACAGCAATTGAAAAGAGACGGAGACAATTTAGAAGTGATTTTTAGCGATGTAAATAAACAATGTACATATAAGAAAAGTGCATGAAAAAGGCGAGGGAACGAAAGGAAGTTGAGTGAACTCGATTTAAAGTACAGTAAGGAAAGAGTAATCACGTTGGATCATATGAAAGACGTTCTGTTGACATGAAACGACGAAAAAATGTACGTAGAGACAATTTTCCGGGAAATAGGTAATAGAGAAGAATACTTATATTGGTACTCTGTTCAAGGAGAAGTGGAGCCTTCTGTTGATGTGAGGACAGAAGTGGTGATGATTCTGGAAAATGTACAAGCTGCTATGAAATAAGGGAGCAGAATGTAGAGAAAAGCACATCGACTTTTGATGTGCTTTTCTTTATGAATCCATTTAAATTTTTCGACATATAGATTGCGACTAGGGAGAAAAAAGGAGTCTACACTTGCTTTCTCCCTTTGTTTTACTTTGCATGTGGCAGGGAAGGGCACTAACCGCTTCTATGCATGGCCAGATGCTCTCGCCCACCGAAAAAGAATGGTTTTATGTCGGTTTTTAATTTAGATTTATATATTTGAAAAATTTTTTATAAAGTTTGTATACATTTTCCATGTTCGAACGTTAAGTATATAGAAAGGAGCGAATGATGAATTATGATACATACGAAGTACTGTTATTAGAAAAATCAAAAGCAGTATATCACTATTTACGAAAGCTTGGCGTGGAAACGAAAGAAGCTGAAGATATTGTGCAAGATACATTATATAAGGCACTACTATTTATGGAAGATATTCCGTTAGATCGATTGACTCCATGGCTGTTTCGCGTTGCTATTAATCACCACCGTGATATATATCGGAAAACAAATCGCTTAAATCCAATTGCGCTTGAATCAGCTGTACTCATTGGTCAAAAATCACTAGAAGACGTCATGCTAACGAAAGAACTACAAGGAGAAGTACAAGAAATTTTAGAAACGATAAGCCAAGATTACAAACATATTTTACTACTAAAGTACGAATACGAGCTCTCCTATAAAGAAATTGCTAATTTATTAGGAATGAAAGAAGCTACGGTCAAAACAAATTTATATAGGGCACGAAATCAATTTAAAGAATTGTATAGGGGGAAAGTAGATGAGTCGTAAAGATTTTGATTTAAATATGGATGATAAACAGATGAAAGCTCTGATGAAAAAAGCGAAGCGGAAGCACTTGTTACGAAATTGGATTATATCTATTTGTGCTACGATTATTGTTCTTGTTGGGACTTTTAGTATTATAGTTTATTTTACACAAGAAAACTTCAAAAAAATGGACCGAGAAGTGTATGCATTACATGGTATGCAGGGTCCTAATATGAGATTTTATGGGCATACGAAATTAAGTATGGGAGTAACAGGTGGAACCATGATGTATAGTTCGTACAAAAATATAGCTGGTCAACCGGTTAAATGGATTGATGAAATATATGAGTATTCTATATGGGGAGTTAGTCGGGTGAATCATAATGGTAATACACATTTAGAGGAAGAGGTCTCGAATAAGAAAGATGATTTTGAAACAATGCCAGACTATAACATACAAACGATGCAAAGAGAAATGCGTTTTTATTTACCGTTTATGAAATACGTAAACTATGTAAATGATTTAGAGAATATAGGAGAAATGAAAAATAAAGTGGCTGAAGTTGCTTTGTCCTTCGATAAAGCGTATACAGCGGAGCAAGTTGTCCAAATGTTACCGAAAGATATACGACCAGCTTGGTTTTGGGTAGATACATACGATGAAAAAAAGGGAGATTCTTACGTAGGATTAGTTGATCCTGAAAGCGGTGGGGTTTTAAATGCTGAGATGTCCTTCGATGTATTTGGATTTGAGGGTAGTCATGCAAAGAAGATGGAAGATCTTCAGAATGATATAAAGAGAAATAGTGAAGGGTTTCTTAGCTCAATGAGACTTTTAACAGATGATAAAAGTGTAATTGGATTTAGAGACCATTATCGTAAGTATTATCAAGAAGTCAAAAACATTCCTCCAAAAGACCTACCGATTTACGGTATAGTTGTGACAGGGACAACGGAATCACTCAAACAACTGCAAGGAGCACCTTATGTGAAAGCGGCTGTGCGAGGCGTGATGGTTGATAAGCAATAAAGGAGAGAGCGTTATGATGAAAGGAATATATGGAATTGTTTGTACGATCATATGTTTAACGGGCCTATCTTGGTATACAGAGCGGTATTATGAAGGAGTTATCAGTGGATTTATAAGTGGGTTTTGTATGTCGATAGCTGTTTTTATGAATGTCATATCAATCATTCTTGTGCTGCTTCAATTAAAAATAAACGAAAGAAAAGAAGGTACTTTTTAAAGCACCTTCTTTTTGTGTTATATAAATCTAACTTGACTTTTCAATACACAAGTCGCCGCCATGCCAAACAAAAAGTAACCTGTTACTTTCTTTCTCTCTTTGTTTGAACATCGCATGTGGCAGGAAAAGGCCCTGACCGCTTCTATACACGGCCAGATGCTCTCGCCCTCCTCTAAAAGAAAGAGGTTTTATATTGTTTTTTTAACTTGCATATAGGACTATATTTATTTTACAAACTGCAATTCTTTCGGGAACTTCGTTAAAATTTCTACGCCATCTTTTGTAATATAAACATCATCTTCAATACGAACGCCGCCTACGTTTGGTACGTAAATACCTGGCTCGATTGTGAAGACCATTCCTTCACGCAATGGAGAGTTGTTACCTTCTTTTACATCTGGATATTCGTGAACGCTAATGCCAAGTCCATGGCCAAGGCGGTGCGGGAAGAAGTCGCCGAAACCAGCATCTGCGATTACAGAGCGAGCAGCACGGTCGATTTCACTAAATGTTGCGCCTGGTTTACATGATTCAACAGCATTTAATTGCCCTTTTAATACCGTTTCATAAGTGTGTTTTTGTTCGTCTGAAATTTCGCCAAATGCAACTGTACGTGTAATATCAGAGCAATAGCCGTCGATAATGACACCTAAGTCAAATAGGACGAAATCACCGCGTTGTATTTTGTTTGCACCTGGAACGCCATGTGGAAGTGCAGAGTTTGCACCTGTTAGTACCATTGTGTCAAAGGACATTTTGTGAATGCCTTTTTTCTTTAATTCATGCTCAATTGTTGCAAGTACTTCAAGTTCACTGCGATTTTCTTGAATAGCATTTACCCCAACTTCAACTGCATAATCAGCCATTGCAGCAGCTTTGCGTAAAATCGCAAGCTCTTTTTCGTCTTTAATTAAACGAAGTTCACGTACTTTTTCTTCAGCTGATCTGAAAGTTGCTTTTGGGAATAATTGTGATAAGCACTCGTAACGTTCTACATTTAAATGTTCTTTTTCAATTGCTACTGCACCTGCATCAATGCCGCGTGCTTCAATTGCTTTTGCAATCATATCCCATGGATTGTCTGTATCTGTGTATCCAATAATTTCATGAGTCCAGCCAGCGCCTCTTGCGTGCCCTTCTTCCATTTTTGGACAAATTAACATCGGTTCTTTTTCTTGGAATACAAATAGGCCAAGTAGTCTTTCGTGCGGTTCACAGTGGAAGTTCGTCATATAGAAGACGCTCGGTGTAGAAGTTAAGAATGCAGCTTCTGTATTTTGTTCCTGCAGCCAATGCATTAATTTTTCTAATCTAGTATTCATAGATTTGCACCTCCGGAATTTTGATTACAAGTATAACTTTACATCGAGTGAAAGTATTCTGACAAGCGAATCGATGTTTGAAAAGACAGGAAATTATGAAATCGTGTAGAATAAGAGGTGGAATGAAAACAAAGGAGGAGTAGGCAGATGAAAGTATCCTATCACGGTCATTCTGTTGTAAAGATTGAAACAAATGGAAAGGTTATTTTGATTGATCCATTTATTACAGGTAATCCGAAAACGGATTTAAAAGTTGAAAATGTAACAGTAGATGCGATTATCCTATCTCATGGTCATGGCGATCATGTTGGAGATACAGTAACACTCGCGAAGAAACATAATGCAATTGTCGTTGCGCCGTTTGAACTTGCGACATTTTTAGGATGGCAAGGCGTGAATATACATCCGATGCATATCGGTGGTTCTCATACATTTGATTTTGGAACTGTAAAATTGACACAAGCATTCCACGGTTCTAGCTAT
Organism: Bacillus cytotoxicus; assembly: GCF_023715645.1. Classification (GTDB taxonomy): domain Bacteria; phylum Bacillota; class Bacilli; order Bacillales; family Bacillaceae_G; genus Bacillus_A; species Bacillus_A cytotoxicus_A. Next base: position 56,041 of record NZ_JAMBOP010000001.1, on the reverse strand, counting down.
ATTGATGAAGAAAATCAAACAATTACATATACAGGAATGCCAGCTGGAATTGTCTTCACAGCAGAAGGGAAAACAATTTATCATGCCGGAGACACAGCGTTATTTTCTGATATGAAATTAATTGGCTCTCGTCATACAATTGATGTGGCATTTTTACCAATTGGAGATAATTTTACAATGGGACCAGAAGATGCCGCGCTCGCAGCTGAATGGATTGGAGCAAAAATTATTGTGCCGATGCACTATAATACGTTCCCAGTGATTGAACAAGATCCGCATCAATTTATAGGGAAACTAACGAGCGGTGTCGGAAAAGTATTAGAAGCTGGGGAAGGCATTGAATTGTAAAAAAAGAAACCTTCATTTTGCGCGGCAAAGTGAAGGTTTTTATATGTGAGAAGGGTATAATGTAAATGTTGTATTTGTTATATCATTGTTAGATTGTGATGTGCCTGTTTCTATTTCCTCTGTTTTGTTTAATAATAGCGCTACTTTCTTTCCATCCACAAATGCTAACAATACCACACCGATGATGTTTAAAACTTTTTTCATATCATATCGCTCCTTTTCTCTTATTTCTTGTTTTCATTGTACGATAAGGAAATGAAACGAACCATCGAATAGGGTGACAAGGGAATTACATTATTGTAAGAAACTTGTATAGACTTGTTATAAAAAAAATAGTACAGATATAGAAACATGAAGTGTAACAGTTTTGGGAATATAGTATACTAAAAATACAACAGATGAAGAATTTAGGGAAAAGAAAGTATGGTGAAATGAGTTGGCTACGAAACACAACCAAATTTTGGATTATATCAACAGTTTGCCAATTGGGCATAAAATTTCTGTGCGCCAAATCGCAAAAGAGCTCGGCGTGAGTGAAGGAACGGCATATCGTGCAATTAAAGATGCGGAAAATAAAGGATATGTAAGTACAATTGAACGGGTCGGGACAATTCGTATTGAACAAAAAAAGAAAGAAAATATTGAAAAGCTAACATTTGCGGAAGTTGTTAACATTGTTGATGGTCAAGTACTTGGCGGAAGAGAAGGCTTACATAAAACATTAAATAAATTTGTAATTGGGGCAATGAAGCTAGAGGCGATGATGCGCTATACAGAAGCCGGAAACTTACTTATTATCGGAAACCGTACACAAGCACATCAATTAGCGCTTGAAGAAGGAGCAGCTGTACTTATTACAGGTGGATTTGATACAGAAGAGCATGTGAAAAAATTAGCAGATGAGTTAAAGCTTCCGATTATTTCGAGTGGCTATGATACATTTACAGTAGCTACGCTTATTAATCGTGCTATTTATGATCAGCTTATTAAAAAAGAAATTGTTCTTGTTGAAGATATTTTAACACCAATTGAAAAGACGGTATGTTTACAGCCAAATGATACAGCAGAAAGATGGCATAAGTATAATGTAGAAACGATGCATGGCCGCTATCCAATTGTAGATGAAACAAATAGAGTGCTGGGCATTGTAACATCTAAAGATATGATTGGTATAGCAAAAGATACACCAATTGAAAAAGTAATGACAAAACAACCGATTACTGTAAACGGAAAAATGTCTGTTGCCGCAGCGGCACGTATGATGGTGTGGGAAGGGATTGAGCTTCTGCCAGTTGTTGACGGTAGCAATACATTGCAAGGGATCATTAGTCGGCAAGATGTGCTCCAAGCACTCCAAATGATTCAGCGTCAGCCGCAAGTCGGAGAAACGATTGATGATATTGTAACAAATCAATTTATGAATCAGAAAGAAGCAAAACAAGATCATGCGTATCATTTTTCTGTTACGCCGCAAATGACAAATTCGATTGGAACTTTGTCGTACGGTGTATTTACAACAATTGTGACAGAAGCGACGAATCGTGTACTGCGCGCGCTGAAAAAAGGTGATGTAATTGTTGAAAGCTTAACCATTTACTTTGTAAAATCAGTTCAAATTGACAACATTGTATCCGTCCATCCGAAAGTATTAGAAATTGGACGTAAATTTGGTAAGGTGGAAGTAGAAGTGCGTTACGAAGGTAATGTTGTTGGAAAAGCATTACTGATGGTGCAATTGATTGATCGGTAAGGAGAGGGAACTGTCAGTAATGGCAGTTTTTTTATAATAAATAGTAAGTATTCAGTCCTTCTATGAAAAAAAGGAAGAAAACCACTTTCTTTTTAGGTTGGCGAGAGCAACTGGCGATGCTAGGAGCGGTCAGGGCCTTTTCCTACCACGCCTGGCGTTTTAAAACAAAGAAAGGTAGCGATTTGCATTGCCGTTGTTATCTTCATGGCAGCAATCTAGATGCCACAACTGAAAATAACGTTCTAATGAAATGGATGACTGAGTAGTTACAATAAATGTTTGATTTTCCTGTTATGTGGTATAATGGAATAAAAAGGTAGTTCATGTATATGGCATTTGCTAGTATCTTGTTCGGAAGCATTGCACTTTTTTACTTTCTTATTATGATTCCAATTCAATACTCCTATATATCTGGTTTGAAAGAACGAATGAAAAGAACGGGTCTCACGCAAAATGAGTTATATGAAAAGATGTCATTTGCAGAGAAATTTGTTTAATTTGCCGTCTGCTCTTGTTGCGAGTTGTATATATAAATTGCGCCATCGTTAATGATAAAAGAAAAGCGTGTATCCTTTCAGTAAATATTGATGAAGGGATACACGCTTTTTATATGGAATCCGGTTAAAAAAATCGTTTAGAAAGGTGTTCATTTCCGCTCACCTCATTATTTTTGTAACTGCTCTGCTTCCTCAATCGCAAGCGGTAAGAAATGTTTATATTGGCGAATGCCGTTGTAAATACTAGCGCCCCCAACGATTATAAACAAAACACCGACGATGATACGAGATGTTGAAATTTCTAAGAAAAATTGATTTGCGCCAAATAAGGCAACAAATAAACCGAGTGCAATTGCTGATTTTCCAGCAAGCCATCCTTTTTCCATTGAACGGTTTGTGCGAAAATATTTTGTTTTGTAGAAGAGGTACAACATAAATGTAACGATAATACAAAAGACTAATACTGGCATGACCCCAATCCCCCATCTATTTGTATGTTATTTATTTTATTGTAATTCAATTCTGTCCCTGTATGAAGTGTTTTGAGCTATAATAGGGATAAATTGGTCGAAAAGGAGATTATACATATGCATGAGCAAATTTTAGAAGCAATTCAGCAATTTGAGACAATTATTATCCATCGTCACGTTCGTCCGGATCCAGATGCATTAGGTTCGCAGTGCGGTCTTGGTACGATGCTGCAAGAATCGTTTCCAGAGAAAAAAATTTATATGGTAGGGTACAACGAACCATCTTTATCATATTTACGTGTAATGGATGAAATTGATGATGCTACGTATGAAGAGGCACTTGTTATTGTTTGTGATACAGCAAATCAAGAGCGTGTTTGCGATCAGCGTTATGCAAAAGGAAAGCAGTTAATTAAAATTGATCATCATCCAAATGAAGATCCGTACGGCGATATCGTTTGGGTAGATACGACATCTAGTTCGACAAGTGAACTGATTTATGCATTTTACTTATACGGTAAGGATAAAGGATTAACGTTATCGAAAGAAGCGGCACGTCTTATTTTAGCTGGTATCGTTGGTGATACGGGACGCTTTTTATTCTCAAACACATCTGCTAAAACACTTCGTTATGCATCTGAGCTTGTGGAAGTGGGCGTGGAATTCCCAGCACTATATAATGAAATGTATAAAACAAATGAGCGTATTGCCCGTTTAAATGGTTATATTTTACAAAACTTTACGATGGCAGAAGAAGGCGCGGCTTACATTAAATTAACAAAAGAAGTACTAGAACAATTTGGTGTGCTTTCGTCTCAAGCTTCAGGAGTTGTTGGAGCACTTGGAAATATTGAAGGATTAAAAGCGTGGGTACTATTTTTAGAGGAAGAAGATGTAATTCGTGTTCGTCTTCGTTCAAAAGGCCCGGTTATTAATACATTAGCAATGCGATATAATGGCGGAGGGCATCCGATGGCGTCCGGGGCAAAAGCTTTTTCTTGGGAAGAAGCAGACCGTATTTTTGCAGATCTACGTGAATTGTGTAAATAAGAAGAAAGGTAGAGGAGCTCTACCTTTCTTGTTTTATTTTGACGCTAATTGTAAGTGTTGTGTCAAACGAAACCGTTTCAATTTCAAATCGATAGACACGGTCGTAATATTTATATACTTTATTTTCAATCACTTTCTTAAGTAGTTCTTTATTGTTTGCGACGCTTTGAATATTTTGTGTAAGCAAGTGGCGGAGATCATCACGAATAGAAGTTTGTAATGTTTCCACCGTTAGTGTGTCCAAATTGTATTTTTCGTGATTTACAATTTCAACTTCAATTTCTTGAATGGTTAACAACTTTTTGTTTTTTTCATTTTCTTTTTTTTGATCTTCCGTGAGTACACGTAAATCTTCGGTTAGTTTGTTTATTTGTGCTTCTTGTGTTTCGAGTGTTTTAGTTTGTTCTTCTTGAAACACACCGTATATGTATAAAAAAATAATCCAACTTAAAATACCACCAACCGCCGCACCGCCTAAAAATAATTTCCAGCGATTAGAGATTGAACTTGGGACTTTCATACGTGATCCTGTGTAATCCATTTAATAATCGTGAATCCAGTTTGCATACCGCCCGTGGCAAAGAAAATAAGGAGAATTTGTTTCACGATATCTTTTGTGTCTCCTCCAAAAAAGCTGCGTTCAAAGCTATAAAATGTATCAAAAGTTCCGCCAATGGCAGCAACGAGAGCCCAAATTCGCAAGTTCCCTGCAAATTGCGTAATCATTGTAAGTGGTGGTTTCCCTACTAAAAAAGCACCGATTCCGCCAATTAATGAGCCGCCAATCATAACGCCAAGAGCGATAAAATAACTTGTAATGAGAAGAGAGAAAAAGCTTTGGTTCACTTCCATCATCATTCTCCTTTCTTTTTCAAGTATATGGACAAAGAAGGGGAAGTATGTTTTGATTTCACGTATAATAGGAAGTAGTCAAATAGATAAAGAGAGGGTATAACAGTGAAGTTTGTGCATTTACAATGTCAAACCGTTTATAGTTTATTGAAAAGTGCTTGTAAAATAGATGAGCTTGTTCATCAAGCGAAAGAACTTGGATTTCCGGCATTAGCAATTACAGATGAGAATGTGATGTATGGTGTTATACCATTTTATAAAGCTTGTAAAAAAGCGGGGATTCAACCGATTATCGGTTTAACAGCTTCCATATGGAATGAAGAAGAAGAGCAGTCTTATCCGCTTGTTTTACTGGCAGAAACCGAATTTGGGTATCGGAATTTACTTAAAATTTCTAGCAGCATTATGACAAAGTCAAAAGAGGGTATTCCAAAGAAATGGCTTGCGCATTATGCAGCGGGATTAATTGCGATTTCTCCAGGAAAAGATGGGGAAATTGAAAAACTTTTATTGCAAGGGAAACATGAGGCTGCTGAGGAAGTAGCAAATATGTATAAACATATATTTGCCAGCTTTTATATAAGCGTGCAGCACCATGCTATTCAAGAGGAATTGTTGCTTCAAGAGGATATGCTCCTATTTGCTAAGCAGCTTGAGATTCCGCTCGTGGCGACAAATGATATTCGTTACGTAAAACAAAGCGATGCAATTGTGCAGGAGTGTTTATTATCTGTTCATAGCGGAACGAAAATGACTGATCCAGAAAGACCGCGTTTGCAGACGGATCAATACTATATGAAATCAGCATCTGAAATGGAGGCGTTATTTGCCGCAATTCCTGAAGCGATGCAAAACACATTACGTATTGCGGAGCGCTGCCATGTAGAAATTCCGTTTCAGACAAATCAATTGCCGAAGTTCCCGGTACCAACAAATGAATCATCTGATCAATTTTTACGCCGCCTTTGTGAAGAGGGATTGAAACAGCGTTATGAAACTGTGACCGATGTGCATAAAGTACGTTTAAATCATGAGCTGCATACCATTTCACGCATGGGATTTAGTGATTACTTTCTTATTGTATGGGACTTTATGAAATACGCTCACGAGCATGACGTTTTAACAGGCCCAGGTCGTGGTTCGGCAGCTGGATCACTTGTATCTTATGTGCTGGAAATTACGGACATCGATCCGATTCAATACAATTTGCTATTTGAACGGTTCTTAAATCCGGAGCGCGTTACACTTCCTGATATCGATATTGATTTTCCAGATATTCGCCGCGATGAAATGATTCGTTATGTGAAAAATAAATACGGAGAACTGCGCGTGGCTCAAATTGTAACGTTTGGAACGCTTGCAGCAAAAGCGGCAATTCGTGATATCGCAAGGGTAATGGGGCTGCCGCCAAATGAAATTGATATTTTTTCAAAAAAGATCCCGTCTAAAGTCGGAATTACATTAGCAGAAGCTTACGCAGAATCGCCATCATTACAAAGTTATCTACAAAGTAACCTAATTTTTCAAAGGGTATTTGATATTGCAAAGCGTGTAGAAGGGTTGCCGCGTCATACGTCTATTCATGCAGCCGGAGTGATTATGAGTGAAGATCCGCTTACAAATAGTGTTGCGATTCAATCGGGACATGATGGTGTATACGTCACGCAATATTCAGCAGAAGTATTGGAAGAACTTGGTCTATTAAAAATGGACTTTCTTGGTCTGCGAAATTTAACGTTGCTTGAAAATATTCGCACGTTTATTGCGAAGACAACGGGGACAAGTTTAGATCTACGGAAATTGCCTCTTCAAGATGCAAATACATTTGGGCTTCTTGGGCGAGGGGATACGACAGGAATTTTTCAGCTCGAATCAAGCGGAATGCGCAATGTTCTGCGTTCGCTAAAACCGAATGAATTTGAAGATATTGTTGCGGTTAACGCATTATATCGCCCGGGACCGATGGAGCAAATTCCAGTTTTTATTGATTCAAAACATGGGAAACGTGCCATTCATTATTTGCATCCTGATTTGAAACCAATTCTAGAAAATACGTATGGCGTTATCGTTTATCAAGAACAAATCATGCACATTGCCTCCCGTTTAGCAGGATTTTCTCTTGGTGAGGCTGACTTATTACGCCGCGCCGTAAGTAAGAAAAATCGTGATATTTTAGACGAAGAGCGCATGCATTTCGTGAAAGGATGCTTGCAAAATGGGTATGATGAAGAAACGGCCCAGCAAATTTATGATTTAATTGTTCGATTTGCCAATTATGGATTCAACCGAAGTCATGCCGTTGCTTATAGTATGATTGGCTATCAGCTTGCGTATTTAAAAGCGAATTATCCGCTTCAATTCATGACAGCATTATTATCAAGTGCAATTGGCAATGAAGAGAAGATTGTACAATATGTCAGGGAAACGAAGCGGAAAGGGTTTCGTGTTTTACCGCCGTCTCTTCATAAGAGCAGTTATGAGTTTCAGGTAGAAGGAAATGCAATTCGGTATAGTTTACTGGCGATTCGTAATATAGGGATGGCGACAGTAAATGCTTTGATTGAAGAAAGAAATAAAAATCCATTTCAAGATTTATTTGCGTTTTGTTTGCGCATGCCGGCGAAATTTGTGACAGAGCGTAATTTAGAAACGCTGACTTGGGCTGGGTGTTTTGATGATTTTAACGTTTCGCGTGCCGCCTTATGTAACAGTACGAAAGGTGCGTTAGAATATGCGAGCTTAGCGAGGGAAATTGGTGAGGAGCTTGTTCCAAAGTCGGAGTATGCACAAGAAGCAGAACTAACTTTTATAGAACAGTTAAATAAGGAAAAAGAAGCGCTAGGTTTTTATTTAACAAGTTACCCAACCGCACAGTATGAAAAGTTTGCTAAGGAATTAGAAATTCCAACACTTGCAGAAGCGATGAAACAGCAAGGGAAAGTACAACGGGTCATTGTCTATTTAACGAATATAAAAGTAATTCGGACGAAAAAATTACAAAAGATGGCGTTTATCACATTTTGTGATCAAAATCATGAAATGGAAGGGGTTGTATTCCCAGAAACGTATATCCATTTTGCGGAGCGATTACAAGAAGGAGAAATTGTTTTAATAGAAGGAAAAATTGAACAGCGAAACAATAAGCTCCAATGGATTGTAAATGGTTTGTATCCGCTAGAGCAAATGGAGACATATGAGGAAATGAAAGACGCTTCGATTTACGTGAAAATCCCATCACAGTATGAGAAAAAACTGTTAAACAATGTCACAAAAATATTGTTTAACTATTCGGGTTTTGCGAAAGTACTAATTTATTATGAAAAAGAGCATAAGATGGTACAATTATCCCGTAACTTATCCATTCATCCAAGTGAAGAATGTTTACAAACGCTTTATGAGATAGTCGGAAAAGAAAATGTCGTTGTAAAAATATAATGGACAATTTCCTATCATTTCGATTATAGTAGTAATAGCATTCGTGGTCAGACCACTTTGGAGAATGTATAATGTCATGCAGCAAGAAAATATGAGGAGAGTGGATCGTTTGTCAACACTTCGTGAAGAAGCACTTCATATGCATAGAGTGCATCAAGGAAAACTAGAAACAGTATCAAAAGTAAAGGTAGAAAATGCAAAGGATTTAAGTCTTGCTTATTCTCCAGGGGTTGCAGAACCATGTAAAGTTATTTATGACGATAAGAGCAAGGTATATGAATATACAATGAAGGGCAATATGGTAGCAGTTGTAACGGATGGAACGGCTGTGTTAGGTCTTGGAAATATTGGACCGGAAGCATCACTTCCTGTAATGGAAGGTAAAGCTGTATTATTTAAGAGCTTTGCTGGTGTAGATGCATTTCCAATTGCTTTAAATACAAATGATGTAGATAAAATTGTTGAAACTGTAAAGTTAATGGAGCCAACATTTGGTGGCGTAAACTTAGAAGATATTGCAGCACCAAACTGCTTTATTATTGAAGAGCGTTTGAAAAAAGAAACAAATATTCCTGTATTTCACGATGACCAGCACGGAACAGCAATTGTAACAGTAGCGGGTCTTGTGAATGCATTAAAGCTAGTTGGAAAGAAAATGTCTAATATTAAAGTTGTTGCAAACGGTGCTGGGGCAGCGGGAATTGCAATTATTAAACTTTTATATCGCTACGGTGTACGCGACATTATTATGTGCGATACGAAAGGTGCGATTTTTGAAGGGCGATCTGTCGGTATGAACCCTGTGAAAAATGAAGTTGCAAAATACACGAATAAAAATCGTGTAGAAGGTTCATTAGCAGAAGTAATTCAAGGGGCAGATGTGTTCATCGGTGTATCAGCAGAAGGCGCATTAACAGAAGAAATGGTTCGTACTATGAACGAAGATGCAATTATCTTTGCGATGGCGAATCCAAATCCAGAAATTATGCCGGACGTGGCAAAAGTAGCTGGAGCAGCAGTTGTAGGTACGGGACGTTCAGATTTCCCAAACCAAGTAAACAACGTGTTAGCTTTCCCTGGTATTTTCCGCGGTGCTCTTGATGTACATGCAACGCAAATTAATGAAGAAATGAAAGTGGCAGCAGTACGAGCTATTGCTGAACTTGTATCAGAAGAAGAGTTAAGTGCTGATTATATTATTCCAGCTCCATTCGATGCACGCGTAGCACCGCAAGTGGCAGCGTATGTTGCAAAGGCTGCGATGGAAACAGGTGTTGCTCGTCGCCAAGTTGATCCGAACGAAATAGCTGAAAGAACGAGAAATTTAGCGATTATCGGCAAAGAATAAGCGAGGAATGTTCATTGACATCATCACAAACAAAAGTATATCTAGAAATAGTGAAAAAAATCCGTTTGATCATAGAAGAGGATGGACTAAAGGCGGGAGACCGCCTTCCATCTGAACGTGAGCTAAGTGCACGTTTAAATGTCGGGCGCTCGTCTGTTCGTGAAGCGCTCAGATCGTTAGAACTAGTAGGCCTAATTGAAACGCGGCGCGGTGAAGGAACGTTCATTCGAAATTTTTATGAAAACGGTCTGGTGCAATTAATTGCACCATTCGTATTACAAGATGAAAAGACACGACAGGATTTGTTACAAATGAAAGAATTGCTTGAAAAAGATGCGATTCGTGTTTTATGCCGAAAAGAGGCAGAAAACAAATTAGAGGCGCTTCAAAATATTTTTTCTGGTGAACAATCATCTATCGCAGTATTTCATCAAACCTTTTTAAAAACGCTTGTAGAAAAAGTTGATAATTATTTGATGTACCGTGTTTGGATGATTGTACATGACTACGCTTCGACGCTTTCTTATGATGTTCATTTAAACGCGAGAGAGTTACATGAAAAGCTATATATAGCATTACAGAATAAACAAGAACAAACAGCATTAGAACTTTATGATGCAATAATGGAAAATATACAGTTTCATTTGTAAACCTTGCTTATACATGTATGAATGAGCGAGAGTTTACTTTATCCCGCTATTCGTGGGCAGTAAGACCCCCACCTCAAGATTGAGAGAGAAGCGAGGAAGATAGGTGGGGATAACTGCTCGTAAAAGCCCGATTGGTGAGAGCTTTCCATCAGTGGGGGATGAAGCCCCCCACTGATGGAAGTTTCACTTTATACAAAATTTGTCGAAATAACCATGACACGTTCTGACACAAATTCTACAAGATAACGTTTAAAGTTAAACGTAATGAGAGACGGGTTATAAGGCAAATTGAGAAAATAAGGCTAACACCAATTGATTTAGGTGTTAGCCCCATTTTCTTACTCGGTAACCTTAGCTCTTTTATCACCTAAAGGAGGGTCAAACTTTGCTACGAGATTTATTCCTAAAAAAGAAAAAGTATGCTGCAATTCCTTCAGAGCAGGTACGAAAAGATGTACCGGACGGTGTCATGACAAAATGTCCGAAATGTAAAAAAATCATGTACACGAAAGAACTTCTGAAAAATTTAAAAGTATGTGTGAACTGTGGCTATCATCACCCGATGAATGCATGGGAGCGCCTTGAAAGTTTGTTAGATGAAAACTCATTTCGTGAATATCACAAAGAAATGATTTCGGCAAACCCGCTTCAATTCCCTAGCTATGAGGAAAAACTTGAGAGTGATCGTAAAAAAACTGGATTAAATGAAGCGGTTGTGACAGGAGAAGGAACAATTGAGGATATGCTGGTTGTTGTTGCGGTTATGGATTCAAGGTTTCGAATGGGAAGCATGGGCTCTGTTGTAGGTGAAAAAATTGCGCGTGCAGTTGAAAAAGCATATGAAATGAAAGCGCCGTTTCTTATTTTTACTGCATCAGGCGGAGCTCGTATGCAAGAGGGTATTTTAAGCTTAATGCAAATGGCGAAGACAAGTGTAGCTTTGAAAAGACATAGCAATGCAGGTGGTTTATTCATTTCAATTATGACGCACCCAACGACAGGCGGAGTTTCTGCGAGCTTTGCTTCACTTGGTGATTACAATCTAGCTGAACCTGGTGCTTTAATTGGGTTTGCTGGTCGTCGTGTAATTGAACAAACAGTTCGTGAAGAATTGCCAGAGGATTTCCAAACGGCAGAGTTTTTATTAGATCACGGACAATTAGATGCAGTCGTGCATCGCAATGATATGAGAGACACGCTCCGTAAGATTTTAGAAGTTCATCAAGGGGAGGAAGTGGCGTCATGGCAGAATTAGAATTTGAAAAACCAGTTGTTGAGCTAAGAAATAAAATTAGCGAGTTAAAAGAATATACGAAAAATAGCCAGATGGACTTCAGTGAAGAGATTCATATCTTAGAAGGCAAATTAGAGCATTTAGAAGAAGAAATATATGAGAACATGAAAGTGTGGGACCGTGTTCAAATTGCTCGTCATGCTGAAAGACCGACAACACTGGATTACATTGAGCTTTTATTTACGGATTTTTTCGAATGTCACGGAGATCGATTATTTGGCGATGATGCAGCAATTGTTGGCGGGATTGCGAAATATAACGGGATGCCTGTTACAATCATTGGTCATCAACGCGGGAAAGATACGAAAGAAAATATTCGCCGTAATTTCGGAATGCCTCATCCAGAAGGATATCGTAAAGCATTGCGTCTTATGAAGCAAGCTGAAAAATTTAATCGTCCAATCATCTGTTTTATTGATACAAAAGGTGCATATCCAGGAAAAGCAGCTGAAGAGCGTGGACAAAGTGAAGCAATTGCGCGCAATTTATTTGAAATGGCTGGACTGACTGTACCTGTTATTTGCATTGTAATTGGTGAAGGTGGAAGTGGCGGTGCGTTAGGACTTGGTGTAGGTAATTATGTACACATGCTAGAAAACTCCACATATTCGGTTATTACGCCTGAAGGAGCAGCGGCAATTCTTTGGAAAGATGCTTCGAAATCAAAGGAAGCGGCAGAAGCGATGAAAATCACAGCGGCTAATTTGAAAGAATTAGGTGTCATTGATGAAATTATTCCAGAAGCTCGCGGCGGTGCACACCGTAACGTAGTGAAGCAAGCGGAATATATAAATCTTATTCTGCAAAAAACATTTGAACAATTAAAAGGCGTTTCGAACGAGCAACTAGTCGAAAATCGCTATAAAAAATATATGAAAATTGGGCAAGTTTCGTTTTCAAACGCTTCCATTGGGGTAAAATAGAAAAAGCGTGCGTTCCATCTCGCGAATGCACGTTTTTCTTATGAAAAGACACATCTTCTCCATTGTAATTTCATGTTTTTTCATGTTATTTTATTATAGGGTAAATAATCTTTATGAGGTGAGTACAAATGAAACGTATTGGTGTTTTGACAAGTGGTGGAGATTCACCTGGAATGAACGCTGCTATTCGTGCGGTTGTTCGTAAAGCAATATATCATAATCTAGAAGTGTATGGTATCTATCACGGATACGCAGGATTAATTTCTGGTCATATTGAGAAACTAGAATTAGGTTCTGTAGGCGATATTATTCATCGCGGCGGGACAAAATTATATACAGCAAGATGTCCTGAGTTCAAAGAACTAGAAGGACAATTAAAAGGAATTGAACAATTAAAGAAATTTGGTATTGAAGGACTTGTTGTTATCGGCGGGGATGGTTCTTACCAAGGTGCGAAGAAATTAACAGAGCATGGTTTCCCATGTGTTGGTGTACCTGGCACAATCGATAATGATATTCCTGGTACAGATTTCACAATTGGGTTTGATACAGCTTTAAATACTGTTATCGATGCAATTGATAAAATTCGTGATACAGCTACATCACATGAACGTACATATGTAATTGAAGTAATGGGTCGTCATGCTGGTGACATCGCATTATGGGCTGGTTTAGCAGACGGTGCAGAAACAATTTTAATTCCAGAGGAAGATTACGATATGGAAGATGTAATCGCTCGTTTGAAACGCGGTAGTGAACGCGGAAAGAAACATAGTATTATCGTTGTAGCTGAAGGCGTTGGCAGTGCGATTGAAATCGGTAAACAAATCGAAGAAGCGACTAATTTTGATACGCGCGTTACAGTATTAGGTCACGTACAACGCGGAGGATCTCCAAGTGCGATGGATCGTGTATTAGCGAGTCGCCTTGGTGCAAGAGCAGTTGAGCTATTGTTAGAAGAAAAAGGCGGTCGCTGCGTAGGTATTCAAAATAACAAACTTGTTGATCATGATATTATTGAAGCATTAGCGAAAAAACATGAAATTGATGCAGAGATGTATCAGTTATCAAAAGAATTATCTATTTAATTGGTGTAATATTAAGTGAATGGTAACGTTTTCATAAATCTATGGAGGTGCGGTATGCGCAAAACTAAAATTGTATGTACAATCGGTCCCGCTAGTGAAAGTATTGAGAAGTTAGAACAATTAATCGGAGCGGGTATGAACGTTTGTCGTTTAAACTTCTCTCACGGTAGTCATGAGGAGCATGGATTACGCATTCAAACGATTCGTGAGGCTGCAAAGAAAACAGGTAAAACTGTAGCAATCTTACTTGATACAAAAGGTCCAGAAATTCGTACACATGACTTTGTAGACGGACAAGCTGAACTAAAAACAGGTGAAGAAGTTATTATTTCTACAGAGCAAGTGTTAGGAACTGCTGAGAAGTTTTCTGTAACTTACGCAGGACTTTATGACGATGTAGACCCAGGTTCTCGCATTCTAATTGATGACGGTCTTATTGAGTTAAAAGTAATTGAAAAAGCAAACGGTGATATCCGCACAAAAGTATTAAACAGCGGTATGGTAAAAAATAAAAAAGGTGTTAACGTACCGAACGTAAGCATTAAGCTTCCTGGTATTACAGAAAAAGATATTCAAGATATCGTCTTCGGTATCGAGCAAGGCGTTGACTTTATTGCGGCATCTTTCGTACGTAAAGCATCTGACGTATTAGAAATTCGTGAGCTATTAGAAGCACACGGCGCAGGGTACATTCAAATTATTCCAAAAATCGAGAACCAAGAAGGTATCGATAATATCGATTCTATTCTAGAAGTTTCTGACGGTTTAATGGTAGCGCGCGGTGACATGGGTGTAGAAATTCCACCAGAAGAAGTACCGTTAGTGCAAAAACGTCTAATTAAAAAATGTAACGTACTAGGAAAGCCAGTTATCACTGCAACGCAAATGCTAGATTCTATGCAACGTAACCCTCGTCCAACACGCGCAGAAGCAAGTGACGTAGCGAATGCTATTTTCGATGGTACAGATGCAATCATGCTTTCTGGTGAAACAGCAGCAGGTTTATACCCGCTTGAATCAGTACAAATGATGGCAAACATTGCGATTCGTGTTGAGAAATCACTGCAATACGAAGATATGTTCCAAAAACGTCTTAAAGAGCAATCTAGCACAATTACAGATGCAATTAGCCAATCTGTTGCACATACAGCGCTTGCGCTTGATGTAGCGGCAATTGTAGCTCCTACAGAAAGTGGTTATACTGCAAAAATGATTTCTAAATATCGTCCGAAATCTCCAATTGTAGCTGTAACATCTAATGAACAAGTATGTCGTCGTCTGGCACTATCTTGGGGTGTACAAGCATTTATAGCAGAAGAAAAAGCGAAATCTACAGATGAAATGTTAGAAACGGCAATTCAAACAGCTATGGATGCAGAGATGATCGGTCTTGGTGATACAGTTGTAATCACTGCTGGTGTACCACTTGCTGAAACTGGCACAACAAACTTAATGAAAATCCATGTTGTTGGCGAAGAAATCGCTAAAGGACAAGGGATTGGTCGTAAATCGGCAAAAGGTAAAGTTGTTGTAGCGAAAACAGCTGAAGAAGCATTAGCGAACGTAACAGAAGGTTCTGTTCTTGTTACAATAAGCACTGATAAAGACATGATTCCTGCGATTGAAAAAGCAGCAGCACTTGTTGTAGAAGAAGGCGGTTTAACAAGCCATGCAGCGGTTGTTGGTGTATCAATCGGTATTCCAGTTATCGTTGGTGTAACAACTGCAACTGCTACGCTAAAAAGTGGCCAAGAAGTAACAGTTGATGCGGCACGTGGAATTGTATATAATGGACATGCGGAAGTGCTATAAGTAATAATATGTGGGGAAGGATGCGGATCCTTCTCTTTTTTTTACAAAAAAACCTCTTTTTTTAGGATTGGAGAGAGCGTCTGGCCATGCATAGAAG
The DNA here is from genome assembly GCF_023715645.1 of Bacillus cytotoxicus. Classification (GTDB taxonomy): domain Bacteria; phylum Bacillota; class Bacilli; order Bacillales; family Bacillaceae_G; genus Bacillus_A; species Bacillus_A cytotoxicus_A. The sequence continues at coordinate 40,427 of NZ_JAMBOP010000001.1, read as the reverse complement.
CGGTCAGAGCTCTTTTCTGCCACGTGCGAAGTTTAAAACAAAGGGAGCGAACGAGTAGTGTATCACTTTTTGTTTTACGTAACGGTAAGTTAGGTGTTGAAAAATGGCGTAAAACCTTAGGGGTTGGAGAGAGCGTCTGGCCATGTATAGAAGCGGTTAGCCCCTTTTCTGCCACGGGTAATGTGAAAACAAAGGGAACAAGCGAGTAGCGTATCATCTTTTGTTTTACGTAACAGCAAGTTAGGTGTTGAAAGACTAAATAGAAAAAGAGGTGAGTGGAATGAAAGTGTTTCTCTTTTTGCTTATTTTAATTCCGGCACTAGAAATTACGGTGTTAATCGGATCGAGCCAGTGGCTTGGGTTATGGCCGACATTTTGTGTGATCATGCTAACGAGTATCATTGGGGCATATATAGCGAAGCGACAAGGATTAGCAGTATGGAGAGAGATTCAATATCGGCTTAGTAGAGGGGAACTTCCAGGCGATGCAGTATTGGATGCGATTTGTATTTTTGTTGGCGGTATACTTTTAATGGTTCCTGGCTATATAACAGATTGTGTAGGAATCGTTTTCTTGATTCCGGCAGCGAGAAAACCGGTGAAATATATGATAATCAAATGGATGGAACGAAAAATAAATCGAAACAATACAATTATCGTGCAAAAATAACGCTTGAGAGAGAAAAACTCTTCAAGCGTTATTTTTTGTCGAAACAGCAAATGTATATTTATTCAATTGTAGAAAAAGGAAGAGAAATATAGTATATTTATCCATTGTTGTAAATAAAAAAACAAAGAGAAATCTCTCCTTGTTTTGAGGCCACTGAAAAAGTCCCTTAAAAGAGAAAAAGAAGATAACCACCTACTGTATATAGGGGATTATCTTCTTTTTGTTGGCTATATATTGATGGGAGTTCTATTACTTACTCAAAGTGGACAGTTTTTCAGTGCCCTCCCTTGTTTTAGGTGTTCTTTTATATAGTGAGGATAACTATTCAGCCAAACATTTCATTTAAAAAAATGCTTTTCTGCTTTTTTTCATAAAGCGACTAAGTAGTTACTAGTGAGTCCATTTATCCTTTTATAAACTTCCAAAGGTCTTTAAATACATTTGCTTTATGCAATGTATTTAATAAAACGAGTGTTACAGGACCGATAATTAATCCTAAAAAACCAAATAGTTTAAATCCGATAAATAAAGAAAATAATGTTGGTAGTGGATCAAGTCCGATGTTAGATGATAATACCTTTGGTTCCATAAATTGACGCTGTACAATGACGACGATATATAAAATGAGTAAACCAAGTGCGAAGGCGGTATCTCCTGTAAAGAATACATAAAGGATCCATGGGACAAAAACAGTACCTGTTCCTAAGTATGGAAGTAAATCAACAACTCCTGTCACAAGGGCAATCGTAATTGCATACGGTACACGCAAAATTAATAGGCCGATTAGAACGATAATTGTTGTCATGGATATGAGTGTAAATTGAGCTTTTACAAATCCGAACAAAGCTTTTCGTAAGTCCACAAAAATTGTTTTTCCATAACCGTGTAATCGATTCGGCAATAAGTTTTCTATTTTACGAGCAAGACGGTGCCAGTCATAACTAATAAAGAAAGTAGCCAACAAGACGAATACGAGAACGGTTAAGGTGGTTGGAAGAGCGCTAATGAAATTTGTTAATCCGCTTATAATGGCTGTCAAAATAGATTTCATTTGCTGCGTTGCTTCTGCACCGAGATTTTGAATGTTTGTTGTAATCGTACTTTGTTGTGTTGCACCGAGATGGTTAAACTTAGCGATTAAATCGTTGTAGAGTGGCATAATATTAGCAAGAGCAAATTCCTGTAAATATTGAACTAGAGACGGGAATTTCTCCGGTACGATTTGTAACAAATATGTTGTTGCGGAAATCGCTTCTGTTACAAGATACGTAACGAGCCCAACAATGGCGCCAAACACAAGAATGAGGCTAATAAGTACAGACAAAGCACGAGGAAATCGTAGTTTTCGATCGAGAAAATTTACAACTGGATTGATCAAATATGCAATTGCAAAAGCAATAATAAATGGGTAGACAAGACCTGATATATACAAAAGTGCGCATATACCTAAAATAGTTGCTACAATAACAAAGAGAAGTCGAAGTGCTATGTAGAGTGAATTTCGATTCAAAGGTGTTTTCCCTCCTCTATAAAAATGTTACGTATGATTGAAGCTTGTGTAATGACTCACTTGGAAATATCCATCAAATGATGAGATACTTTCATGCCCCTTCTGTAAATGGTATGATGTAATATAGGTTTTTTCTTTCTTATTTTACCTTTTTCTTATAAGAAAGAAAAGGAAAGGACTCACTTTTGATATAAATGGAAACGATTCGCTATTTGAAGGGTAAATTCCTTTTTTATTTCAAAAAAGGCCCTGCTCGCTTCTATGTATGGCCAGACGCTCTCGCCCATCTAAAAAGAAGAGGGTTTTATGACAGGTTTTCAAAACGGATTTATATATCTGAATCCATTTTGATTTTTGACATACAGATTCCTGCTATGAAGAAAGTAGGAACCCGCCACTGTCCTGCTCCTTGTGTTTAAAACTTGGCACGTGGCAAAAAAAGGCCCTGCCCGCTCCTATGCATGGCCAGGTGCTCTCGCCCATCTAAAAAAAGAAAAGGTTTTTATGTCAGGTTTTCAAAATGTATTTATATATTCGAATACCCTTCATTATTTTCAAAAAGGATGTGACATCATGATTAGTCAGTCAACTTTATTTTTATTCATACTTCTTATTGTTGGACTTATCGCGAAAAATCAATCGTTAACAGTAGCGGTTAGTGTTTTATTTTTGTTGAAATGGACATTTTTAGGGGATAAAATTTTCCCTTATTTGCAAACGAAAGGAATTAACCTCGGGGTTACTGTTATTACAATCGCAGTCCTTGTTCCAATTGCAACAGGAGAAATTGGATTTAAGCAGCTTGTAGAGGCGACAAAATCTTATTATGCTTGGATTGCTCTCGCTTCAGGTATTGCTGTGGCCCTTATTGCAAAAGGCGGTGTACAACTTTTAGCGCATGATCCACACATTACGACGGCTCTTGTATTTGGGACAATTCTTGCTGTGGCACTATTTAATGGAGTAGCGGTAGGACCGTTAATTGGAGCAGGAATTGCATACGCTGTGATGAACATTATACAGCTGTTTAAATAAAAAAATTTATTTTAATATAAATTTTTCGAATTCTATCCATTCACAAAAGTCAGATAATTGTTTATAATATATTTAGGGCACTTCTTTGAGTTACATAACAGCATAGACCTACACCAGGTAAAATAAAAATAACATGAAATAATTTTGCTAATATTGTTTTATGCTGTTTTTATAGGTAAGCTCTCCGAAATTATATTTCCTCACTATGTGTCGTTATTGGCGTGGGGGTTCGGGGAGAAGCTCACGTCCATGCTATAAAGTGTGGAGCGATAGATAGATGTAAATGTGGTAATGATTGTGCCATAGTGTATTTCCCTTGTTTAAGAGGTGAACGGGTGCTCATTCACTTTCTTGAACAGTGGAACACACATTTTATTGAGACAAAGTATAAGGCTGGGGAGAAATTTCGAGAAAAAGGAGAGATTATAATGACTGTTATTCGCGGTTTAGAAGGGGTAGTAGCAACAACATCATCTGTAAGTTCTATTATTGATGATACATTAACTTATGTGGGATATAATATTGATGATTTAGCTGAAAATGCTACATTTGAAGAAGTGGTATATTTATTATGGCATCGCAAACTTCCAAATGAAGTAGAACTAGAGGAATTAAAAACACAGTTATCCGAGCATGCAGCAGTGCCAAAAGATATATTGGAATACTTAAAAAACACTAACTTAACAATGGTGCATCCAATGTCTGTTTTACGTACAGCAATTTCCATGTTATCATTGTACGATGAAAGTGCTGAATTAATGGATGAAGCATCTAATTATTTGAAAGCGGTTAAATTACAGGCGCAAGTTGCAACTCTTGTTGCAGCATTTGCAAGAATTCGCAAGGGGTTACCGATTGTAGAGCCTCGTAAAGATTTATCATTAGCTGCAAACTTCTTATATATGTTAAATGATCGTGAGCCAAATGAAGTTGAGATTGAGGCGTTTGATAAGGCGCTTGTACTTCATGCGGATCATGAATTAAATGCATCCACTTTCACAGCGCGTGTTTGCGTGGCTACACTTTCTGATGTATATTCCGGTATTACAGCAGCAATCGGTGCTTTAAAAGGACCACTTCATGGCGGAGCAAATGAAAACGTAATGAAGATGCTAATGGAAATTGGTGAAGAGGAAAATGTAGAATCATATATTCATAATGCACTTGAGAATAAAGTGAAAATTATGGGCTTTGGTCATCGTGTATACCGTAATGGTGATCCACGTGCAAAACATTTACGTGAAATGTCTAAGCGATTATGCGTGCTAACAGGACAAGAGAAGTGGTATAATATGTCTATCAAAATTGAGGAGCTTGTAACTTCAACAAAACCGCTTCCACCAAATGTAGATTTTTATTCTGCATCTGTGTACCATTGCTTAGGAATTGATCATGATTTATTTACACCAATCTTTGCAGTCAGTCGTATGTCTGGTTGGTTAGCTCATATTCTAGAACAATATGAAAATAACCGCCTCATTCGTCCGCGCGCAGATTATACTGGTCCGATTAACCAACGCTATGTACCAATCGGACAAAGAGTATAATACGCTTTCATAAGTCTGACTTTTTCGTAAAGATATAATGATTGAAATATTTAAACTTAATTTACGATTTGAACTGAGGGGTTTACCTCTCAGTTTCATATACTATGAAATTTCAAACATGGGGGTAATCGCAGTGACTACAGGAGAAAAAATTACCGTAACGAATGGTGTTATGAACGTACCAAACAATCCAATCATTCCTTTTATTGAAGGAGATGGAATTGGACCAGACATTTGGGCAGCGGCATCTCGTGTGTTAGAAGCAGCTGTTGAAAAAGCATATAATGGTGAGAAGAAAATTGTTTGGAAAGAAGTGCTTGCAGGGGAAAAAGCATTTAACCAAACAGGTGAGTGGCTACCGGAAGAAACGTTAGAAATGATTCGCGAATATTTAATCGCAATTAAAGGACCGTTAACAACTCCTGTTGGTGGCGGAATTCGTTCTTTAAACGTAGCACTTCGTCAAGAATTAGACTTATACGTATGTTTACGTCCTGTACGCTATTTTGATGGAGTTCCTTCTCCTATTAAGCGTCCAGAAGATACTGATATGGTTATTTTCCGTGAAAATACAGAGGATATCTACGCTGGTATTGAATATGCACAAGGTTCTGAAGGAGTAGAAAAGCTTCTTGCATTTTTACAAAATGAAATGGGTGTGAAGAAAATTCGTTTCCCAGAAACTTCTGGACTTGGTATTAAGCCAATTTCTGAAGACGGTACAAAGCGTCTTGTTCGCGCTGCGATTCAATATGCAATTAATGAAAAACGTGCTTCTGTTACAATCGTTCATAAAGGTAACATTATGAAATTTACAGAAGGTGCTTTCAAAAACTGGGGTTATGAAGTAGCAGAACAAGAATTTGGTGACAAAGTGTTCACTTGGGCTGAATATGATCGCATTGTTGAGAAAGAAGGAAAAGACGCTGCGAATAAAGCGATGGCAGACGCAGAAGCGGCTGGAAAGATCATCGTAAAAGATTCAATTGCTGATATTTTCTTACAACAAATCTTAACACGTCCACGCGAGTTCGACGTTGTAGCAACAATGAACTTAAATGGTGATTATATTTCTGACGCACTTGCAGCACAAGTTGGCGGCATCGGTATTGCACCTGGTGCGAACATTAACTACGTTACTGGACATGCTATTTTTGAAGCGACACATGGTACAGCTCCAAAATATGCAGGTTTAGATAAAGTGAATCCATCTTCAGTTCTTCTTTCAGGAGTATTGATGTTAGAACATTTAGGATGGAATGAAGCAGCAGAGTTAATTACGAATTCTGTAGAAAATACGATTGCTTCAAAAGTGGTAACATATGACTTCGCACGTCTAATGGAAGGTGCAACTGAAGTGAAATGTTCTGAATTTGCTGATGCTCTTATTAACAATATGGACGCAGCAGTTATTAAAAACGCATAATTTAAAGTGGGGGAGAGATTATGACAATCAAACGCAAAAAAGTTTCAGTCATCGGTGCAGGATTTACAGGGGCAACAGCAGCATTCTTATTAGCGCAAAAAGAATTAGCAGACGTTGTATTAGTGGACATTCCACAACTTGAAAATCCAACAAAAGGGAAAGCGTTAGATATGTTAGAAGCAAGCCCTATACAAGGTTTCGATGCTAATATTATTGGCACATCTGATTACGCAGATACACTTAATTCTGATGTTGTAATTATTACAGCAGGTATTGCTCGTAAACCAGGTATGAGCCGTGATGATTTAGTTGCAACGAACTCTAAAATTATGAAAAGTGTAACGAAGGAAATTGTAAAATATTCTCCGAATACAATTATTATTGTATTAACAAATCCAGTTGATGCAATGACATATTCTGTATTTAAGGAAGCTGGATTCCCGAAAGAGCGCGTTATCGGTCAATCTGGTGTATTAGATACAGCTCGGTTCCGTACATTTATTGCGCAAGAATTAAATATGTCTGTGAAAGATATTACAGGATTTGTTCTTGGTGGACATGGTGATGAGATGGTGCCGCTTGTTCGTTATTCTTATGCAGGTGGTATTCCGCTTGAAACATTAATTCCGAAAAAGCGCTTAGATGCGATTGTGGAACGCACTCGTAAAGGTGGCGGTGAAATTGTAAATCTATTAGGAAACGGTAGTGCATACTATGCACCAGCTGCTTCTTTAGTAGAGATGGCTGAGGCGATCTTAAAAGACCAACGCCGCGTATTACCAGCTATTGCATACCTTGCAGGTGAATATGGATATAGTGATCTTTACTTAGGTGTTCCAGTTATCCTTGGTGGTAATGGAATCGAACAGATTATTGAATTAGATCTTCTTCCAGAAGAAAAAGAAGGATTAGATCGTTCGGCAGAATCTGTACGCAGTGTAATGAAAGTTCTTGCATAAAATAGAAAGAAAAAGATTCGGGGCTCCCGAATCTTTTTCCACTATTAGAATGATATTTTTGTAAAATAATTTGAAAGCGTTAACAAAAAGGAATCCTACACTATAACATATAGACTTGTAGCGAATGCTCTCTCATCTTTATAAAGATTCGTATAATATATCACTTCGAGTAGGATAATGAAAATATCGATCGGAGGGATTGTATCATGTTAAAGAAAAGAAGCAAATTAGGTCGTAAAATGGATGAAATTACAGTAGGAGAAAAGTTATCTGTTACAGAGAAAATAGAAGACAAAGATTTGTTACTATATTTAGGATTAACGAATGATTCGAATCCGTTATATATTCAGCATGATTACGCATCCCAAACTCCATATGAAAAACCAATTGTACCGACTATTATGTTAACAGGAATTATTACAACTGCAGTTACAAAATACTTACCAGGTCCAGGAAGTCACGTTGTAAGACAAGAAATTGAATTTATAAAGCCTGTACATCATTATGCAACGATGCAAATTCATTTTGAAGTTGTTTCCGTTTTTCCAGAAAATCATTTAATTGAAATGCAAATGGTTGCATACAATGAGCAACAAGAAGAAGTAATAAAAGGGATACTAACGGTAGCGCCACCGCACCATTTACCGACGATATTTGATAGAGCGCTTGATAATTTTTAATGAAAGAAGCTGTCCTAAAAGTAGTGCTTTTAGGACAGCTTTCGTTGTTTACCCCGCTATTCGTGGGCAGTAATACTCCCGCCTCAAAATTCAGCAAAAGCATTGTCCAGCTCCAGTGGCTAGAATGTTCGGTGGCTTCGCTTCTTCCTACGAGGTAAAAAACACCTCTACGTCAGAAGCTCCATCCCCCTCACATTCTGGACGAGCCACTTTCGCTTTTCTTAAGAAGTTAGGTGGAGATAAACTGCCCGTAAAAGCCCGATTGGTGAGGGCTGATTAAAGTTTCACTTTACCCACGCGGCCATAATATAATAAATACGCCGACGATACAAACGGAAGCTCCAGTCCAGTCGAATACGTCGGGAGTTTTCTTATCAACCCACCAGCCCCACAGCAAACTCATGACAATAAATACGCCGCCGTAAGCTGCATACACTCTTCCGAAGCTTGAGAATACTTGGAACGTAGCGATAACACCATATAAAAATAAAATAACTCCGCCGATGATTCCGATTCCAATAGAACCGCCTTCGCGCAGCCATTTCCAAATGAGGTAACCGCCGCCGATTTCAGCTAAGCCTGCAAGAAAAAAGATAATAAATGCTTTAAACATAAAAGCTCCTTTCTGTTCTATATAAATCTAAATTTAAAAACGAAAAACCCTTCTTTTTCGGTGGGCGAGAGCATCTGGCCGTGTATAGAAGCGGTCAGTACCTTTTTCTGCCACATGCGATGTGAAAACAAAGGGAGCAAACGAGTAGCATGTCACTTTTTTTTTACATAACAGCAACCTGGAAGTTTCACTTTATTATTTGTTTAGCATGGTAGCGACTTATGTGTTGGAAATTCAAGTTGGATTTATATATTATGAATGCATGTTCATGTTTTCTTGTATAAGAGTAACATAAAGTGAAACAGCAGTCAGTAGCGGGACTGCTTATGGAATGAGGAATAAAGTCGTATTTTTCACAGCACAATTGTATTGAGAGGGCTTTTGTTTTCTAGTATGATGGAAATATCGGGGAAGAATATTAGGATGAGGAAGGTTTAAAGCCTATAACTTGGAGGAATAGAATGAGCAATCGAATTTTGGTCGTAGACGATGAGGAGTCTATTTTAACTTTAATAGAGTTTAATCTGCAGCAATCGGGGTTTGAGGTCATAACAGCGATGGATGGGGAAATAGCGCTACATAAAGCGCAGACAGAGCGACCTGATCTCATTATATTAGATTTAATGCTTCCGAAGATGGATGGCATGGAAGTTTGTAAAGAACTGCGTCTAGGGCGTATAATGACCCCTATATTAATGTTAACTGCAAAAGACGATGAATTTGATAAAGTATTAGGTCTTGAGCTTGGAGCGGATGATTACATGACAAAGCCGTTTAGTCCAAGAGAAGTAGTTGCGCGTGTAAAAGCGATTTTGCGCCGTACGAAAATTCAAGATGAACAAACTCCGGAAGTAGAGGATGAAAATAGTATTATACTTGCGGAATTAAGAATTTTCCCGGATTTTTATGAAGCATACTTTAAAGAGGCCAAGTTAGAACTAACACCAAAAGAATTTGAATTACTCGTATATTTAGCGAAACATAAAGGCCGCGTGTTAACGCGCGATCAGCTTTTAAGTGCGGTGTGGAATTATGACTTTGCTGGTGATACACGTATTGTTGATGTTCACATTAGTCACTTGCGAGATAAAATCGAAAAAAACACAAAGAAACCAACTTATATTAAAACAATCCGCGGATTAGGTTATAAATTGGAGGAGCCAAAAGGAGATGAATAAATTTCGCTCAAGGCTTCTCCTTACGTTTATTTCTCTCGTTGTCCTTATTGTTGTTGGGACAGGGATATTGATTGAAAAAGTATTTGAAGGATTTTATGTCGATCATGTCCATGAGAGAATGGAGAAAGAAACGAAGTATACGGCTTCAATTGTCGGGGCAGAAGGAATTGATCAAGTTTTAAAGAATCCAAATGTGTTTTCGAAGTTAGAAGAACACTTCGGTGTATATGTAACGTTTTTGGATGAACAAAAACAAGTTCAATATGATACTGCAAAAGAGCAAACAATGTTACAAAAAGAAGTGATAGAAGAACTTCTTCCTGAAGCAAGGAAACAAACGCATACAGTCGCGATAAAGGAAACAAATGATAAATACCCATACCATTATGCGACGTTTATTCAAGATGCCGAGGGGAAGAAAGGGTATCTCATTATAAATGCTTCTATGGAATCTTTAGAGACTATTCAGCCGAAAATGTGGGGTTTGTTAATTGTTGGCTTTATTAGTTCTTGTCTCGTTGTTATATTTCTTGGGATGAAAATTACAGCACATTATATTCGGCCGATTGAGTCTGTTACAAAAGTAGCGATTGAATTGGCGAAAGGGAATTATAAAGCGCGTGCTTATGAAAATCATTCAGACGAGACGGGAATGCTCAGTAAAGCAATGAACGTTTTAGCACGCAATTTACAAGAGATGACATTAGAACAAGAAATGCAGCAAGACCGGTTGCATACGCTTATTGAAAATATGGGAAGCGGCATGATTTTAATTGATGGCCGCGGTTATATTAGTCTTGTAAACCGCTCTTATAAAGAGATTTTCCGTGTAACAGATGAAGAGTATTTGCATCGTTTATATTATCAAGCATTTACACATAAAGAAATTGTCGAACTTGTAGAAGAAATCTTTATGACAGAGGTTAAAGTGCGCAAACAAATGTTATTGCCTCTTGAAATTGAAAGAAAACATTTTGAAGTGTACGGTGCCCCTATTATTGGCACGAACCATGAGTGGAAAGGGATTATCCTTGTTTTCCATGATATTACTGAGCTTAAGAAACTTGAGCAAATGCGTAAAGATTTCTTGGCAAATGTTTCGCATGAACTGAAAACACCAATTACTTCTATTAAAGGATTTTCCGAAACATTACTTGACGGAGCGATGGAAGATCAGCAGTTTCGTGAGCACTTCTTACATATTATTTTGAAAGAAAGCGACCGAATGCAAGCGTTAATTGAAGACTTACTTGATTTATCGAAAATTGAACAACAAGGGTTTCAATTAAATATGGGTGTTGTTGAGATAAAAGAATTGGTAGAAGAAGTTGGTGTGATATTAGATAATAAAGCAGCGGATAAAGACATTCGCTTGCATGTTAATGTGAATGAACGCGTTTCTGTCATAGGAGATGCAGTACGGTTAAAACAAGTTTTTATTAACTTAATGAATAATGCAACTTTATATACGCCGGCCGGAGGTGCTGTTTCTGTTAAGCTTTCTCACGATAGCGAAAACGTATATATAAAAGTGTCTGATACAGGAATTGGAATAGAAAAAGAGGAGATTCCTCGTATTTTTGAACGTTTTTACCGCGTTGATAAAGCGCGCAGTCGTAATACAGGTGGTACAGGACTTGGATTATCAATTGTGAAACATTTAGTTGAAGCGCATCAAGGGATGATTACTGTAGAAAGTAAGATTGGGGTTGGAACGACATTTACTGTTACTCTTCAAAAGTATAATAAATAGACATTTAGTAACTACTCAGTCCCTCTATGAAAAAAAGGCAGAAAACCACTTTCTTTTTAGGTTGGCGAGAGCAACTGGCCATGCTAGGAGCGGTCAGGGCCTTTTCCTGCCACGCGCAACGTTTTAAAACAAAGAAAGGTAGCGAGGTGCATTGCCATTTTTATCTTCATGACAGCAATCTAGATGTCAAAACTGAAAATAACTTTCCAATGAAATGTATGACTGAGTAGTTACGACATTTACATTATATTAACAGTGGCTTCATTTTATATTAATAAAGCTCTGTTACTATAATACATGAAAACCCCTTCATCCAAGGAGTAAATTGGGACGAGGATAAGGAAGCTTATTCTCGTCACTTCCCTTTTATAAGGCAAAATAGTTTCTGCTTATAATGTTGAATATATATATAACTACAATTTGATTTTTTAACACATAGATTATTGCTATGTAGAATACGACATGTCCGCTACTGGCTTGCTCCTTTTTGTTTTAAACATGGCATGTGGCAGGAAAAGGCCCTGACCGCTCCAATGTGCGGCCAGATGCTCTCGTCCTCCCCTGAAAGAGGAGGTTTTATGTCAGGTTTTCAATTTGGATTTATATAATTATAAAGAAAGCCGTTGTTTTTCTTCTCTCTTCCAGACGTGGTAATATAGAGAGAAGAAAAACAACGGTTTTTTCTATTGTATTGAGAAATCGTTTTAAATTTTACGGGGAGGTTGTTCCATTTGGAAAAGAAAGTTGTTTTAGTTGATGGAAATAATATTGCGTATCGCGCTTTCTTTGCGTTGCCGCTTTTAAATAACGATAAAGGTATACATACAAATGCCATTTATGGTTTTACGATGATGCTAATGAGAATATTGGAAGAAGAAAAACCAACACATATGCTCGTTGCGTTTGATGCGGGGAAAACGACATTTCGTCATCAAACATTTAGTGAATATAAAGGCGGCCGCCAAAAAACGCCGCCAGAGTTATCAGAGCAGTTTCCCTTCATTCGTGAATTGTTAGATGCGTTTCATGTGCCGCGCTATGAATTAGAGAACTACGAAGCGGATGACATTATGGGCACATTGGCGAAAGAAGCGAGTGAGCAAGGTGTTCAAGTGAAGGTTATTTCAGGAGATAAAGATTTGCTTCAACTTGTTTCAGACAATACGCGCGTTTGTATTCCGCGTAAAGGAATTACAGAAGTAGATGAGTATACGAAAGAAACGTTATTTGAAAAATACAGCTTATCACCAAAACAAATTATTGATATGAAAGGACTAATGGGAGATCAATCAGATAATATCCCAGGTGTCCCTGGTGTTGGCGAGAAGACAGCTATTAAATTGTTAACACAATTTGAAACAGTAGAAGCTGTATATGAAAACTTAGACAAAGTGAGCGGTAAGAAATTAAAAGAGAAGCTTGAAGAAAATAAAGAGCAAGCGTTGATGAGTAAAGAGTTAGCGACAATTATTACCGATGCACCAGTTACAGTCCATTTAGAAGATATCGCTTTTAACGGATATGAGAATAGCGATATAATCCCGTTATTCGAGAACTTAGGGTTTCACTCTCTATTAACGAAGATCGGCGCACCGGTTGCAGAAACACCTGCAGCTGATTTGGATGATATTTCATTTGAAATGGTAGAAGAAGTAACGGAGGAAATGCTGCAGCAGGATAGTGCAATCATTGTAGAAGTGCAAGAAGATAATTATCACGAAGCGGATATTCAAGGATTTGGTATTCAAAATGAAAATGGATGTTACTTTGTTCCTGCTGATATTGCTCTATCATCGCAAGCCTTTACAGATTGGTTAGCGAATCCAGAAATGAAGAAGTATACATTTGACGCAAAGCGTGCAATTGTTTCGTTAAAGTGGAAAGGCTATGAAATAAAGGGAATTGACTTTGATTTATTAATTGCAGCATATTTACTTGATCCAGCAGAGACAGATAAAGATTTCCGGGCTGTTGCGAAAATGAAAGATATGCATGCTGTGCAGTCAGATGAAGAAGTGTACGGTAAAGGTGCAAAACGTGCTGTACCAGAGCAGGAAGTTGTTGCGGAACATGTAGCACGAAAAGTACATGTATTATATGATGTACAGCAATCGTTTGTTGAAGAGCTAAAAAATAATGAGCAGTATGAATTATTTACTGAACTAGAAATGCCGCTTTGCCGTGTATTAGCTGATATGGAATGTAAGGGCGTTATGGTTGATACAAATCGTCTGCGCACGATGGGTGATGAATTGGCTTCGCAGCTAAAGCAAATGGAAGAAGAAATTTATGAGCTGGCAGAAACGGAATTCAATATTAATTCTCCGAAACAACTTGGTGTCATCTTATTTGAAACTTTAAATTTACCAGTTATTAAGAAGACAAAAACAGGTTATTCTACATCGGCTGATGTGTTAGAAAAATTAATGGAACATCATGAAATTATTCCAAAAATCTTACACTATCGTCAATTAGGGAAATTAAATTCCACCTACATCGAAGGGTTATTAAAAGTTGTGTATACAGATTCTTCTAAAATTCATACGCGCTTTAACCAAGTGTTAACACAAACAGGACGCTTAAGCTCAACGGAACCTAACTTGCAAAACATTCCGATTCGTTTAGAGGAAGGAAGGAAAATACGTCAAGCGTTTATTCCGTCAGAAAAAGATTGGGTAATGTTTGCAGCCGATTATTCTCAAGTCGAATTACGTGTATTAGCCCATATTTCTAAAGATCACGGTTTAATTGAAGCGTTCCAACACGATATGGATATTCACACAAAAACAGCGATGGATGTGTTTGGCGTTGAAAAGGCTGAGGTAACCTCTAATATGAGACGGCAAGCGAAGGCGGTAAACTTCGGGATTGTATACGGAATTAGTGACTATGGCTTATCGCAAAACCTAGGTATTACGCGAAAGGCAGCAGCTGATTTTATTCAAAAGTATTTAGAAAGTTTTCCGGGAGTTAAAGAATATATGAGTGATATTGTGCAAGAGGCGAAACAAAAGGGCTATGTATCGACATTACTCAATCGTCGCCGTTACATCCCGGAAATTACGAGTCGTAATTTTAATGTGCGCGGTTTTGCGGAGCGGACTGCAATGAATACACCTATTCAAGGAAGTGCAGCGGATATTATTAAAAAAGCGATGATTATTATGGCGGATCGATTAGAAGAAGAAGGGTTACAAGCACGTCTTCTTCTGCAAGTGCACGATGAACTTATTTTTGAAGTGCCGCAAGAAGAGGTAGAAAAGTTAGAGAAACTTGTACCTGAAGTTATGGAGCATGCGATTGAGTTGTCTGTTCCATTAAAGGTTGATTATTCGTACGGTCCAACGTGGTATGACGCAAAGTAAGGAAGTGATAGTGTGCCAGAATTACCAGAGGTTGAAAATGTAAGGCGAACGCTAGAAGGGCTCGTCAAAGGAAAGACAATTGAAGAAGTGATTGTAACATATCCAAAGTTGGTGAAAGAACCAGATGATGCTGAACTTTTCAAAGAGATGCTGCGCGGCGAAACAATTGAAGAAGTCAGACGTCGCGGCAAGTTTCTTCTTATATATATAACCCGTTACGTCATTGTGTCTCATTTGCGAATGGAAGGGAAGTATATGCAACACGAAAGTGATGATCCAGTTGATAAGCATACACACATCCGCTTTCGTTTTACAGATGGCACGGAACTTCGTTACAAAGATGTACGGAAATTCGGTACGATGCATCTATTCGAAAAAGGTACGGAGTTTACAGTTATGCCGCTTGCTGATTTAGGGCCGGAGCCTTTTTCAACTGAGTTAACACCAGCTTATTTACGAGAAAAATTGCAAAAAACGGCTCGGAAAATAAAAGTTGCCTTACTGGATCAACGTATTTTAGTAGGCCTTGGTAATATATATGTAGACGAAGTATTATTTCGTTCACGTATTCATCCCGAACGAGAAGCGTCTTCTTTAACAGACGAAGAATTTGAAACGCTGTATAAAGAAATCGTTGCAACATTATCGGAAGCGGTAGAGCGCGGTGGAAGTACAATTCGTACGTATGTGAATTCACAAGGGCAGATCGGTTCATTTCAAGAGCGTCTTTACGTATACGGAAGAAAAGGTGAGCCATGTGTAACATGTGGCACTTTACTTGAAAAAACAGTTGTTGGCGGACGCGGTACACATTATTGCCCAGCTTGTCAGCCGAAACGTTAAACAAACGAAACAGTTGTAAAAATATTTACTGATGGCAATATTATTTTATTTTTCACAATAACATCGGATAGGCTTCTGTCATATATATAAGCAAAGCTATGTATAGGGAAGGAGCTTATCGATGTATCAATATTTCTCTCTTATTTTATTAGCTTTTACGTTAAGTTTAGATAGCAGCAGTGTAGGGCTCACGTATGGGCTTCGGAATGTTCGGATTCCACTGAAATCAATTATTGTAATTGGGATTTGTTCAGCTGTTGTGATGATACTCTCGATGGGAATCGGACATATGATTGCTCAAATTTTTTCACCGGTGCTAGCGAAAAGAATTGGAGGATTCGTTCTTGTCGCAATCGGTGCGTGGGTATTGTATCAGTTTTTTCAAAGTGATAAAAAAGAGGATGCGCTGCAAGAAGAAAAGGTATGGAACTTAGAAATTGCATCTCTTGGTCTTGTCATTCAAATTTTACGAAAACCGACTGTTGCTGATTTTGATAAGTCTGGAACCATTTCGGGAATAGAAGCGCTTCTCCTTGGTATGGCACTTTCATTAGATTCATTTGGAGCTGGGATTGGGGCGTCTTTACTTGGGTATTCCCAATTTCTGATGGCGGGATTAGTTGCGGTAATGAGCTCGCTATTTTTGTTTGGCGGAATGAAAGTAGGAACAGTATTATCAAATATGCGATGGTTACAAAAATTCACGTTTTTACCAGGTGTATTACTTATTATTATTGGAATTTGGAAAATGTAAAAGACGTGAAACGATTGTTTCACGTCTTTTATCATATCTGGCGAGAAGACCCTTACCTCAAGCGTGAAACGGTAGGTGGGGGTAATTCAATATAAGGGGGAATTATGATGACAGTTGTAATTGGATTAACGGGCGGCATTGCCAGTGGAAAAAGTACAGTATCAAAAATGTTTCAAGGTTTTCACATCCCAGTCATTGATGCAGATATTATTGCAAGAGAAGTTGTGGAGCCTGGTAAGGAAGCGTATAACAAAATTGTAGAAGTATTTGGACAAGAAGTGCTTGAGGAAAACGGGGAGTTAAATCGCCCGAAACTTGGCAGCATTGTATTCCGTAATGAAGAAAAACGGTTGCTATTAAATAATATTGTGCATCCAGCTGTACGAAAGGAAATGAATGCACAAAAGGATAGATACATAAAAGAAAATGTGCAAGCGGTTGTGCTCGATATTCCACTCTTATTTGAGAGTAAATTAACAAGTCTTGTCGATCAAATTTTACTCGTTTATGTGGACAATGAAACGCAGATTACAAGATTAATGGACCGTAATAATTTTACAGAAGAAGAGGCGAAAGTACGAATTGCTTCGCAAATGCCATTGCAAGAGAAAATAGCATTAGCAGATAAAGTGATTAATAATAATGGCACAATAGAGGAAACGAAAGTGCAGTTAGGTAATGTTTTAAAGGGATGGAATATTATCATATAAATAAAAAACCCCTCTTTTTTAGATGGGCGAGAGGGACTGGCCGTGCATAGTAGCGGTCAGTTCCTTTTTCTGCCACGCGCAAGGTTTTAAAACAAAGAGAAGTAGCGAGGTGCATTGCCATTTTTACCTTCATGCCAGCAATTTATATGCTGAAAAATGAAGATGATTTTCTATAGATAATAAGTGGGTGTATTTTCTGTAGCAGTGATTTATATGTCGGAAAATTAAAAGTGATTCATATAAATAAAAAAATTTGAAAATGATGAAATTGTTTAGTGACATATCTTCTTTTTGTGTTATACTATTATTGGGATTTGAGAGAAATAGTATAACGCAATCAAGGGGGATAACATATTATGATTCGTGTGGCAATTAATGGATTTGGACGTATTGGGAGAATGGTGTTTCGTCAGGCAGTAAAAGAAAGCGCATTCGAAATTGTAGCGATTAATGCGAGCTATCCATCTGAAACGTTAGCACATTTAATTAAATATGATACAGTTCACGGTAAATTTGATGGTACAGTAGAAGCGTTTGAAGATCATTTATTAGTAGATGGTAAAATGATTCGCCTTTTAAACAACCGCGATCCAAAAGAATTGCCTTGGAAAGAATTAGAAGTAGACGTTGTGATTGAAGCGACGGGTAAGTTTAATTCTAAAGAAAAAGCAAGTCTTCACGTAGAAGCTGGTGCGAAAAACGTTATTTTGACTGCACCGGGAAAAGATGAAGATGTAACAATTGTTGTTGGTGTGAACGACCAACAACTAGATATTACAAAACATATCGTTATTTCAAATGCATCTTGCACAACAAACTGTTTAGCGCCTGTTGTAAAGGTGTTAGATGAGCAGTTTGGAATTGAAAACGGTTTAATGACAACAGTTCATGCATACACAAATGACCAAAACAATATTGATAATCCACATAAAGATTTACGCAGAGCACGCGCATGCGGTCAGTCTATCATTCCAACGACGACAGGTGCTGCGAAAGCGTTAGCGAAAGTTCTTCCACATTTAAACGGAAAACTTCATGGTATGGCACTTCGCGTTCCAACGCCAAATGTATCTCTTGTTGACTTAGTTGTAGATGTAAAACGCGATGTAACAGTAGAAGAGATTAATGAAGCATTTATGAATGTTGCGAATGGTGCATTAAAAGGAATTGTTGCATTTAGCGATGAGCCTCTTGTGTCTATCGACTTTAATACAAATACGCATTCTGCAATCATTGATGGTTTATCTACAATGGTAATGGGCGATCGAAAAGTAAAAGTACTTGCTTGGTACGATAACGAATGGGGTTATTCTCGTCGTGTTGTAGACCTTGTGAAGCTTGTTGTAGATCAATTTGCGAAACAAGAAAACGTACAACATATTTAATAGATGAGAAAAGGGCAGGCGTTAGCCTGTCCTTTTTCTTATTATAGTAGAAAAATATTACATATTTTTTAGTGTAAATCACCTAGAACAGCTATGATTACTGTGATTTTGAATCCTTTCCTTTTTTAAGGGAAAAGCGTTTTCGGAAAAATAAAAAACTGTTGTTGCAAAATGAAAATAAACAAAGTATACTAACATTCGTAAACTTAAGAGCTGAGGTACGTAGTCACTACTTAAAGGGTTAGGACCTCTCTGGACTAACTTTCCCCCGTGGTAGTGGAGCAAGCCAAATTGCAAATTAGTTTTCAATTCGAACAGTTAAATTAAATTCATGAGGGGGAACTGTAGAATGGATACTATGGACACTATGGGTCGTCACGTAATCGCAGAACTTTGGGATTGCGATTTCGACAAGCTTAATGATATGCCTTATATTGAAAGATTATTTGTGGATGCAGCACTTCGAGCAGGCGCTGAAGTACGTGAGGTTGCTTTCCATAAATTTGCACCCCAAGGTGTAAGTGGAGTTGTAATTATTTCTGAGTCTCACTTAACAATTCACAGCTTTCCAGAGCATGGTTATGCAAGTATTGATGTATATACTTGTGGTGATCGTATTGATCCAAATGTTGCAGCAGAGTACATCGCTGAAGGCTTAGGAGCAAAAACGAGAGAAAGTATTGAACTTCCTCGCGGTACAGGTAGCTTCGAAATTAAGCAAAGAGAAACAAAAGCTCTTTAAAAAATAAGATAATTGATTTAAAATGTAAAGAGGTGTATAATACACCTCTTTTTAGTTTATATTGTGTTAGCTCCCTTTGTTTTCACATTGCCTGTGGCAGAAAAGGGCCCTGACCGCTACTATGCATGGCCAGAGGCTCTCGTCCATCTAAAAAGAAAAGGGTTTTTATATCGTTGTTTCAAGTTAGATTTATATAAGAAGGAATTGTTTATACATAAGTGTTTGTAATATCGAAGAGAAAATCCTTGTTTAAAATGTTTAAGTTTTGTTAAGATAAAATTAAATTGAAAAGGAGTGAATGGATTGCGTTGTCCATCCTGTTTTCACAATGGTACGAAAGTATTGGATTCACGTCCAGTTGACGAAGGACGATCAATTCGCAGAAGAAGAGAGTGCGAAAGTTGTTTCAATCGCTTTACCACATTTGAACGTGTCGAAGAGTCGCCGCTCATCGTTGTAAAGAAAGAAGGAACACGAGAAGAATTTAACAAAGAGAAAATTTTGCGTGGTTTAATTAAAGCGTGTGAAAAGCGACCTGTATCGTTAAAACAATTAGAAGAAATTACACAACATGTAGAACGGGAATTGCGTA
Source organism: Bacillus cytotoxicus (assembly GCF_023715645.1). GTDB lineage: Bacteria > Bacillota > Bacilli > Bacillales > Bacillaceae_G > Bacillus_A > Bacillus_A cytotoxicus_A. The sequence goes on along the minus strand of NZ_JAMBOP010000001.1, from coordinate 20,665 downwards.
ACTTAGGAATGTCAGAAGTAAAAAGCGATATGATTGGTGAAATGGTCATGGAAGCGCTTCGTGATATTGATGATGTTGCATATGTGCGTTTTGCATCTGTTTACCGACAATTTAAAGATTTGAACGTATTTATTGAAGAGTTGAAAGATATTCTTCAAAAAGAACGAAAATAAAAGAGCTAGAAGCGTAAGCTATTAGCTCTTTTTTCACTCATAATGATAATAAGAATGGATGACAGAAAGGATTTGCAAGGATGGAAAGACAGTCATGGATGGAACTGTTGCCAATTGACCGTTATAAGATAAGTGCAAGAGGACTGCTTAGCAATTATGATCGTAAAGTGCTGACGATGTTATATCAACCGCTTATTGGCAGTAAAGCTTTTAGTTTATATATGACATTATGGGGCGAGTTAGAGCAGGATCGTTTATTTGGAAGAGAAAATACACACCATTCTATTATGGTAACAATGCAAATGCAGCTCCCAGATATTTATGAAGAGCGTTTAAAGCTAGAGGCAATTGGACTTTTAAATGTGTATGTGAAAAAAGAAAAAGATATTCGCATGTTTATTTATGAGTTACAGCCACCGCTTATGCCAAAGCAATTTTTTGATGATATTGTATTAAGTATTTTTTTATATAACCGCTTAAGCAAGGCGAAATATAATCAAGTGAAGCAATATTTCTTAGAAGAAGAATTTGACTTTGCTTCTTATGAAAATGTAACACGATCCTTTAATGATATGTTTGGTTCTTTTAATCCAGGACAAGTTGAGCATGCCAAGGAAGAATTACTTATGCCAAGCGCAGCGATAATGCCAAGCAGAGCAGAGGGAAATGCACCTCAAGTTTGGAATGATTTCTTTGACTTTTCATTGTTTGTAGAAGGGTTATCAGCGCTTGTGCCGCGCAAAGCAATCACAGATCAACTGCGTGAATGTGTGATCATTGTAGCTTACGTATACGGTATTGATTCGTTATCTATGCAGAATATTGTTCTTGGTGCCGTTACGGAGCATAATACAATTGATATGGAACGATTGCGAAAAGGTGCGCGTGACTGGTACCAATTTGAGAATGGACAAGCACTTCCTACGTTTAGTGAGCGGACGCAGCCATTGCATTCGCGGACGATGAAGGAGAAAGAACCGACAACACAAGAAGAAATGCTTATTAAACAGTTAGAGGAAATTTCACCAAGAGAATTATTAAAAGAAATTTCGGGCGGAGCTGAGCCGACGAAGGCTGATTTGCAAATTATTGAAGATGTGATGTTGAATCAAAAGTTAACGCCAGGTGTTGTCAATGTGCTTATTTATTATGTCATGCTTCGTTCGGATATGAAGTTAGCGAAATCGTATGTAGAGAAAATTGCTGGACACTGGGCCCGTAAAAAAATTACAACCGTAACGGAAGCGATGGGTCTTGCGAAAGAGGAAAATCGTCAATATCAAGAATGGGCAGAAACAAAGAAAAAAGGAAAGACAACGAAGAAAACGGTTCGTAAAGAACTTGTACCAGACTGGTTAAAGGAACAAACAGAAGATATTGAGCCATCACATCGTAGTGAAGAACAGGGAAAATTAGAAGAAGAGCGTAAAAAGTTAGAGGAAGAGCTGAAAAAATATAAGCGAAACTAACAAAGGCGAGCTCCTTTTGAGGTGAAGAAATGGAACCAATTCAAAATACATTTGCGAAATTAATGCAAAATGAAAATTTTAAGAATAGATATGAAGTATTAAAAGAAGAAGTAATGGCGCATCCGCGTGTGAAATCATTTATAGAAGAACATCAAGGTGAAGTAACAATGTCGATGGTTGAACGCAGCCTTGTAAAGCTATATGAGTACATTGGACAAAGCGTTGGATGTGAAGATTGTTCGAACTTAGAATCATGTAAAAACATGATTCAAGGATACGAACCGAAGCTGATCATTCAAGGGAAGATGATTGACATTCAATACGATCGCTGCGTAAGAAAAGTAGCTTATGATGAACGGAAAAAGCATGAAAAACTTGTTCAAAGTGTATATATGCCAAGCGATATTTTGCAAGCTTCAATGGAAAGTTTAGATCTATCCGATTTAGAACCGCGCATTCACGCGATTCGTGCTGCAAATGAATTTTTAAGTGAATATGAGGTAGGGAAAAAAGTGCAGGCGCTCTATTTCTATGGACCATTTGGAGTAGGTAAAACATATATTTTAGGGGCACTTGCCAATGAACTAGCACTGCGCAAAATTAGTTCTATGATTGTTTACTTGCCAGAATTTTTGCGTGAAATTAAAAGTTCATTGCAAAATAATACAATTGGCGAAAAAATTGATGCGGTAAAACGTGTCCCGGTACTTATGTTAGATGATATTGGGGCGGAAGCAATGTCAAGTTTTGTGCGCGATGATGTACTCGGAGCGATTTTACAGTTCCGGATGCTGGAGAACTTACCGACGTTTTTCACATCTAACTTTGATTTTAAACAACTCGAGCATCATTTAACGTATACACAGCGCGGAGAAGAAGAAGAAATGAAAGCAGCTCGTATTATGGAGCGTATTAAATATTTAGCGAAGCCGGTTTCGATTGGTGGGAAAAACCGTAGGCATACGTAAAGAGCAAGCAGGGGCTTGCTCTTTTTTATATCGTTTGCTTTCGTTCAAAAATAAGTTCAAAATACGCAGATGATCCATACCCTACCGTACTAGGAGCGAAAATTTGTACGAAACGCCAACCTTCTTTAGCGTGTTCTGTAATAATTGTTTGATAATCTTCTTTTGGTTTAGATGCCATTAGACCGGATTTTAGTTCGATTTTTACAAATTTATACTCGTACATATTGTATCGCTCCTTTTTAAATCTCTATAGTCAAATTATACAATAAAAGTAGCTTATGAATATAAAAAATTCATATTGGCTTGTATCATTTTTTGTACATCCCTCTAATATATATGGAAATAGCAAGAATTATAAAAGGGGGGACAGAAGTGATTGAAATCTGCTTCGAAGAAAAAAATGATGCCATCGTTATATATAAAGAATTAAGAAAAAGAACAGATCATATATATGAAGAAATAAGCATCTACTTGTACGAACAAATAGTAATTATTCATATACCAATACAAGATTCGCGATATATTGATAAGGTAGTTATTCCTGTATTTATGCAATATATTATCAATACAAAACAAGATGAATGGATAAGTGCGATTTTAAAAGATAAATTTTATTATGAAGAGCGAGAAGAACGAAACCAAATTTTACATATGGCTCATTCTATTTTAAAAGGGAAACGAAAGGGATTAATAGATGCACCTTCGAAGGAAAGAGGGAGAGTATTGGTGCTTTCTTCTTTACAAGGCTGGATGCATGATACAATGTCTTTTTCGTTTGGAGCATATATTCGTTTTCGCTTGAGAAAGTACAATGAATTTTTGTATCGAACGGCGGAGATGGCGATTGATGAATATAAGTTAGAACAAGAGTATCAAATGTTCGTAGAAACACTTCGCCAACAAGTAAGCAGTCGAAAATCACGTTTATCTTGCTTGCATCTCGTGTTTAATGATAGTTGTATTTTTTATGATGAAAAAGGACGACGTTTAAAACAAGAAAAACTTGTTCAGTATATAGAAGAAGAAGTACTCTCTCAAAAAGGTTTATACGTTGATCCGAATGTTATGGCACCGCTTCTGTCGATCGCGCCTAACAAAATTCATCTGTATGCGAAAGAACAAGATCATAATATGATTGTAACGATTCAAAATGTATTTCAAGAGAGGGTGCAGTTATATGCGCTTCATGAATTTGAAAAGAATGTGACAAAATTTAAAAATAAAGGGAACGCCCTTGATTTTCTAAATTTTTGAGCATATAATTACGTACATACACGAAAATACATCGAAATGTTACGATGAGGACATGAGTAGTTATCTACGATTCTCAGAGAGAGAAGCCTTAGGCTGTGAGCTTCTTAATACGAGATTATTACTTACCACCTCTAAACTTCAGCAGTGAACGAATGTCTAGTAATTGCTGACGGCAAGTGCCGTTATCATGTACTTGAGCAGTTAACAATGTGTTAGCTGGAACAAGGGTGGAACCGCGAATTCAACACTCGTCCCTTTTTATAGGGATGGGTGTTTTTTATTTTGACTATGAAAAAGGAGTGACTAAAGATGGCAGATGTAGTAAAAATCACATTTCCAGACGGAGCTGTGAAGGAATTTCCAAAAGGAACAACAACTGAAGACATTGCTGCTTCTATTAGCCCTGGCTTAAAGAAAAAAGCGATTGCAGGGAAATTAAATGGGGAAATGGTAGACTTACTTACACCAATTGAGCAAGACGGTGCGATTTCTATCATTACATTAGATTCTGAAGAAGGGCTATATATTTTACGCCACTCAACAGCTCACTTATTAGCGCAAGCATTAAAGCGTTTATATAAAGATGTGAAGCTTGGAATTGGGCCTGTAATTGAAAATGGCTTCTACTATGATATCGATATGGAATACGCGATTACAGTTGAAGATTTCCCGAAAATCGAAAAAGAAATGCAAAAGATTGTGAACGAGAACTTAGAAATCGTTCGTCATGAAGTACCACGTGCGGAAGCACTTCGTCGTTATGAAGAAAATGGCGATGAACTAAAATTAGAATTAATTAACGATCTTCCAGAAGATGCGGTTATTTCAATTTATGAACAAGGCGAATTCTTTGATCTTTGCCGCGGTATTCACCTTCCGTCTACAGGGAAAATTAAAGTATTTAAATTGTTAAGTGTTGCTGGTGCTTATTGGCGCGGCGATAGCAACAACAAAATGTTACAACGTATTTACGGTACTGCATTCGTGAAAAAAGCAGAATTAGATGAGCACTTACGTATGCTTGAAGAAGCGAAAGAGCGTGACCACCGTAAATTAGGTAAAGAATTAAAACTATTTACAAATAGCCAAAAAGTAGGACAAGGCTTACCGCTTTGGTTACCAAAAGGTGCAACAATCCGCCGTATTATTGAGCGTTACATTGTTGATAAAGAAGTAAGTTTAGGATATGACCACGTATATACTCCTGTACTAGGAAGCCGAGAGCTTTATGAAACTTCTGGTCACTGGAATCACTACCGCGATGGTATGTTCCCATCAATGGAAATGGATAATGAGGAATTAGTACTTCGTCCAATGAACTGTCCTCATCATATGATGGTATACAGAAGCGATATCCACAGCTACCGTGAATTACCGATCCGTATTGCGGAGCTTGGAACAATGCATCGTTATGAAATGTCTGGTGCACTATCTGGCCTGCAACGTGTTCGCGGTATGACTTTAAATGATGCGCACATTTTCGTTCGTCCAGACCAAATCAAAGAAGAATTCAAACGCGTTGTAAACTTAACTTTAGAAGTATACAAAGACTTTGATTTAGAAAATTATTCATTCCGTTTATCTTATCGTGATCCAGAGGATACTAAAAAGTATTTTGATGACGATGAAATGTGGGAAAAAGCACAATCAATGTTAAAAGAAGCTATGGATGAAATGGGTCTTGAGTACTATGAAGCAGAAGGTGAAGCGGCATTCTACGGCCCGAAACTTGACGTACAAGTTCGCACTGCGCTTGGAAAAGACGAAACACTTTCAACTATACAATTAGACTTCTTACTTCCAGAACGCTTTGAGTTAACTTACATCGGTGAAGACGGTAAGCAGCATCGTCCGGTTGTTATTCACCGCGGCGTAGTATCAACTATGGAACGCTTTGTTGCCTTCTTAATTGAAGAGTACAAAGGTGCATTCCCAACATGGTTAGCGCCAGTTCAAGTACAAGTAATTCCAGTTTCTCCGCAAGTACATTTAGATTATGCGAAGAAAGTACAAGAAGAATTGCAACGTGCTGGCCTTCGTGTTGAAGTGGATACTCGTGACGAGAAAATTGGATACAAAATCCGTGAAGCACAAATGCAAAAAATTCCGTATATGCTTGTAGTAGGTGACAATGAAGTTGCTGAAACTGGTGTAAACGTCCGTAAATATGGTGAACAAAAATCAGAAACAATCTCATTAGATGCTTTCGTTGAGTTAATGAAAGCTGAAGGAAAACGATAAGAAAAAGTCGCGGCTTGTCCGCGGCTTTTCTTAATGGTAATAAGAGCCAAAGTGCGCTTTATATAAAAAACTATTGCATGTATTCATTTTGTTTGTTACAATATTTTTTGTTGTTACTTAAGAAGCAGAGCTTCTTGACATGCATTATGTCCTATGGTAAAATCATCAAGGATAATAGAATACGGATTTGTGGAACAAGTAGAAGCACCCGCTTCTCACCTGATTGACGCGAAAGCAGTTGGCAGGTAAGTATTTCTTATTAGAGATATTATAAGTGTGGGTGTGATATGCCCGCACTTTTTTGTTTGGGTTCTTCCTTCCCAAAACGTATTCTTATAAAACCTTGGAGGTGGCTTACTATTAGCAAGGACATGATGATTAACGAGCAAATTCGTGCACGTGAAGTACGTTTAGTTGGTGCAAATGGTGATCAACTTGGAATTAAGTCTCGTCAAGAAGCATTAGATCTAGCTGCGAACGTAAATCTTGATTTAGTATTAGTTGCTCCAAATGCGAAACCACCAGTATGCCGTATTATGGACTACGGAAAATTCCGCTTTGAGCAACAAAAGAAAGAAAAAGAGCAGCGTAAAAATCAAAAAATCATTAGCATAAAAGAAGTTCGTTTAAGTCCAACAATCGATGAACACGACTTTAACACAAAACTTCGTAATGCTATTAAATTCTTGGAGAAGGGCGACAAAGTTAAAGCGTCTATTCGCTTTAAAGGTCGTGCTATTACTCATAAAGAAATCGGTCAACGTGTTTTAGATCGCTTCTCTGAAGCTTGTGCTGAAGTTAGTACAATTGAATCTAAGCCAAAAATGGAAGGACGCAGTATGTTCTTAGTTTTAGCACCGAAAAATGATAAGTAATAAATAGAGGAGGAAATCACTATGCCTAAACAGAAAACTCACCGCGGCGCTGCAAAGCGTTTCAAAAAAACAGGATCTGGTAAACTGAAGCGTTCTCACGCTTACACAAGCCACTTATTCGCTAACAAATCTACAAAAGCTAAACGTAAATTACGTAAAGCTGGTGTAGTAAGCGCTGGTGACTTCAAACGTATTCGTCAAATGCTTGACAACATGTAATTAATATTTGTTCAGATAGATATCTAGGAGGGAAATAATATGCCAAGAGTAAAAGGTGGTACGGTTACTCGTAAACGTCGTAAAAAAATTATTAAATTAGCAAAAGGTTACTACGGTTCTAAACATACATTATACAAAGTTGCTAACCAACAAGTAATGAAATCTTTAATGTATGCATTCCGTGACCGTCGTCAAAAGAAACGTGACTTCCGTAAATTATGGATCACTCGTATCAACGCAGCTGCTCGTATGAACGGTCTTTCTTACAGCCGTTTAATGAACGGTCTTAAGCTTGCTGGTATCGAAGTAAACCGCAAAATGCTTGCTGACCTAGCTGTTTATGACGAAAAAGCTTTCGCTGAATTAGCAACAGCTGCTAAAACTGCATTAAACAATTAATTGTTTATAAATCCTTAGGACTTTGTTCCTAAGGATTTTTTTATGGATAAATCCAAGTGAAAACCTAAAACCTAAAACCATTTTCTTTCTTGTTGGTCGAGAGTGTCTGGCTATGCGAAGAAGCGGTCAGTGCCTATTTCTGCCACGTGCGATGTAAAACAAAGGGAGCATAAAAGTTTTAGTAATATAGAAGAATAAACATAAAAAGTCGGAGAGGTTCTCTGGCTTTTTATGTTTATTTATATATGCCCGAGTTAAAAGCCTGACATAAAACCAAAACCCCTTTTCTTTTTGGGGGAGACGAGAGTGTCTGGTCATGCGTAGAAGCGGTCATGTTGTATCCTCCGTAGCTGAGATTTGTATGTTAGTTGATCAAAATGAATGTATATATATCGAGAAATAAAGATAGATATATATGAAATATGCTGTGAATAGGGTGTTTGACTTCAGACAATCTTGTCTTTCCACATGAAACTGACACTGTTATAATGTAAGAATATAACTTGGTTATTTGTTTATATTTACCAATAGAATGGAGCAATATCGAGTGAGTTTATTCGGTGTTGAAGGAGGAATACGCTTGGATTTACTACAATTATTTAAATTACAAAAAGAATTAGATGATCGCATTGCGAAAGAACATAATTTAGAACCGAAAAAATTATTAAAAGAAAAAATGCTAGCACTTCTTGTGGAAATTGGTGAACTTGCAAATGAAACACGCTGCTTTAAATATTGGAGTAATAAGCCAGCATCTGAGCGTGAAGTTGTACTAGAAGAATACGTAGATGGGCTGCATTTTATTTTATCTATTGGAATTGATTTGGGAATTGATAAAAATTTCTTGTTTTATAAATGTGCACTAACAAATAAAACACAAGTAGAAATTTTCTTAGATGTATATGCGAAAGCAATTCGATTTAATGAGCAACCATCGATTACAAATTACATTGAATTGTTTACGAGCTATCTTCGTTTAGGACAAGCACTTGATTTTGGCCAAGAAGAGATTGAGAAAGCGTATTTAGATAAAAATGAAGTGAATCACCAACGTCAAACAGAAGGTTATTAATTAAGTTTTTTGAACATTCTTTTCCGCTCTTGTATAATTAAAGAGATGAAGAAAAAGGAGGACATTGTCCAATGACAAAACTAGATGCGACATTGACGATGCTAAAAGAATTAACAGATGCACGCGGGATTGCTGGAAATGAACGTGAGCCTCGTGAAGTCATGAAGAAATATATCGCACCGTTTGCTGATGAAATATCAACAGATAACTTAGGAAGCTTAGTTGCGAAAAAAATTGGTGACGGCAATGGCCCGAAAATTATGGTAGCCGGTCATTTAGATGAAGTCGGTTTTATGATTACGCAAATTGATGATAAAGGTTTCTTGCGCTTTCAAACAGTTGGCGGCTGGTGGTCACAAGTTATGTTAGCACAGCGCGTAACAATTGTTACGAGCAAAGGTGATGTAACGGGTGTCATTGGTTCTAAACCACCGCACATTTTACCAGTTGAAGTTCGCAAAAAACCAGTTGATATTAAAGATATGTTTATTGATATTGGTGCTTCTAGTAAAGAAGAAGCGCTGGAGTGGGGCGTACGCCCAGGAGATCAAGTTGTACCATATTTCGAATTCCAAGTAATGAAAAATGAAAAAATGTTACTTGCGAAAGCATGGGACAACCGCATTGGCTGCGCAATTGCAATCGATGTTTTAAAACAATTGAAAGATCAAAAACATCCAAACATTGTATATGGTGTTGGAACTGTACAAGAAGAGGTAGGTCTTCGCGGAGCGAAAACAGCTGCATATTATATTCAACCTGATATCGCATTTGCGGTAGATGTTGGAATCGCTGGTGATACACCAGGAGTAAGCGAAAAAGAAGCACAAGGAAAAATGGGTGATGGCCCGCAAATTATTTTATATGATGCATCTATCGTTGGGCATAAAGGTCTTCGTGACTTCATTGTTGGAGTAGCAGATGAATTAAATATTCCATATCAATACGATTCTCTTCCTGGCGGCGGAACAGATGCAGGAGCAATTCATATTGCTGTAGACGGTATTCCAGCAATGGCAATTACCATTGCAACTCGCTATATTCATTCCCATGCGGCAATGTTACATCGCGATGATTATGAAAACACAGTAAAATTAATTGTAGAAGTTGTGAAACGTCTTGATAATGAGGCTGTACATAACATTACATTTGATTAATATAAAGTAACTACTCAGTAGCTCTATGAAAAAAAGGCAGAAAAGCATTTTTTTAAATGGTCCTGAGGGACTGGCCATGCATAGGAGCGGTCAGGGCCTTTTCCTGCCACGCGCAAAGTTTTAAAACCAAGAGAGGTAGCGAGGTGTAGGCCCATTTTTATCTTCATGACAGCAATTTATATACTGGAAAATGAAAAAAACTTTCTGTAGGTAATGGGGCGCATTTTCGCTGGAATCATACTCCTTACCAAGCTTCTAAATGAAATGTATGACTGAGTAGTTACAATATAAAAAAGAGCGAGAGGATATGCCTTTCGCTCTTTTTATCTAAATGTCCCCTCTAATCCAGCTGCTGTATAGGGACCTAAAATAATCAAACGAGCTAGCTGCAAGGCCATATAATGAGGTGTATATGGCATATTTTGTTTTAGCCATGAAATGATCATTCCTAAATGTGCACCTGTTACATAGCTAATAAGGATGTCACGTGGTACAGCTAATTGATCCTCATTTGGTTGTGAAATAGAAAGGCTAAGAAGTAAATTCGTTTGAATGGCTTTCATCATTCGAGAGGAAAACTTCGGAATTCCATTCTCCCCAAGCATTACTTGATAAAAGAAAGCATTTTCAGCAATATGACTAAACAAAGAAAGAAAGGAAGGGTGAGGAGTATCGAGGGTAAGTCGAAACTCACTCTTATCTAATTCTTTCGGTTTGAGAATGTCTGCAAATGTTGTTAACATTTCTTCGATGCTTTTGTCTAGAAGGTCATATTTGCCATAATAATGGCTATAAAAGGTGGCGCGGTTGACAGTTGCCTTTTCAGCAATATCTTGAACTGTAATGCTATCGAAACCTTTTTCATGTATTAAAGATATGAGGGCATCACGTATCGCCTGTCTCGTTCGTTTTACTCGTGGATCGTTTGAGTTTTTAATAGACATTTTTGCTCTCCTTGCTGAATTTTATCTATTTAACCAACAAATGTTTAGTGAATTGTCGGTTAAACAACATACGTATCCGAATTGTCGGTTGTAGATTTAAAATAATTATTTATAATTATAAACGATATTCCTTTAGAAAACAGCACCACTCGCATGCAGACCAAAAACGGTTTTGTCATGCAAAAGGTGTGATTTTTTTGGTTAATTGTTAATATAATTAACAATTAAAGAATATAAACAAAAGGAATATTAATAGTTTAGAAAAAAATTATATGCGATATAAGGAGAGGAAAGCAATGAATCAGTTTCGAAGAATGATAATTATTAACATTATCACATTGATTGTATTAGTTGGCGGCGGTGTTGGCGGCTATTACTATTACAACCAATCTCAAAATTATTTAAAAACGGAGAATGCAAAAATTGATGGAAAAATAATTCCAATTGCATCACCAGTAGCAGGGAAGTTAACAGAATGGAAAGCTGAAGTAGGTAAGAATTACAATGAAAATGATAAATTGGGTGCTGTTTCTACGGTAGGGCCAAATGGTGAGCAAACGGTGGATGTAACAATTCCGAAAAATGCAACAGTTGTTCAAGCAAATGCAACAACAAATGCTCTTGTTGGAGCAGGCAGTCCAATTGCGTATGCATATGATATGAATGATTTATGGGTAACAGCAAATATTGAAGAAACAGATGTTGATAGTGTACACAAAGGTCAAGAAGTAGACGTGTATGTAGATGCATATCCTGATACAACGTTAACAGGAAAAGTAGAACAAGTTGGTTTAACAACAGCGAATACGTTCTCTATGCTACCATCAAGCAATGCAACAGCAAACTATACAAAAGTAACACAAGTTGTACCAGTTAAAGTTTCTTTAGATCATAGCAAATCAGTAAATATTGTTCCTGGAATGAATGTGACAGTTCGTATTCATAAGTAAGGGGGAGATGAAATGTCCTCAGCTTTAATTGTAGGATATGCACTATTTTGTATTATTGTCTTCTTCCTTGTAAATCGTCTTTTAAGAAAGAAAAAAACGAACGCGGGAGAAGAACAAGTCCCAGCCGTAAGTAAGATAGAAGCAAAGCATCTAGAGCAAGAACCTTCTATAGTCGAATTAGAAACAACGAAACCTGAAAAAGAAACACTGAAAAAACAATTACCGATAGCTGATGTAAATGTAAAAGCAGTTGTAGCAGTATTAATTCTCGGTATGTTCGTATCGATTTTAAACCAAACAGTCATTAATGTTGCTTTGCCGTCATTAATGAATGAATTTAACGTATCCACTTCAACAGCACAATGGTTAACGACAGGATTTATGCTTGTAAATGGTATTTTAGTCCCAATTAGTGCGTTCTTAGTTTCACGCTTTACGTATCGTAGACTATTCGTAGCAGCGATGTTGTTCTTTACAGTAGGTTCTATTATTTGTGCTCTATCTGGAAGCTTCACTATGATGATGACAGGACGCGTGATTCAAGCAGTTGGTGCAGGGATTTTAATGCCAGTTGGTATGAATATTTTCATGACTTTATTCCCTCCTCATAAGCGCGGAGCTGCGATGGGGTTACTTGGGGTAGCGATGATTTTAGCACCAGCTATTGGGCCAACTATAACAGGTTGGATGATTCAAAATTACCATTGGAACTTAATTTTTTATGCGATGTTTGTCATTGGTTTATTTGTCACATTGCTATCTGTAAAGTTCTTCACACTAGCTCAGCCAGTTTCTAACACAAAGTTAGATATATTTGGTGTTATTAGTTCAAGTATTGGACTTGGAAGCTTACTGTATGGATTTAGTGAAGCTGGAAATAAGGGCTGGAGCAGTGCAGAAGTTGTAATTACACTTCTTATTGGTGTAATTGGTATAGCGTTATTTATTTGGAGAGAAATGACGACGGATAATAAGATGCTTGATTTACATGTATTTAAATATCCAACGTTTACTTTCACATTATTAATTAACGCAATTGTAACGATGGCACTCTATGGAGGTATGTTATTACTTCCTGTATATTTGCAAAATATTCGTGGTTTTACTCCAATTGAATCCGGTTTATTACTTCTTCCAGGATCATTAATTATGGGGATTATGGGACCATTTGCAGGAAAGTTATTTGATAAATATGGTATTCGTCCATTAGCGATATTTGGCTTGGCTCTTACCACATTTGCAACATATGAATTTACTAAATTAACAATGGATACACCATATAGCGTCATTATGACGGATTATATTATACGTTCATTTGGTATGGCATTCATTATGATGCCAATTATGACAGCAGGTATGAACGCACTGCCGATGAAATTAATTTCTCACGGCACAGCAACGCAAAATACATCAAGACAAGTAGCAGGTTCAATTGGTACAGCGATCTTAATTACAATTATGACGCAGCAAACAACCGCTCACATAGCAGATTACGGAAATATGATAACAAAAACAAATCCAATTTTAGTTGATAAGGTACACGGAATGGGACAAAACTTAGCAGCCGTTGCCGGATCAGCACAAGCTGGAGATGCGATGAGCACGCAACTACTATTCGGACAAATTTCGAAGTTGTCTGCGATTAATGGTATTAATGACGCATTCTTAATTGCAACAGTATTAGCGGGTATTGCTTGGGTATTATCACTATTCTTACCATCAGGCAATAAGCCAAATCGAAAAGCAGAGAAGTGATTTCTCTGCTTTTTTGTGTTTTGATATCAAATTAGAGGCTTAATCATAGGGATTATTTATGGCATAGTATTTGGCATTTGTTTTTATACAATATTTAGAAGGAAAAAGGTGAATTAAGGCTAATGCAAAATAAAAAGTCACGTATGATGAGATGGCATACATGACTTTTTTCTTATTTAAGATTCAATTTAATGAGGACTAGACATGATTTGATAGAAAGTTATCCCAAGGACGCCAACAGAAATCATGATATTCCCCATAAGAAGAATGCTCATAATTTTATTGCGCATTCCGCTTATGCTGGCTAATGCGCCAGCTAAAGGAAAGATGCTCCAGTACATGGTAGTTGGGATAGGAATAAGTCGTTCCATATCAATCCCTATTCCCCAGAGAATAAAAGGTGTAGTTACAAGTGAGAAACAAACAAGTCCTGCGACAATAACAATTACCTTGCGATGCTTCACTCCTGCGATTATTAAAAATATGCCTCCAATAATTCCCGATGATACTAGGACTGGCATGAAGAAAATCCAAAGAAAGAATCCCACATTTTCCATATAAACATACCTCCTGTAATTGGTGTTATTTTATATTATTAGTTACATTTTACACTATAAATCTTACTGTGGATATGTTTTGTGTAAAAAAATCCATTTATAGGGGTTTTCAACTAGAACATGTTCTAAAAGTTAAAACGCCATTATGCAACCATAATGGCGTTTTATTCAGTACAAGAAGGAACATGTATTAATCATGATGTGAAGTAAAATAGCTGGAATAATAGAATTTGTTTGTTTATATAACAATGAGGCAAAGAGACCAGTGACAAAGGCGCTCACCATAACCCCCACTGAATACGTATGAGCGATACCAAATAATAAACTTGAGATGATCGCAGCTGGCCAAAATGTGAATTTTTCTTCAAAGAAACGTAAAAGAATGCCTCTACATATCAGTTCTTCTTTAATAGGTGCAAGTAATCCGACTGCAAGAATTAGTAAGAATTTGTACTGTTCTAACGTAGCAAAATCTAATGCGTCTACTTGTTCTTGTACTGAGTCAGGAAAAAATTTATCTAATATAACAAGATCGATAAATAAACCGATAGCATAATAAAGGAGTACATAGATATACGTGCGAAAAGATTTTAAACATTGAAAATCGATAGCTGGCAATACAAGAGCTTTAAGTGGTTTATATTTCACGATATATAGTAATAAAAAGAATAAAGCTATGCATTCATAGCTAATATTTTCAAGTGATTCAAGTAGAGACTTATGTGTATCTGGGCGAACATATCCATATAATTCGATAGGTAGTATGGTGAAAACGCCATTAATTGTTGGAATAATGAGAATGAGCATTAACAGGATTCCAATAAATTCAAGCCAAGATATTTTCATTTGTTGTTCTATCTGTATATGTGTTTGCAAAGTTATGCTCCTTTTAGTAATAATAATTAATTATAGTGATTTGATAGCGTGTATCCCTCTGATAGGGAGTGCACACTATCCTTTTTTATGATAAAAACGCAACCGTATTATTCATTATATGAAATAACATAGCAGGAATAATAGAATTTGTTTTTTTACATAATACAGCCATAAACATTCCCATCATAAAAGCACTAACCATAACACCAAGAGAATATGTATGTGCGATTCCGAAGATGAAGCTTGAGCAAAGTGCTGCTATCCAAAATGGAAAACGCTGCTCTAAAAATTGAAGAATGATTCCGCGGAAAATAAGTTCTTCAAAAATAGGGATGAAAATCGCACTTCCTAAAATTAATAGAATTTTATATTGATTTAAAATTTCTAAGTTTAAAGCTAAATCTTGTTCTTGCGTTGTATAAGGAAATATCTTAGAAATTACAAATATATTTATAGCAATACTAAGCCCAAAGAAAAGAAATAAGTATATATATGTACGAAATTTTTGGAGCGCTTGAAAATTGAAAACAGGTAATAATAGTTTTTTTAAGGGTTCGTATTTGAAAATAAACAATAATAAAATAAGCAGTTGTAATAAAGCACTTCCGGTTGTTCCAAGTGAGCTATATAGGGCACTTGTTTTTTTGTCAGAAATGCCTTCGCTGTAAATCATAAACGGAAGAGCTACAAATAAACCGCTTATAGTGCTTGCCCCAAAAAAAGCAAATAAAGCAGAGCCAATAAATTGTCCCCATGATAAAGAATGGTTTTGATCATGTGTAAGTTGTACAGAGTGTTGCATATATCGAATCCTCTCTATTGTTTATATATAAAATTATACATATTTGGATAAAGTGCGCCAGTTATTAATGTTACATAATAGTTCGGAATTTCGTAATCAAAGTAAAAATCACCTTAGCTTTTACTAAGGTGATTTTTACTTTGATTAACATATTTTCTCTGCTTTTTCATTGGTAGAAATAGGAGCAGAGGATGTTGATTGTTGTGTTTGTAATTCACGATCTACCATCTCATCTAATCGCTTAATTGCTTGCAGTGCTTTTTCATAAGATATCGTTCGGTAGTGATGTGCTCCGCCCGGTTCTTCATCGGCTTCGTCTACCCATTTAATAATATTTTGGAGAGGTGTTCTCTCAAGTGCTTGTTCTAGTAGAAAAGAATCGGTGTGCAAGAGAATAGCAACGGAAATTTCCTTTGCTTGTTTTGGATGTTCTCCTAATCGGATTAACAATTTATGAGCTCGTTCCGCTCCTTTAATGGCGTGTATATCATTCTTTTTATATAATTCATAATCCCATTCCCCGTTACGATACCATGTATGATGTCCTATATCATGAAGAAAACCAGCCTTCGTTGCCGCATCGACTGAGGTGTGATGAAACGCATGATAAGCGACGGCAATCGCATGGACCATTCCAGAACGGTTTACATACTTTTGTGTAATATGATGTTGGAAAATTTGTTCAAGTGTAACACGGCACATAAAGTAACAAAAAATATATGTAATATATTGGAGTGATAACCAACATGCATTGAATACCCAAAATTACTAGCATAGACCAGTTTCCCAATTTATATACAAAAACTACTGGGAAAATAACAAAGAGCAGTAGTCTTCTTTTCGACTGTCTTTTTCCATGTTTCACACGTAAAAAGAAGATCCTAGTTTATTTTTCAAAATCTAAATCATGCATAATACCCTTCTTATTTCCACTGAAAAGAAAAAGTCAAATTTTGACAGAAAATTAATGGGATCACACCCCTGAATCCCCTTTATATTACATGATATCCTAATGTTCACCAAAAAAACCAATAAATTTAAAAATATAACATTTACACTATTATGATAATTTGTTATATTCTAACTGTTGTTAAAATATTAGGTTAACAATATAGTTGCTTATACGTTTGTTTTATCAGGTTAAGTTATTCATCATTAGACTTATGAAGCAATTATTGGGACCTATATTTAAATGACACATTAAAAATATAGATAAGGACGTGGAAAAATGAGTTTAAAAAAGAAATTTTATGCAGGAGTATTAACTACGGCGATGGTTGCAACAGCAGCTGTTCCAGCATTGGCGAACAATCACGGTGATACGTACTTTAATTTTAGTTTTGGTTCAGGTGGAGGTGCCAGCTATACAGATGCACGTCAAAAAAATGATGATAGTTCAGGTTATGTGAAAATAGGCGGTTTCTATGGTAATGTCCTAAATGCACAAGTAAGAATTGTCGGTGGGAATTATGCACATGTAAAAGCAGAGGAACCGAATCTTTCAACTTCTGATGTGGGTCGCGGAATATATTTATCAAATTATGTTAAAGAAAGTGGTTTGAATAGTGCGCGGCTTAAAGTCTCGACTGGAAAAAGCCTTGATGGTGGAGGCGTCTATGGTGTTTGGAGCCCTGACTCAATTTAATTCGTATAACGTTCTATAAAATAGAGGCGTACATATATGCGATGGATAACTTATGTTGTCCATCGCTTCGTTTATTAAAAATTACACGGAAGAGGTGTAGGGATGTTAAAAAAAGCAATGCCTGCTGTTCTTATCACTGTTTTAGCACTCCTGTTAGTTGTAATAAACTATTATCCTCAAATACAAGAAATGTGGATGAATAAAAAAACAGAAGAGGCAGTAGAAACCCAAACAAAGCCGGAAAAAGAAAACGGAAAGTCAACAAAGAAACATAGATTAGATAGGAATCCGCTTGAACCTGATAAAATGGATGCTCCTCCTGAAGATATGAAAGAAATGGCGAAGAAGTATCCTGATAAATTTGAGATTGTGAAAAAAATGTATTACTCGCTAGATTATATTGATAATGCACAAGGGAAATTTGAATGGGGTTTTTCAGGGGATACTTCGCGAATACAATTTTCTGTAGATTTTGTTAAAAATAAAAATAAAGTGCAAAAAGAAAAGATACAAGGTGATAAGGTAATAGAAGTAGAAAATCTACTAGTAAATCTAAATGATGAAGTATTGATTAGTCAATTACCAAAGAAAAATGTTCACAATATAATGCGAAAAAAAGACCAACCCTTTCCTGGTGTAATTGATGGAAATATATTGACAGGTAATAGGATGATTTTACAGACAGAATGGGATGACATGCTATATGACTTTACGCGTTGGGAGTATAAAGAGGAGACTCAATATGGTATGCCGGTTTATCAAATAAAAGGAGAAATTAAAAAAAATTCAGATATTAGATATGATGAAAATGGTAAACCAAATGAGAGTATTAAAGGTAGCTCTGACTCGCTAGCGGGCCCATTCACAATGGTTGTTTCTAAGGATACAGGCGCTTTATTAGATTTTAAATGTTACAAAAGTGACAATGCTGTTAAGTTTTTTGTTACTGCAAGTGAAATTCAGTTAAACAAAGGGATTGCGAATGAAGAGAAAGTATTTCAGTTAGATCTATCAAACAGCAAAGAACTGCCGTGGGAAGAATACTTTAAAATGACACCAGGTGCTACTGGGCTTAAGAAATAACATAAGTATGCAGAGTATATAATAACTGATACCGTTTTATTTAGGTGGTGAGAAGTTGAAAAAAATATATATGCTGGGGAATTTGTCACGTAATTACTTGTCGCCCCTCATGATTTTGCTTAGCTTTACATATTTTATGATTGTTTGTGTCGGAAATACGATAGGTGCAGCTCGCGGCATGAGCAATTCTTTATTTGATTATATTGTTAACCTTAGAGAAGGCGGGAGTTGTGGAAATGGGCTGTTATTATTTGGTGTTTTACCGATTTTAGCATTGCTTCTTCCGTTATTGATGGATCGGATGGAAAATGAAATGATTGTCACACGCCTCCAAAACAAGCGAGCGCTTTTATATGAACATTTTCTTTTTTCAATAGGTATCAGTGTTATTTTTACTAGTTTAATGATGTTAGTTGGTATTGTTACAGCATTTGTAGAAACGGGACGGCTGACTAACTTATGGGGCACGAAAGAAGGAATGTTATATTTTTTATTAGATAATAAATCCACCTTTTCTGCTTATATACCACATGTAACAAGCGGGAAGATATGGTTGTATGTACTTGCTTCAAGGTTTTTAGCTATTTTATTTATAGCAATGTTCATTATTTTTCTGAAACTTGTGTTAAAGAAAAATATATATGTCCTGTTTGTATCGCTTGTTTTGTTTGCGTCTGATGGCTACGTATCTACAGATACGCCAATATTTATAAGGAAGATTGACATTTCGATAGAAACTTGGCTTAAGCCAAATGATCAATTATTTAACCTCATATACTTTATAGTATGGATTTTTCTATTATTTTTAGTAAGTATGAAGCAATACGACAAAAAAGAATTTTATCATTGATTGGGCAGGGTGAGAACTATGTGGAAAATGGAACTGAATCGAATTGGGAAACGTCCTATTTTTTGGATGCTGTTTCTAGTTGGGCTTGCTTTTGCGATAGCGCCCATTAAAGAGGAATGGACTTCGTTTAAACTAGATTATGTGCTGATGGAAGCAAGTCCGTATGTGGATTGGTTTTATCTTCCTTTGACAGCTTCGTCAAATATATATAGTTTAATTTTCCCTTTATTAGCAGCTGTAGCGTATGCGGATTCTTATGCGGAAGATTTTAACACAGGATTTATTAAAAATATTTTAACAAAGGTAGAAAAGAAAACGTATTTACGTGTTCGTTATATAGTGAATTTTTGTGTAGGCGGATGTATGGTAATAATTCCGTTAATATTTAATTTTTTATGTTTAATGTCTGTTTATCCGCTTATTGAGCCTAGTTTTTACTATGGCTCGAGTCGTGTTATAAAAGATAGTTTTTTCCCTGATTTCTATTATCAACATCCGTTTTGGTATATTCTCTTACGAATTTTCATTTTATTTTTTGTCGGCGGCATGTTTTCCTCCCTTGGACTTGCGTTATCTGTGTTCGTGAAAAATCGTTATGTTGTAGTAATTTTTCCTTTTTTGATTTTTATAGGATTCAGCATTGCAATAAGGGCTCTTATTCCATCGGCACCTACTATGATGGATGTATTTATGGGTAATATTGGCTCGCCTATCGCTTTGTTTGGATATTTATTTGCGGGAATTATTGGAAGTTATGTTTGCTTTTATTTTGTAGGTGAAAAACATGAAACGATTTAAGACAGTACACATCGGAATGAAGAGTATAGGTGCTAGAAAACATCTGTTACTGATTGGTGGATTGTACGCGATCATAATCCTGTACAATTTAGAAGTAGCTGCGAAAACTAGTGTTCCTGTCAAGACAGGAGTTTTTGATGTGATTACTCCATTAAACAATCCGACAGGTGGCGCCAGTCAATATATGTTTATGTTTATTGCGATTCCGTTTCTCGTGACCATATTAACACAAATAATGGAACGAAATGAACAAAGTTTGCATGTTTTAAAATCTAACTCTCGCTTTCATGTGTGGCATGTACATGTCGTTACTGCCCTAATACTTTCGCTATGTTTCACTTGCTTCGTATTAGGGTTTTCCTTCATATTTGGCGTCTTGCTTGTCGGATTGGAAAATACGTGGGTACATACATCTGGCTGGCTTAGTGAATTGATACATAATCCTGAGTTGTTTCAAAAGGTGATAGCACATGTTACTTCGTTTAAAATCATTATTACGGTATTCGTAAATGTATTTTTAGGTGCTTTGCTTATTTCCTTATTAACACTCTTTTTAAAGCAATGGATTAAAAGCAGCG